>NZ_JBIWDJ010000004.1:278933-475565 GCF_044761955.1 Peribacillus sp. NPDC097225
TTCTGTTCCGCTCTCTTTTGCCTGTTTTCGTGCCAGGGCTGCTGCTCTCGCTTTTGCCGCGGCGGCTGCCTTCTGCTTCGCTATATCTAGGTTGTCTTCTTCTCCTCCTTCTGTTCCGCTCTCTTTTGCCTGTTTTCGGGCCAGGGCTGCTGCTTTCGCTTTTGCTGCGGCGGCTGCCTTCTGCTTCGCTATATCTAGGTTGTCTTCTTCTCTTCCTTCTGTTCCGCTCTCTTTTGCCTGTTTTCGGGCCAGGGCTGCTGCTCTCGCTTTTGCCGCGGCGGCTGCCTTCTGCTTCGCTATATCTAGGTTGTCCCCTTCTGCTTCTGATCCACTCTCTTTTACCTGCTTTCGGGCCAGGGCTGCTGCTTTCGCTTTTGCCGCGGCCTCCTTTTTCTGCTGAGCTAAGTCTTGCTCATCACTCATTTAAATCACCCGCTTTCCGGTTTTGGCTTCATATCTGATTTTTTCTTTCAATTTATTGATTCCGTAAATCAGTGCTGCCGGATTAGGAGGGCACCCAGGAATATAAACATCAACGGGCACAATCTGGTCTACCCCTTTAACCACTGAATAGGAATGGACATATGGGCCTCCAGCCGTTGCACAGGATCCCATTGCAATCACCCATTTCGGTTCTGGCATTTGGTCATATAGGCGCCTTAAAATAGGGGCCATTTTTTTCGTCACTGTGCCAGAAACGATCATGACATCCGATTGTCTCGGTGAAGTACGAAAAAAGGAACCAAATCGATCCAAATCATAATGGGAGGATCCCACCCCCATCATTTCAATGGCACAACATGCGAGCCCGAAAGTCATTGGCCATAATGAATTGCTTCTAGCCCACGCCTTTACTTGCTCAAGCGTGGATAAAAAGACACTTTGACGCATTTCTTCCATTTCTTCACGGGTAAGGTTATCTAATTTCAATTCCACTTTAACACCTTCTTTTTCCAAGCATAAATTAGGCCTAACAATAGGATAAGGACAAAAAATAGCATCTCAATCAGAGCAAACAATCCCAATTCATCATATGCAACCGCCCAAGGATAAAGAAAAACGGTTTCTACATCAAAGATGACGAACATCAATCCAAATAAATAATACCTGACATTGAACTGAACCCTGGAGTCCTGAAAAGGTTCCACTCCACTTTCGTAGGTCGTATATTTCATCTCATTCGGTTTATTTGGTCTAAGAAGCTTTCCAAGAAATAGTGCCACTAGTGGAAGTAAGATTCCTAAGCTGAGAAAAACGAATACAATTAAATAATTATTTTGGTAAATATGCAGCTGTCCCATGTCCATCACCCTTTATAGAAGAATCATGTTTAAATGGTACACTTGTCTTCATTTTAGGTAAGTAACCCCGTTTTAAAAAAGTATGCGGGTACACCTTTTTTTAGAAGCAATCTGATATTCCGAGACTACATCCAATAAATGTAAGCGTATACATTATAACATTCCGTAAAACGCAGTGTCATGGCTCAGCGAATCAAATAGGGAAATACTTTTCCTCCAAATCCGATAATTTTTTATACTTGTCAACATCATACTACATGATGTGACAACCGATTAATTCAATGTGGCCTTTTGCTAAAACATAAAAAAGCACCCCACTTTCCAAGTGGAAAGTGGGGTGCTTTTTCTTTGAAATTTATCGCATTTCTGCAATTTGAATCCGGTTTACAGCCCGTTTAAGTGCTAAATTAGCTCTTTTCGAGTCATTAGATCCATCATTGTTCTGCAATCTTTGTTCTGCACGTGTTTTTGCTGCTTGAGCACGTGCAAGATCGATAGTTTCAGCTCTTTCAGCAGATTGAGCTAAAATGGTTACCACATCAGGGCGAACTTCTAGGAAGCCACCATTTACAGCTACATAGTCTGTGTTGTTTCCATTTTTAAGACGAACAGCACCGATAGTAAGGGGAGCTACGGTTGGAACGTGTCCAGCCATAATTCCCAGCTCACCACTTTTAGCTTTCGTGCTTACCATTTCAACTTCTGCTTCATATACTGGGCCATCGGGAGTAACAACATTGACTTTAATGGTCTTCATTTCATTACCTCCTAGTTCCCTTAATTAAGCCATTTCTTTTGCTTTAGCAATAACTTCTTCGATACGGCCAACTAAACGGAATGCATCTTCAGGAAGCTCGTCATATTTTCCAGCTAGGATATCTTTGAATCCTTGAACTGTTTCTTTTACTGGTACGTAAGAACCTTTTTGACCAGTAAATTGTTCAGCCACGTGGAAGTTTTGTGACAAGAAGTTTTGGATTCTACGAGCACGAGCAACGATTACTTTCTCGTCTTCGCTTAATTCATCCATACCCAAGATTGCGATGATATCTTGAAGTTCTTTATATTTCTGTAATGTTGATTGTACTTGACGAGCAACATTATAGTGCTCTGCTCCAACAACCTCTGGGCTAAGCGCACGAGAAGAAGAAGCCAATGGATCAACCGCAGGGTAGATACCCATTTCAGAAAGTTTACGTTCAAGGTTAGTCGTTGCATCTAAGTGAGCGAAAGTTGTAGCTGGAGCCGGATCCGTATAGTCATCGGCAGGTACATAAATTGCTTGGATAGATGTAACAGAACCTTTATTAGTTGAAGTGATACGCTCTTGTAATTGACCCATTTCTGTAGCAAGGGTAGGTTGGTAACCAACCGCTGAAGGCATACGTCCTAGTAGGGCAGAAACCTCAGAACCTGCTTGAGTGAAACGGAAGATGTTATCGATGAAGAAAAGAACGTCTTGTCCTTGTTCGTCACGGAAATATTCAGCCATTGTCAAACCACTAAGAGCTACACGCATACGTGCACCTGGTGGCTCGTTCATTTGTCCGAATACCATCGCTGTTTTCTTAATAACACCAGAGTCAGTCATCTCGTAGAAAAGGTCATTCCCTTCACGAGTACGCTCACCTACACCAGCGAATACGGAAATACCACCGTGTTCTTGGGCGATGTTGTTAATAAGTTCTTGGATAAGTACAGTTTTACCAACACCGGCTCCACCGAAGAGACCGATTTTACCACCTTTGATGTAAGGTGCAAGTAAATCTACTACTTTGATACCAGTTTCAAGGATTTCAACTTGTGTTGAAAGTTCCTCAAAAGTTGGTGCTTGTCTGTGAATTGGATCACGACGTACATCTGCTGTAAGTGGATCAAATAGATCGATATTTTCCCCTAATACGTTGAAAACGCGACCTAGAGTTACATCACCTACAGGAACGGAAATCGGTGCTCCTGTATCAAGTGCTTCTGCACCACGAGTTAAACCGTCCGTGGAAGACATTGCAACAGTACGAACTGTATTATCACCTAGTTGAAGGGCTACTTCGAGAGTTAGTCCTGTACCAGACGCTTTATTTTCGATTCTTAACGCGTTATAGATCTTAGGAAGTTGTCCGTCTTCGAATTTCACGTCAACAACCGGACCCATAACTTGAGTAACGCGTCCTATATTCATCGTTTTCCCTCCTTACGTTGCTTATAACGACTATCATATTTATGGAACGGCCAAGCATCGTCCGCCGGACCGCCCCCATCATTACATCTATTCTAAAGCAGCTGCGCCACCGACAATTTCGGTAATTTCTTGAGTGATTGCGGCTTGACGTGCACGGTTATATTGCAATGAAAGTGAATCGATCAATTCTTTCGCATTGTCGGTTGCATTTTTCATTGCTGTCATACGTGCAGAGTGCTCACTTGCTTTACCATCTAACAATGCACCATAAATTAAACTTTCAGCGTACTGAGGAAGTAAAACCTCAAGAATTTCTTCCGCATTCGGTTCAAATTCATAGGATGTCAATTGAGCATTGGAAGTATCAAAGTCCGATAACGGAAGGACTTGCTTTTCCGTTACGTCCTGTTGGATTGGGCTGACATAATGGTTATAGTACATATAAAGCTCATCACACAGTTCATTTAGATACAAATTCACTGTCGATTTAGCAAGTGTGTTGATGTCAGCGAAAGACGGCTGATCAGGAACACCGATTACTTCAAGCTCTACATGCATGCCACGGCTGACAAAGAAATCACGGCCAACCCTTCCGATTGCGATAATGACAAACTCATCATTGGATTTATGGCGTTCAAGAATTGTTTTATGAACTTGACGAAGGACGCTACTGTTGTATGCCCCTGCCAAACCACGGTCCGATGTGATCACCAGGTAACCGGTTTTCTTCACTGGACGCTTGGCAAGCATTGGATGAGATGCATCCGCGCTTCCGTTCGCAATACTAGATACTACTTCTTGAATTTTTTCCATATATGGAACATATGCTTTAGCATTAGCTTCCGCACGGTTCATTTTTGAAGCGGATACCATTTGCATCGCTTTTGTAATTTGACTCGTCTTTTTCGTTGAAGTTATCCGAGACTTAATATCGCGTAAAGAGGCCATTCATTCTCACCACCCTTTAAAAATTATTTAGACCTTATTATTCAGAAATAACGAAGTTCTTTTTGAATTCGTTAATAGCAGCAACCATAGCAGCGTCTTCAGGAAGACCTTTTGTTGTGCGAATGTGATCTAATAATTCTGGATGAGAACGATCTAGGAACACATAGTATTCTTCTTCGAAACGAAGGATATCCGAAACCGGAATATCATCTAGGAAGCCTTTTGTTAATGCGTAGAAAATCATAACTTGTTTTTCTACTTTAATTGGTTTATTCAAATCTTGTTTAAGAACTTCAACTGTACGAGCACCACGGTTAAGTTTAGCTTGAGTAGCAGCATCAAGGTCAGATCCGAATTGAGAGAATGCTTCTAATTCGCGATAAGAAGCCAAGTCAAGACGTAATGTACCGGCAACTTTTTTCATCGCTTTAATTTGCGCAGATCCACCAACACGTGATACGGAAAGACCAGCGTTAATCGCAGGACGTACACCTGAGAAGAACAAATCAGATTGTAAGAAGATTTGTCCATCAGTGATGGAAATAACGTTTGTTGGAATGTATGCAGAAATGTCGCCTGCTTGTGTTTCAACAAATGGTAGTGCAGTGATTGAACCAGCACCTAAAGTGTCGTTCAATTTAGCAGCACGCTCAAGTAAACGTGAATGCAAGTAGAATACATCCCCTGGGAATGCTTCACGACCTGGAGGACGGCGAAGCAGCAAGGAAAGTTCGCGGTATGCAGATGCTTGTTTAGAAAGATCATCGTAAACCACTAGAACGTGCTTGCCTGAGAACATGAATTCTTCAGCCATAGTTACACCAGCATAAGGAGCTAGGTATAATAGTGGAGCTGGTTGAGAAGCTGATGCAGATACAACGATTGTGTAATCTAGAGCACCATTCTTACGTAGTGTTTCAACTGTTCCACGAACTGTTGATTCTTTTTGACCGATAGCTACGTAGATACAGATCATATCTTGGTCAGCTTGGTTCAAGATTGTATCGATTGCAACTGATGTTTTACCAGTTTGACGGTCACCGATGATTAACTCACGTTGTCCACGTCCGATTGGAACAAGAGCATCGATTGCTTTAATACCTGTTTGTAGTGGTTCATGAACGGATTTACGGTCCATAACACCTGTAGCAGGACTTTCGATTGGGCGAGTTTTTGTAGTAGCGATTGGACCAAGACCATCAATAGGTTGTCCAAGCGGGTTTACAACACGTCCGATTAATTCTTCTCCAACTGGTACTTCCATGATTCTGCCCGTACGGCGTACTTCACTGCCTTCTTGAATATCTCTGAAAGGTCCAAGAATAACAACAC
The DNA here is from genome assembly GCF_044761955.1 of Peribacillus sp. NPDC097225. Lineage (NCBI taxonomy): Bacteria > Bacillati > Bacillota > Bacilli > Caryophanales > Bacillaceae > Peribacillus > Peribacillus sp. NPDC097225. The sequence continues at coordinate 284,694 of NZ_JBIWDJ010000004.1, forward strand.
CTACGTTATTTTGCTCAAGGTTTTGTGCTAATCCCATTGAACCATTAGAAAATTCTAAGAGCTCCCCAGCCATTGCATTATCTAAACCATGAACGCGAGCGATACCATCACCAACAGTGATAACTGTACCTACATCGCTTACTTTAATTTCCGACTGATAGTTTTCAATCTGCTTTTTAATCAGCGCACTGATTTCTTCAGCTTTGATGCTCATGAATTTCACCCCTATCTGTGAATATTAACCTAATAGTTGTTTGCTTAGGCGATCAAGCTTACCGCTAATCGTTCCGTCATAAATACGGTTACCGATTTGAAGTTTGATGCCGCCAAGAATATTGCTATCCGTAACATTAGTGATGCGTAAATGTTTTTTGCCGATTTTTGCAGCAAAAGATGAAGACACAGCTTCCATTTCGTTTTCAGTTAATGGACGTACTGTATAGACTGTAGCGTCTGCCACTGAATTTTCTTCATTCGCAAGTTCTATAAACTCTTGTGCCATGGCAGGTACTTCATCTGTACGATGACGTTCTACCATTAACAGTACAGTGTTTAGAATGGAAGGAGAAATGCTTGTAAAAGCATTGATAAGTACAGTACGCTTAGCATCTTTAGTCATTTTAGGATGAGCTAAAAAGCTTAATAGCTCATTATCGTTTGTAAAAACTTCATTCACTACGCGAAGTTCAGCTTCAAGTTGGTTAATGAGATTTTGCTCTTTCGCAATTTGGAAAAGGGCAACGGCATAACGTTTTGCTACTGTTATATCGCTCATTTACCTTCTCCTGCCTCTTGAATGTATTCATTAATCAATTGCTCTTGATCAGCTTCAGATAGTTCTTTTTCAATTACTTTAGAAGCAATAAGAACGGATAAAGATGCCACTTGCTCGCGTAATGCATTGATGGCTTTTTCTTTTTCCTGTACGATTTCACGCTTCGCTGATTCTTTCACACGATCAGCCTCAAGACGTGCTTGTTTCACGATATCTTCACGCTGCGCTTCACCTTGAAGTTTTGCATTTTCGATAAGTTGTCCAGCTTCAGTGCGAGATTGCTTAACGATCTCACGTTGTTCTTCTAAATATTTAAGTGCTTCTTGTCTGCTAGCTTCAGCTGCTTGAATTTCATTTGCAACGTGTTCTTCACGTTGAGTCATGATGCCCATTAGAGGACCCCATGCAAATTTCTTCAGCAACGCTAACAAAATAATAAACATAACTAATTGGAAAATCATATCTCCGCCATTGAAGCCGGCAGTTGATGACCCAAGTACAAAGCTGCTTGTTAACACGCTTGGTTCACTCCCTTCACGAGTTTCACTTCTTAAGCGTTCATTTATAAATGAACTTTTAGAAAACTGTGCTCTTAAAATGTATTAAAACAGGATTGTGGACATAAAGGAAAGGCGAAGGTTCACATGGAACGAACTTCGCCATTTTTGAACTTTTTAAAGGTTCTATTAACTACCGTATACCATGAATGCGATAACTACTGCGATGATAGGCATCGCCTCAACTAAACCTACCCCGATGAACATTGTAGTTTGAAGCATACCGCGAGCTTCTGGTTGACGAGCGATACCTTCTACTGTTCTTGAAACGATAAGACCATTACCAATACCAGCACCTAGTGCTGCTAAACCAATTGCGATTGCTGCTGCAAGAAGACCTACTGAACCTGTCATTATAAATATCCTCCTTAAAATTGTATCAAAATTTTATTATTTCAGTTCAAAATGAACTTATAATTAATGGTCGTCACTGACTTTATGAGACAGATAAACCATTGTTAACGTAACAAAGATAAATGCTTGGATACTGCCGACGAAAATACTATAGCCTTGCCATACTAAAGTAGGAACGATCGCTCCGACAAAACCTAGAGCTCCACTCATAGCTAAAGAACCAGCTAATAGACTTAATAAAACCTCACCAGCATAAATATTACCATACAGACGCAGACCAAGTGTCAAGGAATTGGTAAATTCCTCTACGAAAGTCATTGGGTTTTTATAAGCTTTGAAATAACCCTTCGCGCCTTTCATTTTTATAGCATAATAATGCGTTAAACCTAGGACCATGACTGCAAGAGTCAATGTGATAACTGGGTCGGCTGTTGGTGATTTCCACCAAAGGACACCATCGTAACTAATTGCAAATGGAAGACCGAGCATATTGGACACAAAAATGTACATCAGCAAAGTCATACCAAGCAGTTGAAACTGACCACCTGTTCTCCAGTCCATGTTACTATTGATAATACCCTTAACGAAATCCATAATCCATTCCATGAAATTCTGCATGCCAGTTGGCTTCATCGCAAGTTTGCGTGTGCTAATTACTGCAAGGATAAATACAACCAGGCTTGCTATCGTTATCATTAGGACATTACTTAAGTTAAAGGTTAGACCCATAAATTCATGTAAGGGTGCTTCATGATTCAACTATATTCACCTCTCTTCCCCGCTATCGACGTATTAATTGGATGAAAAAATCTATAAAAATGACAATATAAGCTGTCATTAATCCCCATACAACACTAATCAGATGAAAATGCTCCGGATATTCCAATGCAACGAGTACCGCAAAACCTGCGGATGCCATTCGTGTCAATGTACCAAGAGATTTGACTTTTTTGCCCTCATCAAGCGCTCGACTGAATTTCTTGATTTTTTGATTGATCAGCCATAAATTATATAAACTCAAAATCGTACCCAGTATAAGCCCCGCAAACACGGCTTGGTAACTCGTAAGTCCCCATCCAACAACATAAACCGCCAGAAGATAAACTATATATTTACTCTGCCTGTTGAACATGATTTTTATTTCTGGCATTTTACATTTAATCTCCTGAGAAATATTTTCGTACTGAATGGAGCATTGCTTGTAAACTAACTGACGCAAGTTCACAAAGAAGGCCAATTATTATAATTGCAGCGGTTCGAATCATAGTTCGTCCATTCATTTCCCTTAGAAGGTGAAATGGATTGACAAAAGATCCGACTAGTTGAGAAAGAATCGCTGACATCAAAACAACAGCCCCTGCCATAAAGGAAGGCAATTCTTTTGATGCAAAGTTGCATCCTCGCGGTTGAATTTGGTGGAGGATAGAAAAAAAATCCATGCTGTAAAATTCTGCATGTCGGGCATTTGAAAACCCTCTCATTTTACATCCTTAGTTAGCATACAATAGGCTAGAATCAATGTCAATGTGTCGTTAGTGAAATTTGTCACAGGTTTGTAAATATTACTGAATTGTTCACAGAATATCTTTTTTTGACTATTGACATCAGTTTTATTTTACACATCTGTCATGTTCACTCAATAAGTAACGTCTTTTCTATCCGATCTTCCCTTCCTCCCCTCCTCGCAAAGATAATCGCTTTATACACTCCATTGGGTGGTAAATCCTTTTTGAAAATGGTTTTTTTCGTCATACCGGATGAAGCTGGTCTGGACCAATCCATGAACCCCGCAAATCTCAGACTATCTGCCTCATAGAGTGCAATCCCGAATTCCTCTGCTCCACGAGGGAGATACATTTCATAACGGTACGTGCTGGCTTGATCTCCTTTTCCGAATTCAAATCCCATCACCCTTGGGTAATCGGGCTCTTCTTTTACATATAAATAAGGGAGCGATATTTTCTTATTACCTTCCATTATGAAGAGATAGCCATCATACACACCCTTACTAAGTTTCTCTGGACTTACTTGAAGCCCCAATTGCACTTCCTTCTTTTCCCCAGGGTTTAAAGTAAGGGATTGTGGCAAATCCCAATTCAGCCCTTTTTCTTGTAAAGGAACGATCATCGTGTACCGTTTTTTATTCTTTCCTGTATTTTCAAGAATCAATGCTTGTTGGTGCTCCTCGATACCATCCCTTTTAGTGTACATTCCAAATGATAAGGAACTCGGGTATAAGAGTGTATCCGCTTTTATCGCTTCATCAATTTGGATTCGCCCTGCCCCTTGCTCATAGGTATGATACAAATGCTGAACGGATTTACTTAATGGCTTGGACGTGCTCATCAATGCAGACTTCACTTGTTCGGGTGTCCAGTTCGGGTGCTTTTGCAAGATAAGTGCACATGCTCCGGCTACATGCGGAGCGGACATGCTCGTTCCCGCTAGAGCCATGTACCCTTTTGGAATTGTGCTCGTGATTTCCACTCCTGGGGCAAGCACATCTGGCTTAATATCCCATGACACCGTCACAGGACCTCTTGAGCTAAAATCAGCCAGCCTATCTTGTTCCTTCTTGTTTACAAAGTGAACTTTTCCATGTGCTTGACCTTCCAATTCCTTTTTAAGGCGTAACCCATCTTTTCTTTTAATAGAAGCAACTGGTATTCTCATCTCTTTCTCTAGGCTACCGGTGAACATACCATTTGTATTATTAAAGATGATGACGCCCTTGGCCCCAGCCTTCTCAGCATTGGTCGCTTTTTCTTGAAAAGTGAGTACTCCGCGCTCCATTAAAACAATCTTATCCTTCACCCTCTTTAGGTCACTTTCCTCCCCAATACCTCCATACATGATATCTTCCGAAAAGGTCAGATTCCATTTTTTTGACCCTTGCAACAAGGTTAAATCTGATTGATAGTGGTTTGAACCAAGCCCGTATTCCATAACAGGCACTTTCAAAGGAGGAGTCGAGGCCCCGACGGATATCGCTTTCTCCGCCGTTCCGGGTGATCCGACCGTCCATACGGCCGGACCTGAATTACCATTGGATGTGACAGCAACAATTCCTGATTCCACCGCCTTATTTAGTGCAAGTGAAATCGGTAAATCAGGTCCGTTGATGTCATTCCCAAGAGAAAGATTCAAAACATCGACTTTATCCTTGATGGCCGACTCGACGGCCGCCAAAACTTGCTCAGTATCTCCTGCCCCGCCAGGTCCTAATGCACGGTAAGCATAGATTTCAGCTTCCGGGGCCACTCCCCTCATCTTGCCATTTGCGGCAATGATGCCAGCCACATGAGTTCCATGAATCGTGTTCATTTCCCCCTGATTCATTGTCTCCATCGGGTCAGAATCGTCATCCACTAAGTCCTTTCCGCCTCTGTACGCATGCTGTAAATCCGGATGGGTATAATCCATTCCCGTATCGATAATACCGACCTTCACTCCTTTTCCAGTTATGCGACGATGTTTCTGATCGAAGAAGCTCCTTACCCGATCGCCGCCAATATATGGGACACTTTCATCAAGCGCCGGATGATATTTCGACACTTCCGAAACAGCTTGAATATGATCTTCCTTCCAAAGCCGCTTAACCTCCTCCCTGTTCCCTTGTACGGAAAATCCGTCAAGGGCGACCGTAAAAACATTGCGCAGATTCAATGATGGATATTTAGAAAGTACCTTTATAATCTCCCTATTGCTTAGCGGTCGATCCGTCGTGACAACAGCCCTAACTTTTTGGGATTCAGCCGTTTTGGGTAGTGGGGGCAGTATGACAGACGCCACTCCCCTTTCAATCGGAAGGGGGAATGTGGATAAAAAAATAAATATAAATATACCTATAATGATTGCTCTCATTTTAATGCACCCTCCTTCCCCATTATCTTCTTCTCAACGATTGAGGAGTATACAATAAAAAAAGGAAAAGCCCTTGGATATTGGCTTTTCCTTTTTTATTATTCAAATCTTGTTGGTGGTTCACTTATTTGCTTGAAATAGTATCGGACCGCTTCAGCAATCCGGGCTGATGCGTTTCCGTCACCATATGGATTTGAGGCCTTTGACATTCTTTCGTGCTCTTCGGGATCGTTCAGCAATTCATGCGCCATTTGTACAATTGTCCGCTCGTCCGTTCCTGCCAGCTTCAAGGTACCCGCGTTGATTCCTTCAGGACGTTCAGTCGTATCCCGCAATACAAGGACAGGGACCCCTAGTGAAGGGGCCTCTTCTTGAATCCCCCCGGAATCCGTCAAAATCAAATACGCTCTGGAAGCAAAGTTATGAAAATCCAAAACATCCAGCGGTTCAATTAAATGGACACGGGGATGATCGCCGAGAATCTCATTGGCAAGTTCTTGTACAGCAGGATTCAAGTGTACTGGATAAACCACTTGAACATCTTCATGGTCCGCCACGATTCTTTTAACGGCCCTGAAGATATTGCGCATCGGTTCTCCTAGATTTTCCCTACGATGAGCCGTCAGTAAAACAAGCCTGTCTTTGCCCAACCCAGTTAAAACCGGATGGGAATACGTGGAGCGAACCGTCGTTTTCAAAGCATCCGTTGCCGTATTACCGGTCACGAAGATATTGCCTCTCTTGTTTTCATTCAACAAGTTCTCTTCCGCTTTGGCAGTCGGTGCGAAATGAAGGTCAGCCATCGTGCCCGTTAATTGGCGGTTCATCTCTTCAGGGTAAGGGGAATATTTATTCCACGTACGCAACCCCGCTTCCACATGTCCAATGACGATTTGATTATAAAAGGCGGCTAAGCTCGCAACAAAAGTTGTGGTGGTATCACCGTGTACCAGAACAATATCGGGTTTGGCTTCTTTCATTACGGAATCAAGCCCACTTAAAGCCCTGGTTGTAATATCCGCTAACGTTTGCCTTTCCTTCATTATATTCAAGTCATAATCGGGAACGATGGAAAACAAGTCCAAAACTTGATCTAGCATTTGTCGATGCTGTGCCGTTACAGCAACTATAGGTTCGAAAAATTCTGGGTGCTTTTGAAATTCGAGTACTAAGGGAGCCATTTTGACAGCTTCCGGCCTCGTTCCGAAAATCGTCATGACCTTGATCGGTTGTTTCATTCGTGACACCTCAGTTTCTTTCTATTTTGTGCCGAATAAACGATCTCCTGCGTCACCTAGACCTGGAACGATATATCCGTGTTCATCCAACTTCTCATCAAGTCCTGCAATGTAAATATCAACATCCGGATGTGCTTCTTTTAATGCTTCCACTCCCTCTGGAGCCGCAATGAGACACATGAACTTGATATTGATTGCCCCACGGTTCTTAATCGAATTGATCGCTTCAATAGCAGAACCGCCCGTAGCTAACATTGGGTCAACAACAATACATTCTCTTTCAGCCAAATCGCTTGGCATTTTCACATAGTATTCAACAGGCTTTAATGTTTCAGGGTCACGGTACAGACCCACATGTCCTACTTTTGCAGCTGGGATCAACTTAATGATTCCGTCAACCATCCCTATTCCCGCACGTAGGATCGGAACGATGCCCACTTTCTTACCAGCAAGCATTTTCACCTTCGCCTTGCTTACAGGTGTTTGGATTTCAACTTCTTCAAGTTGCATGTCTCTAGTGATTTCAAATGCCATCAATGATGCCACTTCATCCACTAGTTCACGGAATTCCTTTGTTCCTGTATTTATATCGCGTATATAAGCTAATTTGTGTTGAATTAACGGGTGGTCAAAAACAAAAACTTTTCCCATTTTTCATCTCTCCCATTCCAGTGCCTGATTTTGTTTATATTTCATACTTGCCATAGTCATCTAAAGTCTTTTTATGCCCTTTAAATTTCACTTCTACTCATTTTACAGAAAAAAGATTCAATCTTCAATAAGCCTTTAGATGTCAGACCTATTTTTAGTATTTAGATTTTTCGGAACACGATGACTTATATATCTTTTTTCCATCACGTGCACTACGTAAAAAAACCACTTCCCCAGAAAGGAAGCGGCTCTACATATTAGAATGAAGGATACAAATCGAATTTACTTGTCAAAGCTTCAACGCGTTGTTTCGCTTCTTCAAGTTTCGCTTCATCTTCATTATTTTTCAAAACAAGACCAATGAGTGACGCAATTTCATCCATGTCTTCTAACCCGAAGCCACGAGAAGTCACGGCCGCCGTTCCGATACGGATACCACTTGTAACGAATGGTTTTTCCGGATCATAAGGAATTGCGTTTTTATTGACGGTGATTCCGATTTCATCCAATGCTTTTTCTGCAATCTTTCCTGTAAGTCCTGTTGAACGAACATCAAGTAAGATTAAATGATTATCCGTACCGTCAGATACAAGCGTGAATCCTTCTTTCTTAAGACCTTCACCCAAGCGTTTAGCATTATCGATGATTTGTTGAGCATATCCTTTAAAATCATCTTGAAGCGCTTCACCGAATGCCACTGCCTTAGCCGCAATAACATGCATTAACGGGCCGCCTTGAATACCAGGGAAGATAGATTTATCGATTTTCTTGCCGAACTCTTCTTTACAAATAATCATTCCGCCACGTGGTCCGCGAAGTGTTTTATGGGTTGTTGTCGTTACGAAATCAGCATATGGAACTGGGCTTGGATGCAAACCTGCAGCCACTAAACCGGCGATATGTGCCATGTCCACCATTAAATATGCTCCAACTTCATCGGCAATTTCACGGAAGCGTTTAAAGTCAATTTCACGTGGATATGCGCTAGCACCCGCTACGATCAATTTCGGTTTATGCTGACGGGCTTTTTCCAATACATCATTATAATCGATACGGTGATCTTTTTCGTCCACACCATATTCAACGAAGTTATAGTTCACTCCACTGAAGTTAACAGGACTGCCGTGCGTTAAGTGGCCACCATGGGAAAGGTTCATCCCAAGCACTGTGTCACCTGTTTGAAGAACAGTAAAGTAAACGGCCATATTCGCTTGGGCACCAGAGTGAGGTTGTACATTTACATACTCACCACCAAATATTTCCTTTGCGCGATCGCGTGCCAAGTCTTCTACGATGTCGACATATTCACATCCACCATAGTAACGTTTTCCAGGATACCCTTCAGCATATTTATTCGTTAGAACAGATCCTTGAGCCTCCATGACAGCTTCACTAACGAAGTTCTCAGATGCAATAAGCTCAATCTTGCTTCTTTGTCGCCCTAATTCCAGTTGGATTGCGTTAAATACTTGTTCATCTTGTTTTGCCAAACGATTCATTCCGTAACTCCTCCTCAAATTGTGCGGGATTATTCGCTTTTTCCATTATGTACAACATGCCCTCAAAAGGACATGAAAAAGCCTCAGCTATAATTGTTTGAAAATTCTACTCTATTTTAACATGTCTATTTTAGAAGTGGTAGTTTATTTTTATCGAATATTCCTTCTATAATATTAAAATATTGTTCGTATTTTATAGAGTTTTCCCGAAAAAACCCTTAGTATCCTTAGATTTAATCAGCAAAAAAACATTTTCCATACAATCAATTTGCGATTATTTAAGATTGTTCCTCTGTTATTTGAAAACAGCATCCCCTCATTAAAGGAATGCTGTTCGCCTTTTTAATTATCATGTACAACTCTTATTTACAGAAGCAGCTTGATAAACGGCCCGTTCCCCACCAATTAGTTTAGGACGGGTTCTAGCCATTGTCACATGGGCATGGCCTATTTCCTTAATGGATGTTCTAACTGGAACAGCTACATGTTTCAAATGCATGCCGATAAACGTATCGCCAATATCAATCCCTGCATCCGCCTTGATGTGCTCGACAACTACAGCATCATCCCATTGCTGATAAGCGTGGGTGGCCATTGACCCTCCAGCTGTGCGTACGGGTACAACCGCAACTTCTTCATAGCCTCGTGAATCCGCCGACTCCCTTGGGAGGACGAGCGCCCTATTCAAGTGTTCACAACACTGATAGGCAACCTGCACTCCGGTTTCTTCTTGAAATTCCTTCACTACAGAAAAAAGCATGCCCGCCACATCAACCGATCCTTCGGTACCAATCCGTTTCCCAGCCACTTCACTTGTAGAGCAACCAATTACAAGTAGCTGGCGCTTCCCTAAAGCGGCGGTTTCCTGGAACTCCTGTAACAGTTTTTGAAACTGGTTTTTCCATATCTCAAGCTCTTCTGATAATAAAGCATCACTTGTCATGAAAAACGCATCCTTTCATTGTGGATACCTCGCATTAGCATTACGGATGATGAATGACTTAGTTACTTTTGTCCTCATACTCTGCAATCTTGCCAATCCGATTTTGGTGACGACCGCCCTCAAATTCATAAGTCAACCATGTTTGGGCTATCTCCCTTGCAAGACCAGGCCCAATGACACGTTCCCCCATCGCTAACACATTGCTGTCATTATGCTGACGGGTTAATTTTGCACTATACACATCATGAACCAGCGCACAACGTATCCCTTTGACTTTATTGGCAGCAATGCTCATTCCGATGCCTGTACCACAGATTAGGATGCCTCGATCAAATTCGCCTTTCGCCACTTTTTCAGCAACCGGCAGGGCAAAGTCGGGATAATCCACGGATGTACTGCATTCACAGCCGAAATCCTCATATGGAATATTCAACTCATTCATCAAGTTCTTTATTTCTTCACGGATTTGAATTCCTCCATGGTCTGAAGCAATTGCAACTTTCATAATAAAGTCCTCCTAGATGTTCTCATTTATTTTTATTGTGTCACAAAGTTATGAAAAGATAAAGGGAAGCAGGTCCCCTCTATACAAAAGCAGGAAATCAGCGACTGATTTCCTGCAAGGAAGCGGTTTACGTATGAAAACGGGTGATGGTCTGCTTAAGTTTGTCGGCTTGATCCTTAAGTTCCATGGCCAACTTATCTACATTTTCCATAACGGAAGCCTGTTCATGGGTTGCAGCCGTGACTTCTTCTGCACCAGCGGATGTCTCTTCAGCAATGGCAGCGACTTCCTGTGACTGCCTGGATGTTTCCTCCACACTTTCCATCTGACGATCAACAAGCTCGGTAATATCCTTGACCGCTACGACAACGTTATGTACCGTTTTTGTCATGCCTTCGATCGCTATGTCTGTATCGGTCCCTTTTTGCGCTTCTTTATTCGCCGATACCACCTGCTCACTGATTTGTTTGACGACCGCCTGAACTTCAACTTGAATGTTTTTGATAAGACTTGAAATGCCCTGAACAGCTTTCGCGCTCTCATCCGCCAAGAGACGGACTTCCTCCGCTACAACGGCAAATCCTTTACCGTGTTCTCCGGCTCGGGCTGCTTCAATTGAGGCATTCAAGGCCAAAAGGTTGGTCTGAGCTGCGATATCACCGACGAGTTCAATGATTTGTTCTACCTTTTTCGCATTTTCCTCCAAGCGCTTCACCGTTTTGAGTGACTCTTGGTTTTCTTGAGCCAATTGTTTAATACCGGAAACCAAAGAATTGACGACTTCCTTACTCTGAAACAGTTCTTCCGCCATTTCACTTGACAGTCCAACCGATGCCTTCGCCTTGCTTTGAACCTGCTGCGCAATCATGATGACATCATCGATGGATTCAGCCGTATTCATGATGGAGACTGCCGAGTTGTCGGCACCGTTGGATATTTCTTCAATGGTCCTTGCGATGTTCTCAGCCTGGTCCGAAGCTCTCGAAGACTCTTGGGAGATATGAATGACTTTATTATTGGTCTCTTGAAAGTTCTCTTCAATGCTCTGTACCATTTCCCGGAGGTTAAACAGCATCAAGTTAAAAGCCATGCCGAGTGAACGTATCTCATCATCCGCCTTCGATAGGACCACTTCTTCGTTAATGCTTCCTTGTGCTGCACTTAGAGCAACTTTTTCTAACCTTTGTAGTGGTTTAGTAATGACACCGGCTGCAAAAAAGGCGAGAAGGCCCGACCACATTATGCCTAGTAACAACGTAGCAATGCTAAAACTTATCGAACTGATATTTTCAAAAAACATTGGGTGTACAACGAAAATGAAAAATGCCGAGGTTGAATACGTGATTAAAGCAAGGACTGTAATGAAGACAACCAATTTCTTTCGTAAACCAAACTTATAATGTGCTCTTTCTGCCATTCTCTTTCCCCCTGTAGACTTACTCTTTGAGCCTTTTAACCAATTCTACAATTAAACCATGAAGCTCCTTGAACGTTTCCCGATACAGGTTTTCCGAACCGCCAAACGGATCTAGTATGTCTTTATCATATTTATCGTCCTGAATGAATTCTTTTAAAGTGAAAGTTTTGTGATCTATGGTTGGGAATGTATTCAGAATGACCGATTTATGTCCTTCCGTCATCGTAAAAATATGTGTGGCCCAGTCTAAATCCTGCTGGGATAATAGTGTGGAGCGATGGTGATTCCACATATCATTTTCGTCCAATACTCTTTTGGCATATTCTGATGCGTCCTGACCAGGTGTAGCATATACGCCTGCGGACCTCACTTCGATGCCCGATATGTTCTTACTTTTTAAAATTGCTTCTGCCATGGGGCTCCTGCACGTGTTACCGGTGCATACAAACAATACTCGGATCATATGTAACGCCTCCTTTTTTATTCATTATAAGGCATAGATCCAATTTGAATAGTCCGTCTAAAAGCCTACTCTTAATTAAGATAACATAAAAAACATCGATAATTTGAATAAAATAAGGCGATTTTATAAACCTTTTTACCTAGTCCTGATAAAAATAAAAACCGCTCCGGCATTCGGAACAGTTTGATGATGAAAAGATAGGATATGAATATGTCTAAAAAGAGAATAATAGCTTTAAGCCGAATGCACATAGAATACTTCCACCAAGGATCTCACTGTATACTCCCAAGAGTCCCTGCATCTTTCTCCCAAGCAGAAGTCCCGCCCACGTTAAAAGAGTGGCGGCAAGGCCAAAGCATAAAATGGTCACGAGCGTTTTCGCCCCATAGATTCCGAGAGTCAAACCCACTGAAAAACTATCCAGGCTCACCCCAAGCGCAAATATGAGCAACCCTTTTCCTACCGGGGCAAGTAGTTTTTGATCTCTGCTCCCTGATTCATTCACCTTCCCGGGTAGGAACATCTGGATGCCAAGAAAAATCAACAAGAGGCCGCCCGCATATGTAGCAAAAGTTCCGAATTTATCAGAGATAAAACGCCCCGCCCCCATTCCAAGCAACGGCATCCATACATGAAAAAAACCGACTGTCAGCCCGATGAAGAAAATCTGCCTCAGCCTTAGCTTGAACATGCCCATTCCCAATCCCACAGAAAAGGCGTCCATGCCTAACGCAAAAGCCATGATCAATAAGGTGATGATTTCCCCAGAAACCGTATTCATTCCAACCCCCCTCGGACGTGCCTACTACATGTTATGCATGTCCGAAAAGAAATAGAAGGAAAAATCCTGTGTTTTAGCTTTGATTATCTATCCCTCGATAGTTTGGTGACCGGCAGCTTTAACGAGCCTGTTCATGATGGCAACGCCAATCCCGGACTCCGGAAACATTTCGCTAAAGATGATATCCGTATCAAGGGCATCAAATTGTCTTAACGTATCGTACAACCCGGCTGCAACCGTATGCAAGTCTGCCAATGATCCAGGCGCTATGACATAATCCGCTTTATATTCAGGTTGATGCTCAGTAGAACATATGACGCCAACTTTCAGCCCATCTTTTCTTTTTTCATCCACAAGTCTTTGAAGAAAAGCTTGATTGCCCTTCACTAAAAAAAGTGGCGCTTTCGGTGCATAATGTGTATATTTCATTCCCGGTGCTTTTGGGGCCGCATCTTTACTTTTCAAAGCGACATCATGCCTTACCGTACCGATGACCGCTTCGATTTGTTCGAGTGTAATCCCACCGGGTCTTAATATAACCGGGGTTTCTACGGTACAATCAAGCACCGTGGACTCAACGCCTACCCCTGTTGCCCCGCCGTCGACGATACCTGCAATTCGACCTACCAAATCATCTTCGACATGCTTAGCGGTAGTCGGGCTCGGTTTCCCCGAAGTATTTGCACTCGGTGCCGCTATCGGCAAGCCACTCTCCTTAATAAGGGCCAAGGCAATCGGATGATTCGGCATCCTGATTGCAACGGACTCCAAGCCAGCTGTCACTATGTCCGACAACTTTCCAGGTTTTCGTTTCATAATGAGAGTCAATGGCCCCGGCCAAAACTCATCCATCAGTTTCCTTGCTTGTTCTGGGACCTCTTCAACTATCTCGTTTAATTGCTTCTCAGAAGCGATGTGGACAATCAATGGATTGTCACTTGGTCGCCCCTTTGCTTCGAACACCTTTTTTACCGCTTCATCACTTTTTGCATTAGCTCCCAAGCCGTAAACGGTTTCAGTAGGAAAGGCTACCACCTGATTGGCCTCTAATAATTCGGCCGATTGTATGATCTGGGGATAACTTTGTAAATTATCCACATCTTTATCCACTAACCAGACTTTCGTTTCCATTATTAACACCTTCACTTTTTTACTTATCTTATTTTTGATAATTGCTTATATATGAACGGTTTTTCAGCCGTTTTAGATGGTTTTTGCTTAAAAGATACTTTGAAAGTATAAAAGAAGTATACACAATATTCAAGTGTTATCCACAAATTGTGGGTAACTACAAGTAAACTGTGGATAATATTGTGGATATTGGCCATTAAAGACTGACTTTTTCGATATTTTGTTAATATGCCTGTGGATATGTACGGTTTTCCCTTTCTAAACCTGAAAATTGGGGACAGTTGCCCCCATTTCAAAAAATCTCATGGAAAATTTCCGCAAAAAGTGACTTCACTTCAACTTCGGATTCATCTTCTCCGTCGTACACTTGTTGTCCCTTATCGGCAGAGGCCGTATATTCGGCATTCTCTACTTCTTCATCCTCTTCTCTCCCCTCCTCCTTCGCCCCTTCTACTATCCCTTCTACTATCTTATCCTTCGTTTTTGCTTTCGTGTCCTTTACAGCCGCGGACACTTTTGCCTTTTCCACCGTCACCGTTTCCTTTTCTTCATCCTCTACAATAGGACTTTGGCTTACTGCCGTACCGTTTGAAAAATCAAGGAAGCATAATGGAGGAAACAACACACACCACCAGTTAGCCCCTTCCCCTTCACCAAGCGTAATGATCACCGCTTCGTACTCACCTGCAGGGTATAAATACTGGCCATAAAGCTTTGTGGGAAACTCCGCTTGTCCAAAATCCACGGAAACGGACTGCTCCAAACCATTCTCCTTTACCACTTCCCTGGCCGTGGCCTCAATATCACCCAAATGGGATTGAATTACTTTTCTCGCTTCATCTAATGAGGTAAGATCTTTTACCCACTCGGTAATATCGGCATTCACTTCGTCACGGATCAGGCGTTTAACGGATTGGTCCGCTTCCTTATCGCTGTTAGCCAAAATCCTAAGACGAATCGCCTCATCCGGTATGACCATGGTCGCCTCGGTTCCGACCGCTTCCGCTTTCGGCATGTATATACTTATAATCGTTCCTATTGTTAAGATTAATAGATAAATAATGGCTAAATGTTTAGTTTTCATTACTCTCGCCCCCCTCATACAAACTAGTCTCGCCAATACCCGGCTATCTTAAACTAGTAAATATGATTTAAGGTTCACGATTTTCCAAAAGGAAAAAATCCGTCCCCAACGGAGACGAATCAACTCAATATAGCAAAGACCATCCGATCTTTCCCATTAATATCATGTTCAACGGAAACATCCGCGTGCACAAACGTTTCTTTCAGTAATCCAGCCACAGCTTTCCCCTGTCCTGCCCCCACTTCAAAACCGATGAAACCAGGCACTTGCATGACTTGCGGCAATTGTTCCATAAACCGGCGGTAAAAATCGAGTCCATCGACACCTGCAAATAAAGCACGATGGGGCTCATGATCCGTTACGACCGTAGACATCGTCTTTTCATCTTCATCCGGGATATATGGAGGATTCGATAAAAGGATGTCCACCTTCTTATTTTGCTGGATGAAGGGCTGAAGTAAATCACCTTGGATAAATTGCACATCCGCATCCAGTAATCCAGCATTCCTTCGCGCCACCTCAAGTGAAGGTGCTGCGATATCCGTGGCCGTCACGTGCAGTCTTGGTTCCTCCAGTTTCATCGTTATGGCAATTGCTCCACTACCCGTCCCGATATCTGCCATATTCAGCTTCTGGGCCCCTTTAAAAATGCCGGGAAGTTTTCGAAGCGTATAGTATATCAATTCTTCCGTTTCCGGTCTGGGAATCAATACTTCTTCATTCACAAGGAAGGTACGGCCATAAAACTCCTCGCTTCCGATTATATACTGGACCGGTTCTCCTTTTACGTGTTGCGCCACTCCCGACTTGAATTGTTCAAGCTGTTCTGGACTGAGTTCTGTGTGCAGATTGGCCAAAAGTTGCGATCTCGTCTGTTTTAAATAATGTTGCAGCAAAATCTCTCCCGCATTGGCATCGCGACCATTCTCCATTAAAAAAGAAGAAGCCCACTTCAGGGCTTCATATACTTTCACAACCGGATTATTCATCTGCATTTTCCAGCCTTGATGATTGATCTTCCATGATCAAGGCATCCACGACATCATCCAGCTTTCCTTCCATGATTTGATCCAGCTTTTGAATCGTTAAGCCAATCCGATGGTCGGTAACACGGTTTTGCGGGAAATTATACGTGCGGATTCGTTCTGAACGGTCCCCTGTACCAACCGCAAGCTTCCGGTTCTGGTCATATTCTGCCTGTACTTCGCGATTGATTTTGTCATATACCCGAGCCCGTAATACTTTCATCGCTTTGTCTTTATTTTTGATTTGTGATTTTTCGTCCTGACAAGACACTACCGTATTCGTTGGTATATGTGTTAAACGTACGGCAGACATGGTCGTGTTAACACTTTGCCCTCCAGGTCCGCTGGATGCAAAAGTATCTACACGTACATCCTTATCATGGATTTGTATTTCCACTTCTTCCGCTTCTGGTAAAACGGCGACCGTTGCCGTTGATGTATGAATTCGTCCACCCGACTCCGTTTCAGGGACACGTTGAACACGATGGGCTCCATTTTCAAACTTCAACTTGGAATAAGCACCATTCCCATTGATCATGAAAATGATTTCCTTATAACCGCCAAGCCCGGTAGGACTCGCTTCAATGACCTCAGTCTTCCAACCTTGCACCTCAGCAAAACGGCTGTACATGCGGTAAAGACTTCCTGCAAATAGCGCTGCTTCATCTCCGCCTGCCGCTCCACGTATTTCCATGATAACGTTTTTGTCATCATTAGGATCTTTCGGAATCAGCAAGATCTTCAGCTTTTCCTCGAGTCGTTGTATCGTGGATTCGAGTTCACTGATTTCTTCCTTAACCATATCGCGCATATCCGCATCCAATTTATCCTCAAGCATTGCTTTAGCTTCCTTGTGTTGATCCCGGACCTCTTTGTATTCCTTATAAGTGGAAGCCGTTTCCTGAATACTAGCTTGTTCCTTCGAATATTCCCTTAGCTTATTCGTATCATTGATGATTTCAGGGTCACTCAATAGTTCATTCAATCTCTCATATCTATCTTCTACTGCTTGCAGTCGATCAAACAAGTTATTCACCTCTTAAGTTATCCAACACCTACTTGGCATGATGTTGAAAGGATCTTTTTATTTCTACATATAATTAATTCAGTGCCCCATTCGAGTTCACTTCTAAGGTTAATTATAGTATAGGTGAATAATCAACGTCAAAGCTGATTCAAATATGTGGTTATTTCTTTACTTTCACATCTATATTATATTGGGGAACGGCCCGTAAGATAAGATCCTCGATCCGTCTCTTTTCCTTTTCTCTTTCCTGATCCGTCTTTATTTTGCCTTTGGCAAGGACGGTCACATGAATCGTATTGCCATTATGCCACACCATCCCAGTATCATAATCGGTTTCCGATTTAATGACCGCCCGGATTTTATCTACTTCTTGTCCCATTGAGGGTGAATTATTACTTGTATGATGAGGTGTATTCAGCAGCTGATCAGACGGGCGTTCCGTTTCATTGTCCCAATCAGGAGTGACATTTTTCATATGATTACCAACAAATTCTTGACCATTTCTAGTTTGATCTCCGTATTCTGAATCATTATCAATTGCATTGTCATTTTGACCGCAAGCTGTCAATATACTAAGAAAAACAGCCGCCAAAAAAGGCAAAGTGATTTTCATGTTTTTACCTCCATTAGGTTATGTCTTATTAGAGTGCTTCCTCTTCAGCATTCCCAAAATGAAGGTAAAAGTTTCTTTAATTCTCTTCCATGTATTGGGATGACCTTTCTTCTATATGTTCCCTTTACCTAATAAAAAATGCCCTAGGATCGGAATCCTAGGACATCGTTTTACATTCATATTTGTTCTTTTACTTCCACCGCTTGTTTACCTGGAACTTCGTGATGATGACGGCAACGGGGCTCATATGACTCCGATGCACCAACAAGAATGATGGGTTCATCATAGGAAGCAGGCGAACCATCAATCAAACGCTGAGTCCTACTCGCAGGTGACCCACATACTTCACATACAGCTTGCAGCTTCGTAACGGATTCAGCAAGTGATAATAAAGTAGGCATGGGGCCGAATGGTTCACCTCTGAAATCTTGGTCCAGTCCAGCCATAATCACTCGATAACCGCTGTCCGCAAGATGCTGGGCAACCCCGATAATTTCAGGATCAAAGAATTGAACTTCATCTATCGCAATAATATCCAAGGGCTGATCCAGATACTTAAATATATCTGTTGAATGGGCAATCGGCTTTGCCATCACGGAGGAACCGTTGTGTGATACGACAGCCTCTTCCGCATAGCGGTTATCTATAGCTGGTTTAAAAACCGCTATACTCTCTTTTGCAAATTGAGCACGGCTGACCCGTTTTATCAATTCCTCAGATTTACCTGAAAACATGCTTCCGCAAATAACCTCGATCCAGCCTGTTTGTTTCATTACATACATGGAAACAGCTACTCCTTCCACCTGTCGATCCCTTGGCCATAATTTTTTTGGACCCGGTTTTATATAAAATCTCATTAATTTTCAGAAAAGAAAAAAACAGGCAAGAAGAATACTTGCCTGTTTTTTGAAAGTCCGGCTTATTTAATACCGTATTTTTTGTTGAAGCGATCAACACGTCCGCCAGCTTCAGCGAATTTTTGACGACCAGTGTAGAATGGATGGCATTCTGAACAAGTCTCAACTTTGATTTCTTCTTTAACTGAACCAGTTTCAAAAGTATTCCCGCAAGAGCAAATTACTTTTGATAGTTTATAATTTGGATGAATTCCAGTTTTCATTCTTTTCAGCTCCTTCTGCCCTGAATCATTCGAAACAGAGTTATATACTTCAAGATGAGGAAAATGCATCCTCACATTTATTGTAAAAACACATGACCTCATTATAGCAATTTAAAACTCGTTGTGCAACATTTTGTTTTCAACCTGTTTAAGAGCGCTTTAAACTCGATGATCCTTTTTTCATTTCAAGCATCTCTTCGTCCAACTTACTGAAAAATTCCTCATTGCTTTTTGTCTGTTTTAGACGGCGAAGGAATTTCTCTGCAAAATCTGGGGAATCGGACATCGTTTTACGAATGGCCCAAAGCTTATCCAAACGGTCTTTCGGAATTAATAATTCTTCTTTACGGGTACCTGAACGGCGAATGTCAATCGCAGGGAAAATGCGTCTTTCAGCAAGGGAGCGGTCTAAGTGAAGCTCCATATTTCCCGTACCTTTAAATTCTTCATAAATAACATCATCCATACGTGATCCAGTATCTACCAAAGCTGTAGCAAGAATCGTTAAGCTACCGCCTTCTTCGATGTTCCTGGCTGCTCCAAAGAAGCGTTTCGGCCGATGGAATGCAGCTGGATCAATCCCACCCGATAACGTTCTACCGCTTGGGGGAATCACTAGGTTATAAGCACGTGCCAAACGAGTAATACTATCCATTAGAATGATGACATCGCGTTTATGCTCAACTAGGCGCATTGCCCGTTCCAATACCAGTTCAGCCACTTTGATATGGTTCTCCGGCACTTCATCGAATGTCGAACTAACGACGTCACCAGCCACTGAACGTTCAATATCCGTTACTTCTTCGGGGCGTTCGTCAATGAGTAAGACAATTAACTCCGCCTCGGGATGATTCGTTGTAATGGCATTGGCCATTTCTTTAATCAACATCGTTTTACCCGCCTTAGGGGGAGCCACGATTAACCCACGTTGGCCAAACCCGACAGGAGCAAGGACATCCATAATTCTTGTTGATAAATTCTTCGTCGTTGTTTCTAATGTAATCTGTCTATTTGGATACAACGGAGTCAACCCAGGGAAATGGACACGTTCCTTAGCAGACTCAGGATTGTCGCCATTAACGGCTTCTACATGTAATAATCCATAATAGCGTTCGTTTTCTTTCGGCGGCCTAACCTTTCCGGATACCTTATCACCATTACGCAAATCAAACCTGCGGATTTGGGAAGCTGAAATATAGATATCCTCCGAGCTTGGAGAGTAATTAATCGGACGCAGGAAACCAAATCCCTCTGAAGGGATAATCTCTAAAACACCTTCCATGAATAGAAGGCCATCTTGTTCGGCTTGAGCTTTCAGGATCGCAAATATAAGTTCTTTTTTCGACAGCTTGCTGTAATAAGAAACTTTATATTCCCGTGCATGCTCATAGAGATCTTTTAATTTCATGTTTTCTAAATTGGAAATCGTTAAATTCATCATGACACCACACTTTTATTAATTAAACGTTTTCACCCATACTGAAAAAGGATTGGTTTGTTAAATGGAAGAGAATCCACAATCCATGTACCTGACCAGAGTTTTCGTAGAAAGGATGATACATTTTACATGTAAAGAAGAAAATTATTTGAAGGCTTCTTGAAGTTTGGAGTGAAAGGGCAGAATTAAATCAATTAGTAGAACAAGCTTTATTTTACTTTTTTTAATTAAATTATTCAACTTAATTTTTTAAAAGAGAAAGCGTGCATGAAACACGCGCGCTTTCCCTCATAACTATTCAAGAGTAAATGGTCTTATCTAATCAAGCCGTTTGGCTTCATTTTCAGAATATGGCGTCCATCGATGAAACGGACCGTTCCTGATTTGGCACGCATGACCACGGATTGTGTCTCGCCATGATGAGCCTTAAATTGTACGCCACGAAGAAGTTCACCATCCGTAACGCCAGTCGCAGCAAAAATCGCGTCATCACCACGGACAAGGTCTTCCATTCTCAAGACTTTACCAAGATCAAGTCCCATTTTCCCACAGCGTTTCACTTCTTCTTCATTTTGAGGAAGAAGCTTACCTTGGATTTCTCCTCCAAGACATTTTAATGCTACAGCTGAAATGACTCCCTCAGGAGCTCCACCAGATCCGAATAGAATATCAACACCTGTATGATCGAAAGCCGTATTAATGGCACCGGCTACATCTCCATCGTTGATCAACTTGATACGGGCACCCGCATCGCGAAGTTCTTCGATGATTTTAGAATGGCGTTTACGGTTCAAGACCGTAGCTACCACGTCTTGAATATCCTTATTTTTCGCTTTGGCAACTGCCTTAAGGTTATCTAATACGGATGCATTGATATCGATCAGGCCTACCGCTTCAGGGCCGACGGCAATTTTATCCATATACATATCAGGAGCATGCAGCAAGTTCCCTTGATCGGCAACAGCCAAAACTGCTAGTGCGTTCCAACCGCCTGAGGCAACGATATTCGTTCCTTCTAAAGGATCGACTGCAACATCCACTAGCGGTCCAAGGCCTGTACCAAGTTTCTCACCGATATAAAGCATGGGTGCTTCGTCCATTTCCCCTTCACCGATAACGACCGTACCTTGCATGGGTATGCTATTAAAAACATCCCTCATCGCCGTTGTTGCCGCATCATCTGCTTCTTCTTTCTTTCCTCTACCCATCCAACGCGCAGATGCAAGAGCAGCCGCTTCCGTTACACGGACAAGCTCCATCGACAAACTTCTTTCCATTTTTCGTTCCCCCTCAATGTGCAAACATGTTTTATTTATATAATAGTATAGCACATTAAAGCATATAACGTAACACAATAAGGCAATAAGAAAGGGATCAGCTTTTCAGCTGCTCCACTTCTTCTTCTGTCATTTTTTCACGCCAGATCGTTGCACCTAAGCCAGAAAGTTTCTCTACAAGATGACTATATCCACGGTCTATATGTTCAAGACCCGTCACTTCCGTTATTCCTTCTGCCATTAAACCTGCAATTACCAAAGCTGCTCCTGCACGCAAATCGCTCGCTTTGACCTTTGCCCCATGAAGTTGGACCGGACCGCTAATGATACCCGTCCTGCCTTCCGCTTTAATCTTTGCATTCATGCGGCGTAATTCGTCTATATGCTTAAAGCGTGCTCCGTAAATCGTGTCAGTCACCATGCTTGAACCGCTTGCTTTTGTTAATAACGACGTAAAAGGCTGCTGTAGGTCAGTCGGGAACCCCGGATAAACCAAGGTCTTTATATCAACAGACTTCAGGACCTGACCAGGAGCCACAAATACTTGATCGTCCCCCGCTTCAATTCCGACGCCCATTTCCCGCATTTTGGACGTGAGTGACTCTAAATGTTGGGGAATGACATTATCGATCAATATGCCCTCACCAACAGCAGCAGCTAGAATCATGAAAGTTCCCGCTTCTATCCGATCGGGGATAATCGTATGTTTGCACCCATGAAGGCTATCCACACCATCAATCCGAATGATATCCGTTCCGGCTCCCTTGATTTTCGCTCCCATATTGGTCAACAAGGTAGCCACATCAATAATTTCTGGCTCTTTTGCGGCATTTTCAATTACGGTCCGCCCTTTAGCCAAGACAGCAGCCAACATGATATTGATCGTTGCCCCGACACTGACTACATCCAAATAGATACGGGCACCACGTAGCTCGTCCGCCCTTAAATAAATGGCGCCTTGTTCATTCGTCACTTGTGCTCCTAGTGCTTCGAACCCTTTAATATGCTGATCGATTGGACGAGGCCCTAAATGACATCCTCCAGGCAGTCCAATTACAGCTTTTTTAAATTTCCCTAGCATCGCACCCATCAAATAATAAGAGGCACGCAATTTTTTCACCTTTCCGTTAGGTAGAGGCATAGAAATCATTTTGCTGGGATCGACAGTCATTTCACCATCGTCAAAAACAACAGTACCGCCAATTTCCTCCATTAATTCTTTTAGCATCTGTACATCAGAGATATCCGGCAGGCCTTCTATCGTGACTGGGGAATCTGCCAAAATCGTTGCAGGAATTAAAGCGACAGCACTGTTTTTCGCACCACTGACCCGAATGGTCCCCTTAAGAGGATAACCACCGGCAATTTTAAGTTTTTCCATAATGAACTCCCTTCCACGCTAAGCACTCAAGAAGCTGTATTTTAAATAAAAGTAATATTTTACCACAAGAAAATTGCGTAATCCGACATCATTCACTATCTAGTTTCTTAGTTTACACAAAAATAGAAAAGTCATGTAGAAAAATGAGAAAAATTTCTAATTTTTTTCTTTTTCATCCAATACTCAGCATTCTTTTGCAACTTAGCGGTAGGATTCATTATGCTTCTGTACGAGAGTTCCAGTCTTTCAAGAATGCTTCGATCCCTTTATCCGTTAAAGGATGGTGGAATAATTGCATTAACACTTTATAAGGAATTGTTGCGATATGAGCTCCGTTTAACGCAGCTTGTGTGATATGCATCGGATGGCGAATTGAAGCCGCGATGATTTCTGATTGGATGCCATGGATTGTAAAGATGTCTGCGATATCGGAGATTAAGTCCAATCCATTTTGACCGATATCATCTAAACGTCCTAAGAATGGAGACACATATGTCGCTCCTGCCCTAGCAGCAAGTAACGCTTGGTTGGCACTGAAAATAAGGGTAACATTCGTTTTAACTCCTTGTTTTGTTAAAGCTGCAACAGCCTTCAAGCCATCCGGTGTCATTGGTACTTTGATTGTGATATTTGGTGCAATGGCAACTAGTTCTTTTGCCTCTGCCATCATTCCTTCAAAATCAAGGGAGATAACTTCCGCAGAGACAGATTCCTTTACAAGGCTTGTAATCTCTTTTAGACGGTCATGAAAAGAAACGCCTTTTTCTCTTGCTACAAGCGATGGGTTGGTCGTAACCCCTCCTAAGACACCAAGTTCGTAAGCTTGTTTAATTTCTTCCATATTAGCTGTATCAATAAAGAATTTCATGAAAAGTTCCTCCATATGTAAATGAATTTTACGTGCTTGTACACTGCATTTTAATGGTTTGATGAACGAAGGGCAATACCGCCTTGTTCCTATGTCGCCATCAGAGAACAAAAAAATCTCTGATGGACAAATTACCTTTTAAAAAAATTAAGCTTTGTTATTGGAACCGAATTCGCGAATTTTACCAATGACCGTTTGTTTGATTGCTTCCCGACCAGGTCCTAAGAATTTGCGTGGATCATATACATCCGCATTACTATTTAAGACTTCTCGAACAGCTTTAGTGAAAACGATTTGGTTTTCCGTATTCACATTTATTTTTGATGTTCCCAGTGAAATGGCTTTTTGGATATCTTTTGTCGGAATACCAGTGCCACCATGAAGAACAAGCGGTTTTTTAGTTAGATCACGAACCTCTTCCATTTCCTTATACCCAAGGTTCGGTTCTCCTTTATATGGACCATGGACAGAACCCAATGCCGGAGCAAAGCAGTCTACATCCGTTTCCTTAACAAGAAGTTCACATTCCTTAGGATCTGCATAAACGACACCATCTGCGATGACGTCATCTTCTTGTCCACCTACTGTTCCTACTTCAGCCTCAACGGACACATTGCGGGCGTGAGCGAATTCCACAACCTTCTTAGTCGTTTCAATGTTCTCTTCAATCGGGTGATGGGAAGCATCGATCATTACTGAAGTGAAACCAGCCTCGATAGCTTCTTTACACTTATCAAAGCTAGAACCATGGTCAAGATGAATGGCCACAGGTACGGTGATTTTCATATCTTCCATTAAACCTTGAACCATCATCACAGTTGTTTTGAATCCACCCATGTGACGGGCAGCCCCTTCAGAAACACCAAGAATGACCGGCGATTTTTCTTCTTCTGAAGCAGCCAGAATAGCTTGCGTCCACTCCAGGTTATTAATGTTAAATTGACCTACTGCATACTTTTCATCAAGAGCTTTATTCAGCATATCTTTCATGGAAACTAAAGGCATTTGATTTCCTCCTAATAATGAATGTATTGTTGAAAGTTGTTTCTATCTAGATATTCCCGAAAACTAAAGCATCATACACATAATAACCAGAATATCTCTACTCGTTTAGCATATCAATACATGAAAAAAACAGCAACAAATTGACCATATCACTTAAGCTTCACACTAAAAAAAACACGGCTATCTTAAAGAAGATGCCGTGACGCTTCTTTATTGAGATAAAGATCCATAAACCTAGTTAACTAGATTGGATGGGTAAATATTCACGGACAGCATTTCTAATATCATCGATGTCAAAAGGCTTTGCAAAATGAGTCATCGCCCCTAAGTCCTTTGCTTCTTGTATCATGTCAAGTTCTCCATACGCCGTCATGATGATGACCCGAATATCGGGATCGACCGCTTTCATCCGCTTCAAGATTTCTATTCCATCCATACCGGGTATCTTCATATCCAACAATACAAGATCAGGTGAATCATTGTTAAGAACTTCTAAAGCCTGAATGCCATTCGCAGCTTGAAACGTTTCATACCCTGCTTTATGTAAGACCTCGTTCAATAAAATCCGAATCCCAAACTGGTCATCGACAATTAATATTTTCCCTGACATTTAGCCACCTCTGTTCTCTATTTGTAATGTGAAAATGAATCAGATAATAGATCCCCCTTATGGGTAATTAATTTGGCTTGCTGCAAAACTTCTTTGGAGTTCTATGTCTCTATGTTCATATTCAATAATTGTAACAAAATTCCTGCAATAAGAGTAAATTGATTTTAATTTTTCGGATGACCTTTCTGACAGATAATGACTCGAATGACTGGAAATCTGTTAAAGAAACAAAAAGTCCTTTATAATAGGGGTACTATTTTTTAAAGGAGTTCCTAAATATGTTGAAGATATTTTCTACACAGTTAAGTGGTGTATTTAAGAAGATCATGGAAAAGGATTCTTTCGAAATGGAGGATGCCGGACGCCTATTAGCTCAGGCCGTGGTCGGAGATGGGTCCGTTTTCATTCATGGATTCGGGGAAATGCAAGGAGTTGTTGTGGAAAGCCTCGAGGGGGAGGAACCTTTTCCAAAAGCTAAAAGATACACAGATGATAGTAGGATTTCCCACGAGGATCGGCTTCTGTTATTCAGTCGTCACTCAGATGATCCAGAAGCCATCAAATTTGCTGAACGACTTCACCAGGAAGGCATACCTTTCGTTGCCGTTTCAACCGTGGTTCCATCCGAAGGAACCACACTGGTGGAGCTTGCGGATGTCCACATTGATTTACGCATCCAACGTGGATTAATCCCGGATGAAACGGGAAATCGTTACGGTTACCCGACTCTCATCGCTGCCCTTTTTGCTTATCATGGGATTAAGTTCACGGTCGAGGAAATCATACAAGAATATGAAGATGAATCCGAAGGTTGACCCGACTTCTAGACCAAAACAAAAAAAACAGCCAAACGGCTGTTTTTTGTTTTTATTATTTTTCGTTATGTTTCAAAGACATACCCACAAAGTCACGGAATAGTGGTTGTGGACGGTTTGGACGTGATATGAATTCCGGATGGAATTGTGATGCCACGAACCAAGGGTGATCTTGCAATTCTACGATTTCCACTAAACGGCCATCTGGGCTTGTACCAGAGAAGACGAATCCTGCCTCTTCCATGGCTTGGCGATAATGGTTGTTGAATTCATAGCGATGGCGGTGACGTTCATATACGACTTCATCGTTATATGCCTCATATGCTTTTGTACCTTCGATAAGCTTACATGGATATAGACCAAGACGTAACGTACCACCCAAGTCTTCCACATCTTTCTGTTCTGGTAGAAGGTCAATGATTGGGTCTGGTGTATCTGCATTGATTTCTGCTGAATGCGCTTCAGACAAACCTAGAACATTGCGTGCAAATTCGATGGATGCCAATTGCATACCCAAGCAAATACCGAAGAACGGCGTTTTCGTTGTACGTGCATATTCGATTGCTGCGATTTTTCCTTCGATTCCACGATCTCCAAATCCACCAGGGACAAGGATTCCATCTGCATCTTTAAGCAATTCAGCAACATTTTCTTTCGATACATCTTCGGAATTGATCCAATCCACTTCAACGTCCGCATCAAATGCGTATCCTGCATGTTTAAGTGCTTCGACAACAGAAAGGTATGCATCTTGCAATTCAACATATTTACCAACAAGGGCAATTTTCGTTTTCTTCGTCAAAGAAGTAACTTTTTTAACAAGTTCTTTCCAATCTTCCATTTCTGCCACTCCACAATCTAGTTGTAGGTGGTCACACACAATCTGATCCATATTTTGCGCTTGAAGGGCAAGCGGGATTGAATAAAGTGTATCCGCATCAAGACACTCGATTACTGAATCTTTATCGATATCGCAGAATAAAGCGATCTTATCCTTCATATCTTGTGATATCGGTCTTTCAGTACGTGCTACGATGATATTCGGTTGAATACCAAGACTGCGTAATTCCTTAACACTATGCTGTGTTGGTTTTGTTTTCATTTCACCGGCAGCTTTAATGTAAGGAACAAGAGTACAGTGAATATACATGACGTTATTGATTCCAATGTCACTTTTGATTTGACGAATGGCTTCAAGGAATGGAAGAGATTCGATATCGCCGACTGTTCCACCGATTTCAGTGATTACGATATCCGCATTCGTTTCGTTTCCTGAACGGAAAACCCGTTCTTTGATTTCATTGGTAATATGAGGGATAACTTGAACAGTTCCGCCTAAGTAGTCTCCGCGACGTTCTTTTCGTAAAACGGTTGAATAAATTTTACCTGTTGTCACATTGCTGTGTTTACCAAGATTGATGTCGATAAAACGCTCATAGTGACCTAAGTCCAAATCCGTTTCGGCGCCATCATCCGTTACGAACACTTCACCATGTTGGTATGGGCTCATTGTTCCTGGATCCAAGTTGATATATGGGTCGAATTTTTGAATTGTTACATTTAACCCTCTATTTTTTAAAAGTCTTCCTAGAGAAGCTGCTGTTATCCCTTTTCCCAAAGAGGAAACTACTCCACCCGTTACAAAAATATATTTAGTCATCTCATATCCTCCTATGAATGTTTTCATCAACTGCCGTTCTCTTGATTCCATTGAACCTTCTGCCTTTGTTTATTCCGGCAGATATAGACGAACAAACCAGGTCTTACAATCTTATCTCTTAGAAGTAACCAAGAATTCGGACGGTAAGATGGGGTATGCCTGGCATGCCAATTAGATAAGTTCCCTGTGTTTAACATGAACTTTTTACTGATATCTATAGTTTTTACCACTTTACGCGTATTCATTGTAAAAATAAAAAAATGATGTCATTTTAACATTCCATCATCAAAAACAAAAACGCTCCTCTTACAAAAAAGTAAGGGAGCGATATAATTTTAAGATTGTGTCCTTTTTTAAGGAGCCCAAAAATGATTCTACAAATTTCGCCTTAAAAAGTCAAGGGGCGATTATTTATTTCTCTTTTTCGTCGTCTTCTTCATCTTCGTCTTCATCTTCGTCGATTTCGAAAACTTCATCTTCAATAATTTCCTCTTCTAAATCGTCGTCATCATCCACGTCGTCTTCTAAAAGTACTTCGTCGATAACTGCGCCGCCTAAGATTTCATCATCGTCGTCATCGTCATCATCTTCATCCAAGTCATCAATATCTTCCTCGAAATCTAGATCTTCGTCTTCAATATCATCGAAGTCTTCAACGACCACTGCAGCTTTCTTCGCTTTCTTTTTCTTCTTCACTTTTACAACGTGCACAACTTCTTCTTCAATTTGGTCAACCGGGTACCAAGTTTTCAATCCCCAACGGTTTTCCCCAAGTGAAGTAAATCGGCCATCTACATTCAAATCCGTATAGAACTGGGCAATTCTCTTTGCCACTTCCGCTTTTGATAAATGCTGAAGTGAAGCTATTTCACTCATTAAGTCTTTAAATAGAATGGGTTCGTTTTTTTCAACCAACACTTCATATGCGATTTCTATCAAGGACATTTCCATAATTTGCTCTTTCGAGTATTTTTTCAAACTCAAGTTCCGCACTTCCCTTCTCTATTCGAACACGACTAGTCATGTTTTTTCACATAAAAAAATAATCTAAAACAGTATTTCGGTAAAATAACGACAATTCCTGCTAGACATATTATCCATTATAAACAATCTAAATGGGTTTATGCTAGTTCTATCTGATACTTTCACAGATTTTCCCTACTGGCTTATAAAAACTAAATCTATTTCAAGGAAGGTATAAGGGAAAAAGCACCCACAAATAACGTTAAAAAAGATTTGAGATTGATGTGCGAATTAATCCTTATTTTTTAACATCAGTATCTTCGAGTTGATTCTACCAATCACAGATAGGGGTGAATCATCATCTTTGCCCCTTTTCAAGGAATTTATAAGGTAAATGTTTCATTTTCCGAAAAATGATGAAAATTGGTTCTGAAAAAGGAGCATCCCTTAAGGATACCCCTTCCCTTTTACATATTTCTTCTGTATTGTCCGCCAACCTCATATAATGCACTTGTTATCTGACCCAAGCTCGCGACTTGCACGCACGCCATCAGTTCGGCAAAAATATTTCCCCCGTTCATTGCCGTGTCCTTTAATCGGTTCAAGGCTTCCTCAACACTTTCCTTGTTTTCTTCCTGGAATGCACGAAGATTCGCGATTTGCCCTTCTTTTTCCTCTTTTGTAGCTCGGGCAACTTCCATGCTGTTCACAGCTTCTTCTGTTGGGGGATTCGGATTCAAATACGTATTCACCCCAATGATTGGGAGTTCCCCTGTATGTTTTTTCATTTCATAATGCATGGATTCATCCTGAATCTTCCCTCGTTGATACTGGGTTTCCATGGCGCCCAACACACCGCCTCTATCATTAATGCTATCGAACTCCCTCAAGACGGCTTCCTCGACTAGTTCAGTCAACTCTTCAATAATGAAGGCACCTTGCATCGGATTTTCATTCTTGGATAGTCCATGTTCTTTCGTGATGATCATCTGAATGGCCATGGCACGGCGTACAGACTCTTCTGTAGGCGTAGTGATGGCTTCGTCGTATGCATTGGTATGAAGCGAGTTGCAATTATCTTGCAGGGCCATTAAGGCCTGTAGAGTTGTCCGTATATCATTGAAGTCGATTTCCTGTGCATGCAGGGAACGTCCCGATGTCTGGATGTGGTATTTTAGCTTCTGGCTGCGTTCATTGGCACCATATTTATCACGCATGACTGTCGCCCATATTCGTCTCGCGACCCTTCCGATAACAGTGTATTCCGGGTCAAGGCCGTTGGAAAAGAAAAATGACAGATTTGGAGCAAAGTCATTGATATCCATGCCGCGGCTTAAGTAATATTCGACATACGTAAAGCCATTCGCCAAAGTGAAGGCCAATTGGGAAATAGGATTGGCTCCCGCTTCTGCGATATGATAGCCGGAAATCGAAACCGAGTAATAATTCCGGACCTTTTTATCTATGAAATATGCTTGGATGTCCCCCATCAGCCTTAAGGCAAATTCAGTAGAGAAGATGCAGGTATTTTGCCCTTGATCTTCTTTGAGAATATCAGCCTGAACTGTCCCACGGACCGTTTGAAGCGTATAATCCTGAACTTGTTCATATTCTTCCTTTGTGAGCGAACGGCCTAATTCCCCTTCTTTCAGGCGAACTTGCTGTTCGATTGCCGTGTTCATGTACATGGCCAAGATAATGGGCGCAGGGCCATTGATCGTCATGGACACCGAGGTGGATGGGGCGCATAAATCAAAGCCGGCATACAATTTCCTCATATCATCCAACGTGCAGATGTTGACGCCACTTTCTCCTACCTTCCCGTAAATATCCGGCCGGTAATCAGGGTCTTCCCCATATAACGTAACCGAATCAAAGGCGGTGCTAAGGCGTTTTGCATCATCATCTTTAGATAGGTAATGAAAACGGCGGTTCGTTCTATCCGGTGACCCTTCGCCGGCAAACTGGCGCTTGGGATCCTCCCCCTCGCGTTTGAATGGGAAAACTCCGGCCGTATACGGGAAATGGCCAGGTACATTTTCTCGATAGACCCACCCTAGTATCTCCCCATAGTCTTCGTATTTAGGAAGGGAAACCCTTGGGATCATTAACCCGGACAAACTTTTCGTCTTTAGATTTGTGACGATTTCCTTATCCCTGATTTTCGTGACAAGCTGTGTGGCCGAATATTTCTCTTTTAACTCGTTCCAGCCAGTCAGGATGGCTTTCGATTCGGCCGATAACTTGGAAACGGTTTCTTTTTTCGATGCCTCAAGTGACTCCATGACAGCTTCCTCACACCCATTTTCCTTGACCGCCACTATCGCCCCTTCCAGCTGGAACAATCTTCTTGCCAGTTTGACTTGTTCACGGGCCTTCTTATGATAATTCCGGACCGTCTCACTGATTTCACGTAAGTAGTACCGCCGGTCAGTTGGAATGATGACATTCTGCTTGTAGACATCCGCTTCTTTTGAAAAAGTCGTGCTCCAATTCGTCCCGGCCTTTTCATTTAACTTTTCGATAAGAACGGCGAATAAAGCATTCGTGCCTGGGTCATTGAATTGCGAAGCGATGGTGCCATATACAGGCATTTCGGAAGTGTCTCGATCAAATAAAGTGTGGCTTCTTTGATACTGTTTCTGAACCTGATTTTTAGCATCTTCAGACCCTTTACGCTCATATTTATTGATGACGATCAAATCGGCATAATCGATCATGTCAATTTTCTCAAGCTGTGAAGGGGCTCCGAATTCACTTGTCATGACATACATGGACACATCGCAAATCTCGGTAATGCCCGCATCTCCCTGGCCGATTCCACTCGTTTCTACGACGATTAAATCAAAGCCTGCCGCCTTGACCACTGAAATGGCATCTTGAATGGCGAGTGAGAGCTCACTTTTTGAATGGCGAGTCGCCAAGCTTCGCATATAGACTCGATTGGAAAAAATGGCGTTCATTCGGATCCGGTCACCAAGCAACGCCCCGCCAGTTTTTTGTTTTGTCGGATCGACAGAAAGGATCGCCACATTCTTCTCCGGAATTTCATTGAGGAAACGTCGGATCAACTCATCAGTCAGTGAGCTTTTCCCAGCTCCTCCCGTTCCTGTAATGCCGAGCACCGGCACCTGTTTTTCTGATGTCTTGACCTGTTCAAGGAGACTTTCTACTGTTGCGGCTGATTCCTGGGCGGCGTCGAGCCTATTTTCTGCACAGGTGATATATTGGGCAACCGCACTCGTTTCTCCTGCAATCAGTTCATCAAAACGGTCCTGCAAGGATGGCTTTACTGTCGAGAAGTCACACTCTGCCATCAAAACGTTGATCATTCCCTGTAGCCCATACTCGCGGCCCTCATCAGGAGAGAAGATACGGGCAATCCCATATTCATGGAGTTCCTGAATCTCCCTTGGTAAGATGACACCGCCGCCACCAGCGAATATTCGAATGTGTTCGGCTCCCTTTTCTTTCAATAAGTCATACATATATTTAAAGTATTCCACGTGCCCACCTTGGTAGGATGACATCGCGATACCCTGGACATCCTCTTGAATCGCTGCATTCACGATTTCCTCGACCGAGCGGTTATGGCCTAGATGAATGACTTCCGCCCCGCTTGCCTGAAGAATCCTTCTCATAATGTTAATGGATGCATCATGGCCATCGAATAAACTCGAAGCCGTCACGAACCGAATATGGTTTTTAGGTTGATACACTTCAATTGTACTCATTTGACTCCTCCTTATTGAAATGAATTGATATCAGCATGTTTCTGAATCGATACACTATGGGTCAATAATTCTGTTTGGATTTCAACATACTCTTGAAGCGTGAATTTTTTGTGTAAAGCCCATCTTCTAAAACTCCACATCTGTCCCTGAACGAAAATGTTATGGGAGACGAGGCTGATCTGTTGCTTCGTCAAGTGAAGCTCCCCGTTCTTGACACAATTGGTGATGACCTTTTCGAACATGCCCACCATTTCGATTTCCTTGTTTAAAACGTATGGTAAGGCATCCTTGGTCAAGGCTTTCACCTCTTGATACATGACCAATACTTCATCCTGCATCTCATCCATTACCTGATAAAAATAGGCGATCGTCAGTTTCAGGCTATCTAGCGTCCCATCACTCTGTTCGATTTCCCTCTGAAGTTTCTCCCGGACCTCATCATAAATAAAGTCACAGACGAGATATAAAATGTCTTCCTTCGTCCGGATATACTCGTATAACGTACCTATACTAAAACCGGATGCTTTAGCAATCTCCCTTGTTGTCGTCCGGTGAAACCCCTTCTCTTTAAATAGGTTAACGGCACCTTTAATCATCTGCTTACGCCTTTTCTCGATCAGCCTCTCATCCTTGACAGATGCTTGAACTTCTCTTTTTTCCATTTCTTAAACCCCTTTTAGAAAGCTCACCCTTCACCTTCAGGGAGCCTTTCAGAAAAATGAAAAGGGTATTCCGGGAGGCGGAAGGGCCTCTCCGGAAAACCTGGTTTCGACTCTATTTAGTTATCATCCTTGAGATGACCAGTTTTTGAATTTCCTGTGTTCCCTCATAAATTTGGGTGATCTTTGCATCACGCATAAAGCGTTCAACCGGGTAATCTTTTGTATATCCATACCCGCCAAACACTTGAACAGCCTCCGTTGTTACTTTCATGGCTGTGTCCCCGGCAAAAAGTTTCGACATGGCGGATTCCTTTCCATAAGGGAGGCCCACTGACTCCAGCCAAGCCGCTTGATACGTTAAGAGTCGCGAAGCCTCGACACCTGTCGCCATATCCGCCAATTTAAAACCGATTCCCTGCTGTGCGGAAATAGGTTTTCCAAACTGGACGCGTTCTTTTGCATAACCAACCGCCGCATCCAAGGCTCCTTGGGCAATACCGACTGCCTGAGCGGCAATTCCGTTACGTCCGCCATC
This sequence comes from Peribacillus sp. NPDC097225, assembly GCF_044761955.1. Lineage (NCBI taxonomy): Bacteria > Bacillati > Bacillota > Bacilli > Caryophanales > Bacillaceae > Peribacillus > Peribacillus sp. NPDC097225. The sequence goes on from NZ_JBIWDJ010000004.1 coordinate 318,689, forward strand.
AAGAGTCATCATCGCGATTTTGAACCCTTCGCCTTCTTTTCCCAAAAGATTTTCTTTTGGTACACGGCATTCATCAAAAATGATTTCAGTTGTCGGTGAAGAACGAATTCCGAGTTTTTTCTCTTTTTTACCTACACTGAAGCCTGGGAAATCCTTCTCGACAATAAAGGCACTTGTTCCTTTTTGTTTAGACTCCGGATCTGTCAATGCAAATACTACATACGTATCGGCGATACCACCGTTCGTGATGAATATCTTCGAACCATTGATGACGTATTCATCTCCTACAAGCTTGGCAGTTGTTCTCATGCCACCGGCATCAGACCCTGAGCTTGGTTCCGTCAAACCATATGCACCGATTTTTTCACCTTGAGCCATCGGGCGAAGGTATTTTTGTTTCTGTTCTTCCGAACCAAATTTATAGATCGGCCAACCAGCAAGGGATGTATGGGCCGAAAGTGTAACCCCTGTAGAGGCACATACACGGGATAGTTCTTCGATTGCGATACAATACGCAAGATAATCGCTTCCGATGCCACCGTATTCTTCTGGCCATGGAATTCCGGTCAGTCCAAGTTCAGCCATTTTATCAAAAATCTCACGGTCAAACCGTTCTTCTTCATCTCTTTCGGCTGCTGTTGGAGCCACTTCATTTTCAGCGAAATCACGCACCATTTTCCTGATCATTTCATGTTCTTCCGTTAATTTAAATTGCATATCCATGTCCCCCATCTTCTTGGTTTTAGAGATGTTTATTAATGACGATCCTTTGTATCTCACTGGTTCCTTCATAAATTTCCGTCACCTTGGCATCCCGGAAGTAACGTTCGACCGGGTATTCCGTTGTATACCCGTACCCTCCGTATACCTGAATGGCCTCAGTTGTCACTTCTACAGCCGTCTTCGATGAAAACAACTTTGCCATCGATGCCTCCTTGCCACAAGGTAACCCAAGCGACTGAAGATAGGTCGCTTGATAGACTAATAACCTGGAAGCCTCGATGTTCGTGGCCATTTCGGCCAATTTGAAACCGATGCCTTGCTGCATGGCAATCGGTCTGCCGAATTGCACCCTGCTCTTTGCATACTCGACAGCATGTTTCATGGCGCCTTCTGCAATACCGAGGGCTTGAGAAGCAATGCCTATTCTTCCAACGTTCAGGTTGGCCATTGCAATTTTGAACCCTTCACCCTCGTTACCAAGGAGATTCTCAGCTGGTATTCTCATATCTTCAAAGGTTACCTGTACCGTACTGGAACCATGAAGTCCCATTTTCCGCTCATTTTTCCCGAAAATAAGGCCAGGTGTTCCTCTTTCTACGATAAAGGCAGAAATGCCCTTGCTTTTCTTACTCGGATCACTGGAAGCGAATACAATGTAAACATCTGCCTCCGCTCCATTTGTGATGAATACCTTTGAACCGTTCAGCCGGTAGGTGTCGCCTTCCTTTACGGCTTTTGTTTTCAAACTCGCAGCATCGGATCCTGAACTTTGTTCCGTCAAACAGAAGGCACCTAAGTATTCACCTGCAGCAAGCTTCGGGACAAACCTCTCTTTCTGTTCTTCCGTTCCGAAGTAAACGATTGGATTCGTGCCAACGGAAGTATGGACCGAAAGTATGACACCCAGAGTCGGGCTCACTTTAGAAATTTCATTGATGGCAATGATATAAGACATGAAATCCATCCCTGCTCCACCATATTGCTCTGGGATCGGGATACCCATCAGTCCAAGTTCACCCATTTTACGGAGGATCTTTTTGGGAAACTCCCCTCTTTCCATCGATTCTATATGGGGCTCTATCTCCTTTTCGGCAAAATCACGGACCATCTTGCGCATCATTTCCTGCTCTTCTGTGAATTGGAAATCCATCCCTACATTCCTCCCCTGATGCCCTTGCTCTACCTGAAGACTAACTGTATTCATAAAAACCACGTCCTGACTTCTTACCAAGCCAACCTGCTTTTACATATTTCCTCAATAACGGACATGGACGGTATTTGTCGTCCCCTAACCCATCATGGAGGGTTTCCATTATGTATAAACATGTATCCAGGCCAATGAAGTCCGCGAGTGTAAGTGGTCCCATGGGATGATTCATGCCTAACTTCATGACGTCATCGATCGCCTCTTTGGTTGCTACACCCTCGTATAGGGTATAAACCGCCTCATTGATCATTGGCATCAGTATCCGGTTCGCAACGAATCCAGGAAAATCATTCACTTCGACCGGGACCTTACTTAAGGACTTTGCCATTTCCTCAATTTCTTCATATACGTCGTCTGCTGTAGCAAGACCACGGATGATCTCGACCAGCTTCATGACCGGAACCGGATTCATGAAATGCATGCCGATCACCTTCTCCGGCCTTTTTGTCGCAGCAGCTATTTCCGTAATGGGAAGCGATGACGTATTGGTCGCCAGTATGACATGCTTCGGGGCGATTTCATCCAATTGGGCAAAAAGCTTCGTTTTGATTTCCATATTTTCAATGGCTGCTTCAATGACCAAATCCACATCTTTCGCTTGATTCAAATCCGTTGATGCTGTCAACCGGGATAACGTTGCCTCTTTATCTTCAGCAGGCAGTTTTCCTTTTTCTACTTGTCGGGAAAGGTTCTTGGTAATCGTACCTAATCCCTTTTCTACATATTCTTCTTTCAAGTCATGCAATAGAACATCATAGCCGCTCATTGCGCATACCTGGGCAATACCAGAACCCATTTGCCCTGCACCAATGACCATAACCTTTTGAATGCCCATCCAAAATCCCTCCTTAGTTATCTAGCAATCTATTTTCCCTGCGTTGGCACTTCTATTAAAATGGCATCTCCCTGACCGCCGCCACTGCAAATGGCTGCAATGCCCAATCCGCCGCCGCGACGTTTCAATTCATGCATAAGCGTGATGATGATGCGGGCTCCACTAGCCCCAATCGGATGTCCCAATGCTACGGCACCACCGTTTACATTTACTTTTTCAGGATTGACATTCGCAATCTTCCCACTGGCTAGGGCGACAGCGGCAAAGGCTTCATTGATTTCAAATAAATCTATGTCCTCGATGGATTTACCGGACTTTTTCAAGAGTTCATTGATGACCAAACCAGGTGTTTTGGGAAAGTCTTTGGCTTCCACAGCCACTTCTGCATGGCTCAAAATATAGGCAAAAGGCGTTACCCCTTCTTTTTCTGCACGTTCTTCACTCATTAAGACAAGGGCTCCCGCTCCGTCATTGACCCCTGGGGCATTTCCAGCCGTGATGGTCCCTTCGTTATTAAAGGCCGGACCTAATTTGGCCAGCTTCTCGGCTGATGTATCTTTTCTTGGGCCTTCATCATGCTCAATCGTCATAGGCGTTCCTTTTCTTACCGGAACCTCTACGGCAATGATCTCTTCAGCCAAAATTCCGGCATCGATTGCCTTAATGGCCTTTTGGTGACTTTCATAAGCCCAGCTATCCTGCTGCTCACGCGTAAGCTCCAGTTCTGCAGCTGTACTGTTTCCATACGTCCCCATATGTACGCCTGTAAAGCTACAGCTAAGGCCATCCGAGATCATCGTATCCTTCAGCTGACCATCGCCCATCCGTAGTCCCCATCTCGCTTTCGGGAGAATGTATGGTGCGTTGCTCATCGATTCCATTCCACCAGCAACGATGATTTCTTCCTCCCCTAAGCGAATAATCTGATCTGCCAATGTCACGCTTCGAAGACCTGAGGCGCAAACTTTGTTTATCGTTTCCGTTTTCACTTCCCAAGGTAACCCTGCATTACGTGCTGCTTGCCGAGAAGGGATCTGCCCTTGCCCCGCTTGGAGCACATTCCCCATAATGACCTCGCCTACCTTGCTTCCATCAATCCCTGCCCGTTCAACCGCTTCTTTGATTGCTATTCCACCAAGCTGTGAGGCTGTCAAACTGCTGAGGCCCCCGCCGAACTTACCAAAAGGTGTTCTCACACCGCTAATGATCACTGTTTTCGTCATTATTCATTTCCTCCTCAGGTAAATTGATTGAACGCTCGCTCGATGTCCGTATAAAAAAAATTTGAAAGCGCTTAATTCCATTTTACATATTTTTTACAAAAATTAAAATATTTAGTTTATATAAAAGAGAAATTGCCTGCTTCTAGTGAATGTATTCATTTAAAAGAAGCAGGCAATTCTATTTAACTTAAGACGCTACTGGCTTACTATCTCCCAGGATTGCCTTTTCGAGTAATTCGGCAACATCATACGTTTTCACATTCTCTTCAACTTCTTTTGCCTTCGTCCCGTCCGACAACATCGTCAAACAGTATGGGCAACCTGAGCTAATAACAGTTGGGTTTACTGCAAGAGCTTGTTCGGTACGGGAAACGTTAATTCGGTTACCCGTTTCCTCTTCCATCCACATCAAGCCGCCCCCAGCTCCACAGCACATTCCTTTCTCACGGTTACGTTCCATCTCGACAAGTTTGACGCCTTCAATGGATTGCAAGATTTCACGTGGTGGGCTGTATACATCGTTATATCTTCCCAAGTAACAGGAGTCATGGAAGGTAATCGTTTCATTGACCGGGAATTGCGGTACCAGTCTTCCTTCCTTAACAAGCTGAGCAAGTAATTCCGTGTGATGGTACACTTCCGCTTCCAGTCCAAAGTCCGGATATTCATTCTTGAAGATATTATATGCATGCGGATCGATGGTCACGATTTTTTGGATATCGTTTTTCTGGAATTCTTCGATATTTTTCATGGCCAGTTCTTGGAAAACAAACTCATTTCCTAGACGGCGAGGAGTATCGCCCGAATTTTTCTCCTTATTTCCTAAGATGGCAAATTTGACGCCAGCTTCATTCATTAATTTAGCAAAAGAAAGGGCGATTTTTTGGCTTCGGTTATCATACGACCCCATCGAGCCTACCCAGAATAAATATTCAAATTCCTCATCCGCTTTTTTCATTTCCTTGACGGTTGGGATGACAACGTCGTCACGTAAACCTATCCAGTCTTCTCTTTCTTTACGGTTCAATCCCCAAGGATTCCCTTGGCGTTCGATGTTTGTCATCGCACGTTGGGCATCGGGATCCAAACGACCTTCCGTCAGCACCAAGTAACGGCGCATATCAATGATTTTATCAACATGTTCATTCATGACCGGACATTGATCTTCACAGTTCCGGCACGTTGTACATGCCCATAGTTCCTCTTCCGTGATGACTTCCCCAATAAGGCTAGCGCTATAGGCCTCGGTTGCTGCTGCAGACTCCTGCGCCCCCTGCCCCGCACTCGCTAAAGCGATTTGGTTGCCCTTTGTATTTCCAAATACGAAAGACGGAACCCAAGGTTGCTTAGTCGTAACGGCTGCCCCTGTATTCGTTAAGTGATCACGCATTTTGATAATGATATCCATCGGCGATAGCATTTTTCCCGTACCTGTGGCCGGACACATATTCGTACAGCGACCACACTCTACGCAGGCATATAGGTCAATCATTTGATATTGCGTTAAGTCTTCGATATATTTGGCACCATAATATTGATTTCCTTCTTTATCCAAAATCTCTTCCTCTAAATCCACCGGCTTCAGCTTACCCGGGTTATCCAAACGATTCAGGAATACATTAACGGGTCCAGCAATTAAATGAGCGTGCTTGGACTGCGGGATATAGACAAGGAACGATAATATGATGATCAAATGCAACCACCAAGCTACGTAAAACACGACAGTCGCTGCGGTCGGTCCCATCCAGTTGAATAAAAACGCAATGCTGGATGCTACGGGTTCTGACCACGTTGCATCATGACCGTGCCAGATCATTCCCATTCCATTACCTGTTAATACGGTAACCATGATTCCGGTAATGAAAATGACGACCAACCCTGCTTTAAAATCTCTTTTCAATCGAACAAGCTTCTCTACATAACGGCGGTATGCTGCCCATAAGATTGCAACAAGAACCGTGAGCGTCACGACTTCCTGAAAGAAAGTGAACGCCGGGTATACCGGACCAAATGGTAAATGCCATCCTGGCTTTAATCCTTTGATAAAAAAGTCAATGGCTCCAAATTGTACTAAGATGAAACCATAAAATAACATGGAGTGTATGATCCCGCTCTTCTTGTCTTTAAAGAGCTTCTTTTGTCCGAATACATAAACCCCAATTTTAACCAGCCGTTCTTTGACGCGATTATCGAATTCCACCTTTTTGCCAAGCTTTATATAGGCCATTCGAGTCCTGATTAAATAGACAAATAATCCAGCAGCGTAAGCGGTTACAAGTAAAAATGCAATTAAGTTAATCCACAGCAGGCCATTCATTTCCATTGCATGCGTTCCCCCTTTTATATATTCGTGAATCGTGTAAAAATGCCAGATCACCACTTTAAAATTATAGAAAAAATGGCATTTTCCTGAAATTTGATTATCTCCATTATATAATGAATGAGCATTCAGTCAACTTTTTTCTTTGTAAATATTGTTATTTTTCTACACCCACTAGTAAAGTTCGACAATTCCGTCAATTACCCTTCTTATTTTTTAAAAAAATCCACTTTCTCTTGTACTTAATTAATGGTTACAAATAGGTTGTTTGAGTCAAACTAACTTAAACCATTAAGGGGGGATCGTGTTGAAGGTGTTCGTTACGTTTTTTTCTATATTAATGTTGATCCTCACTTGGTGCTGGGTTGATTTCAAATTAGGCTATAAGCAGCAGGTAAAGCGGGCAACGAACATCACTTTCCCGCCCCGTAAAAGTGAAATGACCGTCTTTACATCAGGGAAAATCCTATTCGAAGATTTCCTGAAAGAAATTGAACGGGCCCAGGAGTCCATACATATTCTTTTTTATATCGTGAAAGAGGATCAATTTAGCAATGACTTTTTGAAGTTGCTTCAAAAAAAGGCAGAATCGGGTGTGGAGGTAAGGCTGTTGGTAGATAGGGTCGGAGGTAAAAAAATGTCCCGGCAGTCCATTCAAGAATTAAAGAAAAGCAATGTTCACTTTTCATATAGCTTTAAACCGAAGACCCCTTTCCTTTTCTATTCCACGCAAAGAAGAAATCACCGGAAAATCACCGTAATTGACGGAAGGATTGGGTATCTGGGCGGTTTTAATATTGGGAAGGAATATATTAATCAAGGAGAAAAGCTAAACCCTTGGCGTGATTACCACCTGAAAATCACGGGGGAAGGAGTGAAGGATTTACAGGAAGTTTTCCTTTCTGATTGGTTTTATGATACAAAAGAAGATTTCAGGGGGACTCCCGCCTATTTTCCTGAATTAGTTCCTGGCTCACAAGCTCAACAGTTCATCGTGACTAATGGAAGCGACCTTGAACAAACTCTGATAAACCTGATTCAAAAAGCTGATACGGAAATTATTATTGGGACACCCTACTTCATCCCAAGCCATAAATTGTTTGAAGCATTAAGGGAAGCCCTTTCCAGAAAGGTAGCGGTCACCGTCATCGTTCCGGACGTTTCGGACCATGCCCTAGTTAAAGAGGCATCATTCCGCTACTTTAGAATTTTATTAAGAGAAGGCGCCTCCATCATGCAATTTCAGAGAGGGTTCTACCATTCTAAAGTGATATTGATCGATGATATTATGTGTGATATCGGTACGGCAAATTTTGATAAACGGAGTTTATTCCTGAATAGCGAAATCAATTGTTTAATATATGACCGCCGCTGCATAGAAGATGTGAAGGATGAATTGGCGATCGACATTGCTGAATCTAACCCAATAGCGGAAAAGACACTCTCCTCCCCTAATATCTTACGTTCAGTAAAAGAATCACTAGCTGCCATCCTTTCCCCTTTTCTTTAAAAATCGGGTAATGGGAGTGAAGAAAATGAAAATACGATTCGGATTTGTATCCAATGCAACCTGTCTTTGGGAGGCCTCCCCTGCAAAGACCCTGACCTTCAAACGATATAACGAGCTTGGTCAGGAAGAAGGAAGGCAAAAGCTATTAGAGGTGACCAAACAAAATATCGAGAACACATTGCGGGTCCTTCAGTATAATACGGCCCATCAGGTCGAGCTTTACCGACTTTCCAGTTCCATCGTGCCCTTGGCGACTCACCCGGATGTAAAATGGGATTTTGTCACCCCTTTTGCAAAAGAATGGAAACAACTTGGGGATTGGGTATTGGCGAACAACATGCGGGTCAGCTTTCATCCGAACCAATTTACGCTTTTCACTAGCCCGAAACCAAGCATTACAGAAAATGCCGTGAAGGATATGGAATTTCACTATAAAATGCTTCAAGCGATGGGCATTGCAGACCAATCCTTCATCAATATCCATATTGGCGGCGCCTACGGTGATAAAGATTCAGCAATCATTCGCTTTCACGACAACCTCAGGTCGCTCCCTGAACATGTAAAAGCAAGGATGACCCTGGAGAATGATGATAAAACCTATACAGCTTCCGAAACGTTACGTGTATGTAAGCGGGAAGGCATTCCTTTCGTCTTTGATTATCATCACCATCTTGCCAATCTATCGGTGGAGCCGCTTAACGAGCTACTCACCGATGTCTACACTACATGGGAAGACAGCAATTCGGTCCCTACAATCCATATTTCTTCCCCAAAGTCAGCCAGTGCGTTTCGTTCACATGCCGATTATATTGATATTGCCTTCATTATGCCCCTCCTAAAAGCACTCACGGAGTTGGGGAAGGATGTTGATTTCATGATTGAAGCAAAAATGAAGGATCAGGCGATGCTGAAATTGATTGAAGAGATGTCTAGAATCCGTGGAGTGAAAAGAGTAAGCGGGGGATCTGTTTTCATTAAATAAAAAAGCGGCCGTTTCACGGGAAACGGCCGCTTTTTCTTATTACATTTTTTCCGGTGCAGAAACGCCGATTAGTGCCAGTGCGTTTCTCAACGTAATTTGAACCGATTTCACTAGAGCAAGACGAGCTTTACTTCTATCCATTTTCTCACTATCCAATACTTTATCCGCATTGTAGAAGCTGTGGAATGTAGAAGCCAGGTCGAAAATATAATTCGTCATGCGGTGCGGCATCCGTTTTTCGGCTGCTTCCGCGATTGCCTGTGGGAATTCCCCTAATTTCTTCAATAGCTCGAATTCCTTCTCCGTAGAAAGAGCAGTAAAATCAGTGATGCCTTCATAGCTAATCCCTTGTTCCACACCTTGACGCAAGATGCTTGAAATACGGGCATGAGCATATTGTGAATAATAGACCGGGTTATCATTGGATTGTGATACAGCTAGATCAAGGTCAAAGTCCATATGTGTGTCCGCACTTCTCATGGCAAAGAAATACCGTGTGGCATCCAGGCCGACCATTTCAATCAAGTCACGCATCGTTACCGCTTTACCGGTACGCTTGCTCATTTTCATTTTCTCGCCATCTTTGAATAGATGAACAAGCTGAATGATCTCCACTTCAAGCTGCTCACGATTATAGCCTAACGCTTCGATTGCCGCTTTCATACGTGGAATATAACCATGGTGATCCGCTCCCCAAATATTGATGAGGGTGTCGAATCCACGCTCCAATTTATTGCGGTGGTACGCAATATCCGGTGTCAGGTATGTGTAGGAGCCATCCTTTTTGATAAGAACGCGGTCCTTATCATCGCCAAGTTCTGTTGAACGGAACCAAGTTGCCCCGTCTTCTTCATAAACATGGCCTCTCTCCTTCAGAACGCTTAGTGCTTCGTCGATTTTCCCATTTTGATAAAGGGACGTTTCCGAGAACCACACATCAAAACCGACACGGAAATTTTCCAAGTCCGTTTTCAACTTAGCCATTTCACATTTCAATCCGTACTCACGGAAAAAGTCATAACGTTCTTTTTCATCGACGTTAACATACTTATCTCCATATTCCTTCGCAAGCGTTTTACCAATCCCGATAATATCTTCGCCGCGGTAACCGTCTTCAGGCATCTCTTTATCAAGGCCAAGTGCTTGGAAGTACCGTGCTTCGATTGAAATTGCCAAGTTATTGATTTGGTTACCTGCATCATTTATATAGTATTCGCGCGAAACGTCGTATCCCGCTTTTGATAGAACATTACATAACGTGTCACCAACAGCAGCACCACGCGCATGACCAAGGTGCAGGTCACCAGTCGGGTTTGCAGAAACGAACTCAACCTGGATTTTTTCGCCTTTACCATAATCGCTTTCCCCATAGGCTTCATCTGCTTTCAGAATCACTGGAACCAACTCTGTCAGATAAGAGTTATCCATGTAAAAGTTTATGAATCCCGGGCCTGCGATTTCAATTTTTTCAATGGATGCCTTGGACTGATCAAAGTTCTCGATGATTGCTTCTGCAATCATTTTCGGTGCTTTTTTTGCGATTTTCGTTAATTGCATCGCCATATTCGTGGAGTAGTCTCCGTGTGTCTTATCTTTTGGAAGTTCTAACACTACTTGGGGGACCTGTTCTTCCGTTGCCAAACCAGCTTTAATAACCGCATCTTTAATTTCCTGTTTCAGTTTTTCCTGTACCTCATTTACTATATTCATGTTCTAAGCTTCCTCCTTGTAGGAAATCGTCATTTCATATTGCCCGGGTTCGCTTCCCTGCATATGTAGTGCATAGCGAAGGATCAGTTTCCCTTCCTTTTTCTTTTCATCCCATTGATGCTGAATTTTCTTTGTGGTCGTCGATAGCCCCAACCTGCCATATATACTTTCATAATGTCCATTTGTCGCTTCCTGCAAGCGGAAAAGCTGTCTCATTTTAACGGCACCGTTCCTAAGCAGAATCGTTTCGTTCGTTTTATGCTTAATGGTTGTCTGCGTTTTGCCGGCTTCATTTTCCTCTGCATATTGCAAATACAAATCGGACCCTTTATACATCCTTGTACCAAAAGTGACGAGCTCATACGTTTCCGTTTCAGAGCCATGCCTGATTTTTGTCTGCAATGTCACTTTAACATTCTGCTTATCTATATCATGAAGAGTCAAAGCTACACTTCCTTCATCATCTCGTTCTTAACTTTATAAGTATAAATATTCTTCAATGAAGTTTCAACTTGGAGCGGAAAATAAAGTTTCATATCTTGTCTTAGTATGCAATTCATTTGAATGTAACGCAAGACAAGCTCTTAATTACGAAGGGAAAGCGATGATATTTCCCGAATACATACAAAAAAAGGCCATTCCCGCTAAAATGCAGGAACAGCCTCCCCTATCATATTTAACCCTTTTGAACCCAACCAAGAATCATTTCACGAATCAGCTTGCTTGCCGTATTCGCCGTTTGTTCAGATGGATCATAAATCGGGGCCACTTCTACTAAATCACAGCCAACCACATTCACTTCTGAACGGGCTATCTCGTGGATCGAAGCTAAAAGCTCTTTGGACGTAATACCACCGCAGTCGACGGTCCCTGTACCCGGCGCATGCGCAGGGTCAAGCACGTCGATGTCTATCGTCACATAAACCGGACGACCCGCTAATTGCGGCAATACTTCCTTCAGGGGATCAAGCACTTCAAACTTAGAGATGTGCATGCCATTTTCCCTTGCCCATTGAAATTCTTCCTTTAGCCCGGAACGGATTCCAAATGAATAAACATTACTTGGCCCGATAAGCTCTGCTGATTTTCGGATGATGGAAGCATGGGAAAGTGGCTCTCCTTCATAATCCTCCCGCAAATCTGTATGGGCGTCCATATGGATAATGGCCATATCGGGGTACTTTTTAAACATGGCTTTTATGACAGGCCATGTAACAAGGTGTTCTCCCCCCATGCCCAATGGGAATTTACCGGCATCAAGCACACCGTCTACAAATTCTTCAATCATATCGATACTGCGTTGCGGATTACCGAAAGGCAATGGGATATCCCCAGCATCATAGAATTTCACTTCTTCCAATTCACGGTCTAAGTATGGGCTGTATTCTTCCAAGCCGATTGAAACTTCACGAATCCTTGTTGGTCCAAAACGGGAACCCGGACGGAAGCTGACTGTCCAGTCCATCGGCATACCATAAAGCACCGCTTCGGATTCCTCGAAGTCCGGATGGCTTTTAATGAATACATTGCCTGAGTACGCTTCATCGAATCGCATGTTCATGCCCCCTTATTTCACTAAATCTTGAACGAATTTAGGCAGAACGAAAGCTGCTTTATGAAGTTCTTTTGTATAGTATTTTGTTTCTATATCGTGGAAACGCTCGTCTGGAACGTCAAGCGGATTATATTTTTTAGAACCGATCGTGAATGCCCACAGCCCACTTGGATACGTCGGGATATTGGCTAAATAAAGGCTTGTGATCGGGAATATTTCTTTCACGTCGCGCTGTACATCGCGGATTAAGTCCGATTTAAACCAAGGGTTATCCGATTGGGCAACGAAGATTCCGTCTTCTTTCAAAGCCTTGGAGATGCCGGCATAAAAGCCTTTGGTAAATAGATTTACAGCAGGACCCACTGGTTCGGTAGAGTCCACAAGAATCACATCGAATTCATTTTCACTCTTCGCGATGTGCATAAAGCCATCCCCTACTTGCACATCGACACGTGGATCTTCTAGCATGCCTGCAATTTCAGGTAAATACTTCTTGGAGTATTCGATGACCTTTCCATCAATATCAACCAGTGTAGCTTTTTTTACGCTTGGATGCTTAAGAACTTCACGGATAACTCCGCCGTCTCCTCCTCCTACGACCAAAACATTTTCTGGATTAGGATGTGTAAATAAAGGAACATGGGCTACCATCTCGTGGTAAACGAACTCATCGCGTTGGGATGTCATCACCATGTCATCCAACAAAAGCATATTTCCCCATTCTTCAGTTTCAATCATATCCAACTTTTGAAACTCCGTTTGTTCCGTATGTAAAGTACGATTCACTTTCATCGTAATACCAAAATTCTCTGTTTGTTTCTCAGTAAACCAAATGCTCATTTATTAACGCTTCCTTTCCAAAATCTTATAGTCTTTCAACTAATTGGCCGATATTCGGTATACCCATTAGCTAGAAAAAGTATAGACGAATCTACCAGAAATGCAAGATAAATATTACAATTCCACTTCTTATGTTTAAAAATATCTTTTTTTTCCATAATAGTAATAGATTCTTTTTTTAAAAATAAGAGAGGTGAAAGCAATGGAGCTCATTCCAAGCGAACGTTTTAAAAGGACAACTAAATATGTGCGGGCTTTCATCATTTTTGCCACAATAGGTCTCATCATTCTCTTTGTCTTGCTTCTCTCTTTACTGATGTATGCAAAAATACTAGGTCCGCCGCCTTTGGCTGTACCTCAATCTACCCTATATTATAGCCATGACGGAAATGTGATTGGAGAATCCGATAATGGTCAAAAACGCTACTGGGTCGGGCTGGAATCGATTTCACCCGAACTAGTCAAGGCAACAGTCGCAGTAGAAGATCGCCAATTTTACACCCATAAGGGCTTTGATATAAAACGGATCGGTGGCGCCATTCTTGCTGATGTCCGTGCCATGTCCAAGGTTCAAGGGGCAAGTACGATCACCCAGCAATATGCCCGGAATCTCTTCCTTGACCATGATAAGACGTGGTCGCGTAAGCTCAATGAAGCGTTCTATACAATACGCCTGGAAATGAATTACTCAAAAAAAGACATTCTAGAAGGCTATTTAAATACGATTTACTATGGCCATGGCGCCTATGGAGCACAAGCTGCAAGCCAATATTACTTCGGTAAGGATGCCAAGGATTTGACGCTTCCGGAGGCAAGCATGCTAGCCGGAATCCCAAAGGGGCCATCCAACTATTCGCCTTTGGACAACCTGGATAAAGCCAAATCAAGGCAAAAGGTCGTCCTGCATGCCATGCAAACCAAAGACTATATTTCAAAAGCTGATACGGATGAAGCCCTCCAGGCATCCCTTTCTTTAAATGGCGAACATGGTACTGTAACCAAGAAAATGGCTCCTTACTTCCAGGATGCCGTCAAACAGGCCCTAAAAACGCAACTTCATTTAGATGACCGGACAATCGAGCTCGGGGGCTTAAAGGTTTATACCACATTGGATGAAAATCAACAGCGCATCGCAGAGGAGTCCCTCTCCACTGTCATACCCGAACAGGCTAGCATCCAAGCATCACTGGTGGCCATGGATCCCAGGACCGGGGAAGTCCGCGCACTCGTCGGGGGCACTGACTACACAGCTTCACCATTCAACCGTGTCACACAGGCCCTACGCCAGCCAGGATCGACAATAAAGCCGCTTCTATACTATTCAGCACTAGAAAACGGGTTTACACCGTCAACCACTTTAAAAAGTGAGGCCACAACCTTTACCTTTGATGATGGCCATACTTCATATAAGCCGCATAACTATAACTATCAGTATGCGAATGATGAGATAACGATGGCACAGGCCATTGCTTTATCCGATAACATTTATGCCGTGAAGACCCATCTATTTCTCGGCGAACAGGCATTGGTTGATGCGGCTCGTCGTTTTGGCATCACTTCCAAAATGGATGCGGTCCCTTCCCTTGCACTTGGCACATCCAATGTGAGGCCCATTGAAATGGTCAATGCGTACGGAATCCTGGCTAATGGCGGCAAAAAAGTAGAGCCTACATTCATCACCAAGGTGGAAGACCGAAAAGGTGAAGTCATCTTCGAACGATCCCAGAAAGGTGAACAGATTCTGGATAAGGATAAGGCATTTGTCATGACTGAAATGCTTACCGGGGTTTTTGACGAAACGCTAAACGGCTACACGAAGGTGACAGGGAGCACGATCAGTTCCCAATTGACGCACCGCGTCGCAGGGAAGTCGGGTTCCACTTCCACCGACAGCTGGATGGTCGGTTATACGCCTCAACTGGTTGCAGGTGTATGGACTGGCTACGATCAAGGGAAAAAGATAGAAATCCCCGCCGAAAAAAGTTATGCGAAAAAAATATGGGCATCCTATATGGAGAAGGGTTTGAAAGGGCAACCTTCCAAACCCTTTAAGGAAACGGGTAATGTAATCGGTGTACATGTCAATCCAGCAAGCGGCAAACTTGCAACAGATGCCTGCCCCGTCTCCAGATTAACTTACTATGTAAAAGGAACCGAACCCGTGGAATACTGTGAAGAGCACTTCAAGCAAAAGAACACCAAAAGTGCTCCGAAGGACGGGAAACATAAAAACCCCTGGTATAAAAAAATCTTAAAACCTTGGGGATAACGAAAAACCCCGAAGCCGGTAGCGGCTTCGGGGTTTTTCTGTCCTAGTTCCACAGTGTCTAAACTGCTGTCTCTAAGTTTACTGATTTTATTCGCTTCGTACAAGTGATTTTTTTACTAAACTTCACATTTCATACAATAATACACATTTAAACCGTCAAAGACTGTTTAAGCTCATCGGATGAACGCTCCCACATTCCTGCATCGTGGTTTTTCAGGAACTCGGCAAGGATGCTTTTTGATTTATCGTCCATATCCTCGACGATGATATGGCGTTTCAAGGATTTATCCATCCGGTTAACATGTTCCGGCAAGGATTTGTACCCACGTCTGATTGAGCGGTCCACCGTCATCTCACAAGCGGTCACCCCGGCATAGTACGGACCATTTTGCAGGGCTTCAATCGTTACCCAAACAAGCCAGTAGGGTTTCCCATTTGGCACTTCCTCTTTTGTCTTTAGAAACTTGATTCCTTTTTCCACAGCACTTCTTGCATGCATCGCGCCGATGTCGACTTCCGCTTCACCAGCATCCACATCAATGATGACCGGTGAAATATTGTCGAGCGTTAAAACACCAGCGCCATATCCGCCATGGCCTTTCATCGGATCATTTTTAATAATATTGAAGCCTATCTTTTTCTTTGGTTGTTCTTCCATGTTAATAACCCCCTTCAGTTTCGTCATTTACTATATTAAAAAAACAAAAGACTTAAAGTGTGTCCGAGATTGTCACGAACAAATGGTACAAGTTCATTCATAATCGGACTGATTGTATATTTACCCAACGGTGTGATGACTAAAATCAGGAAAATCAAGGATCCGTATTGCTCATACTGAGTCATTTTCGCACGCATTTCCACCGAAACCAGATCTTCTACGATCCGATACCCATCAAGAGGTGGCAGTGGTATCAAATTGAATACAAATAGTACGATATTTAAGTGAATCAACATCGTAAAGAAAGGTTCCACGAAGAATGGCATGTCGTAAGGTCCCAACCCTGAAGCGAGTAACCCGTACCAGATTAAATAGCCTATCGTCGCCACAAGAAGATTGCTGAGCGGACCTGCAAAGGAAACCAGTATGCCAGCCAGTCTTGGATTCTTAAAATGAAACCGATTGACAGGGACAGGCCTTGCCCAACCAAATCCTACAATCAAAATCAGGAGCGTACCGATTGGATCCAAATGCTGTATGGGATTCAAGGTGACCCTTCCTTGATTCTTAGCTGTCGGATCCCCAAATTTATAGGCCACATAGGCATGGGAAAATTCATGAACCGTAAACGCGATCAAAAGAACGACAATCACGTAAGGAAGCCTATCCAAACTATAAGCCAAAAACTGTCCTAATTGATCCAATAGCTTCTCCCCCAATGTTTATTACCGTTAGTATACATGAAAATTTCAAGATGTGAAAAAACTCTGATTTCAGTATCTTGCAAATATTTCCCTAATGTGAAACACTACATCTATTAAAAAGAATGGGGGAATATGAAAATGCCATATGTAACAGTCAAGATGCTTGAAGGCCGTACCGAGGAGCAAAAAAAAGCATTGGTAGAAAAAGTAACAGCAGCTGTTTCAGAAACAACCGGTGCACCAGCCGAAGCTGTAACGATTTTCATCGAAGAAATGGCTAAAAACCACTTAGCCGTTGCCGGCGTTCGTAAAAGCGACCAATAAAAGGGTTCATAATCGTAAAAGCTAAGCCATCAATTCGGCTTAGCTTTTCCTTGTAGCTTCTCTATATATTCATATGCATCATCTATTTCTTCAAGCGTATATTTTTGCTTGCTTTTCAGCGTGAAGATTTTTTCAATGACCTCTTCCTTTTCCAACGTATCAAAGTAAAGGACCGTTGAAACAAGTTCCAAAAACCGGGCATTTTGTTCATTCATATCCAATAAGCATGTATCAAGAGAAGGCATATCAACTTCCTGTATCGACAAGAAGTCTTTTCCCGCCTCCGTAATGGAATAGCAGTATTGATAATAGCCCGCCTTTTTCTCCTTCACTTCATTCAGGTACCCCATTGCGCAAAGTTCCTCTATTCGTAAAGTCAATTCCTCCGAGTACGGTCCGTAAAAGTGAAATTGAAATTTTTCATGAAAAGGAAAGGATAACTTCTTCGCTATATAAACAATTTTTTGCAGCTTTTTTCGACCTGAAATTTCACCTGCAGTTGAAATGGCATTGATAATGTTTGCATGATCCTTAAACAAGGCTCGTCACTCCTCACCCAAAATGTACCGCTTTAAATCGACAGCTCCAATAGCTGACGGATTTGTTTTTTTATATCTTTATTCGTTGATTCATCGCGTAGTAAATCTGCCGGGAAGTACAACTTATGATCCGTTCGTCTTTTTCCTGAAATGGCATCCACTATTTCGGATTCACGCGACAATTCCCGAAGTTCGCCATTCGTTTGCAGCAAATGGATTGGCAACCGCTCTTCCTCTTCGCCTGGACGATAAAAATCATAGGGCAGGTCCGAGGAGGAATCGACGACTAAATAATAATCAGGATTGATTCCCGCCTCAATGAATAGCGCCCTTAATTCCATTAGTTTATTCATTTGACTATTCGAAGGATGAAACTCAACATATTTAAAGAGTTTTCGATTCACGAAACGGATACATAAATCCCTTAAGATTGGATCCTCTTCTTCTTCCCAAGCCTCGAAATAGTAGAGCATCACGGATTCATCCATTTTCAAGTAATCTTCTAACGTGACATTGCCCTTGAACATTGAATAAAAGTGACGGGGTTCTTGGGCAAATTGGTAGTTGGTTTCGAATAAATACTTTGCCCTATGCAAAATTTTCGTTAGGATGACCTCGGCACTCCGTGTAACCGGGTGGAAGTAGACCTGCCAATACATTTGGTATCGACTCATAATATAGTCTTCCACCGCGTGCATCCCACTTTGCTTAATGACAGCATGCTCCTCACGCGGCCGCATCACCCGTAATAGCCGCTCCATATCAAAATGGCCGTAGCTTACTCCAGTGAAATAAGCGTCCCGTTGCAGATAATCCATCCTATCGGCATCAATTTGACTAGAAATCAAGCTGACTACTAATTTGCCTTTATACGTTTTGGCAATGACCTCCGCTACTTTTTTGGGAAAATCGGGTCCTACTTTGAGAAGGATCTCATTCACTTCTGTATGACCGATAATGATCTGTTGAGTGAACTGTTCATGGTCCAAATCAAAAACCTTTTCAAAAGAGTGAGAGAATGGGCCATGTCCTAAATCATGTAGCAAGGCCGCACACAACGAAAGCAACCTTTCATCCGGTTTCCATTCCGGTCTCCCTTCGAAGACATCATCGACAATTCTTCGGACAATCTCATATACCCCAAGCGAATGGCTAAACCTACTATGTTCTGCACCATGAAAGGTAAGATAGGTCGTTCCTAGTTGCTTGATTCTGCGAAGACGCTGGAATTCTTTCGTGCCGATCAAATCCCAAATAACCCGGTCCCGAACGTGTATATACCGGTGTACTGGGTCTTTAAATACTTTTTCTTCTTGTAATTTTTCGCCAGAATATTCCATGGACTACCCTCATTTTCATAATCTCATTGCTTTTATTATAGCTTGTCTTTATAGAATATCCTAACTCGACCCATGATAGAAAGCCTGTTGATTTTATATGAAATCAGGAGTTTTTATGGATTTTGATAGAGAAAATAACGGAATTAAAAAATCACCACAGTTTATTGAATCTGGGTGACGAGTCGCATGTTTCACGTTTCAAAACTGCTGAATTATTTATACATAAAGCTACTTTAGCTTCTTATCTATTTTCTCTAGTAACTCGTCTTCTGTCGGGGCCGCAACTGGGCGGTTATTGACAAAAGCGAAGGATTTTTTCCTGCCCGGACCACAATAGGATTGGCAGCCAATTTCAATTTTCGCGTCAGGATCAAGCTTTTCCAGCCGTGGAATTAATGTTTTGACGTTTACTGCCAGGCAGTCATCACACACTCTGAATTCATTGGACATCCTCGGTAAGCATCCTTTCTATAACAAATGATTTTCGTTCTATTTACGTGACTAAAAGGTATTTTACCGTTTCTATCTATGAATATCAAGAGACGGAATGGAAGGAGAAAAGATGCTTTGTCATAAGTGGATGCCCCAAATAGGGGAAGTACCAAGTCAATTCAACTTATTCTTCCTTCCCTCACAAAAAACTAGTATCCTTTTAACCTTTTTGTATAAAAAATCCATATCTTGTCCAAAATACTAGTAGAACACCTAATCAATCATTGTTACAAGATATTCATATAATGATCATTTTAAAAAGTTACCAGAAAGGGAGTATGTAGAAATGAAGGTTCGTCAAGATGCCTGGACAGAAGAGGATGATTTACTGTTAGCAGAAACGGTATTACGGCATGTACGTGAAGGCAGCACGCAACTGAACGCATTCGAAGAGGTCGGTGACAAATTGAACCGCACATCCGCAGCTTGTGGATTTCGCTGGAATGCAGTTGTCCGCCATAATTATGATAAGGCGCTGTCTCTAGCAAAAAAACAAAGAAAACAGAGACAACGGATTCTCGGAAAAGATCAGGGAGGAAAAAAACGTCTGCTCTATACACCGCCATCCCCAATGATTTCTGATATCATGGCTCCTCTCCTGCAAGAAGAGGACGTGGAATCAGAGACTGATACGGCAGTAATAGAATCTACTAATTATGAAACCGCAGAGGAATTTTCTGATGAAGCGTTCGTTCCGACACAACAAAGGAACACAAACATGCCTACCAGCACGCCGGCAATGGGCCTGGATATGGTTATCGCTTATTTGGAGTCCATGAATGGGCGATTGCTACAATCCGAAACATTACAAACTGAAAATGAACGCTTGAAGTTAGAAATAAAAGAGTTAAAAGGACGGAATGAAGAACTTCAAAATAAAGTATCCCACCTTGAACAAAATAGCGGCTTGATGCAGGAAGATTACGAAACATTGATGAATATCATGAATCGTGCCAGGAAGCTAGTCCTATTAGAGGAGGAAGAGCGCCCGGCCACAAAATTCAAGATGGACCGAAATGGAAATCTGGAGAAAATGGCTGAATAAAGATAATGCGGGGGCCTTTTATCAGGTCAACCACATGACAAATAGCCATTCCCTATACATTTTCCGAAAAATGAGTCTGGAAAGGGCTCTTTTTTCATGTATTAGCCTGGTATCTTCTTACTAAAAGTTTCTTTTTCAGTTTCAGTGAATACTATACTCGGAAGCAACACCGAAAAAGCTGTCCCTTCCTTCAGGAACAGCTTTTTACCATTTATTCCTCTTCCAATGCATCGAAGACTTTGTTATTACGTTCTACCACTCTTGTTAAGTACCCTTCATATAAAGGCCACTCTTGTGCCGAAAGGGAATCGGAAAATATCTTCCCACTATGCTCCTTCAATACGTTCAGGAATCTGAGCATAACATCTTGGACAGTTAACTTAACCCCCAATAACTCAGTAAGCGAGGCCATTACGGAAGGAGTGATATCCGGATAAGTGAATTTCGTTTCGACCTGCTTTTTGGCGGTCTGATAGAAACCTTTCACAAGTTCGGCCCTTTGTGCACCACTTCCATTGACGCATATGTATATTTGTACAGCCACACCATTGCGGATCCGGCGTTGCGATATACCGGCAAATTTCCTGCCATCGATACTTAAGTCATAGCTCCCTGGACAATAGGAGCCCACGATTTCTTTTGCTTCGATGCTAACCGGGAAATCGCTGAACATACGTCTAATCAGTTCCCACATGGCATCATATCCACGGTTTATTTCGATTTTCCGTTCGCTTTCAGGGAAAACGAGTGATACATTCAGGACTCCTTCATCTAACACGACGGCCAACCCTCCTGAGTTCCGTACAATCGCCTTGAAATCGTGCTTATCCAAATAATTAATTCCCTCTTTAAGAAAAGGAAGTTTCGTATCCTGAATACCAAGTACGATGGTTTGATGATGCACCCAAGCCCTGGCTACGGCCGTCGAGCGGCCGGAACCTACGGAGGCACATAATGTATCATCCATCGCGAAGGATTCTAGGGCTGGAAACTGGGGACCAACCGATGACTGGTCAATTATCCGCCATTCTTGCTGCCTTAATAATGAATCTGTTTCACTCATAGAAATCTCCCTCTATCAATATCATTCACGTCATTACTGGTATTGCGCAACGAATCCTTGTGCGGCTGTGATGAGTGCCAATTTATATACATCCTCTTCGCTGCAGCCACGGGAAAGATCATTCACTGGACGGTTAAGTCCTTGTAGGATTGGACCCACCGCTTCGAAACCACCCAGACGCTGAACCATCTTATAACTAATATTACCGGCTTCAAGACTCGGAAATATAAAGACATTGGCATCTCCTTGAATGAGAGAATCCGGTGCCTTTTGCCTAGCAACCGAAGGAACGAACGCCGCATCGAATTGAAATTCTCCATCCAGGAGAAGGTGTGGATCCATTTCTTTTGCCAAGGCGACGGCTTGAACGACCTTTTCCGTTTCTGGTGAATGGGCCGATCCCTTCGTAGAAAAACTCAGCATCGCGACTCTTGGTTCGATATCGAATGTCAGGGCCGTCTTGGCACTTTCCAATGCGATTTCAGCCAAATCACGGGAATCCGGGTTAATATTGATGGCACAATCCGCGAATACGTACTTTTCCTCTTCACGGACCATGATAAAGACTCCCGAGGTTTTTTGAACACCTGGCTTTGTTTTAATGATTTGTAATGCCGGTCGGACTGTATCAGCCGTTGAATGGGCTGCCCCACTCACCATGCCATGTGCCTGTTTCATATGAACGAGCATCGTTCCAAAGTAATTCTCATCCAAGAGGATTTCACGGGCTTGCTCAACGGAGGCTTTTCCGTTCCTAACCTCAACAAAAGCTTCAACCATCTCATCCATCATGATGTAGTTTTTCGGATCGTAAATTTCAATGGCATCCAGAGAAATTTTGAGGTCTTTGGCTTTCTCTTGAATTTTGCCGATATCGCCAATTAATACAGGTGTTAATAATTTCGCTTTAGCAAGCCTTCCCGCTGCTCCCAAAACGCGTCCATCCAGCCCTTCTGGAAAAACGATTTTTAGATTATTCCCTGTTATCTTCGATTCTAAAATTTCAAATAAATCGCTCACAAGCTCATCCTCCTTGAATGTATGTACCTTCTATTCATTCCTATATTACCCACTTCGTAAACTTTATGCTCTTCTTCTAAGAATACTCTAGCCGCTATTTAAATTCCAGAATCATTGGTCTTCTTCGTAAAATCGTACATATGAACATTCCTTGAACAAAGAAGAATGACTGCAGACATTTGCGGCTTGATATAAATTTCCTTATACTGAAACTATGTTATATTAAAGTTATATTAAGACATAGGAGTGATCGTAATGAGTGAAGCAGCACAAACACTTGATGGATGGTATTGTCTACATGATTTCCGCCTGATTGATTGGGCCTCTTGGAAAACGTTGTCAAGTGACGAACGTCAATTAGCCATCTCGGAATTCCAAGGTTTATTGGATAAATGGAATACGACCCAAAGCAACAATGAAGGCAGTCATGCCCTTTATTCCATCGTAGGACAAAAAGCCGACTTCATGCTTATGTTTGCCCGTCCGACAATGGAAGAATTGAATGCCATTGAAAATGAATTCAATAAAACGAAACTTGCCGAATATACGATCCCAGCTTATTCTTACGTTTCTGTCGTGGAATTAAGTAATTATCTAGCAGGTGGAGACGGTGAGGACCCATATCAAAATCCTCATGTACGTTCAAGACTTTATCCAATCCTTCCTCAGGCGAAGCATGTATGTTTCTATCCGATGGACAAGCGCCGTGAAGGAGAAGACAACTGGTATATGCTTTCCATGGAAGAACGTAAAAACTTGATGCGTTCGCATGGCTTGATCGGACGCAGCTATGCCGGTAAAGTGAAACAAATCATTTCCGGTTCTGTCGGTTTTGACGATTACGAATGGGGCGTTACCCTATTTGCGGATGATGTTCTTCAATTCAAAAAGTTGATTTATGAAATGCGTTTCGATGAAGTCAGCGCCCGTTATGCTGCGTTTGGTTCATTCTTCGTCGGCAACATCCTTTCAGAAGATAACATACCCACTTTCTTATATGTATAAGACAAAGGCTTCCGGCATCCCGGGAGCCTTTCTTTTTCATCCCCTTTTTATTTCCACTACCATGACATAAAATCCAGAATCGTCCCATACATTTTCTTTAGTGATGCTAATTTTTTTCACAGTCTCATTCAGCTTCAGACTGCCATACATGCAGTAGTTCAATGGCATGTGTAACATTCATTGTGGTTTTTTGGGCCGTGTCCGGGTCTGCCCTAGATTATCCATGTAAACCGTCCCACTCCGGCTGCTATAAATCGCACTGTTTCTTCCAGCCAAGACACTCGGATGTTCAGTTGTTCAAGAACCGAAATAACCTAGAATTTCAGGAGGGAATGCAATGTCACAAAATAATCCTTATGGCAATTATCCTTATGGAGGAAACTCTTATAACCCATATGAAAGTGACCCATCCCAAAGACAGCAGCAGGGTCAATACCAGCAGCAACAAGGTTACCAGCAGCAGCCTGCTTATCAACCACAGATGCCCACTACAGGCGGTACCCAGCAGCAAATCCCTACGCCGATGAACGCTCCCACCACCGGTCCACAAGTACCGGGCATGCTTCCAGTCGAACAATCTTATATAGAGAACATATTACGCTTGAATAAAGGGAAACTGGCCACCGTTTATACCACATTTGAAAACAATAAAGAATGGAATGCAAAAATCTTCAAGGGGATCATCGAAGCGGCCGGACGCGATCATCTAATCATCAGTGACCCACAGACCGGAAAACGTTATTTGATACCAATGGTATTCTTAGATTACATTACCTTTGATGAAGAAATTGAGTATGACTATCCATTCGGAGGAGCTGGACTTACCACATACTCTCCTAGATAGAAAGTGACTATGTGAAAACGAACAGCCTCAGAAATCCTGAGGCTGTTCGTTTTCATCATGCAAAAAACAAGAGCTGATCCCTGAATGCGGCCAGCTGGATTTTTTCATAAATACTTATAGGCAGCAATGATCATCAAGATCCAAGCTGCTAAAAATGAAACGCCACCGATTGGTGTGATGGCACCCAACACTTTGATTTGAGTGACACTCAGAACGAAAAGGCTACCGGAAAATATGATAATGCCGATGAACATCATCCAACCCGACCAATTGATGAGTGGGCTCGTAATTTTCCCCGCCAACAAACCGATAACCAACAAGCCTGCCGCATGGAACATTTGATAATCTACAGCCGTATTCCAGGTTGCTAAATATTTATCAGGTATTTTCCCTTCTAGTCCATGTGCGCCAAATGCTCCTAGTGCCACGGCTATGAATGCATTCAACGCTCCTAAGATGATAAATAATTTCACGATTGCTCCGCCTCTCTTACTTTTTATTTAAAAATCAAATAAGGAATCCCCATTGGCTTCATCCATTTTAACCGGTTCTGCATTCGGTATGTTCGACATAACAGGTTGTGTGAATGTAATGGGCTTCATTATTTTGTTATTTTCCGATTTTTCATCCACCATCACTTCACAAAGTGCCTGAATGGCAACTACATACCCTTGCAACTTAGTCTCTGAATTCGCCAGTTTAGCTTTTGTCACAAGCTCTTCCATTTTATCCAGCATCTGTTTGGATGAGATATCCACATTTACCACCTCGTCTGCATACATTTCCTAACTTCCCTACCTAGCATAGCAAACATTAAGGGGGAAGAAAACTTACTTTTCAATTGGCTTTGGATTCAAACTTCAAACAAGGCTCACCCGAGGAGCGATACACATCAAGGGATGGCAGATTGGATGTTTTAAATTGAAAGGCGCGGCAACCTTTGGGGAATTTAGGATCCCACGTCACATAAAAATGCTTGCAGGCCATGCAATTTACTCGTTTCAATTTATCATGCCCCCTTTGCGGTTCGATATTTGCCAGTTGATAGGAGCCAATCCCATTTCCATAAGAAGTTCATTGGTTTTGGAGAATGGCTTACTGCCAAAGAAACCACGGCTAGCAGACAGCGGACTCGGGTGGACGGAAGTAATGATTGGGTGGCGCTTTTCATCTATCCAACGCAGTTTTGTTTGAGCTGGCTTTCCCCAAAGGATGAAAATCACCGGTGTCTCCCTCTCATTCAACAGCTGGATGATCTGATTCGTGAAGGTCTCCCACCCTTTGCCCCTGTGGGAATGTGCCTCCCCTTCACGTACAGTTAGAACGGTATTGAGGAGAAGCACACCTTGTTCCGCCCATTCGCCTAGGTAACCATTGTCAGGAACCTCACAGCCCAGATCACTTTTCAGTTCTTTAAAGATATTTCGTAAAGAAGGCGGGATGCGGACGTCAGGCTTTACCGAGAAGCTAAGACCATGGGCCTGACCCTGTCCATGATAAGGGTCCTGGCCAAGAATGACGACCTTTACCTTTTCATACGGTGTACAGTGAAGCGCATTAAAAATATCTTCCGGACTCGGATGTATGGCATGCTGATTGTATTCTCGTGTGATGAATTCTTTTAAATCCTGATAATATGGCTTTTTAAATTCCTCTTTCAATAGAGGCCACCAGTCATTCGTTAAAATCGGCTTTGTCATCTTTACTAGCCCCTTTCTCGCTTTTCCAATTATTATATCAAACTCATTTTCTGATTCATGTTTCTATATACCCCTAAAAAGGGGAAATAGATAGTTAGCAAGCAATTTAAGTAAGATGGAGGATTTTCTATGAAAAAATGGTATAAACGCAAACGATTTTATTTGCTTGTTAGTATGCTCCTTGTTGTCATCGCGGTCATTGTCTATAACAGCTATAAACCCCTGCCCAAAGGAATATCCTACGAGGGGGAGATACATCATGTCGAGGATATCGATTTCATTTATGATCTCTCTTATCATGATGAACAAGGAAAGGTACAGCATGAACAGCGAATCTTCCAGACCATCTATCATGCAATTGAAGAGGCCGATTCTTTTATCGTAATTGATATGTTCTTGTTTAATAGTTTCTATGATGAGAAAGTAGACTTCCCTAAATTAAGCAAGACTTTAACAGATAAACTGATAGCCCAAAAGAAGAAGAAACCTGAACTTGAGGTTATGTTCATTACCGATGAAGTGAACACCTCCTATAATGCATACGAATTAGACGAGTTAGAAAAGCTGAAACAAAATGACATCGAAGTGGTCGTAACCAACTTGGACCGACTCCGGGATCCCAATCCACTCTATTCCGGACTATATCGAACATTTTTCCAATGGTTTGGGGAAAGCGGGAAAGGCTGGATTGTCAATCCCATGGCTAATAATGCCCCAAAGGTCACGGCACGGTCTTATCTTCGATTAATGAATATCAAAGCCAATCACAGAAAAGTGGTAGCTACTGAAAAGACAGTCATCATCTCATCCGCAAATCCTCACGATGCAAGTGGGTTCCATTCCAATATTGCTTTCCAGATGGATGGCAACATCATCAGTGATTTCGTCAAAGCGGAAGAAGCCGCATCGAGGTTCTCTGACGGTCCGAAGGCATTTCCTGAAGTTAAAGGAACAGCGGAAGAAAATGGCCCCATTTCCGTTCAATTATTGACGGAAGGAAAAATCAACAAACATGTCCTAAAAGCCATTAGGGAAACAAAGAAAGGCGATCGAATCCAGCTCGCCATGTTCTATATCGCTGACCGACACGTCGTCGAGGCATTGACCGATGCGGCCAGGAGAGGTGTCTGGATCCACATGATATTGGACCCGAATCAAAATGCATTTGGCAGTCAAAAAATGGGGCTTCCCAATCTGCCGGTTGCAGCCGAATTCGAAAAGCTAGATGAAGGGAATATCAACATACGTTGGTACAAAACCGATAAAGAACAGTTCCATACGAAACTGATGACGATTCAAAAAGAAGAGGAAACCGTCATAATTGGAGGATCAGCCAATTACACAGCCCGAAACCTAGACGATTATAATCTAGAAGCCAATGTTGAAATCCATGCCCCTAAAGACACCGAAGTCGCACAGGAAGTGGATGACTATTTCCAGCGGCTTTGGAAAAATGAAAAGGGCGAATATACTTCAGACTATAGCGAATACCAGGATAAATTACCGTTCTTAAAATATGTTACCTATCGATTGCAAAAGCTGTTCCGTTTCACCACCTATTAATAATTAATAAGGTAAATGTTTAGCAATGGCTAAATAAGGTTATATACTACTATAGCTAATAACAAGCTGAGATATGCAAGATTCCATTTACCCAATTTAAGAAAGTCTTACACTAAAATTGAAGGAGGAGTTTATATGTATCAAGTACATGTTGTAGAAAACGGTTTACAAGCTAAGGAAAAAATCGATGAGTTAGTTACAACCGGCTATACGAAGGATGATGTATATTTATTTGCTCACGATAAGGATCGCTCTAAGCACCTTACCGAAAATACAAATACTGAAGATGTCGGCATGAAGGAACAAGGTTTCCTCGATACAGTTGGAAACCTCTTCAAATCACGTGGGGACGAACTACGTAACCGAATGAGCAATCTTGGACTTACCAAAACAGAAGCGGAACGTTATGAAGAAGTGTTAGATGAAGGAAAAGTCGTCATCATTGCATCCAAACAAGACAACAAAGACGGAGTTACTCATTAATTCCCGTTAACCCATTACCCATTTACCCTATATCACATCCTATATAAAATGAGGCCCCATTCGGGAGCCTCATTTTTTGTGTTATCCAAGAATTCTTTGATACAACGCCTTTGCATGGACCATATCCTTCGTGCCATGAATTAACGCTCGGCCATCCTGAAAAATGACCATACGCTCCCCGTCTTTTTCACAAGAAAGAAGGAAAGGATTAACCTTGACTAAATAGTCACTTCCCTTTAAATCTTTGGCCAGCTTCTCTAGTTGGAGTTTCAATGGCTTTGATGGCCTGACCTGTACCGTATCCCTTCCACAAAGGACAGCGGTTTTGGTCATATTATCCGCATTTAAAAACGGATACGTCCGTTGCTCCCCACATGAAAGACAGTCCGTTCTCTTTGCTTTCGTTAATTTAATCGTTTGATATTGGTTTCGCCATAAATCGAATGTAACAAGCGTTGGTCGAACTGCTTCCCAATCTTCGACTAAAATCTTCAAGGCTTCAGCCGTTTGATGAGCCACTACCATGGTTACGGCTGGAGAGATGATTCCACCGGTATCACAGGTCATCCCTTGTACCGGAATGGTTTTCATCAGGCAGTTCATACACGGTGTTTTATCTGGAAGAATCGTCATGGTCATGCCAACACTGCCTACGCATGCCCCATATATCCAAGGTATTTGAAGCTTTTGTGATAAATCATTGATTATCATCCGAGTCTCGAAGTTATCTGTAGCATCTATTATCAAATCCACATGACCCAATAATGGTTCAAGCGTGCGTGCAGTGGCATCCATGATGACCGCCGCTACATCTACTTCGTGATTAATAGCATGCAAGTGCCGCTTTGCCGCTTCGGCCTTTGGCAGTTTATCCTCGACATCCTGTTCCGTATATAACTGTTGACGTTGTAAATTACTGGACTCGACGTAATCCCGGTCCACAATGGTCAACTTTCCCACACCTGCACGAGTCAAGGCTTCTGCATTAGCGGAACCAAGCGCTCCAGCTCCCAGAAGCAAGACATGCTTTTGACGAATGTGGGCCTGTCCTCCTTCACCGATCGGAGAAAACAAGGTTTGTCTTGAATATCGCTCATTCACTATGATTCCCCCCTATCTAATTAGCCTCCGCTGACAGGTGGTATGAAGGCGATGGTATCTCCATCAGCCACTATCACTTCGTCTCCGGCAAACTCTTCATTGACCGCTGTCATTACCGTATCCAGACCTTCCAAATGGAACTCGGCCCTAATCTTTTCCTTTAGCTGAGCCACGCTCAACCCATTTCCTTCTATAGAAATAGTCTCTTTTCCCATTTCATCTTTTAGTTGAGCAAACAAAAGTACTTTAATCATCGAGATCCCCCTCTTCTGGCTTTCCATTAGGATAAGGTACGGTTTCTAGTTGATTGCCAACCCATGTCTCCCCATCTTCCCAATGTTCCTTTTTCCAAATCGGAACGATTTCCTTTATTCTTTCTATGGCATATCGATTAGCTTCATACGCGTCGTTACGATGTGGTGTACTTACAGCGATGACCACCGCAATATCCGTAATTTCCAATTGACCGACCCGGTGAGTGATCGCCGTTTCTGCGTCAGGCCAGCGCTCCTTAATCTCCATCCCGATTTGTTCTAACTTCTTGACCGCCATCGGTTCATAAGCCTCATATATTAAGAATAGAGTCTTCTTCCCCTTCGTCATTTCCCTAACTGTACCAATGAAGGTCGTGACTGCACCTGCATCCCGCTTAACTACTTTATCTACCACTTCTTGAATGACGATCGGTTCCTTCGAAATTTCAAAATTCATGGGGTACCTTCCTTTCTGACAATTTCAGTTTGGTATATATGTTTTGCTTCTTCATAATCTTCCATTGTATTCATATTAAAAAAGAGAAGACGGAAACGCTCAGGGTCTTCATGATATAACGAAAAGTCGGTTTCCTTGATGACTTTCACCCTGATCTTTTCTAGAAAAAGCTTCATTTTCAATTCCTTCTTCTCCAGACATTCCGTTAACAAGGGTAGGCACCTTTTGTGATAGACCGCAAAGAGCGGCTGAAGTCTTCCATTGATTTCCGGAATGATGGCATCAAAATCCGATTCATAAAATGAAAGCATTTCATTGACCGCCTGATCATTTACAAAAGGCATATCACAGGCACTAAGGACCTGCAGCTCTGTTTCGGAAGAGGACATTCCAGCATGGAGTCCTCCAAGCGGACCTTGACCTATATATATATCAGGAATGAAAGGTAATTCAAGAAAGTGATATTCTTCAGGTGAATTCGTAACAACCAGGATGTTTTCCGTAACCTTTTTAAAGACGTTCGCCACTCTTTGGATGTTCACCGCCTCGCCTATTTTCAGCAAGGCTTTATTCATACCCATTCGGCTTGATTGGCCACCGGCTAAAAGCAAGATCGTACAATTCAACTGAAACACCTCCTATTATTTGATTGAACCCTTTACCATTTGGAAACGTTATAATGAATAAGTCCTTTTTAAACGAATTCGGTCGTACCTCAATAGTTTAAATCAACTTTTAAAATATTAACACTTTCACACCCTTATCAAAAGATTGAATATAGCATATTTCTCCGGTGTTTTACATTTTCAAATGGATTTTACGCATTATATCCCTTTTTCATTGAATAATTCACCATTTCAATACAAAATTTGGCTGTACTCCCATAAAAATTACCAGATGAGATTTGTTCATTCTATGTCATGTCCCGCCCCATTTTAAAGCCTGTATTTCCAGATATCTTCTTAGTTTTACATAATATAAATTTTGGTATATTCTAAAAATAAGATATTACGGTACACTGATAATATCCATATCATTCAATACTCCTGAGGAGGTCACATAATGACCATGAATAGAGCTATGACTGTTGCTGGTTCAGATTCCAGCGGCGGTGCAGGTCTTCAAGCTGATTTAAAGACATTTCAAGAATTCGGGATTTACGGAATGTCCGCTTTAACGACAATTGTCACCATGGATCCTAAAAACGGTTGGTCTCACAATGTTTTCCCTACACCGGTCGAAATTTTAGAAGCCCAATTAGAAACGATTCTTTCTATCGGGATAGATGCCATGAAAACAGGCATGCTTGGTTCTGTTGAAATCATTGAGCTTGTTGCTCGTAAAATAGACGAATTGAAACTGGATAAGGTCGTAATCGACCCGGTTATGGTATGTAAAGGGGAAGATGAAGTTTTACATCCGGAAACTGCTGTCGCACTTCGTGAGTTGCTTGTTCCACGTGCAACAGTCGTTACTCCAAACCTTTTCGAGGCTGCACAATTGGCTGGGACTGCCCCGATCAAAACGATTGATGATATGAAAAAGGCTGCCGAGAAAATCCATGCCCTTGGTGCCAAATATGTTCTGATCAAAGGTGGTAATAAGCTGGATCATGACAAAGCCATCGACCTTTTATACGATGGAAAAGAGTTTGAAATCCTGGAATCCGAAAAAATCGAAACGACCAATACACACGGGGCCGGCTGCTCATCTTCAGCTGCCATTACGGCACAGTTAGCTGAAGGAAAGAGCCCTCGTGAAGCCATTTATGTCGCAAAAGACTTCATTACCGAAGCCGTCCGTCATTCTTGGAAAATGAATGATTATGTAGGTCCGGTCAATCATGGTGCATACCATAAATATGGGACGCCTAAAAAATAAAAAATACTATTAATTAAGAGGGTTGCTCAAATACTCGAGCGGCCCTCTTCGCTTTTTCCGCTTAACTTTAGTAAAATAGAAAGATGGAAAATGCTTATAGTTACCCAGTAAAGGAGGAATTGTCGAATGAAACCTATAGACCGTTCAGAGGTGCAGAAAGCCATCGATTCATTTGCAGGAAAAGATGTATACCTTCACCTTGAAACGACTAACGGTGCCTATGCCACCCATGTGGATGAAGCTTTTTTTTCTGCAGGCGCTTATATTCGTAATGCACAAATTCAATATGAACACGGTAAGATTATTGGGGACGGACCTTTTCGCGTCGGCTTAAAACTCATGATTGGCTGGGTGTATGCTGAAGGCGTAAACCACTTCGAGATCGATGATCAAGGAAGATTATTGTTGGCAGGACTTGATTTCACGGGAAAACTTGCCGTTTCCCTTCAGATCAGTTCTACTCCCTTTGAATAACCAAAAGATATTTACACCATTTCTATTCATCCCGCACGTACGTTTCTCTTCGGCGGAACTCTTTTATAATTATTGTAAGTAGAACGAAAGGAGACGAGTATTATGGAAAAAGAACAGCATATTTTAGTGATTTTCCCGCACCCCGATGATGAAGCCTTTTCTGTTTCAGGGATGCTTGCCTTACATAGTGAAGCCGGCACACCGATTACCTACCTCTGCTTGACTCTAGGGGAAATGGGTAGAAATTTAGGAAATCCTCCTTTCGCAACTAGAGAGTCCCTTCCTAAAATTCGCAAAAGAGAATTAATCGATGCAGCGAATGCCATTGGTATCCAAGACTTGCGCATGCTTGGTTTACGAGATAAAACGATTGAGTTTGAAGATGATGAAAAATTGACCTCCCTGTTCACAGAGGCCATCAATGAACTTAATCCTTCATTGGTCATAACGTTTTATCCAGGATACAGTGTCCACCCCGACCATGAAGCGACAGCACGTGCCGTCGTTCGCGCTGTAGAAAGAATCGAAGAAAAAGACCGTCCAAAGCTCCATTGTGTCGCCTTTTCCAATAATTGCATCGATGAATTGGGACAACCCGATATCATCCATGACATCACCGCAGCTGAAGATAAAAAGGTAGCGGCCATAACCGCGCACCGATCGCAAACACAAGCAATGGTGGTTGATTGGAAGGAAAAATTCGAAAACCAAGATGCTGATTTCCTCGACTGGATTCGAAAAGAGCGATTATGGACCTACAAATTTTAAAAACCGCCATTTGGCGGTTTTTTTATTTATTTCCATAAAAAAACGCCTGTTTGTAACAGACGTAGAAAAAGGGGGATTACTTAGAAAAGTAAATCATACAATAAGTATCCCCATTTTCCATATTTTTAAACAAATAAGGGATAATCAAGAAATCATTTGATCGCCCGTATTCTGCCTGGATGCCCTTGCTGATGCCTTTTTACCATGAACAAAATAGTAAATGACTATCAACAAGACTGACAGAACAGCCATGCAGATAAACAACCCTTTAAAACCAGTATAAGGAACGAGGAACCCTAGCATAAACGGTCCTAAACCAATTCCAAAGTCATAAAAGGTAAAGAATGTGGAGGTTGCCAATCCCATACGATTTGATGGAGATTCCTTGATGGATATAGCCTGTGCGCTTGACTGAAACGTACCATATCCTACACCGATGAAAGCACCTGCAATCAAGAGCGTCAAGGCATGTTGCGATTGACTTAGTACGACCATCCCAATTACAAATAAGACAAGGGAAGGGTAAATTACAGCATTTTCACCTTTCACATCGAACATACGCCCTGTAAATGGACGGGTAACTAAAAGGAATATAGCGAACACGACAAAGAAAAAGCTCGCGGCATCCAGTAAGTTTATTTCCTTTGCAAAAGAAGTTAAATAGGACAAGATGCTCGAATAGGCTAAACCTGCAAACATCACAAGTATGGATATCGGTAAAGCACGTTTTTCAAAGTAGTCTTTGATGTTGAACCCCCGTGGTCGAGGCGCTTGATCTTTTGTTGCCTCAGGTACAAATAAAAATAAAGAAGCCGCTAAAGAGAATGCAGCGAATAGTGACGCGGCATAGAAAATAAAGGAGTAGCTAAAATGCTGGGTAATGAACAATCCGATAAATGGACCAAATGCCATGGCCAGGTTTGTACTCATGGCAAAGTATCCCGTACCTTCACCACGTCTTTCATTCGGTATGATATCAGCAACAATTGTTCCAGTGGCCGTTGTAGCGAGACCAAATGAGATACCATGAACCAACCGATCAATAAATAAAAGCGGCAAACTATCCACTTGCAGATAGAAAACGGAGGCTATAAAAAATAATACCAACGAACCAATAAGCATTTTCTTCCGACCTAATTGATCAATCTTTTTTCCGGCGATTGGTCGTACAAGTACTGCTCCCAAGACAAAAATACTCGACGCCAGTCCGGCTTGAGCTTGAGAAGAATGGAAATTATCCATCGTATAAAGGGTCAAAGTGACCATCAAGACATAAAACGTTAAAAAGAGAAAAAAGTTTGCGGACGAAACAATAATAAAGTCTTTCGTCCACAATTTTGTTTTTTGATTCATTTCAATCCTTCTTCCTTACGATTGTTGTAACTTTTCCTTTAAGAATTTTAAGGTCCGCAATGTTGCTTCCCAGTCCTCTTCAGACAAACCATCTATTAATTGAAGTTCGAATTCATCTACTGCCTTTCTAGCTTTTAGGTATGTTTTTTCACCTAAATCAGTTAACTGAATTCTCCGTTCCCGTTTATCTTTTCCCGGTATTTGTTCGATTAATTTTCGTTCTTCCAATCGATTCACCGTCCGGGTTACTGTCGGTTTCTCGACATCTAAGTAATTGCTGATTTCAACCAACGTGGTACTACCATATTCCTTCAGATAATAGATAATCATCCATTGAGAATGAAAAAGATCGACCTTTGCCAGCTGCTCATTTAACTTCTTGGTGAACGTTCTTGAGAATTGCAGGTTATGGTGAAAAAATAAACCATCACGTAAAAACAAAGGTATTCCCCCTGAAAATTAGTTACCTAGGTAACTATACTACGATTCATCTGAATTGTCCAGCCAATCCCTATTGATTTATCCAGATACTACTCACACATTATCAGTATTCCCACTCCTCCTTGGAAGCATAAAAAAAATGCCCTTTACAGGACATCTCTTAATGGGACTTAGCTAAGGGCAAACGATAAAGTTTATCATCATTACGATCGGCCTTTCCACGCCCATCTGTATTATTTCTAATAAAATATAGGAATCCCCCGTCTACTAACACATCTCGTATCCGGCCAGAATCGGTAACTAAATCCGTCATTTCCCCACTTTTTATATCATACCTCTTAAGTGCTTCTCCCCTTAAGGCAGCAACAAAAAGCTTGCCATCTGAATACGCAATCCCAGAAGGTGCCCATGTATCATTTCCGGAATGAATCATAGGAGCTTCCATATTTGATTGTGCCTCACTTCCCTCTATTTCCGGCCAGCCATAATTCTTTCCAGGGAGAATCGCGTTTAATTCATCATGTGCAGATTCACCATGTTCACTTTCGAACAGTTGTCCCGTTTCATCCCAAGCGAGGCCTTGCGGATTGCGATGTCCGTAAGAAAAAATATAGGAATTCTCGAAAGGATTATCGTCGGGGATGGTTCCGTCAAGATTCAAACGCAAAAGCTTGCCACCTAAAGAATCAAGATCCTGGGCAATCATTGGTTCCCTTGCATCTCCTGTTGTGGCAAATAGTTTTCCATCGGGGCCAATCTTTAAGCGTCCTCCATGATGATAGTCACCACTTGGAATCTTGTCGATTAGAATTTCCTTCTCTCTCCATGTATCATCCACCTGTTGGAGCGTGATGATCCGATTGGATGGTTTTCCGTTTTCCTCGTAGGTGTAATAGGCAAAAGCTTGATGGTTCTTCGAAAAGTCAGGGTCGAGCACAAATCCAAGCAATCCAGCTTCTGCCTTTGAGGACAACTTCTTTTCCAGCTGAACCTTCTGCCTCTCCATATGCTCATTCTTCCATTGCACGATGGTGCCTGA
The DNA here is from genome assembly GCF_044761955.1 of Peribacillus sp. NPDC097225. Lineage (NCBI taxonomy): Bacteria > Bacillati > Bacillota > Bacilli > Caryophanales > Bacillaceae > Peribacillus > Peribacillus sp. NPDC097225. The sequence goes on from NZ_JBIWDJ010000004.1 coordinate 354,411, forward strand.
CCGTTCTGAAACATACAAAGTCTCTCCATCTTTCTGAATCGACCATGGAGAAGCCAGGTTCGTTACCAGTACCTCAGGGCCATCTATCGCCGTTTCTGTTGAGTCTTCCTCAGGCTGTGCTCCGTTATTTCCCTCTCCCCCTGAACATCCCGTCAAGGCCAACGTAATCATGAGGATCAATGAACACCATCTTTTCAAATAAATTCCCTCCCTCGGTTTGCCGAGTTATTCGATTGTCTTCTTAAGAACCTTTAAAATGGCCTTCGCTACTCCATGTTCTTCATTTGTCCCTGTCACTTCATCACAAAGGTTTTGAATGTCGGTCGGGGCATTTCCCATTGCGACGGATAAACCCACTCTTTCAAACATGGATATATCATTATAATTATCTCCAATGGCCATCGTCTCCTGCATAGAGCCTTCTTTTTCGTTCACATACTTTTCGAGTACGATTCCTTTTTGGGCATGTTTGCTCGTGATTTCCACATTCTCACGACCCGAAGAGGTGACAGCAGTCCCTTCATCCATTTTGAACCGCGAGGCAGCTTGGTCCAATACCTGCAAATCCGTGGAGAAACCAAGGATTTTATATAGTTCCAACTCAGCTTGGTCGAAAAGCTCAGTATAATCCGCAATGGATGTAACATGTCCCAATTGTAGACGAGCCTCTGCATACTTTCTAATTTGGGACGGGTCAATATCCTGATTTGCCGTGACCATTACATCCACAAGGGCATCGATTGCGGTCTCGTAGTTTTTAGAGAAAATTCCTTTGCTCGTATAAATTTCGAAATAGATTCCCCGTTCTTCAAGCCACTCCGCTGCATTCTTTACGGAAGCTATCGGCATTGGATGGGAAGCCGCTACCTTCCCTTCTTGCGTGAAGAGGGCAGCGCCATTCACGCAGATGATCGGACATTCAAGGCCCACTTTATCTAAAGCATATCTGGCTTCCTCAAACGATCTTCCAGTAGCAATGATGACTTCGATCCCTTCTTCTTGAGCCTTATGAATCGCTGATTTATTTTCTTCACTCACCGTTTGCATTTTATTCAGTAATGTTCCGTCCATATCAATCGCAATCGTTTTAATCATTTAACCACTCCCTTTTCTTTTTACCCTTATTTTACCCTAATAAGAAATGATTAACATCCTTGTGCATATAAGATGATCTAAATGATTGTCCCTTCTATGTAAAACTGCACCTCATTTTAAAAAAGGTGCAGTCTCTTTTCAATGTAATATTGTTGGGTTATCCATTGCCTTTACCCGCTCACCAATCTGTTCCTGAATATCTTTCATCATGTCATCGACAGCCGTAAAATCCATGGCCTTCACATAGATTGCTTCAAGTTCGTCATGCTGCTCTTTAGCCTTCGCCAGAGACGCTGTCGCTTCATTCATTTTCTCCCGGTACCTCAAAGAGACAGCCTTGATTTGATCGGCATATATCTCATCGGTTCCCGGAAGGATGGCCGTCTTATAGATATCGATGATTTCATCCCCTTCAAGGCTTGGGAAGTATTCATGAGGGGCGGTGCTATCAAAAATGGCGATGCCCACTTCACGCACGATCACCATATCCAAGCTGTCAGGGTCAAATCCACAATGATACATTTCCACATCAAAGCCACGTTGCTCTGCAGATTTGGCAATTTTCTTCAGCATCGTCGATTTACCTGAACCCGGACGCCCTTTCAAAAAGTATCGTTTATGCACACCTTTTGTAATGTTCGGAACATAGTCAACAGCACCCTTTGAAGTGGCTGCACCTAAGAACCTGTGGCGAACATCCGCTTTTTTGTTCAAGAATATATCTCTATAAAAACTCTGAATCAATTTATTCGTCAATCCATTTAATTTGGCGAAATCGATGTTTGCTTTATAGATTTCTTCCCATTCGTCATGTATCTCCAACGCTTTGGCAAAGTGGCCATAAGCCGCCTCATAGCTCTTGCTTCTGGCATTCGTCAATCGAATGATGTTTGCCCTTTCAGCCGCCAGCTGCTGGGAATACCAGGCAGCTCCAAGATTAACGTATTCCTCTATAGCCCCTGGCGCTTTCGGTTCAATTACATGCGGTGCCGTCCCATCCACAAGACCTACTTTCAATGCAGGGACGATCACCCCATCAATGGAATCATTATCGGAGGAACAGTGCAAAAACTCTATGTCGTAGCCTTTATCCAGCCATTCCTGGCCAATCTTTTTCATAATCGTTGATTTCCCTGACCCAGGTCCTCCCTTTAGGATGAATAATTTCTCCAATCCCGTAAGGTTTGAATCATATAAGCTATAAAAACCTTTGGCCGTATTACCTCCGGCAAAATAATTCATCGCATTTCCTGACACTTCCACACTCTCCTTTACCATACAGATGTATCTTCAAGACAGCGTATGCCATGAAGCACAGGTAGGTGAATGCCTAAAAGTTCAAAGTGACTAAAAACCTTATATGGGAGCTTTTTAGATTCACTTTAAAAGGGCCGCAGTTTCAGCCTCTGCCCCCATCAAGAATCCCGATGGTTCCAGGACAATTTGTGTACCGATCTTCCCACCGCTCACGATGATTTCGGACAGGTCTAATGCGCTTTCATCAATAAAGGTCGGATACTGCTTTTTCATTCCTATAGGTGAACAGCCTCCGCGGATATACCCGGTGTACTTTTGCAGATCTTTAACGGCAAGCATTTCGATTTTTTTCACACCTGCTGCTTTGGCCGCTTTTTTCAAATCCAGCTCAGCAGCCACAGGGATGACAAACACATAAAGCTGTTGAGGACCATTATGGGTAACAAGCGTTTTAAAGACCGTTTCCGGTGCTTTACCGATTTTATTAGCCACTGTAATCCCGTCAATTTTCCCATCATTCGCATCGTAACTCATCTTCTCATACTTTATTTTCATTTTATCGAGAATACGCATGGCATTTGTTTTACTGGCTCCCATCTCTTAAATCCCCTTACCTTTTTCCTCTATCTTACCATTTTTGAAAATAAGCCAAAAGAAAAGCACAAGCTTTTAACAGCTGTGCTTTTGTCGCATCACTCTAAATGTCGACGTTGGAAGTCGGCAATTCGCTTGTAATCTCCTTCTAATTTTCGGCAAACGGACAGGTAAATCGACATGAGTTCTTGGTATATTTCCACATTTGCCTCAATGGGCTCGAGCTCATGGGTGTTACCGACCATATCCTCCACCGCATCCAAACTTTCGATTTCCCCTAAAGCGTAGAGACCAAGAATGGCAGCCCCTAGACTCGAACTTTCAAAGCTTTCAGGAATCTTCACATGCTGGTTAAATATATCAGCCATAATTTGACGCCAAAGCTTGGAACGGACAAAGCCGCCACTCGCATGGATTTTTTTTGGGGCCCCGGTCAATTCCCCTACAGTGAGCAGCACACTATATAAGTTATACATCACGCCTTCAAGTACAGATCGGACCATATGATCACGGGTATGATGAAGAGCCAATCCAAAGAAGGAGCCTCTAGCATCAGCACTCCATAACGGCGCCCTTTCCCCAGCCATATATGGGTGGAAAATCAACCCATCGGAACCAGGGGCGATATGCGTTGCCATTTCGGTCAGGATTTCGTAAGGGTCCTGGCCCAATACTTTCGCTCTCGCAATTTCCTCCCGACCAAGTTGGTCCTTGGCCCATCGGAAGGTAATCCCGCCATTATTGACCGGTCCGCCAATGACCCAATGCCTTTCAGTAAGGGCGTAACAAAACGTTCTCCCTTTTGGATCCGTAAGCGGATGGTCACTGACGGTACGGACCGCTCCACTTGTGCCAATCGTTACCGCAAATATACCCGGTTTGATGGCATTTTGCCCCAAGTTAGCTAGTACCCCGTCACTGGCACCAATGACCATTGGTGTATCAGGGGAAATATTCATGTTCGCAGCCAATCCCTCACTCAAGTTGGAAAGGATATGGGTCGTCGGCACAAGCCTTGGTAGTTTGTCCGAACCGATTCCGGCAATCACCAATGCTTCCTCATCCCACTCCATCGTTTTCAAGTTGAACAGGCCTGTTGCTGAAGCCATAGAATAGTCCATCACATATTCATTGAAAAATTTATAAATGATATATTCTTTAATTCCTAGAAATTTATCCGTTTTGTTAAAAATTACTGGGTGTTCATTTCTAAGCCACATGATTTTCGTGATGGGTGACATCGGATGAATCGGTGTCCCCGTCCTATGGTATAATGCCTCTCCCTGACTTGATGCCTTCAGTTCCTCGGCATAGGCAGCACTTCGATTATCAGCCCATGTAATGCTGTTGGTTAGTGGGTTTCCGCCTGTATCCATGGCAATCAAACTATGCATGGCCGAGCTAAACGAAATAAACCCCAATTCTTCTTTTTCAATCCCACTTGCAATCATGACCTCACCGACTGTCAGCAAGACCGCCTTATAGATTTCTTCAGGGTCCTGTTCTGCAACGGACGGTGTGGGACTGTTCAATGGATATCCCTTAGAACATGTTTGCACTACCTTACCGTCTTTCGTAAAAAGAACCACTTTTGTACTTGTTGTCCCAATATCGATTCCCATCATATAATTAGAATGTTTCATGCTATTACATCGTGCTCCTTTCTCTTAAACAATTGTATCCAATAGTAAGATTAGGATAAGCGAAACGACTGAAATGCCGTCCCCATTTTCGATTCATACATGTATCATCAATTACTAGATACAGGTCGGGCCAAATAGAATACGCTGCTATGTTCTTCTTTATTAAAACCCTTTGCGTAGACCCATGTAAAGGAAGAAACAAAGCCTAATCCGGTAAAAAGCGGGTTTCGTAAAATCAGGTCCCCCAATAGAGTCATAGGGTGCAGGGATGTAAAATGGCCTTAGAATTAGAATCACTCAACCATTCCAGTAGCTTAGCCATATGAACGGATCTTTAACAAACAGCTCCGTAATATTATGAGTGTTTCCCTAATTACTCCAACTCATAAGATGAATTATAGGATCATCAAGGGCGCTTACTAGACGAAAAAGGGAGGGACCCTACTCGGCGCAAATCAGGTCTCTCCCTTTATATACATATGTACCATCACACGAGAATAAGCGGACCGCAACGTTGGAAAATGTCCGCTTCTAGGCTTTCAGGATAGGTGATCAAAAAACTGGTAGATGGACCCGATGATTTCTCGATATCTACACGACTCTTTATCCGTTCGGGTATTCCCCCACCTTGAGGATCCAGCTGCTCCCATTCATAGGCAATGCCTTTCGAACCTACAGGAAGGAGGCGGACCCCTTCAAGTTCGGAGCACCATTTAAAGAGGGATAAAGGTGCAACCCACTGCTGTTGTTCCATAACCTCGTCGCCAACCAACGGCCTGCCGACAATGGCCATTTTCCGATTGGAAGTTTCCTTCGAACCCAACCCTTTTTCCCTTTTTCCAATGACCATCAACCCTAATGCGGATTGTTGGAGGGGCATGTTACTCTCTGTACTGCCAGTAATGGACAGGTCTAACCCTATTTCATCCATTCCCTTCCTCACACCCTTCGTCAAACTTCCCCAGGCCTCATCGCCACAGAAGTTTTGAAGGACGACAGCGATTGGGCTCCCACCGGAGGCCAAACATTCCATGACCGCTACCCGAAAAGAGTAATAGCCGACCACCTCATATGGGACATGAACAAGATCTTTTTCCTTCAGCCCGATTCCACCACTATTATCTGTTGAGATAACCAAGGACTGGGAATCATTGAACGGCAAGATCAGTGAATCCATCATCCAATCATTCCTTCTCGTATGAACACCTTTTTCAAGACTGGCACGAGACGAGGAATCAAAAGAATGCTCAAGAATACATTCAATGCTGTAGCCGCCGTTAAGGAAGGTACCAACATCATGTAAAACTCAGTGCTAACCAAGAATGCGAAAGGTAATCCTACGATGAAGGCATTACCTAAAAAGAAAAAGGAAAAAGCGCTTATTTTCTTATCGTGGTCATATAGGACACCAAACATCCAAGCAAGGACTGCCATTTCCAACATGATTAAGAAATGAAACGGACCAAGTGGCGTGCCGCCAATCAAGGCAGATAAGATATGGCCTAAACCAGCCACGATTCCTCCCGTAATCGGGCCTAATGCAACAGCCGCCAATAGTGCCGGAAAGCTATCGAAAGCTATACTTCCAATTGGGGAAGGAATCTTGATCATCGCCCCGACCAACGATAAGGCGATGAACATGGAACTCATGGTGATTTTTCTTGCGTTCATGTTTATTCCTTTTCCTTTCTTTTTCCTCCGCGGAATACGTTAGCACTACGGGCATATTCGACATCCTTCACACCAAGGCGGAAGTTGATCACTCGTGCGACCGCAAAGAAATAATCCGATAACCGATTTAAATATTGCAGGGAAAGAGGAGACACCGCTGCACCCGATTTGATCAAGGAAACCACCAATCGTTCAGCCCTTCTTGTAACGGTACGTGCTATATGGATTGTTGCAGCCGCTTTTGTACCACCTGGCAATATGAACTTTTCCAATTCAGGGGCTTCGACGATGAAGGCATCGATTCGTTCTTCTAAGTATGTAATCGCCTCATCCGTCAACTTTTGAGGGGCTTTATCAGAAACGGTCGCCAAATCACCACCGCAGTCAAATAGCTCATGTTGGATCTTTTCCAAATCTACTAGTATATCTTCAAAAACCGCCGAATCCAATTCAGTTACGGCAAGCCCAATATAGCTATTCACTTCATCCACAGTCCCGTAAGATTCAACACGGATATCATCCTTATCCAAACGGCCCCCGATTACGCTTGTTTGCCCTTTATCACCTGTACGTGTATATATTTTCATCTCTATTCCTCCTCTATTTAATTCGTTGATTGATTCCATACCAAATGATATCCACGCGTGTAGAAATGGAGGCCACATCTTGAAAGATCCATCCGCATGCATCACGCCATTGACGGTTCTTTTTTTCGATTGGAACGATGCCTTTTGATAGATCCGAACCGATGACAACACATGTGCGACCACTTTCTTCTTTCTCCCATATTCGCCAGCCGTCCAGGATTTCCTTCCACTTCTTCCGGATTGACTCCACATCCATGATATTCACATCCTGCCCAATCCACGCATCGATTCCCTGTAGCACGACGATATCCTTTTGAAAATCTCTGAAATCCGGTTGGTCGTTTTGATAGCCTGATAGCCATAGACCCTCAGTATTCAACCCGTAAAATTGCTTGACCCATTTAGTTTTCCCATTATAGGCACCGCCTGTAACAAAGTGCAACGTTCACCCCTCCTCAACCTTTCCTTGTTTTCCCAAATCAGCTCATACCCCTTCGCATGGGGTATCGACCAATCCCAAAAGGGCTTTTCCACCGGTGCATAACGGGCAAGAAGCTCACGTATCACACCTCCATGAGTCATCACCGCATACGTGGAGCTATCCTCATCCGCGATCAACCGGGCCCAGCCATTATGAACCCGCCTGGAAAACTCAGGATAACTCTCCCCTTTAGGAACAGCTGCCACCATGGGATCCTCCAGCCATTTTTGATAATCAGCATTCGTCTTCAGTTCTTCATAAGTTCGGCCTTCCCACCTGCCGAAATTCATTTCACGGAAAGCAGGCCATCCCACTGGATCAACCTCCGGGAACAGATGCCTTGATGTTTCCATGCACCTAAGTAAGTCGCTTGAATGAATCCTTTCATATCTTGGATAGTATCGCTTCCATTCTTCGATATCCCTTTTTCCTTTTATGCTTAAGGGAGAATCCGTCCACCCTAAATAGGCTTTTCGCTCATTGGCTTCCGTCAACCCATGGCGAAGTAGTGTAATAGCCACAGAATCAGCCATAACCACACCTCCACTCCTTCAACTGACGCGCCCAGCACATCACCCGTTATTCCACCGAACCAACGGATGATTTTCCGTTTTATATAAAGGAGAAAGAGTAGTGCGGCGATCCCCATGATCGCGAATAAAGCCATGAGGTTGATATCGATTAAATAAGCTATCGCAAAACTTAAAAGCAGGTAAATCCAATATATGTGCAAGCTGTTTTTCCTGACTGCACTTTGGAAAAAGGCGCCCAGTCCCTCTTTTTTAGCCAACTGCATCCGGCTAAGTAAATAGCCCATCACGCATTTACTTAGAAAGGGAACCATGATAATCAAAAAATAAGTCCATTCATTGATCCGTTCGATGATTTCATACATCCATATAAAGCGGGCAGCTAACAGCACAATGACAGAAATGACACCAAATGCACCGGTCCTGGAGTCCTTCATGATCTCCAGTCGTCGTTCTTTATCTTGGTACGAAAAGAAGGCGTCACTTGCATCAATCCAACCATCAAGGTGCAACCCACCTGTTAGGGCAATCGTTAATACCCATAGCACAAACGCAATGGCTAGGGGGGAAAATGGTGTCCATTCCACAAGCCCGTATAGCACTCCCCCTAATATCAGACCTAGAAACAATCCGACCAAAGGAAACGTTTGGATCGCCCGGTGAATATACTTCTTATCCATTGGAAGTTGTTTCTTTATGGGAAACACCGTAAAAAATTGCAAGTTAATTAAGAATCCAATCCAGCTATTCATTCAGGGATACCCGCTTTCATCCTTAGAGGGACACCTGATTCGACAAGATAGGCCTCATCTGCCCTTTCAACGATCGCTTGATGAAGCAATCCGAGCACTTTTCCGTATGTATGTAGAAATTCATCTTGAAAAATGGGCTCCTGTACCACTTCATTGCTTACGATAATCAGGCTTTGAGCTTCCTTCCTGATTTCACCGATGCCCTTGATTATTTTGGTGAATACTTTATGTAGAAAATCCTCTGTAAGGGGCACATTAGGCAGAAATAATTCATTATCGAGCAACGTCGTCAGGCAATCAAGCAAGACGATTGATTTTGCATCCAGGTCCTTCCCTATTCGGCTAACATCCGTCGGATATTCTGATGTCCTCCATGCAAGCGGACTTCTATGCCTGTCCTGACGGTGCCTATTAATCCGCTCTTCCATTTCGGCATCAGAACTCCGGCCACAAGCAAGATAATGTAGGTTGCCGCCCGATTGAATGGCAAGCTCCACCGCCTTTTTTTCTGCAAAGCTGCTTTTACCACTTCGAACGCCCCCCGTTATAAAATAGAGCCTAGAGTTTTCCACTGTTTTACCGCCTCCATCAATGCCTTATTATCCTGCTCACTTTTCACTGCAAACCGGAGCCACCTGCCATCCAAACCAGGAAAATTATAAGTATGGCGCGGCACGATGCCCCTTTTCAGTAAAAAGGGAAACAGGGAAAGAGACTCGTCCCTCACTAAGTAAAAATTCACCGTACTTTCAGAGACCTCGATATCCAGTTCCTTATAAAAGCGGAATAAATCCCTTTTTTGCCTTTGAATATATGCTCTTGTTTTACTCATATATGCTTCTTCTGCCAAACAGAGTTTGCCTACCTCCAGGGCGATATGGTTGACGCTCCAATGTGGTTTGAAGGTCTTGGCCCGTGTAATAATGGTCGGGTCAGCCAATAGGTAACCCAGCCTTAATCCAGGTATCGCGAAAATTTTCGTCATTGATCGTAAAATGAGCAAATGAGGAAACTCTTTAATAAGAGGTGCATAGGAAAAGGCATTATCCGTAAAATCATAAAAGGCCTCATCCAGCACCATCATGCATTGGGCTTTTTGGCATGCTTCGATTAGTTCCCGTACTGTCTCCTCCTTATAAGAAATGCCAGTCGGATTATTGGGCGTACATAAAAAGATGGCAGCATACTGAGGCAAAAGCGGACGTAATCGATCCAAGTCCAGTTCCCACCTGGGCGCTTCCAGTTGAAAAAAGTCGACCTCGCAACCTGCTGCCAAACAAGATTCGGCATATTCGGCAAAGGCTGGTTGAATGATTAACACTCGTTTATTCGCCAGTTCTTTCGCCACAAGCGTTATGATTTCCGCTCCCCCGTTTCCAACAAGTACAGAATCTTCATGAAGTGCTTCTTTTTTTGCTATCATATGTGTCAGCTCTACGGCATGTGGATCTGGGTAGTCGAGGATACCCTCAAAAAACCCCGACCATCTCTGTTTTATACTAGAGGGTGGACCCAATGGGTTGATATTGGCACTGAAGTCCACATACGATTGTGGCATTTCGATTCCCAGTGCTTTGTAAAGATAATGCGGATTAGAGCCATGAGTTGGTAATTGCAAATAAAAGTCCTCCTAACCAAAGCATCAACAGGAATAAAAAAGAAGTCCGATGCATGATGGTAATCGTTTTTTTTATATGAATCGCTTCTAGCGGAACAATTGGAAGGCCCATTCTAGCTCGATTGGACACCACACCTTTGTACATATTCCTTCCGCCCAGTTGAACGCCCAGGATGGCTGCAACACCCGCTTCGCACCACCCACTGTTCGGACTTGGGTGCTTATGGGCATCCTTGAATAATATAGCCCACCGCCCCTTCCAGCCGTTATGGACTGACTTTGATCCAATCAGCATCAAAAAACCGGTTAAACGGCTCGGAATCCAGTTCACTAGATCGTCAAGCTTGGCAGAAGCCCATCCGAAGTCAGCATATTTATCATTTTGGTATCCGACTATGGAGTCGCATGTATTGATTGCCCTATACATCATGGCAAGTGGCGCGCCTCCGATGGCAGCCCAAAACAGGGGAGCCGTAATACCGTCACTCGTGTTTTCCGCTACCGTTTCAACGGTACCCCGAACAATTTCCGGTTCATCTAGATCTGCCGTATCACGGCCCACAATATAAGAAAGCTTCCTCCTCGCCTTGGCCATATCCCGTGTATTCAATGGTCGATAAACATCCATTCCCGCCCGTCTTAAACTCTTTTGAGCGATCGTGGTGGAAATGAGTAGCGCTTCCCAGATGATACCGGCAGCAGGATGGATTCTATACGCTAAATAGACGGTGATGCCTGTGGCCGCCAACACGAGCAGCAAGATGAGCAGTAGCATGAACAGTCCATTCCGCTTCTTTCTTGTCCCTTCGTTGAGAGCTTCATCAAGTTTATTGATAAGCAATCCTATCCATTTAACCGGGTGTGGCCAATCAGGAGGGTCGCCAATGACCAAATCTAGGATAAATGCCAATGTGATTGCATAAAGATGGTGAAAAATCATAAGCTTTCAATCCGTTTCCTACTATTTTCAATCGCTTCCACCGTACAGTCATAAACGCCACGGCTAATTAACTTCCCGAGGGGCGTGATGGTACCCGCATAACGGAGGGTGGTTCCTCTTTGTGTTGCTGCAATCAAGATGCTATCCGTCGATGTTCCAGTCGCCCATGTGTTTGTCACCTGATCTAAGACATGTAGGTCATGAAGCGCTTTAACCTTCGCCTCGGTAGCTGTCACGATACAGTGAATGAACGCTTCTTCCGCCAAATGGCCATTCACGAAAACCCAGGTATTGATCGTACCCGGCGATGAAGTCCATGAATGCCTGTCTGCCAAAGAGGCATCGATGGCATTCCCTACCCCCGCTGTTACCATGATGAATATCGAAAAACCCTCATCTCTTAGAAGTCGATATGACACTGTATCCAAAAACACGGCCGTCATCATTCCGACGGTTTCCTGCGGTTCAAATCCGTATGTCTTCAAATAGTCAGCCATTTCAGCAATATGGTCATCACAATTGTAATCGTAGTGGACATGTCGATTAACAAAGTGCTGATGCCACCCCGTTCCCGAACCAGTTACGCCGGATGACATGGTTCTAAGCGGAATGGGTGAACTTAAATGAAGGAACTCCGGAGCCTGGTTCAGATAACTTTCATTGATCTCCAAAGGGTCCAGCTCTCCTGTATGCTTCTCGGGTACAATGAACATTTGCGGCTTAGGTAAGGCAGGATGAGGATGTTTTTCGATCTTTGTCCTATATACCTCCTGAATCCGCTCCTGCTGAAGCACTTCATTCGGCACGTCAATCACTTGGACTCGCCCTTTTTCAAGCAACATCAGGCGATCGCAATATAAGCCAGCCAAGTTCAAGTCGTGAAAAATTGAAATGACCGTCAATTGTTGTTCCTTAGCCATTTTCCTCATCAAATCAAGAAGTTCTTTTTGATAAGACAGATCCAGGTGGTTCGTCGGTTCGTCGAGAAAAAGGATTTCCGGTTCTTGTGCAAGAGCTTGTGCCAACAAAACACGTTGTCTTTCCCCACCTGACAAACGTTCAAAATGCATTTCCTGAAAGACTGCCACTCCCGTTTGCATCATCACGCGTTGAACGATTTCTTCGTCTTCAGACGTCCAACTATGAAACCACCCTGTTTGATGCGCATATCGCCCAAGGGCCACGGTATCTTTTACTGTATAGGAAAAAGCCAATGAGGAATGCTGCGGCAAAACGGCGATGACCTGTGCCAGTTGTTTGGACGAATATCCCTGTAGGTCTTTCCCCTTAATATCGATGGTTCCCGCCTGATACGGCAGGATACCGCTAAGCATCCCCAATAGCGTCGTTTTCCCACTTCCATTCGGACCAAGAATACCGAATAATTCTCCTTTTTTTACATCAAACGAGACGGAGTCCAAAACCGTTTTATTATCATATCCTCCTGTTAACCCTTTAACTTCAAGCATACACTTCTACCCTTCTCTCCGTCTCTTTAATAAAATAAATGCGAATGCCGGCGCACCGATAAGCGAAGTAATAACACCTATCGGCAATTCTGTCGGTGCGATGATCGTTCGTGCCACCAGATCAGCCAATATTAAAAATCCGCTTCCCACAATCATTGATAATGGCAACAGATGCGTATGGTCTGGCCCCCAAATCCTGCGGACCAAATGGGGGATGACCAGCCCTACAAAGCCAATCGTCCCTGATACGGCAACGGCAGCCCCTGTCAGTATCGAGCCGGCGATCAGAATCAGCATCTTCCTCCGCTGAACATTCACGCCTAGGTGCCTCGCACGGTCTTCCCCAAATGTCATGGCATTCAATTCGTGGGTATTCATCATCAAAACGAGAGAACCAAGGAGGAAAAATGGCAAAATGATCGTGACATGACTCCAACCACGCATCGAGACACTTCCCATCAGCCAGCTGATGATTTGCCTTAACTCCTCACCCGTCAATGCAATCATCAATGAGATGAAAGCACTTAAAAACGAGCTGAAAATGATACCGGTTAAAATAATCGTTTCTACCTTCATGGAACGATCCATTTTTCTTGCAAAGGTCAATACGCAAAAAATCGTCAACAATGAAAAAAGAATGCTTAATGTAGGCAGTGTATATAGGCCAAAAAACGGCAGTGACAAATTCAAAAACAACGTTAATACTGCACCAAGCGAAGCCCCTGAGGATATTCCCAGGGTATAGGGGTCAGCTAGGGGATTCCTGAGCAATCCCTGAAATGCTGCCCCTGCTATTGCAAGGGATGCCCCAACCAAACCTGCAAGCACGACCCTCGGCAGGCGGATATTCATCACGATATTCGTCAGTGTCCCATCCGGTTCCATGGCCAGGGGCAAATGAAGGACTTCCTTGCCAATGATTTGCAAAAGCACTGGTATCGGAACGGAAACCGATCCTAAGGAAATACCGATCAATATCGAAATAACCAAAAATGATAGGGCAAATACATAGGCCAATGCCCGTTTAGTTTTTAAATACGTTCGGATAGACTGATTTGGCAAGTTCCTCTACTCCCTCTATAAGCCTAGGACCGGAACGAGTGACAATATCTGAATGGACATCGAAAACCTCACCATTCTTAACTGCCTGAATGTCGGCCCATCCATTTCTTCCCGTTACCTCTTTGACTGGATCTCCTGTGTAGTAACCATAGGTTGTAATGATGACATCCGGGTTGGCCGCTATCATCGACTCTTCATCGAGTTTTACCCAGCCATCCAATTCACCTGCGACATTATCCGCTGAAATGATGTCCAGCATTTCATCCATGAAAGTATTTTTTCCCGTTGTATAGATTTCAGGTGACGGTGAAACCTCTACAAAAACACTTTTTCTATCCTCACTCTTGATTGCCTTAGCCTTTTCTTTGATCTTTTCCAGCTTGGTCTGCATCGTCTTGACGATTTCCTTTGCCTTATCCAGTTCCCCTATTGCCGTTCCAATCATCTCGATAGACGTATACACTTCTTTAAAGCTTTTAGCATCATTCACGATTATAACTGGAATACCCGCATCCTTAAGCTGTTGGATTCCTTCTTTGGAATTATGGGCACTCTCATGAGCAAGAACGATATCAGGCTGCAAGGCTAAAATCATCTCTGTATCTATTTCCATTCCACCTATCTTCTGAATATCTTTCGTTTCTTCCGGGTAATTGTCATTTTCAGACACTCCAATCACTTTCTCACCCGAACCTAGCGCAAAGACCGCTTCTGTATTACTTGGGATTAATGAAACAATTTTTTCTGGTTTCTGCTCGATGGTGACTTTGTTACCCACTGCATCTTGTAACGAAAGCGGGAAGCCCTGGTTAACAGCTTGTTTTGTCGACTGGTTTTCTCCTGTTCCATCCTGGGAGGCATCGCTACAGCCAACCAGTATACCGACCATCAATCCCATCACAAGCATGAAACTATATATCTTCCTCATCTTAAAACCTCCATCATTTTTGAGTTCATTTCTGGACCTTCACACATGTGTTGCGAATATCAAAAGACATACAAAAAAGCATCCCCCATCAAAACGGAGGATGCATGTATGGCAACGGAACAAAAAAGGGACATAGCTCTGCCACACACCTCCCCATCCGCGTGGTTACCGGTGTACAATTTTGGCAGGTCTCCTGGCTCATGGTCATTGCTAACGGCACCTTCCCATATTATTCATACAGTGGTATACATCCGTTAACTCCCATTTACAGTGGCGCGACCGCGTTGGCATTTCACCAACTTCCCTTTCAAGTCCTTACAGACACCAAATTGTTCATATGTATATAATTTCACTGCCTTTCATTATACACCATTTAGGAAATCGTATTATATGATATTTCAGATTACTTTAAATTAAGATTTGGAACGCAAAAAGGCAACCATCACATGGCTGCCTTCTATAGCTTTAGATGTCACTATTAAAACGGCATGTACTTTGATCACGTAAAAGACCTAGATCTTTCGGCACCATCGTTTCAATCAAAAAGTCATCCTCTTCCTCATAAATGATTTTCTTCATTTCGATTCCGAAGTACTCTTTCATCCGGGCTTCCGTCATCACTTCGCGGACTTCGCCATACACCACACGCTTTTCCTTGGCAGTCATTAAAACATGGTCAGCCAAGTAGAATGCGTGGTTCGGATAATGCGTGTTTATGATACAAGAAATGTTCTTCTCTTTCGATAACCGCTTAAGTGTCTGTAAAATCACGATTTGCTTTTGAATATCAAGATGCGATTCCGGCTCATCAAGAATCAATACATCCGGATTCGATACAAGCGTCCGGGCAATCAAGGCCAGCTGCAATTCCCCACCACTGACGGAATTACAGGACTTTTTGGCAAGGTGCGCAATGCCAACCATTTCAAGAGCAGCGATGGCAGCCTCCCGGTCCTTTGCAGAAGGCTGGGACAGCGTACTGATATAAGGCGCCCTTCCCATAATGACAAGCTCTTCCAAAGTAAATCCGAAAACCATTTTATGTGCCTGAGGAACATAACCGATTCGTTTCCAGATCGTTTTGCGTGATAGCGCAGTAAGCGGCTTTCCGTCGATGAGCGTTTGACCCTTTTTCCAATCAAGAAGGCCGGTGATACACTTCAGCATCGTGGTTTTACCGGCACCGTTCGGGCCAAGGATCGCCATGATCTCTCCGTCATTCAACGAAAAGTCAATGTCGGTCTGGTAAAGAAAAGGAGCTTTCTCTCTTTTTTTAGCATAGAAAAAATTCCCTCCCTGCACCTCGATTTTCATGACCACCCACCTCCTGTCTTTCTAAGTAGAATCGCAAAGAATGGTGCGCCGATAATGGCTGTCAATATCGATAGCGGAATTTCCGTAGCGGTTACAGAACGTGCCAGGTTATCGATCAGGAGTAAATAGGCGCCACCAATCGATAGGGATACCGGCAGGACAAGTTGATTGTTGTTCCCGACGAGCATTCTTGCCACATGAGGGATAATCAGTCCTACCCAGCCGATGATACCGGCTATCGCTACAGATGAAGCCGTAATTAACGTCGCACCAAGAATGACCGTCCACTTCAATCTAGTGACCGGGATACCTAGCGATTTTGCTTCATCCTCAGGTAAGGTCAGTAAATTGATTCTCCAGCGTAGTGAATATAAAATCAAGATGCCGACAAGGATGATTGGTCCACCCACATATAAATCCTTGTATGTGGCCGTTCCAAGGCTTCCCATTAACCAGTATGTGATGGCTGGCAGCTTTTCCTCAGGGTCGGCGACAAACTTAATTAACGAGATCAACGCTTGGAAAAGGGCGGAGGTGACAACCCCAGCCAAAACAAGCATGAAGACCGGTGAATCTTTTTTGCCGCTGATTATGAACGTGAAAACGATGGCGGCTAAACCACAGCCAAGTGCCAAGACTTGAGATGCAAAACCATGTCCCAATAATAAAATCCCAAGGGAAGCACCGAACCCAGCACCTGCAGACACTCCTAGGATATCGGGACTGACCAAGGGGTTGCCGAACATCCCTTGGAAAGAGGCGCCTGCAATCGATAGGCCCGCACCGATTAACAAGGCCAGTAAAATTCGTGGCAGACGTATTTGAAGGACCACTGTTTCTTCCATCTGTGTCCATGTTGGCTCGATTGGAAACACAGTTGAAAGCAATATTTTAATTTGAGTCCCTAAGTCCATTCCAAAGCGTCCGATGCTCAATGATAGGAGAACCATCGCAATGGGCAATATCCAGAAGAGGACCGTTTTCCATTTTTTCATTTTTATTCCCTACTTTACTGTTTTGCGGCTTCGGAAGATGGGTGAAGAATGTTCTCTACTTGTTCTTCCGTTACATCATAATCATAGAACTCTGAGTAGTAATCCGTGATTTCATCCTTCATATCATAATCAAATAGCTCGGGATGATTTTTCTGAGCCATCCATTTTAACATAAGAGGTGCATCACCGCTTGGTGGGAACCATCTATAGATGCCCAGCGGAATTTTATATACATTTCCTTCTTGTACAGCACTGACCTGACTCCAATCTTGTCCGTTCACTGTATTGTTCGTTAGGTCTTCAGGCTGAGTTGTCGAAAAGTTCGTAATGTAGATGATATCCGGGTTCCATTTGTAGATTTGTTCCATATTGACTTCTTTTGTTCCTGTAACTTCTTCTGCTGCTATATCATAGGCCCCTGTAGCATTTAACCATTGGTTACTAAAGAAGCTCTTCCCACCGACCATGATGCTTTTATCACTGTGCTGATAGAGGATTAATGCTCTAGGCTTGTCTTTATCCTTAATGCCATCTAATTTCTTATCCAATTCGGCTTGAACGGCTTGGCCCTTTTCCAAGAACTTGTCCGTTCTTTCGGTAGTGCCCGTAATTTCCCCAGTCAGTTCCAACCAACTGTTGAAGGTAGCCAATGGCTCCGCAGCTGCTGCATCCATAGGGTTGAGTGCCACAACCGAAACACCTGCATCTTCTAATTTGTTTATGGACTTTTGGTCCTGTGCTTTTTCAAAGTAAAGTTGCGGATTGACTTTCATCAATTCTTCCACGTTCACTTCGCCATTTTTAATGAATGATGTATCTGCCTTTAAAATATCGGGTGATATTTCAGAAAGAATCGAGTTTTCCGCGGCATTATACGCATTAGGATGCAAGCCGACAACTTCCTTCGTCGAATTTGTTGCTACATACCAAGTCGAGAAGTACGGAAGAATGCCACCGACCGCAATACGTTCCACTTTACCTGGTACCGTTACATCACGGCCAAGTTGATCTTGAATCACTTTTTCCTCTGCAGTCGTCTGTTTTTCTGAAGTATTGCCTTTCGAATCATCCCCAGAGTTTCCACAGCCCGTAATCAAAGCGGCCATCGCAGTGGTTGCCGCTAACATTGTCCATTTCTTCTTCATAAAACTTCCTCCTTATCCTTCTCTAAGCCACTTAGCCATCCCATGTAAGAATGGTTTAGATTGGTCGATGAATCCAAGTCCAATGTGGAATATTGGATCAAGGGTGGTAATGATCAATTCGCCTTTATAAGACACATCATCGGTGTAGATGATCGAGCGACCGTCGGGAGTATTCACAAGTGATTTTGCCCCTTCCGGAACTTTGAACGTCCCGTGGTAATGCCACTTCATATCTGATAGGGATACATGCTGATATAAAGGATGATCTGTATTTTCAGCCATTAAAGGTAAATCTCCATGCTCCTTCACCCACCAACTGAAATTCACTTCAGATTCCTCCCAGTCTATACCAGGAAGCCAATTATCCAGCACTTCACCGAAAACGACTAGACGTTTTCCCTCTTGAAGGAACTTCACGAAAAGCGATTGGTACCGTTTTAAAAGCATTAGGGACATCCGATCATTAACAATTAGCGTGTCATATTGACTTAAATCATATGTATGGAGCTGACGAAGTTGAAGCACATCATCATACATATAAGCAAACTCATCCATTTGAAAGAAACGATGATGGAAACTATAACCGTTATCTAAGATTGCCACTTTCATTGCTTTGTTTCCCCCTTGTTTGCTTCATACTCTTCGCGTATCCAGTCCAAAATTTGTTGACGTAGCACACGCGAACTATTTTCTTGGATTCCAAAGCGGTACAGATCCGTTCCTGCACCCGCGACAATCGTGCCACCGGTCGTTTTTCGGTCAATGTAAATGATTGCTTTTCCTTCTTGGTCTTCAACGATTACTTCCGAATGTTCTGGAGCCTCAAGATATCCTCTTGAGAAAAAGCCACGAACCCCTTTTTTATAATTCAAATCATAAGGGTCAATTCCTGCGAACATAGGATGTACAGGCTCAGTCAAGCGGATTTCACGGTCCTTCAAAGAAATCGGAGAACGCATCCAATTTCCGCAACCAGGTAACCAAGGTAGGAAATTTTCGGTTTGGGAAAGAATGACGCCGCCATCATTCAAATAATTTTCGATGATTTCTTTATGTTCAAGTAAAAAGGCCTCTTCCACGAAATTAGTCACGATGACCCCAGCATATGCCGAGAAATCAGCAAATGGAATATCATACAATTGCAAAGAAACCAAACCATTTTCATGATCGATGTCTTTAAGTCTTGTGAATTGAATATCAGTACTTATATAGGCTATAGGTTTCATAATCAACCATCTTTCTTATATTGATATAATATTTTTTCGATTGTAAATATTGTCAAATGTTGATTTAACGGGATATAATCACTTTTATTTATTACTTCAAGATAGAATATTTATGTTTATCAGTATAAGTGATAATGATTATCATCGTCAACAAAAACTTTTATCCAGTTGGTTTTATCAAAAAACTAGTGGGGTAACTGATGGACTCCACCGTAGTTAGCCTTTCTCTGTCGAACGAAAAAGCATGGCGCGAAAGGTATTTATCGCCTTCTTCACACTGCCATTCAGACACTACAAGGCAGTCAATATAGATAATTTCCCATGAATATTTTCGCAACAAGAGGCTATAACCTTGAAATGTTTACTAATAACAAATATAATAAGAAAGTCGTCGTTACCTTTATATGTCCCAGTAGCTCAGTAGGATAGAGCGACAGCCTCCTAAGCTGTAGGTCGTAGGTTCGATTCCTATCTGGGACGCTAAATGGAAAACAGCCAAAACCTTGTAATATGGAGGTTTTGGCTGTTTTTTTTATTGGAACAATGATAAAAGTAGAAATATTGATGTAAGTTGTTTATTAAAAGAGGGATATGGCATCCAGCCTGTCCAATTATTCATACCATTTAATGAAGACTGCCTTCCTTTATGTCCATATAAAGTGTTCGGTCTGATTGAACTTCAGCATAAAAGACATCAGAGATTGATGTAATACCAGCTTTAGCTAATTGACCATTCAACCACTCCATATCAAGGTTTAACTGATCCAGGTTATCCATGTTGACTACCCCATCCGAAATAACGCCTGTTATGATGGGCGAAGGGTTCTTTTGAAGATTTCCAATATTCATGTCGCCTCTTACGATAGGCTGTTTATGTTCTTTCTTCATAACGGAAAGCTTACCCGTAATTTCAAAAATGGCATACTCCACTTCAGTGATTGAGAATATACTTTTTTGCCTAAGCAATGCCATTAACGTATCTGCATCCAAGTTAACCTTGCGAAGTGGTTTTTCCATCATTTTACCGTTTTTGATAATGATAAGGGGTTCCCCATCAATTACTCTTCGTGCTTTTTTAGACTTAATGACAATTCGTCCAGATAAGATCGTAAGTAAACTCCATATCATTAAGGCGACTATACCATTTTGAATGCTTAAACGATGGTTGAAAGAAAGATTTCCCGCTATTGAACCGATGGAAATGGCAGAAGCAAAGTTGAAGAATGTCATCTCTGAGATTTCTTTTCTTTCCATCACCCTTGTTAGAGTCAAAAGAATAACAAAGGACAATGATGATCTAATGATTATTTCGATAACCCCAAATCAATTCCCCCTTTTCTACAATATTATTTCCACCATTGATAAAAATATCGTAAAAAGGTTATTTTTCTCGAAGGCGAAATAATACAAGACTCTAAATAATAATTACTCGTATATTTTTTTACTTTTTTTGAAAAAATTGTTTAATCTTGTCCCGATCGGGTAGATAAATAGTGTAAGACATTCTCACCAAAGGAGATGATGTGCAAGATGAGTACTATCAGAAGCCAATGGAACAAAGAGAATGACGCAGCGGTGTTTAGTCCCGGTGATCAGCGTTAGAAGCTAGTGAAGCTTTCATGAAAACCACGAGGAAAATACAAATCTTCTCATCCAAAGGAGGATACCAACATGAGTATTTACAGCCAATGGAATCCAGAGAATGACGAAGCAATTTTCAGTCCAGGTGATCAGTGTTAGAAACTAGTAAAGCATTCGATGAAAACCATGAAGGAAAATGACAAATCTTCTCACCAAAGGAGGATACCAACATGAGTATTCACAGCCAATGGAATCCAGAGAATGATGAAGCAATTTTCAGTCCAGGTGATCAGTTGCCCTTCAGTGCGCTCACACCATTAGAAACGGTCAAACAGACGACCGATAAAACACCTGAATTTGATTTACAAGGTACCGTACTGAATAAAATCTAATTGATATTGATGAATGATAGAAAAAGGATGGAGCAAATCTGCTCCATCCTTTTTTCATATTCAGATGAACTTCGCTACTTCATCTAACGACAATCTTGTAGTTTGGAAAGAAGGTGAAGCTGCCTTCCCTTTTGCAATTAAGACAATCGGAACATAACGTTCAGCACATCGAATCTTTCAATGAATTGTTGTTTATTATACCCACCCATTGTAAGTGTGTCGTATCCCTTAGATTTCGCTATTAGCATAAGCTGCATCGAAACAAGTCCAGCATCAAAATTAGCCATACTCTCCCTGGTTTCTCTTGAAGCATCATTCCGATACTGGACTTTTCCTATTATTTATCGAATTTCAGTTTCGCCAATGCATCCGCTAATGCTGTATTGATTGGCTCCTCTTTGTTTTGCTTTTTCATATAATTCGAGACTTCATTTTTAGACACTTTCTTATTCTTGTTTTGACCTTTTCGTTTGTTATATGAAGAAAGCTTTTCATGAAAGCCACATTTACATGTGAACGTCTGTGCTTCTCCTTGCCCTCTCATTTCCATTTTCTTATGGCATTGTGGGCATCTTGCATTTGTTACACGTGAAACACCTTTTTTATGCCCGCATTCTCGGTCTTGGCAAACGAGCATTTTCCCTTTTTTACTGTTTACTTCAAGCATCAACTTGCCGCAATCCGGGCATTTTGTACCGGAAATGTTATCATGCTTGAATTTTTGATCACTCGTCTTGATTTCGTGAACGATATTTTTCGCATAGGTGCGCATATCCCCAATGAATGTACGCTTATCAAGCGTTCCGTTAGCAATGGCTGTTAGCTTCTGTTCCCATTGTGCGGTCAACGCTGGCGAACGTAGATCTTCGGGAGCCAACTCGAGGAGCTGTTTACCTTTTGAGGTAACATGAAGACCTTTTCCACGTTTTTCAATCAGGAAACTATTGAACAATTTTTCAATAACATCGGCCCGGGTCGCAACGGTGCCGATTCCCCCGGTTTCCCCCAACGTCTTAATGAGTTCCTTGCTTTCCCCAGCCATGAAACGAGCGGGATTTTCCATTGCAGATAACAAGGTGCCCTCATTGAATGGCTCCGGTGGTCTTGTTTCTCCCTCTGTTTGTTTCACTGCCGTGATGTCTAAGATGTCACCATTCTCGAGTGTCGGAAGCAATTGCTCTGTAAGGCCATCACTTGCCTCTTCTTCCTCGAACTGATGATCATAGACTTCCTTCCAACCTGATTTCAAGATGACTTTTCCTTTAGCGACGAATGTTTCACTGCCCACTTTTGCGGTAACGGTCGTTTGCTCATATTCAAATGGTGGCATCAGAACCGCAAGGAACCGTTTGACGACAAGGTCGTAAATTTTCGATTCCTTGTCACTCAATTTACCCGGTAGAGGCGTTTGCTCAGTAGGTATGATGGCATGATGATCACTAACCTTGCTGTCATCCACGAATGATTTATTGGCCTTGATTGGGCTACGCAAGATTCTCGATGCATATTGGGCATATGGCTTGATGCTGACTGCCTGTAATCTTTCTTTCAGCGTCTCGACCAAATCCGAGGTTAAGAAACGCGAGTCCGTTCTTGGATAGGTCAGGACTTTATGTCCTTCATATAAACGTTGCATGATGGAAAGTGTCTCTTTCGCCGAATAACCGAATTTCTTATTGGCATCCCTTTGTAGCTCAGTTAGGTCATATAACTGGGGCGCAAAATTCTTCTTATGGGCTTTTTTCACTTCCACCACTTCAGCCTTTTTGTTTTTCACATCAGCAAGGACTTTGTCTGCCTTTGCCTTTTCGAATGTGCGTATATCTTTCGAATGGGCGTCTTGCCAGACAAGGCGTAGTTGAGATTCTGCCGTTGCCGTAACGCCATAAAATTTCCTTGGCTGAAATTGTTTGATTTCCTTTTCCTTGGCAGCTATCATCGCTAGTGTAGGCGTTTGAACCCTTCCGCACGATAACTGGGCATTATGCTTCGTTGTCAGTGCCCTTGTAGCATTCATACCGACAAACCAATCCGCCTCGGCCCGAGCAACTGCAGAGGCAAATAGATTCTCGTACTCTTTCCCATCCTTCAGCTTGTTAAATCCATCCTTAATCGCCTTATCAGTTACCGATGATATCCAGAGCCGCTTGATTGGTTTTTTAACATTCGCTTTTTCCAGAATCCAACGTGCAACGAGCTCCCCTTCCCGTCCTGCATCGGTTGCGATGATGACGTCCTTGACATCACTGCGGTTCAATTGCGTTTTTACCGCTTGAAACTGCTTTCCGGATTGCTTGATTACGACCAATTTCAAGGATGGAGGCAACATAGGGAGGTCTTCGAGCCGCCATGTTTTGTATTTTTCGTCATACGTTTCCGGATCTGCATGGGTAACTAAATGACCAAGCGCCCAGGTGACGATATACTGACTTCCTTCCAAATAACCGTTGCCTTTTTTTTCGCAATTCAGCACTTTTGCTATATCTCTTCCGACCGATGGTTTCTCGGCCAGTACGACTGTTTTACTCATCAAATACATCCTTTCCCTTTTAAACTGATTCTCTCATTATCTCATATATTTTTAGTCAGGGCGATAAAGGACTAGGGACTAACAACTAATGTCGAAGTGACTTAGGCAGACCGTCTAGTTGGTGAACCATTTATCGGTGGACCCCACCTAATTCATGCGCAATATGTAAATTACTAGATTAGATAGCAATCTAGTACAGATTTTAGTATGATGAAACGTAGAGATTTTTTCAAAATAATTGGGAGGTTCAACATAAATGAGCTTACTTTCTATAGATAATTTGGCACACAGCTTTGGTGATCGGACATTATTCAGAGATGTTACGTTCCGTTTGATGGCTGGGGAACATGTAGGCCTCGTCGGCGCTAACGGCGTAGGTAAATCAACAATGATGAACATTATTACCGGGCAACTGATTCACGATGAAGGCCGAGTTGATTGGACACCTGGCGTTGAATATGGCTACCTTGACCAGCACACCGTCCTGACTAAAGGCAAAACGATACGCGATGTGTTAAGAGATGCCTACTTACCTTTATTCGAGCAGGAAAAAGCTTTGAATGAAGTGACCGAGAAAATGGGTTCAGCGACACCAGAGGAACTTGAAGAACTTTTGGAACAAATGGGGGAAATCCAAGATAAACTCGAAGCTGGGGATTTTTATAATTTAGATATGAAAATCGAAGATGCGGCACGCGGGTTGGGCTTGGATGCGATAGGCCTTGAGCGTGACGTTTCTGCTCTGAGTGGCGGACAGCGGACAAAAGTATTGCTGGCGAAACTGCTATTGGAACAACCCCAAGTACTACTGTTGGATGAGCCGACAAACTACTTGGATGTAGAGCATATCCGTTGGTTGAGCAGCTACTTAAAGGAATATCCTAACGCATTCCTATTGATTTCACATGATACCGAGTTCATGAACGGCGTAGTTGATGTCATCTTCCATCTAGAATTCTCGAAATTGACCCGTTATACGGCGACATACGAAAAATTCCTTGAACTTGCTGAACTGAATAAGAACCAACATATTAATGCATACGAAAAACAGCGGGACTTCATTAAAAAGCAGGAAGACTTCATCGCAAAAAACAAAGCCCGTTATTCAACTTCTGGCCGGGCAAAAAGTCGGGAGAAACAATTGAATCGCATAGAACGTATCGACCGTCCGGAAACGGCGATGAAACCGACTTTCGATTTCAAAGAGTCACGTGCGAGCAGCCGATATGTATTTGAAGGGGAAGATATTGAAATCGGCTATGACCGTCCATTACTTCCAAAACTTTCAATGAACATAGAGCGTGGGGAGAAAATTGCCATTGTGGGATGTAACGGAGTGGGGAAATCCACACTGTTAAAAACGATTCTTGGTAAAATCGAGCCACTAAGCGGGAAAAGATCACTTGGTGATTTCCTCTTCCCTTCTTATTTTGAACAAGAGGTACAAGCAGGCAACACGACACCGATCGATGAAGTGTGGAACGCATTCCCTCATCTCGATCAACCTCAAGTACGTGCTATCCTCGCGCGGGTTGGCTTAAAAAATGAACATATCACTCGCCCGATGGCCCATTTAAGTGGTGGGGAACAGTCCAAGGTCCGCTTATGTAAGTTGATGCTTACAGAAAGCAACTGGCTTCTGTTCGATGAACCAACAAACCATTTAGACGTGGTGGCCAAGGAAGAATTGAAACGTGCATTGAAAGAATATAAAGGAACGGTTCTGATTGTCTGCCATGAACCCGATTTCTACGAAGATTGGGTCACGAAAGTATGGGACGTCGAAGAATGGTCGAACAACAACTAAATGAACGGTCAAAGAGGGTGCCGCATACATTGCGGGCACCCTCTTTATTTTATTGAACGGGACTGGTCATGCTCAATGATTAATGCATGTCCCCACTACGTTCAGCTACTAACGTATACGTTTTAGGTATCCCAATGTCATGGATTTTGTGGTTTGGTTCTTCTTCAAGGACTTTGATGATCAAACCGGATTCTCCGACTGCCGTTATGAGTTCACCCATGGTCCATTTGCGTTGGACCACTTTCGAAAGGCTTTGTTTATCTTCTTCAGGCATATGTTTGGAAAAAGCCACCTCGTTATTTTCAATGGCAGGAGCAAAATAATTGCCTGTCACCTTATGTTTTTTACCAGAAGAGGTTATGAGTTTCGTCGAAATTGGATGGAACTCATGCAGCACGAATCGTCCCCCCGGCTTCAACATCCTTTTTACCGTTTCGAATAATGGCTGCAGATCTATGAGATAGTGAAGGACACCCAGTTCCATCAAGACCAAGTCCTGGTCTCCTAATGCATGTTCGGGCGGCAAGGACAGCACATCCGAGACAATATATTCAATGCTGACGTCGGATGATTCAGCCAGTTCGTTCGCGAAAGTAGCATTTTCCCGAGAGAAATCCACGACCTTAACGTCAGCTCCCAACATCGCCATGGCGACTGCCTTGACCCCATTCGATCCCATTAAATGTGTGACTTTCCGACCCACTATGTCTCCCATATATTTATAAAATGGATGCAATCTCCATCGCGGGTTGTGCTTGATCTTCCCTGCCAATTCATCCGGTTTACCGTAACGGTTCACAAGGGCTAGATAATTATTTTGATTCCAGGCCTGTTCATTTTCAGCTGTAAAGCCCTTTTGTGCCGATAATAGATACGCATGGATTTCATCACGATTACTCTGCATTTCAGCATTGTAAAGGTAGCTGTATAGGGATTGGCACCAAAGCTCGGTTTCCCCTACTGGTATGAGTAGTCGGTAAGGATCCGTTTTAATTGTCCTATTGAATAAACAGCGGACCGTAATCAGTATTCCATCCTTTTCAACCTGGAAAAAGGCTGTTTCAGGATTCTTTTCGGGCTGTGAAGGAGCATGATCTATGAAAAGGGAAAATGTTTCATCAAAAACATCCCACTGCACGTCGACCGAGACATTTATAGTATCCTTTATTTCAACCCCTTGTATAAATAAAGCGGAGGGTCCCGTAAATTGATAGGGAATGTTTTCATCCTCAAGCAATTCCCCTATCCATGTAATTGTATGTAAATAGTTTCCGTTCATGCGAACCTCCTAGATCAGTAAAAATCAGTAGAATCAATCTTCCATAGCCAACGACAAACCTGTGCGCGTGAGGGAGATCAGTTCTTTGTCACCTCGATCGATTCCATACACAAGCAGCCTGACGAGCATGTAAATCGCCCTAAATCTTGCCAGGTTTTTGACTTCGGTTTCAATTTCACCATAGATTTCAAAAAAGGACCGTCTCGCCTCTTTTGGAAAGTAGCTGTATAAAAAAGAAAAATCGATAGCTGGATGCCCGATATGAACGTCCCCCCAGTCAATGATGCCCATTAGTACACCCTGGGCATCGAGCAAGACGTTCCGGACATGAATATCACCATGGACAAGGGTATCGCATGTCCCTTCATACGATACATCCAGGTCTTTCAAATACATCGAAACGGCATGGGCCTGTTCAGAATAGCCTAGTGCCACTAATGCTAAGAGTTGCTCATCAAGGCTGTCCTGCCGGAAAGAAACATCAAGCCTCCGCATTCCATCAGGCTGTACACCCAATTGTTTCGCCGTTGGCACAGGAAACCCGTGAAGCACTTTCAGGAAGTGGGCAAACTTTATTGCCGAGGAAATCTTACTTTCCATGGTTTCCTTCACAGGTAAGTGTCCCTTCACCATTTTGTAGCCAGTAAAGGGATATGGATAACTACTGCTCGGCTCTCCAAAAAAGACCGGTTCAGGAATGGCTAGCGGAAGATTTCCGGCCAATGAAGGCAAAAGCTTGTTTTCCACTTGAATTAAGGTAACAGCAATGGGTCTTCGGGGAAATCTGAATACATACTCCTCATTCAACTGAATGACCGTATTGTCAAACCCTTCCCCGATTTGCCTCACCTTTTCCAAGCCCACATCGGGAAACTGCTTCTTTATCAAATTCTTTGCAAGTTCTAAGGAAACTGGATATTCTGCCAACCATGGTTTGTCCAATTCTCCTTCCCCCTTTATCGGTTTCTGCCCCTGCTAGGTGAACCTCCTGAATCATTGCGACGGTTCCCATTCGGACTATGGGTATTCCCCCTTCTGCCTTGACTCCCTCCTTGTCGTTCTCCTCGGACATTGTCGCGACTACGTCCCCGACTTTCATCCCTATGATCTCCTCGTGTGTTCTCGCGTTTAGGACCTCGGTTTGCAAAGCCCTCACGTGTATTCTCTAGACTCAACTCACGATTGTCGGCCTGATTAGCGGAGCGGTGACTTCCTCGGTTCGGACCTCGCGTATCGATTCTTTCTCTATGACGGCGTCCACCACCAGAACGTGGACGACGCGCTTCCCCTTCAGATGAGTCGCGGTCATGACGCTTCCGTTTATTCTCGACTTCGCCCGGCTGGAACATCTTAACCCCTTCGATCTTTCTCCGTTCAATTTTCATGGAAATACCTTTTTCAATATCACTCAAAAGCTGAAGATCCTTCGTAGCAATAAAGGTTACGGCTAATCCATGCTCACCGGCCCTTCCTGTACGTCCTATCCTATGGATATAGCTTTCGGCATCTTCAGGAACATCGTAGTTAAAAACATGTGTCACGCCTTCAACATCCAGCCCACGCGCAGCAACATCCGTGGCCACTAAATATTGAAGCTTCGCATCCCGGAAGTTTTTCATGACGCGCTCTCGTTTTGCCTGCGACAAATCCCCATGAAGTTCATCCGAGTTGAAACCAGCCGCCTTTAAAGCATCGTTCAAAACAGAAACACGGCGCTTTGTCCGGCAAAAAACAATCGCCAGATATGGCTGTTCTTCCTTTATGATGCTGATCAGTGAGGACTGTTTGGCCCTATCCGTCGTTTCAATGACAAGTTGACGGATCTGCTCGACCGTCACTTGCTCAGCTTTAACAGCAGCTGTCAATGGTCTATCCATATAACGCTTCGCCAACTGATGGACTTGTTCTGGCATCGTCGCGGAAAAGAGCAACGTTTGTCTTGTCTCTGGCAATTGTCCCATGATTTCTTCCACTTCCGGTAAAAATCCAATATGGAGCATTTGGTCCGCTTCATCCAAAACAAGCGTTTCGGTTTGGGATAAATCAATGGTTCCCCTTCGTAAATGGTCTAATAATCGGCCCGGTGTAGCTACCACGACAGAAATATTCCGTGTCAGCTTTTTCATTTGCTGCTCCACATCTTGTCCACCATACACGGCTAGCACTTGCAATTCCTCGATCTCATTGGCGAACTTTTTCAGCTCAGCCGTTATCTGTAACGCTAACTCCCTAGTCGGTGTGACGATTAATGATTGAACGTGGGAAGCTTTTGGGTCGACTTTTTCTAATATTGGAAGCAAAAATGCCAATGTCTTCCCTGTTCCTGTCTGTGCTTTCGCGATGACATCCCGTCCCGCCATTATGTCAGGTATCGATTTTTCCTGTATCGGGGTTGGGCTGGTTATGCCGGTTTGCTTCAATATCGTGTTAATTTCTGGGCTTATGCCAAGCTCGATGAAATTTGTCATGTATCGGCCTACTCTCTATATTTGTGATATCTTATTTAAATCATCATTACATCCATTGTCTATTATTGATTCTACACTAAGGCAATTTCCTTTACTCCAAGTTCTTTGTTAGTATATCATTATCTATTTTTGAGAGAAAATTTTTCATGGTATTGTGCTTTAGATGTTTTTCTAATATAATTTATAAGATTTTAAATTTCTGACTAACTATACTATTTGAGCTACTTGCCTGGAAAAAGGTGGGCGTCTCCTCCTTGTAAATGTCCGTACAAGGAGTTTTTGTATATAAAAAGAAGGAGTGGCCGCATGTTTAAATTAAAAGAACGGAAAACGAATATTAAGACAGAAGTCCTTGCAGGGCTTACAACCTTTTTAACATTAGCTTATATCATCGTTGTAAACCCCAAAATTCTTTCTGATGCTGGTGTTCCTTTTGAACAGGCTTTTACAGCAACCATCATCGCTACCTTAGTCGGTACTCTTTTCATGGCTTTTCTAGCCAATTATCCGATTGTCATTGCTCCTGCGATGGGATTGAATGCCTATTTCGCGTACTCTGTCCTAGGCACGCATGATATCTCGTACACGGTTGCCTTTTCGGCAGTCTTTGTTACAGGGATTATCTTCGTCATATTATCGCTTACTTCTTTCCGGTCTAAACTGATTGAAGCGATCCCCAATAATCTGAAACATGCTATCAGCGCCGGGATTGGTCTATTCATCACCTTTATCGGGCTTCGTTTATCTGGGGTCGTAACGAGTCATGAATCGAACCTGGTGACCCTAGGGAGCTTCAGAGACCCAGGAGTGGCACTTACCTTAATCGGTTTGGTAATAACCATCATTTTAATGGTCCGTAAGATTCAGGGTTCCATTTTCATCGGGATGATCATTACAGCGATCATTGCCCTATTTACTGGACAACTTAAAATTGAACATTTTGTTTCGGTGCCATCGTTACCCGAGGGCATCATTGTTGCTAATCCAATCACTTCTTTTGCGGATGTTGTAAACTACGGCCTATATGGTGTAGTGTTTTCCATCCTTCTCGTTATGCTATTCGACACCACCGGAGCCCTAATCGGGATTGTGCGCCAAGCAGGGTTATTGAAAGACGGAAAGTTGGAGAAAGCAGGAAGTGCTTTCTTCGCGGATTCCGTTGGGACAACAATCGGAGCCATGTTCGGTACAAGCCCTACTGCCGCCTCCGTGGAGTCCTCGGCCGGTGTAGGTTCAGGTGGTAAAACAGGGTTAACCGCTCTTGTCGTAGCCATTCTTTTCTTGGTCACTGCTTTCTTCAGCCCACTTATCGGGGCAGTATCAGATATTGCGGCCATCACTGCACCTAGCTTGATCATAGTTGGTAGCATGATGATCAAAAGCATCAATGAGATTGAATGGACCCATTTCGACGAATCTTTCCCAGCCTTTTTGGTCATTGTTACGATGCCTCTTACTTCAAGTATCGCCAATGGTATAGCACTTGGATTCATCTCATATCCAATACTAAAAATCGCAAGAGGGAAATTCAAAGAAGTCCATCCGTTAGTATACATCTTTGCCGTTCTTTTTCTTTACCAACTCATTTTCTTAGCATAAAAGAGAGGAACCGTGACATCACGGTTCCTCTTTTCATGTCTTATCCTCGCCTTTAACCCCCTTCGAATCCTATCAAAAAAAAGGATATCCAACATGTTGTCAGATACCCTTCCTCTTTTACTGATTCATTTGATCAAGAAAGTCGCCAAGAAGATCATCCAGATTTTCCTCTTCTGGTTCCGGTTGCTCTGACTGTTCTGAAGTCTCATCGAAACTCCAATCAAAATCATCCAGATCCATTTCGGGTAATTCCTTCGGTTCTTCTTCCAAACTCCTCTCCACCAATTCTTCCTCTTCCTTTACATAGACATCCTCATTGATTCCATTGCTGTTTAGTGAGGCCAACAAGGCCGTAGCCCGTAAAGGATCGGATAAAAGATGGTACAAAATCGTTCCAAGCATTGCTTCTGAGTGGGAATGCTTTAGCCAGTCACGCTGAGATTTACTAAGCTTATTCGGCATGGGCAAGGCAACCATCTCCCGTTCCTGATGAGAGGATTGCCCAACGCCATCAAGAACATACTCAGCAATTTTACTGGAAAAATTTCTTCTTTCCGTTTCCTTTAATTTCTGCAGCTGCCTTAACGTATAATCGGATACATCTGAAGGGATACGAAAAGTGATGGCCTGTCCTCTTTTGATTTCAGAAGAAGCTGTTTTTTTCATTTTCTCACCTATTTAACTGAACCTGTACGTTGTTCTTTCTTCTTATGTTGAGATTGTTGCTCTTCCTTTGAATTCCGGCGTTTAAAGTCGGAAATCAGCTTGTAATAGGCGTTGGCCATCATCCAAACGCTTTCTCTTTCATCTTCAAAAAAGTCGATATTGTACCCATCAAAGTTTTGATTGAGTGTTTTCAAGTAATCCTTCAGTACAATTGAACCCCCACCTACGAAGTAGCAAATCTCCGTCTGTGAATTCTTTTTCCAAACGTTGCGAAGATGACGATATTGTTTTTTTGCAAGCTCCCCTAAAATGCGGTCGACAATATCATGCACACTTGTCCGACTTCCACGGACCATTATATGGTTCCGGTCGTTTTTTTTCGTGATAATCTCCACCACGTCACGTCTGCTGTCCAATTCGACACCATGTTTCTTCCTGATTTCCTCACGAATTGATTCGAGTGCTTCAGCCACACCAAGGTTAAACCCTTGTGCTTTATCATCATCCACTTTACGGTTCTTAATGACCGCGATATCTGTCGAAAGTCCGCCGATATCTTGAATAAGAATTCTTTTGTCGATCAGCTCACGGTTAATGATGTTCAAATCATTGTCCATTACTAGATTGATATAAGCTGCAAACCCTTCAGGATAGACCTTCACTTCATCAAATTTAATATTCACTTTCAATCCCTGATATTTAGGCGTGATTAAAAATTCCACTTGGTGAACCGAACCCACTAATTTCGAGCGATATCCGACATCTTTCCCTTCCTTCACTTCACGGAGCGGAAGGCCCGTACCCAACGTATAGTTCGCTTCGACGACATTATTAACCTTTTTGAAGCGATCATTGTTCCCCTGTTTAGCCGCATCCAATGCCAGTGCCGCAAAAAGCATGATCAACGTTTGGTCTTCTTCCGATTTACTGCTGCCTAAATCCAATTCTGTAGGGTTATCACTTTTTGTCGCTAAATTCCCAACACGGTAAATAGCATTATTATCTTGAAGTGCTGGTGAGTGAACTCTTATATGAATTCCATCCAATGGGTTATTCTCATCCAGTTCCTCTATCCCGATGACCGGCCGGTCCTCAATATCTTTTGCAATGACATTCGGTATATATAGTTCAGACTCTAGTTTTCCAAAAATAGCTTTGATAGCATCATTACCTACATCTACTGCTGCGATTCTAGAATTCATCTTAAAACATCCCCTTTTTTTTAAAAAAATGCCAGACAGTGTACTTTAATAAGAATAGAAAAAAATACCATAATAGTCAATGATTCGATAGATATACCTTTTCCTAAAATATGTATTCATTTTGTATACATTAGTAACAAGTGTGTACACACCTTGTATATAGCCATGTATACGTGTTTGTAAACATGTTTACTATATTGTTTACAAACTATCTTATTTTGTTTACATGTATACATTTTTGTATACAATGCAAATCATTCCCTTTTTATAACATCTATCTACCAAAAAGAGGATAAAAAGCTAGGTGAAAGGGAATGGTAATAAACGGAAACCATTCCTAAACGTCTGGAGGAATTTAAAAATGACTGAAAAAAATACAGAACTCCCACAGTATCCTGAACCCTTCTGGAGAAGTACATTGACTTTTCCTTCATTCCCCAAGGTAGAAGAAGATATTAAAACAGATGTCTTGATTGTTGGAGGCGGGATCACAGGCATAACTTCCGCTTATCTATTAGCCAAGCAAGGAGTTCAAGTCACACTCATTGAGGCGAGCGAGATCCTAAACGGAACCACAGGACATACAACAGCCAAGATTACCGCCCAGCATGGACTGGTTTATGACAAGCTAATTGCAGCGCATGGCGAGGAAAAGGCAAAACTATACTATGAAGCAAATACTGAAGCAATGAATTTAATCAAGGAATTGGTCGAGGAACATTCTATAGAATGTAATTTATCTAAACAAGATGCTTATGTGTATGCAAATACTGAAGAATATGTTAGTAAGATTCAAAAAGAATTGAGGGCCTATCGTAAACTCGGTATTCCCGGTGATTATACCGACACTATACCCTTCTCCATTCCATGCAAAGCCGCGGTAATCATGAAGGACCAGGCACAGTTCCATCCATTGAAATATTTACTGGGACTTACCTCCCCCATTCTGGATGGTGGCGGCAAAATCTTTGAACATACGACAGCCATGAAGATTGAAGATGGAGAAAATCCGACCGTTCTGACTGAGGATGGTCATAAAATTACATGCAACCATGTCATCGTCGCTTCTCATTTTCCTTTTAATGATGAGATGGGTTTATACTTTGCACGGGTCCATGTAAAAAGATCCTATGTCCTTGGCATTAGGATGAAACAGGAATATCCGGGAGGCATGTTTTACAGCGCGGATAGCCCTTCGCGTTCCCTTCGCTATACGGAAAATGACAATGGGGAAAAGCTGATTCTTGTAAGCGGAGAAGGGCATAAAACCGGGCAAGGTATATCCACAATAAACCATTATGAGGCTTTACAGGATTTTAGCTCCCACTATTTCAAAGTGGAGGACATCCCTTACCGTTGGTCGGCTCAGGATATCGTGACGCCTGATGACCTGCCATTCGTTGGTCCTGCAACCCCCAATCATCCCCGGGTGCTCATTGCAACCGGTTATGCAAAATGGGGCATGACAAATGGAACCATTGCCGCAAAAATCTTGACTGACCGCATTTTACAAAAGGATAACCGATATGCGGACTTGTATGATCCCGCCAGATTAGATGGAATGAAAAACATGGTGAAAGATAATGCGGATGTCGCGAAGCATATGATTCAGGGCAAGCTTTCCATCCTTCATAAAAAGCCAGACGACCTAGGATTGGATGAAGGGGCCATTGTCAAAGTGAATGGGGAAAAGGCTGGGTGTTACCGAGATAAAGAAGGTCAACTATTCATCGTGGACTCGACATGTACCCATATGGGATGTGAAGTCGCGTGGAACAGTGGGGATAGGACTTGGGATTGCCCGTGCCATGGCTCACGTTACTCTATTACTGGAGAAGTTATGGAAGGTCCTGCAGTCGAGCCCCTCAAGAAAATTCGGTAATAACGGATACCTAGCGTACATTGCCCTATTATTCTCGACTATAACAACTGTTTTCCTTATACTGAAGGGACTGCAGTAACTTGCAAATACCTCTAAAAGGGATTGAAGTAAAATGAACGGTAAAAACCGAAAAGATATCACTCCAGGAACCTCTGTAGACATTGTACTGAAAGCAGATCAACGAAGCGGAAAACTAACAAGTGGTACAGTAAAGGACATCTTAACAAACTCTAGCAGTCACCCACATGGAATAAAAGTACGATTGACAGACGGCCAAGTTGGCAGGGTCCAGGTCATTCATAAATAACATGCACTCGGTTTGAAACCGAGTGTTTTTTTATATCCTTATTCTTTCGATCAATCCTTCAACAAAAGGGAGCATGTTTTCCCTTACGGTCCCGTACAATAGGATAAACTCACTTTTATAAAAGGTTGGTGTCTTATGAATCAGGAATTTAGCAGTCCCAATCGAAATTATCTTGATAACCCTCACGCTTTAAAGGTATCCGGCTCTGAGACGCTTCAGGCTGCCCCTGATCAGGCGACCATTACCCTGGGGGTCATAACAGAGGATGAGGACCCCCGGAAGGCTCAACAAGCCAATTCACAAAGCATTGCACGAGTCATTGCTGGACTGAAGTCCATTGGCATTTCCGAAGATCAATTGAAAACGAGTGAATATAGGATTGACCCGCAATATGATTATGTTGGTGGAAAAGAACTGTTTAAAAATTATAAGGTCCATTATATAATCCAAGTCCAAACAACTGAGATTGAGGCCATTGGCATCATAATTGACACGGCTGTCAGCAATGGGGCCAATTCCATCTCCAGTATCCGTTTTTCCTTGTCCACTCCAGAGGTCTATTACAATCAAGCCCTTTCACTAGCTTTAAAGAATGCTTATGAAAAAGCACTCTCCATGGCAAGAACGATAGGAGTTACCTTAAACCCCATTCCCACTCTCGTTGAAGAAATGTCGGAAACAACTCCTCCTGTTCTTTTCCAAACCAGTTCCTACACCAAAGCAGCCACTACCCCCATCCAACCTGGTGAATTGAACATTACCGCTACAGTAAGAGTGGAATATACTTACTAAGTTGCCGGTTTCCAAAGTAAAACCCTCTATTGGCAAGGCTACTTGCCAATAGAGGGTTTTTGTTTTTAAAAGACGACTGTTTTGTTTTCATGAACAAGAACACGGTCTTCCAAATGCCACTTCACAGCATGAGCAAGTACCCTGCGTTCTGCAGAACGACCAATTTTCTTCATCTCTTCTGCAGAGTCACGGTGATCGACACGTTCTATGTCCTGCTCGATGATGGGACCTTCATCTAAATCATTTGTCACATAGTGGGATGTTGCCCCTATCAACTTAACACCGCGGGTATATGCGCGTTCATAAGGTCGAGCCCCTATGAATGCAGGTAGGAATGAATGATGGATGTTGATGATTTTATTCGGATGGGCTGCCACGAAATCGGGTGTCAAAATCTGCATATATCGAGCCAATACGATTAAATCAATTTTAAAGTCCTCCAGCAATTTAAGCTGCTGCGCTTCCACTTCTTTACGAATCTCTTTATTTGCCGGAATATAATAAAAAGGAATATTCATGGATTCCACAATTTCCCTAGTATCTTCATGATTACTGATGACCATCGCTATATCTGCCAGTAGATTGCCGCTTTGCCACTCCCATAACAACTCAAGTAGACAATGTGGTTCTTTCGAAACGAAAATCGCCGTCCTCTTTAAATCACTAACGTAATTGAACGTCCATTGCATGGAAAACTTTTCTGAAATTTCTTGAAAATCTTTTTCCATGTCTCCTGATTTCGCTTTTAAGTTGGGGCAATCAAATTCAATTCTAGTAAAAAAAGTCCCGCCATTTGGATTCATGGAATACTGACTCAATTCAACAATATTCGCTTCATATTCTTTTAAAAAAGCCGTTACCGTTGCGACTATGCCTGGTTGATCCGGACATTTTATTATCAAACGTCCTCTATCTTCATTTTTTTCACGGTATGCCTGTAATTGCTCTTGCACAAAGTTGTTCACCATTATCCCAACTGCCCTTCGTCTTTTTGGCTCTATTATACTTTATTTCGTCAGCAATGTTAAAGTCAGTCCATTACTCCCCGATTAATAAGCACGATAATCCTTGTCTGAAACCTGCACTGATTTCAACACCCACTCCGGATTGGAAGGTAATACATCCCCGTATACCGGTTTTTTTATTATTTCTTCGGCGGTTTCCACTTGCGTACCGTTTTAATAAGGGGGATTTTTTTCGATTGGATTTTCAATGACTTGATAGACGCCCAGCTATCCAGTGACTTGAACATAACGGGAAATGTAGAAGAAGTAAATGCAAAGTCCCAGAACCTTTAAGAATTGCATAGTAAAAGAGATTAAAAGACAAGAATCGGCCTGATTAAGGACGATTTTTTTTGATATTTGGACATTTTGGGACGTTCTTCCCAAAATTGGAGGTTATGACAGAAGACATGTTGGGTATAAAACACTTTATCAGTACCTAAAAGGGGGATTAGAAATAATCATGAAATTATCAGTAAAATTCATTCTTGCATTATTGGTCATTCTTGGTCTCATGTCCGGCTGTGCTGAGAAGGATCAGCTTGAAGATGGTAGTAAGCTGATTAATGAGGATCAGTTTATCTTCGCTTCCTCAGGTGAATTCAAACCATTCAGCTATGTCAATGATGACATGACTGTAACTGGATTTGATGTCGAGGTGGGAACGGCCATTGCCAAAGAATTAGGACTTGAAGCAGTTCCTAAGCGAATAAAATTCAAAGGAATTGTTGAAGGGGTCAAGACTGGTCGGGCAGATGCAGCTGTTGCCAGTCATACCATCAATGAACAGCGTAGTAAACACGTTTCCTTCTCTACTCCCTATTACTACTCTGGTCCTCAAATCTTTGTGCGCCCTGATAGTGATATCGAGACAATCGAGGATTTAAAAGGAAAAGAGGTAGCCGCGTCTAAAGGTTCTACATACGCAAACACCGCTGAAGAATATACAACCAATGTAAAAACCTATGATAGCGACATCACGGCCCTTAAAGCGTTGAGCGGGGGGCGTCATGATGCTGTCATAACGGATTTTGTCACCGGAAAAGAAGCCGTGAAAGAAGGCTTTGAAATTGAAGGACGACAATTGATTGAACGGAGTGAGCAGGCGATTGTACTGCCACAAGATAACCCTGAGTTGCTCGCACGTGTCAATGCAGCACTCGACAATCTCCGTGAAGACGGAACGCTTGCTGAAATCAGCAAAAAGTACTTTGGTGAAGATATCACGACCAAACCTGAATAAAGATAGATAGAAAGGGAGTTGTTCCATTGCCAAGTTTTTCACATTTCTTTGATACATTATTTAGCTCTTCGGATGTGTTCATCCGAGCCATGCTCCTCACCTTGGAGCTTACTGTCGTATCCATTTTAGTGGGGACCGTCATCGGATTACTTTTTGCACTCTTAAAAATTTCTAATATTAAGATCCTCGCATGGATTTCAGATGCTTATGTATTCCTAGTCCGGGGTACACCATTGATCGTACAAATATTCATCCTTTACTTTGGTATTAGTAACATCTTCCTGCTTCCTGATTTTTGGGCAGCATCTCTTGCACTCGCCTTCCATAACGGTGCTTATATTTCGGAAATACTTCGTGGAACGATTCAATCCATCGACAAAGGACAGGTGGAAGCTGGTCGCTCGCTAGGAATGAGCAAGTCTCTCACATTAAGAAGAATCATCCTGCCACAGGCTTTCCGCCGTGCACTGCCACCACTAGGCAATCAATTCATCATCGGCCTTAAGGATTCCTCATTAGCCGCATTCATCTCAATGAATGAGCTCTTTAACGTTGCCACTACGTTAGGATCTAATAACTTTGATGAAATGACTTACCTTCTGATTGTAGCCGTCTATTACTTGATACTTGTAGCAATCTTAACCATAGCCGTCAATGCATTCGAAAAGAAACTGTCCATTAGCGATCGATAGGGGGAAATGAACATGGAACAAAAAGAAATGATTCGCATAAGAAACTTGAATAAATCATATGGAGATCTTCATGTGCTTAAGGATATCGATATGAAGGTGCTGGATAGCGATGTAGTCTGCCTGATAGGCCCTAGTGGCTCTGGTAAAAGTACATTGCTCCGTTGCTTGAACTATTTAGAGAAAAAGGACAGTGGACAGATCCTGATCGAGGGAACAGAGATTCAGCCTGGAAAACATGATATTAATAAGATTCGGGAAAAAGTGGGCATGGTTTTTCAGCATTTTTACCTTTTCCCACATATGACAGTGCTTGAGAATATTATAGAAGCACCTACTCACGTCAAGAAGGTCCCTAAGGCCCAAGCCATTAAGGAAGCAAAAGAGTTATTGGTTAAAGTGGGACTCTCGGATAAAGCGGATGTCTACCCAAGCAAACTATCGGGTGGGCAAAAACAACGGGTTGCCATAGCTCGGGCACTAGCCATGAAACCGGATATCCTACTCTTTGACGAACCCACTTCCGCTCTCGACCCGGAACTTGTCGGTGAAGTATTAGCGACAATGAAGGAACTGGCCATTGAAGGCATGACAATGGTCGTCGTGACCCATGAGATGAGCTTTGCCCGTGAAGTAGGAGACTGGATTGTCTTCATGCACAACGGACGTGTGATAGAAAGCGGCCCACCTACGGAATTTTTCTCCAATCCAAAAGAAGAACGGACGAAGGAATTTTTACAAACGACTGTATTTTAAATGACATCATCCGAAGCAATGCAGAGAACTCTGCATTGCTTCTTTTCTGAACAATACTAGATATATAGATTTATCAGTTGCCACCAAAGTTTCAGGGATATATTCTTCCCAAATGTGCAAACTAAATACTAGATGAATTGTTTCAGAATATATCCTCACTCCCCCCATTCCGGCTCGAACATGGAAAAATGTCTGTATTTATGGTATATATACAGGTAAAATTAAAAGAAGTATATAAATGAAAGAGGTCGAATTCTGTTGGAACATAACTCTTCAAATTTTATTAAAAATATTATAAACGATGATCTAGAGTCCGGAAAACATAATCATATCGTCACCCGTTTCCCTCCTGAGCCAAATGGTTACTTACACATCGGGCACGCAAAATCCATCATACTGAATTTTGGTGTGGCTGATGAATTCAATGGGAAAACGAACCTGCGTTTCGATGACACGAATCCATTGAAGGAAGATATTGAGTATGTCAATTCCATCAAGGAAGATGTCAAATGGCTTGGTTATGACTGGGATAACCTTTTCTTTGCTTCCGATTACTTTGATAAGATGTATCAAAAGGCTGTATTGCTAATCACTAAAGGTCTAGCCTATGTGGATGACCTAAATGCAGACCAAATCCGTGAATATCGTGGAACATTAACGGAACCTGGAAAAGATAGCCCTTACCGCAATAGAACGGTTGAGGAAAACCTTGAGCTATTTGAAAAGATGCGTAACGGCGAATTTGAGAATGGCCAAAAGGTATTGCGTGCAAAAATCGATATGAGCTCGCCAAATATTAACCTGCGGGATCCTGTTATTTACCGTATTTCCCATACGGAACACCACAATACAGGAGATAAATGGTGCATCTATCCGATGTATGCATTTGCTCACCCAATTGAGGATGCCATTGAAGGCGTCACTCATTCCATCTGTACGTTGGAGTTTGAAGATCAACGTCCGCTTTATGACTGGATCGTTGATAATTGTGAAATGGAAAGCAAACCACAACAATATGAATTTGGCCGTTTAAACCTGACGAATACGGTGATGAGCAAGCGTAAATTGAAACAGCTTGTCGATGAGAAATTTGTCGACGGCTGGGATGATCCACGTATGCCTACCATCTCCGGTTTACGGAGACGGGGATATACACCGGAAGCGATTCGTGCTTTCTGCCAGGAAATAGGTGTTGCTAAAACGAGTGGTGTCGTCGATTCCCAAATGCTTGATCACTTTGTCCGTGAGGATTTGAAGCTGAAGGCTCCACGTACCATGGGTGTTTTAAAGCCACTTAAAGTCGTCATCACCAACTATCCAGAAGGTGAAGTTGAAATGCTTGAAGCTGAAATCAATCCCGAAGTACCTGAGATGGGTACTCGACAAATTCCATTTTCACGTGAAATATACATCGAGCAAGATGATTTCATGGAGAATCCACCGAAAAAGTACTTCCGTCTTTTCCCGGGTAATGAAGTCCGTTTGAAACACGCTTATTTCATTAAATGCGAAGACGTGATAAAAGATGAGGCTGGAAATGTAATTGAGCTTCATTGCACATATGATGTTGAAACAAAGAGCGGATCTGGTTTCACCGGCCGTAAGGTGAAAGGGACACTTCACTGGGTCGAAGCTACACAAGCTATTTCAGCAGAATTCCGTAACTTCCAACCTTTAATCTTGGATAATGAGCAAAATGAAGAAGAAGAAAAATCATTTTTAGAGCGGGTTAACCCTGATTCCATAGAAGTCTTACAAGGATTTGTTGAGCCTAATATGAAAGACGTCAAGCCACAGGATAAATTCCAGTTTTTCAGACATGGCTATTACAATGTCGATCCTAAACTTACGTCATCCGATCAGCTCGTCTTCAATCAAATCGTTAGCTTGAAGAGTTCATTTAAATTATAAAAACTAATGATAAGGACCAAATTCCATAATGGAGTTTGGTCCTTTTCATATGCTTATGAATTATCTTGCATCTTCCATCCCTCAACAACATCACTTCATTTGAAATAGCAATAATAGGTCGCCGTATCCTTCCTCTTCCATTTCATTTCTAGGGATGAACCGAAGTGCAGCCGAATTGATGCAATAACGAGTTCCCTTGGGGGCAGGACCATCCGAAAACACATGTCCTAGATGGGAATCGCCTTCCCTGCTCCGCACCTCAGTACGGGTAGATCGATAGCTTACGTCAATCTTTTCATGAACACTGGCAGACATGATCGGCTTTGTAAAGCTTGGCCATCCACATCCACTATCATACTTATTCCTGGAGCTGAATAGGGGCTCTCCAGAAACGACATCCACATAGATGCCTTCTTTAAAATGATCCCAGTACTCATTGTCAAAAGGTGGCTCTGTCCCATTTTCCTGTGTAACGAAAAATTGCCTCTCAGTCAAGATTTCCTTAAGGTGGGATTGATCCTTAGGCCAGTTTTCTTTTAAGAAAGCATCGCGGCCTGAACCCTTACGATACAAGGCGTACCTAAATTGATTCTTTTTATGGAAACCCTGGTGATATTCCTCGGCAGGATGAAACTCCATGGCCGTTAAAATATCCGTTACGATGGGGTCATCGAACAGATTATTCTCCATTAATTCTTTCTTAGACTCCTCGGCTTCTAATCGTTGACGATCATTATGATAAAATATCGCAGATTTATATTGATTACCCCTATCAGAAAATTGTCCACCAACATCGGTAGGGTCAATCTGCTGCCAGAATATCCGAAGTAAATCTTTATAAGAAATGAGGCGAGGATCAAACACAAGCTGAACCGCTTCTACATGATCGGTCTGACCTGAAATCACCTGCTTGTAACGGGGTTTGGGAACCTTCCCGCCCGTATAACCCGAAGTCACTTCAATCATTCCATCCATTTCATCAAAGGGAGCTACCATACACCAAAAGCATCCCCCTGCAAAGGTCGCGATCTCTCTATCATTCACTGTCACACATGGCACCCTTTCCTACTATTTACTTTGTTATATTATTACAGACCCAAACAACAAACTAACTCTTTCATTTCATGCCATTCTATAAAAAGAGGCACTTAGGAATCAACCTAAGTGCCTTACATGATCATTAATTAATTATTGCCATGGAATCCATTAAAGGATGACACTTACAATGATGGCTGATAGAATGCTGACAAGCGTCGCACCATAAAGTAACTTCAAGCCAAATCGTGCCACAACGTTCCCTTGCTTTTCATTTAGTCCTTTAACTGCACCAGCGATAATCCCGATTGATGAGAAGTTTGCAAAAGATACCAAGAACACCGATACAATACCTAAAGTTCTCTCACTGAATCCAGCATCCGCTAAGCTCAACATGGCAACGAATTCATTCGTCACTAATTTAGTGGCCATGATTCCACCAGCAGATACAATTTCAGATGCCGGAACACCCATGATGAAGGCAAATGGAGCAAAGATATATCCTAGGATTTCTTGGAAGCTAATACCTAGAATCAAGTCGAATAAGCTGTTTATACCAGCGATTAATGCGACAAAACCAATTAACATGGCAGCAACAGTTATCGCCACTTTGAATCCATCCATGATATATTCTCCGAGCATCTCGAAGAAGGATTGCTTTTCTGCCCCTTCTTCAACAGCGAGAATATCTTCTTCCTCGGAAACTGTATATGGATTGATGATAGAAGCGATAATAAATCCACCAAACATGTTAATAACAATGGCTGTCACCACATACCTTGGCTCAACCATAGTCATGTAAGCTCCTACAATCGACATGGATACAGTGGACATAGCCGATGCACAAAGCGTGTACATACGTGAAGGCGGTATGGCACCCAGCTGTTTCTTCAAAGTAATGAATACTTCTGATTGACCAACGATAGCCGAAGCAACCGCATTATAGGATTCAAGCTTACCCATCCCATTTATTTTACTGATTAGTAAACCAATCCACTTCATAATGAATGGAAGGATTCTTAAATACTGTAAAATACCAATTAAGGCGGATATAAAGACAATCGGAAGAAGAACATTTAAAAAGAACGGTGATGCGCCTTCATTGACGATTCCGCCGAAGACGAATGTTACCCCTTCATTGGCCCATTTCAAAAGCATTCCAAATGCGTCAGCAATAGCATTGATGATGACAAGACCAAACTTCGTATTTAATAATATATACGTCAAGATAAGCTGAATCAGGATCATTATGATGATTGGTTTAACTTTGATTTTCTTACGGTCACTGCTCACTAATACAGCAAGTCCAAAAACGACGATCAGCCCTAAAATTGCTATCAGAAATTTCATTATGCGGCCTCCACTTAGGTGAATTTAATTTATTTTAACTGGTACCTTAAAAGAATTATGCAAGCGTTTTCTCTTTTAGCCAAAATACCTTGTCCGTACCTCTTCAATTTTATATACTATACTAATATTTTTTGTAGTGCAATTAATTTTTTTCTATAAGAACAATACAATATTTGGTAACTGACAAACCCATTTTATTAAAAGTTTCCCCAACTGGTTTCTCTATATCCACATCTAACGAAACAGCAACGATCAAAAAAAACTTAGGGTTAAAAAAGACCCTTAACTTTCCCTTAAGATAAAAGGGGAAATTAGAGCCTATCTTTTTATTTATATCTTTGGTTTTTTGGGAAAGGTAATTTCGAAACGCGTGCGTTTTCTCTCTTCACTCGTCACTTTAATAATCCCTTGATGCATTTGGACAATCCACTTGGCAATAGAGAGACCAAGCCCTGACCCTTCGTTTAAGGAACGGGATTGTTCCACTTGATAAAATCGATCAAAGATTTTCGATAGTTCCTCTTGAGGAATCCCCTTCCCATCATCTTCTACAGATAGAATGATGGACGAAGCGCTCTTGACGCAGGTTATCGAAATCTTCCCGCCTTTTTCCGTAAACTTCAATGCATTATCCACT
This sequence comes from Peribacillus sp. NPDC097225, assembly GCF_044761955.1. Classification (NCBI taxonomy): domain Bacteria; kingdom Bacillati; phylum Bacillota; class Bacilli; order Caryophanales; family Bacillaceae; genus Peribacillus; species Peribacillus sp. NPDC097225. Next base: position 398,848 of record NZ_JBIWDJ010000004.1, read on the forward strand.
AATATCACCAATAATTGATGAATTCTTTCTTTGTCACCAAAAAACTCAACCTGCTCCGGTACTAAGCTAACCATTGTTTTATTCTGAAAAGAAGCTATATCAATATACTGTTCAACAACTTCGCTAATGACTTCATCTAAGAAAAACTTTCCTTTTGTAACCTCCACTTGATTGGAATCCGTTCGTGTCAAGGTTAAAAGGTTTGTAACTAACTTATTCAAACGTCGCACTTCTTTGGAAATGATCGATATATCAACCGCTTTTTCCTCGATTGTCGCGGAAGGTGATTGAAACAACAAATCAGCTTTCGATTGAATGACAGCAAGAGGTGTCCTGATTTCATGGGAAGCATCGGAAACGAACTGCTGCTGTTGCTCCCATGATTTTTTTATCGGGATGAGGGCCCTCCCCGCTAAAAGGTACCCAGCTCCAATGGCCAAAAGGCTTCCGATGCCTCCACCCATGAGCAATATGAGCAATAAGCGATTGAGCATAGCTTTTTCCGAATCTACATTCCGAATGAATTGCCACGTCATTTTTCCGTATTCTGTTTCTACCTGTGTGGAAACCGCCCGGTATGTAGCACCATCGACAGAAATTTCTTCAATCTCATCAAACGTTTTCGGGAAAAACTCTGGTTCATTGACCTTGAAGAAACTGTTTTCGTTTAACCTTGGCTCAATGATTGTTTCATTCGGACCCCAAACGATCACACTCGGACCTGGGCCTAACTGAAATTCACCTGGGGGACGAATTCCCCCCGGCATTCCCCCAATCCTTTGCTCACGTAAGGAGTCATTCACTTCTTTATAAATCTGATTTTCCGTATAGAAATAAATTGTTCTGCTTAATATCGCAATAAGAACTATGAAGACGATTGAATTCAATAATGTCAACTGAAGCCTCGTTTTTTGAAACATGCTAACCCCCCCTTAAGGTTGTTTTAACATATAGCCAATTCCTCGGATAGTCTGTATGTCCTTATGGTATTGAAAGGGTTCCAATTTCTTTCTTAAATGGTGCACAAACACTTCAACGATTGCGATCGTCGTATCGGAGTCAAACCCCCAGATGCGGTCAAAAATCTGTTCACGGGTAAGGATTTTTCCTTTGTTTTGAATGAGGTATTCGAGCAATTCATATTGCTTCAGCGTTAGTCTTACCGCCTCACCCTCTACCAAAATACCCTTTTCCTTCTCCAACAATTGAATTCCTCGGTACTTCCAACCTTGCTCAAGCGAAAGAATTCCACTCCTACGCAGAAGAGCCCGTATTCTTGCCTTAAGCTCGGCTGCCTGAAATGGCTTGACCAAGTAATCATCCCCTCCAAGTTCCAGGCCCTTTACCCGATCCTCCAGGGAATCTTTTGCGGTTAAAAATAAAACACTCGTATCAATTTTGGCGTTCCTCATTTGGCGGATGATCTCGAATCCATCCATACCCGGAAGCATTACATCCAAAAGAATGATATCGTATATACGTTGCTGGGCCAAAAAAAGCCCATCTTCCCCGTTATCAGCTGTATCCACTTCATATTCATCCTCTAAAATTTGCCTCATTGACTCTAATAATGAAGCATTATCCTCTACCACTAATACCTTCATCAAAAGTCTCCCTCCCGACAAAATTCTCCTGTAAATATATTGTAATCCTACCCCTTTATATATATAAAAGAAAACCTGACAACATCAGCCTGCTTTTTTAAAGATGTATGATGAAATCAGTATTACGAAAGAAGCTTAACTTTTCCTTAATGATGGCTGCCTTTATATGTAACAAAAAATGAACGAAGATTTCTTTTCTTCGCTTTACTAAATTCTATGTCGAACAAAAAAAGGGGATTTTTTTAAAATTAAATTTACAAAATATTCCAATAAATATATACTGAGAGTGTTATCGGGCTCCACTAGGTAAATTATCTTGATTTATAAAGGGGGAACCACATTGCCATCAAATGAATCAATGGCTGAAGATCAAAAAGTAAGCGCTTCCACAAATTACACCGAAATTGTCCAATCACCATCATTTCAAGATCTCCTTAGAAAAAAACGTAAGTTCATCGTTCCACTTTCCATCTTTTTCATGGTCTTTTATTTCTCCTTACCCATTCTCACTTCCTATTCTACAGTCCTGAATTCAAATGCTTTCGGCGCTATCAGTTGGGCCTGGGTGCTTGCCTTCGCACAATTCATCATGACATGGACCCTATGTGTGCTTTACTCCAAAAAGGCTGCAACTTTCGACAAGCTTGTCGAACATATTTTAAAAGAAGCGAAAGGAAGGGGGTGAAGAGGGCATGAATGTACTTGCTTTTGTCTTATTTCTTCTCATAGTCGGTCTAACCTTGGTCATAACCTTCTTTGCCTCACGCCGCACCAAAACGACAGCTGACTTCTATACGGCGGATAGCAGTCTAACCGGTTGGCAAAATGGCTGGGCAATAGCCGGGGACTATATGTCCGCCGCTTCATTTCTGGGAATTGCGGGGATGGTCGCACTCTCTGGATTCGATGGTTTCTTCTATAGCATCGGTTTTCTAGTCGCTTACCTCGTCGTACTCTATATTGTAGCCGAGCCCCTTCGTAATCTTGGGAAATACACTCTTGCCGACATGATTGCTGCACGCTTCAATGAAAAGAAGGTACGCGGCGTGGCTGCTTTAAATACGATTTCCATTTCTACCTTTTATATGATTGCCCAACTTGTCGGTGCAGGCGCCCTCATAAAATTATTACTTGGAATCGATTACTTATACTCCGTTATCATTGTTGGGGTTTTAATGACCGTATACGTCGTATTTGGTGGGATGACCGCAACTAGCTGGGTGCAAATCGTCAAAGCCGTTTTATTGATGGCCGGGACATTCATCATCTCCATTATCGTACTGGCAAAATTCGACTTCAGTGTGTTGGAGATGTTCCGGCAGATGAAAACAGCCACTCCTCTCGGAGGTGATTTCCTGAACCCAGGAAACAAGTTTAAAGATCCATTGGACACTTTATCACTCAATCTGGCCCTCGTGCTAGGAACGGCTGGACTTCCGCATATACTCATTCGATTCTTTACAGTGAAAGATGCCATCACTGCGCGAAAGTCCGTGGTCTATGCTACATGGATCATTGGAATTTTCTATATCATGACCATATTCCTTGGATTCGGGGCAGCAGCCTTCGTAGGATATGACAAAATCGTTGGAGCGAATTCTGCTGGCAATATGGCTGCTCCCTTGCTTGCTGAAGCCCTAGGCGGGGATTTCCTTTTCGCCTTTGTATCAGCCGTTGCTTTTGCTACCATCTTAGCGGTTGTGGCCGGTCTTGTTCTATCTGCCGCCTCCGCCTTTGCCCATGACTTTTATGGTCATATCATTCGTAAAGGTGAAGCCACTGATAAAGAACAAGTCGTGGCCGCTCGTTGGGCATCCATCGGGGTGTCCATCCTTTCCATCATCCTTGCTCTATTTGCCCAAAATATGAATGTTGCCTTCCTTGTATCCCTTGCCTTTGCCGTTGCCGCTAGCGCCAATCTTCCCATCATTCTCTTTACGGTATTCTGGAAACGCTTCAACACAGCCGGAGCAGTCACAGGCATGCTTGTCGGCCTAATCAGCTCCCTGTTGCTCGTGTTCTTAAGCCCGAATGTCTGGTCTCCGGATGGGAATGCCATCTTTGTAGGGAATCCGCTCTTTCCTCTTGAAAATCCAGGAATCATCTCCATCCCGATTGGCTTTATCGCTGCAATCGTAGGAACCTTGTTGTCCAGTAAAAAAGCGGATGCCAAGAAATATGATGAAATATTAGTCAAGGCTAATACGGGGATGAAGGATTCAATTTAACCCAAATAGGAAAAGAGGGGGATCATTTTTCCCCTCTTTTCCTATTTGGTAACATTCCAGCTATTTCTATATCTTATTTAGCCTCTTTAATTTTCTTTTATTGTATTTATTCACTAACTGATTCATAACCTCAGCAAAAATCAAACCCATGGCAATCGCCCCTGCTAGCATAAATGCTTTTGCTGCCAGCTGGACGGCCATATTGAAATCATTTTCCACAAAATGCTTCATCGCATCATAGGATAGTCCCCCAGGTACGAGTGGGATAATCCCTGACACATTAAAGATTGTAATCGGTGTTTTATACCTCTTCGCAAAATATTGGCTGATAACTGCTACGAGGAATGCCGCTGCCAATGTAGCAGCAATGCTATTTATCTCATTTTCGACCAGATAATAATAGAGAAACCAACCTACCATTCCAACCGTACCACATTGAATCAACGATTTTTTTGGCACATTGAAAATGACTCCAAATGCAGCAGAGGCAATAAAACTTGTAATTAACTGTGCAATCATTTTTCTACCTCCCCAACATCATAGGAAAACAAAGGCAACCGCAATCCCAGTACCAATGGCCAAGGCGGTCAAACCTGCATCTGCTCCTTTGGACAGCCCTGAAACTAAATGCCCTGCAATTAAATCCCTTGCTGCATTCGTAATTAATAATCCCGGCACAAGTGGCATCACGGCTCCAATAATGATCTTATCCAACTGACTACCCAAACCTAATTGCACAAATAACATGGCGGCCATGCCCACAACTAACGAAGCGATAAACTCGGCAAAAAAACGGACCTCCAATAACCAATGCAAATACAGCAGGCAAGAAAACCCTAACCCTCCGGCGATACACGACCAGATAAAATCACTCCACTGTCCTTGGAACATAATTAAAAAACAACCACTTGATATGAAGGCTGCAAAAATCTGTACCCACACGGAATACCCCATGCCTTCCTTTTCTATTTCCTTCAGACGGGAATAAGCTTGCTGTGGCGTCATTTCCCGACTTGATATGCTACGGGAAATGCTGTTCACTAACGTCACCTTGTGTAAATCAGTGGACCTTTGGGAAACCCTGATTAGCTTAGAGGCGGGGTGTTCCCCATCCAAGGAGAAGATAATTCCTGTCGGCGTTGAAAAGCTATGCGATTCATCACAACCAAAAGCGGCCGCTATCCTAACCATCGTATCTTCCACCCTGGAGGTTTCCGCCCCGTTTTGGAGCATGATTTTCCCTGCAAGCAAACAAACATCTATAATTTCATTCGTCTGAAACTGACTTTCCATCGTATCCTCTCCATTACTTCCTATATAGGAAATGCTTGCTTTATAAGTAAAAACTAACCCTTCCAAATTCATTCCATGATAGCCTAATTTTCGAAAAAAGGATATAGCTAACCCTTCCTAAATAAGCCGATTATTCTAACAAATCTCTCCCTATTATTTATATTCCTCATTACGCTAATCGAAGGGTACCCCCTTTTCCACCTAGTAACCTCATCAAGCCTTCTACATCCTGCAAGGGCTGGTTCTTAAAGACTGGAATCCCACTACTTTCAACTGCCCCAACATCCACGGTACTTGGTAACAGGCATATCCACCTCGTTGGCCAATGGAACATATCTCCTTGCTATTTCAGTGTTTTATCGAATTCACCTTTTCTAATCCGTACATGGTCAACCAAATTGCCCCCTAGGCCTACATATTTTCACAAAGATTCTGATATTTATTGTTACATAACACATGAGAGATTTCTCAAATGCCAACTGCTAACTCACCGCACTATTTTTATCTGATTATTCTTTTAACTAAACTTCCTTTAATTAATTATTGTCAAACTACGCTCTAAAGCTGATAATTGAGCGTGTAATTATTGTTAGCCACATCCTGAAAGGAAGGAATATTTCATGAAAAGCTTCTTTAAAAACTATCGATCCTCACTAATATTGCTGACGGCAATTATTATTGGCGGTATAGCTGGTCTGATATTTGGAGAGAAGACCTCCATCATCCAGCCGCTGGGGGACTTATTTCTAAATTTAATGTTCACAATAATTGTGCCACTGGTATTTTTCAGTATCTCCTCGGCCATCGCCAATATGAATGGGATGAATCGTCTAGGGAAAATCATGGGCAGCATCGTCTTCGTTTTCTTAGCAACGGCTGCGCTGGCTGCCGTAATTGGCTTCGTTGGGACAACTATCATCAATCCATTGGAAGGCACAGATACAACTGCAATTAAAGAACTAATGGAAAGTGGCGGTTCACAGGAGCCTATTGAAGAGGTTTCATTACTTAGCCAGCTTGTTCAAACGGTTACGGTCTCCGACTTTCCGGAACTGTTCTCAAGAAGCAATATGCTCCAGTTGATTGTCTTCTCCGTTTTAATTGGACTTTCCACCGCACTAGTCGGCGAAAAAGCCAAACCGATTACCGTGTTTTTATCAGCTGGTACGGCTGTGATGATGAAAGTCGTCAAGATTGTCATGTATTATGCACCGATTGGTCTAGGCGCTTACTTCGCTTCCATCATCGGTCAGCTTGGACCCCAAATTTTAGAAGGGTATGCACGTACTTTCGTTCTTTATCTCATCTTGACCGTGATCTATTATTTTGGGTTCTTCACTCTATATGCCTTTCTTGCTGGTGGCAAAGAAGGTATTAAGTTGTTCTGGAAAAACGCATTCACGCCTTCCATTACGGCCATCGCTACCTGCTCGAGTGCGGCTTCGATTCCAGTCAACTTGGAATACGTCCGAAAAATGGGTGTCCCAAAGGACATTGCCGAAACAATCATCCCACTTGGAGCCAACACACATAAAGACGGTTCTGTATTTGGTGGTGTCTTGAAAATCGTTTTCCTTTTCACCCTATTTGGCAAAGATATGACGAGTATTTCCAGCATTCTAAGCATCCTTGCCGTGGCCTTTTTAGTCGGTGCGGTTATGGGCGCCATTCCTGGCGGTGGTATGATTGGGGAAATGTTGATTCTGAGCGTTTTTGGTTTCCCTATCGAAGTCTTACCAATTATTGCTGTCATCTCTACTATTATCGATGCACCCGCTACACTTCTAAACTCAACAGGGAATACCGTGTGCGCTATGCTTGTCACACGCCTTGTCGAGGGTAAGAATTGGGTAAAACGGGCCTTTGTAAAAGAGGATCCTACTATATAAGCTTCGTATAAATAGACTCCAAGAAATTTGGGGTCTATTTTTTTGTTTCTTAGATTCTCTTCGAACAAGTTTTCATCAGAAAAGGATTTTCCCTTCCTTAAATCGAATTAAAGGAGAAAGGACGCGAGGAGGGGTAGAATATTGAATAAGTGGCTGCCTGCTGGAATTCTTATCATGGGCTTACTCTATATATTTTTCATACCTGAAGAACCGTTAGCTATAAAGATCCTATTCAAGATTATCCCCATGATATTGATCCTGTTTTATGCCTACACAAAAAATATGGATCGCATGACCCGCTATCAACAACTTGTATTACTTGGGTTATTCTTTTGTATGCTGGGTGATGGCCTATTAATCTGGTTTGTTATTGGCCTAACGGCTTTCTTGATCGGACACATTTTCTATATTGCCGCATTCTTGAACCAATGGAATTTTTCTTGGCTGCGCATGGCGAGCATTCTTCCAATTGGGGTTTATTCCACTTGGATTGGCCGGGAAATAGTCCTTTCTTTGGCTGATAAGGGGGAAAGCAGTTTGATTATTCCCGTCATTTGCTATATAACCGTGATTTCCATCATGGGCTGGGCCGCGTTCATGACCGGGAAAGCTGCCGCCATTATCGGTGGTTTGCTGTTTGTCATTTCAGACTCCATTTTATCCTGGAATAAATTCGTCGAAGATATTACCTTTGCCGGTCCCCTCATCATGCTTACCTACTATACAGCTCAATTCTTCATCGCTACTAGCATTCGGCCAAAATATGCTTATCCTTCATTGATAAACAGAAAGTATGATGAACCGACTATATACGATTAATTTCATTCCTATTCGATACATAAAAAAGGTATGCACAGTCTTATTCAAGACCGTTGCATACCTTCATAGGGTTTTCATCCTTTGATTTTCTTGATGAATGCCACTTTTAAATAATTGCCCTCTTTGAAGTTCGAATTTGTTCTAAAATCAGTGGGGAGCGTGAACTCTTCCATCAATTCATATTTTCCATTCATTTCCCTAAATGCCGCATCAATGAAGCTTTTGAATTTTTTCATATCAAAGGTGCTGCAGTTCGTAGAGGCAATGATCACTCCATTGTCCTCTGTAATGGCAATTGCATCTTTCAATAAGTTCGTATAATCTTTACCGGCACTAAATGTGAACTTCTTTGATTTGGCAAAACTCGGTGGATCCAGGATGACTATATCAAATTTCAGAGCTTTCTTCATCGCATACTTAAAGTAATTAAATACATCCATTACGACGATGTTCTGCGCTTCTGGATCAATTCCATTCACGTTAAATTGTTCAATCGTTTTAGGCAAACTGCGGTTAGCCAAGTCCACACTTGTCGTTTTAATGGCACCGCCTAAAGCTGCAAATACAGAGAAGGCACCGGTGTAAGAGAACATATTCAAGACAGTTTTCCCTTTTGCATACTTATCCCTGATGGTCCTTCTAACATCACGTTGATCGAGGAAAACGCCTACCATTGCTCCATCGTTCAGGTAAACCGCAAATTGAACACCATTTTCCTTGACGATAAGTGGAAATTCCGGCTGCACACCCATGACAAAGTCATCTTCCTCTACATATTGTCCCTTTGTATCAAAGCGTTTCTTCTGATAGATGGATTTGACATTGACCGTATTCTGCAAGGCTTTAATAATATAGTCTTTAAATGAATAGATTCCCTTGCTATACCAGTTGATGACATAGTTGCCCTCGTAGTGATCAATGATTATCCCACCAACTCCATCTCCCTCACCATTGAAGAAGCGGAATGCCGTCGTTTCGTTATCTTTGAAGAAAGGCTTTCGATAGTCATAAGCAGCCTGGATTTTTTGATTGAAAAACTCCTGGTCAATGTTTTCGCCCTCTTTGTGCGTCAACACCCATCCATAGCCTTTATTCTGTCTTCCATAATAGCCCTTGGCAAGAAAGCGATTGTTTTCGTCGACCAATCGCAACAAGCATCCTTCTTCCTGAAGGTCATTGAGGTTGCCAATCGCCTCCTTGGCAATCAGAGGATAGCCTTTTGCGATTTTACTTACGAATTTAGTTTTAACTTTTACATCTATTTCTTTTATCAAATATATCATCCTATCTTTGGTATTGCTTTCCTCCCCATTTTACCCTAATCCCCACATAAATAAAAACCAGCTTGGTTCCCTGACCAAGCTGGTTTCTAAAACTCTATCGATTCATGAGATTTTCAAGTGAAGGTCCCCGGCATGGGCTTTCCCCATCACTTTCAAGGCCCGGTGTAAAACGATGGTAATTAAGGCGGGCAGCACCATCCCTACTGCCACATAGATAAGAAACGTATACAACCCTTGACCCGTCAGTACGGCAATCGGAGCGATTAAGGAGCTTAGCCCCATTCCTCCAAGCTCATAAGACACTTGAAAATCAAAGACCATCGTGGCAATTGGAGCACAGACAATAGCTGCCACGAATGGCGGAATGACGTATAACGGATTCTTTATTAAGTTGGGAAATTGAACCTTTGGAGTCACGACCATCTGGGCTAGAAAACCGCCCATATCATTATCTTTATAAGACATAACAGTAAAGCCAACAAACTGAACAGTGCACCCAATTAACGCTGCCGCACTAGAAACGGGATCCAACTGGAGCGCAATTGCTAAAGCAGCGGAAGAAGCCGGTGTCATCAATAAAATGCTAAAGACTAACGCAATGACCATGGAACCAATTAAAGGAGAACCGGAAACAGCGGCGGTAATTTGACCGCTTAACCAAGTCAGTAACGGTGTCGTAACAAGCGCAAGTCCATAACCTGACACCCCTCCGACAAGGACAGCAGCCAACGGGATGGCCATGATATCCAACTTGGTTTTCCCTATCAAACGTTTACCGACATACGTGGCAATCAATGCAGCCAGAACAGCACTGATCGGCTGACCGGTGACAATCGTAAAAGCCCCCTCTGCCGTTCGGTTAATTGCAGCTCCACCGACCGCACTTGAAGCCATCGCACTAAAGATGACCAACGAATTACCCCCGAGTTGGTATGCTATTCCAGCTCCTAAAGCTGGTGCCAACAAGACCTTAGTAGCCCCGCCGATTGCAAGGAAGACTTCCCAGTCTAAATACCCTCCTATTGATTCAAACAATAAACCGATCCCTAATGTTACCAATACAGCATTAGCGATTCCCGTTGAAGCCTTATACATTCGTTCTGTGATGTATTCTTTTCTGCTCACTGGATTCCACTCCTATTTTTTAAATATTCTAATATTAAATATCAAATAAAAAACTGACTACGCTAAGCCTATATAAAAGGTAGAATATACCCCAAAATATCCATCGTAAGATAGAGGTTAGACAATTGATTTTCTCCTTCATTAATTGAGCTTGTTCGTATAGTAACACGAATATTCTGATAATGTAAACAGGATTTATATTCTAATAAAATAAAAACGCTTACAAAAAGGAATGATTTCTTCATTTAGCGCTAACCATTTCGCTTCCACTTATTATCTTCATGACTATTTGGCACAAGGTTTATGGTTAAATTATCCATATAATCAATCCCTTCACTCCTCCGATTCCTTAGTTATTTCACTATAATAGACGATTTTTTCTTTCCTAACAAAAAAGAGAACCACTTTACAGCGGATTCTCCTTTTTTAGGTTTATGTCCTTACCTTTCCTACTATTGAAAGCCTTCAAGGGTAGCAAAGGTTTCTCTAAGAAATTTATAAAATAACTTTTCCGTTGGCATTAATTCTCTTTCAGTAGGAATGATAACACCAACTGCACGTGTTACGGAAGGTTCCTCTAAAGGCAATCTCACCGTGAAGCGAGGCAGGCTATCAATCAAAGAAATTTCAGGTATCAGCGTGACGCCAAGCCCGGCTGCCACCAACCCTTTAATAGCATCGGTGTCTTTCCCTTCGAAGGCAACCTCCGGCTCAAAGCCGTTGAGCTTACACGCCTTCATGACCAGTTCCCGCAGAACATATCCCTTAGGGTAGACAATGAATGGGTTTCCCTGTAATTCATTTAACTTGATGGACTTCCTCTTTGCCAATGGATGATTTTCCGATAGAAGGGCAACTAGCTGTTCAATAAATAACGTTTCTCCATGAATTTTCTTTTCATTCGGTGGTAACGGACCTATCAAGGCCATATTGATATTTCCTTTTATTACAGAATCTATTAAGTAGCGATAGGATCCTTGTTTTAATGTGAATTTAGCTTGCGGGTATATTTCCCTGAAGTCAGAAATGACCTTTGGCAATATATAGGAAGCTAAACTACTCGGAAAACCGATCCGAATCGTTCCCTTTTCCGGATCCAAGCTTTCAGCCATCTCCCGTTTTGCCCGTTCAATCATGTCGACTGCCTTCTGCATATGTATGAGAAAGGTATTTCCTATGGGGGTCAGCTTGATTTTCCGTCCTTCACGGATAAATAACTGCACACCCAGTTCTTCTTCTAAATTATATATTTGACGACTAACCGCAGATTGGGCCACATGCAACGCCACGGCTGCTTCAGTCATATGTTCTCGTTTTGCCACTTCAATGAAGTACTCGATTTGTCTTAATTCCAATGTTGGTTCCTTCTTTCATATCAAAACAGCATGTAATTTATCTAATATTCAGATTGTTCTTTTAGAATTTAAATTATATCATGAAACTATCACATAAGAACCCATCGATAATACTACTTATAATTATTTTACTAAATAACAAAAAAAAGGGAGCTAAATGAAGATGATAACATCCCAAGAAATCCAGCAAGATGAATTGCAAGTTGCAAAAGAATACGTAAGCGACGTATATGCAAAAGTGAAAGAACGCAATCCCCACGAAAGTGAATTCCAACAAGCTGTAAAGGAAATCTTCCTTTCGTTGGTACCGGTATTTGCACAACATCCGGATTATATGAAAAACGGGATACTAGAGCGGATCGTTGAACCAGAGAGAATGATCACCTTCCGTGTCCCTTGGGTCGATGACCTAGGTAATGTACACGTGAATCGAGGTTTCCGCGTACAATTCAATAACGCAATCGGACCCTATAAAGGCGGCCTACGTTTCCATCCAACGGTAAATGCAAGCATCATCAAGTTTCTAGGATTTGAACAAATCTTTAAAAACTCTTTAACAGGTCAACCGATCGGCGGAGGTAAAGGTGGCGCCGACTTTGATCCAAAAGGAAAATCAGATGGTGAAATCATGCGTTTCTGCCAAAGCTTCATGTCAGAACTTGGATTACATATAGGACCAGACACCGACGTACCGGCTGGGGATATCGGAGTGGGAGCCAGAGAGATCGGGTATCTGTTCGGTCAGTATAAGAAAATGCAGGGAAGCTACCATGCCGGCGTTTTAACCGGTAAAGGCATTAGTTACGGAGGCAGTCTAGCACGTACAGAAGCAACCGGCTATGGAACGGTTTACTTCGTTGAAGAAATGCTAAAAGATAAAGGACTACAATTCAACGGCAGTACTGTTGTCATCTCGGGATCTGGTAATGTTTCCATCTATGCGATTGAAAAAGCAACACAATTAGGTGCCAGAGTAGTCGCTTGCAGTGATTCCAATGGATACATTTATGATAAAAACGGTCTAAACCTAGATACGATTAAGCGACTAAAAGAAGTAGAACGGAAACGCCTATGTGATTATGTTAGTGTTCATCCTGAAGCGGAATACACTGAAGGCAGTTACGGAATTTGGTCTATCCCATGCGACATCGCCCTTCCTTGTGCAACACAGAATGAAATTGATGAAGATGCAGCAAAACTGCTGATCAAAAACAATGTAAAAGCGGTCGGCGAAGGTGCTAACATGCCTTCTACCCTTGAAGCGATTGACGTATTCCTTAACAATGGTGTCCTCTTTGGTCCAGCTAAAGCTGCCAATGCAGGTGGCGTAGCTGTTTCAGCCCTTGAAATGGCACAAAATAGTGCCAGAATGCCTTGGACGTTTGAAGAAGTCGACGAAAAACTGCATGGCATCATGAAAAATATTTACAAAAATAGTATAGAAGCAGCTGAAGCATATGGTGTTCCAGGCAACTTAGTTGTCGGTGCCAACATTGCAGGATTCCTTAAAGTAGCAGACGCTATGATGACTCAGGGAATACTCTAAGAGCTAGTGAAGGAGGCGGTCCAAATGGACCGCCTCCTCTTCATTGTAACATCCCACAACAAAGGAGAGTGCCGGACAAAATACCGGCACTCTCCTTTATTACATACACTTTTATTCCTTAGTCACTAGCTTCAATGGAACAGAAATCGTACTATCCACTTTTTCGCCTTTCAGGACTTTTTCAGCCGCATGAACTGCTTCTTCACCGATAAGGACCGGTTGTTGAGCAACGGTTGCTTGTAATTCACCGTTTTCAACCGCTTTTAGAGCATCCTCGTTTCCATCAAAACCAACGACAATGACGTCTTTTCCGGCCGCTTTGATTGCCTCTACTGCTCCTAATGCCATTTCATCATTATGAGCAAAGACCGCTTGGATGTCTTTTTTCCCTTGCAGGATGTTTTCCATAACGTTAAGCCCTTTTGTACGGTCAAATTCAGCCGTTTGGCTTGTCAGAACATCTAATTGCTCATCTGCGATGTTATGGAACCCTTTCCCCCGCTCACGCGTTGCAGATGCTCCAGAAACCCCTTCTAATTCCACAACTTTTGCCTGTTCTCCAAGTTGTTTAACAAGATATTCAGCCGCTGTCTCTCCGCCGGCTACATTATCTGAAGCAATGAACGTTTCAATGTCGCCTTCCTCGGAAGAACGGTCAATTGTTATGACGGGAATGCCCGCTTCATTAGCCGATTGAACCGCTGATGAAATCGCAGCCGAATCCGTAGGGTTGACGAGTAGTATATCGACGTTTTGAAGAATCAAATCTTCAATCCCGCTTATTTGTTTCGCTGTATCATCTTGTGCATCGACCACTGACACTTTCATGCCTTTTGCCTTCGCTTCTTTTTCAATCCCATCTTTCAACGCAACGAAGAAAGGATTATTTAATGTAGATATGCTGACTCCAACCTTCACGTCTTTCATGGACTCTTTTACTTCTTTTTTATTATCATTGAATCCCGATTCCATTGAACATGCTGCTAATACCACTAAAGACAGAACCATGAATAACGAAAGAACCTTTTTCATTTTGATACACCTCTACTTATGATTTTTTACGATCAAGTAAAACAGCAACCAATATAACTGCGCCCTTTACGACTTGCTGGTAGAAAGAGGACACACCAAGTAAATTCATTCCGTTGTTCAATGTACCGATAATCAAGACACCGACTAGCGTACCGAACATCCGGCCCTTTCCTCCTGATAGGCTTGTCCCGCCTAATACAACGGCAGCAATGGCATCCATTTCGTAGGATTGACCGGCAGTCGGCTGTGCTGAATTCAAACGAGATGTTAGAATGGCACCGGCAAGCGCTGCCATTGTGCCTGCAAGCCCATAAATAGCTACCTTGACCCGGTCCACTTTAATTCCAGAGATACGTGAAGCCTTCTCATTTCCACCTATTGCATACGTCTTACGTCCAAATGATGTTTTATGGAGCAAGAACCAGAGAATGATGAAAGCGATGATCATCACAACCGCTGGAACAGGAATTCCAAAGAAATATCCCCTACCAAACAATTGGAACATCAAAGAGTCACCAATACCCGTAATCGGCTTACCATCTGTATACACAAGCGTTAATCCACGGAAAATGGTCATCGTTGCCAATGTGACAATGAAAGGCGCCATTTTTCCTTTCGAGATAAGAATCCCATTAATCACACCCATTATGGTACCTAATAAAACGCCTACTAATATAGCTAAAATAGGGTCCAATCCTGAAACCATCATGCCAGCCATAAGTGCACTGGATAGTGCTAGAATGGAGCCGACCGACAGATCAATTCCGCCAGTCAAAATAATGAAGGTCATCCCAAACGCAATCAATGCATTAATGGAGGTTTGACGCAATAGATTCAAGATGTTACTCGGTTCCATGAATGATGGGTTTAAAACGGTTATTACGATAAATAAAAGAATCAAAGCAAGTAATGGACCAAATTTCTGCCAGATTCCAGTTTTCCCTGCAGCCTCAAGTTTCATCCTAGTTTCCTCCTGTTGCCAATGCCATAATTTTTTCTTGTGTTGCTTCCTTCTTCATCAATTCCCCGGCAATTTTACCTTCGTGTACAACAAGAACTCTGTCACTCATTCCCACAATTTCAGGAAGTTCTGACGAAACCATAATGATGGCGATGCCTCGTTCTGTTAATTCATTCATCAATTCATATATTTCACGTTTCGCTCCGACATCGATTCCCCTTGTCGGCTCATCCATGATCAACACTTTAGGAGAAGTTCCAATCCATTTGGCAATGACCACTTTTTGTTGATTTCCTCCAGATAAGTTGCCAATAATCGCTTCTGTAGACGATGTTTTCACGTGAAGACGCTTGACCATCATCTCCGCAAATTTTTTCTCATCAGCTGTCTTTACAATTCCGTTAGGGGCAAAGCTCTTTAGGTTTGGAAGGCCGATATTTTCGCGGATAGAAAAGTCCAGGATCAACCCTTCTTCTTTACGATTTTCCGTGATGAAGGCTAAACCATGCCGTACTGCATCTGTAGGTTTACGTATGGCTACCTTTTTACCCTCTATCTTTAACTCTCCACTACCTATTTGATCAATTCCGAAAATGGCACGCATGATTTCCGTTCTTCCTGCTCCCATTAACCCGGCTACACCCACAATTTCACCTTGACGGACAGCAAAATGAATATCTTCAAAGAGTCCTTTTTTAGTGAGTGCATTCACTTCAAGTACCACTTCTCCAGGGGATGCCTCACGATGAGGGAAACGGTCCTCTAGCTCACGACCGACCATCTTCTGGACCACTTCATCAAAATTGGTATCTATGATTCTTTTGGTATCCACTGTTTTACCGTCACGCATGACTGTGATCCGGTCACAAATGGCAAAAATCTCTTCCATCCGATGAGAAATATAAACAAGTGATACTCCTTTTTTTATTAGGCCTTTCATCACTTCAAACAACTTCTCAATTTCCCGATCGGTCAAGGCGGCGGTTGGTTCATCCATGATGATGACCTCAGCATCCGTCATCAGCGCTTTAGCAATCTCTATCATCTGCTGTTCGCCAACTGAGCAAAGACCGGCTTCTTTATCAAAAGGAAGCGAAATATTAAGCGTCTTAAAAATCTCATTGGCTTTAGCCTTCATTTGTTTGTTTTTCAACACACCGAAAGCATTGACCATTTCCTTACCGATGAATAGGTTTTCTAATACCGTCATTTCTGGCCAGATATTCAACTCTTGTCGGATAAAGGCCAATCCTGCTTTTTCCGCTTCCTTCGAGTCCTTGAAGGAAACCTCTTTGCCATTGATCATGATTGTTCCCTGGTCATGTTTATGAAGTCCGGTCAAAATATTCATCAAGGTTGACTTTCCGGCTCCGTTTTCCCCCATAAGTGCGTGGACTTCTCCTGCCTCTAAAGAAAACTGTACGCCCTCTAATACCTTGTTCTGGCCAAATGCCTTATAGATATTACTCATTTCAATTTGCATACTTTTCACCTCATTTCGTTAAAAGAATACGCCAGACTGCAAAATGCAATTGGAATACGGCGTCGTTTCTCCTGTACGGATGACTGCCTTTGCTTTACGCGTCAATACTTTGAATTCCTCGTGGGAAATATAATCAATCGATTCTCCGAATTCTTGTTTCATGAAAAGATGCTGTTCTGGATTTTTTTCTATGATTTCATTAGCCGCAATTACCTTTTCAATAACCATATCGTCGTGAACGGCACGAACGACATCTTGAAAAGAAGGTGTTCCCGGTGTTAATGCTACATCTATTTTGAGCACTCCCTCAGGAACTGGCAGGCCTGCATCTCCAATGACGATATAATCTGTATGTCCAAGATCGACTAGTACCTTGGCGATTGAACTATTGATGATTCCATGACGCTTCATGAATTAAAGCTCCCTTCGACTTCTTCCCTTGTCGGCATACCGCCCTGTGCGCCAAACTTCGTTACTGAAATAGAGGCTGCTCGGTTAGCAAAGAGCAAACACTCTTCGAAACCTTTCCCTTCTGCAACAGCCACAGCAAAGGCGGCATTAAACGTATCCCCGGCCCCTGTTGTATCGACTGCCTCGACCACGAAACTTGGAACCACTCTCTCTTGTTCCCCATCGAAATAGCGTACTCCGTCTTTCCCTTCTGTGATAAACAATTTATTAGGATATTCGGCCAAAACTTCACTCCGATCCCTTCCCTTGAAAAGAATGTCGAATTCGTGCTCATTCGGGGTGATGAAGGATGAGCGCTGAATAACAAGCTCACTAATCTCACGTGCAGGTGCAGGGTTCAACAGTAATTTTTTCTGGAGCTTTTCACATAATTCAGCAAGAAACTCCACAGTTTCCTCCGGTATTTCTTGTTGAACCAGGACGATATCGCTCCCTTCTATAATTTTCATTGCCTTTTTGACATAATCGGGGGTGATGGAATCATTAGCACCTTTAACAACTATAATGCTATTATCTCCCTCTGAAAGCGTTATATGGGCAGTTCCGGAAGCTTCACCTGCAACCGGTTCCACAAAATTGGTAAAAACGCCGTTATTTTTTAAATTTTCGAGGATAATTTCTCCGTAAAAATCATCTCCTACACAACCGACCATCGTTACTTCAGCACCCAAACGGGCTGCTGCAACGGCTTGATTGGCTCCTTTTCCACCTGGAACTGTTACAAAAGAATCCCCAAGGACCGTTTCGCCTGCGATTGGACGCTTAGGCGATGTAACGACTAAGTCCATCGAGGAACTTCCGACTACTGCTATTTTTATCATGACTCCGCCTTCTTTCTCGTAGTTAGTCTTTCAACAAATGTAACTGGAAGCTTTCTATGTGTCTCTTCTATTACTTCCTGATTGATTCTTTTAATCAATAACTCTGCTGCCTGTTTTCCCATCTCATAAGCTGGCTGCCGAATAGTCGACAGAGGCGGGTGTAATAATGCTGTGAAGGCAATATCATCGTACCCAATCAATTGGATGTCATCAGGGATGCGTTTTTCTCTTTTTAAGATCTCCTGTAAAATCGCTGCTGCCACTATATCATTACAAGCAATGACTCCATCTACATGTGGATATTTTTCAAATAATTCTTGCGCACAGACCTGACCACCTTGAATGGTAAGCGGCGAGTCCACAACATGGAACTTCACCTTTGCAAGCCTTAACTCTTCCATTGCCGCTACATACCGGTCATACACAGGTTTTATTTCAACAGGACCCCTGATTAAAACGATGTCCTTACTTCCTCTATCTATCAATATTCGGGCCGCCAGTTGGCCACCCGCCCTTTGGTCGGAATAAACCGCGGGCAGTCCCTCTACCGTCCGGTCCAGCAAGACGACGGGGATTTCCAGGTTGCTAAAACTTTCATTTCCTATCTCACTTGTAGAAGCAATCATTCCCACTACATTGTTTTGCAAAAAAGTATCTATATATTCCATTTCCTTATTTCTCTTCTCATCACTATTGCCAAAGATTAACCGATATCCATATTGTTGGAGATAATCTTCTACCCCCCTTGCCATCTCAGGAAAGAAGGGGTTCGTAATGTCAGGTAAAATAAGGCCTATCAATTTAGATTTACGTTTATAGAGGGATCTAGCCACTTCATTCGGCTTGTAATTCAATTTTTCCACAGCTAACATGACGGCTTTTCTTGTATCTTCATGTGCGTACCCGCTGTCATTTATCACTCTAGAAACCGTCGCTACGGAAAATCCCGCTTCCTTTGCAACATCCCGAATAGTCGCCAATACATTCACCTCAATGTGTTATCTGTAACCGTTTCCACATTAGCTTATCATCATTTTATATGAACGGCAAGTCCTATTATCTTAGCAATTAGTAGGTACAAATAACTAAAAAGTGTAACACAATCCACCATTCTTTAAAATTTACACTGAGTAAAATGTGATTACCTTTCTAAATCCTGTCCTTGGATGCATATCGATGATCTTTTTCTTTCGCTGTTTTCATAACAAACTCGTCGGTTTCTCACTCGATTGGGTGGGATATATGAATCATTTATGAACTGTGCGGTACCGCTCCTAACATGGGAAATGATGAAAATCGTATGGCCATGCAGCCTCGTGGTATGAATCGAGATTTGGATTCACGTGGTGGAATTAACAGCAGCTATTCCAAGGAAACCATCATTCTATCATCTGCCCTCCTTTTATTACTATTCGGTGCGATAGCCTTTGCTCTCTCCTTTAGACGCAGAGGAAGAAAGGGTTAATCGTTTAAAAATTCATCACAATCAGGTATCCCGAGTTTGGGACGCCTTTTTCCATGTTGCTTTCATCAAACACACGACTATAAGGAGACATCCAATCTTTATAACTTCGCCTTATTTTTTTACAAACCGAAACGCTATATCCATTTTTATTACAAGGTAGTAAAATAATAGGAGGGTGAATTTTATTTTCATCTAAACATTTTCAGTTGTTTATTATTTTTCTATAAAGGGTAAAGATTTCCATTATCATCACTTTTCCGATCGTTCTATATGTATCTTGTCAAACGTGTCGGTGTCAGGGGGGAAAGAATGAAAAGAAATCATACGATGATGCAATTTTTCGAGTGGCATTTAGAAGCGGATGGAAAGCACTGGGAAAGATTGAAATACGCGGCCCTGAAATTGAAGGATACAGGAATTGACTGTATATGGCTTCCACCTGTTACAAAGGGCCAATCCCTAGAGGATAATGGGTATGGTATTTATGACGGGTACGATTTGGGTGAATTCGACCAAAAAGGAACCGTGCGTACAAAATACGGGACAAAGGAAGAATTGCATCAGGCGATTGCCGCCTGTCATAACTACGGGCTATGCGTATATATCGACCTGGTCATGAACCATAAAGCTGGGGCTGATGGCACTGAAAAGTTCGAAGTCATCGAAGTCAATCCAGAGAACAGGATGGAAGACATATCGGAACCATTTGAAATAGAGGGATGGACAACATTCGATTTTCCCGGACGTAATAATCAGTACTCCTCTTTTAAATGGGACCATACTCATTTTAATGGAACAGACTATGACGCCAAACATGACAAAATGGGCGTTTACCGGATAACAGGCGAAAATAAGCATTGGAGTAAGCATGTCATTAATGAATTTGGGAACTACGATTACCTGATGTTTGCCAACATTGACTACAGTCTTCCAGAAGTTCGGCAGGAGATGATCACCTGGGGAAAATGGATGGTCGACACATTGAAATGCGATGGTTTTCGTTTAGATGCTGTAAAGCACATTGATTATGAATTCATCAATGAATTTTTACAAGAACTCATCCCTTACACAAAGGAACATTTCTTTATGGTGGGTGAATTCTGGAAGGCAGACGTAAATGCCTGTCAAACTTTTTTAGACCAAACGAATCATGACCTCAATCTATTCGATGTTTCCTTGCATTATAAATTTCACGAAGCCTCAAAAGCAGGATCTGACTTCGATCTCTCAACCATCTTTGATCATACCCTCGTTCAAACTAATCCGGCACAGGCCGTCACTTTTGTCGATAATCATGACTCTCAGCCCCATGAATCACTTGAATCATGGGTTAAGGATTGGTTCAAACCCTCGGCATATGCCCTAATCCTGCTTAGACTTTGTGGTTACCCTTGTGTCTTTTATGGAGATTACTATGGAATTGGCGGTCCTTCCCCGGTTCCCGGTAAAAAAGACATTATCGACCGGCTCCTGCATGCAAGGTATGAAAAAGCCTATGGTGAGCAAAAGGATTATTTCGATGATCCCCATACAATCGGTTGGGTTCGCCTAGGCGTAGAAGAGCTAGAAGGCTCGGGATGTGCCGTCGTCGTCTCCAACAGCGATCAAAACAGTGAGAAAAGGATGTTTGTTGGCGAGCACCGCGCCGGTGAAATCTGGACCGACCTAACCTTCCATAGAGATGACCACATTACGATAGAGGAAGATGGGTATGCAACGTTTCCCGTTCATGGAAAAAGCGTATCCGTTTGGGCACTCAATCAATAAGGGATTTGCCTCCTACAGCAAAAACAGTAAGGTTCATCATCATCCTACTGTTTTTGCTGTTGTTTCTCATGGAAAAAGAAACCCCCATTACACCATTTCAAGCATGCCCGAAGATTTCTCCATCCACAGCAACCATGGTAAGATAAGGGAAAAGGAGTTGGATGAATCATGAAAGATAAAATCATTGAGAGGTTTACATCTTATGTGAAGGTGGATACACAATCAAACGAGGATGTTTCCAGTTGTCCTTCCACAGCTGGGCAACTGCATTTAGCCCAACAGTTGGTGGAGGAGTTACAAGCTATCGGAATGTCCGATGTCACCATTGATGAAAATGGTTATGTCATGGCAACTTTGCCTGCCAATTCAGAAAAGCAGGTTCCGACAATCGGCTTCCTGGCCCATGTGGATACGGCAACGGATTTCACAGGGAAAGATGTGAAACCTCAGATCATTGAAGCCTATGATGGTAGTGACCTCCTATTACATAGAACATTGAATGTCATTCTATCACCTGATGACTTTCCCTCCCTTCATGACTACAAAGGACACACATTAATCACGACGGATGGAACAACCCTTCTTGGGGCGGATAATAAAGCAGGCATCGCTGAGATCATGACGGCTATGGACTATTTACTTCAACATCCAGAAATCAAGCATGGAAAAATCCGCGTGGCCTTCACTCCCGATGAGGAAATTGGAAGAGGTCCCCATAAATTTGACGTGGAATCCTTCAATGCCCAATTTGCTTACACAGTGGACGGTGGCCCGCTTGGTGAACTCGAATATGAAAGCTTTAATGCTGCGTCTGCCAAGATTACCATAAAGGGCACGAACATCCACCCGGGCACAGCCAAGGGAAAAATGGTCAACTCCGCTAAAATAGCCATGGAGCTACATAGCAAACTGCCTGTTAACGAAGCACCGGAATACACAGAAGGATATGAAGGCTTTTATCATCTTAGCTCATTCCATGGAGATGTAGAAGAAACTAAACTATCCTATATCATCAGGGATTTCGATAAGCAAAAATTTAATGATCGTAAAAACTTCATCAAGCAAATCGTCGCCGAGTTAAGTGATAAGTATGGACATGAACAAGTCAAACTGGAATTGACTGACCAATACTACAATATGAAAGAAAAAATAGAACCGGTCAAAGAAATCGTCGATATCGCATACGAAGCCATGGAAAGGCTCGGGATTGAACCAAAAATCTCTCCAATCCGTGGAGGGACAGATGGGTCTCAGCTCTCTTATATGGGACTGCCTACCCCTAATATCTTTACAGGCGGCGAAAACTTCCATGGAAAATATGAATTCATCTCCGTCGATAATATGGTGAAAGCAACAAATGTCATTATTGGAATTGCTTCAATCTTTGAGGAAAAGGCGGTTTAATCGCTTTAACCACACGCGAAAAGCCCAGACTCTATACAGTCTGGGCTTTTGCATGTGGAGTATTCTTATAGTGCACGTGACCAATGTCGATGTTGGGCAATAGCCTCAATGAAACTAGCAGCGGATTTACCCTCTGCATCTGCAGTAATCGTGACAACTCCTGCAATAGGATCACCTACTGGTATTCCTGCCTGGATCAGAATATCGGCTGCTTCTGTCCCTGCCCCAATCGCTTTGAAATGGTTATAAGCTTCGTCAACAAAATAGATGGCATCTTTTACAGCTTTCAATTGCTCCATGCTTTTCTTGCCACCCGCCACATAAACGGCATCATATAAAACCGAGTCTGCAGTCAGGAAGCTTTGACTCACCTCTAGTTGTTGCCCTTCTTCACTCGTAATCATTCCGCGATTCGTACTGATGATTTCAGCCATGATTCCAGCTGTTTTAAATGCGTCCATGACTTGGTCCATTTCAGAGCCCTTAAATCCATCGGCAGCCAATACAGCCACTTTACGCGTTGCAGGCGTAATGATCTTATTTTGCTCCTGACTTAAAGCCGGTGAAGTCAATTCCACTTCTGATTCATTTTTATTGGTAGGAGGGTTTACACCGACTCCTTGCGCAATTTTTTCAGCCAATTTCAAGTCCACATTGCTGAACATCTCAACAATTTGTTGTTGGAGATCTTTACTTTTCACTTTACCCACTTCAAAATGGAAAGCTTCGATTATATGTTCTTTTTCCACGTCCGTCATGCTATTCCAGAATAGTTTTGCCTGGCTGTAGTGGTCTTTAAAGCTTTCACTGCGCTGACGAACTTTCCGGCCATCGACTTTTTCTTGATAATGAGCATATCCACCTTCAGCTTCTGAAGCCGGTTCAGGAGAGTTATTGGCAAGTCCATTTTTATGGTAGCTGACTTGTCCTTGGTTGATAGCCATGCGATGCATGCCATCACGTTGATTATTGTTAACCGGTGCTACTGAGCGGTTAATCGGAATCTCATGGAAATTCGGACCACCCAAACGTGAAAGCTGGGTATCTGTATACGAGAATAGTCGTCCTTGAAGTAACGGATCATTGGAGAAATCAATGCCCGGTACGACATGCCCAGGATGGAAAGCGATTTGCTCCGTCTCGGCGAAGAAGTTATCCGTATTCTGATTCAATACCATTTTCCCGATAATTTTCACTGGTATCTGTTCTTCTGGCCATAGTTTCGTAGGATCCAGGATATCGAAGTCGAAGTTGAACTCGTCTTCTTCCTTAATCATTTGCACGCCAAATTCAAACTCAGGATAATTCCCCATTTCAATAGCTTCCCACAGGTCTTGTCGATGGAAATCTGAATTTTTCCCGGCAATTTTCTGTGCCTCATCCCAGACAAGGGATTTCACACCAAGCACTGGCTTCCAATGGAACTTGACGAAATGAGAAACGCCTTCTTCATTCACAAAACGGAAGGTGTGAACACCGAAGCCTTCCATCATGCGAAAGCTTCTAGGAATGGCTCTATCCGACAAATGCCACATGACCATATGGGCTGTCTCTTCATTGTTCGCAACAAAATCCCAAAATGTATCATGGGCGCTTGCAGCTTGAGGTATTTCATTATGGGGTTCTGGTTTAACAGCATGGATCAAATCGGGGAATTTAATCGCATCCTGTATGAAAAATACCGGGATATTATTCCCTACCAAGTCATAGTTCCCCTCTTCGGTGTAGAACTTCGTTGAAAATCCACGGACATCCCGGACGGAATCGGCTGAACCACGGGACCCCGCTACAGTCGAGTAACGTACGAATACTGGTGTCTTAACAGAAGGGTCTTGTAGAAATTTTGCCTTTGTAAATTCCTTCATTGACTCATACACCTGGAAATAACCATGTGCGCCTGATCCACGTGCATGTACAATTCGCTCAGGAATACGCTCATGGTCAAAATGAGTCATTTTTTCACGGAAATGAAAGTCCTCCATCAACGTCGGACCACGGTCACCCGCCTTCAAAGAATGCTCATCTTCGGAAACCCGCAAACCTTGATTGGTTGTCATCTTTTTCCCGTTATCATCCACTCTATATTGTTCCAACTGTTGGTTCTTGCTTTGTTCATTATCTTTTTTCATCCTTGTCTTTCCCTCCAGTACCTTGTCGATAAAAGTCGATGTATAGTCCATTTCATGATGTATGTATGCTAAATAAGTATCTTATTCTTTAATACCACCCTAATTTCATCGATAAACAGGAATCACAAAAGTTATAGGACAAGAGTTCTTTAAAAGCTTAAGACAAATGACGACCTAGAGATGTATCCGCTACTCCTTCCATGTTTTTTATAAAAAAATGGCTACGGAGATGCTGTTCTCCATAGCCATTACTCATGATAACTTTTTGCTTCTTACACTTCGCCTTCCGCAAGCCAAGGGAAAAATCCATCTAGGAATTTCTCGGTCGCAGGCATGAAGTATGAGCCGTAATGATAGTCGGGGTCTAGTGTCATGATTACCCAAGTACCTTTTGTACTAACCTTGTCGATGTATAGGACAGCTCCGCCATCTTCTGTTGAAACCAGGATATCTGTCCCTGCCGGAGGCCAATACACCCCGTGTTGATGCCATGTCGCATCGGCAAGTGTAAGATAGCGACTGAATAAATCATGATCGGGACGTTGCAACACTAAACCACTTTTGGCATCCTTATCAAGCCACCACCAAAAGTTCGTTTCTCTGAATTCCCAATTATGGCCTGGTAGCCATTCATTTAACTGTGGTCCAAAGGAAACGATGATCCCTCCCTTATCAGCGAAATCCATAATTTTCTTCATGGATTTCATGAGTAGGCCCATATGCAGCTGGGAAGGAAGAAGGATTACATCAAATTCATCTATAGACGTTTTTTCTAAATCGGGAAGATAAATAAGTTTCTCAATGTATTTGCTGTATTTCGGTTCGGTATATGTCCGATTATGTTGCGAACTGCCTCCATCGATGACTGCAATTTTTCTCATCCCATTTCACCTCTCTCCTGAAGCGTTGAATACTCATCCCGTACCCATTGTATGAGTTGTGGACCAATGCGCTTTTTCGTTCCACTCGCATTCATCGCACCAAAAAGGTCACTACCTGCATGAACTAAAATAGTGCCCTTTGTACTATTCCTGTCAATATACGTGATAGGTTCTCCGCCAGGTAAGGTCAACAGAACTTCCGCTCCTTCGGGAATTGGATGGTGCCCCCTTGCGAAAAATCCCGAAACTCCTTTATTATAAGTCATATCATCTTCCTCTACCCCGTCAAAGATTGGATGGCGATGATCGATTGAAACCTCATAATCCTTGTAACTAAGAATGGTTTTAGGGATGAAGGAAGAACCTCCAGGTAACCAGTCCAAAAACAAATTCCCACTAAAAACGACAATCTTCTTATCATCCAAAAACTCACGAATGACTTCTTTATGTCTAAATAAGAATTTCTGATCGATTAACCCTTGAACGACCAAGCATTTATAAGGTTTTAAGTCTATATTGGGCAGTTCATATGTATCAACAAAGGTAAAGTCATCCTGATATTGCGGGTCATTCACCCTTGCCTTTCCAAAGTAACTTCCTGTGTCAAGCATCAGAAAGTCCGTTCTATTCTTATTCACTTTTTTTCCTCCTTCGTGTTGCTCTAACTCTAACAATGCTGTTGTGAGACTTTGTGTGAATAGATCGTTAAGGGGTACAAGATTGGGATGTTCCCCTGTACTTTACTGGAAAACCCTATCCGCCAAAGAAGGGACTAAAAGGACTTCCCTATAAGCATGATACGGACTATACAGTAATCGTACTTTAAATTTATCATCATTGATAATCATTATCAATGGAAGTATTTTTTCCTTTTATAAAAAACCTCCAATTATAAAGGTTTCATGTCGATTATTATATTCTAGAATCGATTTATTTATTTTTTGAATAATAAAATTTGTGACTTTAGCAAGAAAGGATCTTAATTCTATAAAGCCATTTCCTTTGGAACCAAAGAAAAAGGATTTCTCCCCATGGAAGAAACCCTTTTTCTTTATTCCCGCTTTGCACACTCTTACAAGCCCTTGCTACTGTCTTTGCGATTCCATTTGAGCAGTTTTGGATCTTTAATTTTCATTTCCTTTTTATTCTCCCAATCCTCTTCCGTTCCGTCAGCCTCATACTCCTTAATTTCTTCAATAATCCATTTCTTCTTATCGGCATTATAAATCATGGAAAAGTCACGCACCGCTTTATAAGAAAGGTCATCCATTTTCTTTTTGTTTTTGAGTTTCATTTTGCTGTGATAGGACACTACAGCTACCGCTTCCGCTCTCCACTGATTATCAAAGTAACTGATATCCAAATCATCCAGATTAATGACGGCCCCTAAATATTGTGAATGTACTTCATCGACATAATTTTTGACCTGTTCAAAGTTTTCCGCAACAATGGAGGTATCATCTTTAATGTCATCCGAAACATTGGTAAGCTTCTTGGTATCAAAACTGCTGGTTTCAAATACGGCCCAGTCATGATTGAAAACATCGACAGCGGACATGACCGATTTTTGTACATCTTTATCATTTCTAGCCAAGGAATCAGGATCCACTACAAGCGTGACTTCCTTAGATCCACCCCAGACATCTATCTTATCCTTTTTCATGAAAGTACCCAGTTTGTTCTTTACTGTAGTGACCGTGTTATACGTCCCAGGCAAAAATGGACCATACGTGCCCTTCTTACTCTCTTTTACGGATTCCTTCAAGTCATCTACAGAAAGGGATAGTTGATCTTCATCATTTTGTCCCGTCACTTTAATGAATCCGGTTTTGACTCTCATTTTGTATTCCTTGAAAATGCCCCATTTTTTCCCCGACTCCACCAAGCTGACTTGCTGGTTGGTTGCCGAAAAATCCTTATCTTCTACTTGTTCATCCAATCCGTCCTTGATGGCATCAAAACTCGAGTCATTTTTGTTTAAGTACGTAGCAAATGCCTTAATGGATGCATTATTTACCACCGTTCCCTTTTTATCAGGATCGAGTAACTCCTTAAGTTGGTCCGTATCTTTCTTTTCAACTGCTTCTGTAAAGGATGCCACTACTTTTTTGGGTTTATTGTTTTGTTGAACGAAAAGCATGGTGACCAAGATCACGGCAATTAAGGCAACAGCGGAGACCCCACTTATAATCCAAGCTTTTTTCGACATATCTCACTGCTCCTTTAATATTTTGATCCTGCAGCAAAAATATTCGTTAATCTTTCTTGACCATCTTGTGATGAATTAACGTTCCACTTTCCATCCTCTTCTATCATATGAATCTTTAAATCTTCGCCTTCTTCTACTTCTTGGTTATTTATGATTTTATCGAATTTAGATATTAAATACTTTTTGGTACCTTTTTCATCGTATTTTTTCGTTTTTTCTCTATATTCATATTGGTATTCTGAAAGGTCTTCATATATGTTTCGCAATGAAACCGTTGAGAATTCAATTAGCACCACGGCTTTTCCATTTGCCTTGGCAGATGTGACCGTTTTAAACTCGGCCTTTTGTGACTGAGCCGATTTATAAGCAGCATAAAGTTTATCTACTTCTTCATCAGTCAATTTCCCCACAAAGTACCTTTTTATTTTCTCTTTGAATACCTTTTTCGCTTCTTCCTGTATAACCGCTTTGTCAGCAGATACTAATTTTTCATAATCACTATTGTCCTTATCCAGGTATATCGAATCAATATAAGCAGCTAACGCTTTCGCCGGGTCTTGAAGGGCATCAAAACTTTCAGCATAATCTGCCGTATTCACCTTAATGATCACTTCTTCAATTTTCTTTTCATAGTCTTCTGAAGCCGCTTTTATCCCTATTTCATACTCTTTATCTTTTTCTACTTCAAAAAAGCCTGTGGTCGTTTTCGTTTTGCCGGCACCCAAATCGCCACTAGACTCAAACTCAATCCCTACGTTGGTGTTATATGCATCTGAAATGGCATTTGTCTCTTCATCGCCATCGTATAACTTAAATCCATCTCTTGTTGAGAGTCGAATGCCATCCTTTGATTTATTACTCAACTTAAATTTAACCGCCAGGACTCCTTTTTCTGTACCTTCTTCAGCCACACCATCATCTTTTCCAAGTAGCACAAAAGATGCATCCTCAATGGATACCTCTAAATCCTTATTCTTACTCTTGCTATCGCTCTTTTTTTCCGAAGATCCACTAGAACTGCTGCATGCAGATAACAACAGCATACAAATAAACAATAGCGAAATACCCCTTAACTTAGACACCATCAAAATTCCCCCCTATAAATAAGTAAAAGACCGCACACTGATTTCCAGCGAGATCTTTGGATAGGGAAAAAGAATACCGAGAACTATTAGTTAATGCAGATCAATGATTTTAGACTAGTATGTATTGGATTCTTTTTCCACTTATCTTTATTTACCTCTAATCGGCCTACCACAAACCCAAAAACAACCTATTTTATGAATATTTTGGTATAATTTTTATAGTTGAACAGGCATAAAGTATATAGGTCATATCCACTTCTTTACTTTCATGAGCCATTTTAACCATTCCCCTATTAAACCAGAAAGACCGCTACGATTTTTACCCATAAATTAAAACTGCACACAAAAAAAGATCATCCCTTAGGACGACCTTTATATCAATTGCTAACACTATGTAACTCACGGTAATAAGGTTCTTTCTATCTTCGCACATGTTTTTCGCCGGGAAAACCAAGGATAGGATGTCCAGTGAAGTCTCCGGGTAGCTTCTGATGTGGCACTGTAGAAAGGTGAATGTTTCCGTTGTTTCACTAGTATTAGAGCGAACCTGGCCTTACAAGAATCGGAAAAGATATATGTACGTCTTTTCCGGTTCTTCCTGCCATTTATCGTTTATTTGCCTCTGAAACCTTCAAAACCTTGCCTTTGACTTTCGTATTCTTCATCACTTTCAAGACCAGCGGACCTTTTCCATTCAATATCTCTACATAGGAAACATTATCCTGAATGGTTATAATGCCGATGTCCTCTGCCTTTACTCCTTCTATTTTTGCAATGGTACCCACGAAATCTACGGCCCTGATTTTCTTTTTCTTGCCACCATTAAAATACAGCTTCATAATTTGTCTGTTAAGCTGTTCACTTTTACTTTTTTTAATTTTTGGCCGTGTCTTTAGCTTCGCTTCAAAATCATTCTTCATGTCCAAGACATATTCTTTTGATGGAGCCGGCATGGTAGGGATCGTAAATCCGATATAGCTTTGAATCTCGGTGAGGAACTTACCTTCGAATGGAGTCACAAATGTGATTGCCTTCCCCTGTTTACCCGCACGTCCTGTTCTACCTGTACGATGGACATAGCTTTCCTTTTCAAGTGGTAGGTCATAATTGATGACATGGGTGATATTATCAATATCAATTCCACGTGCCGCTACATCGGTCGCGACTAGATAGCGGAATTCACCTCTTCTGAACTCGTCCATCACTGCCAGGCGGTCCTCCTGAAGCATCCCTCCATGAATCATATCGCATGGATACTCTAATTCCACTAACTGCTCACATACTTGGTCGACCTTGTCTTTTGTGCGACAGAAAATGATGCAGCTATCTGGATTTTCGACAATCGTAACATCTCTAAGCAGGGTAAACTTTTCATCTTCCTTGACTTCAATAACAGCATGTTCGATTTTTTCAGTCGTTAAGCCGGTTGCCTTTATTTCAATATCCAAAGGTTCCTTCATATATTTATGGCACAGTTTTTTAATGCTATCTGGTAAAGTAGCGGAAAACAGCATCGTCACACGATCCTGCGGCAGTACTTTAATGATGGCTTCCACTTGCTCGATGAATCCCATATTTAACATTTCATCGGCTTCATCGATTACCAAATGGGTTAATCGGTCTAAAGCGAATGTACCTCTTTCAATATGATCAAGGACACGTCCAGGCGTACCCACAACCACGTGGCTCTTTTGCTTCAACTCCGCTTTTTGCTGGGCAAAGGGAGACTTCCCATATACCGCAGTTGCTTTAATCCGTTTAAATCGACCAATATTCGTAATGTCCTCCTTAATCTGTACGGCAAGCTCTCGCGTTGGTGTTAAAATGAGCGCCTGTGGCTTATTCTCCTGCCAATCGACCATATCACAGAGCGGTATGCCGAATGCAGCCGTTTTTCCGCTTCCCGTTTGCGACTTCACGACCAGGTCCCTTTTTTGCAAAGCAACAGGAATCACTTCACGTTGCACTTCCGTTGGATGCTGATAGCCTAGGCTTTCCAACGCCCGAACGATTTCATCACTTAATTTATAATCAATAAACTTAATTTCCGTCATATAACAGCCTCTTTTATTGTTTAGTATCTTGCTTTATTGTTTCCGTAATTGTTATTTCCTTATACTAAATTCTATTATACGCGATATGCATCAATAAACCTTATAATTCCTAAACCAATTCCTGCTTCAAAGACTTCCCTTCATGCCATCCGGGTATAATACTTTTTGAAAGACAAATAATAAGATGGTTCGATATATACTCAAAACAGCAAATCCAGTATAGAATTCACTATCAACAGTTATTGATTAATCAAAATGGATTATAAGCTTAATAATGTGCTAAAATATGTATGTAATGAATCAGTTAAATAACCTTAAAAGGAGAGATTAATGATGATAATCGTAGCAAATAAAATCAAAGTAAAAAAAGGAATGGGAGCAGTAATGGCACCAGGCTTTACGGCACCAGGCCCTCTAGATACGACAGAAGGCTTCGTTAAAGTTGAAGTATTGTTAACACAAAACTTAACGGACTACGACGAACTAAACGTGAATATGTACTGGGAAAACATGGACAGCTTTACTGCATGGAGAAACAGTGACGCGTTTAAAGCTGCACATAAACGTCCAGAACCTTCTTCAGATGAAGCTAAAAAAGAATCACCAATTATTGGTAGCGAAATTGTCACATATGAAATCGCTTCTGTAAAAGAAATCGCTAAATAATCAACTTCTCATTTAAATGAGGCTGTATCCTTACAGCCCCATTTTTCTTGTTTTTAGAAGCATGGCCGTTCATCTTTCAGCATAAAAAAACAGTATGTGTGTAAAAACATACTGTTTTTTCTATACATGGGGCCTTTCTCAGTTGGCCTCTGCTTTTTTGATTTGTTTACTTCTTAACTGACCACAGGCAGCATCTATATCCGTACCATGTTCCTGACGGATTTTACAATTCACGCCTCGTTTTTTCAGCGTATCATAAAATGCGAGCACTGACTCCTTCTCGCTTCTTTGATATTGACTGTGTTCATCTACAGGGTTATATGGAATCAAGTTTACATATAAACGATGTTTCTTGTCATCAAGCAATTCGGCAAGTTGTTCGGCTTCTTCTCGATGATCGTTGACGTCCCTCAATAGGATATACTCAATCGTAATTCTACGATTCGTTTTTTCCAAGTAATAATCCAATGACTTCATTAATTTTTCGATTGGAATGCCACGATTTATTTTCATGATTCTCGTTCTTAGTTCATTATTCGGGGCATGTAAAGAAATGGCCAAATTAACCTGTAATTGAGTATCGGTGAATTCATAGATTTTATTAGCCAGCCCACTCGTGGAAACAGTAATGCGTCTTGCTGCAATAGCCAACCCTTTATGGTCCATGATGACCTTCAAAAAGTCGATCATATTATCGAAATTATCAAAAGGCTCGCCAATCCCCATTACGACTACATGACTGACGATATCCCCTTGTCCCAACTGATCAAGATGGAGTTGAACATTCATGATCTGTTCCACTATTTCTCCAGCAGTTAAGTCACGGCTCTTCGCTAATAAACCGCTAGCGCAAAAACTACAGCCTATATTACAGCCTACTTGGGTCGTGACACAAACGGATATCCCATACTTATGGCGCATCATGACCGTTTCAATCAGGTTACCATCCAGTAATTTGAATAGAAACTTGATTGTCCCATCCGCCGACTCCTGTTTAACATGTTCAGTCAAAGTCTGGATGACAAAGTTTTCTTCCAGCAGTTGAATGCACTCTTTATTAACATCTGTCATTTCAGAGAAATCCGTAACGCGCGTCCGATAAAGCCATTCCCAGACTTGGGTTGCCCGGAATTTTTTATGCCCATGCTCCAAAAGCCAAGCTGTCAATTGTTCAAATGTTAATCCATAAATGGACTCTTTATTCATATGGTTACCCTCTTTTCATAACGTTAAGATTAAATTCTTTACCTAGCTAACGCTACCACCCATCATCGATTGGGTGATTATTTATGGTATGGCTCATTTCTATTTATCCGAAACGCCCGATAGATCTGTTCCAACAAAACTAACTTCATGAGTTGATGCGGAAAGGTCATTTTAGAAAAAGAAAGGGCGTAATCGCTTCTAGAAATCACATCGGCACTAAGCCCCAGTGAACCACCAATAATAAAGGCAAGTTTGCTTTTTCCATAAGTGGCAAGTTGGTCAATATGGGTCGCAAGTTGCTCAGAAGTGAGCTGCTTCCCATTGATTTCAAGCGTAATCACATAAGTATCCTGGCTGATTTTCGCCAAGATCCGTTCACCTTCTCTTTGCTTGACGATATCCATATCCGCTGCACTCAAGTTTTCTGGTGCCTTTTCATCAGGCACTTCTATAAAATCTATATTAGCATAGGCTCCTAGCCGTTTTGTATATTCGGCCATTCCTTGCTTTAAGTATTTTTCTTTGAGCTTGCCAACCGTAATGATCGTTATCTTCATATATATCCTCTGACTTTCCATATGTTTTTAGTTCAATTGTTGGAAGTACCTCCTATTATCATACCTTAGAGAGACCCATAAACAAAACAAGCAAATCCTTTCCAAATCCAAAAGTTAAGATTTAAGAGACTTCCCTATAAAGAATATTGGACTATATTTGCTTCCTAAATAACAAAAAACCAGCCCTTCTAAAAGAAAGTGCCGGTGGTTTTTCATTATGACTTTTTCCAGTATTTTAGTCTTTCCAAATAGGTTACGAACAGGTTATCCACAAAACTTATCCACATATCCACAATTTCTATCCACATCTTGTATGGGAATATTAGTTCCCTACTAGATATATTGCCACGTTTCGACAATATTCACAGGTTGTTGATAACTTATTTTCTTCTGAAACCAGCGTTAATAACGGATACGTTTCACACTCATATACAACTTCATCGAGCGCCATATCAACGTGTTCCTGACAACAATATAGGTTCATTCCTCATTCTCCTTTTCATTTTTTATTGGCCAATCTATTGATGCCACTTATCCACAATTCATTTAGTATTCATCATATTCGGCAAAATATCCACAAGTAATGGTATCAAACGATAATAAAAACACAAGCAAAAAAACAGGGAAAGCAAAACTCCCCTGCTTTATTGCTTTTAGATTTCTCCACTTGAAAGCTTAATTTCTGCGGTTTCCTTTTTTCCGTCTCGGTAATAAGTGATTTTTACAGTGTCACCAATTTTCTTTTCATTGTACAGGTACTTCCTTAATTCAACGATATCATGAATTTTTTCATTATCCATACCAACAATTACATCAAATTCCTCTAGGCCTGCTTTTGCCGCTGGTGAGTTACTTTGAACGCCAGTCACAGCCACACCAGAGGTTACTTTGTTTGGCAATTTTAATGTATTCTGCTGATGATACTGTGAAATTT
This sequence comes from Peribacillus sp. NPDC097225, assembly GCF_044761955.1. Classification (NCBI taxonomy): domain Bacteria; kingdom Bacillati; phylum Bacillota; class Bacilli; order Caryophanales; family Bacillaceae; genus Peribacillus; species Peribacillus sp. NPDC097225. The sequence continues at coordinate 433,115 of NZ_JBIWDJ010000004.1, forward strand.
CCTCAACTGATGCCAGATTGACACCTAAGTAGGCACGTTTCACTTCACCATATTTCTCAATATCACTGATAATAGGAATCGCTGAATCAATCGGGATGGATAGACCAATGCCTTCTACAGCATTTTCCGCAATCTTCATGGAATTGATCCCAATGACCTGACCGGACATGTTTACGAGGGCCCCGCCACTATTTCCTGGGTTAATCGCCGCATCGGTTTGGATAACTTCTGCATTCCAGTCTACCTGTCCGTCCTCATCGATATCCACTTCAATGGTACGCTCTACTCCTGAGATGATTCCTTGTGTAACGGATCCAGAGAATTGAAGTCCTAATGGGTTACCGATCGCTATGACGGGTTCACCTGGCTTTAATTTTTCGGTTGTGCCAAACTCTGCTACCGTCTTAACTTTATCCGCTTCCACTACCACGACAGCTAAATCCGTCCAAGGGTCACTTCCTTGTAGCTCGGCAGGTAGCTTGGTTCCATCACTTAACGTGACCTCTAACTCATTAGCATTCTCGATAACATGATTGTTCGTGACAATATAGGCTTTGCCACCATCCTTTTTATATACGACTCCAGATCCAGTACCCGCTTCGGCTGAACTGCTTTCGTTTCCTTTTCCGCCCCAGAAGGAAGTTTCCTGAATATTGGAGATGCCAACAACTGCATCGCTTGCCTTATCAACCGCACCCGTAACAGCACTTGTGACCTCTACGGAAACTTTCCGCTGAATTGGCTTGGCCTCTTCACCATCCGTTGATTTTTCCGTCTGGTTTGGGTTTGTTTCATCATTTAATACCCCACCGCCCGGGAATGCTAATAAAATCAGCAGAGCCCCAATGATGGCGCCTCCTAAGCCTGATAGAAAATAACCTGTACGGCTTCCTTTTTTCTGTTTATTTTGGTTCTCTTCGTTCTCCAAGACCGCTCCATCCTCTCTTTTTAGGAATGAATTATAGCAATTACTAGTGTTTGATATCCACCCTTAATTATACTCAATTAACAAGAAATATCTAAAAAAATGTATGCCATATTTAGCTTACTGCCTCTTTTTTTATCATCATTTTTCTATTCATTCAGTACTAACCAACCAATACCCTTTTTAATCCCCTTACTAACTAACCCATTAAAAATAAAAAAGGAATGAAGCAGGTTTCCCCACTCATTCCTTTACTCATTATAGTGTAACAAGCTCTGTTGGTCTTTTGGGATCCGTATCGTAGAGCGAAAACTGCTCGCCAACAATAATCCCTTTCGTTTTTAAGGTTTGCTCCACTGACATTCTTGCAAGGTCTTTCATATTATTATCCATACTTAAATGGGCCAAGTATATCCGTTTCGTCTTGTCCCCTGCCACTTCACTCATGGCAAGAGCAGCATCTTCATTGCATACATGTCCAACATCGCTTAAAATCCGGCGCTTGATGCTCCATGGATATCGACCCATCCGAAGCATGGACACATCATGGTTGCTCTCAAACACATAGGCATCAGCATTCGTGATGATGCCTTTCATCCGATCGCTGACATAACCTGTGTCGGTTATGACCACAAGTTTTTTTCCTCCCTGATGGAACACATAAAACATCGGCTCGGCAGCATCATGAGATACACCAAACGATTCAATATCAAGGCTTCCAAAGGTTTTGACTTGTTCCATTTCAAAGGCGAATTTCTGTTCAGGAGAAATCTCCCCGATGGAACGCTCCATTGCTTGCCATGTCTTTGTATTCGCATATATGGGGAGCTTATGTTTTCTAGCGACGACTCCCAGACCTTTAATGTGGTCGCTATGTTCATGCGTAACCAGGATTCCAGAAAGCTTGGACATATCTCGGCCGATATCCCGAAATAATCCTTCCAAGGCTTTCCCACTCAATCCCGCATCGACAAGGAAAGATTGGTCCTCCGTCTCCACGAACAAGGCATTTCCCGTACTCCCACTTGCGAGTACACTAAAATGCATAGTCATCTATACTCACTCCAGTATTTTTTCTTCTGTATTTAACTCAATCACTTCGCCATCGAACGCATTTACGAATAAATCCGTTTCATCGTTCACGACTACCCACCATGTCGGTACAAGAAGATGTGAGAACGATGTGGTTTGCAACGAATTATAAAATCCAAGCTTTACGTCCGTAACTTCGTCTTTTGATACGATATCACCATGACTATATAAGGCATAAACAGCATCCAGGTCGGAATACAGCTCTTTCGGTTTATTGAACTTTTCAATTCCCACTAAATATGTCTGCTCATAGGAGGTCACTTCGGCTTCCTTATTCAGATACAAAGTGACCTTTCCTTTACTGTTGTTAAAAAACATCTTATTGTCGGAAACCTGATAGCAAATGATGGTTTGATTATCCTTATCATAGCTCCAAAACCCATATTCACTTCCGTATAAAATGTGATCCTTCAGGAATATGGTAACATCCGCGGGATGAATTTCTTTGCCTAAACTGATGGGCGTTTTTAATGAACCGACCAGCTTATTCCCATCTATAATATTTACTTTCTGGTTGTTTAGATTCTTTAGTTCTTTCTTATCAAATGTTTTACTTTTTGCAATTAAGAATTGATCCTTTACCTTTTGCTTCGAGAGCGGAATGGTTTTGATCTCGTCTTCTTTTAGAACTTCCTCATAGGAAGACTCTGCAATGAATTCATATTGGTTATCATTGATTTTCTCAAGAAACTGATACAGTAAAAATATATTCAATATGAAAAATACCATTATGAATATGGATTTTGTATTATTCCAATCCATCGTTATCGCCTCCTGCATTTTCGTCAACAGGCGCAATCAACCACTTTTCACCGGAACGGTAATACCAAGTTGGTTCCAGTGTAACGAGAGTAACGAGTTTAGAGTCCAACGATTTGTTTAACTTATAACCTATTGAAATATCTTGCACACTATCGAGATCGATGTTCCCGTTCTCTTCCAGCTGGTTCAACACTTCATTTCCTGTAGGCAAGGTCACTACAGATCCTTCTGATGGCAAGACGGAAGCCAATGAGAAGTAGGGACGTTGATAACTATAAATATCTTCCTTCCCCCAAATCTGCTCGATTTCAGTCATTCCATATTCGTTGAAAGCTGGATAACCATCTATAAATAAACGGAATACCACACGCTGCTCATTTTCCGACATATAATCAAATCGGTAATTACTACCTTCCCACCCGGCATGATCATTGATGAAATCAATGCTTTTTTCCAACAGCTCACTAGAACTGCCGAACACTTTACTCTTTTGGGCAGGGTTTATATACGAGAGAATATAATTTTCATTGTTGACTGACAACAGTCTTGTTCCGTCGGAGTATTCCTCTCCTCGGGTTACCGTTTCTTGACGAACATATTTAGGATTACTGAATAAGGCATCTTTCAGATTCTTAACGTCCAGATAATCTATATAATATTGATATCGGTTGACTTCTACGGGCTTTTCCGGAACAAAAATCGTCCTTTTATCATGTAACGTATGAGCTGTATAGGTAGGATAACTTTTATTATAGAACTTCTCACTGAACTTTCTAAGGTCCTTAGTAGGGACCATTCCTTGATGGATTTGTTCATGTTCATAAGAAACGAAATAAACGGCTGATTGGTCACCGCTGATATCCTTCTGCTTGATCACGATCCGGTCAAAGGTAAAGCTCGACATATCTTCGTCCTTTACATCCAGTACCGTTTTATATAAAGACATCGGAACATCATCGGAAAAGTTGATCTCGATTGATCTATCCTCATGGACGAAATCATCGAAGTCCCTTTGAATCATCTTCAATGACATCTGCTTTATATCACTAAACGTCCATTGTGAAAACTCTTTCTCCATTCTTTCGATTTTTTCGGGATCGATTGTCTGGAAATGCTGGCCGTTGCGATGAAAAAGAACACTGACGGGTTTTATGACATCACTGACAATTTGTTCATCACTCTTGATTTTAATCAGATCGGATTCATCGATTTTTTTATATTCAGGCTCGTACGTCCAAATACTCCATGTCAAGAAAACGCTTGTCCCAACTAAAATAATCAGTATGATACTTTTCGCACGTTCAAAATTCATGCCCAATCATCCTCTTCTTCCTGTTCGTAAGGAAGTGTAAAGAACACCGTAGTTCCTTTTCCATCCACACTTTCCGCCCAAATTTTGCCTCCATGGGCAACGACCATTTCCTTTGCAATCGCCAGCCCAAGTCCAGTCCCTCCAAGATTCCTTGCCCGCGCTTTATCCACTCGGTAAAACCGGTCAAAAATCTTATCGATCACTTTTTTAGGGATACCGACACCTTGATCGGTTACGCTAATTACGATAAAGTTTTCCTTTGGCCTGATACGGAATGTCACTTGACCTCCTTCAGGAGAATACTTCAAGGAATTCGAGATGATATTATAAAGAACCTGGGTGATCTTGTCTTCATCAATGTCGACAAAATACGCGTCCTTTGGTATGTCTCTTTTAAAAGTAATATCGTCATTTTTCGTCATTTCAAAACGATCGATAATATGGTCATAGAACTTATTCAGATTCACCCATCCGGTTTTAAGCCGGTAATCTTTACTGTCCATTTTTGAAAGCTGTAACAGGTCATTTACAAGCCTGATCATCCGCTCCGTTTCATTTTGTGTGACACTTAAAAAGGCAGGGGCAATCTCTTCATCTTTCCAGGCACCTTCAGCCAATGCCTCGAGATAGCTTCTCATCGTCGTGAGCGGCGTACGCAACTCATGGGATACATTAGCGACAAACTCTCTTCGCTCCCCTTCTATCTTTTCCTGCTCAGTAATATCATGGAGCACTGTAATCAAACCATTAACGAAGCCCGTTTCCTTTTGGATGACGGAAAAATTCCCTCTTAAAATAAACGGTTGACCCTTTTTGCTGTAATCAAGGATGATGGACTCCCTTTCTTCCAGTAAATCTTCGAATTTATATTCTTCCTCAAGTCCCAACAATTCGATGATTGGTTGGTTCATGACGGCTTCACGTGAGACATTCAAAAGCTGTGCGGCAGGTTCATTTATCAAATTCACCCGGCCACGCCTATCCGTCGATATAACGCCATCCGTCATGTTGGTGAGAACAGATGAAAGCTTCCGTCTCTCCCCTTCCGTACTCGATTGCGACTCTTGAAGTTTCTTAGTCAAGTTATTGAAGGTAACGGCTAGCTGCCCTATTTCGTCATCGCCATATACTTTTACCTTTCGTGAGAAATTCCCTTTGGCCATCACCAACGCCTGTTTTCTCATATCAGACATTGGCCGTGTGATGGTCCGCGCAAGCAGAATCCCCAAAATGGCTGTTATGGCCAGAGCGATGGCCGTGCCAGTCATGAAAATGGCGTTGATTTCATCCATTTGTTCGAAGACATTCTCCATCTCCGCAATGACATAGACCGCTCCTATCACCGTACCATTCGCTTCAATGGGTGTTGAAAGGACCCATACACGCCTGCCAGTATTCGGATCTCTATATATTTCATGATCCTCGCCACCATAAGTCAACGTGTTCTTGATGATCGGCAGTGTCGTTTTCTTTCCTACAATCTCTTGGTTACCGGGATCGGACGTCCCAATCACCCGCCTGCTGCGGGTATCGATAACGCGCACTTCCGAAATATCATTCGTTGAGTTGTCGCGATCTTTCAATACCGTATTAATGGCTTCTTCGAGGGTAGGGTCTTCCTCCCCCCTCGATTTCTCCATTTCTTCCCCAATGCTATAGGTAAGCAGGTTAACATGGCCCTTGATCGACTTTGTGAAATTCCCGACGAGATTTTCTTCCAATTCCCCGACAAAATACACCCCAATTATTTGCATGGCTACGAAAATAAGCAACACATAAATCAGGACGAATTTAAAATGAATTGAACGAAAAAAACCAACCTTTTTCATAGATATTACTCCTGTTCAGGGTTACGCAGGTAATAACCGACCCCTCGTCTAGTTACGATCCAACCTGGGTGACTTGGGTTATCCTCAATCTTTTCACGGAGGCGTCTAACGGTTACATCGACTGTTCGGACATCGCCAAAGTAATCATATCCCCACACAGTTTGCAATAAGTGCTCCCTTGTCATGACCTGGCCAATATGTTTAGCTAAATAATGAAGCAGCTCGAATTCTCGGTGCGTTAACTCAATCGTCTCTCCACGCTTAGACACGACATATGCATCAGGATGGATGGTAAGATTGCCTATTGTAATTTCTTTTGGCTCATTTTCTTGATCTGGCACCGGAACGGCTTGTTGACGTCTTAAGTTTGCCTTTACCCGAGCAATTATTTCCCGGGTACTAAACGGCTTCGTCACATAATCGTCCGCACCAAGCTCTAATCCTAAGACTTTATCGATTTCCGAATCTTTTGCTGTTAACATGATGATTGGCGTTTCATATTTCTTTCTTACTTCTCTGCAAACTTCCATCCCATCACGCTGTGGAAGCATGATATCAAGTAAAATCAAATCAGGTTGAAGCTCTTCCACCATTTTTAGAGCTTCATTGCCATCATATGCACAGGAAACATCGTACCCTTCCTTTTTTAAATTGAATTGTAAAATATCTGCAATCGGCTTTTCATCGTCCACTACTAGAATTTTCTTATCCATCTACCTATCTCCTTTTAAAGCATAACTTTACTCTATAAAAAACATGTCCTTATCCGGGACGTTTATTCGTATTGTCCTGATGTTCATACTGACCTTCGTACTAGTAATGCAAATCCTCACACTATATATTCCCTAAAAAACGGTCAAAACACCTAAATCGAGCACATTGTACCTCTTCTACTTTATCATTTTACAGGCATTAAATCATCTTTTACCTATTATTCTCATCTATGAAGATAGCAGAAGAAGTCTTCGAAAAATGTCTCGAAGACTTCTATTGGCTTATATAATCTAACGGGTTTGCGAGAACACCATTTTTATAGATTTCAAAATGAAGGTGAACGCCAGTGGAGTTGCCTGTCGAGCCCATTCTACCAATAGGCATTCCTTTTTCAATCTTCTGTCCTGCTTCGATGTCTATTGATTCTAAGTGAGCATAATCCGTCTTGTACCCATTGTTATGGTTGATGGTCACCTTATTACCATAACCCCCGGCGTTACCGGCAAACTCAACAGTGCCATGATCAGCCGCCGTAATAGTTCTGGTGGTTGGCCTAGCAATATCTATTCCCTTATGAAGCTTGCCCCAACGATGTCCTTGTTTGCTTGAAATATAGCCCCCATCAGCAGGCCATGCAAAGGTTCCGCTCCCTTCTGAAGGAATGATTTTCGTGCCTTTTCTAGTTATCTCATTTTGTGTTGCCGCGGTAATTTCCTTTTTCACGATCGTTTCACTTAAGAGCTCACCGTTTGTTTCAGTGAGTTTATACGTGAATGCCTGAACGCCTTCCTGTCCTTCTTGCTCAACGACAGATTCTTCCTTCAATAGGTTCTTATCCTTTATTACTTTTCTCTCGAAAGGAATTTCAGTTTCTTTCAATACTTCTCTTTCTACCAGCACATTCACAAAAGGAGCTACCTCCGTCACACGGACCTTTTGCCCTTTATGAAGCCTCTTGCCCTCTTCTAGTTCTGAATTAAGCTGTAAAAGCTGTCCTAGGGACATATCATACTGATCGGCAATTGCCTCAAGTTCTTCATCTCCAGTTGCCTCATAGATGACTTTTTCCTTCTTTCCTTTTTCTATCAAGGAAATGGCATCCTTCACAGTCATGAGCTTATCCGGTTCCATAATCGTTTCCTTCCAGGAGATCGGCTTTGAGTATTCAATGGACAGTATCCTGCTTCCTTGCTCGTTTAGAGCCATGGGCTGATTTAAAACTCCAGCTTCCTGACTCTCTTCATATTCGGCCAATTCACCCTCATCTATATATAATAGGTGAATCTCTTTTAAAACCTCCTGTGCATCCTCCTTGGAGGGAACGTAAGCAACTACTTGATTATCAATGGTGATTTCATAAGCCTCCGCTTTTACAGCAAACTCTTCCTCGAGTACCTTTAAGGTTTCTTCATCATCTATTTCTGCATTAAATACATTCTCTTGCACATATGTCATCTGTGCTTCCTTATCGAATGTGTATTCGGGATAATCCGCCTCTGCTTCGACTATTTTAGCTAGTACCATTTTTTCTATTTCGGATTCATCACTCACGCTGCCAATGAACTCGTCATCAACATATACATGCTGAATGGAGGAGATTTTTTGAATTTCCGCAGCCGTAGCACGATTCCCTGCAAGCAATAAGATGATGGAAACCATCAACAGGAAACTTCCTTTGCCTTTTGAGCTGAACATTTATTGTCCCCCTTAACGGCCCGTGGGCCCCTTAAGAAACTAATCAAAAAATTAAGATAAATTACCTTGTTTTCAAAATTCATATACACATGATTAATTTCTTTTTTTTCACTCATAACTTTACCATAATGAAAAAAAAATCAAGAAATAGACTTCGTATTGTAATATAAATGTATAAATAGTGACAACAAGTGCCAAATCGCTCTTTTTGCAAAAGAGCAGCGAAGGTATGGTTTCCACGAGGAAAGTAGGTCCTGGTTGGGGTGACGAGTCGATGGTTACTAAGGGTGGCATTAACATTGTTACAATCTGATAACAAACACTTAACAGAAGTGCCATCAAAGAGATTTCCTTTAAAGGGCTAAGACAGTTTACTTTTAAAGCAAACAAAAAAAGCGCCCTAGGGCACTTTACAAAAGAATGGCTCAGGACGGAATCGAACCGCCGACACAAGGATTTTCAGTCCTTTGCTCTACCGACTGAGCTACTGAGCCAAATATTCCATTTTTCATTATGAAAGAATCATGTAAAAAATAAAATGGCGGTCCCGACGGGAATCGAACCCGCGATCTCCTGCGTGACAGGCAGGCATGTTAACCGCTACACCACGGGACCATCAAACATATAATTAAGAAGAAAAGTGACCCATACGGGATTCGAACCCGTGTTACCGCCGTGAAAGGGCGGTGTCTTAACCGCTTGACCAATGGGCCGAAAAAAATGGTGAGCCATGAAGGATTCGAACCTTCGACCCTCTGATTAAAAGTCAGATGCTCTACCAACTGAGCTAATGGCTCGTACTAATGAATGTAATCCGTATGTCTTGCAATGTCGCTTAACGTTGTTCTACTGTGACGACGCTTTTTATATTATCATAGTATTTATGGTTTGTGCAATAGTATTTTAAAATAAATTTAAATTAATATATTTTTTTATATATCTACCATGACTCTACTCCAATTAAACAGGTCTTTTTTTACCAACTAAGTAAAAAAAGAAGCCGCACTTAGTCGACTTCTTTATACCTCTTATGCTAAACGCCAAGGGCTTCTTACGATGTTTGTTTGATTGCGGTCAGGACCGACGGAGAATGTAGTCAACGGAATGCCTACTAATTGAGATACGCGCTCCACATAGTGACGGGCGTTAGCAGGTAATTCATCCAATGATTTGCATCCTGTGATGTCTTCTGACCAACCTGGTAGCTCTTCATAAACGGGCTTACATTCTCCGATTGCTTTCAAAGTAGCCGGCACTTCATGAATGATTTCACCTTTATAATCATAAGCTACACAAATTTTCACCGTTTCAAGTCCTGAAAGCACGTCAATGGAATTTAACGATAAATCAGTGATTCCACTTACACGACGGGCATGGCGAACGACTACGGCATCAAACCAACCGACACGACGTGGTCTACCCGTAGTTGTTCCGTACTCACGTCCAACTTCACGGATTTGATTGCCAATTTCGTCTTGTAGTTCTGTCGGGAAAGGACCATCGCCAACACGGCTTGTATAAGCTTTACACACACCGACAACATGGTTGATTTTCGTTGGTCCAACACCTGAACCAATTGTTACTCCACCTGCGACTGGATTCGAGGAAGTAACGAAAGGATATGTTCCTTGATCGATATCAAGCATGACTCCTTGAGCCCCTTCAAACAAGACGCGTTTCCCTTCATCAAGTGCATCATTCAATACAACGGAAGTATCACAAACATACTTTTGCACTTGTTGTCCGTACTCATAATATTCTTCAAGAATATCCTCGATTTTAAAACCTTCCGTTTCGTAAAAACGTTCAAACATGCGGTTTTTCTCCACAAGATTTTGATTCAGTTTTTCCTCGAAAATTTCACGGTCCAAAAGATCTGCCATACGGATACCATTACGAGCGGCTTTATCCATGTAAGCAGGGCCGATTCCTTTTTTCGTCGTTCCAATTTTATTTGCACCCTTGCGATCTTCTTCCACTTCATCCAATTTAATATGGTAAGGAAGGATGACATGAGCACGGTTCGAGATGCGAAGATTATCCGTGCTTACACCATGACTATGTAAATAAGCAAGCTCTTCTACAAGCGCTTTCGGATCGACTACCATTCCGTTCCCGATGACACAAATCTTATCACTATAAAAAATTCCAGAAGGAATTAAATGCAGTTTATATGTTACTCCGTTAAATTTAATCGTATGTCCTGCATTATTACCACCTTGGTAACGAGCTATGGCTTCTGCATTCTGGGATAAAAAGTCCGTTATCTTACCTTTACCTTCGTCTCCCCATTGTGTACCAACTACTACAACTGATGACATCTGAAAAAAGCACCTCCAAAGGTTCACGTAATACCGATTCTTAACCGGTTCTTATCAAACAAACCTATTTTATCAATAATCCCAAAGGGAAGTCAACATAAAATACGAACATTACATAAATTAATAATAAATTTGTTCGTTATTAAGTGACTTTCATACTTTACTTATACACTTTTTCATCCCCAAATAAGGAATCCGTGCAACTTTAGCAAGGATTCACTTTCTCCCCTGGCGGTTCTCCTTATTCTTTGCCCAAACTCCTTTAAACTTTCACCTTATTGTAAAAAAAAAGCCCACCAGAGATAGTGGGCTTTGTTCCAAATATAGAAAGTCAATTAAGCTCCTGGAGACATCGAATCATCATCGAATCGCCGTTCGAGGTTCACGAATTTATTGTATTCTTTGACGAATGCCAGTGAAACCGTGCCAACTGGGCCATTCCTTTGTTTTGCAATGATAATCTCAATGATATTTTTATTCTCGGACTCTTTATCATAATAATCATCACGGTACAGGAATGCTACGATGTCGGCATCCTGCTCTATACTTCCTGATTCCCTAATATCCGACATCATCGGACGTTTATCCTGCCGTTGTTCCACTCCACGGGATAATTGGGAAAGGGCAATGACAGGCACTTGAAGTTCACGGGCCAGGGCCTTCAGTGAACGGGAAATTTCCGATACTTCCTGCTGTCGGTTATCGCCTGAACGACCATCTCCTTGAATCAATTGTAGGTAGTCGATCAATATCATCCCAAGACCATGTTCCTGCTTCAAACGACGGCTTTTAGAGCGGATTTCGCCAATACGGACTCCTGGGGTGTCATCTATATAGATACCGGCATTCGACAAACTTCCCATTGCCATTGTCAGCTTGCGCCAGTCTTCATCTGTTAAGGCACCAGTCCTTAAGTTTTGAGCATTGATATTTCCTTCGGCACAAAGCATACGCATGACGAGCTGTTCGGAACCCATCTCCAGACTGAAAATCGCGACGTTTTCATCCGTTTTGGTTGCGACATTTTGGGCAATGTTCAAAGCGAAAGCCGTTTTACCAACAGAAGGACGGGCTCCAACAATGATGAGGTCATTCCGTTGGAATCCCGCCGTCATTCTGTCCAGTTCAGCAAAACCCGTCGGGATTCCAGTTACATCACCTTTGCGGTTGGTCAGGATCTCGATGTTATCATAGGTTCGAACCAAAACGTCCTTAATATTTTGAAATGAACCGGCGTTTTTACGCTGTGCCACTTCCATGATCGTCTTTTCCGCTTCCCCTAGCAGCTCCTCGACTTCATCCTCACGGCTATAGCCTTCCTGGGCGATGTTCGTTGCTGTCCTGATCAAACGACGGAGCAATGACTTTTCTTCCACGATTCGGGCATAATATTCGATATTGGCTGCAGTAGGGACCGATCCAGCCAGTTCGCTTAAATAAGACACTCCGCCCACTTCTTCAAGATTCTTCGTGGCGGAAAGTTCTTCCGTTACCGTAATCAAGTCAACGGCTTTACCTTCGTCATTCAACTTGATCATGACGTTAAAGATTTTTTGATGCGAACTTCTATAAAAATCCTCTGGAATCAACAATTCCGAAGTAACGGTCAGCGAAGATGGCTCCAAGAAGATGGCCCCTAGCACCGCTTGTTCCGCTTCTATATTTTGAGGGGGAATTCTATCCTGAAATTGCTCTATCATATCTTAAAACCTCCCAATCTAAGAGGATATATTTTCATTAATTAATTCGTAGATTTAGTTGAAAAAGAAAAAAAGTGACAGGACAACATAGCCCAATCACATTTTTTTCGTCTCTCTCTATTCTATCAATTTTTTTCAGATATGAAACCACTAAAATTAGTTAATTTCTTTCACTTGCACAGTTAAAGTCGCTGTAACCTCTGGATGTAGCTTCACAGGAACCTTCGTATGCCCCAATGAGCGAATTCCTTCGGCAAGCTCCATTTTACGTTTATCGATTTTAATACCATGCTTTTTCTGAAGTTCTGAAGCTATTTGCTTCGTCGTGATAGAACCGAATAAACGTCCGCCTTCACCGGCTTTAGCGGATAATTCGACAGTCAATTTTTCAATTTCCACCTGCAAGTCTTTTGCATGCTGAAGTTCTTCGGCAGCCAGGGAATCTTCTTTGTTTTTCTGAGCTTCCAAAGTTTTTACATTGGAGTTATTCGCCTCGATTGCCAATCCTTGCTTGATCAGGAAGTTATGGGCATACCCATCCGCAACGTTTTTGACTTCCCCTTTTTTCCCTTTACCTTTAACGTCTTTTAAAAATATAACTTTCATTCTTTTCGTCCTCCTTCTAAATATTCATCAATTGCTGCTTTCAACTGGCTCTCCGCTTCTTCAATGGAGCAGACCATCTGTGTGGCGGCATTCGTTAAATGACCGCCGCCATTCAATGTTTCCATGATAACCTGTACGTTGACATCACCTAGGGAACGGGCACTTATGCCAACTGTATCCTCAGACCGTTTAGCCACAACGAAGGAAGCGGTAACACCATCCATCATCAGAAGCGTATCAGCGGCCTGGGCGATCAGGACCTGATTATGGGTCTGTTCGGATTTTGCGGAAGCAATCGCAAGACCCTTTTTATAAAACGCAACTTCTTTAATTAAATTGGATCGCTTGATATACGTGTCCACATCTTCCCTTAGGAATTTCTGTACCAGTACCGTGTCCGCTCCATGGGCCCGTAAATAAGAAGCTGCATCGAAGGTACGTGAACCGGTTCTTAAAGTGAAACTTTTCGTATCGACAATGATCCCAGCAAGTAGCGCCGTCGACTCCAGCATATCAATTTTACTGCGTTTTGGCTGATATTCAAGTAGCTCCGTCACCAGCTCAGCTGTCGAAGATGCATAGGGCTCCATATAGACAAGCAGGGAGTTTTTGATGAATTCCTCGCCACGACGATGGTGATCAATGACGACCACCTTATCAATCCGATTCAATAATCTTTCTTCTATCACCATTGTAGGCTTGTGGGTATCGACGACGACGAGTAGCGTCTCGTCCGTGACCATCTCGAATGCATCGTCAGGGCTTATAAATCGTCCATATAAATCCTCTTTATTTTTGATTTCTTCCATCAAACGCAAGACGCTACTGTCTAGCTCGTTTGTATTGATTACTATATACCCTTCACGTTCATTCATCTGTGCCACTTTCAAAATGCCTATAGCAGAACCTATGGCATCCATATCGGGATTTTTATGGCCCATGACAATGACTTTATCGCTATCTAGGACGATATCCTTTAAGGCATGAGAAATGACGCGTGCACGCACCCTCGTACGCTTTTCCATAGGGTTGGTTTTACCGCCATAGAATTTCACTTTCCCGCTTGCCTGTTTAATCGCTACTTGGTCCCCACCGCGGCCCAGGGCCAGATCGAGGCTAGATTGAGCAAGCGTCCCCAGCTCTGGAAGGGAGGAAACAGCAGATCCCACTCCAATGCTAAGCGTCAAAGGGACATTCTGTTTAGCGGTCGTTTCCCTGATTTCATCCAGGATTGAAAATTTATCATTTTCCAGCTGCTGCAGGATATGTTCATTAAAGACCGCAATAAACCGTTCAGAAGAAACCCTCTTGAAAAATACCCCATTATCCCTTGCCCACTTATCCAGCAACGAGGTAACCAAGCTATTTATACTACTTTTACGTTGGTCTTCCATTCCCTGCGTCAAATCATCGTAATTATCCAGCAGAATAATCGCAATGGCCGTTCTCTCTTCTTCATATTGTTTTTCGATTTCCACTTGCTCCGTTACATCGAAAAAGTAAAGAAGGCGTTCCTCGCGTTTATGGACCACTTTGAATTTCCGGTCATAAAGCGTAATGGTCTCTGTTTCAATCTCCTGCTTAATGAGCGGGACAAGTGAATCCGCCATATCATAAAGAGACCTTCCTGCCAGTGAGTCTTCACTAAAGCATGAGGCGAGGAATGGATTGGTCCACTCAATATAAAAATCATCATTAAAGAGCATGATCCCGATCGGCATTTCCAATAAGGCTTCCTCTCCCACCTTTTTTAACCGGTAGGATAACGTCGTGATGTACTCTTCGGTCTTAATTTGTTTTCTTTTTTCCATTTTCAATATTAAATAAAACAAACCGGCTTGAACCAACAATCCAATTAGAGCAATAACCCAATTATAGTAAGCCAGTACGCCCAAAAATATCAATCCTGCAACGAGCAACCCGTATAGCAGGGCCTTAACCGAATAATCCTTTAAATAAGATGGCATATTTTCAGCTCCTAAAAGCATCTGTTTAACAGACTATTCCTTTTTCTTGATCGTCTCCCGAAAAGGGAATCCTAAATCTATTATACCTAAAAAACGGATGAGGATTGCGAATATCGGCAGCAACAATGAGGCAACCACTATCAAAACGGGTATAGCCTTAGCCCAGCCCTTGACATCGCTGAAATAAAATATGAGTGAGTAGCCTTGAATCATGATGAAAAATTGAAGAATGAAAAATAGGTTCGTTATGGCCATATATACAAAATCTTTGTTGTCCATATTCACAAAAAGAGCCAAAAGCATTGTAATTAAATAATACCATAAAAGGCTTTTTGGAAGGCGAAGATCTTGGAAACGAGGCCAATTCAGGGATTTATCACTGAACCTTTTAAGTATGGGGTGGGCCGCTAAGAATATCAATAATACCATGATGATAGATGTAATCACGAGCAAGCTCGGAATCAGCGTAGTCAAGGTACTTATCGAGTCGTGCATGCCTTGGATTATCTTTTCAGTTGGGGCCTGACCAAATGATTCCATGATTTTCGCAGAAGAATCAATGGATTCCTCCATTACCGTCATGGTTTCTTCTATGTAATTAACTCCAAATAACACTACTGTGGCAGCATAGGTCACTAATATCCCACCTAGGAACGTAAGGACAGCACTGATGAACATAGGGGTCATCGGTTTATCCCTTTTCAGGAAGGAACCAATCACAATGCCCGTCGCCCCCATTAGCAAGGTCATTGGCAAGGATAAGACGCTACCGATTAAAATGGTTAATAACGATCCAACAAACAAGAATCCAACTGACCACGAAAGCTTTTGCTTACTGGTCACCAGAATGAAAGGAATCGGCAAAAAGAAAAAAGTTATAAATCCCAACAAAGGAATATATATTGTAATGAGTAATAATATACAATATAACGCTAAAAGAGCACCGCCCTCAGCGATTTTTCTACCACTATTCAACCGAATCCCCCCTATCATAAAATCATGAAGTATCTTTCTCTACATATTGTATCCGTTAAGCCCAGGATATTTCAAACTTCCCATTCTTTTTTCCAGATAAATCAGCTTTAAAAATAGGAGTTCTCTTCATTGTTAGTTAAATTTTTTTTGCAAAACAGGCCGATCACGAATTTTAAATACAATAACTAGCTAAAATGAAGCAAATCACGTAGAAACTGTAGAACGAAGATGAAGGAAGTTGGGGCTCGCATCGTTTTTTCAAATGAAAAAGGACCATTTGGGCAAATATACAAAAAAGCACATCAAGGATTTCTCCTCAATGCGCTCCGTTGTTATTATTCACCTGATACGTATGGAAGTAATGCCATAGTACGTGAGCGTTTAATAGCAATCGTTAATTTACGTTGATATTTAGCGCTAGTGCCAGTCACACGACGTGGTAAGATTTTACCGCGTTCTGAGACGAATTTTTTAAGAAGGTCTGTATCTTTGTAATCAATTTTAGTGATACCGTTTGATGTGAAATAACAAACCTTTTTACGCTTACCGCGTCCTTTACGTCCACCCATTGCCATAATAATTTCCCTCCCTGCTTTAGGATTTTCGTTTTAAACAGCTGTTTAAAACGGAAGATCGTCATCTGAAATGTCGATGGTTTTACCGTCATTTGCAAATGGATCATCGTCTACACGAGTGTAGTTGTTGTTACTCCGTTGATTCTGATTAGGATTTTGTCCATACGAATTTTGATCATTGCCGCCATTATTGTTGTTATAGCTTTTTTGACCGCCACCGTAAGAACCGCCATCATTTCTTTCACCCGCTGAACTGCTTCGTGGTTCAAGGAACTGAACACTCTCAGCCAGAATCTCCGTCACATACACGCGTTTGCCGTCTTGTCCTTCATAATTACGCGTTTGGACACGTCCATCCACGCCAGCTAAACTACCTTTTTTCAAGAAGTTAGCCACATTTTCTGCCGGTTTACGCCAAACTACACAATTAATGAAGTCCGCTTCACGTTCACCTTGTGCATTCGTAAAAGTACGATTCACTGCTAAAGTAAAGGTAGCCACTGCAACTCCATTAGGTGTATATCGTAATTCAGGATCTTTAGTTAAGCGTCCTACCAAAACTACGCGATTCATCATCAGAATCAACCCCTAGTTTTCAACCCTGCTTACAAGAAGCTAGATTAGAATTTATATTAAATATTGAATTAAACGTCTTCTCTAGTAGCCATATGACGGATAATGTCTTCACTGATTTTAGCAAGACGATCGAATTCTTGGATCGCAGCACTTTCAGCGTTAACTTTAAGAAGCATGTAGTAACCATCACGGAAATCATTGATTTCGTATGCAAGACGGCGTTTACCCCATTCTTTTGCTTCTACTTCCGCACCATTATCAGTAAGGATTGTGTTGAAACGTTCAACTAAAGCTTTTTTAGCTTCTTCCTCAATGTTTGGACGGATGATATACATAATTTCGTATTTTCTCATCACTGTCACCTCCTTTTGGTCTAAGCGGCCCATTTGGGCAAGGAGCAATTTTTTATAATTACTCACAAGAATAAATTATAGCATAGTTAAACTAGGTTTGCAACGAGTGTCGAATGTATCTTCCTATAGTATAAAAAGACTCCGCAGAATGAATCTGCGGAGTCTCTTTATATTATACGTTAAAGCGGAAGTGGACAACGTCTCCGTCGTTCACTATATATTCTTTACCTTCTAGTCGTACTTTTCCTGCTTCTTTTGCTGCACTATGGCTACCTGCTTCTAGCAAATCATCATAAGCGACGACTTCGGCACGAATGAAGCCACGTTCGAAGTCTGTATGGATGACACCCGCACATTGAGGAGCCTTCATACCTTTACGGAACGTCCAGGCACGCACTTCCTGCACTCCAGCCGTAAAGTAAGTGGCCAGCCCTAATAGATTGTATGAAGCACGGATCAATTTATCAAGACCTGACTCTTCGATGCCTAGCTCAGATAAGAACATTTCCTTTTCTTCACCTTCAAGCTCGGCTATTTCCTCTTCGATTTTGGCGCAAATTACGATAACTTCTGCATTTTCCGTCGCGGCGTATTCCCGGACTTGTTGCACGAACTCATTATCAGTCGCATTTGCCACTTCATCCTCACTTACATTTGCCACGTAAAGCATTGGTTTCGCTGTTAGGAGGTGCATGCCTTTCACGATTTTCAACTGTTCCTCAGTGAATTCGACTGAGCGGGCAGGCTTTTCAGCTTCTAAAGCTTCTTTCAATGCAACAAGAATCTCATGTTCGGCCACGGCACCCTTATCTTTTTGTTTAGCCATCTTTCCAACACGATCGATGCGCTTGTCCACAGATTCAAGGTCAGCAAGAATCAATTCAAGATTGATGACTTCGATATCATCAATCGGATTTACTTTTCCTGAAACGTGAGTGATGTTATCATCAGCGAAGCAACGAACAACCTGACAAATCGCATCTACTTGGCGGATATGGGATAGGAATTTATTGCCTAGACCTTCCCCTTTACTCGCTCCCTTTACAATCCCAGCAATATCTGTAAACTCAAATGCTGTTGGCACGGTTTTTTTCGGTTGGACCAGTTCAGTCAATTTTTGCAGACGATAATCGGGTACTTCTACAATTCCGACGTTTGGGTCGATTGTACAGAAAGGGTAATTCGCCGATTCCGCACCTGCCTGAGTAATTGCATTAAACAAAGTGGATTTACCTACGTTAGGCAAACCGACTATACCAGCTGTTAAAGCCATTTATATTTCACTCCTTCAAGATAATTCGTTCATAGTGTTACTAGATAAATCATTACTAAAGATACACCCAATACCTAAACCTTTCCCAATTATAGATTTCACTTCCTGAAAAGACAAGTAAATCATTGAGAGACAGAAATGCCATCTATACATGGAAAAAGCATGATCACTCCTCATGCTTTAGTAAAACTTTTTTCATTTTCTTGGAAAACTCACGCCGGGGCAACATTACGCTGTGTCCACAACCTTCACATTTAATCCGGATATCCATGCCCAATCGGATGATTTTCCACTTATTGATTCCACATGGGTGTGGCTTTTTCATTTCGACAACATCATTCAATGCAAATTCTTTTTCTTCCATAAACATGTGGCCCCCCAGCTTTTATGACTCACTGCCTTTGTAAGTAGATTGGATTCCACTTTCTTCAAGGGCAGTACTGATTTCTTTCCTCAATATCCTACTCATTTCAGAATGGCGCATTGGCTTTGTTTCAGCCGTCACACGCAATACGATTTCTTCTGGAGTAATTGTCTCGATTCCCAGTAACTCAGGGTTTCTGACTAAATCATCATATTTTTTCGCTAAACCACCTAAGTGTCGGATTAATACCTTTTCAGCAAGTTCAACGGATCCGTCATGAGGGATCGTCACATCCACCACAGCCTTACTGTTCAATATGGAGTAGTTTGTTACTTGCGTGATGCTCCCATTCGGTATGAGATGCAATTCCCCTTTACTACTCTTAATCTTGGTTGTGCGTAGCCCAATTTCAAGGACTTCACCCTCAAAAGTATTGATTTTAATATAATCACCGACAGAGAAATGATCCTCGAAAATGACGAAGAATCCTGTAATAATATCCTTGACCAAACTTTGGGCTCCAAACCCTACTGCGAGTCCAATAATTCCAGCCCCAGCAAGTAAAGCCTTCACATCGAGTCCGCAAATTTCAAGGATCATAATCAAGGATATGAAATTCACAACATATGTAATGACGTTCTCGAGTAACTTAATGAGCGTCGTTTCTCTCCGCTCCGAGACACGGAGGGGGGTTCTGGTTCGGACCAGAAAAAATTTATTTAGTACCGTCTTTCCTATTCTTATAATAATACGCGATAAGAGGAGAACAAGGAAGATTTTAATAATCCCCTCACCTAACATCAGCCATACTTTTTCATCCAAAATTTCTTCTGTAATTTTACTATATGTAGCGTTTTCCATGCTTTCCTCCTACTCTATCTTTTGCAAATTACTAAAGGGCCCACCGTTTTTCCTGTTGAACTTATTCTTTCTACCCTACGGCCGAGGATGTAATCCAGTATAGGAGAAGTTTTGTTTGTAATATCATTAAATTAAAGGTTTCTGTATAAAAATAACATGGGTATATAGTAAAGAAATTAGAAATTTTTTTCCATTTCAAAACATAAATCTTTTTACTATAAATCGCTATGCAACTAGCAACGAGGTAGAGGAAAGGACAGATTCACATTTGCCCTTCAGCCAATTAGCTGTTCTTAATAATTAATTCCCCCTCAATTTAACCTATATCCCGTATATTTTTTCCTTTTCAACCGTATACTGTTAACACAAAACAAAGTAAAGGAGTGGAGCCGATGAATCTTAATTCTAATCTATTTAATAACAAAACTAGATTAAGTCGTATCCTGCATGAAGATGCGGACGCAACCAATCAAATTTCCCAGGAATTACTCAATCTCTTGCCTTCAGGAAAGCTTCAGCCTATCGTTTTTGTCTGCATTGGCACAGATCGTTCTACTGGTGATTCCCTCGGTCCACTTGTCGGTACCCTACTTCAAGAAAAATCCGAACTAGGTGCTTCTTCATTCCATGTGTATGGGACACTCGATAACCCTATACATGCGATGAACCTGCAGGAAAAGTTAGATGAAATCAAAAAAGTCCATGTGAATGCATTTATCGTTGGCATAGATGCCTGCTTAGGTAAACTAAAGAGCGTGGGGATTGTCCAACTCGGTAAAGGACCAGTGAAACCTGGTGCGGGTGTCAATAAAGACCTACCAGCCGTTGGGCATGCCCATATTACAGGCATCGTGAATGTCAGTGGGTTCATGGAATTCATGGTCCTACAGAACACACGGCTTAACCTGGTTTTAAAAATGGCCAAAACTATAGCCGAGGGCATTCATGAAGCACAACGACATTATCCTGCCAAGCCATCCATCACCCCATTTACCTGGTCATTCAAAAAGGAAAAAACACTTTAATAATGATACTTATAAAAAATAAAGGAAGGGACATCCCTTCCTTTATTTTTTATGCATACATAGTGGGACAAGAAACATTAGAGTCCATGGTTCCTATGAGGAGATGTTTTCTTGGTCGATTAAGTCTAGTATTCTATCTAAATCTTCTTTTGAAAAGAATTCTATTTCTATCTTCCCTTTTTTCTTGCTTTGTTTTATGGTCACGCTGGTCCCAAGTTTCTCCCGTAGTATGGACTCTCTTTGTTTGATGAATATATCTTTTTTTGGTTGTTTGGCATTCTTCGTTTCACGTGAAACAGTATCATTCAACTGATGGATATAATTCTCCAGCTGCCGAACGTTCATCGTTTCTTTGAGGATTTTATCTATGACAGACTTAAGCAGCTCTTTTTTCTTTAATCCTAGCAATGCACGCCCATGCCCCATGGAGATCGTGCCCTCTGATATATAGTTCCTGATCTCTTCAGGCAAAGAGAGCAAGCGGACATAGTTAGCTATGTGAGGCCGACTTTTTCCGAGACGGTGTGCTAATTGCTCTTGAGTGAAATTTAACTTTTCGAGCAACGTTTGATAAGCTGCCGCTTCCTCAATCGGATTCAAATCTTCCCTCTGTAGGTTTTCCAATATCGCCAGTTCCATCATCTGCTGTTCATTTAACTCCCTGACAACGACAGGAACCGTTTTTAAACCGGCTTCCTTAGCCGCACGGCATCGTCTTTCTCCAGCTACAATTTCAAATCCTCTAATACTTTTCCGGGCAATAATCGGTTGAAGGATCCCATGCTCCAAAATTGACTGCTTAAGTTCTTCAATCGCTTCGGGGCGGAAGTTTTTTCGCGGCTGATGGGGATTGGGCCTTAATTCCCTCAATTTTATTTCCTGAACAGTTTCATCCTTGCTGACTTCCACATTAGGAAAGAGTGCGTCGAGTCCCTTTCCAAGTCCTTTAGCCATTTGAGACCACTTCCTTTGCCAATTGTAGATAGACCTCCGCACCGCGTGATTTCGGATCGTAAATGATAATCGGTTCCCCATGACTCGGTGCTTCACTCAGACGAACATTTCGGGGAATGATAGTTTGATATACCTTATCCTGAAAGTATTTTTTCACTTCCTCAATCACTTGAAGACCTAGATTCGTTCTGGCGTCCAACATCGTCAGCAAAACACCTTCGATCTTTAAATCATGATTTAAATGCTTCTGCACGAGACGGACCGTATTCAACAGCTGGCTCAATCCCTCCAATGCGTAATATTCACATTGTACGGGAATCAAAACGGCATCGGCTGCCGTCAAGGCATTCAGTGTGAGCAAGCCCAGTGAAGGTGGACAATCGATGACGATATAATCGAACTGACTTTGCACCTCTTCTAATGCACGCTTCAATCGAATTTCCCTGGAGATGGTAGGTACCAACTCAATTTCCGCACCCGCTAATTGGATTGTGGCAGGTATGGCATATAAGTTTTCAACCTTTGTTTCCAAGATTACGGTACTGGCTTCGACATCATCTACCAATACATCATAAATACACTGTTCCACATCTGCTTTATCAATACCAGTGCCGCTAGTCGCATTACCCTGAGGGTCTATATCGACCAACAAGACTTTCTTTCCTATATATGCAAGGCAAGCACTGAGGCTGACCGAAGTTGTCGTTTTTCCAACACCGCCCTTTTGATTGGCAATGGCAAGAATCTTCCCCACGAATTCACCTGCTTTCAACAATCTCATCTATCTTAAACGTACTATATTTCTTCTATTTTATCATGAATAATGATGAAGAAACTCGAATTCTTAAATTCGACGAAAAATTCGGTATTCTTTTAAATTAGTCAAAAAATGCAGTTTTTGGAGATAAATATTTCGTTTTTTTCACTGCGAATCACAAGAAAAAAGCTTGGTAATCGATGACTACCAAGCGGGGGATGATACCAGATTAAGACTTTTTCTTTGGGATTTTTATCGTAAACTGATAATATTCCTCGAATTCCTCTTCTTCTGCATCAAGGTTTATGCCATTATCCGTTACCATGGTCAGCGATTGGCGAATCGTGTTAACCGCAATCCTCATGTCCCTACTAAATGCCTTGCGTTTCGGCTTTGGCTTTGAATGATCCTTTGTACCAGTAAGAAGCTTGACAACCAGCTCTTCCGTCTGCTTGACGTTTAAACCTCTTTCAATGACTTCTTGAAGCAGCTTGACTTGATTTTCCGGGTTTTTCAACGGAATCAGCGAACGGGCATGACGTTCCGTAATCTGTTTTTGAAGCAGTGCTTCTTGGACTTCCTGTGGCAATTTTAACAACCGAAGTTTATTGGCAACCGTCGATTGGCCAATTCCCAATCTTTGAGCAAGTGCTTCCTGCGTTAAGTTATGGAGCTCAATTAATTTCCCATATGCTAACGCTTCTTCAATCGGTGTCAATTCTTCACGCTGAAGATTCTCTATCAACGCTACTGAAGCCGTTTCTGTATCCGTGAAATCTTTAATTATGGCTGGTGCCAACTCCCAACCAAGCTTTTGCATAGCACGAAAACGACGCTCACCTGCAATGATTTCATACTTCCCTTGACCATATGCCCTAACTACAATCGGTTGAATGATACCATGTGTATGAATCGTCTGAGCTAGTTCCGAGATTTTATCGTCGTTAAATACAGTCCTTGGTTGAAATCGATTTGGCACAATATCAGAAATGGAAATTTTCCTTATTTCTTCATTATTATTGCTTGGTGCCTCCATCTCAAGTTGCTGTTCTTCTTTTTCGCCAAACCTTAAGAAACGCGAAAAAGGATGCTTCATCTTCCTACACCACCTTTTAAAACTCCCAAATAACATATTCTCTATGGAAAGAACAAGTCCTCCATACATTTCCCGACATGAAAATACATATCGACCATTGCTGTATAACCATGTCGACTGGCGTCACCAATGCATTTCCATAGCCTAAATGTCTTGCTATTATTAATAGTAGACGCCTGTCTAAGATTATTTCCCCGCCGATTTAAGAGTCCCCAACTTTTTCCCACCAAACTGGTTCACTGGGACAGCTTACATTAAATAAAATGGAAATTATATTATTTATAGTAAAGGAAAGGATCGTAAAGTGCTAGTCGCGTATGAATCGTGATAAACAGACTATTCACGTACCGGTCATTCTATAGGTTGTTTATTCGGTGTACCTGGTTTTCTTGGATATTTTTTTGGAGTCTTCTTCACTTTTTTCACCGTAATGATATTTCGCTCACTATTCTCTTCTGGCAATATGAACGGGTGTATTTCCTCAATTTTCCCACCTAATGTGAAGATTGCCTTTTTTCCTGTATCCATCTCATCATGGGCACTGGCCGCTTTCATCGCAATGAATGTCCCATCCGTTTTAACAAGGGGTAAACATAGCTCGCTCAAAACAGACATTCTTGCCACCGCTCTTGCCATAACAACATCATAGGTTTCACGATGTTCCGGTTTCTGAGCAAATGTTTCGGCACGGTCATGATAAAACGATACGCCTGACAATTGTAAAGAGTCAGCAAGATGGTTTAAAAAAGAGATGCGCTTATTCAAAGAATCAACGATTGATACATGAATATCCGGGAAACAGATCTTCAAAGGGATACTCGGGAAACCAGCTCCGGCACCCACATCGCAAATACGATGAGGCTTGTTGAAATCGAAGTAAAAAGCTGCGCTGATCGAATCATAAAAATGCTTTAAATAGACTTCTTCTTTATCGGTTATGGCCGTTAGGTTCATCTTTTCGTTCCATTCCACCAATAAATGATAGTACATATCAAATTGCTCAAGCTGGCGTGGAGAAAGTTCAATGCCTTTCTCCTGCAGCGCTTGTTGGAATTGCTCAATATTCATGATTACTTCAATCCTTTTCGGGTATTTCCGTTTACTTAGAAATTTTAGCGATCTTTCCTTGTTCTAAATAAACTAGCAAAATAGAGACATCAGCAGGGTTCACACCTGAAATCCGTGAAGCTTGGGCAACGGATAGAGGGTGTACCTGTTTTAATTTTTGGCGAGCTTCCGTAGCCAATCCATTGATTGCATCGTAATCGATGTTTTCTGGGATTTTTTTATTCTCCATTTTCTTGAGGCGGTCAACCTGCTGTAAGGATTTTTCAATATATCCTTCATACTTGACCTGGATTTCGACTTGTTCCTTCACTTCATCACTTAGGTCGACATCACTTGGAGCAAGCTTTTGAATGTGGGAATAATCCATTTCTGTCCGCTTCAATAAATCCGAAGCGCGAATCCCATCTTTTAGTTCGCTCCCACCACTTGCGATGATAATCTCCTGCACCTCTTGAGTAGGTTTAATGAAGGTGGATTTCAACCGTTCTCGTTCTGCCTCCACGGCCTCTCTCTTTATAAGAAAACGATTATATCGCTCTTCTTTGATCATTCCAATTTTAAAACCGATTTCGGTCAGGCGTAAGTCTGCATTATCATGACGTAACAGTAAGCGGTATTCTGCACGTGAAGTCAGCAGGCGATAAGGCTCATTCGTACCTTTTGTCACAAGATCATCGATTAAAACGCCAATATATGCATCTGACCGGCTTAGAATCAGTTCTTCTTTTCCCAATGCCTTCAAGCCAGCGTTAATACCAGCCATTAATCCTTGGCCCGCCGCTTCTTCATAACCTGATGTCCCATTGATTTGACCTGCTGTATACAGGTTTTTCACTTTTTTCGTTTCCAATGTTGGCCAAAGTTGTGTCGGCACGATCGCATCATATTCAATCGCATATCCTGCACGCATCATCTCAGCCTTTTCAAGACCTGGTATGGTCTGAAGGATCCTAATTTGGACATCCTCGGGAAGGCTCGTAGACAATCCTTGTACATATACTTCTTTGGTATTGCGCCCTTCCGGTTCCAAGAATATCTGATGGCGTGGCTTGTCATTAAAGCGTACAACTTTGTCTTCTATCGATGGACAGTAACGAGGGCCAGTCCCTTTAATCATCCCAGAATACATTGGGGAACGGTGTAGATTCGCATCAATGAGCTGGTGAGTTCCTTCATTTGTATACGTTAACCAACATGGCAATTGGTCGGTGATGTATTTTGTCGTTTCAAAGGAAAAAGCACGTGGAACTTCATCACCCGGCTGTATTTCCGTTTTACTGTAATCAATAGAAGAACTATTGACGCGCGGAGGCGTTCCCGTTTTGAACCGGACCAAATCAAAGCCCAACTCTTCCAAATGCTCGGAAAGCCTGATGGATGGTTGCTGATTATTAGGACCACTTGAATATTTTAGTTCCCCTAAAATGATTTCGCCCCGTAAATAGGTCCCAGTCGTAATAACGACAGTTTTCGCACGGTAAATGGCACCCGTTTTTGTGATGACACCTTTACAAACGCCATCTTCAACAATCAATTCCTCAACCATTCCTTGAATTAACGTTAAATTCGGCTCATCTTCTATCGTCTTTTTCATTTCTTGCTGATAAAGAAACTTATCTGCTTGTGCACGTAAAGCACGAACGGCCGGACCTTTCGCTGTATTTAACATTCTCATCTGAATGTGCGTTTTATCGATATTTTTACCCATTTCGCCGCCTAAGGCATCAATTTCCCGGACCACAATCCCTTTTGCCGGTCCTCCAACAGAAGGGTTGCATGGCATAAAGGCAACCATATCTAAGTTGATGGTGATCATCAATGTTTTGGCACCGACTCTAGCAGATGCAAGACCCGCTTCACTACCTGCATGGCCTGCCCCAACTACGATGGCATCATAGTTTCCTGCTTCATATTGCATATCATTTTCCTCCCTCTACTCTTACTTTCCTAGACAAAATTGTGAAAACAATTGATTGATTAAATTATCCTGGACACTTTCACCAATAACTTCCCCAAGTAATTCCCATGCCTTTGTGAAATCGATCTGAACTAAGTCAATCGGCGTTCCCATCTCGATTGCTTCCATGGAATCCTCGATCGATTGCAAGGCCTGTCCGAGCAGCGCAATATGACGGGCGTTGGAAACATAGGTAATGTCCCCCGCTTCCAAAGAGCCCTCAAAGAATAAAGAAGCAATCGCTTCTTCCAATTCATCGACACCTTCATCTTCCAGTAAAGATGTAGTGACTATTTTGTGTGCGGCTGCCTTTTCCTTAACCTGCTCCATATTGATTTTCTGTGGCAGGTCCGTTTTATTGATAATGACGATGACATCCATTCCTTCGACTGCTTGGAACAGCTTTTCATCTTCCGGCGTAAAGTCATCGGAGTAATTTAAAACGAGTAAAATCAGGTCCGCATCTTTTAATACCGCCCGGGAGCGTTCCACACCAATCCGCTCAACGATATCTTCCGTTTCACGAATACCAGCTGTGTCGACAAGTTTTAGCGGCACCCCACGCACATTGACATACTCCTCAATAACGTCTCGAGTTGTCCCTGGGACATCGGTAACGATTGCCTTATTTTCATGCACTAAGCTGTTTAGCAAAGACGATTTTCCGACATTCGGACGCCCGATGATAACCGTCGCCAAGCCATCCCGCAAAATTTTTCCTTGCTGGGCCGTCCTGAGAAGTTTTTCAATCTCTGCCTTGACATAACTGCCCTTTTCCAAAAACAATCGATGTGTCATTTCTTCAACATCATCATATTCTGGGTAATCTATATTCACCTCGACCTGTGCGAGAGTCTGTAATATTTCGTGTCGCAGCTTTTGAATTAATTTCGAAAGCCGCCCTTCCATTTGACCCAACGCAACATTCATCGCTTTATCCGTTTTAGCTCGGATTAAATCCATGACAGCTTCTGCTTGAGAGAGATCGATTCTCCCATTCAAAAAAGCTCGTTTCGTGAATTCACCAGGCTCTGCCAAGCGTGCCCCCTGTGAGAGGATAAGCTGTAAAACCCGATTAACCGAAACGATTCCACCATGACAATTTATTTCAACAACATCTTCTCTCGTAAACGTTTTAGGACCTTTCATGACAGAAACCATAACCTCTTCTATGACTTCTCCAGTTTTAGGTACAACCAAGTGCCCGTAATGAATGGTATGTGAATCCACTTTCCGTAAACTTTTACCGCTTGGTCCTTTAAATATTCTATCGGCTATTTCTATGGCCTCATCACCGCTGATTCTTACGATGGCAATTGCCCCTTCCCCTAAAGGAGTTGAAATGGCGGTGATTGTATCGAATTCCATGCTTTCACCTCTTGTATATTAATGTTTCTCTAATTTATTTGATAAACAAAAATCTTGAATCCCTAAATTACAACAATAACACAGTATAATCATGAAAAAAAGTAGATACTCCTTCCTTTCAAGAGTTATCCACATGCCTTAAACCTTATATTTCTGTACCCTTCATTTTAACTTATCCACATGTGAATAACAAATAAAGCCTGACTTTCTTTCCATGTCCCTTTTTTAAGAGTCAGCCTTAGAAATTGAAGGGGAGGAATGAAAGGATAATATGTGATCAGGATTTAGTTAAAGGAGCATTTGATAATGTCGACATTCCTTTCGGTTCGCCTCTATATAAAGCAAAAAAAACCTCCGCTTAATTAGCAGAAGGTTTATTTAACCGGAGTGATGACCAAATGGCGATATGGTTCTGTACCATTGGAAGTCGTCTTGATTTTCGGATAATGAAGCAGAGCCTTATGTATTACCTTCCGTTCATATGACGGCATCGGCTCCAATGCAACAATTTTACCAGTTTTCAGGGATTTATTGGCCATTCTTTCAGCTAATTGGATTAAAGTATCCGTTCGACGGTTGCGATAATCCTCTGCATCTACAATCACATTCAAAAACTGCTTCGAATAGCGATTGGCTACCAATTGTGTTAAATACTGAAGGGAATTTAACGTTTGACCCCGTTTACCAATTAATAAGGCAATTTTTTCACTTGACAAATGGAACGTTACGTTCTTCCCCTGGCGTTGAACCCTGATTTCCGACTTAACTCCCATTTTTCGAGTGATATCCTGCAGGAACTTTAGGGATTCTTCAACGGGATCAGCAGGCAATGTCACGTGGACGATTGCTTGCCTGGCCCCAAACAAACCCAAAAATCCTTTTTTTCCTTCATCCTCAATTTCAATTTCCACGCGATCTCTTGTGCTGTTAAGTTGAGCTAAAGCTGAATTGACTGCTTCTTCGACAGATTGTCCTGTAGCAGTTATCTTTTTCACTTTTTCTTTGCTCCCTCCGCGTTTTCCGCAGCTGCTTTTCTAAGATCTGGACCTTTGATGAAATATGTTTGAACGATGCCGAAAAGGTTACCCACTACCCAGTAAAGTGAAAGAGCAGCTGGAAAATTAATTGCAAAAATAACAATCATGACTGGCATGATGTAAAGCATCATTGTCATTTGTGCCGCCATTTGCGGATTTGAGTTCATTCCCGCCATTGACAACTTTTGCTGAATGAAAGTTGTAATACCTGCTATGATCGGCAAGATATAATAAGGATCCGGAGAACCTAAATCGAACCAGAGAAAACTATGCAGGGAAATCTCATGCGTACGGCTGATTGCATGATAAAAACCAATCAAAATTGGCATTTGAACCACTATCGGTAAACATCCTGCCAATGGATTCACATTGTATTTTGAAAATAACGCCATTGTTTCTTTTTGTAGTTTTTGTTGTGTGGCAGCGTCTTTTGAGCTGTATTTTGCTTGAAGTTCTTTCATTTCTGGTTGAATGGCTTGCATTGCTTTTGAACTTTTCACCTGTTTAATCATAAGTGGAAGTAATATCAAGCGTATGATTAAGGTAACCGCAATGATTCCCAAACCGTAGCTTCCGCCAAATAATTCAGAAATATAAATAATGAGGGATGATAACGGATAGACAATATATGAATTCCAGAACCCTTCACTATCTGCCGTTATCGGTTCTTTGATCTCCGTACATCCTGATAGCAACATCATTATCGAAGCTAATCCAATGATGAGTAATATTCGTTTCTTCAACCGTTTTTTCCTCCTAACTTCAATCAATCTTTTTGAATAAATGTAACCCGTTCACAAGTGAACTACAAGGAAAAGTCACCCACTTATCAACTTTTAACGATGAAATTCTATTTTTTCAAAGCATAATTAATAACTATGTCGAAAAAGGAGTTTTTAAGGGTTTATTTTATTTTTTTGAAATTTAGCGATTTAGAACGCTTCAGGACATGGATCAAACTGCTTTTCACTTGAGAAAAGTCCATTTCTGCCGCTGGTTTTCTAGCAATCACAATATAGTCTTTTCCCTCTTCTATATCCTCTTTCAATTCTAAAAATGCTTGCCGTATGTATCTTTTAATTTGATTCCGAACAACGGCATTCCCAATCTTCTTACTGACAGAGAGGCCTATGCGGAAATATTCCTGCTCGGGCTTTTGAAGGACATAGATAACGAATTGTCGATTGGCAGAGGATTCTCCCTTTTTAAAAACGAGTTGGAATTCGTCCTCTTTCTTTATCCTTAACTTTTTTTTCATCTTTACACCTTCATTAGAATGAATTGAGTCTCAGTAAATCCTTTATTTAGCGAAAAAAAACCACTGAGACTTTTCAGTGGTCTATGCAGATAGTACTTTTCTTCCTTTACGGCGACGTGCAGCGATTACGTTACGTCCGTTTTTCGTGCTCATACGTGCACGGAAACCGTGAACTTTACTATGTTTGCGATTATTCGGTTGATAAGTTCTTTTCATTATATGACACCTCCCTGAGGAATAACAGTTAAAGACAGTCCTTACAATTATATAGATGTTGCTTTCTACTTGTCAACTACATCTAGAAAAATATTTACTTTTTGCTTAATGTCCAGTGGGTTTTTTACTACCTAGCCTATTGTAAATGATTTTGCCTATAACTGATATAGAAATTTTTGGTCAGAGGGTACATTTCATGAATTTTAACCTAATTGATCCCTCTTCATACTACTTTACCATGCATATAACGAATCGACAAAA
This sequence comes from Peribacillus sp. NPDC097225, assembly GCF_044761955.1. Lineage (NCBI taxonomy): Bacteria > Bacillati > Bacillota > Bacilli > Caryophanales > Bacillaceae > Peribacillus > Peribacillus sp. NPDC097225. The sequence continues at coordinate 464,012 of NZ_JBIWDJ010000004.1, forward strand.
ACATTTGTGAACTTCCGCTTTCGTTTTATAGAGGAACTAAGGACACCTGAATGGCATAAATACAGTGATGGGGAATCAGTATACAACCTGTTTTAGTTCCATCCATCAATAAAATAATTTAGAGGAATTCGACGCCATCACTCCATCTGTGGATAAAATTCGACATGTTTTTTTCTATCCACAGCCCATTTCGTATAGTTTTACACAAAAAAGAAGCCTGTGGAAAAGTTTTTCCCACAGGCCCTTTGAGTTGTGGATAAAGTTCACTAAGCCATTGCAAGACGTCCAAATTTCTGATATTATATTTGTGTTTTCACTCTGAATAACTTTATCAACAGATAACGGTTATCCACAGACTGTGCATAACTTGTGGATAGTTTATTCGACCTGTGAATATTAATCTGTCCACAAACAGTGGATATTGTCGAAAAACCTATTATCTTCTTATTATATATTTCAAGACATGCCTGTTGATGAATAAACATACGGACCTGCATCTTATTACAAGATGTTATTTATACAAAGGTTGTACAATGCGCGATATTGTTCCAGGGACCTCACCTTTTAGTGACATCCAACATCCCTTATACAGCTCACCGAACTTTTGCTGTCCAAATTTTTTTAAGACAGCGATCGATGAGTTTATTTGTGCCTAGACCTTTTAATACTTATAGAAAAATATTTTGCAAAGGAGGGATAAGTTTGGATAACATCGATAGCCTCTGGAATCAGGCACTCGGAAAAATTGAGAAAAAGATCAGTAAACCAAGCTTTGAAACTTGGCTTAAATCAACTAAAGCTTATTTACTTCAAGGTGACATCTTAACAGTCACCGCTCCCAATGAATTTGCTAGGGATTGGCTTGAGGAACGTTATTCTCACCTTATTTCTGATGTTTTATTCGAACTGACCGGCGAAGAATTGGAAGCGAAGTTCATTATTCCGCCCAATCAGGAAGATGATGACTTTTCCGCTCCCGTTCAGCCTAAAAAGATAAAAAAACAGGATAAGGAAAACAATCCATTTCCACAGCATATGCTTAACTCGAAAAATACCTTCGATACGTTTGTCATTGGCTCCGGCAATCGTTTTGCCCATGCTGCGTCTCTCGCTGTCGCAGAAGCACCCGCCAAAGCCTATAACCCGTTGTTTATATATGGAGGAGTAGGGCTTGGTAAGACTCATTTAATGCATGCCATTGGTCATTACGTACTTGAGCATAATCCAAAGGCAAAAGTCGTTTATCTATCCTCTGAAAAATTCACGAATGAATTCATCAATTCGATCCGGGATAATAAGGCCGGGGAATTTCGTGATAGATATCGTACGGTAGATGTTTTATTAATTGATGATATTCAATTCCTAGCAGGAAAAGAACAAACTCAAGAAGAGTTTTTCCATACATTCAATGCGTTGCATGAAGAAAGTAAACAGATCGTCATCTCGAGTGATCGTCCACCCAAAGAGATTCCAACACTTGAAGATCGTCTCCGTTCCCGCTTTGAATGGGGCTTGATTACGGATATTACGCCACCTGACTTAGAAACGAGGATTGCCATTTTACGTAAAAAGGCCAAGGCGGAAGGACTCGATATTCCGAATGAAGTAATGCTTTATATAGCCAACCAAATCGATTCGAACATCAGGGAGCTTGAAGGTGCACTTATTCGTGTTGTCGCCTATTCTTCGCTGATCAATAAAGATATTAATGCTGATTTAGCTGCTGAGGCTTTGAAAGACATCATTCCAAGCTCAAAACCTAAAATAATCACGATCTTGGAAATTCAAAAAACGGTCGGTGAGCATTACAGCGTAAAACTTGAGGACTTCAAAGCGAAAAAGAGGACTAAATCCGTAGCTTTTCCAAGACAGATTGCTATGTACCTCTCCCGGGAAATGACCGACTTTTCGCTCCCTAAAATAGGCGATGAATTCGGAGGGCGAGACCATACGACCGTCATCCATGCCCATGAAAAAATCTCGAAACTTATGCAAACGGATACCCAGCTGCAACGTCAGGTCAAGGAAATCCAGGATCAATTGAAGGTATAATAGATTCTGGATAATGTGTATAACTGATGACTACTTACACACAGTCTGTCCACATGTGGATAGACTGTTTTATCTTAGCTTCAACCGGGTTATCCACATATCCACAAGCCCTACTACTATTACTACTATCTTTTTTAAATAAAATTATTAATAAATATGCCATTTAGGCAATTAAAATTGGAGGATGGAACATGAGATTCGTAATTCAAAGAGATCGATTAGTTCATAGTGTCCAAGAAGTAATGAAAGCTATCACATCGAGAACGACGATTCCTATTTTAACGGGGATAAAAATAAGTGTGACAACAGAAGGAGTTACCTTAACAGGAAGTGACTCGGATATTTCCATACAGTCATTTATTCCAGCTGAAGTAGATGGTGATGAAATCGTCGAAGTTAAAAGCAGCGGTGGAATTGTCCTTAATGCACGCTTTTTCAGTGAAATCGTCAAAAAACTACCGATGGATACAGTAGAAATCGAGGTCCAAAATAATTTTCAAACGATCATCCGGTCTGGTAAAGCTGAATTTAACTTAAATGGATTAGATCCTGAAGAATATCCTCATTTACCGATCATTGAAGAAGAAAATATCTTCAAACTTCCAACGGATCTTTTAAAAACACTGATTCGTCAAACCGGGTTTGCAGTGTCCACCTCAGAAACACGACCTATCTTAACAGGTGTAAACTTGAAGGTTCAGGATGACGAATTAACCTGTATTGCAACAGATAGCCATAGATTGGCCATGAGGACAGCTAAAATTGAGAACAAGATTAACGGAGCTTATAGTGTCGTCATTCCAGGGAAAAGCCTAAGCGAGTTAAGTAAGATTCTGGATGATACGAATGAACTTATAGAAATCGTCATCACGGATAACCAAGTCTTATTCAAAGCAGAAAACCTATTGTTCTTCTCACGTCTACTTGAAGGAAACTACCCGGACACTTCCCGATTGATTCCAACCGATAGCAAAACGGATGTGACAGTCCATACAAAAGACTTCCTGCAAGCGATTGATCGGGCATCTTTATTAGCTCGAGAGGGAAGAAATAATGTGGTTAAACTAACAACCATAGAGGGTCGCATCATCGAAGTGTCTTCCAATACACCAGAAATAGGTAAAGTGAGCGAGGAAGTACAAGCTGAAGCCATCGAAGGGGAAGACTTGAAAATATCCTTCAGTGCAAAATTTGTCATGGATGCATTAAAGGCATTAGAAGGATCCGATATCAAAATAAACTTTACTGGTGCTATGCGTCCATTTGTCATCCGACCGTTACATGATGAATCAATGCTCCAATTAATCCTGCCAGTAAGAACTTACTAAAATAATATTTCACAAAATTAAAGACCTGCTACCGGGTCTTTAATTTTTTAGCCCAAATGTATGGGGAGACAAGGATTAACCAAGACTGCAACCTATGCAAAGAAGGTACAATCTGTTAAATAAAGGATAAGTAAAAGCTATACTTTGTCTTAATCCAATTTATTTAGTAAAATAAAGTATTAAAGACTACTTAGAAATGAGTGAGGCACCTAATGGACTCAATAAAAATAAGCACGGAATATATTACGCTAGGACAATTCTTGAAGTTGGCCGATTTAATTCAAAGCGGCGGCATGTCAAAATGGTTTTTAAGCGAATATGAGGTTTTCATCAACGGCGAATTAGATGTGAGACGAGGCAGAAAGTTACGGTCAGGTGATAAAATCGAAATCCCTGAATTCGGCACCTTCACAATAACAAGCTAAAACATAAGGGAAGAGCGGATTATGTACATTGAAAAAATAAGTTTGAAAAACTACCGCAACTATACCGAATTAGACCTTACCTTTGAAAATAAGGTCAATGTAATCCTTGGGGAAAATGCCCAAGGAAAAACAAATGTAATGGAATCCATTTTCGTATTAGCAATGGCAAAATCCCACCGTACCTCAAATGACAAAGAACTTATTCGCTGGGATGAAGAGTATGCTAAAATAGAAGGCAGAGTAAGAAAGAGAAATACATCAATCCCACTTGAGCTGACCATTTCGAAAAAGGGTAAAAAGGCGAAGTGCAACCATATTGAACAGAGAAAATTAAGTCAGTATGTCGGCAATATGAATGTGGTCATGTTTGCTCCTGAGGACTTGAATCTCGTAAAGGGAAGTCCTCAAGTCAGACGCCGTTTTATAGATATGGAAATTGGCCAGGTTTCTCCTGTATACCTTCATGATATGAGCCAATATCATAAAATACTTCAACAAAGAAATCATTACTTAAAGCTTCTGCAGACCCGTAAACAAAAGGACGAGGCGATGCTTGATGTATTAACTGACCAGATTATTCAGTATGCAGCGAAAATTGTCGAAAGAAGGTTTCACTTTCTTTCTAAGCTTCAGCAATGGGCAGAGCCGATTCATTCAGGGATCTCCAGGAATCTAGAAGTATTGAAAATCCAATATAAGCCGTCGCTTGATGTATCAGAATCCATGAATTTGACGAAAATAATAGAAGTATACACAGAAAAATTTGATAAAATAAAGGCAAGAGAAATTGAGCGGGGTGTAACCTTGATAGGACCTCACCGGGATGATTTGACTTTTTATGTAAATGATCGTGATGTCCAGACCTATGGTTCCCAGGGACAGCAGCGTACGACTGCGTTATCTTTGAAACTTGCTGAAATTGAATTGATTCATGAGGAAATCGGTGAGTATCCGATTTTACTATTGGATGATGTGTTATCGGAACTTGACGATTATCGTCAAACTCATTTACTAAATACGATACAAGGAAAAGTGCAGACGTTTGTGACGACACCTTCTATCGATGGAATCGATCATCAAACCCTCAGAGAAGCGTCCACCTTTTATGTGAGTCAAGGCAGTATAAAAAAGCTTAAATAACGAGGTGAAAGCATGTATCTCCATATTGGTGAGGATATTCTTGTGAAAACGGATGATATCATAGCTATTTTAGATAAAAAGATGCTTCACTCCTCTCCCATAATCGATGAATTCTTGGAGAAAAGGGTAGATGTGATCTCTCATTTAACAAAAAACTCGATTAAATCGATTGTAGTGACAGAAAAGCAGGTCTATTATTCACCGCTTGCCTCGGTCACCCTGAAAAAACGCTCGCTGCAGTCACCTTCCTTAATCGATGAATAAATGCTCTATAGATTATTGTTATCCTTTAAAGTGATAAATGCCAAAAGAAAAGTGTAGGTGGATACGTATGACAATGGAACAAAAAGAAGTACAAGCTCAGGCATACGATGAGAATCAGATACAGGTTTTAGAAGGCTTAGAAGCAGTACGTAAGCGTCCCGGCATGTATATCGGTACCACATCTGCAAAAGGACTTCACCATCTTGTTTGGGAAATTGTCGATAATAGTATTGATGAAGCGCTAGCAGGTTTTTGTGATGAAATAAAAGTGACAATTGAAAAGGACAACAGTATTACTGTTGTCGATAATGGTCGTGGTATACCAGTGGGTATACATGAAAAAATGGGTCGTCCTGCAGTAGAAGTAATCATGACTGTACTTCATGCTGGTGGGAAGTTCGGCGGCGGAGGCTATAAGGTTTCCGGAGGTCTGCATGGTGTAGGTGCCTCAGTCGTAAATGCCCTATCGACAGTGTTAGAAGTATTTGTTCATCGTGACGGAAAAATACACTATCAACAATTTAATCGTGGTGTACCTAAAGAGGACCTAAAGGTTATCGGAGAAACTGACCATACGGGTACAACGGTCCACTTTGTTCCGGATAAGGAAATATTCACGGAATCCATAGAATATGATTTTGATACGCTGGCAACTCGTATCCGAGAGCTCGCTTTCCTAAATAAAGGATTGAAGCTGATCATTGAAGATAAGCGTGAAGAAGAGGAAAAAATCAAGGAATTCCACTATGAAGGTGGAATTAAGTCATATGTAGAGCATTTGAACCGTTCTAAAGAAGTACTCCATGAAGAACCCATTTTCATGGAAGGCGAAAAAGATGGCATTTCTATCGAGTTAGCTCTTCAATACAATGATAGCTATATTAGTAACCTTTTTTCTTTTGCCAATAATATTCATACCTATGAAGGCGGTACGCATGAATCAGGTTTCAAGACTGCGTTGACCCGCGTAATCAATGATTACGCTAGGAAAAACGGACTTTTGAAGGAAGCGGATAATAATTTCTCTGGTGAAGATGTGCGTGAAGGATTAACCGCAATCATATCGATTAAGCACCCTGAGCCCCAATTCGAAGGGCAAACGAAAACAAAACTGGGGAACTCTGAAGTCAGGACTGTAACGGATTCCATTCTTTCCGAAAGGTTGGATTCCTTCTTATACGAAAACCCTGCAGTCGCCAGAAAAATCATAGATAAAGGGCTTATGGCTGCAAGGGCAAGAATGGCTGCCAAGAAAGCACGTGAGTTAACAAGAAGAAAAAGTGCATTGGAAGTCTCCAATCTACCGGGTAAACTGGCGGATTGTTCGTCCAAGGATCCTAGTATCAGCGAATTGTACATCGTGGAAGGAAACTCTGCCGGAGGATCTGCCAAACAAGGCCGTGACCGCCACTTCCAAGCTATTTTGCCACTACGGGGTAAAATTTTAAACGTTGAAAAAGCGCGATTGGATCGAATTCTTCATAATGAGGAGATTGGTACGATTATTACTGCACTTGGAACGGGTATTGGCGATGAATTCAATATTGAAAAGGCAAGATATCATAAAATTGTCATCATGACCGATGCGGATGTAGATGGTGCCCATATTAGAACGTTGATGCTGACATTCTTCTACCGCTATATGAGAAAAATCATCGAATATGGTTATATCTATATCGCCCAGCCACCTCTTTTCAAGATTCAACAGGGGAAAAAGGTGGATTATGCCTATAATGACCGGGAGCTTGAAACAATAATGGCAAGCCTTCCAAGCACACCGAAGCCTAACCTACAGCGCTATAAAGGGCTGGGGGAAATGAATCCAGAACAACTATGGGATACGACCATGAGCCCTGACACGAGAACATTGCTTCAGGTTAGTTTAAAAGATGCCGTTGAAGCGGATGAAACGTTCGAGATGCTCATGGGGGATAAGGTTGAACCACGTCGAAATTTCATTGAAGAAAACGCGATTTATGTAAAAAATCTAGATATTTAATTTGTTTAACAGGATGATCTTATATCCTGTTCTTTACATAGTTCACGACCCGATCCAAAAATGAAAGTATAAGCTTTATAAAGGAGGTTGGCTCCATGTCTGAAATAGAAAGATCAGGTGTGCAAGAGATAAATATAAGCAAGGAAATGCGGACGTCCTTTTTAGATTATGCCATGAGTGTTATTGTAGCTCGGGCTTTGCCTGATGTAAGGGATGGCTTGAAACCGGTGCACCGGAGAATTCTTTATGCAATGAATGATCTTGGGATGACGTCGGATAAACCATTTAAAAAATCAGCCCGTATTGTAGGTGAAGTAATCGGTAAGTATCATCCTCATGGTGATTCTGCTGTGTATGAAACGATGGTCCGGATGGCGCAGCCCTTTAACTATCGTTATATGCTTGTCGACGGTCATGGGAACTTCGGATCTGTCGATGGTGACCAAGCGGCTGCAATGAGGTATACGGAAGCAAGGATGTCGAAAATATCGATGGAATTGCTTCGTGATTTAAACAAAGATACAGTTAGCTTCCAAGATAACTATGATGGTTCGGAAAGAGAGCCTGCTGTTATGCCGGCTCGTTTCCCAAACTTATTAGTGAATGGTTCTTCAGGGATAGCTGTCGGAATGGCAACCAATATCCCTCCTCACCAATTAGGCGAGGTAATTGATGGCGTATTGGCATTAAGTAAAAATCCAGAAATTACGATTCCAGAGTTGATGGAACACATTCCTGGACCCGATTTCCCGACTGCAGGGCTTATATTAGGCCGGAGTGGTATCAGGAAAGCCTATGAAACAGGAAAAGGTTCAATCATTCAACGTGCTAGAGTTGAAATCGAAGAGAAAGCCAATGGTAAACAAGTCATTATCGTTAAGGAAATCCCTTATCAAGTGAACAAGGCAAGATTGATAGAAAAAATTGCCGAGCTTGCTCGGGATAAGAGGATTGAAGGCATAACCGATCTACGGGATGAGTCGGATCGTAACGGTATGAGAATTGTCATGGAGCTTAGGAAAGACGTAAATGCGAATGTCCTCCTAAATAATTTATACAAACATACTGCCATGCAAACGACTTTTGGAATTAACCTGCTTGCTTTGGTAAACGGGCAGCCTAAGGTCTTGAACTTGAAGGAATGCCTGTATCATTACTTGGAACATCAAAAGATTGTCATTCGTCGTAGAACGGAATTTGAACTGCGTAAAGCGGAAGCTCGGGCCCATATACTAGAGGGATTACGAGTAGCACTTGATAATTTGGATGCAGTCATTGCATTAATACGTGGTTCACAGACTACTGAAATAGCTAGAGAAGGGTTAATGACTCAATTCTCGCTTTCAGAAAAGCAAGCCCAAGCTATTTTGGATATGCGTTTACAACGCTTAACTGGTTTGGAACGAGAAAAAATTGAAGAAGAGTATCAAGCCTTGATGGCATTGATCGCAGAATTCAAAGCGGTCTTGGCCAATGAAGAGAAGGTTCTTGAAATCATTCGTGAAGAGCTTCTAGAAATAAAAGAGCGTTTCAATGATAAGAGGAGAACTGAAATTACATTAGTAGGTTTTGAAAGTCTGGAAGATGAGGATTTAATCCCTGAAGAAAATATTATCGTGACCCTAACGCATAATGGATATATCAAACGGTTACCTGCCACTACGTATCGTAGTCAAAAACGTGGAGGGCGAGGCATACAAGGTATGGGTACAAATGCTGACGACTTTGTTGATCATCTGTTAACGACATCGACTCACGATACATTATTATTCTTCACCAATAAAGGGAAAGTCTATCGTTCTAAAGGATATGAAATACCTGAATATGGACGGACAGCAAAAGGGCTCCCTCTTATCAATCTGTTAGAAGTTGATAAAGGAGAATGGGTCAATGCAATCATCCCAGTGAGGGAATTCACTAATGATTGGTACTTGTTCTTCACAACAAGACACGGTATATCTAAGCGTACACCGTTGTCATCCTTCGCTAATATCCGAAATAATGGATTGATAGCTGTAGGTCTCCGTGAAGATGATGAACTGATTTCGGTTCGACTCACGAATGGCGAAAAGCAAATTATCATCGGTACTAAAGCGGGAATGATGATTCGTTTCCCAGAAACCGATGTCCGTACAATGGGACGTACAGCTGCTGGGGTAAAAGGAATTTCCTTAAGAGCCTCCGATGAAGTAATCGGCATGGAGATTTTGGAAGAAGATGAAGAAGTACTGATTGTTACGAAAAATGGTTATGGAAAGCGGACAAACGCTGAGGAATACCGTATCCAAAGCCGTGGTGGTAAAGGTATCAAAACTTGTAATGTCACAGAGAAAAACGGTGAGCTTGTTGCCGTGAAAACCGTTACAGGGGAAGAAGAAGACTTGATGCTGATTACAGCTGCCGGTGTATTGATCCGAATGGAAGTTGAAGGAATTTCTAAGACAGGTCGTAATACACAGGGTGTTAAGCTCATCCGTCTTGAGTCTTCGGAAAATGAATATGTTTCGACTGTGGCTATCGTTGGACGTGAAGAGGAAGAAGAAGAACTTCTTGAACCAGTAGAAGGCATCGATGAAGATGCTCCTGTTGAGGAGTCAGTTCAAGACGCTGGTGAAACTGCAGTGAACGATGAAACTGAAATAGATGTAGATACAGATACAGATACGGAAGAATAAAAAGGTGTAGCAAAGGGGACCCAGGCTAATTTAGCTGGGCCTTTTTTTGTTGTACATACACCAATGTGGTTATAAATGCCTAAATTTTTTTTGAATCATTGAATGATTAATAGGTAATTTATCATAAAAAGATGGATATCTCCATAATTTTCTAGTAAAATAGTCTGTGTTAAATAACTGTTACAGAGGTGAACAGTTTTGCTGGTGAAAACCGACTTTTTAGTAGAAGGTTGCATACTTTCAAAAGATATTAAGGGATACATGGGCCACCCTATCATGAACAAGAAAACGATATTGACTTCTGAATTGATAGAAGTCTTGAAAGTCTTCTTAATACAAGAAGTTAGTGTTGAAAAGATGTTGATTGACGGAGAAAGATTTATCCCGAAGGAAATCATTGATAAGGAACTAGACGATACAGAAGATTCCTCCGACTTCATCACCCACTATTTAAAAACTGTCCAAACCTATAAGCAGCTTTTTAAAAATTGGCAGGCAGGTAGTAAAGTCGAAGTGGCCATCATTCGGTCGTCTCTTATCCCTCTAGTGGTTAAAGCATTGGAAGAACCGAGTGCTATCCTGAAGCTTCATCATTACAGCAATAAAGAAGATTATATCTATCACCATGCTATATCAACTGGCTTAATAGGAGCACTCATCGCGTTTAAAATGAAATGTGAGTTAGCTGATATCTACCAAGTAGCTCTTGGTGGGTGCTTGGCAGACTGTGGGATGGCCAAACTCCCCCCCAGCATTTTCAATAAAGCCACAAGCTTGTCTTTGGAAGAGAATGAAGAGGTCCAGAATCACCCCATTTCCAGTTATCAAATGATTAAAGATAGTTCAATCATTACGGATAGCGTGAAGCTAGCAGTACTAGAGCATCACGGGAGGTTGGATGGGAGCGGGTATCCTCACAAGATGAGAGCGAAAACCATGCATCTATTCTCGAAAATAATAGCAGTGGCGGATGTTTTTCATGCAATGACATCCGAAAGAGTCTATAGAAAGAAACAGCCTCCGTTCAAAGTAGTGGAAATGATTCTCCATGATAGTTTTGGCCAATTTGACATTACGGTCGTTCAAGCGCTTTTAGCTTGCTTCTCCAGTTTTGCGGTTGGGACCAAAGTCAAATTAAATGATGGTTCCATAGCTGACATCATGTTCATAAATGCTAATTCACAAACTAGGCCACTGGTTCGTTTATATGATAATGGTGATATAATTGATTTGGGATCCAATAGGGAAATATATATAGAGGAAATCCTATAATTTATGGGTAGCTTACTAGATTAATTAGTAAGCCTCCTTATAAAAGGGGGACGATTCAAGGTAAACCTATTGGTCATTTTATTTTATTTTAAAATAACACTTGCAATTAGTAGCGATAATAGATATACTAATTAAGTCGACAGCGAGTTAATAAAAAGTTGTTGACAACAAATAATATATTTGATATATTATTAAAGTCGCTTCAGGGCGATTGAATAATTGCTCTTTGAAAACTGAACAAAACAAAGCGCCAACGTAAATTTTGAGTGAGCACACACTATAAAAAAGCAAAATGAGCAAGTCAAACATTTCTTCGGAGAGTTTGATCCTGGCTCAGGACGAACGCTGGCGGCGTGCCTAATACATGCAAGTCGAGCGAATCGATGGGAGCTTGCTCCC
>NZ_JBIWDJ010000005.1:0-225924 GCF_044761955.1 Peribacillus sp. NPDC097225
AGCGAAGAGGTCACACCCGTTCCCATTCCGAACACGGCAGTTAAGCTCTTCAGCGCCGATGGTAGTTGGGGGTTTCCCCCTGTGAGAGTAGGACGCCGCCAAGCCATTTCGAAGGTCAGCCATTAGGCTGGTCTTTTTTTGTTTTCAGACTGGTACCATTAAAATAAAATGAAATCATTCACTGTTGCTAGGACAGGACAAGTTAGATATTGAAAACAACTTTCCGTCGATCTTTGATTAAAATCCCTGGATAAGCTGTTCAACCTATCTGAAAGAATTTATAATTAGAAAAATAGGCAAGCTGTTTAATAAGGGTGGAACAAAAATATTCATGAAAATAGTGAATGCAGGAAAGGAACGATTCTGTGAGTAAAAAGGGTAAAGAAAAGTTTGAAGTTAGAGAAGGAGAAAGCATTGATGAATGCCTAGATCGAATAAAGGCTGCAGGGTATTTTCCTGTGAGGAGAATGGAAGAACCCATTTTTGAGGAAAGAATCACGAATGGAATGGCTCATTATGAACCAATTAACAGGAAAATTGTATTTGAAGCAAAGTTATTGGAGCAAAACACGAACGATCATTAAGTATTCTATAAAAATATTCGATTTTGTCTTGACAATGAAAATGCGTGACGGTAAGATGAATGTATATTAATACCTCTCATATAATCCTGGGGATATGGCCCAAAAGTTTCTACCTGATGACCGTAAATCATCGGACTATGAGAAAAGTAGCTGACTTATTCGGAAACTATCGAAGTCTTTTTTGTGAAGACTTTTTTCCGGGCAGATTGCTTTCTCTATGAGGAAGAAGTCTGCCCGTTTTTTTTTGAAAATTATAGATGAAAGAATGGAAAGTGGGAGGGACAGTATTATGAAGTCGCAGGTCGGGGTCATTATGGGTAGCGTCTCGGATTGGGAAACGATGAAGTATGCTTGTGAATCATTGGAACAACTTGAAATCCCCTATGAAAAAAGAGTCGTTTCGGCCCACCGCACACCAGACTTATTGTTTGAATATGCAGAGAGTGCAAGAGAGCGCGGGATTAAGGTAATAATAGCAGGTGCAGGTGGAGCTGCTCATCTACCCGGTATGACGGCAGCTAAAACAATAGTACCTGTGATTGGAGTGCCAATCCAATCCAAGGCTTTAAACGGTTTGGATTCATTGTTATCAATTGTTCAAATGCCAGGCGGGGTACCGGTTGCCACGGTAGCCATCGGAAAGGCAGGGGCGATTAACGCAGGTTTGCTTGCGGCGCAGATATTGGCTGCTTTCGATTCAGAAATCGCCGATAGGATAGAGGTTCTCCGAGACGAAACTAGGGAAAAGGTGTTATTGAGCAGTGAACAACTTAAATAAGGTCATTTTACCGGGTCAGACGATTGGAATTATTGGCGGTGGACAGTTAGGCAGGATGATGGCCTTAGCGGCTAAGGCAGCAGGCTTTAAGATAGCTGTTCTTGAACCAACGACTAATGGTCCTTGTGCTCAAGTGGCAGATATAGAGATCCTTGGGGCTTATGATGACATAGATGCATTGAAAAGGCTGGCAAATGTCAGTGACGTCATTACCTATGAGTTCGAAAATATCAGTTCCAAGGCTCTAGATTGGTTGAAACAGCATGCCTATCTTCCTCAAGGGTCGGAATTATTAAAACAAACACAGGATCGGCTTACTGAAAAGAAAGCCATAGCAGGTGCCGGAGCAACGGTTGCCCCGTACCGGGAAATTCAGGATGTTTCGGAAATATACCTACATATAGAAGAATTAGGGTACCCAAGTGTGTTAAAAACGACCCGTGGCGGTTATGATGGAAAAGGGCAGTTAGTCATTAATGAGGAAGCTGATATTAAAAAGGCTGAATCCCTGCTCCAAACAGGTGTATGTGTATTAGAAGCTTGGATACCTTTCGTTAAGGAAATCTCGGTTGTCGTGACGCGTAAAGCGAATGGTGAAACAAGTCATTTTCCGGTAGCAGAAAATATTCATATTGAAAATATACTGCATAAAAGCATCGTTCCCGCTCGCATCAGTCAGAGTGCTGAAGAAAAGGCCATTGTGGAGGCTCGACAGCTTGCCGAGAAACTAGAACTGGTCGGTACATTGGCCGTGGAGATGTTTTTAACGGCAAAGGATGAAATCATCATCAATGAGCTTGCACCAAGACCACACAATTCGGGTCATTATACATTGGAAGCATGTGCAACATCCCAATTTGAACAGCATATCCGTGCTGTCTGTAATTGGCCCCTCGGAAATACCTCCTTGTTGCAACCGGTGGTCATGGTCAACGTCCTAGGTGAACACTTGGAGCCATTACTTCATGAAATTCCGGAGCTTACAGATTGGAAGATTCATCTTTATGGTAAAAGAGAGGCCAAGATAAAACGGAAAATGGGGCATGTTAACATTTTACGTCCAACACTCGAGGAAGCCCTTTTAGAAAGTGATCGAAGCAAAATTTGGAATCAACAGGTTGAAACGGAGGAAGCAAAATGATTGAACGTTATACCCGCCCTGAAATGGGTAACATTTGGACAGAGAAAAACCGCTTTAATGCATGGTTGGAAGTAGAAATCTTGGCATGTGAAGCATGGTCGGAACTTGGTGTCATACCGAAAGAAGACGTGAAGCTCCTTCGTGAAAATGCATCATTCGATGTAGAGCGCATCAATGAAATTGAAAAAGATACTCGCCATGATGTTGTGGCCTTCACGCGTGCGGTTTCCGAAACATTAGGTGAAGAACGTAAATGGGTGCATTATGGTCTGACTTCAACGGATGTAGTTGATACGGCACTTTCTTATGTGATTAAACAAGCGAATGATATTCTTTCAAAGGATTTAAATAATTTTGTCGAGATCTTGAAAAACAAAGCGAAAGAACATAAATATACCGTTCAAATGGGACGTACACATGGTGTGCATGCAGAACCGACTACTTTCGGCTTGAAGCTTGCCCTTTGGTACCAAGAAATGAAACGGAATGTGGAACGTTTTGATGCTGCTCGAAAAAACATCGAGGTAGGTAAAATCTCCGGTGCTGTTGGTACATATGCAAACATCGACCCGTTCGTTGAACAATTCGTCTGTGAAAAGCTGGGCCTTGAAGCTGATCCGATTTCAACGCAAACCTTGCAACGTGATCGCCATGCACACTATATGAGTACATTGGCGTTAATTGCAACTTCCATCGAAAAATTCGCTGTGGAAATCCGAGGATTACAAAAAAGCGAAACGCGCGAAGTGGAAGAATTCTTTGCAAAAGGACAAAAAGGATCATCGGCAATGCCTCATAAACGGAATCCTATCGGTTCTGAGAACATGACAGGAATGGCCCGGGTCATCCGTGGATACATGATGACAGCGTATGAGAATGTAGCTTTATGGCACGAACGTGATATCTCCCACTCTTCTGCTGAACGAATCATCTTGCCGGATGCAACGATTGCTTTGAATTATATGTTGAACCGCTTCAGTAACATCGTGAAAAACCTTACTGTCTATCCTGAGAACATGAAGCGTAACATGGATCGTACTCTTGGATTAATCTTCTCTCAACGCGTGTTGCTTGCTCTTATTGACAAGGGTCTTGTCCGTGAAGAGGCGTATGATACGGTTCAGCCACATGCGATGGACGCCTGGGAGCAACAAGTCCCATTCAGGAGCCTGATCGACAAGGATGATAAAATCACAAGCCTGCTTACTAAAGAAGAACTTGATGACTGTTTCGACCCTACCCATCATTTGAAAAACGTAGATGTGATCTTTGATCGCCTAGGCTTATAAAACAAGGTTGCAAACGTGAATCCCAGTCGGGTGAAGCGTTTGCTCCTTGCCTAATGATAAAATAAAAATTCATAATATTCACAATTCGGAGGTCTTAACAGATGGAAAAGCGAGAATTGCTGTATGAAGGGAAAGCGAAACAGATTTATGCAACGGACAACAGTGAAATAGTATGGGTGGAATACAAAGATTCAGCAACGGCTTTCAATGGCGAGAAGAAGTCAGAAATCGCTGGTAAAGGCCAGTTGAATAATCAAATTACTAGTTTACTATTTTCAAAGCTTGCCGAACAAAACATTCCTTCTCATTTTATAGAAAAGCTTTCCGAGCGGGAGCAACTGGTTAAAAAGGTCTCCATCATACCTCTTGAAGTGGTCGTTAGAAACACGGCTGCCGGTAGCTTCTCTAAACGCACTGGCATGGAAGAAGGCCACCCACTAAAGAAAACGCTCGTTGAATTTTATTATAAAGACGACGCACTCGGCGATCCCCT
The DNA here is from genome assembly GCF_044761955.1 of Peribacillus sp. NPDC097225. Lineage (NCBI taxonomy): Bacteria > Bacillati > Bacillota > Bacilli > Caryophanales > Bacillaceae > Peribacillus > Peribacillus sp. NPDC097225. Next base: position 4,286 of record NZ_JBIWDJ010000005.1, read on the forward strand.
GTTGACGGAAGACCATATTGAAGAATTGGAACTTGCCAGCAAGGAAGATGTAGCTATCTTAAAGGAAAAGGCACGGGAAATCAGTAAGGTCCTATCAACCATCTTCCAAGAGATGGGCATTAACTTGATTGATTTTAAACTGGAGTTTGGCAAGACATCGGATGGGGAAATCCTATTGGCTGATGAAATTTCACCGGATACTTGTCGCCTTTGGGATGCAGTGACAAATGAAAAACTGGACAAAGACGTATTCCGCCGTGATTTAGGTAGTTTAACAGATGCATATGGAAAAATTCTAGCAAAGTTGGAGGGTACTCAACATGTATAAGGTTAAGGTATATATCACACTACGAGAAAGTGTACTGGATCCACAGGGGACAGCGGTTCAACAATCCCTTCATAGTTTGACATATAACGAAGTAAGCGATGTTCGTGTCGGGAAATACATTGAACTGACGATTGAAGACACCGACCGTGATTTAGATCAACTGGTGAAGGAAATGTGTGAAAAGCTATTAGCCAATACAGTCATTGAAGCGTACCGTTATGACGTGGAGGAGGTTGTCACCCAATGAAATTTGCTGTGATCGTTTTCCCTGGCTCCAATTGTGATGTCGACATGTACCATGCGATACAGGATGCGCTTGGGGAGGAAGTGGAGTATGTATGGCATTCCACGGATAATCTAGACAAATTTGACGGGATCCTGCTTCCAGGCGGATTCTCTTATGGCGACTACCTACGTTCAGGAGCGATTGCCCGTTTTTCCAATGTGATGGCCGAAGTCGTAAAAGCGGCTCAAGCAGGAAAGCCAGTTCTTGGCGTCTGCAATGGTTTTCAAATTTTGCTTGAAGCAGGGCTGTTACCGGGAGCGATGCGACGTAATGATGGTCTGAAATTCATCTGTCGTAATGTAGAGCTGAATGTTCAAAATAATGAATCAATGTTTACCACGGGATATTCATTAAACGAATCAATCACCATTCCAGTGGCCCATGGTGAAGGAAACTATTACTGTGATAAAGACACACTGGAGGAATTAAAACAAAATAACCGCATTCTGTTCACTTATAAGGGTGAAAATCCCAACGGTAGCCTAGAACAAATCGCGGGAATCACCAATGCACAAGGTAATGTCCTCGGAATGATGCCTCATCCCGAACGTGCTGTTGACTCACTGCTTGGCAGTAAAGACGGCTTAAAGATCTTTCAATCCATCGTGAAAAACTGGAGGGAATCACATGTTGTTACAGCTTGAACCAAGTCCGGATAAAATTAAATCGGAGCGTTTATACGCAAGTATGGGGCTATCCGATGAAGAATTCGCCATGGTGGAGAAAATCTTAGGCAGACTGCCGAATTATACGGAAACGGGTTTGTTTTCCGTCATGTGGTCAGAGCATTGTTCCTACAAAAATTCAAAACCCATCTTAAGAAAATTCCCGATTACGGGGGAAAAAGTATTACAAGGTCCTGGGGAAGGCGCAGGAATCGTCGATATCGGTGATAATCAGGCCGTCGTTTTCAAGATTGAAAGCCATAACCATCCATCGGCCATTGAGCCATATCAAGGAGCAGCGACAGGCGTCGGGGGCATTATCCGTGATGTCTTCTCCATGGGAGCCCGGCCTATCGCCATGTTGAATTCACTGCGCTTCGGTGAATTGGATAACGAACGCGTGAAGTATTTATTCAAAGAAGTGGTTGCAGGGATTGCTGGATATGGGAACTGCATTGGGATTCCCACTGTCGGCGGTGAAATTCAATTCGATCCTTCCTATGAGGGAAATCCATTAGTCAATGCCATGTGCGTCGGGTTAATTGACCATAAGGACATCAAGAAAGGCCAAGCTCATGGTGTCGGGAATACGGTTATGTACGTGGGTGCCAAAACTGGCCGTGATGGCATTCATGGAGCTACATTTGCATCGGAAGAACTTTCAGAGTCTTCAGAAGAGAAAAGACCAGCCGTGCAAGTTGGCGATCCATTCATGGAGAAATTACTGTTAGAAGCTTGCCTTGAACTCATCCATAATGATGCGCTTGTCGGCATTCAGGATATGGGCGCAGCGGGGCTTACTAGCTCTTCGGCTGAGATGGCGAGTAAAGCTGGATCAGGGATTAAAATGAACCTTGATTTAGTGCCTCAACGTGAAACAGGCATGACTGCGTATGAAATGATGCTGTCTGAGTCACAAGAACGGATGTTAATCGTCGTTACTAAAGGACGGGAACAGGAAATCGTTGATTTGTTTACGAAGTATGACCTGGAAGCAGTTGCTGTTGGTGAAGTAACGGATGATAAAAACTTAACACTTTCCCATCAAGGTGAAATCGTTGCGGAAGTTCCGGTTGATGCATTGGCTGAAGAAGCACCAATCTATCAAAAGCCATCTGCTGAGCCACAGTATTTCCGCGACTTCCAAAGCATGACGGCAAAAGTGCCGGTTATCAAGGATTATAAGGGTACTCTTATAGCGTTATTACAACAGCCTACCATTTCAAGCAAGGAATGGGTTTACGACCAATACGATTATATGGTTCGTACGAATACAGTGGTATCACCTGGTTCCGACGCTGCAGTGGTACGTGTGCGAGGAACGAATAAAGCTCTTGCAATGACAACGGATTGTAACTCCCGCTATATTTACCTCGACCCCGAGACAGGCGGTAAGATTGCTGTAGCTGAGGCGGCCCGTAACATTGTCTGTTCAGGTGGAGAACCTTTGGCGATTACAGATTGCTTGAATTTTGGAAATCCAGAAAAGCCAGAGATATTTTGGCAACTGGAAAAAGCCGCTGATGGCATGAGCGAAGCATGTCGCAGCTTAAGTACGCCTGTCATTGGTGGAAATGTATCTCTTTATAATGAAACGAATGGCGAGGCCATTTATCCAACTCCAGTAGTGGGGATGGTTGGTCTTGTACATGACCTTCAACATATCACGACCCAAACGTTCAAACATGAATCCGACTTGATATATGTGGTCGGGGAAGCGAAAGCTGAATTTGGCGGCAGTGAACTTCAAAAAATGGTAGAAGGAAAAATCTTTGGACCTGCACCGGAATTGGACTTACATGTTGAACAAAAACGGCAAGCACAAATTCTTGAAGCCATTCGAGCAGGGCATATCGCCTCCGCACATGATCTTTCAGAGGGTGGTTTGGCTGTTGCCTTAAGTGAATCTCTATTCGGTCCGACTACACTCGGCGCAAACGTTCAGGTTTCCGGCGAATTGGTATCCGGGTTGTTCAGTGAAACGCAATCCCGATTCTTACTATCCGTTAGTCCAGAAAACCAAGTGGCATTTGAATCCATTGTTGAAGATGCAATCCTTATAGGGGAAGTAACGAATGATCCAAAAATAATCGTGACGGATGATGGCGATAATCTGGTATTTGAAGTAAATGTTGATGAATTACAATCAGCTTGGAAAGGGGCCATTCCATGCTTGCTGAAATAAGAAGTCTTAATGAGGAATGTGGCGTAGTAGGAGTCTGGGGACATCAAGATGCAGCACAGCTTGCCTATTACGGACTGCATAGCTTACAGCATCGGGGCCAAGAGGGAGCAGGCATTGTCGTGACGGACGGTAATCAAATGTCCATCACGAAAGGGGAAGGTCTTGTAACGGAAATCTTCACGGCAGAAAAAATGCAGGCACTTTCCGGTACAGGGAAGTCAGCGATAGGTCATGTCCGTTATACGACAGCAGGCGGCGGTGGATATCAAAACGTCCAGCCTTTCTTGTTCAATTCACATACAGGGGGGCTGGCTCTTGCCCATAATGGGAATATCGTCAATGCCAGCCAGTTAAAAGCACAGTTAGAGGGACAGGGGAGCATTTTTCAAACGACGTCGGATACGGAAGTCCTTGCACATTTGATTAAACGCTCCGGTTATTCTGATATAAGGGATTCTGTGAAAAATAGCTTAAGTATGCTGAAGGGTGCCTACGCATTTGTTATCATGACAGAAAACCAAATGATTTTAGCGCGGGATCCACATGGTTTCCGTCCACTTTCCCTCGGAAAGATAGGAGATGCGTATTACGCCGCTTCTGAAACATGTGCTCTTGATATCGTTGGGGCGGAATTCATCCGTGATATCGAACCAGGCGAGCTTGTCGTCATCAATGATGAAGGAATCTATTCAGAATACTTTTCCCTTTCCAGTCAACAAGCCATGTGTACGATGGAATATGTGTATTTTTCCCGCCCGGATAGCAATATTGATGGGATTAATGTACATACAGCCAGGAAAAACCTTGGTAAGCAAATGGCTCAGGAAGCGAAAATCGAAGCGGATGTTGTCACGGGTGTTCCGGATTCAAGCATATCGGCGGCCATTGGTTATGCCGAAGCTGCGGGCATCCCTTATGAAATGGGCTTAATTAAGAACCGTTATGTCGGACGGACATTTATTCAACCGTCGCAAAGCCTTCGCGAACAGGGTGTGAAGATGAAGCTATCACCGGTACGAGGCGTCGTTGAAGGGAAACGCGTGATCATGGTGGACGATTCGATCGTACGTGGTACGACCAGCAGAAGGATTGTCCGCATGCTGAAAGATGCAGGGGCGAAAGAGGTCCATGTTGTGATCAGTTCGCCTCCAATTAAAAATCCATGTTTTTACGGTATTGATACATCGAAAAAAGATGAACTGATTGCCAGCTCCAAATCGGTGGAGGAAATACGGGAAATCATTGAAGCCGATTCATTAACCTTCTTAAGTGTGGAAGGCATGGTCGAAGCGATTGGACGTCCGTTTGCTGGAGAAACACGCGGTTCATGTCTAGCATGCTTCACGGGAAATTATCCAACGGAAATTTTCGATTATGAACGGGAAAAAATTAAATGCTAAAAAGGCATCGATAAGAACGAGTGGTTTTCGGAGGGGGATTTCAAATGGCTAATGCATATAAGCAGGCTGGCGTCGATATTGAAGCGGGCTACGAAGCGGTAAATCGGATGAAGAAACATGTAAAACGGACATTTCGTCCTGAAGTAATGAACGGATTGGGTGGTTTCGGAGGCATGTTCGATTTGTCTTCGTTACACCTTAAAGAGCCTGTCCTTATCTCAGGAACGGATGGAGTCGGGACGAAGCTTTTACTCGCGTTCATGATGGATAAACATGATACAATTGGAATAGATTGTGTAGCGATGTGCGTCAATGATGTGGTCGTACAGGGGGCTGCGCCGTTGTACTTTTTAGATTACATAGCTTGCGGCAAAGCTGATCCCGAGAGAATTGAAATGATCGTTAAAGGGATTGCGGACGGATGTGAGCAAGCGGGTTGTGCTTTAATCGGTGGGGAAACAGCTGAAATGCCAGGGATGTACGAAATCGAAGAATATGACGTGGCTGGGTTCACTGTTGGGGCGGTTGAAAAATCACGCTTAATTACGGGTGAGGGCATATCCAATGGTGATGTTGTCATCGGTCTTGCTTCAAGCGGGATCCATAGCAATGGCTATTCACTTGTCCGTAAAATCCTTCTTGAAGATGCAGGAATGGATTTACAGGAACTCGTGCCGGAGTTCGGTTGCAAATTGGGTGAAGAATTGTTGAAACCGACAAGGATCTATGTCCAGTCGATATTATCAACACTTGAAAAGTTTGAAGTGAAGGGACTAGCACATATTACAGGTGGCGGGTTCATCGAAAATATTCCGCGTATCCTTCCTGAAAACTGCGGTGTTGAAATTGAGTTGGGCAGCTGGACGATTCCCCCAGTATTCTCGTACCTTGAGGAAAAAGGAAATCTTGTTCAGGAGGAAATGTTCAATATATTCAATATGGGCATCGGGATGACGGCCGTCGTGAGAAAATCGGATGCTCCTGCGATCATTGCGCATCTACAGTCTTGTGGTGAACAGGCTTCTGTCATAGGAACGATTATTGAGGGTGAAGGAGTGTCTTTTAAGCGATGAGACGCCTTGCTGTCTTTGCATCGGGTAATGGAAGCAACTTTCAAGCAATCGCTGATGCAATAAAAGAGGGAAATCTAGAAGCGGATATATGCCTTGTTGTTTGTGACCGTGAGGATGCTTACGTAATTGAGAGGGCTAGAATGGAGAACATTCCGGTATTCTCATTCTCAGCAAAACAGCACGTAAATAAGGCGGGATATGAACGGGAGATACTCGATGAACTTCATGTCCATGACGTAGAATTCATTATTCTTGCTGGTTATATGCGGTTAATAGGATCGACGTTATTAGGGGAGTATTCACACAGGATTGTGAATATTCACCCTTCTCTTTTGCCTTGCTTTCCAGGTAAGGATGCTATTGGCCAGGCTTTTAAGGCTGAAGTGAAGGAAACCGGGGTCACGATTCATTATGTCGATGAGGGAATGGATACAGGACCGATTATTGCTCAACAGGCGGTCCCCATTCTTAACGGAGATACAAAAGACATCCTCCAAAAAAGAATTCAGGAATTGGAACATGATCTGTATCCAAAAATTTTGCAACAGCTATGCCAAGAGAAACAACATACATAATGGAGGGAACAACATACCATGAAGAAACGTGCGTTAATTAGTGTATCGGATAAAACAGGTATCGTAGAATTTGCCAAAGGGTTGAAAGAGGCCGGGTTTGAAATCATTTCAACGGGCGGTACGAGTAAAACATTACAGGATAATGGCGTGGATGTTATCGGTATCAGTGAAATCACTGGTTTCCCGGAAATTCTGGACGGCCGCGTTAAAACGCTACACCCGAATGTCCATGCAGCAGTCTTAGCCAAGCATGGAGATGAAGGGCATAAAGCTCAACTAGCAGAGCATCATATTGAACCGATTCAGTTGGTCTGTGTGAACCTTTATCCTTTCCAATCGACGATATCGAAACCGGATGTGACGGTGGAAGATGCGATTGAGAACATCGATATCGGAGGACCGACCATGCTACGTTCGTCTGCGAAAAACCACGAGTATGTGACAGTTATCGTCGATAGCGAGGATTATGCAACGGTATTGGCTGAGCTAAAAGAAAACGGAGATGTCTCAAAAACGACGAATCGTCGTCTGGCAGCTAAAGTCTTCCGTCATACAGCGGCATACGATGCCGTGATTTCAGAATATATGACTGAGCTTGCCGAAGAAGAGAATCCAGAATCACTTACTGTTACTTATGAATTGAAACAGTCGCTTCGTTATGGGGAAAATCCTCATCAAAAAGCAGCGTTCTATAAAAAACCGCTTGGATCTACCTTCTCGATTGCGGAAGCAAAACAACTGCACGGAAAAGAGCTTTCATACAATAACATCAATGATGCAGACGCAGCCCTTCAAATCGTTAAGGAATTCAAAGAACCGGCAGCCGTGGCCGTCAAGCATATGAATCCTTGTGGAGTCGGTGTTGGTGATACGATTCTGGAAGCATTCGATAAAGCGTATGAAGCGGATTCCACTTCGATTTTTGGTGGCATCATCGCCTTGAACCGTGAAGTGGATAAAGCGACTGCGGAAAAGCTTCACGAAATTTTCCTTGAAATCATCATCGCTCCAGGATTCTCTAAGGAAGCATTGGATGTATTGACAAGTAAGAAGAACCTTCGTCTATTAACGGTTAATTTCCAGGCTGCTAAAAAACCGGAACGTAAATTGACTTCAATTGAAGGTGGTTTACTCGTGCAAGAACGTGATGCTTTCGGTTTGAAGGATGCAGAAGTAAAAGTGGCAACAAAACGCGAACCGACCGCAGAAGAGTGGAAAGCTCTTGAACTTGGTTGGAAAATCGTGAAACATGTCAAATCGAATGCCATCGTTATTTGTAATGATCAGATGACATTGGGCGTGGGTGCAGGGCAAATGAACCGTGTCGGCGCAGCAAAAATAGCTCTAGAACAAGCTAGTGAAAGAGTAGCGGGAAGTGCTTTGGCATCGGATGCTTTCTTCCCTATGGACGATACCGTGGAGGCGGCGGCAAAAGCAGGCGTAACGGCAATCATCCAGCCAGGTGGATCGAAGAAAGACCAAGATTCAATTGATAAAGCCGATGAATATGGAATAGCAATGGTATTCACAGGAGTTCGCCACTTTAAACATTAATCGAAGATGAGGTGCGGTAATGAATGTACTAGTGATTGGCCGTGGAGGCAGGGAGCACGCTATCGCCCGTAAACTGTTTGAAAGCAAACGGGTTAAGAAAGTCTTCGTGGCGCCAGGGAATCCCGGCATGGAAGATGTTGCCGAGCTTATATCAATCGAGGAAACCAATCATCAAGAATTGGTCGCTTTCGCAAAAGAAAATGCGATTGCCTTGACGGTGATTGGACCGGAAACGCCTTTACTTAATGGGTTGGCTGATGACTTTGAGAAAGAAAACTTGCAGGTGTTCGGACCAAACAGCCGGGCTGCGGTCATTGAAGGAAGTAAATCATTTGCTAAGAATTTAATGAGGGATTATCATATTCCAACAGCAGAATATGAGACGTTTTCTGATTATGAGCAGGCAAAGGCATATATCGAAAAAGCGGGCGCTCCCATCGTCATCAAGGCTGATGGCCTGGCTGCGGGCAAAGGCGTAGTAGTCGCCATGACGATGCAGGAGGCAATGGAAGCCATTCATGATATGCTAGTCGGTGCAAAGTTCGGGGAAGCTTCAGCAAAGGTTGTCATCGAGGAATACCTGGATGGCGAGGAGTTTTCATTGATGGCCTTTGTGAACGGGGATAAAGTATATCCAATGGTAATCGCACAGGATCATAAACGTGCGTACAATGGTGATAAAGGACCGAATACTGGTGGAATGGGTGCGTACTCCCCCGTCCCTCAAATATCCGATAGTATGGTGCAAGCAGCGGTAGATGCCATTCTGCAACCGACGGTTCATGCGATGATTTCAGAAAATCGCCGATTTACAGGCATATTATATGCCGGGTTAATTGCAACGGAAAAGGGTACAAAAGTGATTGAATTCAACGCCCGTTTTGGGGATCCGGAAACTCAAGTAGTATTGCCCCGCTTAAAGACGGATTTCGTCGATACCCTTGAAGCGGTCCTTGCAGGGGAAGATTTAGATCTTGAATGGCATGATGAAGCGGTTCTTGGTGTAGTCGTGGCTGCAGAAGGCTATCCTGGAGCATACACGAAGGGGGCGGTCATCAAAGGGTTGGATAGGATTCAGCCGGACACCCATATTTACCATGCCGGGACGGCCAAAAACGACGAGGGAGATCTAGTTTCCAATGGAGGCAGGGTATTGCTTGTTGCGGCTAAAGGAAACGACCTTGCGTCTGCCCAAAGACAAGTCTATAAAGAAGTAGAACATATTGAAAAAGAAGGCCTGTTTTGGCGTACGGATATTGGATATCGAGCCATAGAATAGGTTCCTTGACCATAAAAAGAAGCTGGCTCAAATCTCGAGTCAGCTTCTTTTAAAATGAAATCAATACGAATCAGATTGGTCATCCCTGTTCTGCTTATCCTTCATCATGGCTTGGCCATTTTCCATTACATCGACAACGGGGCAATAGCGCAATATGCCTTCGCCTATTTTCATGGCAGCAAGGATGACCACCATTAAGTAAGATTGATTTTTCCATGGCTTTTTAACCATTTTCGCTGTGGCCCAGGTAAGAAAGGTAAAGCCACAGGTAATCCGCATAAGCGCATTGACTATGCTGATATTTTGTTTGAATTTCATGATAAGTTCATCCTTTCACAAAAATTTCACAGTATTCTGGTTAACTTTACTGTGTTAATGAAATAAATATGTTACTATAAGATAAAATTGGATTGAATTGGGATTTCAATTCCTTTGTCTTACAATTCATGGAGGGATGTTTATGCTGGAACAACGTTATAGATGGAAAAATAAACATCTACGGGAACATATAGATGTGCTGGATGGAAAGAGGTCACCACACATTCTTTTGAAAAATGCTACATATTTAAACCAGGCTTTACGAAAATGGGTGAAAGCAAATATATGGATTTATGACGATCGCATTATCTATGTCGGTACAAACCTTCCTGAAAATATAGACCGCTGTGAAATGGTTGATTGTTCAGATCAGTACCTGGTCCCGGGATATATTGAGCCGCATTCACACCCTTCTCAATTATATAATCCCCTGTCTTTCTCACGCTATGCATCCCATTTTGGGACAACGACACTTATCAATGATAACCTGCCATTCCTTTTGCAATTAGGAAAAAAGAAAGCGTTTTCTCTTTTGAAGGAGCTACGTAACATCCCTGTTACGATGTATTGGTGGAGCCGTTTTGATGGACAAACGGAGTTGATCGATGAAGATACCGTATTTTCTCATGGAGCGGTTAAATCCTGGCTTGAGCATGATGCCGTTTTACAGGGCGGTGAACTGACGGGGTGGCCTAAGCTTCTTGATGGCGATGACATGATGCTGCATTGGATTCAGGAGGCCAAGCGGATGAGGAAGAAGATAGAGGGTCACTTTCCTGGTGCTTCTGAGAAAACACTTGCCAAGATGACACTATTTGGAGCCGATTGTGACCATGAGGCCATGACAGGTGATGAGGTGATGGAGCGCTTACTTCAAGGCTATTTCGTTTCATTAAGGCATTCATCCATCCGTCCGGATCTCCCAAACATATTGCAGGAAATTCATGAACTGGGTATCGATCAATATGATAAGTTCTTTTATACAACGGATGGTTCACCACCGTCTTTTTATGAAAAGGGATTCATAGATTGCTTGATTAAAATAGCAATCGAACAGGGTGTACCAGTCATTGACGCCTATAATATGGCCACTATCAATATCGCACGCTATTATAATATTGAATATCTCCATGGCAATATTGCTACGGGCAGAGTCGCCAATATCAATTTTCTGTCTGATATTGAGGAGCCCGCCCCGGTTTCTGTCATGGCTAAAGGGAAATGGGTGAAGCGGGATGGGGAAATCATTCCGGATTCACAAGAAATCAACTGGAGCGATTTTGACTTTAAACCGTTGGAAATGGACTGGGACCTTAGTTTGAAGGAAGATTTCGAATTCTCGATGCCGTTCGGAATAGAGCTGGTCAATAACGTGATCACCAAACCATATTCCCTTTCAAACGATGTGGGATATGAAGAGCTTACCTTTCAAGATGATGAGTGTTTCTTCATGCTCATCGATAAGGAAGGGAAATGGCGGATCAATACGATACTGAAGGGGTTTGCCGATAAGTTATGCGGTTTTGCAGCCACCTATACGAATACCGGGGATATCATTTTGATTGGGAAACGTAAGAAGGATATGCACCTGGCCTTCAACCGGCTGAAGGAAATCGGCGGCGGTATTGTTTTGACAGAGCAAGGAGAAGTGATTCATGAGGTGCCATTAACATTAAAAGGGATAATGTCCAATAAGGAAGTTCCTGAATTAATTATAGAAGAAAATGAATTGAAAAGATTGTTGCGTGAACGGGGTTATCGCTTCGCTGATCCCGTATATACCCTATCCTTTTTTTCTACGACCCATTTACCGTATATCAGGGTTACCCAGCGTGGGGTATATGATGTAATGAATAAAAATATACTCTTCCCTACTATAATGCGTTAAAATATAAAAGAACGCAGCAAACGACACGGTTGAGTAATCAGGAGCGTGAAAAGTGTATGAAAAAGTTTCTTTTCATCATGATAGCGATGTTACTTTTAGTAGGCTGTTCAGCGAAGGATAAGACAGAGGAAGACCAGCAAGACGAATCTGTCATGAAAGATACAGATGGTTCTTCAGGTGTTTTTCCGCTAACGGGAATAAGCACAGATGGAGAGAAGAAGCGTAGGGCCGTAGCGGTGATGATCAATAATCACCCACAGGCGCGTCCCCAATCGGGTCTTTCTGAAGCGGACATCGTTTATGAATTGCTGGCGGAGGGTGACATTACAAGGTTGTTAGCCGTTTTCCAGAGTGAGACCCCAGATCAAATCGGTCCGATTAGAAGTGCGAGAGATTATTATATCGAACTTGCCAAAGGCTTGGACTGTCTCTATGTATGCCACGGTAATAGCCCGGAGGCAAAGACGATGCTTGACAAAGGTTATGTTGATAACTTGAATGGCTTATATTATGATGGTACTCTATTTCAGCGGACTACAGACCGAAAAGCCCCACATAACTCCTACACCTCTTTTGAAAATATTGAAAAAGGTGCAAAGGAAAAAGGCTATGAGTTGACTGGTGCCCCCGAACCGTTTGCATTCTTGACGGAGGAAGAGGCAAAAGGTCTGCAAGGAGATGCAGCTTTGAACATCGATGTCGTCTATGGAGATGCATCATCCAATGTTCATTATGAGTATGAAAAAGCAGAAGAAAAATACACACGTTATTCGAATGGTGAGCAAACGGTTGAGTATCAATCTAAGAAACCTGTCCTGTTAGATAATATATTCATCATTGAGGCTGCTCATCAGGTGGTTGACGATAAAGGACGCCGAAAGATTGATTTGAAAAGCGGCGGAAAAGGTTACCTACTTCAAAAGGGGAAAATCAATGAAGTAGAATGGGTGAATAAAGATGACCGGATTATACCCGTGATTAATGGGAAAGAAGTAGGGTTGGTGACAGGCAAGACCTGGGTCAACGTAATTCCGAACCAACCAGGTATAGATAAGAACGTGTCATTTGATGCCCAAGAAAATTAAGGGGGAGTATGTATGCAAATTGATAAGTTAAGAGGGAAAGCGACAGATCAATTGTTTAATTCGATTCTTTCTTTGCGCGATTTAGACGAGTGCTATCGCTTTTTTGATGATTTATGCACCGTCAATGAAATATCATCTTTGGCACAACGTCTTGAAGTGGCCCGCATGCTTGAGGAAGGTAAAACTTATCATAAGATTGAAACGGAAACCGGAGCCAGCACGGCTACGATATCCAGGGTCAAACGTTGCTTGAACTACGGGAATGACGCTTATTCCATGGCCATCAATCGCATTAAAGAAGATGTAGAGGAACCAACTGAAACGTAATGGGACGTTTCCTATAATGGATGAATCGAAAAAAACCGAGGAACTCGTTTTCTTGGTTTTTTATTTTGAGTTTATCCAGGTGGTCGGCAGCTTTTTGAGAGGAGTTGCCACGATAGAGTGGGTTTTCGATTCATAGGTTTTTTTTGGAAAACTTTTTATCAGCACTTCTCTTTTTTTATGAAAAATCTTAATGCTATAATGGTTTAATGGGAAGTGTGAATGGAGGATTATTATGTACGATTTTCGCGAGTGGAAACATGTTTTCAAACTCGATCCAAATAAAGAAATAAGCGATGAAGCATTGGAAAAGGTTTGTGAATCTGGAACAGATGCCATTATGGTCGGCGGCACGGACGGAGTCACGCTTGAGAATGTGCTTCATTTAATGGCAAGGGTCAGGCGCTATACCGTTCCGTGCGTGATGGAGATTTCGTCAGTGGAAACGGTGACGCCGGGGTTCGATTTATATTTTATCCCAAGTGTGCTGAATAGCACCGATCCTGATTGGATGATGAAATTGCATCAGCAGGCGGTCAAGGAATACGGATATTTAATGAATTGGGACGAGATTTTTGTCGAGGGATATTGTATCCTCAACCCTGATTGCAAGGTGGCTCAATTGACGAATGCCAACACTGAATTGGATATGGATGATGTGGGTGCCTATGCGATGATGGCCGAAAAGATGTTCAATCTCCCTATTTTTTATCTGGAGTATAGCGGTATATATGGAGATGTCCGGATGCTGGAGGCTGCTAAAGAGAGCATGGAGAATAGCGTGCTATTCTATGGAGGCGGCATTAAATCAGTCGAACAGGCTAAAGAAATGGCCAAGTTTGCGGATGTAATCGTGGTTGGAAATGTAATTTATGAAGACTTGAAGGCGGCACTTGCAACGGTTGCCGCTGTTAAATAAAACGTTCATGGGATTAATGAAGTGTAGTATAATAAAAGAACAAATGTTCGTACAGGCGGTGTAATGATGCAATATTTAGCGGAAAAATTACTAACGGGTTTGAATGAACAACAACAAAAAGCAGTAAAAGCAACGGATGGCCCACTATTGATCATGGCTGGTGCAGGTAGTGGAAAGACCCGTGTTCTAACACATAGGATCGCATACTTGATGGTGGAGAAAGAAATCGCTCCTTGGAATATCCTTGCCATTACGTTTACCAACAAAGCGGCCCGAGAAATGAAAGAAAGAATCCGGGCGATTCTAGGTGGAGCATCCGAGGACATTTGGATTTCGACATTTCACTCCATGTGTGTCCGGATTTTACGAAGAGATATCGACCGGATGGGTTTTAACCGGAACTTCTCCATTTTAGACACGACAGATCAGCAATCAGTCGTTAAGCAAATCCTGAAAGACCGCAATCTGGATCCAAAGAAATATGATTATCGGGCTATCCTTGGAAGTATCAGCTCGGCGAAAAATGAATTGGTCGGTCCGGAAGAATACCAAAAAACCGCATCGGACTTTTTCACAAAAATCACGGCGGATGTCTATACGGAATACCAAAAAAGGTTACGGAAAAACTCAGCACTTGATTTTGATGATTTGATCATGATGACGATCCAATTATTCCAGATAGTTCCGGAAGTTTTGGAATACTATCAACGCAAGTTTCAATATATCCATGTCGATGAGTATCAAGATACCAACCGTGCCCAATATATGCTTGTTAAACTACTTGCCTCACGTTTTCGTAATCTATGCGTTGTAGGGGATTCGGATCAGTCAATCTATCGGTGGCGCGGTGCGGATATAGCCAATATCCTTTCTTTTGAAAAGGATTATCCGAATGCTACGATGATTTTCCTTGAACAGAATTACCGTTCAACGAAAAAAATCCTTGAAGCGGCCAATAAGGTCATTGATAATAACCAAAACCGTAAGCCGAAGAATCTATGGACAGAGAACGTAGCGGGTAATAAGTTATCTTATTTCAGGGCAGACAATGAGCAAGGTGAAGCACAATTCGTAGCAGGGAAAATAAATGAATTAACGCTAAAAGGCGAAAGAAAGTATTCTGATATAGCAATCCTGTATCGGACAAACGCACAGTCCCGGGTAATGGAGGAAGTGCTGCTTAAGTCAAACATCAACTATGCCATTGTCGGCGGCACCAAGTTCTATGATCGTAAAGAGATCAAGGACCTGCTTGCTTATCTACGGCTCATCGCCAATCCTGACGATGATATTAGCCTGCGCCGTGTAATCAATGTTCCAAAACGCGGCATTGGCGCAACATCGATGGATAAGGTGGCGGATTACGCCAATCAATATGATATTTCCATTTATAAAGCGCTCGAGTCGATAGAAATGATCGGGATTAGCGGGAAGGCGACGAAAGCAGCCCGTGAATTCCATACGTTGATTACGAATTATACGAATCAGCAGGAATTTTTGTCCGTTACGGAATTGGTAGAAGAAGTCATCGAAAAAACGGGATACCGTGAAATGTTAAGGGCTGAAAAAACGATTGAATCACAAAGCCGCCTAGAAAATATTGATGAGTTTCTATCCGTGACGAAAGCATTTGAAAGTAATAGTGAAGATAAATCATTAGTGGGCTTTTTAACGGATTTGGCGTTGGTGGCCGATATCGATAAACTAGATGAAAACCCAGAAGACGCTAACGATGCGGTAACGCTGATGACGCTCCATTCTGCGAAGGGCCTCGAATATCCGGTCGTCTTTTTACTTGGGCTTGAAGAAGGGGTATTCCCACATAGCCGCTCCCTCATGGATGAGGAAGAGATGGAAGAAGAACGCCGTCTTGCCTACGTGGGCATTACAAGGGCTGAAAACGAATTGTTTTTAAGCAATGCCCAAATGCGGACACTTTACGGACGCACGAACATGAATCCAGTGTCCCGTTTCATTTCGGAAATCCCGGCAGAACTTCTGGAAGATTTAAAACCGAAACCCGCTCCCAAGTCTAAGCAAACTTCATTCAGTTCTTCGGCGAGGACAGGTTCTACTGCACCTACCCATGCTAGAAAAACACCTAGCTTCGGACGTGCTGTTTCTGCCCCATCTGCAACAGGCGGTGAAGAAATAGGCTGGGCTGTCGGTGATAAGGCTTCCCATAAAAAATGGGGTGTCGGAACGGTAGTCAGTGTAAAAGGGGAAGGCGAAGGAAAAGAATTGGATATCGCATTTCCTAGTCCGACCGGAATCAAGCGTTTGTTGGCGAAGTTTGCACCAATCGAAAAAGTTTAAGCTATGAATATACGCCTACTGGCAAAGGATAAAGTTACCTGCATGTACGTCGCCTTCTCATAAAGAAGGCGACCGGGTTTCTTTAGAAAGGATTGAATGTATGGATATACAAGCTGCAAAGAAAAGTGTCCTTGAATTACAAACACTATTAAATCAATACAGTTATGAATACTATGTGCTGGATCAACCTTCTGTGCCGGATGCCGAATATGACCGACTTTTACGCGATCTCATCGAGCTTGAGGAAAAATTCCCCGAGTTGAAGACTCCTGATTCTCCAACGCAGCGTGTCGGCGGGGCCATCCTGGATATGTTTGAAAAAGTGGAGCACACAACACCCATGCTTAGCTTGGGCAATGCCTTCAATGAAGATGATCTACGTGATTTTGATAGAAAGGTCCGTCAGGCCGTTGGGGAGAATTATTCCTATGTATGTGAGTTGAAAATCGATGGATTGGCCGTCACTCTTCAATATGAAAATGGTTACTTCATAAAAGGGGCGACCCGGGGGGATGGAACGATTGGTGAAGATATCACCGAGAACCTGAAAACAATCAAATCCATTCCATTGAAGATCAGGAAACCAATCGGAATCGAAGTCCGTGGAGAGGCATTCATGCCGAAGAGATCCTTTGAAGGGTTGAATGCGGCGAAAGAAGAACGTGGGGAAGAACCGTTTGCGAATCCTCGTAATGCAGCAGCTGGTTCTTTAAGGCAGCTTGATCCCAAGCTTGCGGCAAAGCGGAATCTGGACATTTTTCTTTACGCCATTGCCGATTTAGGAGAAACTGGGGTTGGTTCCCATGGTGAAGCGCTCGATTTACTGGACGAACTAGGATTTAAGACGAATAAAGAACGAAAGACCTGTTCGAATATAGATGAGGTACTCGCCTATATCGAAAATTGGACAGAACAGCGTCCAAACTTGGCGTATGATATCGATGGGATTGTCGTAAAAGTCGATTCACTTGAACAACAGGATGAATTGGGATTCACGGCCAAAAGCCCAAGATGGGCAATCGCCTACAAGTTCCCGGCAGAAGAAGTGGTCACGACGCTACGATCCATTGAACTGAATGTTGGTCGTACGGGTGTTTTGACGCCAACGGCTGTGTTGGATCCTGTCAGAGTCGCGGGCTCTACCGTTCAACGGGCTTCACTACATAATGAAGATTTAATCCGGGAGAAAGATATTCGGATTGGAGACCAAGTGGTCGTAAAAAAGGCAGGCGATATTATACCAGAGGTCGTCAATGTACTAGTGGAACGCCGTACAGGTGAAGAAGTAGAATTCCAGATGCCGACTGAATGCCCTGAATGTGAAAGTGAGCTCGTGAGACTTGAAGGGGAAGTGGCCCTGCGTTGCATCAACCCTAAATGTCCCGCTCAGATTCGTGAAGGGTTAATTCACTTTGTATCACGTACTGCCATGAATATCGACAGTATGGGTGAAAAGGTCATCAGCCAGCTTTTCAAGGAAGAACTGATACACGATGTAGCCGATATATATAAACTTACGTATGATCAAGTCATTGAATTGGAACGGATGGGGGAAAAATCCGTCAATAAGTTGCTTCAAGCGATAGAGGCATCCAAAAGCAATTCACTTGAAAAGTTGTTATTCGGTCTTGGTATCCGACATGTCGGTTCGAAAGCCGCGAAGACGCTAGCACGGGAGTTCGGCACCATGGATGCCCTGAGCAAGGCAAGCCGCGAACAATTAACGGGAATCAACGAAATCGGTGAAAAAATGGCCGATTCAATCGTTGCGTATTTTGAGCAAGAAGAAGTTCATGCGTTGCTAGAGGAGTTGAAATCAGCGGGTGTGAATCTGGCCTATAAAGGGGCTAGAGCCATTCCAGTGGAAGAAATCGATTCTATATTTGCAGGGAAAACGGTTGTTTTGACCGGGAAACTACATCAGCTTACACGCAATGAAGCAAAAGAGAAATTAGAAGCACTAGGTGCCAACGTCGCTGGAAGTGTCAGCAAGAAGACTGATTTGGTTGTGGCAGGCGAAGATGCTGGATCAAAGCTTGAAAAGGCAGAGAGCTTAGGTGTTCTAGTGTGGGATGAAGAGAGACTAATCGAGGAATTTACTAAATAAGAGGTGTAGGCTATGAGGAAACACTCCATTTTGGGAATGCTTCTTATCCTACTGCTTGCTGGTTGTGCACCAAGTTTCGATGATGAGCAAGAGGTAGTGAAAGATTCCAAGGACAAAGAGGAGACAGCAATCATTCCGAAATACAAAATTTCGGATGAATATTATCAAACGATTCTTCCATTTGAGCCATCAAAGGCCCGCGGTTTGGTTGTATCGAATTTAAACACTCGATACGATATAGAAGAATTTGAAAACGGACTTATGCGATTGGCGCAAAATCAGTTTAATCCAGACGATTATTTGTTCCAAGAAGGACAAATGCTTGACAGTTCGACGATTTCATCTTGGCTGAACAGAAAATACACAAAAAGCCAGTTGAAAGAAAAAGACTTGAAAGCCAGTGAGAATCTAGGCTTGAACCCTGTAGATACAGGTAAGGGCGACATTGATAAACGGAATGAAGAAAACCCAATCTATCTAGCTCATATTCTGGAACATAATTACTTGACGAAAACGGAAGATAATAAAGTCAGCCTTGGCGGTGTCGTCATCGGCCTTGCCTTGAATTCGGTTCATTATTATCAAAAAGAAGCATACGGTGCCACGTATGAAACCAAAATAGATAGTAAGGAACTGAAAAGAGAAGGAGAACAAATCGCGGAAGAAGTCCTGAAACGATTACGTAAAACGGAAAAATTAAAGAATGTGCCGATTACGATTGCCCTTTTCGAACAGAACGAGAAATCTTCCGTCGTCCCTGGGAATTTCATATCCTATACGAATATCGAAAAAAGCTCTAATGAAATCAAGAAATGGAACAGTGTAGATGAAAAATACTACCTATTCCCTTCGACAAAAGCAGAAAAAAAATATAGGGACGACGTCAACACCTTCACCAATTTCAAAGAGGATGTCGAAGAGTATTTCCCTAACTTCAATGGCGTAATAGGCCGGGCCTTTTATATGGACAACCAATTACAGAAGTTGAACATCGACATACCCATTCAATTCTATGGGAATTCCGAAGCTATCGGCTTCACTCAATATGTAGCGGGTCTCGTGATGGAACGTTTTCCAAAGTATATTTCCGTGCAAGTATCAATTACTTCGGTCAACGGACCAGAAGCACTCATCGTCCGTCAGGCAAATCAAGACGAACCGACTGTGCATATATACGAATAAAGGAAAAGGAGGAGATGGAGCCTGATATGGCCCCATCTTCTTTCATGATTAGTAAGGGGTTCTGGAGAGATACGAGGTATCTTGGAATTCCGCCAGGGAATTTCCGACAGCATTCTCATATTTCCCGGAAAATACTACTTTTTCCTTTGAAAATTTTGAAATTCGACATTGCAACTCTTGTTGCTTTACTGTGTAATAGTTTGATATGATTTAAACGATGATTTTCTGGAGAAAAGCGACTAGATTCAGTGGCTTTGGATATTTTGGAGGTGAAGAGAATGTCACGTATAACTATGGACCAAGTTAAGCACGTTGCCCATTTGGCACGTTTGGCAATTACGGAAGAAGAAGCAGAAAAATTCCAACATCAGCTTGATCAAATGATTTCATTTGCTGAACAGTTGAATGAACTTGATACAGACCAGGTAAAACCGACTTCTCACGTTTTGGATATGAAAAATGTAATGCGTGAAGATGTAGCGAAACCAGGACTACCGGTGGAAGAAGTAGTCAAGAATGCACCAGATAGCAAAGATGGTTATATCCGCGTACCATCTATAATGGAATAAGGAGGGACAATGATGTCGTTGTTCGAACAAAAGGTTTCCGAGCTTCATGAACGTTTACATAATAAAGAAATCAGTGTTACTGATCTTGTTAACGAATCGTATGAACGGATCGGACAGGTAGAAGACAAGGTACAGGCATTTTTAACATTAGATGAAGAAAACGCCCGCAACCAAGCAAAAAAAATGGATGACCAATTAGCTAAAGGCGAGAGTCAAGGCGTCTTGTTCGGTATGCCGATTGGTGTAAAAGATAATATTGTCACAAAAAATTTACGGACTACATGTGCAAGTAAAATATTGGAGAACTTCAATCCAATATATGATGCCACTGCCGTTCAAAAATTACAAAGTGCTGAAACAGTGACGATTGGTAAGTTGAACATGGATGAATTCGCGATGGGATCTTCAAATGAGAATTCAGCTTATAAGGCGACTCGCAATCCATGGAATACGGATTATGTACCAGGTGGGTCTTCAGGCGGTTCTGCTGCCTCTGTCGCTGCTGGTGAAGTCCTGTTCTCATTAGGTTCGGATACAGGTGGTTCGATTCGCCAACCAGCTGCTTATTGCGGAGTCGTTGGCTTAAAACCTACATATGGACGGGTATCCCGTTTTGGGCTTGTGGCATTTGCTTCTTCATTAGACCAAATTGGTCCGATTACAAGAACGGTTGAAGATAATGCATATTTACTTGAAGCGATTTCTGGTGTCGATCCAATGGATTCCACATCGGCTAACGTGGATGTGCCAAGTTTTGTGAATTCATTAACAGGCGATGTTAAAGGATTGAAAATTGCCGTGCCAAAGGAATATCTTGGTGAAGGCGTTGGGGAAGAGGCACGCAACTCCGTGCTTGAAGCCTTAAAAGTATTAGAAGGACTTGGAGCAGAATGGGAAGAGGTTTCATTGCCGCATTCCAAATACG
Source organism: Peribacillus sp. NPDC097225 (assembly GCF_044761955.1). Taxonomy (NCBI): domain Bacteria; kingdom Bacillati; phylum Bacillota; class Bacilli; order Caryophanales; family Bacillaceae; genus Peribacillus; species Peribacillus sp. NPDC097225. Next base: position 25,264 of record NZ_JBIWDJ010000005.1, read on the forward strand.
CTCTAGCAGCCTACTACCTGCTTTCTTCATCTGAAGCGTCTGCCAACCTTTCTCGTTTTGACGGGGTTCGTTATGGCCACCGTACGGATAATGCCGAAACGCTAATCGAAATGTACAAGCAAACACGTGCGGAAGGTTTCGGTGATGAAGTTAAACGCCGTATCATGCTTGGAACGTTCTCCTTAAGCTCCGGCTATTATGATGCTTATTATAAAAAAGCTCAAAAAGTCCGTACATTAATCAAAAAAGACTTTGAAGATGTATTCGAAAAATATGATGTCATCGTGGGACCAACCACGCCTACACCAGCATTCAAAATCGGTGAGAAAGTCGATGATCCATTAACGATGTATGCGAATGATATTTTGACGATTCCAGTCAACCTTGCGGGTGTACCAGGCATTTCGGTACCATGCGGATTCGCGGCTAACGGTCTACCACTTGGTCTACAAATGATCGGGAAACATTTTGATGAAAGCACGATTTATCGCGCAGCTCACGCTTTTGAGCAAGCAACAGATTTTCATAAACAATTTCCTAAGCTGTAAGGGGTGAAATAAATGGACTTTGAAACGGTAATTGGTCTAGAAGTACACGTAGAATTAAAGACAGATTCAAAAATTTTCTCAAGCAGCCCGAATCATTTCGGTGCTTCTCCAAATAGCAATACGACTGTCATTGATCTTGGTTATCCTGGGGTGCTGCCAGTCGTCAATAAAAAGGCTGTTGATTTTGCAATGAAGGCAGCCATCGCGCTGAATTGTGAAATCGCAGAGATTACGAAATTCGACCGTAAAAATTATTTTTATCCAGATAATCCGAAAGCCTATCAAATTTCACAATTTGATCAACCAATCGGGGAACATGGATGGATTGAAATCGAAGTCGGCGGAAAGAAAAAGAAAATCGGCATTACCCGTATCCATATGGAAGAAGATGCAGGGAAACTTACGCATAAAGGCAACCATTCTCTATGTGACTATAACCGCCAAGGTACACCACTTGTTGAAATCGTATCCGAGCCGGATATCACTTCTCCAGAAGAGGCCTATGCTTATCTTGAAAAGTTGAAATCCATCATACAATACACGGGTGTCAGTGATTGTAAAATGGAAGAAGGCTCACTTCGTTGTGACGCGAACATTTCCTTGAAACCGGTTGGTCAAAAGGAATTCGGTACGAAAACCGAACTGAAGAACTTGAACTCGTTCAACTTCGTTCGTAAAGGACTTGAGCATGAGGAAATCCGCCAAGCCGAAATATTGAATGAAGGTGGCGTCATTGAACAAGAAACACGCCGTTTCGATGAGGCTACTGGCAGAACGGTTCTGATGCGTGTCAAAGAGGGTTCTGATGATTATCGTTACTTCCCGGAACCGGACTTATTGACGATCCATATCGATGAGGAATGGAAAGCGCGCATTGCTGCGGAAATTCCTGAACTGCCGGATGCACGGAAAAAGCGTTATGCTGAAGAGTTTGGCTTACCGGAGTATGATGCAGCTGTTCTTACCGTAACAAAAGAAATGGCTGATTTCTTTGAAGCATCGGTTGCAGCAGGTGCGGATGCAAAACTGGCGTCAAACTGGATCATGGGTGAAGTTTCTGCATTCTTGAATGCTGAAGGAAAAGAACTTCACGATGTGGCATTGACTGCCGAGTCATTGGCAGGCATGATCAAACTTATCAAAGATGGCACAATTTCTTCTAAAATCGCGAAAAAGGTATTCAAGGAATTGATTGAAAACGGCGGTGACGCTGAAGCTATCGTTAAGGAAAAAGGACTTGTCCAGATTTCTGACGAAGGTGCGTTAAAGACAGCTGTTGAGGAAGCCTTGAATAATAACCCTCAATCGATTGAAGACTTTAAAGCGGGTAAACAAAAAGCTATTGGATTCCTTGTCGGACAAATCATGAAAGCGACAAAAGGACAAGCCAATCCACAACTTGTAAATAAAATCTTGATTGAAGAAATCAATAAACGCTAATCGATGGCCGTATCACTTCCGGGTGGTACGGTTTTCTCATGGAGAATAGTACATGCAGAAAAAATTTATTTAGGAGTTATCTGTAGGGATAACTCCTTTTTGTCTCGTCTATAACATGAAAGCTTAAATGAAAGGGGGGAGAGAAGTGACAGATGCGTTAGTGGAGAAGGTAAGAAGTGGGAATGATCATGCTTTCCGCATTTTGATTGAAACGTATAAAGAATCGGTTTTCAGGACGGTTTATTCCGTCCTGCACAATCAAAAGGATGCTGAAGATGCCACACAGGAAGTCTTCATCAAAATCTACACTTCTCTTCCCCAATATCAAAATCAAGGGTTCAAAACGTGGATGACGCGAATAGCCGTCAATCATGCGATAGACTTGAAGCGGAAAAGAGACCGGAAAAAGGAAGTATCGCATGAGGAACAGCCATCAGAGGGGCATCTAGGTTTATCCGAAGATGTTGAGGCACTATTCTTCCAGAATGAAAGAAGAAAACTGGTGCTACAAAAACTTGATGACCTTCCAGCTGGATACCGTGAAGTGGTGCACGACTTTTACATAAAGGAAAAAACCTATCAACAAATTGCCGAGGAACAGCAAATCCAAGTGAAATCGGTTGAAGTAAAGCTGTACCGGGCAAGAAATTGGATGAAAAAACATTGGAAAGAGGAGGATTTTTCATGAAACATGTTTCTGTAACAGAGTGGACTGCGTATATCGCAGATGAAATCCCGGATGCTCTAAAAGTAGAATATGAAAATCATCTGTACTCCTGTGACGATTGTTTAACGCATTATATGGAAGCGCTAGAAAGAGAGGAAAGTGTTCGGCCTAACGAGGAACTGGATATCGCGGATAGCGTGATGAACACGATTGCAGCACTCAAAACCGTGCCATCCGCAGAGGATGAAACAAAGAACACCCGTTCAATGAGGACCATTACAAAACACTATTTGATTGCCGCAGGCTTTACTGTGTTACTGATGGCGAGTGGAGCGTTTCACTCTTTGACTAAATACGTCGATAATGTGGAGTCTGGGGCTATAAAAGAAACGCCGCCGGTAACAGACGGACTGATTGATAAAACATTTAACTGGATGGATGATATCGAAAAGAAAAATAAGGAGGGGTTTAAATATGAATAAAAGTCCGGTGTTAGCCTTTATATTGTCGTTTTTCCCCGGGGCCGGCCATTTCTACTTGGGCAGGATCTTCAAAGGGCTATTTTATTTTTTGGCTACGGTAGGATTGGGGGCTATCGGGATCCTACTAGCCGTGGTCAGTCAAGATGATGGTTTCCTTGCTATTTCGATTTTGGGAGTCTTCGTGTACCTCATCAGCATTTTTGATTTGGTGATCACTTCTTTAAGAGGGGCAAACATTAAATCAGGCTCGGAAGGCAGTAGCATGGTTCAGCCTGAGGCCGAAAGGTTCTATGTGATCGTCCTGTCATTCGTACCGGGCCTGGGCCATTTTCAGCTCGGTCTCATGAATCGCGGGCTCACGTTTTTGATTGGGTTCCTGGGGCTCGGCGTTATGGTGATATTCATAACGGCAATGACCCATATAGATGGCTTGTTGATATTCATGGCCCTTTTACCGGTGATTTGGGTGTACAGCTTTTTTGATGGCATCCAACAGCTGAACAAAAAGCAAAAAGGGGAAGAGCTGGTTGATCGTTCGGTTTTAGAAGATTTGGAAGAGAGAAGGGAATCTGGCAAGAAGAGTAAATCGGTTGCCACATTGTTCTCTGTATTCCCAGGTGCAGGCCACTTATATTTGGGCTTACAAAAACGTGGAATCCAATTAATGGCGGGATTCTTATTCGCCATCTATATCCTGGATTTACTTCGATTGGGTTTTTTCTTCTTTCTGATTCCCATCATTTGGTTTTATAGCTTTTTTGATGGCTTGCAAAAAGCATCCAAAATGGATGAAGGACCACTGGTGGACACGCCAATCATTACAGGCATTGCCCATCAACAAAAGTGGTTCGGATATGGGTTGGTGGCTATAGGCGTTTATTTCTTCGCGAGCAATATCATAGTACCCGCAGCAGCTCCCTATTTACAGCAATGGCTAGGGGATAACTTTGAGTATTGGTTTAGGGATTATTTTCAAAAAGGGATTGTATGTGTCCTATTAATAGGCGGCGGAATCAAATTGCTGTCTGGAAGTAAGAAAGAGAAAGTTAGGGGGGAAACAAAATGAGAACATGGAGAGTTGGGACGGTGTCAATGGGTGTGGCCCTAATCGGGTTAGGCGTACTTTTGTTGCTTTCACAGATTTCAGATATGAGTTTGACGACGATCCTTTTATCCTGGTGGCCGCTTCTTTTCATCATTTTAGGAGGCGAGATCCTCTTTTATATCTATTATTCAAGGAAAGAGAGTTCTTTCGTAAAATATGATTTTATTAGTATCATTTTTGTAGGACTGCTTGGAATGATGGGCATTGCTTTACTTTTGCTAACATCAAGCGGCGTGATGGAACAGGTGACGGCAGCGGTGAAAAGCGAGGAAAAAACCGTCGATTTGCCTGGCTTCAATGAAAAAGCCGGGAAAAAAATTCAGCGGGTCGTATTGGATCCGGGATACTACCCTCTAACGGTTGAAGGAGGGAGCAATGAGAATGTTTCCATTTTTGGCACGTACGATGAACGTGTAATGGAAGATAGTGAGTCACTATTAAAAGAGGCTGAAGACTATCTAATGGTGGAAAGGAAAGGCGATACACTTTATATCAGTTTGAAAGATCTCCCCGTTCAAAATGGACTGCTGGGTGGAGATAGGATGAACCTTGAAGCAACGCTCATCATACCTGCCGACCTGGCTTTGGAAGTCGAGGGAAAAGACACAGACCTCACTTTAAAGCCGAGAGAACTAGTTAACGATTGGAATGTAGATGATGCAGGTTCTCTTACTGTCTATCTACAGGAAAAAAGCGATATAACGATACAGGCATTTGGAGTCGAAGAGCTGGAAGGGCCAAAAGATAGCTGGAAATCTGTCAGCGTGAAGACGGAAGATGATGAAGATAGCGACGTAAAGAATGGTACGTTGAAATTTGGCAAAGGACGTCATACCTTGACGATTTCAGATTCTTATAACGTGAACGTTCGGTATCATTAATTAAGACTAGATACTAGAATAAATTCATAAAAAGCTATATAATTTCTCTGATAAGATAGCAGATATGAATAAATAAGGATGGGCCAGCTTACGGTCCTTTTTTTTGAGGGAAATTGCTTTTCGTGAAGTGAAGGATTATTATGTAACTTATGGAATCAATACGTATAAGGATGATGGGAAATGAAAAGAGCGAGGTTAATTTATAACCCGACATCAGGACGGGAAGCCATCAAGAAAAGTTTACCAGCGGTGCTCGCCAAGCTAGAGGCAGCTGGATACGAGGCTTCGACACATGCAACTACCGGTGCTGGTGATGCAACGAACGCTGCCAAAATTGCCATCGAACGCGGATATGATATCGTTATCGCAGCGGGCGGAGATGGTACAATCTATGAGGTGGTAAACGGACTTGCCGATGCAGAAAAACGCCCGAAATTAGGAATCATTCCGACGGGAACAACGAATGATTTTGCACGGGCATTGCATTTACCGAAATCCATTGAGGGCGCAGCCGATATCATTGCCAATGGGCATACGATGCCGATTGATATTGGAAAGATGAATGAGAAGTACTTCATCAATATTGCAGGCGGAGGACGATTGACCGAATTAACTTACGATGTACCAATCAAGCTCAAAACAATGCTGGGACAGCTGGCCTACTATATTAAAGGAATCGAGATGTTGCCTTCCATCAAACCGACGGAAGTGTCGATAGAATATGATGGAAAGCTTTTTGAAGGCGAAATCATGTTGTTTTTAGTAGCTAACACGAACTCTGTCGGCGGTTTTGAAAAATTGGCACCAGATGCATCGCTCAATGATGGGATGTTCACGCTGCTAATATTGAAAAAAGCAAATCTTGCAGATATCGTCCGCATTGTTACGTTGGCCATGCGCGGAGAACATATCCATGATAGAAATGTCATCTATGTAAAAGCCAATAGAATCAAAATTACATCAAAAAAAGAAATGATGCTCAACCTAGATGGGGAATTCGGTGGTATGGCACCAGCTGAATTCGTTAACCAGTATCGTCATTTCGATGTTTTCATTCCACAAGGCATTTTGGCGGATGACCCGGAAAATAAATAATCAATAAAGGTCACTTCACATTGAGTGGCCTTTTCATTTTATTCTAGTAAGGAGATTGAGGAACGTGACTATCAGAAGAGCAACTAAAGAAGACGCAGAAAAGGCAGCAATATTAATACGTTTTGCCATCAAGGAAATAGCCGAAACACTTACCGGTGAAACGAAGGAAGAAAAAATACTTGCTGTTCTTGGGGATTTTTTCAGAAGCAGTGGAAACAGAATGAGTTATGAAAATACGTTGGTGTATGAACAGGATGGGCAAGTGGCTGGATTGATCATCGCCTATCATGGAAAAGATGCCGTGGCCTTGGATGAACCGATAGCGGAACGATTAAGAAGGAAAAAGAATGACCCAAGCATTAACATCGACAAAGAAGCGGAGATGGAAGACTTCTATTTGGATACAATAAGTGTGGATCCCGATTTTCGCGGCAAAGGTATTGGGACATCTTTAATTCATCAAATGGAAGCGTTCGGAGTAGAGAAGGGATATCCAAGTATTTCATTAATTGTTGAAGATGTTAATCCCGATGCAGGGCGTCTTTATAAACGATTAGGATACAAAAAGACGAAGATGATTAGAGTTAGTGACGGGGAATTTGCCTATATGGTCAAGGAACTAGAAAAAACCCCAGTATAAACTGGGGATCAGGCTTGCAGATGTAAGGATTGACCCTTCTATGTTTGCTGTCCATTCATGGCAGCCCAGTCGGCATATGCGCCGGAACCATTGCAGCCGGGACAGTCGTGGATATCTGAAAAATGATACTCCGTCGGTACAAAAGAGCTGTATCCCCGACCGTAACAATCTGGACAAAGGCCTTTTTCTTCCATGCTTGCTCGATGTTTTTCTAGCCTGTTTGAGTTCCAGTCTGATATGGAGCTGAATAAACCCATTTCTTCACCTCATTCACTTTTCCTTACTTTTCTCGATCCTGCGCCGTTTTATGCACAAAACGATGAATTAATCAGGAATTCTTTTTCTATATTTTTATGAGGAATAGCGTGAATTGGTGAGTCATTTTGTGGCAAGGCTATGTTTGTGGTAAAATACAGGTTAGCTTAAAAAAGAAAAGAGAAGATGATATGAAAACAACAACACCTGTTAATAAGAATGATATTATAGAGGTTTTATTCGAAGATTTAACGCACGAAGGTGCTGGAGTAGCTAAAGTTGATGGCTATCCGATCTTCGTTCAGAACGCGCTACCTGGTGAAAAAGCAAAAATTAAAGTCTTGAAGGCCAATAAAGGATATGGATTCGGACGTTTGATGGAAATTATCGAAAATAGTCCATATCGCGTGGAGATCCCTACTGAAGACTATAACAAGTATGGTGGCTGTCAACTGCAACATATGAGTTATGAAGGTCAATTGGAGTTTAAGGAAAAACAAGTGCGTGACGTGATGACCCGCATTGGAAAACTTGAGGATGCGACGGTTTATCCGGTTATTGGGATGGAAGATCCTACCCATTACCGTAATAAAGCGCAAGTGCCTGTCGGGGAGAAAGATGGCAAGCTGATTGCAGGGTTCTTTAAACCACGTACACATGAAATTGTGGAAACAAAAGAAAGCATCATTCAGAATGAAGTGATTAGCGAAGCTGTTCAGGTTGTGAAGGAAGTCTTTAGTCATCTGGGAATTCCCGCTTACAATGAGCAAACACATAAAGGTGTTTTGCGTCACATCATGGCTCGTTATGCTAAACAAACGGGTGAGCTAATGATCGTGCTTGTTACACGGACCAGGAGTATCCCATTCATCGAAACCATCGTGAAGGAAATCACTGACCGACTTCCACAGGTGAAATCAATCGTTCAAAACGTGAATACGAAGAAGACGAATGTCATTTTGGGAGAAAAAATGTTCGTGCTTTGGGGTAACGAAGTAATCTATGACATGATTGGCGACGTGAAATTTGCGATTTCGGCTAAATCCTTCTACCAAATCAACCCGGACCAAACGAAAGTCCTTTATGACAAGGCGCTGGAGTATGCTGGATTAACGGGAGAAGAAACCGTGATTGATGCCTATTGTGGCATTGGTACCATTTCCTTATTCTTGGCACAAAAAGCGAAAAAGGTCATCGGCGTGGAAGTGGTGGAAGAAGCCATAGAAGACGCACGCCGCAATGCAGAACTGAATGAGATTACGAATGCCGAATTCGTTGTTGGTGATGCAGGAAGCGTGATTGCTGAATACTATCAAAAAGGTAATACAGCTGACGTCATCGTCATGGACCCACCGCGCAAGGGCTGTGAAGAAACGCTTCTAAATACAATTATTGAGATGAAACCGAAGAAAGTCGTTTATGTATCTTGCAACCCAGGAACATTAGCCCGGGATCTTCATATTTTGGAAGAAGGCGGATATAAGGCTGTTCATGTCCAACCTGTTGATATGTTCCCGATGACTACGCATGTTGAAAATGTTGTGTTATTAGAGTTAAAGTGAATGTGAATAATTGTCTTTAATAGAAAATGAATGCCGAAGCAGGATCCAATAAGGGTCCTGCTTTTTGATTTTTTTTCATTTACCCATTCTTGTCCTTAAGATTTGGACATATATTAAGGAATATCGAATAGGGAGCAAGGTGGTTTTATCAATTTTCAAAAAGTAGTGGCAGTGATTGTTGGTAGCTTTTTGATTGGTGTTGGGATAAATGGATTCTTGGTCCCTTATCACTTGATAGATGGTGGGATTATCGGGATCGCTCTCGTTCTACATTACTTCTTTGACTTTCAGACAGGGCTTTCGATGTTGGTTCTTAGCATCCCTTTATTTACATATGCCTGGTGTTATGAGCGTTCCCTTTTCTATAGCAGCATCCATGGGTTACTATTGACTTCTCTTTTCATGGATTGGTTAAGCCCATTAAAAAGGGAATTTGCGGTTTCTATTTTCACCAGTTCATTGGTTGGTGGGGTAATTATCGGGGTGGGGATAGGGCTTATGCTCAGATATGAAACAAGCAGTGGAGGAACGGATTTGTTGGCAAAATTCATTGCCAAATCCTCCTCCATGGATATTGCTTTAATCATTATCATCATTGATACCGCAATCATATCAGCCGGTTTATTTATTTTAGGAATAGAGATTTTTCTGTTTTCATGTCTGACTATTGTCATTATCGGTGTGATTACATCCATCATGGAAGTACGAAAATGAATGCTCTTACGCCTAAAGAAATATAATTAATTTTTCAACATGAAGGTTACCTCATCAATGGCTTTTTGCAGTTTCTCACTATTTTTACTATACATCGCTTTGGCATCTTTTGATTCAGTAGAGAGGGCAAACACCTCTAAGTCTGCTTGGCACTTTTTTAAAGTCGCGAGCATTAGAGGTCTTTCTTGAGGAGAAGGGACCTTAAGTTTATCGTCATATAGATCAACCGTTAACTCTCCATTCGAATTCGCTTGTCCAAGAAAGACATTTTCAAGGAGCACTCCTGATTTATCCAGTTCATCATTGAGCCAGTTACGATTTAGCCCAATGGTGGAGAGCGGTTCATCCAGGATCTTCCCATCCATGATGACCGTCTGTGGTTCCTTGACTGAAGCAACTGTCATGTTTAAATCTTTTGCCGTTAGAGGTTGGTTTTCTTTCTTTAACAGGACGGAAAAATCACCATTTGCCTCTAATAAGGCAAACTCGACTGTGGATACATCAAAGACATCTTTACTTCTAAGTAACCACAATAATTCATCGGTTGTATACTTTTCTTTTTTTAAATTGTCTTCCATGATCTTTCCGTCTTTAATAAACACCGTCGCTTTCCCTTCCACCAAATCACGGAAAATTTTACTTTTCATCGAAACCAATCCAGCTAAGAAAGGTGCCAATGCGAAAACGAGAATGGAGAGGACGCCATGCATTATGTTTCCTTCTACCTTTGTGGCTAATTCCGCTCCGATGTTTCCGATTGTTATACCGGTGACATATTCAAAAAACGAAAGCTGGGATATTTGTTTTTTTCCTAACCATTTAGTAATTAAAAAAAGGACAACTAAAAAAAATAGGGATCGTAAAACAATCTGCAACCATTCAGGCATTATTCAGCACCTCCTGTAAATAAAGGGTTTTAAAACCCCTTATATTGTGGTTCTTCTCTCTCTAACTCTCCGACCCTCTTTTGAATATCTTTCATTACTTCATTCACTTTCATCATTGTTTCATGTAAAATCCGCTTCGATTCATCATCCTGAGTTCGGAGCGCTAGGCTAGATAGTCCAGCTTCTACACCTCTAAGACTGGCGGCACATTGTTTAACATCAGATGCTATAGTCATCTTAAAAACTCCTTATTCATTTGGATTAAACTCAACCATTCAGATTTTCCTACTGAATCCTAATTTATTATGGTTGTTGCTGAGCGTCATATTCAATCGAAACGGCATGGGCAATACATGGAATCGATTCACTTTGTTGAAAGGATAGAGGAGATAATAAGGCACCTGTAGCCACGACTAGCATCCGTTTGATTTCTCCTTTTTTCATACGATTTAATAGATGACCATATACAACAGTTGCCGAACATCCGGGCCCGCTGGCCCCTGCCAAAACTGGCTGGGTATCTCTATAAATCATTAGCCCACAATCAACATACTGTTCTTCCTTGATGGGAGTGCCGTGTTTTTTGAATATCTCAAGTGAGACCTCATGCCCGATTTTCCCTAAATCGCCCGTCACGATTAAATCATAATAAGAAGGATCGAGATTCCGTTCTTTTAGGTGTGTTTCAATCGTATCAACAGCAGCTGGGGCCATAGCTCCCCCCATGTTAAAAGGGTCCATTAATCCCATATCAATGACACGCCCGATCGTTGCCGATGTGACCTGAGGGCCGGTGCCGGAACTGCTTAATAAGGCGACGCCTGCACCGGTCACGGTCCATTGTGCAGTGGGCGGTTTTTGACCGCCGTATTCAGTTGGGTAACGAAATTGCTTTTCAACTGCGGCGTTGTGACTAGAGGCACCGGTTAATAAATAATCCGCGCCCTTTGTGTTGATCAGGTAAGCACCAAGAGCGAGTCCTTCCATCGAAGTTGAGCATGCCCCAAATAAGCCAAGGTATGGTGTACCAAGCGTCCGGCAGGCAAAACTTGTCGGTGTTATTTGATTGATGAGATCGCCCCCAAGGAAGAACTGTATCTGTTCTTTTTGTAGGCCAGCCTTTTCAATTGCTTTTGTATTTGCTTCTTCTAGAAGAACTTTATGAGCTTTTTCATAGGAATCCTGATTCAACCATAAGTCGGAATGAAGAGTATCGAAATCATCTGCTAACATTCCTTTTGCTTCAAATGGTCCACCGATGGTACCTGTGGAGAGTATGACAGGCTTTTGATCAAAAATCCATGTGCGATGCCCCGTCAGCATTATAAATCACCCCAATGTGTGAGAATTGATTTTTATAAGATTAAAGAAGACAGTCATTAAAAGTCTTAGCAAGAAATATAAAAAGGTTGGTTGTCTCAACCAACCTCTTTATATTTTTATTGCTTATATTGTGGTTCTTCTTGTTCAATTTCATTAATACGTGGAGTAATGTTGTCAACTATCTCCTGTGCTTGTTGAGCAGCTTGCTGATAGAGTTGCTTCGCTTGTTCGTTATCAGTTGAAAGGGCGAAAGTTTCGAAGCTAGCTTGAGCACTTTTTAGACCGGCTAAGGTTGTTTTTACATCACTGATTACTGTCATGGATGATACCTCCTGTTATTTACTTTCCTTTATATAATGGTAAAGGATCATTTTTAATATTCCTGCCATTTTTTTCTCTAGTTGAGTCGAGACGTAGGAAGACAGATGGAGATGCACATATATAAGAGATGACTGTAAGTAATTACCAACTAAAACTAACCGCATTTTCACCGATACAATCATTATCACGTACTCGCGTAATAGAAAAATGCAACTTAAGTAGGAGATGGAAAGATGAAGATGACTGTAAAGAAAAAATTACTATGGAGCTTTTGCGGAGTATTGTCTCTTTTAGCTATCATAACGGGGATAACATTTTATCAGTTCAACAGTGTAGACGATAGTTATTCAAGTGTCATAGAAGACCGTGTCAAAAAGATTTCTCTTTCGACAAAAATGGTCGATGCGATTCGCACGGAACAAATCGCCCTCCGAGGGTACTTGGTCAATGATACGGATAAATATTTATCAGCGTTCCAACAATCGAAGGATTCCTTCAAACAAGCTTTCGATACATATAGTGGGCTTAGTCTAGATCCCGAGGCAAAGGAAATTTTGGACGAGCTAAATGGCTATGCTACCGAATATGAAACGCTGGCCGGACAGCTAATTGAATTAAAGGATCTAGATGATAAAAAAGGATACATCGACTTAATGAACAATCAAGGAGCTCCCCTTACAATAAAATTAAATGAAGTGAGTGAAGAGGCATTTAATTATCAACAGGCTGCCCTTTTAGAAAAAAGTGATGAATTGTCCGTTCAGGTTAACGGGGTGAAAAGGATTATTCTGATTATAAGCGTCCTAGCCATTATCACGGGGGTGGCGATTGCTTTAATCATAAACCGGAGCATCTCAAAACCTGTGCTGCTCGTTTCAGCTGCAGCGAAACAGATTGCAGCCGGAAATTTGACGATAGAAGATGTGAAAGTGAAGAATAGGGATGAAATCGGTGAATTGGCCAGCTCTTTTAATGAAATGAAAGGTAATTTGCGAAGTTTGATCAATACGGTGAATGTTGCAACGGATCAAGTTGCTGCTTCTTCGGAGGAACTGATGGCAAGCGCGGAACAAACCAATTCTGCGACAACACAGGTGGTAACGGCCATACAAGAAGTGGCCGGTGGGGCTGAAACTCAAAATAACTATGTAGAAGAGAGTTCAAAGGGTGTCCAAGTCATGGCCATCGGTACCAAGAAAGTTGCCTTAACGACTTCCGCTGTTACTGAATCGGCAATGGAGGCCGCAAAACAAGCCAATATCGGTAGCGAGTATCTTAACAAAGTGATTGAACAAATGAAATCCATTTCAACGTCCACAAACGAATCAAATGAAGTGGTGAAAAAACTGAATGATCAATCCAATGAAATTGGCAAGATCATCGAAGTGATCACGGGCATAGCCGACCAGACGAATCTCTTAGCCTTGAACGCGGCTATCGAATCGGCAAGAGCCGGTGAACATGGGAAAGGTTTTGCAGTCGTGGCTGATGAAGTCAAGAAATTGGCTGAACAATCTCGCCAGTCAGCTAAGCAGATTGCTGACCTCATTCAGGATATTCAAGATGATACGGTACTTGTGGTCAATACGATGAACTATGGCACCCAGGAAGTGACAGAGGGAATGAAACTTGTCGAGGAGACTGGGAAAACATTCGATTCCATCCTAGAGTCGATAGAAATGGTAAGTTCCGAAATACAAGAGGCATCCGCTGTATCGGAGGAAATGGCAGCGAGTGTAGATCAAGTGAGCGCGGCCATTGAGCAAGTAACCCGTATTGCGGAAGGATCGGTAACAAGTACGGCCGAAATTGCTTCAGCTTCAGAGGAACAGCTGGCTTCCATGGAGGAAATCACCGCCTCTGCTTCATCACTGGCGAGGATGGCCGAGGAATTGAAAGAGAAGGTCGTTGCTTTCAAAATTTAAGCAAACAAGAGATGTCCGGGAAACCGGGCTTTTTTTGTGGCTTTTTGTCAGAAAGTTATCTTCTGAACAAGAAGGAATCTACCAGGGAAAAAAGAACTATTGTAGTGAGACAAAAAAGGGTTAGGAAGGGGAGAGGAAATGAATAATAAGAGGAAGGCGGCAAGTATGTTATTAGCGGTGGCATTGGTGGCCACGCCATTCAGTGCAACGGCCAAACAGGCGAAAGTGGAGTATGTCGCTTTAGGGGATTCGTTGGCCGCTGGGCAAACACCGGATGGGGTCATCGATTATGGATATGCCGATTATATTGCGGATTCTTTTGTGAAGAATAAATATAAGCTGGCCGATTTCGATAATTTTGGTGTACCCGGGTATACCTCTGAAAAATTGAAGAATGATTTGGTTAAAAGCAGTAAGGTCAGAAAGGAAATTAAAGAAGCGACCCATATCACCATTGATATTGGTGCCAATGATCTCCTAGGTAAAATTAAGACGGACCCTTACAATGCACAGGAAGCAATCGATGTGGTCCGTATTAATTTGCAAAGCATTCTCCGTACGATCGATAAACTGAACCCAAAGGCCAAGGTATATGTGATGGGTTATTATAATCCCTTCCCCTACTATCCGAAAGAGCAACAGGAACTTCTTTTGCCACTATTGAAAAGTCTAAATGAACAAATCAAAGCGGTAGCAAAGAAAAATGGGGATACTTACGTATCGACCGAAACTCAAATAGGGAAAAAATATAAAGAGTATCTTCCAAATAAACAAGATATCCATCTGAGTAAGTCCGGGTATAAGGTAGTTGCCAAAGAGTTTTGGAAAGGCATAACTAAAAAGAAGTAGAAGGTCATCCTTTCAAAGACGTTAAAGTCAACATGTTAGTATGTTGGCTTTTTTTTTGATGAAGAAGAGGATGGTCCCTTTTAAAATTTAATCAATCGTTTGATTAATGGGGGGGAACGGTAGTATGCTTGGGTTTCATGATGCCATGAAAGAAATAAGGAGTGAATGATCATTGGGAGCATGCAATCTTAACCATACCAGGCAAGATGTCAGGATGAAGCTTAATAGCCAACAGGATTTCTTGCCAAAAACGCTAGGCGAAGCTTTGAAGGAGTTGCTGGAAAAAGAGCAGACGCAAGAAATGCTTAATGAACTTTTCCATCTGCTAAAGAAATATGATTTATCTTCCAAAGAAGAGCAAGACGCAAGAAATGAAAAATTAGCCCAACTCATAAACTGAGTCAGGTGAAACGGGAGCGCTAAGGTGCTCCCGTTTTTTTTAGGCTTGATATGGGTGGTTTACCCGAAAACGGGATTTACAGTAATAATATCAGGCTGGATGTACATAGGATAAGGCGATGTGTCATTTACACCGAGCAATAGGAATAAGAAAAAATTGAGGTAAGGGGTGATACGTAAAACGAATGGGTACTCATGCCTATTATTCCTGTAGGATTTGTCTTTTTTTGTCGAAAACATAGAATTATAGAAATATGTTGTTTATGATGATAAAGGACTAACGTTTTAGTAGTTTATGGAGTCATAAGCAGGATAAGGGAGAGAGAAATGAAAAATGAAAAATTGTAAAACATGTGGTAAGCCGGTGGATGCGGATGCAAAATTTTGTCCTTCATGCGGTGCGGTACTTCCGGGGGAAGAACAGCTCACGGAAAAGGAAATAGCCGCTGCAGAAATGAGGCAGGAGCAAGCTGAGGAAAAGCCCTCTAAGAAGCGATTTAACAAAAGAACGCTAATCATTGCGGCAATCTTAACAATCATCCTTATTTCCAGTGCAGCTGCAGCCATTATTCTTCATAAATCCCCAAAAGAATTATATCTACTTTCTGAATATAAATCGTATCAATATGCAAAAGAGCAATGGGTGGATCAGCATGGTGATTCATTGGAATTCCAAGAGAAAACGATGCAGCAACCTTCCCGTTCGGAGATGACACTAAGTGGGGATGTCGACATGGATTCCTTAGGGAGCGATCAAGACTTCGAGATGGTCAAGGAACTATTGGGCCAGGCATCGATTTCCGCCAAAATGGATCAGGATCCCAAAACGAATCAGGGTCATTACACCGTCGCATTAAATATTGATAAGGAAAAAGCAATGGATGTGGAAATGGTCCAATCCAAGGACCAAGCCGGACTAAAGGTGCCCATGTTATATGATAAGTTCTTTTTCCTGAACTTTGATGAATATGGGGAGTTCATGCGGATGATGGATCCGTTATATGATGGACCGGAAACATTGGAAATATCAGACCTTGAATGGCAGGATTTGAAACTGACAGAGAAGGAACAGAAACATATACAAAAACGCTATGGATCTTTCCTGATGGATAATTTGGATGATGATCAATTCAAGGTTGAAAAAGGTGTGGAATATAAGCACGAAGGCGATGCCATGAAGGTAAGGAAAGTCACTCTGAAACTTTCTGCTTCTGAAACTAAAACATTCATAGACGACTTAATGGATGAAATGATTAAAGATACAGAGCTTCATAATATTCTAGTGAAACGGGCTCAAAAGGTGGCGGGTGCTGCTGCCTTAACCGAACAGGTAGATGAAGAGATGCAAGATACAAAGGCAATGAAACGCCAATTGGTTGACGGCTTGAAAGACGCTAAGGGTGAATTGAAGGATATCCGTTTTGCTGAAGGATTTACCTCCACTTTATTAATAGACAAGAAAGAGCGAATCATCGACCGTAAAGTAACGACATCAATAGGGGATAGCTCTGATCAAGTTAATGTGGTCATGAAAGGTAAAAACATTCCTTACGGGGATGATCAGGCATTCAAAGAATTCAGTATCAATTTAGCACCTGATCATGATCAGGATACAGAGGTAATGTTCAGTGTCACGAATGATGCTGCCGCAAAAAAAGAGAAGCGGACTGAAGATCTCAAGGCAGCCTTTATGTTTAAAGAGTTTGGTGATACCAATGAAATCAAGTTTACGATGAAGAGTGACATCAAAGAAGAAAAAGCTGGGAAACAGGATATCACCAGGACATTCAACCTGGACTTTGATGGTGCGGATTTCTCGGATATGCCGTCTGCATGGAAGGGAACGGTTGAACAGAAGAATGACCTGAACATAAAGGATGAGTATTCTAATTCAAAATTCAAGATGACAGTCGGACTAGAGGATGCTTCGGAATCGGGAAGCGTCACAATCAACCTGGATTCCAAGACGAAGCTGAAAGATAAAGTGGATATGCAGGACTTTAAGCTTGATTCTGGTCAGGGATTAAGTGTTGTCGACATTTCTCCTGATGAGATTTATGAAATCCAGCAAGAAGTAGGGACGAATCTTATGGAGCTCGGTATGAAATACGGGCTCATTTCTGAAGATATGTTCGATTACGATTATGGCGATGAAGCGAGTTATGATGGTTATTATGATTTTGAAGATGAAGATTCTGATGATGCATTTTAAGTAGGGTGAGTTTTATATGAGGAACATGTTTGTGTTTACTTCCTTTTATCTAAAGGTACTGTTGAAAAATAGGAAATCGGCCGCAGCATTGTGGCTGACTCCTATTTTCTTTTTATTGGGTGCGGGTGTGATTGGGAATCACTTTTTAAAAGAGGAGAGCCGAGTTCAAGCATTTCAGGTAGCTGTAATAAATGAAGACCCTACGGTAGAAACGAAGATGGTCATCCAGCAGCTTACGGATAGCCCGCATTTGAATGGGGTCATGACCACCCTTGATACCAGTCAACAAAAGGCATATGAACTCCTCCATAATAATAAGGTAGCTGCAGTTATTTACATTCCTAAGGGATTTAGCCGTGACGTAGCACGAGGCATCAATACACCCGTCAAAGTTACGGGAAACAGCCAAAGACCACTTCAATCCCAGCTTGTCCGTCATGTGATGGAAAGTGCGGCTGATTTTACTTCAGCTGCACAAGGCGGGATCAATACAATCGATTCCTTCATGGAAGAGGTGGAGTTTTCCGAGGGCATGCAGAAGAAACAATTCAAAAGGGATGTTCTTTCCTTCTCCCTCCATGTACTAAGTCGTGGGGAAATCTTTGATGAAAAAAAGCAAAAGAATCTTTTTCAGGAAAGTCTATTACATTATTATGCTATCTCTTTTTATATACTGCTTATCATGATATGGAGCTTTTTAGGGCTTCTATTACTGAAAAGAAATGAAAGTGCAGCCATAGAAAACCGTCTTTTGGGATTGGGTTTTTCTCATTTTCAATCCACCCTATCTAGAATGCTTGCGGCATATATCATGGTTTCGGTCAGTTCCATCCTGATTGCCCTTCTCTACTTATTATGGAATGGGATCTCTAAACCGACGGAGATAAGTATATGGATCGGCAGTACACTCGTGGCTGCTTTCGTATTTATAACCTTTTTTAGCTGGATGGAGGCAATGATACGGAATGAAAGATTTTATCAATTTGCCGGTATCGGCCTTATTCTTTTAGGGGCTGTCATTGGTGAGCATTTCATACCCGTCGTATATTTTCCGGATTGGTTACAAATCTTGAATTTATTTTCATTAAATGGATGGGTCCTCAAGTTCATGTTCGCAATGGTGCAGGAGGAAGCAGCCTATGCCCCTGTCGAAATTGGTTCTTGGCTCATCATTTTATCTCTGTGCAGTGTCTTCATCATAAAGGGGATTTTACAAATAAGGAGGAGTAGGTAATGGGAGTCATGATAGAAAAACTAAAGCATATGTTCAAGCCTATTACCCTCCTATTGTTTCTGCTACCGATCGTGGCCGCTGTTGGGGTGGGTTCGTTACTGGAGAAGCAACAAAAGGAATTGGTCATCCCGATTGCTATCGTAGATGAAGACCAAACGGATTTTTCGGGAAACCTCATCAAACAAATGGAGCTACAGCAACGCATCGTCGTGAAAGAGACCTCATTCGATGAGGCCGATACCCTTCTTTCCCGTAATGAGGTAGACAGTATATTCGTCTTAAAGAAAGGGTTTCAGGCGCATATATTAGATGACAAAAGAAAAGAGAGCATCGAGCTGTGGACTTCACCAACTTCCATAGCCTCGGGTATTGTTCGTGAAGTGGTAGCGAGTGAGGTTACGAAGGTGACAAGCTCCGTCAAAGCTGCCAATCGAGTGGAAAAGCTCTATCAACAAGAAAAAGGCATAAAGGCGGATGTGTGGAATGAGGCATTCGAATATACGAAAGATCAGTTGGATCCAAAACCGTTGATGACCATAAACTATGTCAGTGAAAATAGTATAGCGGGAACACAAAATAAAGATGTTCTATTTACTTCCTACCTAGGTGTTTGGAGTTTCTTCACCATGCTGTCCTGTTTCATTACATCGGATTGGGTCGTGAAGGAACGCTCCGTTTTATTTCCGAGAATAATGACGACGAATATAGGACTCGCCTCTTATTTAAGACAGACGTCGGGAGCCTATATTCTTTTTCATGTTCTTCAAGCTGCTTGCAGTTTAATGGTTTTAAGGTATTTTCAACTTATGGAAACTACACTTTTTCTATATCTTGGAATGGTTCTGTTCATCATTTTTACAACTTCCATCAGCATGTGGACGGCGAGTCGGATGCATCATCTCGGAAGCTATTATGTGGCCGGTTCATTAATGGCATTCATTCTGGCAATTGCGGGGGGGAGTTTTTTTCCGATTGGTGATATTTCCCCAACGTTTGAATTTATATCCCTTTGGCTTCCTCAGAAAATTCTATGGGTAACGGCCTACCCGTGGTATACGTCATTTAGCGAGATTGGATGGACCGTATTATTTTCGGGAGTTTGCATAGCGTTGCTTTGGAGAACGACAAATTGGGGGCTGAACGTCAGATGATTATCATTAATAATATCGTAAAGAGATACGGAGATAACTTGCTACTTGATGATGTGTCATTGCAAATAGGAAAAGGAGAAATCTTTGGACTTTTGGGATCCAACGGGGCAGGGAAGTCAACACTCATTTCCATCCTTGCAACCGTATTACAGCCTTCTAGTGGCAACATCAGGATTAATGGGCTGGATTTAAAAAAGCAAACGAAGCAAGTTCGTCAACTCATTGGTTTTGTCCCACAGGATATCGCATTATGGGATGAGTTTACCGTCAAAGAAAATCTTCGTTTTTGGAGTAAGTTTGTAAAGGGAAAAGTAACGGAAGAACGTCTACTGGAGCTATGTGATGCCGTACAGCTAGAGGATAAGTGGGATGAAAGGGTATCGAGCCTCTCTGGAGGAATGAAGAGGAAACTGAACATTGCCGTTTCTCTGATTCACGATCCGGATATTCTCTTGATGGACGAACCAACTGTCGGGATTGACCTTCAATCCAAGCTTGAAATTAATCAATATGTAGAGAGATTGGCAGAGCAAGGGAAGACAATTGTATACATTACCCATGATATGAGTGAAATCGTGAAGTTATGTGACCGTATTGGTGTGTTGCAAAAAGGGGTCATGAAATTTACCGGGACTCTGAAGCAAGCGGCCGAGAGCTTCCGGGAAATGGGGTATTACAATATAGGGATAGAAGAAGTGGTGTATCGATTATTAAGGAAGACGGATGACACGGTTTCATAAAAACTATACCCTGCGCTAATAGTCAGCTTTTCATCTATTAATCAAACGTTTGATTAATAGATTCGGAAATCAATTAAGGTAGGTGAGGGAAGCATGTTCTTAGTGGGAGCAACCCAAAAGGTTCTCAAAAATTTAGATATATAAGCAGTCAATTTTAAGGAAGGCGTGGAGGAGGGATTCTATAGATGGCATGTCAATTCATTTAAGGTTGGCAGATATACTTGTCTTACGATGATAAATGATCTGACCCTTTATAGTGTGACCATCGTGGGAGTAAAGAAGAAAGACTAGTGGGAGTGGACACTCAAGAAATTAACCATTACTATAATCGATTCATCCATCTAAAACTATCAGGTTATCCGATAAACTTAATGAAAGAGCAACTAGAAAAAATGTAAACAGCAGGGCTTTGCACCTGCTGTTTTTATGCATTAGTCTCCAAGGGTATAGTTAAATGGGATAATTTCGTCGTCCCATGGATGTTTAGTGATGTTGTTTTTTCGTTGCTGATTATTTTCAGTTAGCCTATTCACAATCTGGTTTACATGGTCCACGGCAGCGTTTATACGTGACACATCATGATGAACCTGACTGATTCTCTTCAGCTGTTGGCGTTCATTTTGACGTTCAAGTTCCAGAATTCTTCCTTCAATCGATTGCATTTGGGGGAGCTTGGCCTCGATATCCAGCTCTTGGAACTGGTGATTTCCGTTTTGTTGGGGCAACGGATAGAAACCGTGATGCTTCATTACTTCACTCTCCTTTAAAATCTGGATAGACAGATATCAATAGTCTATGTGGGAGTTAAGAAAGTGACAAAGTTTCTGATTTGAGGGAAAGAAATCATTTCAATAAATTTGCAGAAATCCTCCAGTTCCTATATCGTTTAGGTAAGGAAGAAATCTTTCTTCCGTTATGAAACTAAAGTAGCGATCATCCGTATATATAGAAAAGAGTGTAAGTCAGGAGGATAATACTAATGAATCGATTTCTTGCTGATGTTGTTCCTATGCTGGTTGCAGGCCCTATAGCTTTGTTAGTGGGATTGATCAGCCTATTTGCCTTAGATCAATCCTTCATGATTTCGGTGGTCTTTTCACTGGTCGGAGGGGGGCTCACTTACTGGTTGGGTTCACTTTATTTCACTTCACGATTTTTAAAAAAACATCAACTTACAAGGAAAGAATATCAATATATAAAGAAAAATATAGATGAAGCAAAGCCAAAAATCTGGCGGGTTCAAAAGGCACTTATTTCAGTGCGTCACCTTTCTTCCTTCAAACAGAGGAAGGATATGATTAAAATGATCAGGAAAATATATAGTCTGACTAAAAAAGAGCCGAAAAGGTTCTATAAAGCTGAATCGTTTTATTATTCTCATTTGGATTCCGCAACGGAGTTGGCAGAGAAATATGTTTTTCTGGCCCAGCAACCGAGAAAGAACAAGGAGCTTGAACTGTCATTGACCGAAACTAGAAAGACGTTGAAGGATCTTACTAAAACGATAGAAAAAGATTTATATAAAGTCCTTTCCGATGATATTGATACCCTCAATTTTGAATTGGATGTTGCAAAACAAGCCATTA
Organism: Peribacillus sp. NPDC097225; assembly: GCF_044761955.1. Lineage (NCBI taxonomy): Bacteria > Bacillati > Bacillota > Bacilli > Caryophanales > Bacillaceae > Peribacillus > Peribacillus sp. NPDC097225. Next base: position 47,280 of record NZ_JBIWDJ010000005.1, read on the forward strand.
AAACACGCAAAGAGTCACAAATAGAGGAAAGCAGGAGGCTAAAATGAATAATAAGGATTCTGATTTGTTGAATAATGCCAGTAGCTCTAATTTAATGGATGACCTTTTAGCCAATCCTTTTGCTGAGGTGAAGGAGCAAGAAACATTGTCCAAACAGGAAGCAAAGCCGATCAAACTCATCGATGTGATTCCGGAGGAGAATCGGGAGAAGGCCTATCAGCTTGCGAAACAGATCGACCCGACGAATCATCAGGCCATGATATCGTATGGAACACCGGCCCAATCAAAGCTACTGTCCTTTTCCAATTCGATGCTTGAGCATGTGCAAAAGAAGGATGTTGGTGAAGTAGGCGACATCATCAGTGATCTAATGAAGAAATTAAACGAATTGAGCCCGGATGAACTGAAGGCCGAAAAACCCTCGTTCTTCGCTAGAATGTTCGGCAAACTGTCAGGCTCGGTACAGGAAGCCCTTTCGAAGTACCAAAAAACAGGCGCTCAAATCGACCGAATCAGCGTCAAGCTTGATCGTAGCAAGAATGTACTCCTATCGGATATTGTAATCTTGGAAAAGCTCTATGAAACGAATAAGGAGTACTTCCAAGCGTTGAATGTCTATATCGCAGCAGGGGAAATCAAGCTTGAAGAGTTATATGAGCAAACCATTCCTGCGCTTAAGAAATCTGCTGAGATGAGCAATGACCAGATGAAGTTCCAGGAAGTCAACGATATGCGCCAATTTGCTGAACGACTCGATAAAAGGCTGTATGATCTGAAATTGAGCCGCGAAATCACAATTCAAAGCGCTCCGCAGATCAGGTTGATTCAAAATACGAATCAGGCACTTGTCGAGAAGATACAATCCTCCATCATGACGGCCATCCCACTTTGGAAGAACCAGGTCGCCATTGCATTGACTTTAATCAGACAGCGTCATGCCGTGGAGGCACAAAAGCAGGTATCCAAAACGACGAATGACCTGTTATTGAAGAATTCGGAGATGTTGAAAGTCAATACGATCGAAACCGCCAAGGAAAATGAGCGGGGGCTGGTAGACATTGAAACGCTTAAGAATACACAGGCCAATTTAATTTCCACTCTTGAAGAAACGCTTAGAATTCAAGAAGAAGGAAGACATAAACGACGTCATGCTGAGCAGGAACTTGCCGTGATGGAAAATGAATTGAAGCAGAAGCTTCTGGAGATAAAAGGATAAGGGGGAATCTACGATGGATGCTTTTGAAGCCATTAAAACGAGAAGAAGTATTGGGCTGGTCAAACAAGATCCTGTGCCCAAAGAAATCATCGAACAAATTATCGAATCCGGAACTTATGCACCTAATCACTTTAGAACGGAGCCTTGGCGGTTTTTCGTACTGATGGGTGAAGGAAGAAACAAGCTTGGTCAGGTTTTTGAGGAAATCACTAAACTTGAAAATGTGGATGACACACCAGAGAGCCTAATAAGCAAAATGGAAAAAGCAAAGAAAAACCCACTGAGGGCGCCTGTCATCATTGCGGTAGGCATTGAGCCTAGCGATAAGAAAAATGTCATTCTAACTGAAGAGTATGGTGCGGTCAACAGTGCTGTTCAGAACATGCTATTAACGGCACACTCGCTGGGGCTGGGTGCGGTATGGAGAACCGGTAAAATTGCCTATCATGATAAGGTGAGGGAATTTTTCGGTTTATCGGCCAAAGGGGAAATCCTGGCTTTTATCTATCTGGGGTATCCGGATATGGAGCCCAAACCAGCAAAAAAAACGCCAATCGACCAATTGACGACTTGGATCGTATGAACAAGAAGCGGAAACGCTTCTTTTTTTTTTTCAATTAGATTTAAAACACAAACATATGGTATTATCAAAGTAGTGGTCAATTACTATATTAGAAAACTAAAAGATCGTAAAATAGCATGTTGAATGAAGTGATGCTTTTTTGTTTGTGCAGAGTTAATAAAGAGGAGGGACATAGAGAGTGAACACACGTTCATTCTTTTAAATATGGGAAATATTATATTACTTCTTGCAGGAGCGACTTTATTCCTAAATGGAAAAATGACGTTAGGAAAAGCCGATGCAAGAAATGTTGCGGTATTTAATTTATTTGTTGGCTCGTTTCAGGTGCTCGGTGCGTTTTATTTAATTATTGTTTCAGAACCTAGCAATGCAATGTCTTTAGGACATGCATCGATATTCTTGTTTGGTTTTACCTACTTGTACTTGGGAATAACCATTCTAAAAGGGATGGATGGAAGCGGTCTCGGGTACTTTTCACTATGGGTATCCATTTTGTCCCTTGTGTACGCAACCGTAGAGTTTGCTCAATATGGTGACATGGTGAAGGGGTTGAACTGGGTATTATGGTCGTTCCTTTGGGGGATGTTCTATTTGACCAACTGTAAGAAGTTGCCCATTTCCGAATTCGTCGGGAAAATTTCGCTTGTACTATCATGGGTTACACTGACTATTCCATCATTATTGACCCTTACAGGTGTCTTTGATAACCAAACCATTTACAAAGCTTGGGCCATTGTATTGGTTGTATCTATTATCTACATCGGGTATCTGGGTTATTTATTATTTTACAAGAAAAAAGAAAAAACAAAAGCTATAGCAGCATAACTCATGGAGCAGTATCTCCGTTTGCCATAAACGGAGGTACTGCTCCTCTTTTATATATACCTTTTGTAGTTGAAGAATAGGGATACGCCTTTGTCTGCTCCGTTTCAAGTGACGGTTTAGGATTTAGGTTGTACAATAAATGAGGTTAATAAATTTTGATGAATTAGGATGTGTCTAATAGATGAGAACGATTGATCCATTTGAAATTATTGATGGAAAAGCGATTAAATATTTGGATGTCTTTGGCGTTGAAAACGGCATTGCATTAAAAAGTAAGTATGAAGATAAAACGTATTGGATTTATGATTACTATTGCATGCATCAGACTTGCGATTGCCAGGAAGTCTATCTAGAGTTCGTTGAGGAAAAGAAAGATAATAAGCAAGCGGGGCAACATTTTGGAATACGTGTTTCTTTCCATGATAATCAATTTGTTCTAGAGGATTATAATACTTCCAAACAAAAGGCAATGGATATCGCCGAAGATACATTGAAATATAGCAAAGATATAATGGAGCTGTTTAAACAACGCTACGAGAAAATGAAGCAAAAGGGTACCCAGATCATTATGGAGAGTGCAAAAGCGGCGAAAATGCCTCATGTCCATACAGAACCTGTCATAGGTCGGAATGATCCTTGTCCTTGTGGTAGCGGGAAAAAATATAAAAAGTGCTGTGGCAGGGCTTAACTATATCGAAAAGGTGACTTCAATGGAAGTTGCCTTTTTTATTGAAAAAAATGGGAAATTTAAGTGGTATTTAAAGAACGTATGTTCTATAATGAAAAAGTAAGTAAATGGCCAGTGAGAAATAAAGGTAGTTAAATAGTTGGAATTTTATGTAAAACTATTTTTTATTTTCAAAAATCTGGTATATATAAGTTGAAGAGATTCTTTTTTATCTCTTTAATGGTTAACGACAACCAGATGGGATAGGTCTCCCTCGCCGAGGATAGTCAAATTATTGACGAAGGAAGGGGTAATCAAATGTCGAAAGAAAAAAGATTAATTCCTTACAAAGTGTTAGAAATAATGGAAAAGGCCAATGAGAAAGTTCCTGAAGGTGTGGAGCTTATAAAGGCACCGGAAATATGGGAACAAGGCAATTATGGTGAAGGTGTGGTCATTGCGGTCATTGACACTGGTATAGATAAGGAACATCCCGATTTAAAAGAGAGAATCATTGACGGAAGGGATTTTACTGAAACCGGGGATTACCATGATGATAATGGGCATGGAACCCATGTCAGTGGTACGATTTTAGCGACCCTGAATGATGTAGGTGTAGTAGGTGTGGCACCGAAAGCGAGTATTCTAGCTTTGAAGGCTTTAAATGGAAAGGGCCAGGGAGATATCAACTGGATCAATGGGGCATTGGAGTATGCAATCAATTGGAAAGGGCCGCAGGGTGAAAAGGTCTCCGTCATTTCACTTTCACTGGGAGGGCCCCCGGATGATAAGGAACATCAGCTAATACAAAAAGCGATACAGAATGATATTCTTGTCGTTTGTGCAGCAGGGAACGGTGGAGATGGCCGCCATGATACGGATGAGTTAGATTATCCAGGAGCTTATTCAGAAGTGGTGGAAGTGGGGGCGGTGGACTTAAGCCGGAACTTGGCAGATTTTTCGAATACGAATGACGAAATTGACTTAGTGGCACCGGGTGTCGATATTCTCTCCACATATCCAGGAAGCAAGTATGCTAAGCTCAGTGGGACATCAATGGCTACACCACATGTGAGCGGAGCTGCAGCCCTCTTGAAAATCATCTCAGAAAAAGAATTCGGTCGTAAATTAACAGAGGCGGAACTATATGCCCAACTGGTAAAAAATACGGAAGATTTGGGGATAAGCAAGAAGGCACAAGGAAATGGAATGTTGAATTTATCAATGGTCACGCATAGTGCACAGAATGAAATTAGAAGAACCATTGAAGCAAGCAAGTCCATGGTTGTAGAATAATAAGTAAAAGATGCCCCAAGTGATTTTGGGGCATCTTCTTAAATGATTACTTCTTATTTTTACGTGCGGCTATCGTAAGGGCAATAATCGAGATGATCAAAGATAAAAGGCCAAGTATGATGATCAGTGTTTGATCGTTATTCTCTTCTTTGTCTGTGGACTCCTTCGATTTGTCTACAGAATCGGAATGAGAGTGATCACCTTCTTTTGCATGTTCATGGACTGATGAATCTTCATTGCTCTTGGAAGCTGCCATAATTTCTGTTATGGAGTGTGGTAGGTCAGAACCTTCCTCTCCACTCCATTCGACAATCTCCCCATCGGCATAGTATTGAAATGCATCCCAAGCGATATCGGCCTCATCCTTTGGATTTTGGGCAACGAACGTGAATTGTTGGAACTGGCCTGCAGCTATGCCATCACCAGTCGCTTCCCAGGTTACTGTTTTTACATGTCCTTTTTTATCCTTTTCCGTTGTCACTTTCCAATCGGGGACTGGTTGGTAACTTGAAAAGGTGATGCCTTCAGGAACCTTTAAGGCAACCTTCGTGGTAGATGATTCTTTTTCAACCGGAACTTTCAGTGTATAGGTTTCCCAAGCTTCAGGTGCTGAAGAGCTTGGGTTGACCGTAACATGGGCATTTGCAGATCCAGCAAAGAGGAATAGAGATGCCAATGCACCGATAATTAGCTTTGTACCATTTTTCATGTTTATTTCTTCCCTTCTCATTATGAGTTTCCTACTAATATTACAAAATCCGCATCAATAGAGTGGAGTTCCTTCGTTAAACCATGAACTTGAATCTTCCATTTTCCTGACATGGTTATAAGCGACTTGGTTTTGAATATACCCTTTTCTTCTTCCTGAAGGTGCAATTTTACTTCCCCTGTGTCTTCATCTAAAGGCTCCATGACCACTGTAAGCTGTTCGATATCTGTATAAGGGATGCCCTCATTATTTATTAACTCCACTTGAATGAGGTTCTCACCGATTTCATTGGGGGTCACCGATAAAGTTACTTGATCATTATTTTCAGTCATTTCCGTTTTCTCTACAGGCCCTGGAGAAGACTTGGCTGTCTGAACATTTGTTAAAAGAGCAGCAATAAGGAGAATGATGATTCCCAGGCTGAATTCTATTCCAGTACTGAGGCCCAGCTTCTTCGTTTTTCTTTTCCCACGGAGTAAATGAAATGCCCCAAACCCTAACATGATGGACATAAGTCCGATTTTCCCGAGTAATAATTGTCCATATGTCGTATTTAGCAATGAATGAAGAGTTGGGACATGTTGAAAACTACTGTAAAGTCCGCTGACGATCAGGACAATCACAAAGAGAACGGCCCATGAGGAAAACTTCTGTATGATTGACCAATAAAACGTTTTTTTATCAACATCAGTCAGCTTCGGATTATAGGACTTTGGAAGAATTATCAGTATAGCCAATAAACCGCCTAGCCATAATGCCATGGACATTACATGGAGAAAATCCATAGATACAGCCAGGTATTGATGAGTTGTATCCATGGTATGTCCGATTAAGGCCTTGCAAACCATCAAGGCAGATATAAGGATAAAGGATGTTAGGAGAGAAACCTTGTTGAAGTAATTTCTCCATATAGCCAAAATTGCCACAAGTAAGGCAATTAGCAACACCATTTCTATCATCCAAATATTTCCGAATTGGGTGGTCTGTAATACTTCTTTTAGGTAGATGCCATTGAAAGCATGCCACCAACCTACATCAGCGTCAATCGTAACTTTTAAAGGTAGACTCAATAGAATGGAAATCGCCAGTCCGGTATAAGATAGCCAGATATAGCGTCGGGCCCTATTGCTGATTTGATCAGGAGTAGGGCGTTTCACCAATGATAAATAAAAAAAGAGTGCACCAGTAAGAGCGGCAAAACAAAGATATTGAAGGCTTTGCAGGACTATTTGTGTTGTACTTGGAAAGCCTGCATGTTCTTCGCCGATCAGTTGATCGGATGGGATGTTGGATTCCCCATATTGAAAGGGAATTGTACCTTTGATGGGGTGACCATCACTAGAAACCACTCTCCATTTAATGATATAAACCCCTTCATCGAAAGAGCTTGACCATGTAGCTTCAAGGGTATTCCCTGAAACTTGGATATCTTGAAGTGGGATCTCCTTCCCCTCTTTGCTGTACATGGCAAGTGAGTGAAAGGAAGATTGTATAGTTTCACTGAATTGAATGCTGATCTTTTCAGGTATAGTATCCAAGCTCTCATTTGGGCTAGGATTCGAGCTCAAAATGGATGCATGGCCAAAGGCCGTTACCGGTAAGATAAACAAGGCAAGTAGACTGACGAACAGCCATATGTAATTCTTCATTTTGTTGTGCCAGCAACCTTTCTTAGTACTTCTATGAACTAGTATAAAATGAAAATGTGAAATAACAGTGAAAAAATGAAGAGAATCTCTCTACATTTTCTTGATCTATAAGCTAATTATTCTATTTCCTATTATGCATCATTAAGAAATAATTAAGCTTACCATGGTACTCTGACCTTACCATATTACAGGAAATGTAGGGGGGAGTACGTTGAAAAAGATAAAAAAAGGCGAGAAGGTGATTTTAGCCGGTTCAATCGTTGTATGGGGACGTTTACTTATATCCCGAACACAACAAAATAGGACAAGTAAACAAGTACTTATCCTATTTATATATGGGCAATTCAATTTTAACTTCGGTACCATGGTTTAGTTTGCTACTAAAGTGTACTTTTCCTTGGTGCGCTTCGATAATTCGGCAACTTACGGTCAGACCAAGCCCAGTCCCTTTTTCTTTAGATGAAAAAAAGGGCTCCCCGAGATGTTTCATGCGATCTTTCTCGATTCCACAGCCATTATCCTTGATTGTAATGGAAATGGAATGGCTAATATGCTCAATTTCTATTGAAATATGGGATGCTGTTGCTTCCAGAGCATTTTTGACCATGTTGATGAATACTTGTTTCAGCTGGTTTGCTTCGCATAAAATAAGCGGTATGTCGTTTTTCACATTGATAGAAATTTGAGCGGAAGAAGAATCGGCTTCTACAAGAAGCAAGGCTCTGACTTCATCCATCAATTCTACAATTTGATTTTGACTGAACATGATTTCCTGAGGCTTTGCTAGGACAAGCAATTCGCTAACGATTAAGTTGATCCGGTCTAATTCGCTAAGCATGATGGTGTAATATTGATCATGGGGTTGGTCGTTTTTTTTCAGGAGTTGAACGAACCCTTTTAAGGACGTTAAAGGATTACGCACTTCATGAGCAACACTTGCTGCAAGTTCACCGATGATCGAAAGTTTCTCGGATTTTCGTAAGCGTCTTTCTGTTTCACGAATTTGTGTTACGTCTTTTGCATACGTAATGATACCGGCTAATTCTTTGCCCACTAACATAGGAACAAAAGTACAAGAAAGTAAAATGGAATTCCCGTATTTGGTAACAAACGCTATATCTTTTCCTTTTTTAATCCCCTTCTGATTTTCCACGACATATTGACAGGAAGATTGGATGAGCTCTTTAGCTTCTGCGGAAAAATCCAAATCTATAAAAGGGTCCCCTTGAACCTCACCTTTACGAAATCCAGTGACGGTTTCAAATCTTGGATTGACGTTTATGATGGTTCCTTTCAAATCAAGCATTAACATGGGGGAAGGGTTGTGATCAAACAAAGATTTATAACGCTGTTCACTAGCAAGCAATTGACTTTCCGCGGTAATTCTTTCTGAAATATCCCTACCTATGACTACTAACCCTTTTCGTGAACCATCTTCATGAAATAATGGGACTTTGATGGTATCGAAGGTCTTAAAATGACCGTTTGGCAGTGGAATATTCTCCTCACAACGCGTAATCTTCTTCATTGCCCATGTTTCTTGATCGGAATCTTCACAGTAAATCAATGAATCTCTGTAGAATTGGGAGTACTCGGCAAGCTCGCTATCTTTTTTTCCTTTATAGTCCACATTCTCCAATTGGAATAACTGAAGTCCAAACGTATTCGATTCTAGCCATCTACCTTCTCCATCCTTAAAATTCACAAAGTCTACCATTGAGTTAATAAGGGTACTTCGAAGTTGTTCTTCTTCTTTTAGTTGTTTGAACTCTTCTCTTTTAGATAAGTAGAGAAATAAAATCAAACCGATTAATAGGACAAAGATGAACCCTTCTGCTCGCTGGAGTTGAAGGAACGCCTCTTTAGTATTCAAGGAATTCATTAAATAGTAATTGAAAACAAGTAATGTGGTCATTCCAGAAAGAATGTAGATTACTAATATGATACGTCTCGGCATATGGGTCTCCCTGAATTCTCCGACATTTCAAAGCTGAAATACATACACATTTTAACAAACTATTGGCTGAAAATATACGATTCCACACAAAAAAACAGGCAGCAAGGTTACCTGTTTTTCTTAAAGAGTGATAGGTTCTTTTTTTTCTTGAAGCGCTTGTAGATAAGGAAAAAGGTTAAGAGCAGGAAACCGAGTACAATCAATGTATATTGATTCATCTCTACGGAAAGAAGTCCATATGGAATTAAAGAGAGAAAGAAGAAGTAGATGAGATTGCCTAATGCTGTTGCCATTAAGAAATCTTTGAAGGTGACGGAACTAACTCCAGCTGCAAGGTTTATTAAACTTGTCGGTATGAAAGGGAAAATTCTACCGGTAAAGACATACATAAACCCATGATCCTTGACGGAATCCTGCCAGTCGGTACCCATCTTTCTTAAAATCAATGACTGGAACCAGTGCCTGGCAGCATAGAAAATGGTTCCTGACGCGACCACGCTTGTTAACCAACTCCATAGATACCCGAATGCAAAGCCAAAGATCGTTACATTAATTGTTAAAAGTAAAATCAGGGGGATGACAGTAAAGGAGTTCTGAATGATCATCAAAACGAACGTCACTACAAAGGTAAGAAGGAGATTTTCTGTCAATATGGCTATCACGGATTCCAAGTCGCTATTCCAAATCATCGTGAATAATTCTGAATTTAGCCCGATGAATGTTACTACAATCAGAAGGACGAGTAACATCAGTATTTTTTTCTGCAAAAAGTCACCACCATTTATCAATTTTTTTGAGTATGGTTGAAAAAAAGAGCCGCTGCATGTAGCAGACAGCTCTTTGGATATAGAATGTTCTTTTACTTTATGCACAGTGAGTTCAAAGCAACTTTCCAAATTGAATTCTTTTATTCATCATATAAATGATGGGTGCCCCGATCAGTAGGACGAGGAATTCCCCGGCTGCTGTTGTTGCCCAACTTATTAAGAATGGCAATCCTAAGACTAGATTCAATTCTATGGCTATTAGGAACATCGTAACCGTGAATATGATGATGGTCATGGCCATTCGACCCTTAATGCCCGTTATGAAACGGGAAGAAAAGATGACAAGCAATAAGGCTATCAGAGATTGCCCGACCCCAAAAATCAAGTCATATGCCCCTAACTGTGAAAAGAAAAGGTTCGATATGAACACACCGACGACTATGCCGGATATATATTTCTTATTAAATACAATAAGATGATTCAACATTTCGGGAATGCGGAATTGAAGCACCCCAAACATAATCGGCTGAAGCACGAATGAGACAGCGATATAGATGGCAGCCAATAGACCATTTATCGCGAGCGTACGAATATTCATTTTTTTCTCTCCCTAGTTTTTTATCGTGGGATGGTTACGAACCACGTTAGGCTTTTGCCCGAAGTTTAATAGTATCGTATTTTGGCCTCTTTCGTCAATTTCAAGATTTTATGCGAAATATTGAATATTTAGAATAAAGGAAAGAGATTTTGCTTTACTATAGTGAAGAATGGTACGATTCATAAAAAGAGTTAAAGGAAAGGGATGAAAGTAAATGTCAATCGAGAGTGTTAGGGCCCACTTTAAACAATGGAACAGGGAACATGATGTGATGGAATTCAAAACATCTAGTGCCACAGTAAACCAAGCTGCGGAGACAATCGGGGTTATACCCGCGCGCATTGCCAAAACGTTGTCATTTAGGGCAGAAGGAGACCAAGCAATTTTGGTCGTGGCCGCTGGAGATGCGAAAGTCGATAATAAGAAATTCCGGAAAATGTTTGGGTTCAAGGCAAGGATGTTATCTCCAGAAGAAGTTCTTGAACAGACCGGACATGCAATCGGGGGTGTCTGCCCATTTGGATTGGCAAATGAACTGGATGTTTACTTGGATGTTTCGATGAAACGGTTTGAGACAGTTTTCCCGGCTTGCGGGAGCGCGAACTCAGCCATTGAACTTTCACTCGGGGATTTATTTCAATTCTCAAAAGCAAAGGACTGGGTAGATGTTTGCAAGGACTGGGAACAAGAAGTGAATGAAGATATGCAGAAACATATCATTTGAATGAAGGAATAAAGTCCACTTCATGTGGACTTATTTCTGATAGTGGGGAGTTATTAGGTTCTAATGAATTAGGATAGAATGCCAATGATGGAGGGTCATGGATGTCCAATGTAGAGTACAAAAACAATAATAGTAGTTATCACAGTCTTAAAAATCTATATGAGGAAAATATCACGGTCAGAAGCATAGCCCAAGAGTTTGAGTTTTGTGGAAAAGATGAATCGGCCATTGATATCAAAAATGTAATGGAGGAAAAACACTTTGATACATTGGCCGTGAAAGACCAGGGGGAAATCGTTGGTTATATCGATAGACATGAACTTGGCGAAGGGAACATTTCGGATTATATGAAGCTCTTTTCCCCAAGGGAACTTGTATCGGATTCAACGCCCTTGATCCAATTGTTAGGCATTTTTAAGAAGAAAACGAGGGTATTCGTGTTAGAGAATAATTCAATCAAAAAGTTAATCACGCATGCCGACCTCCAAAAACCACCAATCAGGATGCTGATTTTTGGCTATATCACTTTATTGGAAATGAGACTTAGTGATATTATCATGCATCGATTCGGGGGTGAAAGCTGGTATCCGATGATTAGTGAGGATCGTCTACATAAGGCAAGTGAATTATATGAAAGGAGAATGGAGAAAAATGAGGAGATTAATTTAATTGAATGTCTACAAATTAGCGATAAATTCGACATTATTCATAAAGATAAAGAGTTGAGAACATTTTTTCAAATCCCATCCAAAAGTAAAGGGAAGAAAGATGCCAATGCCATCAGGAAGTTACGGGATAAGATTTCGCATGCTAATGAACTTGGGATGGATATGTCTTGGATTGAAATCATAGAAGTGGTCGAAATCTGTGGCCGCTTGCTGGAAATCTCTGAGTCCTATCATTATGAATGGGGGTAAACAGATAGAAGGATTGGAGAAAAAGGGAGAGTGCTGGTTGCTCCATTTTCAATATCCCGGAAAACCTTGAGGAAGTCGTTAGGAGAACCTGTTAGTATGCGGTTCTTTTTTTGTTGCGGAAAAAAGCTGCCTGAATGGAAGGCAGCTTTTCTCGGTCTTTAAAATTCAGGCAGTTCATCCAGATTATTTTCTTTAATGCCATCAGGCTCACTTCGCAAAATGTCCCGACCATATTTATGAAAGACATCTACGTTTGCGAGTGCACCAGCCTTGGCTTCTGAAAGAGCGGTGGGATAGTCCAGTTCCCTTCCGGTATTTGTCTTGATGGCGATGATATTATCCTCTTCATTCTTCCGTACGGCGACAATTTCTTCTTTGTCGTTCCCACCTTGTTGGTTCGCTTGTGGCGTTCCTTGTTGTTTGTAGGATTCATAGGCTTCTTCAAATGTGTCCATTGTACACCTCCTCTTTATAGGGTGAACCATTTTTCCAGCAATATACGAACTGGTTTTCGTCATCATTGAGCCGGATTTCTGTCATAATGGGCCGAATTTTCGGCTAGGATTTACGTTTGAACCTAACTTGATTGGACTTTTCTGTTTGGCATGGCACTTGCATTATAAATAAGTGGAAGTGAGAAAAACACGGACCTAAGGGAGGAATAGAATCATGAATGTAAATCAGGGGACAAGTACGGTGGAATCGAAAACATTGAAGGATGTTAAAACAATGAAGGCAGCGGTCGTCAATGAATTTAAACAAGAGCTTGAAATAAAGGATGTACCGATTCCGGATTTAGAGTATGGTGAGATTCTAGTTAAAATTAAGGCATGTGGCGTATGTCACACGGATTTACATGCAGCACATGGCGACTGGCCGGTGAAGCCAAAGCTCCCGCTTATTCCTGGACATGAAGGAGTAGGGATTATCGAGAAGGTAGCAGAGGGCGTCACAACATTGAAAGTCGGTGACCGAGTAGGGATTCCATGGCTTTATTCAGCATGTGGCGACTGTGAATACTGTTTGACGGGCCGTGAAACGCTCTGCTTGGATCAACTCAATGCAGGATATTCGGTGGACGGAGGATATGCGGAATATTGTAAGGCACCGGCAAAATATGTTGTCAAGGTTCCGGAAGGGCTAGATTTTGCCGAGGTCTCCCCAATTTTCTGTGCAGGTGTGACGACGTATAAAGCGCTTAAGGTTTCAGAAGCAAAACCAGGGGACTGGGTCGCAATCTATGGTATTGGCGGACTTGGGCATGTTGCGCTTCAATATGCGAAGGCGATGGGATTCAATGTCATTGCCGTCGATATTCAAGATGATAAGCTTGAGCTGGCAAAAGAACTAGGAGCGGATTATACAGTGAATGGGTTGAAGAATGATCCCGTTCAAGCAATTAAGGATAAAGTTGGTGGCGTACAAGCAGCTATTTCTGTTGCCGTAACGAAAAAAGCATTTGAACAGGCTTACAGTTCAGTCAAAAGAGGCGGAACACTCGTCGTGGTCGGATTGCCGAATGATGAACTTCCTATCCCTATTTTTGATACGGTATTAAATGGGGTAACTGTGCGAGGTTCAATCGTTGGTACAAGAAAAGATTTACAAGAATCTCTTCAATTTGCGGCAGATGGAAAAGTACGGACGAATATTGAAACAAGACCGCTTGATGAAATCAATGATGTGTTTAAAATGATGGAAAAGGGTGAAATTAACGGTCGTATCGTTTTAACAATGGAATAGAAAAAAATGAAAGGGTGTCCTATTAATGGGGGCACCCTTGTTCATATAAGAGTCAGGTATGTTTTTTTTCATTTAGTATATAACGTAATTTCCTCATTGAAATCTGTAGGCGCTTGGCGGCTTCATTCCGGTTTCCATACGTTTTTTGAAGGGTTTGCAGGACGAGCTCTTTTTCGATGGTAGATTCGAACTGTTTGATTTCCAAGAGTATGTTTTCAAGCGTCAGCTCATCTTTTTCATTAAAATCGGCTACAAGTTTCTTCCGCCATTCTTCGAGAGGGTTTTCAGGAGAGTGAAGATCCATTGTAGCTTGTTTCTTGGGTGAAATGACCTGATGGGTAGGGAGAACGATATCGTCCGCAGTGATATCCTGTCCATGATCTGCGAGGGTTAAGGTTCTCATCACGGTATTAGATAGCTCACGTATATTTCCGGGCCAGTCGTATAGCTGTAATTTTTCGATAGCCTCTTGTGAAAAGAATACATCTGCCTGACCATTCCTTTCGACCAGATGCTCGACAAGGAGAGGGATATCCTCTTTTCTATGACGTAATGCTGGTATTTCAAGAGTGACAACATTCAGGCGGTAAAATAGATCCTCCCGAAATTTATTGTTTTCTACTGCTTGCTGAAGATTTTCATTAGTGGCAGCTACCAATCGTGCGTTGGTCCGTAATGTCCCACTGCTTCCGACCCGCATAAATTCCCTAGTTTCCAAGACCCGCAGAAGCTTGACTTGGATGGCTGGACTGGCATCAGCAATTTCATCAAGGAAAAGGGTTCCATTTCCGGCTATTTCAAAAAAGCCTTTTCGTTGTTGGGTTGCACCGGTGAATGCGCCTTTTTCATGGCCGAATAATTCACTTTCAAGCAGGGATTCTGAAATGGCTCCACAATTAATCGCGATAAAGGGCTCGTGGTTACGCGGGCTTGCTGAGTGAATGAAGCGGGAGAGCACCTCTTTACCCGTTCCCGTTTCCCCTTCTATTAAGACATTAACCGATTTTTGAGCGACTTTGAACGCCATTTCTGTCAGTTCTTTCATTATGACACTTTCACCGACGATGAGACCGGAGTCCCTGGCCAGTTTCTGAAAGAAATGCTGATTCACATCCGTGTTTTCATTCAGGAGGTTTTCAATCTGCTTTTCTAATATCTCAATATCGGCAAAGGGTTTTTCCATATAATCACTTGCGCCAAGTTTCATTGCGCGGACGGCGGTCTTGACTGTGCTGTAACCAGTCATGATGAGTGCCTTGCAACGAGGTTGTTTTTGTTTGAGATGTTGTAAAAGGGAAAGGCCGTCACAATCGGGAAGCTTCAAATCAATCATCGCAGCATCATAATGCTCCTGATTAAAATCGATTGCATAAAAGTCCTTTCCACTATGTATGACGTGTACGTTGTATCCTTTCATCGTAAAAAGCCGGGATAAAAAGGTACCCACCTCTTTTTCATCGTCCACTACAAGTAAATGAATCATGTTATTCACTCCTCTCATCTTCTGTCGGTAGGGGGATCTTCAGTGAAAATATACTTCCTTGGCCTGGCGTACTCCATACGTCAATTTTGCCGCCATGATCTTTCGCGATGCCAAGACTAACAGACAACCCCAGTCCAGTCCCCTTGTCGCGGTCTTTTGTCGTATGAAAAGGGTGGAAAATAAGAGGGAGGCGCTCGGCTTCAATTCCTGTCCCATTATCAGCCACCTGGACGATCATATATTCCTCTTCTAAAAAGGTCTGGATGGTGATGGTTTTTGGGGCTGATTCATCAAGATCACTCAAGGCATCCTTGGCATTCAATAACAAGTTGATGATAATCTGTTCAATCTGCTGTTGGCTGCCCTTGATGTACGGCAGGTCTTCCTGTAGGGAAAGGTGAATGAATATTTGTTTCTTCTCGAGTTGGAACTTCAGCAAGTTCAAAACTTGGTGGATGGCTTCGTTCATAGAATAATAGTGGAACTTGTATTCATCCTGCCGTGAAAAGGTAAGCAGACTTTTTACGATTTGCCTGCATCGGTCGCCGCAATTTTGGATATCGGTTAGCAGGTTGTAATCATGGTGTTCCGGAAGTGTGCTTCTCAATAAAAGCTGAGAGTTACCAATGATGGCGGTTAATGGACTATTCAATTCATGGGCTATTCCCGCTGCCATTTCACCGATGGCCCCTAGCTTGTCGGCATGAAGTAATTGAGCTTCCATTTTTCTTCTTTCGGTAACATTTTTATAATAAGCGATAACACCGTATACTTGCTGTTCCTTGTTTTGAATGGGGTAGGCGTGCATTTCCATTATGGCTCCTTGCTGAAGAAGGAGTTCCTGAAAACCTGGCTTATCAAGTGAGAAGGTTTCTTGAATGAGAGCTTGAGATGCCTTTTTCAAAGGTTCTAATTCAAAAAAATCCTGGGCTGCATCATTGGATTTGTAGACCCCACCCTCCCGGTCAAAGACGACAATCATATCTTCTACCGCCTTAAAGGTATCCTCCCATTCCTGCTTAGAATGAAGTACTTCCATATAGAGCAGAGCATTTTCGAAAGTTAGCGCTAGCTGATTGGATAGTTGCTTTAGAAAATCTAACTCCTCTTTGAGCCATGCTGTGTTATTCTTCCTGCCGAAGGTTAAAATCCCGATTTCTTCATTTTTTCCGTACATAGGAATCAAGAGGAGCGTTTCTATCTGAAGGGACAGAAGTTGTTCTTTTTCTGGAAAAGCAGGGAGCATCTCGACGTTTATCTGGATCGGTTCCTTTATCGAATGTAATTGGTCTTTGGATTCAATGTTAAGCTCGCATGGTTCATTAGGGCATATATGGAGTAGAGTCGGATCTTCTTCATATAAAATAATGAAATGACAGTCATCAAATGAGACCAGTCGTTTTAGTTTATCGACTACATTTCGAAGAATAAGATGAATATCCAAGTCTCCGTTCATGTTCTTGGTAATATCATTCATGATTTCAAGTTGTAGATTCTTCTTTTTTAACTCATCGACGGTCTTCTTTAGTTCAGTGTAGTATGTTTTTTTCGAAGACCGTACACCGGTCATTAAATCTATCATTTCATTTTTGTTCATGGTTGCACCTCCTATAGGGCTGTAAGGAGCAATTGTTTAATCTGTTCTATGGACATATCACGAGGATTTGTAATCATGCAGGCATCATCAATAGCGGTCATGCCTATTAGTTCAATCATATCCGTAGTAATGCCGACATCCCCTAAACTTAGAGGCACGCCTATATCTTGGGATAACTCCCGAACGAAGGCAACAGCGGCGGCGCCTGATTGTTGCTCTGTTAAGGTCCGTGTGTCGATTCCCATGATTTCCGCAATATCGCTGAATCGCCTAGGGGAAGCAATTCGGTTGAAATCCATGACATGGGGGAGAAGGATTGCATTGATTTCCCCATGCGGAAGCAGGTACTTTCCGCCGATGGCATGGGAAATCGCATGGGCGGCTCCTAAAATGGCGTTGGAAAAGGCAAGTCCGGCTTGCAGGCTAGCCATGGCCATCGCCTCTTTTGCTTCTTCATTATTTTTAGATGCAACAGAAGGGCGTAGGTAACGGGAGACGATGGAGAGGGCGTTCTGTGCTTGAACATCAGTAAGTGGTGTTGCTGCGATAGAAACATAGGCTTCAATGGCGTGAGTCAAAACGTCCATACCCGTTGCCGCAGTCAAGTCTGGATCCAAAGTTGTCAACGTAGCCGGATCGATGATGGCAATATCGGGTACGATCGACTTTGAGATGATCGTCATTTTCTTCTCTCGGAACGAATCGACAATCACCGAAAATTGGGAGACTTCCGAGCCGGATCCAGCCGTGGTCATAATCATCACCATGGGTGGAAGAGGCGAATGGACTTTATCGACCCCTTCATAATCACTGGTGACTCCGCCGTTTGATGCCAATAAAGCGACCCCTTTGGCGACATCCAGCGCACTTCCTCCGCCAACCCCTATGATGGCATCACACTCATGATTATGAAACGTCAAACAGCCGGCTTCTATTTCACGGTCTTTAGGATTTGTCGTTGCATCGATAAAGGAAGCGTAGGCAAGTCCTGCATCTTGACAGGATTTTACGACGATATCCAGCCAGCCGGCATTGGCTACACCAGGGTCACTTACAATCAGCACCTTTTTGGCCCCTAAACGTAGGCATGCCTCTCCCGCTTGCTCTATCGAACCTTTTCCAAAAATCACTTCAGGCATCACGAATTTAGTAATGGACATTCTCGCCCCTTCTTCCCTGATTAAAGTCGTATTCTCTTTGTACTACTTTCCAGAAAAAAAGCTAAATTCCTGTACGTTCAAAAGAATTTTTATATAGGATGACAAAAAAATAAATCGTATCCCAGCGTAAACGCTTATAAAAGGTATTATAGACTAGCGGGGAAATGGGATAATTAGGATGAATATACCTATTTTAAATATTCTGAATAATTTACAATGGATTATAAGAATCTATTGAAATTAGGAGGAAATCTATGAAAAAACCATTTCTATCTCTTACATTAGCTACTACGTTAGCGTTGGGAGGCGTTAGTAGTACCACTGCATTGGCGGCACCTGCTCATTCATCTCCGAGTGAAAAAGCCCCCTCCACAGATAAGCAAATTGTTAAGAGAATCAATGTCGACAAAATCTACAAGAATATTGAATACCTCTCGCAAACACCTCGCGTGGCTGGCACAGAATCGGAGTATAAAGCGGTCCAGTTCATCCAAAAGCAGTTTAAGTCATATGGCTACAAAGCGGATATTGAAGAGTTTCAATTCTTATCCTACACAGATCCTGACAAGGTGGAACTGGCTTTCGACGGATATGATGGGGAAGTTCAACCAAAACATTTAACCTATTCAGTAAATGGGGACGTTTCAGGTGATGTGGTATACGCTGGATTAGGAACGTTGGAGGAGCTTGAACAAGCCAATGTTGCCGGAAAGATTGCTCTCATACAACGAGGAAGCCTTTCTTTTGCTGAGAAAGTAGTGAATGCAGCTCAAAAAGGGGCTGTGGGAGTCATCATTTACAATAACGCAGAGGGAGATTTAAACGGGACACTCGGAGGAGTCAATGACCAATATGCACCGTCTGTCACAATTACGAAAACGGCAGGTGAAGCAGTCGTAGCAAAATTGGAAAATGGAGAAAAGGTGAAGGCCTCCTTGAAAATCGAGGGTGCTTCTTCGGGAGAAAAAACGTCCTATAATGTAGTAGCAACGAAAAAAGCAACCAAGAATATAAAGGCGAAGAAGAGTGACATCATATATGTAACCGGACATCATGATTCAGTAGCTGGGGCACCAGGTGCAAATGATGATGCATCAGGGACTTCCGTCACGCTTGAGCTTGCCCGTGTTCTGAAGGATCTGCCTACAGACACGGAAATTCGCTTCATCACCTTTGGAGCAGAGGAAAATGGATTGCTAGGTTCGCAGGATTATGTGGACAATCTATCAGAAGATGAAATCAACAGAAGTATTGCAAACTTCAATCTGGATATGGTCGGTAGTAAGGATGCTGGGGACTTGATTCTCTTGACGAACGATGGAGAACCGAATCTAGTAACGGATCTTGCACAGGCTTCTAGCAAGAGACTGAACGGTGTAGCTACCCCTTATGGAGAGGGAGGTCGAAGTGACCATGTATCCTTCTCTGAAGCAGGTATCCCTGCTGCCTTGTTCATACACAATCCATCAGAGCCTTGGTATCATTCCCCAGATGATACGATTGATAAAATCTCAAAAGAAAAGCTTCAAGATGTAGCACGAATTGCGGGGACAGCGGTCTATGACCAAGCAAAAGTGCAAGAGAAAAAACCGAAACCGAAACATAAAAAAGGTAAGAAACAAAGAATGCCTCATTTACACTTCAAACAGGATATTAGATAAATAAAGAATGCCGAGAGGATGCAGGTTGCATCCTCTTCTTTTGATTTATTTTAAAAAAAGGAGGTAAAAAGACTTAGTCGCATATCGAACTTGCTGTGAGGAAATTCCTGTTGAACTATCAAAGTAGCGTATTTATCCCTATTTATCTCTCGGACTTTAATCCTTATAATGAAAAATATGTAAAATATGACATTTGTTTATTCGAGGAATTATTTATGAGGTGATTCTTTTGGGATATGTACAAGGACGGAGTGACGCTCACTCTACGTTTTTCTTTAGTGAAATGGATAGTATGAATGGGAGGAATACCCGATTAGAACAGAAGGATACATATAGAATTATCCGAATTCAAGAAGTTGGTGTTGTAAATGACGACGATTAAACTGAATCATTCCGCCGTGACCAAGCAAGTCGGCCAGGTGAAAACGGCCGTGGATGGGACGACAATCGGAGCACTGCCGGTCGATCAGCTCGGCAATAACGATCTGAGCTTCACATCGAAATGGGAGGAAAGGGAAACCAATCTGGAAAAGACCTTCAATCAATATCTGACGATCGTCAAAAAGAATCTGGAAGACACCCGGGCCAACGTGGATTTACTGAAAGAGCAGGATGAAGCCATCACCCATACTGCACAGGGGTATCAGCCATTATGACGATATTCGAAGCTAAGCCTTTGAAGTCGGCCGTCAAGTCACGGGCCAAGCAATATGAGGACCTCAAGGGACAGGTCGAAACGCTTAAAAAGGAATTCCAGGGAATCGTCGACCTTGATGAAGAATTGGCCGGAGCCGGGGCGACGGCCATCAAGAACTTTTACCGGGCGCAGGTCACCGTGGCGAATGCCTGGATCGAATTATTCTCCACACAAATCAGTTTCCTAAAAGGCATTCCGGCCATATTGGAAGAAGCGGACCTATCCGGTGAGACCGTGGTCGAGGTGCCCTTTTTAGAGGGAGAAGTGGCCCATGGTCTTACCAATGCCAAGTCGATGGTGAACCAGCAGTCTACCGATCTCCAAAAGATTTTCCAAAACATTGAAGATATCCTTCAGCTTAGCGTATTCAAACAAGATGATTTCCATGAGAAAATGGAGAGTGCTGAAAAAGAAAAGAATACGACCATCAAGAAAGTGAAGGATGTAGACAGTAAACTGGTCGAGGAATATGAAGTGAGCGAGGACCAGGAAAAAGTGGCCATTGGACTTGTGCAGGCTCTCATTGAAGCCACCAGTCAGGACGGTACCATTTCCCCGATGAACTTCAACCAAAGCGCCTTTCGAGTGAGTGCAGCCTATCAAGTGAAGGATGAAGTGGCCGAGAACATGAAAGGCTACCGGGAGTTTAAGAAACAAGAGGCCGAAGCCCGGAAGCTCGAAAAGGAAATGGAAGCAATCTATGCAGGGCTGGCCAAACAGAATATTAAAAGCAATCGAAGCGATGATTCAATAATGGATTCAAATACTGGGGACTATGCTTTAACATTTGAAGGGAAAAGGAAGGTACTTGGTGGTAACGGTTCAGGAACTCCGGATGGCCTAGCCCCATATGCCATAGCGGCAACTGATTTCCTTCTAGGCGATATAGCTACTATGATTGGTCCCGGTTCCACTACAAATGAAAGAATAACAGCTGCAGCGTTCACTTTCATTAAACCCATAAAAGTCTTAGATAAGGGTCATGATGTGCTAAAAGGTGTTAAGATTAAGGATGCTGGTAAGGGTATAGATAATGCTAAAGATATAAACAAATTAACTGTTGATGATATACCAACTGCAAAGAGTGGGAATTTTAATAAATTCTTCAATTCCCTTACAAGTAATGAACTAGACGAACTTTGGAAAGATAAAAAGATTAGAAAGAAAATTGAACGTCAGCTTAGAGAACCTGGAGGTTTACATGAATGGCACTTAGTTTCAAGAGCTCCGCAATTTAAGTGTTGGAATATTGGTGCTGAAGAGATTAAAGACTTAAGAACAGCTATATCCGATGTCAAATTTGTCAATCCAAAGGGTGTTCACGGAGGATTAGGCTCAACTAAAGCACATAATGAATTGTTAGCAATAATAGATACTTCTAGCGACTATAATACATTTGTTAGACGGCTTAATAATTGGGCTAATTATAGATTAGAGGGTGGAGTTTCGTCTTTACCACAAGGTCTAAGATTAAAGTAGGAGGGTACTATAATGGAAAAACAAGGATGGGTTTCAATTTGGTTAGGGAATATTAACGATGAGGACCCAATAGGAGAGTATGTTGATTTAACGTATGATGAGGATGGCGAGTCTGTCCCTTCCCAATTCTTTATCGATTTTAATATTGATATGGATGAAACTGATGAGGATACAATAGAAAAAGCAGTCTATAAGAATAGTAGTAGTGATATATCAGCATTATTAGATGGGTGTTCGTATGAAGAAATTGTCATCCCAAAAATCCAGAAAAGTATAAACCTAAAGAAATCATATAATGCAGTAATTTTAATATATAATTTTGAATATAACAATGAAATTAGTTCAACTGGTGCTTTTGATTTTATTGCTACTACTAATTATGAATAAGAGAACTCTTAAAGGTTCTAATTAGTAAGTCTCCAGGCAAAGAGATTGATATACCTGAGATAATGTAATTTATGTGAAACCTTGATTGGCAAAGTTTGAAGAGATACCTAGTGACGAATGAACTATTTATTACTTACAGAATAGAGATAACCCTTGCAATCCCAAATTTGATGTTTTTACAAATTATATAGTACGTACAACACCTTTTAAACGTATGCCCAATTTACTCTTAATTTTGTTAAGTAAATAACCATAATATCATCAGTTACCACCATTTTATTCTCCAAAGCTATACCTAAGGGACAACTGATTTAGAGGATAATTTTCTAACTAAATATGATGAGGGGTGTTTGGTTATCCGCAGACTTTTTAGTTTATCTTACTTGTGGACATTGAATAAATACGAAGGTAAGTAAAACATATTTGGAAGGAATAATTTTAATAGGCAAAACATAAAACCTAGACGAATAAGTGGTCTAGGTTTATATGTGTTTAATATACACTTCAAGGTTTTTAGCTTCAGAAGGATATATCACTTCTTTATAGGTTTTGATGAAGGGATAAAAACCCTCTACCTGTTTTATTTTAAATAGGCTTGGGTTGTTTTAAGAGCTCGAATATTGCTATTGTAGGGATATTCATATTAAGAAGCGGAGATGTGTTTCTTTGATACATATATTAATTGCAGATGATGATCAACATATTCGAGAGTTACTCAAATTTCACTTAGAAAAAGAAGGATACATGGTGTTCGAAGCGAAGGATGGGAATGTGGCTTCCTTATTATTAGAGAAAGAACGGATTCATCTGGCTGTTGTGGATATCATGATGCCTTATAAAAACGGACTGGATCTTTGTAAGGAGATACGCGATCAATATGATTTACCGGTTATTTTACTTACGGCTAAGGATCAGCTCATTGATAAAGAAAAGGGATACTATGCCGGGACGGATGATTATCTCGTTAAACCCTTCGAGCCACAAGAGCTTTTATTTAGAATGAAAGCGCTTTTGCGACGGTACCGTATGGTGAATGCTGAGTTAATAACATTAAATCAAACCATCATCGACCGAAGAAGTTATGAAGTCCGAATTCAGGGAAATACATTGCTTCTTCCGCTTAAGGAGTTTGAACTGCTTGCTCAATTAGGGAGTTTTCCCGATCAGGTTTTTACGCGGGAGCAACTTATCGAACTTGTGTGGGGAGCAGATTTTGAAGGGGATGACCGGACGGTGGATGTTCATATCAAACGGTTACGTGAACGATTCACAGGACGTACGGATGATTTTGTCATCACGACTGTCAGGGGATTGGGATACAAGCTGGGGGTCAAAAAATAGTGAAAACACTCTATTTTCGAATCGTTGTCCAAACGATCTTAATCATGGTGCTTGCTAGCGTCATTGCTTTTTTACTTTCTAATGTGTATTACCATCAAGTTCTTAAACCCTACAATGGAGAGAAAATCAGCAAGGTCGCAAGGGAGATCGTTTCTTTGTATGAGGAAAATCCTGATCAGGATATTGATGCTTATTTAAACCATGTATCAGGATTGCATTACCAGCTGTACTTAATCAATGAACAGGGTAAGGCTACTTCTTATGGCAAACCGTTTCATCAAACGGATTTGGATGGGGATACGGTTTCTGATGTCTTGAACGGGAAAGTCTATGAAGGGATTGAAACCTATAATAACGGGCTGTTCATTACCGGTTTTTTTGAAGATGCATTAGAAAATAGTATTGGGGTTCCGCTGAACGTGAATGGCGAAAAATACGCCTTGTTCGTTCGGCCTGATATTGAAAAGCAGTTTGGGGAAATTCGTTTTTTCCTGGCCGTTTTGCTTGTTCTTATGATCTTACTTAGTTTCTTTTTCATTATTTTTAACACACGTTTTCTTGTTAAGCCTATTACCAAATTAACGGAAGCGACAAAAAGGATTGCTGACGGGGATTATAGTGGTGAATTGAACGTTACCCGTGGTGATGAAATTGGGGATTTGGCGAAACATTTTTCGAAAATGACGCAGAGCATCCAACGTCTGGAAGACATGAGACAGGAATTCGTTTCCAATGTTTCACATGAAATTCAATCTCCTCTCGCCTCGATTCAGGGCTTCTCCCAAACCCTGCAATCGGAAGAGTTAACGAAGGAAAAACGAAAGGAGTACTTGTCCATTATTGAAAAGGAGAGTCGGCGCATGTCCGCGATGAGTAAGCAACTTCTGATGCTCGCTTCATTGGATAAAGGAGACGATCCCCTCCAGCCCACAAGCTTTGATTTAGCTCAGCAAATAAGACAAGTGCTGTTCATGCTGGAATGGAGTTGGCGGGAAAAAGACATGGTGATTGAAATGGATCTACCATCCACCATGATTTCTGCAGACGAGAAGCTATTAAGCCAGGTGTGGACAAACCTGATAACGAATAGCATTAAATACTCGGATAGCGGGAGTTCGATCATTATACGCATCAAAAAAATTGGCCGGATGGTCGAAGTGATCATTAAAGACACTGGTATGGGGATGGCCGATGAAGAGCTTCCTCATATCTTTGAACGGTTTTATAAAGTTGATAAAATGCGTAATCGCAGTGAGAACGGGAGCGGCATAGGTCTTTCCATTACGAAAAAGACGGTGGAACTTCACGGTGGAACGATTGCGGTTCAGAGTGAACTTGGGGAAGGGTCTACTTTTTATGTTCGTTTGCCGCTTATGTAATCAATTGTTCATCTTCCATTCATAATGATTCATTACAATCGATGTATACCACATGAACATAAGGGATTGGATGTTCAAACGGTAACAAAAGAATTGGGAGATGAAAAAATGTTTTTAGCAATACGTGAGCTGAAACATTCAAAGGTGCGTTACTTACTGATCGGGTTGATCATGGTTTTGGTCGCATGGCTGGTCTTTATCATTTCTGGATTGGCTAATGGACTTTCAGCTGAAAATGCTTCATCGATACAAGGCATGGATGCTGACTATTTCGTGATGGAGTCTGACGTGGAGCATAAACTAAACCGATCTACTATTCCGCTGGATACATTAAGTGAGGTTCGTTCTTCAACGGGTGTTGAAGGAGCGGAGGCCCTGGGTCAAATGATGTTGACCTTCAATAAAGAAGGTACATCGAAAAAGACGGATGTCACGATTTTTGCAACGGATGCCAATGGGTTCCTTGCACCCAAAATCGTGGAAGGGAAAAGCTATGATAATAAGAAGAAAGGCGATATAGTAGCCAATGATTCTTTAAAAGAGGACGGCTATAAGGTAGGGGATACGGTAGTAGATGAATTATCCGGTAACAAATTCACTATCGTAGGATTCACCGAAAATCAATCCTACAGCCATACACCTGTTGTGTACATGAACGTTAAGGGATGGCAGGGGATTAATCCTCGGTTGAAAAACACGGACGCAATTAGCACAATTGCGGTTCAAATGGATCAAGTAGGTCCGTTGAAGTCTGTGTCTGATGTGGAACTCATTACGAAGGATGAGATGCTTCAAAGTATCCCGGGATTTAAAGAAGAACAAGGTACATTGGCGATGATGATAGCCTTTCTGTTTGTGATTGCTGCATTTGTTCTTGCTGTGTTCTTCTATGTCATCACTTTACAGAAGACGAATCAATTTGGAGTCATGAAAGCACTCGGAGCAAGTACTGGCTACCTTGCAAAAAGTATCGTGGGCCAAGTGTTCATGCTTGCGGTGGTATGTATAGCAAGTAGTGTTGCACTAACATACGGGGTCACTTTCATCATGCCAGAAGGAATGCCTTTTGAATTAAGTACTTCTTTGGTCATTCAATATTCGATTCTTTTATTGATTGTTTCGGTATTGGGTTCCTTGTTATCACTATATCGAGTGTCAAAAATTGATGCCATTGAAGCCATTGGGAGGGTAGCATGATGAATCATAAACTATCATTCGATCACGTCAGCAAAATTTACGGTGAAGGTGAGAATATCGTGAGGGCTCTTGACGATGTTACCTTTCAAGTGAAAGCTGGGGAATTTGTGGCCGTTGTTGGTCCATCAGGTTCGGGGAAAAGTACTTTCCTCTCTATAGCAGGTGCTTTACTTTCCCCAAGTAAAGGTAGTTTGCTTTTAAATAATGAGGATATAACATCATTTTCTCCGAAGAAATTAACACGTGTCCGTCTAGAGAAAATTGGCTTTGTTTTTCAATCATCCAATCTTGTTCCGTACCTTACCGTACGTGACCAGCTTCTGCTTATTTCAGAACTGATTGGGCAACGTGACAAGAAAGCTGTGAAAAAAGCTGATGAATTACTTAGTCATCTCGGGCTTAGTCATCGGTGCAATCATTTGCCAGAAGAGCTTTCAGGCGGTGAACGTCAACGGGTAGCAATTGCGCGGTCGTTGATGAATAATCCAGACATCATTTTAGCAGATGAACCCACTGCAAGCCTTGATTCAAAGCGGGGGCGAGAGGTAGTGGAAATGCTTGCGACCGAGGTGAAGTTAAGAAACAAGGCAGCCATCATGGTGACGCATGATGAGAGAATGTTAGATTTGTGTGACCGTGTCGTCAACATTACGGATGGCAAGATTCTTCTATAAAAGAGGTAGTATGCAGGCTACTGTATTCCGGTTTAGCGGGAGTACAGTGGCCTTTTACCATTCCTGATTTAAGAGATGAATTATTTTAACAGATTAAGAAAATCAATGAAGGAATCAAGAAATTACGTGTTACTATATAGCAAGGAAATTGTTTATATAAAGGCGGGTAAGTTACATATGAAAAAGACTTCTTTAGATGTTCTCATTATAATAATAGGTGCGTTCATTTTTGCGTTGGCAATCAATCTTTTCGTTATTCCCAATGATCTCGGTGAAGGTGGAGTAACGGGGATTACCATCATTTTATTCTATTTATTCCAGTGGTCACCGGGCCTGGTAAGTTTCATTATGAATGCATTCCTTCTGATTGTCGGATATAAATTTTTATCGAGGATTACAACCATTTATACGATTATTGCCGTCACCTTCCATTCTCTTTTTCTACATTTGACGGAGAATTGGAACGTTTCTTCGGATGAAATCGTAATCAATGCCATATTTGGCGGTGTGTTTGCTGGTGTAGGAATTGGTTTGATCATTCGGGTGGGCGGTACGACGGCAGGTTCTACCATTCTTGCTCGGATCACAAATAAATATTTAGGCTGGAGCATAAGTTATGGGTTATTGTTCTTTGATATAATCGTGGCCGTCTCATCCTATTTCATTATCGGTGCGGAAGGTCTCATGCTAACTATCCTTATGCTATATATTGGAACGAAAGTAATGGAGTTCATCATTGAGGGTGTAAACCCGAAAAAGGCAATCACCATCATCTCGAAAGAAGCAGATCTCATTGCGAAACAAGTTACGGTTAAAATGGATAGAGGGGTCACAGTTTTTGATGGACATGGCTACTATACGAAAGATGCGAAGGAAATTCTATATATTGTCATTAGTAAACAAGAGGTCGTCAAGTTAAAGAGAATTGTTCAGTCTACCGATAGCCAAGCTTTTATCGCGATACATGATGTAAGGGATGTATTTGGTGAGGGGTTCGTGGATATTTCGAAGTCATAAAATCATTTTGGGAGCCGGATTGGGCTCCTTTTTTATATGGAAATAAATGTACTTCATTTCAAGGGGCCTAGCAGGGCTTTTTTTATTTCCCTGAAAATGACAAAAAAATCTGTGAATTTCGAATAAATTGTTATATTATGTAAGTAAGAATCCAACCATCATGAGGAATACAGCCATTATATATGGAGGTGTTTAGCATGATTCTTTTAAAAGTGGATGACAGAAAGTTTGGGAAGAGCAATATTAAGTACAGCGTTGTGGATAAGGAAACGGATGAATTACTTATTAGTGGTGTATTCGAGGAATTTGGACAAGCAAGTGATAAATATTATGAATTGAAGGAAGAGTATGGGTCATCCAACGTGAAAATGGTTTTGAAGTGAATGAAGGGGAGCCTTTTGGTTTCCCATTTCTCTAATGAAATACATCTTGGATTCTGAATGGTTGAAAAAGATGAAGAAATACCCAGAATGGATATCCGTTCAAATTATATAATCAGGATAAGGAATAATTCTTGGGTATTCAATCATATAATTTAGAAGAAGAAACGTAATATATTCGTAGAGTTATACATTTAATTGTAAGTAATGTAATTAAGTGGTAATATAAAGAAAAAGAAATGTAACCGATTACAATTAGGTTTGTAAGGTGGTGGTTTATCTTTCAATAGAATAGTGAAATGACAGTTTATAAGACATCTACTTTTCATACTTTATGCAAACGTTTTCTTAAAAGGTATAGGAATTTACGGAAAAAGGGAGAGTTGATAGGCATGAAGCGTAAAAAATGGTATGGGGGAATCTTTTCTATTTTATTGATATTTAGTGTGGTCTTAGCAGGTTGCTCTTCTTCTACTGGCGGGGACAGTGATTCCGATAATAAAGATAAAGTGACGCTGGATATTTTCCAATTTAAAGTAGAGTTTAAGCCGCAATTTGAGACTCTGGCCAAGCAGTATGAAAAAGAGAACCCAAATGTGAAAATCAAAGTATCGACAGTTGGCGGCGGGAATGATTATAAATCAGCCATTACCGCAAAATTTGCTTCCGGTGAGGAACCAGCAGTGTTTAACATTGGCGGACCGATCGATGTGGAACAATATAAAGATAGATTATCAGATTTGAAGGATACGAAAGCTGCAGAGGCAGCACTAGATGGGACGTTGGATGGCGTTGAAGAGGACGGGCAGATTCTTGGGCTTCCATTCAATCAGGAAGGGTATGGCCTGATTTATAACAAAAGGGT
This sequence comes from Peribacillus sp. NPDC097225, assembly GCF_044761955.1. NCBI lineage: Bacteria > Bacillati > Bacillota > Bacilli > Caryophanales > Bacillaceae > Peribacillus > Peribacillus sp. NPDC097225. Next base: position 76,248 of record NZ_JBIWDJ010000005.1, read on the forward strand.
CTTTAAAGAAGCCGGAATCAAGGCGGAAGAACTTACAAGCTATACAGCTCTAGAGGATGCAGTGAAGAAGCTGGATTCACAGAAAGGCAAATTGAAGCTTGATGCAGTATTCGCGTATCCGGTCAAAGAGAAATGGGTAACGGGAAACCATTTATCCAATGTCTTTTTAGCACCGGAGTTTGATGGAAACGTGTTGACGGCAAGCAAGGCGGAAACCGTCAAGTTCTCGGATGGAGACAAGTTCAAACAACTGGTCGATATTCAAAATAAATATTCTGTTCAGCCAACGGCAAGCCTTGATTACTCCCAACAAGTAGAAGAGTTATTCTCCCTTGAAAAGGTTGCAATCATCCAGCAAGGGAACTGGGTGTATAACACAGTGTATGACATGGATCCCGAATTAGCTGAAAATGGCATAGGGATCATCCCTATTCCGAATGGGGACACGGCAGCCATGCCGGTCGGGGTACCGAACTATTGGGCAGTAAATAAGAAATCGGATGAGAAAGTTCAGGAAGAAGCGAGGAAGTTCCTAGACTGGATGTATACATCCGATGCAGGTAAAAAAGCTGTATTAGAAGATTTTAAATTCATTCCAGCCTATGAAGGGTATGACGTTGAAAAAATTGCCGATCCTCTATCAAAAGAAATTTATAAGTATTCACAAGAGGGAAATACCATTGGATGGGTGTTCAATGGATATCCAGTCGGGTGGAACGATGATCTGGGTGCAAGTGTCCAAAAATATGTAACCGGTAAAATGACATGGGATGAACTCGTCAAACAAAACATTGAAAACTGGGAGAAAATCCACAGTAAATAGGCATTCCGTTAAATAGGGAAACAACCAATCGAGCCTAACTTGTGTCGATTGGTTGTTTGTTCTATAAATATATTCGCTACTTACACACTATATTAGGAGGTCGGTTTCAAATGCGAAATCGAGATGCTGCATATTGGCTGTTCTTGACACCTGTTCTAGCCGCGATCATTTTGGTCGTGATCGTGCCGCTCATTTACGGGTTTTATTATTCATTTACGAATTGGAACGGTTTGGGTACGCCCGATTTCACGGGTCTCAAAAATTATATAAACCTATTCTCGGACAAGGGCTTCCTGGATACATTTTGGTTCACCATCAAATTTTCTGTAACAGCGATTGTGGTCATAAACGTTCTTGGTTTGAGCTTGGCACTTATCGTGACTTCAAAACTGAAATCGAGCAACCTTCTTCGGACCATTTTCTTTATGCCGAACTTAATCGGTGGATTGATTCTTGGTTTCATTTGGCAGTTCATCTTCATCAAAGTCTTTGGTGCCATTGGCGATGTAACCGGCATAGAGGCATTTAATGGTTGGCTTTCCACAACCGAGACTGGATTTTGGGGATTGATCATTTTAACGTCCTGGCAGATGGCGGGATATATCATGATCATTTATATCGCTTATTTACAGGCAGTTCCTGAAGACCTGATTGAAGCGGCTAAAATCGATGGGGCCAATAGCTTCCAACGTTTTCGCCATATAACTTTTCCGCTTGTGGCACCAGCCTTCACGGTTAGTTTGTTCTTGACGCTTTCACACTCTTTCAAAATATATGATCAAAACCTTTCTTTGACGAACGGTGCGCCATACAATTCAACAGAAATGGTCGCAATGAACATTGTTAAATCGGCGTTTACCGAAAATGATATGGCTTATGCACAGGCCAAGGCCGTGATCTTTTTCGTGATTGTGGCAGCCGTTTCCTTGACACAGGTATATATCAATAAGAAAAGGGAGGTTGAGCTATGATGAGAAAGAATTGGAAGCTTTGGCTGGTCGGATTGATCGGGTTTGTATTGGCCTTGTTATGGCTCACCCCTTTTTATTTAATGATCGTAAATGCTTTTAAAATGAAACGCGAGATTTTCTCTGACACATTGGGCTTGCCGGATACCTGGACACTAGAAAATTTCACTCAGGCCTTCGAACAATTGGATTTTCTTCGGACTTTATTCAATTCCATCTTTATATCGGTTGTCAGTGTCGTGATAATTATTATCTTTTCAGCAATGGCCGCATACGCGCTATCACGAAATAAAAGTAAATTTAGTTCTTTGCTGTTCTTCGTGTTTGTGGCAGCCATGCTTATTCCATTCCAATCGGTGATGATCCCGCTTGTAGCCCAATTTGGTCAGATGGGTATGTTGAATCGCACCGGATTGATCATCATGTACTTAGGGTTTGGATGCAGTCTCTCCATATTCCTATATCATGGTACTTTAAAAGGGATCCCCATCACGCTGGATGAAGCGGCTAAAATCGATGGAGCCAACCGTTTTCAAGTATTCTGGTATATCATTTTTCCATTATTGAAACCGATGTCAATCACGGTCGGGATCTTGAATGTCATCTGGATTTGGAATGATTACCTTTTGCCATCGCTTGTTATCGGGGGTGCGGGATCTGAGACCATTCCACTTAAATTATTCTTCTTTTTCGGTCAATATACGAAACAATGGCATCTTGCCTTGGCAGGACTTACCTTGTCAATCATTCCAGTCATCATTGCGTACTTTTTTGCCCAAAGACAAATTATTAAAGGAATTGCTGACGGTGCAGTTAAATAACTATTTAGATATAGGGAATAATAAGCCCTGTGCGATGAACGGGAGTAGATGAAAATGTCTGTAACGATCAAAGACGTTGCCAAGAAAGCGAATGTCGCTCCATCCACGGTATCGCGTGTTATTCATAACAGTCCTACCATTAGTGAAAAGACAAAGCGTAAAGTACGGAAGGTATTGAAGGAAATGGGCTATCATATGAATGAAAATGCCCGGAATTTGGTTACAAAATCCACGAAGACCATTGGAATCGTAATGAAAAATTCGGCTAGGGAATCCCTGTACAATCCATTCTTTCCAGAAGTGATCCGAGGCATTGGCGACTTTTGTAATAAAGAGGGGTATAGCCTTTCGCTAACGACTGGGGAAACCGAGGATGCCATTTTTGAAGATGTCGTTAAAATGGTTCAAGGTAGACGCGTGGATGGCATGATTGTTTTGTATTCGAAGCAGGATGATAAAGTGGTGCCCTATCTAGTGAAACAAAGCTTCCCATTTGTCTTGGTAGGGAAGCCAAGGACGGATATGAGTGGCATCACTTTCATTGATAACGACAATGTTCAAGCGGCTAAGGAATTATCGGAGTTCGTCATCAATCTTGGTCATCAACGAATTGCCTTTTTAGGGGGCAGTCCTGAATTCGAAGTGATCCAGGCGCGTTTAAGCGGATTCCGACAAGCAATGGAACAGGCAAAGTTAAGCGTGCCAAAGGAAAGTATTAAACTGATTCCATTGAATCGCGCCGATGGCATAAAAGCCATCGAGGAACTGCTGAATTTACCTGAATCACCAACGGCATTTATAGTCATGGACCTATTATTGGGTGTGCTGTTATTGGGCGTGTTAGCGGAAAAGAAGTTGAAAGTTCCGGAACAAATAAGTGTCGTCTGCTTTAATCACTCGGAGTTTATCGAATTCTTAAGTACACCACTAACCACGGTCGATATTCATACGTACCAGCTGGGCTATGAAGCAGCAAAGTGCGTATTTGATTTAATCGCTGATCCTAAAATGATGGAAAAGAGTATCCGAGTTCCTACCAAAATCGTACAGCGTGAGTCACATTCCGCTATTGAAAAAGAAATTACAGAGAAATTGTAGAATTGTTTTAGCAATTAAAGCTTGATTTTTCCTAACATAAATTTACAATATAGATTACCAATGTATTTAATCTTATTATTCAAAATTATTTTTTTATTGTTTCTAACGCAAACGTTTGCGTAACAAAATAAGAGGTATTAGTTAAACATGCAGGGGAAGTCGCCGAAAAAACATATGGAGGAGATTCTGATGAAGGTTTTGGTATGGAACGAGTATCGCCATGAACAAACGAAGCCAGAGGTAGCAGAGATTTATCCAAATGGGATCCATGGCGCGATTGCCGAGTTCTTACAAGAAGATCAGATTGAGGTTAACACGGCTACGCTTGACGAAAAAGAGCATGGTCTGACGGAAGAGGTACTGAAGGAAACGGATGTACTCCTCTGGTGGGGGCATATTGCACATGATGAAGTGCAGGATGAAATCGTCCAACGTGTTCATAAGCGGGTGCTCGAAGGGATGGGCCTTATCGTCCTCCATTCAGGACACTTTTCGAAAATCTTCAAACAATTAATGGGAACGACCTGCGATCTGAAATGGCGCGTAGCGGATGAAAGGGAACGGCTCTGGGTCGTGGATCCCGCTCACCCCATCGTTGAAGGAATCGGTGAATATATTGAGCTTGAGAAGGAAGAAATGTACGGGGAGCATTTCGATATACCCGCACCAGATCAATTGCTCTTAATGAGCTGGTTTGAAGGCGGCGAAGTTTTCCGAAGCGGATGCACGTACCAACGTGGAAAAGGAAGGGTATTCTATTTCCGGCCTGGCCATGAAACGTATCCGACCTACTATAACCCAGAGATACAGCGGGTGATAAAGAATGCGGTCAAGTGGGTCAAGCCACGTTCTCACAACAATGTGGTTTATGGAAAAGCGGTACCATTGGAGAATATCTCATCCAAGAGATGAAGTGAAGGAGAGAGCAGAATGGTCAAAGTACAAGTGGGAGTCATTGGTTGTGGGAGCATTGCGAAAAATAGGCATTTTCCGGAATATGAAGCGCATCAGGAAACCGATATTGTAGCCGTTTGTGATATTGCGCAAGACAGGGCGAATGCAGCGGCACAAAGGTATGACGCAAAAGCATATACTGATTATATAGAACTCTTAAAGAATAAGGATATTGACGTGGTTAGTGTATGTACACCGAATTACCTGCATGCCCCCATCACGATCGCTGCTCTTGAAGCTGGAAAGCATGTTCTTTGTGAAAAGCCCATGGCGACCTCTTTAGAAGATGCGGAAAAAATGAATGAAGCAGCTGTAAAAAGCGGCAAGATATTAATGATTGGTCATAATCAGCGGTTTGTCCCTTCACATCAAAAAGCCAAAAAGCTAATTGAGAGTGGGGAATTAGGAAAGATTTACAGCTTCCGGACAGCTTTTGGACATTCAGGACCTGAAACTTGGAGTGTCGATGGGGAGAACAGCTGGTTTTTTAAAAAAGATCAAGCGGTCATCGGGGCGATGGGGGACTTAGGTGTTCATAAAGCCGATTTACTGCGATATGTGTTAGGCGAGGAATTTGTGGAAGTCGGAGCTTTTGTGGAAACGAGTGCAAAGCAACAGGCGGATGTTGATGATAGCGCTGCCTGCATCCTGCGAACGGGAAGCGGTATTATTGGTACCCTGACGGCAAGCTGGTCGTACGCAAAAGAAGACAACGCAACGGTCATTTATGCGGAAAAAGCCGTATTGCGTCTAGAAGACGACCCTAAATATTCACTGATTATCCATCATAAGAATGGGAAGACCGAAACCTTCGAATTAGGGGGCATCCAGACAAATGACTCTGGCGGACAGCATGATACTGGAGTAATCAGCCACTTTATAAAAAGTGTGGTAAACAATGAAGAGCCTCTTGTCACAGGAATTGAAGGATTACAATCACTAAAAGTCATTCTCGGCGCAATGGAATCAAATGCATCCAGACAAATCGTCCGCTTATAAAGGGGTTTAATAGTCATCATGTACAAATTGAAAATGGGTATTATCGGTGCTGGGGGGATTGCCCAAAAAAGGCATATCCCAGCCTTCCAAACATTACAGGATAAAGTGGTTTTATATGCAATTCAGGATATTGATGAATTGAAGGCGAGAGATGTCGCCAGGCAACATCATATTGAAAAAGTTTTTACCAATTATGAAGATATGTTTGCCGAAGTGGATGCGGTCACGATAGCCACACCGAACAAGTTTCATGCCGAGATTTCCATCGCGGCATTGCAGGCTGGTGTACATGTTTTATGTGAAAAGCCGATGGCCATCACGACTGAGGAATGTAAGGCAATAACCGATGCGGCAAACTTATCTGGAAAAGTGCTCTCCATTGCGTATCATTACAGGTTCATGAAGGAAGCCCAGGCTGCCAAAAAAATGATTCGAGCAGGTGAAATTGGAGAGCCATACGTGGCACGAGTTCAGGCCATTCGACGAAGGAAAGTCCCCGGTTGGGGCGTATTTACGAGCAAGGAATTGCAAGGCGGAGGCAGTGTGATCGATTATGGCTGTCACTTGCTTGACTTGGCTTTATGGCTGATGGATGACCCAGAACCAATCGAAATTGTAGGTTCGACATATAATTATGTCAGTAAGGGTGTCGATCAAGTCAATCTATGGGGCAATTTCGATGCTTCCGTTTTTGAAGTGGATGACCATGCAACAGCTTATATCAAATTTGCAAATGGAGCTTCTTTGTTATTTGAAACGTCGTGGGCCGCGAATATCCGCGAAGAAGCGACAGTCTTGAGTTTATCCGGAACACAGGGTGGTCTAGATGTGTTCCCGCTCATATTGAACCAGGCGAAGCACGGGATGCTTTTGAATAGTGAAGCAGTTTGGATGCCAGGTGAGGACACACCGGATCTTCAACAGGCGGCGAACTTTATCGATAGTTGCCTTGGTTTTGCCGAACCACTGGTAAAACCGGCGGAAGCCATGAAAGTATCGAAAATCATTGAAGCTATTTACCAAAGTTCCGCAAGCGGAAAAGTCATGAGCATCAATTAATGCAAAGGTGAGGTGAGGCGAGTGAAACTAGGCGTTTTTACAGTACTATTCGGACAAAAAACATTTGAGGAAATGCTTGATTATGTGGCAGCCTCTGGATTGAAAACAGTGGAAATCGGTACAGGCGGGTACCCAGGTAATGCCCATTGTCCACTGGATGAGCTATTGGAGAGTGAAGAAAAGCGGCAGAACTACATGGAAGCCATCCAATCAAGGGGGCTAGCCATCAGTGCGTTCAGCTGTCACGGCAACCCTATTTCCCCAGATGAAAGCTGGGCTAGGGAAAGTGATGAAAATCTAGTAAAGTCCATTAAGTTAGCTGCCTTGATGAATGTACCGGTCGTCAATACCTTTTCCGGTACCGCAGGTGATCACGAAGGTGCCAAATATCCGAATTGGCCGGTTGCTCCATGGCCGAACGAATATGCGGATGTCTTGAAATGGCAATGGGAAGAAAAACTGATTCCCTATTGGAAAAAAATCGCTACGCTTGCTGATGAACATCATATTAAAATTGGACTCGAACTGCATGGAGGTTTTCTCGTCCACACACCATACACCTTGTTGAAGTTACGGGAAGCCACATCGAACGCAATCGGTGCCAACCTTGACCCAAGCCATCTCTGGTGGCAGGGAATCGAACCTGTCGGCGCCATTAAAATTCTTGGAAAAGCTGGAGCCATTTATCATTTCCATGCTAAAGACACCTATCTGGACCAAGATAATATCAATATGTACGGTCTCACCGACATGCAACCATACGGCAACATCCAGACACGTGCCTGGAACTTCCGCTCAGTAGGTTGCGGCCATAGCCTCCAAGAATGGTCCGACATGATGAGTGCCCTTCGTACTTATGGCTATGACTACGTCGTCAGCATCGAACACGAAGATCCGCTCATGTCGATCGAAGAAGGTTTCCAACGAGCCGTGACGAACTTGAAAACCGTCCTGATCAACGAAAGTCCAACCGATCTATGGTGGGTATAACCGATAATGAGCAGCCTAATGGTTGCTTTTTATTTTGGAGTCGAATTGGACTTTGACCGAAAAAAGCTGGATTAGACCGATATATCTTCAACTAGACCGATAAAATGTTGAAATTGACTGATATATTACGCAGTTTGACCGATAAAAGGAATGCAGCTGCTAAAAAAAGATGCTCCCAAATCTGGGGGCATCCTCTTCACTCATCTTTTTCTTGGTGTGTAATTCAATTCTGCAAATAGTTCGTTTAATTCTTCTTTTGTCAGGTCGCGCCATTGACCGAGGGGTAACCTGTCCAAGTGGATGTTCATGATGCGAACGCGCTGCAGTTCACGGACTTCATAACCTAGTGCCGTACACATGCGGCGGATTTGCCGGTTCAACCCTTGCATTAAGGTAATGTTGAACGTATGGCGTGAAAGCGGCTTGACTTCACATGGAAGTGTTTTCGTATCCAAAATTTCTACGCCTGATGACATCTCTTGTAGGAAGGAATCAGTAAGTGGCTTATCAACAGTGACAATATACTCTTTCTCATGCTTGTTCTCTGCCCGGAGGATTTCATTTACGATATCTCCGTCATTTGTAAGCAGAATCAAACCGCTTGAGTCTTTATCAAGACGACCAACATGGAAAATGCGTAGCGGATGATTAACAAAATCAACAATGTTTCCTTTGATATGTTTTTCAGTCGTGCTTGTGATGCCTGTGGGTTTATTCAGTGCAATATATACATACTGCTGCTCCACTTTTATCGGTTTGCCATCGACACAAACATCATCGCCCGGTTCAGCTTGGCTGCCAAGTTCGGCCACAGCTCCGTTTATGGTCACTCGACCTTCAGCAATCCATTTATCGGCGCCTCGTCTCGAAGTAATCCCTGATTCACTAATATATTTATTGATTCTCAACTAAAGCACACCTTTACATTCAGATTTTCTTCTATAAAGATAACGTAAATCATGCTAGATAAACAAGGGGAAAGCTAAAATGTCTACTTAAGCAGAAACCACAGCTTTATTATCCTTCTTCTTTTTAGTGGTTAAGTAGACACCGGAGAAGACAAGAAGGCCGCCAAGAATTTGGACTATTGTGATGTTTTGACCCAACATCAAGCTTAGAATCGCAGTGAAGACGACAATGAGATTAAGGTAAACGCCAGCTTGGCTTGCATCAATATGACGCAGTGAAATGTTCCAGAAAATGAAGGAACCAACGGATGGAAAGATTCCAATATATAAAATGCCTACCATCGCTTGAGTACTTACATCAAGGTTCAGCCCCGAACTAAAGGCGAACGGAGCAGCCAGAATCAGTCCAAGTAAAACGGATACGGCGGTGGCTGATATGGCCGGGATATTTTTTATCTTTTTGGCGATGAGTGAATAGAAGGTCCAGACAAGTATCGCCAGAATCATCAACAGATCTCCTTTATTGAAGGTAAGATGGAAAATGGTCTGAAGATGTCCATTCGTTAAGACCAATAATACTCCGAATAAGGATAGAATAAGGCCAATCACATGTAGGAATGAAATGTTCTCTTTTAATAGTAAGACGGAAAACAGGACGATGACCGCAGGGGTGATCGAATTAACGAGAGCGGCATTCATGGAAGTCGTATAGGTCAAAGCCCAATACAGGAAAAAATTATAGCCGATGATGCCGAGCATGCCCATCAGTAATAGTACTTTCCATGCTTTCCATACACTTTTCCAATCGGGTTTTTCAATCCAATGAGCAAGAGGAAATAATAAGATAACAGCAATTAGCCAGCGTGAAAACGTGAGTTGAATCGGCGAAAGTTCAGCAACGACGTATTTGCCGAAAATATAATTACCTGCCCAGAATAAATTAGCCAAGATAAGAAATAAAAGAATATAAGATTTTTTCATGGGGTAGCCTCTTTCTTTAGTGATTGAATATTCAATAAATATACCAATGTAGAAAAAGGGAAGCAATATAAATAGTGAAGATTACGTTGAGGGATTATTCTTGTCCAGGAAGGGATGCTATTCATTCATTGCGGGAGACCATGAATATGAAATAAAGAAAAAAGCTGTTCAATCGAAATTGAACAGCTTCTCTCTTATCTTTTAAGCGAAAATCGCGCTGATTTCAGCAATATCATCGATGGTTAATTCAACGTCCAATGCTTTTAAATTACGCAAGACTTGCTCAGGCTTTTTGGACCCGGGTATCAAGACATCTATGGAATGACGTGTTAAATACCAGGCAAGGGCGACGTCCGCAACCTCTGCGTTTTTTCGGTTGGCGATTTCACGAAGCTCCTCGACTTTTTGCAAGTTGCTGGAATAGGCTTGTCCTTGGAAAAGGGGATCTTTAGCTCGCAGGTCGTCAAACTTCGATTCTTCATTATATTTGCCACCAAGCAGGCCGGATGCAAGCGGAAAATAAGGGACAAAGGAAATTTGATTTTCAGCTGTATATGGAAGCAAGTCTTGCTCGGCTCCCCGCTTAAACAGGTTATATTCGGATTGTAAGACGTCGACATAGCCGTCTTTATTAGCTTCTTTTAATTGCTCGAACGAAAAATTCGAGACGCCAATCGCCTTGATTTTTCCGGCATCTTTCAATTCTTTTAAAGCCCCGACAGCCTCATCCTTTGGTGTAGCTTCATCAGGGAAATGAATGTAAAATAAATCAATATAATCAGTCTGGAGCCGCTTTAAACTGGATTCTACAGACTCTCTAAGGAAAGCGGGAGAGTTGTCAATTACCATTTTACCATCCACAAATTTATGGGCACCTTTCGTAGCGAGTACCACTTCCTCGCGTTTGCCGGTATCCTTCAGCACTTCGCCAATCAGTTCCTCCGAGCGTCCGGGCCCGTAAATGTAGGCTGTATCCCAAAAGTTGATCCCTTCTTCAAGAGCCGTCCGCAGGACATCTCTTCCGGTATCTTCATTCAGGTTAGGGAATAGGTTATGTCCACCAATTGCATTCGTACCAAGACCAATCTGATTCACATACAAATTCGTTTTACCAATACGTGTTTGCTTTGACATTTATTGATCATCTCCTCTATCCTTATCATAACAAAAATAGGGTGGTAATTTCCAAAAATAAGCAATAGAAGGCGAGAAAAAAGCAGATGAATCAACGGACTCATCTGCTCCACTTATTTGGTTTCCATGTCTTCGGTGGGTGATGCTTTCCTTGCTTGGCTTAGAATAATGCCAATGACCGTGCCAACCAAGGCTGGTAGGACCCATTCCATTCCATGTTCAGAAAACGGAAGGGCTTCGGTGAATGTTTCCACGAGTCCTAATGGTACATCAAAAGCGCTCAGTCCATCGATCAGGGCAAAGATACCGGTGAAAATCATAGCGCTCCGGTATACTTTTTTTGGATTCTTAAAGTGACGGCTGAAGAACGTCAAAGCGACCAGGACAATTGTTAAAGGGTAGGCCATCACTAGGAAAGGTACGGATACTTTTAAGATTTGATTCAATCCTAGATTGGATAGAGTGAACCCGATTAGCGTAATGAGCAGGACGACCGTTTTGTAGCTGGCCTTAGGAATGAGATTGGAAAAATAATGTCCACAGGCTGTTGTTAATCCTACTACGGATGCGATACAGGCCAATAGGAAGATGATCCCCAAAAGGGTTTTCCCGCCTGTCCCAAGTAATAGGGTAGAAGCGGCGGTCAGGATATCGGTTCCATTTTCATAAGAACCGTTCGCAGCCATGCGTGCTCCCATGAAACCTAAGGATGTATACACAAGAGATAGGAAGATTGCTGTGACCATTCCAGCCTTTATGGTGTACTTAGTCAGCTGCTTACGGTCCGATACCCCTCTCTTTTGGATGGAGGTCAGGATGACAATCCCGAAGGCTAGGGCGGCTAAAGCATCCATCGTGTTATAACCTTCAATGAACCCTTTTGAAAAAGCACCTGTTACGTACGCCTCTGTTGGTGCCTGGAAGGGTGCATCCAGTTTTATAAAGCCAACGATACAAAGGATGACAATAGACCCTAATAGAGTGGGCGTGCTCCAACGGCTCATGATGGTCTCCATTTTTTCAGGATTCATCGATATGGCATAAACAATCAAGAAGAATGCAATCGTGAATAGGAATAAAAAGAGCGATTGGCCTATCGTGTCGCCAAGATAGGGTTTGAATCCCATTTCATAGGCGACGTTAGCATTTCTGGGTATGGCAAGGAAAGGTCCGATGCTTAAATAGATGACGATCATGAAAATCTTGCTGAAAGTTGGGTGCACACGCGACCCAATCGTTTCTGCCCCGCCTTTGACGAGGGAAACGGCGACCAGAACTAGAATCGGGAGTCCGACGCCTGTGACGATAAATCCTGCGATGGCCGGCCAGAAGGAAGTCCCTGATGAGGCTCCCAAAAATGGAGGGAAAATCAGGTTGCCCGCCCCGAAGAACATGGAGAAAAGCATAAGCCCGATAAATAATACGTCTGTTTTTTTCATGATGATGTCTCCTTTTTACGTTCTAGTGAAAATCTCGCCGAATGGACTAACGGGATCATGTGAAAGTATTACTAAGAAAATAAAAAAACGCCCCTACTTAGAGGGACGAGTTGTGTGCTCGCTTTACCACCCATATCCGCGCTTTTTTAAAAGCCACGGCAATCAGTCAACGTACGGTCCATACGGAGCCAATATTATTAAGCTTTGCATGTTGGTTTTTTTGATTCCCATCAAAACCTAGGTTTCATCGTAAGGAGCTATTATAATCTAGAGATAATTTAGCAAATTCAGTATACTAAGTCAATAGGATGAAGTCTTCTTTAGGACAGGATATTAGTCCTAGAGAATCTGGTATGGTTTAAAACGGTTTATGATCAATCGAAAGAATCGTAAAAACTCCCTATTATCTTTCTACCTTCATCTATATTATAATAGAAGTAGAACACTAAAGGAGACAATATGATGTCTGAAAATAAAAAGTTGAGCCTGGCGGATGCTGTCAAGCAGAAATTGGCGCAAAAGCAAGCTGAAACAAGTAAAGATAAACTTGAAACCGGTGTTGTGAAAAAAACAAAACCGCTTAAAAGCCAATTAACTAAAAAGCCCAATAATCAACGTAAGCGCACAGGGGTATAATCCCAATTTGTCAAAGGACAATTACTGTTCAATGCTTATCAGAGAGCAGTATCCTTCATGATCAAAGGTGCTGCTTTTTTTATATTATTTTATTTTTACCATTTTAAGGTAGTGTGTAAACGGGGATTCTGGTAATTTAATGGTATAGGAGAAATCCCTCGCATTGCTTCATATCCTGGTGAAATCCATAAAAGCATATTTTAAGGGAGAGAGTCGATTTGTTAAAAACATTACAAGCCCGGCGGTTTCTGTTTTAAACTTGTAAGAGTTATGACATGTTGTTACCATATTGTTTTGTTAAAATAATAATTTGGAGCTTTGACAGATCATTTTCTTATCTAAAGGAACCTATTGATTTGATCCTTTACTTGAAAATATGAAATATATCGGGGGAATTACGATGGAAGAACAGCTGATTGGCAAAAAGTTCTATGAAACGATGATTGATGACATAAATAAGCATCCGATTCAAGCCTTGGGAGAAATGTTTCTCGTGGAACAAAAAAAGGAAAGATCGGATTTAACCACAATCAGGTTTGCCCAGGGGGAAGTGTACTTCCTGCATCATGACTTTGAGGCGGCCATATTTAAATGGGAGAATATAGAGGGCAATCTTGCTGAATGGGCTAAGAAGAATATTGCTGATGCCTACTTTGAGCTAGAGATGTATTCGACGGCAGAAGATATTTATAAAGCCATTAATACGAGCGAACCTGTATTAAAGACGGAAGTCCTTCTGCAACTGTTTTCACTATACATAGTAGAAACAAGAAATGATCTGGCATCCAAAGTGGTGAAGGAAGCAGTCGATTTCCAACCGGATTATCCAAATGTCACGGAAATTGCGCGTTCCTTCTTTGAAGCGCAAAAGGATTGGAATAGCGCGATAGTTTTAGCGGCCAACGAAAGTATCCGTACGGAGTCAATGGCTTGGTTCGATGTTTTGAAAACATACATCCAGCAGGGCGTTGCACAATCGACGGCTCCGGATTATTTCGCGAACGTGCTTAGATCCTTATATAATCTTGACCAAGATCGTTTTGAGAAAATGACGGTAGCCCTTTGGAAGAACTATAAATATACGGATTCTTACTTTGAATGGCTTAAGGTCATCAATAAATTGATCGATGAAATCGAATTGAACAACGGGGATGTTTGGGATGAGCTTTCCGTCTATTATCGCGATGCCTATGCAGGATTACTAGAAGGTACGCATTTAGTCAAAGAGTTAAGTCCTGTCGTACCAAGACTGTTGGAAAATTGGTTAAAAATCGCTGAAGGGGAGATTTCGTTATTTGCAGCGGCATCTGTCCTTTCCTGGAATGAGATTTTCCCAGATACAGTGAGCGCACTTGTTGTTCAAGATGCAGAAAGTCTGTTAGCGAAATCCCCTAGATTGGGAGGCGGTCTCGAAGCAGGCGAAAAACTGATTCACTCCATCATTCAATGGGCAGAGAGCAATGATCTATTAGTCGGCAATAAGCTGAAATGGATGGTTGAGGGAATTAAGGATATGAGCAATTTCAATCTGCTTCTTGTTGGAAGTGCAGGAAATGGCAAGACATCCTTCATTCAATCGATAGCGGGTGAAAGCATTGCAGCGGAAGACCATTCATCTCTTGTGAGCGTTAAAGATGGCGATGACCTGGAAATCTATGAAATTACCGATACAGATCGTAAAATGGTCGAAGAGTTAACGGAGTTGGATGAAACGCGTCGTCAACGCGGAACGATTGTCGATGTGACACTCATCAGTGATTATTTGAGAAATAATCGCCTGCGTCTACTGGATACTCCAGGATTTAATGGAGAGAAAAGCGTAGACCCTGACTTCCAAAATTACTTACTGGAGAGCGATGGAGTGATGTTCGTTCTGGATGCACGGGCACCTTTCACGGGCAGTGAACGTGATTTGCTATTGGAAATGCAACAAATGGCCCCTAAACTTCCTATTCATTTCTTGCTGAATAAAATGGATACCATCTATAGTGATCAAGTGGCAGTCAGGATGGAAGATGAAACATGGGATAAGGTGAATGCTTATTTCCCGAACGCGAAGGTATTTGCTTTCTCCAAGCTTTATGACAGCAAACAGCAACTGCAGGATCTAGCCGTCTTCCTTCACGCAAACTATCAAGATAGCAATTGGAAGGAAATGAGGGCGGAGAAGCTCCTTGCCTTCACGCGTAAAACTTTATCCTATCTATTAGAAAAACGGGCAGCGAATGAACGGAAATGCGAGCATTCGATTTCTTGGAATGAACAGATGGAAGTGAAGTTGAATGGCGCTACGAATCAGTTGACTGATTTGGAAAAAGAAAAAACCGAAAACATTACAAGATCTTATCGCTTATTAAAAGAAGAAGTGAAAAAACAGCTTTCCACACGAATTCCTGAATTACTGCGTGATTGCTCTAAAACATTATCTGAGAATAGTGACTTTAGCCAAGTGCATATACAGTTGAATCAGGAAATGAACGATCGGATCCAGGCATTTATATCCGATAAAATCATGCCGCAGTATTTCCGCTCGCTTCAAGACTGGATTGCTACATCTGAGTTAGAATTCACGCAAAGCCAACAGTTCATGGATGAGATGAGCGCAGGCTTCAATGAGCTATACAAAGAAGAACGTATTGTACTGGCCGGGGACTTCCGGGTCTTGGATGACTGGCGCCGTGATGCGGACCGGATGACAAGCAGCATCCGGATAGAAAATGTAAATATATTACTAAGAAGGACCCCATCTCAGTTGATTCTTAAGGGAGCCGGGAAGCTATTTGGTGCCATTCCGCAAAATAAAGCGAATATGTACAATCGATATAAGAAGTTCTTGGAAAATGAAGACTTCCAGGATGTTGCCGATATGATCAGTGACAGATTCCTTACTCAGTTTGGATTGTTCGAAAAATCCTTGGAACGTGACATATCCCTGTTCTACCGCAGTCCATTTTCCATCCTTGAAAAAAATATCGAACAGACGAAAGCCGAAATCAAAGAACAGCAGGCTACATTGGAACATATGAGACAAAATCCTGAAGTCTACCGTGATCCGATTACCCTGTTCGAAGTGAAACTGCGCCAATTCGAACGCCTTGAAAAAATCGAGAAAAGACGCCTGGCGAAACTGCAAGGAAAATAAAACATTTAAAATATTCTAAAAACTATTGACTTAATGACTATATCCCTATAAAGTGGTACTTACCATAACGAAACGTAACACATTATATTCTCTTATCAAGAGTGGCGGAGGGACTGGCCCTACGATGCCCAGCAACCGTTCCAATTAGGAATTGGTGCTAAATCCTGCAAAACAGAAATGTTTTGACAGATAAGAGAGGGATAAGTCTGCAAACCAGCTGATTAAACCTCTCTATTTTAGAGAGGTTTTTATTTTGTGTTTATGCCGAGCTAACAGATAAGAATAATGTAAAAAATAGGGGGAATTAAAATGGGAAGATCAATTTTAAAAGGAGCTTTCGTTTCAGTCATCGCTTCGGCGTTGCTTTTGACGGGGTGTTCTTCGGGACAAAGTACAGGGGAAGCGAAAAAAGAGGAAAAGGTATCTTTTGAAAATGTTCCAGAGCGATTTGCGAAAGGCGAGGGAGCTAAAATTAAAGTCATTCGTAAAATTGGCGGCGATGATCACACTGCCCAATACTTAGCAGGGGCGCAAGAAGAAGGAGAAGCACTTGGCTTCCAAGTAGATACTTTTACGGCCAATGGCGATACGGCTAAATTCCATGACGCCATCGCTCAGGCTCTGGAGGAAGACTATGATGGCTATATCATTTCCCATGGTGATGATGCAGCGACAGTGAATGACGTACAAAAGTTGGTTGATGCAGGGAAAAGCGTAGTCACATTCGATTCCATCGGCGATTTAACGAAAATTGATGGGGTAACAGTAACCTCACAAGATGACGAAGCATTGGCAACTCTTGCTTTTGACAAATTGATTGAAGAGCAAAAAGGCGAAGCGAACATTGCATACCTTTGGGTAGATGGTTTCCCTCCTATGGTGAGAAGAAATGCCGTGTATCAAGAAAAGCTGAAAGAAAATCCTGGCATTCATGAAATTGAAAGATTCGGAGTGGCATCTTCAGATACTTCGGTCCAGACGCAAAATGCCGTCTCGGCGATGTTGAACAAGTATCCAAAAGGTAAAATAGACGCAATTTTCGCAACCTGGGATGCATTCGCTATCGGAGCAGCTCGTGCGATAAAAGAAGCGGGGCGCGATGAAGTGAAAATCTATGGTATTGACGTGTCCAATGCTGACCTTCAGGAGATTCAAACAAAAGGAAGCTCATGGTCGTATACCGCAGCGGTTGATCCGAAGTTGATTGGTGCAGTGAATATGAGACTGCTAGCGAAAAAACTAGCGGGGGAAGAAACGCCGCAAACCTATGATTTAGAAGCATCATTGATATCTCAAAAACAGCTTCAATCATCGAAGGACGCTGTCAACATGACCAATCTATCCGGCATTGTTCAAGGCTGGGGAGTATCAACGGAATTTGAAGAAGACTGGATGAAAGTATTGAAAGAACATTATAAGAAGTAACGATCAGAATCAGTAGACACTCTCTTTCAAGTTGAAGAGAGTGTCTGTTTAATGGGAGGGATTGGACATGGGCATTCAACTAGAAATGAAACAAATATCGATTGAGTTTCCAGGTGTAAAAGCGCTTAGTGAAGTTGATTTTTCAGTACAGTCGGGAACAGCACATGCATTGGTCGGCGCAAATGGAGCAGGGAAATCGACGCTAATGAAAGTCTTATCAGGAGCTCATGTCCATTATACCGGCGACATTTTTCTAAATGGCCAGGTACAGGATATCCGTTCGCCAAAGTCGGCACAGGAAGCTGGCATTCAAATTGTGTATCAGGAAGTGGATACGGCCCTCATTCCTTATTTAACGGTTGCGGAGAACGTGATGCTGAATGAATCCGTACAGAACATGGGGAGAAAACAAATCATCAAGTGGAAGGAATTACATAGAAAAGCGACGGAAATCTTGGAAGAAATGAACATCCATGTGTCTTCGAAAAAACTGGTAAGGGACCTTACGTTGGCCGAAAAGCAGATGGTCTTGATAGCTAGGGCCGTTTCAACCGCATGTAAATTCTTGATTCTTGATGAGCCGACTGCTCCGTTAAGCCATACGGAAACAACGGAACTATTCCGGATTGTGAATGAGCTGAAGCAACGTGGTGTAGGCATTATTTTCATTTCTCATCGTCTACCCGAGATATTTGAAGTGTGTGAGGACATTACAATCATGAGAAATGGGAAGAGTGTGAGGCGCAGTAGAATCAGTGATATCACACAAAACGAAGTGATTGAGCAGATGCTTGGAAAGTCAATGGAAGAACAGTTTCCCGTCGTGAATGCCGAGATAGGTGCGGTGATGTTTGAAGTGAACCGACTGTCGGATGCCGATAAAGTCAAAGATGTCAGTCTTCATGTGAGGGCCGGTGAGATAGTCGGTTTAGCGGGCCTTGTCGGGGCAGGGAAAACGGAGCTTTGTAAAACGCTTTTCGGTCATACGGCCATTATAACGGGGGAAGTTGTATTGAATGGAAGGAAGCTTATTCTGAAAACGCCCCATCATGCTGTGAAGAGCGGCTTGGCACTAGTCCCCGAAGAACGGAGGAAAGAAGGCGTTCTCGTACAGGAGTCTGTTACTACGAACCTGACTGCTGCAAGTGTCGGGAAATTCAGTAAGGCATTCAGCTTCGTCGATCGCCAGGCAGAAAAGATAAAGGCGAAAGACCTGATAGCCACTCTTGGGATCAAAACGCCTTCAGAGGAAGCGAAGGTCGAAAACCTATCAGGGGGCAATCAGCAAAAGATCGCCATCGGAAAGTGGTTATTGGCTGATGCGGATGTATACATATTCGATGAGCCGACAAAAGGCGTCGACGTCGGGGCCAAGAAGGATATTTTTGAACTGATCGCAAAGTTAGCCCAAAAGGGGAAAGCGATTATTTATGCATCATCCGAATTGGCCGAAATCATAGGAATCACAAACAGGACCTATGTTTTATATGACGGAAGGATGGTCAAGGAGCTAGAGACAAGCAAGACAAATGAAGAAGAACTACTATTCTACTCAACAGGGGGCAAATAGGATGAGTACACCAATTCCGGTTCTTACAGAGAAACCAACAACGCCAGCCAGGAAAAAAGTTGATCTGTTCGAATTCTTTTATAAATATGGAACGATTCTGACGATCATCATCTTGATTGCGGTTTTTGCTATTGCGAATCCATCGTTCATTCAAACGAATAATCTTATTAACATTTTACGTTCCATCTCCATCGTGACAATCATCGCCATCGGGATCACGATTTCCTTGACGGTTGACGGCTTCGATTTGTCAGTTGGCTCCGTTGCCTCATTAGCCAATGCCATCGTCATCTCGATGTTTGTCTGGTTTTCCCAGGATACGTTGATTGCGATAATAGCGGCCATTGGTGCTTCGCTTGTGGTGGGCGCATTGAATTCATTCATGATTGTAAAGTTAAGGATCCCGGACATGCTGATGACATTGGCGACCATGTTCATCATTCAAGGGCTTGCCCTTACTTATACAAAAGGGGCCACGGTTTCACAAAACATGGTGATGCCTGATGGAACATTCGCTACAGGTTTAATCAGCCCATTTTTCGCCAAAATCGGACAAGTGCCTTGGATTATCCTGATCATGGGCGTCATTGTCGTTGCGACTCATATCTTTTTGACCTACACGAAGCATGGCCGTTATATGTACATCATTGGCGGAAATAAGGAGGCGGCTAGACTTTCGGGAATCTCGGTCAATAAATATAAAGTAGTGGCCTATCTTCTGTCGGCGCTGTTCGCTGCTATCGGCGGGATCGTCCTTGCTTCCCGTGTCATGACATCGGAAATCAATTCAGGTTCTCCCTATTTAATGGATGCGGTGGCGGCGGCCTTCATTGGTTCTTCTGTTCTAGGAGCAGGTAAACCGAATGCTTTCGGAACGTTCATCGGGGCCGTTTTGATTGGAATTCTGCAAAATGGGCTAATCATGATGTCGGTCCCATATTATGCAATGGACATCGTGAAAGGCGCAGTTCTCGCCCTTGCCTTGGCTGTGACCTATTATAAACAAAAACACTGAAACATTAAGGACCAGCAGTCGCCATGATTGCTGGTCTTTTGTTTCAGTGTGGCGAATTTTTCATTTGGGCTTGGATAACTTCATTTCATACTGCATATAAATCGTACCGGCCTGTTCTTGTGTAATCTCGAATTTGTTACTCGCCTTTTCCGTGATGGCGTCTTGGGTATTCTGTCCTCCAGTGTTGTATAGTGACTTCATGTAAAGATAAATTTCTTTTTCTTTATCTGAACCGATTGCATCGTTTTCCCCGGGTGCCTGTGAATATCCTTCCGCCACTTGGCTGACCCCTTGCTCGAGGCCGCTTTTTTCAGAGGACTCTTCCGTTGTTGGGCTTGCTTCACTTTCCTCCACGGTTTTTTTACTGGATGGATTTTGCATGCAGCCATACAGTAGACAAAGAGAGCAAGCCAATAGGACAAACTTCATCGCTCTTATCATCCCTACCTCCTTATATGAAAAAAGAAACAGAATCTTCATATATAAGATCCTGTTCTAATGGGGTGCTTATTTAAACTTCTGGATTTCACTGTCTCCCTCGAATTTGTTATCCTCCAATATGCCAATCTCCTCAATGTGATTCCGGGCGGCCTCGTCACCTAACCTGTATATGATCCGGTATAGTTTTTTCATGGCCGCATCATATTTATCATTGGCCCGGTCATGATGGTAGAGAAGATAAGGTACGTGAGAACGGGCAAAAGCTTCAAGATCATCTTTCAGATGATCGTCCAAACATTGCTTTAACTCGGCTAATTCGTCATCATTCGCTTGTATGGTGAAGCTTGGGTTTTCATCTAGTTTCTGTGCCAGAATATCTCCACTCACTAAATCCACATGATACGTCTGCTTTTCTTGACTCATTTATACCACCCCTTCAAGTGTTTAATTATGATGTACCACTATTTGTAAAAAAGTAACCCTAAAAATGAATATCCCATAAAAAAGTCGCTTTCATACATAGATGTCAGATATTTCTTATGAAATAGGGTAAGATAGATTTAGAGATTGATAGGACAACTTAGGACATTGAACAAGGATGGGGAGTGCTACTATGAAGAAATTATCCGTATGTATTTTATTGATGGTATTTATCGTTTCAGGTTGTGCAACGAGGATGTATGACTCAAACATGGAATTGGGGAAAAGCCAACTAAAGGAAGAGAATTATTTAGAAGCACATGAAGCATTTGAGTTGGCTTATGAAGATGATCCCACTGCGGAAGCGAAAGAGCTGATGGAGCTATCAGGCCTACTTTACGATGGAATGAAAAAATATGAAGAACAGGATGTAGAAGGAGCACAGGTCTTTTTCGAAGAGGCAGCCGCATATAAGGCAAAGTTTGAAGAAGGCAAGTTGATGGTTCAAAAGGCTACGGGAATGTTGGTGAAAACGGAAGAAGCCGACGTAGAACCAGTTGAAGAGGAGACGGATTTAGAGGAAACGACGGATGACCAAACGGGGGAGGAATCAGAAGCTATCCCCGAGTCGGAAGTTGAAGATAAACCGGCAGTAGAAACAGAAACGCCGAAGGAAGCACAAGAAGAGGAAAAAGCCGCTAAGGAAGAACCAGCCGAAGAAGGACCGGTTGAAGAGGAGAAGGACCCGGACCAAGGCTTTACAAAAGCGAAAGCGGAGCAGCTGGTGAAGGATTATGTGGATGCCGAAAATAATCCGCATCTACAAATCCAATATGATCACGATGATGAAAAGGGAGACTATATTTTTCAAGTCTTTGAAGTCGTCAATGATAGTAACGAAGGTGGACATACTGCCACGTATGGCTGGTATGGCGTGAATAAGCAGAAAAAAGAAGTGTATGAAGTGATGTAAGGAGGGGCGCCTTTAATAGAGGCGTCTTTTTTTGTTTGTAAGCAGTTTATCGGTCAAAACCGTATTTATATCGGTCAATTTAGATGTTTTATCGGTCAAAACCAGACCTTTATCGGTCCAAGCCGCAAATATATCGGTCCATCTAAGAAATTTATATTTTTTCAAGGTTTCTTAAGAATTTTTTAATAATTCCTGTTTATGATGGAGGCAGGTGAAAGTCATAAATAGGAGGGAAGAAGATGGAGAACTATAATGGTGAAGGACAAGTCAGGGTGAAAGATAAACCGAAAAAAGTAAAGTCACATGTGTTTACTGGCCTTGTTTCAGGAGTGGTCGCTTCTTTAGTAACCTCTTCTGTATTTGTATTCGGGGGTGAGTTTGGGGATACCGAGAAAGAAGCCGTGAATGAAACCTCTCAAACCGCAGCCGTAGAGCAAACAGTCACTCCACAAAAGTTGTCGATGAGTACAGATTCCAATCAGAGGGCTGATATGGTTGAAACAGCTTCAAAATCGATTGTAGGTGTCGTCAACTTTCAAGAAACACAAAGTCGGTATCCCCTCCAGCAGCAAAGTACGGAAAATGAAACGGTGGAAAGTGGCACGGGATCAGGGGTCATTTATAAAAAAGACAATGGCAAAGCCTATATCATCACGAATAACCATGTAATCGAAGGAGCTAAGGAAGTGGAAATATCGTTATATGATGGGAAAAAGGCAACAGCAGAGGTGGTCGGTGCTGATGCCTTAACGGACTTAGCGGTGTTGACGATTGATGATTCAATTGCTCCGGCAGCCGTCAGTATTGGTGATTCTGATAGCATTCGACCAGGTGAGGAGGTATTGGCCATCGGGAATCCGCTCGGACTTGATTTTTCGCGCTCAGTAACACAAGGAATCATTAGTGCAACGGGAAGGGCGATTTCGGTTGATACTTCGGACGGCGAATGGGAGCTGGATGTGTTACAAACGGATGCGGCCATCAACCCTGGAAATAGCGGGGGTGCCTTAATCAATACGGCTGGTGAAGTGATTGGCATCAATAGCTTGAAAATATCGGAAAGTGGAGTGGAGGGCTTAGGCTTTGCGATTCCAAGTAACGAGGTCATCCCGATAGTAAAAGAGCTAATCGAAAAGGGAAAAATTACGCGACCCTATTTAGGTGTCAGTCTTACCAATACAGAGGAACTCCCACAATATTATCTACAGAAAATGCCTGAGCCTGCAAAAACCGGGGTAATGGTCAATAGTGTAGAACCAGGTTCGGCGGCTGCGGATGCAGGTCTCCAGCAACAGGATGTCATCGTGGCGATTGAGGGCGCCAAGATTGGCACGGCTGCTGAATTGAGAAAACAACTGTACAAAGATAAGAAAATAGGTGACAAGGTAACATTCAAGATCTATCGAGGGGCAAAAGAAAAGACGTTGACGATAACCTTGAAAGGTTCTTAATAGGAAAAGACTTCGGATTGAAAACTGTCCGAAGTCTTTTCTTTTAGAGTAGAATTTTTAGTATAGCTAATAATATAACCATGAGGGAACATATCTATATTCCCTTCCAATAAAGAGAAATGATTTGTCAAGGAAAACAACGTGTTTATAATGTAAAATAGTAGAAATATTGACAAAAATGTGAAAATTGTTAAAATAGAAAGAAAAGGAGCTGACAGGATGGAAGCTAATCAGAAGATCATGGATGCATTGAAATGGGTATCAGGCACAGGATGTACAATCGGAATTATATTGTTTTTAATCAGTTTTTCTGTAAGCGGTTACAACGGAGGGTATGTGCTATCAACAATAGGGATAACCATAGCGTTAAGTGCAGCGAGTATTTTCTTGGTTGGTATATTATTTGTCTTGGCAGAAGAAATGACGGCGAACACCAAAAAAGGGGAAAGAATTATACCGGAAACAACGAAGCTTATAAAATTCAAGTCCAAAACAAAAAGAAGAAAGGTGTCAATTTGACACCTTTCTTCTTTTTTATTAGGAGAGTAGAGCGTTTCTTCAATAGAAGAAACGCTTATTTACTTTAAAAAAACCGTATGCAGGTAATGATAAAAAAGTATGATTTTTTAGTTTCCACAATGGCTAAGGGAAAAACACTTACAATAATTTATATCAGTATAAAATAAGTAAGTGAAGAAAAAGGATGTTTATACCAGATTAGACATATTATCCTACTCATATTGTGAAATATTTAACATTAGAGGTGATTTTGAGGCATATTTCCCCATGATGTATAATGTTACAATTGTTTATTTCACTATATTAATATAAAATAAAATAGACATAGGTAGGGACAATCCTGTACTTTGGGAAGCTGTCTCGTTTTTCATTATAAGGATTTATTATAGGGCATAAGAAAAAAATAATACAATATAACTGCTCATTTACCACATATTTACGGTTTTTAAATGAACTTTTTATGACATTCTTCATTTCATATTGTCTTTTTTTCCACTTGGAACTAAGATATGAGAATAAGAGGTTTAAAGATTGGTAAATGTTTTCTCCGAATAATTACCAATGTCAAATATATTATACTAAGAGAGGGGTAGCACGATGAAAATAAAGTGGGCTTTTTTAACCATCCTTTTTACTGTTGCCACAGTGTTAACAGGCTGCGAACCATTAATGGTCTTAGATCCAAAAGGGCCTCAAGCTGAAACGCAAGCTAAGGACATAATGTTATCTATTGGATTAATGTCGATTATCGTTCTAGTCGTTTTTGGAATTTTAATCTATATGTTAGTCAAGTACAGAGCTTCTAAACAAAGTAAGGATTACGAACCGCCTCATATTGAAGGAAGTAAACTTGTAGAGACAATTTGTGTTGGTGTTCCAATTTTAATTGTAGGTTTCCTTTCTATTGTTTCTACTCAAAGTAACTATAAAGTAGAGGCAACACCTGAAGGATATGAAGATAAAGAGCCTTTGGTTGTTTACGCTTCAACATCTAACTGGAAATGGCATTTTAGTTATCCAGAAGAAAATATTGAAACGGTTAACTATTTATACATTCCAACAGACCGTCCGCTTGAATTCAAACTTTACTCTTATGGACCAATCACAAGTTTCTGGATTCCACAACTTGGTGGTCAAAAATACGCAATGAGCGACATGGTTAACACTCTGCACCTAGCAGCTGACGAACCAGGTGAATACATGGGTAGAAACGCAAACTTTAGTGGTAAAGGATTCGCTGAGAACACGTTCAACGTTACAGCAATGCCTGAAGCCGAGTTTGATGAATGGGTAGATGAAGTGCATCAAACTGCTAAACCTCTTACAGAAGATAAATTCGATGAGTTATTAGAACCAGGTCATCTTGGTACATCCACTTACACTGGAACTCATCTAGAATTCAGTCCTGCTCCTGAGGGTGAAAATGGTGGACATGATCATGGATCAGACGAAGGTTCACACGAAGGACATGATTCACACGAAGAGCACGAAGAACACGAAGAACACGAAGAACATAGCAATCATTAAGATGTGGGGTTAGTTATACAACTAACCTTACAGGGTAAACAATAAATTTCCAAAAGGAGTCACGATAGTATGGAATTCTTTGATCGATTTGCCGTACCTCATCCAAGTCTTGCGATTTACGCATCGATGGTTGCCATTGGTCTTACTACTCTTGCCATAATTGCTGGTTTGACCTATTTCAAAAAATGGGGTTATCTTTGGCGTGAATGGTTAACAACGGTTGACCATAAACGTATCGGTATCATGTATATAATTGCTGCTTTAGCCATGCTTTTCCGCGGTGGCGCAGATGCTATCATGATGCGTGCACAACTTGCCGTACCAGATAACACTCTTTTAGATGCACAGCATTATAATGAAATTTTCACGACACATGGTGTCGTAATGATCATATTCATGGCAATGCCATTTATCATGGCGTTCATGAACATCGTTGTTCCGCTTCAAATCGGTGCACGTGACGTAGCATTCCCACGTCTAAATGCACTAAGTTTCTGGTTATTCTTTATGGGTGCGATGTTAATAAACATTTCATTCGTAGTCGGTGGTTCTCCTGATGCAGGTTGGACTTCTTATTTCCCACTGGCAGGTAATGACTTCAGTGAGTCGGTAGGCTCGAATTATTACATGTTCGCTCTTCAGATTTCAGGTCTTGGTACATTGATGACGGGTATTAACTTCATCACTACAATCCTGAAAATGAGAGCACCTGGTATTACATTGATGAAAATGCCAATGTTTACTTGGTCAGCTTTAATCACTAACTTAATCATTGTTTTCGCTTTCCCTGTATTAACAGTGTTGCTTATCATGGGAACAATGGATAGATTATTCGGAACCCACTTCTTTACAACAACTGGTGGCGGTATGGATATGCTTTGGGCCAACTTCTTCTGGGTTTGGGGACATCCTGAGGTTTATATCTTAATCTTGCCGGCATTCGGTATTTATAGTGAGGTTATCTCAACCTTTGCCAAACGTAACCTATATGGTTATAAATCAATGGTAGCTTCAATGGTTCTTATCTCGCTTCTTTCATTCTTAGTATGGGTGCATCACTTCTTTACTATGGGTCAAGGAGCACTTACAAACAGTATCTTCTCTATCACAACGATGGCGATTGCTGTTCCAACCGGAGTTAAGATATTCAACTGGTTGTTCACGCTTTGGAAAGGTAAGATTACATTTACCACTCCAATGATTTATTCAGTACTATTCTTACCGATCTTTACTATCGGTGGTGTTACTGGGGTAATGCTTGGTATGTCAGCAGCCGATTACCAGTACCATAATACAATGTTCTTGGTAGCCCATTTCCATATGGTTATTATTCCTGGTGTTGTATTCGCGATGCTAGCTGGTCTTCATTTCTACTGGCCAAAAATGTTCGGTTTCATGTTGAATGAAAAGCTTGGTAAGATTTCAGCTTGGATCATTACAATGAGTACATTAGTTGCCTTTATGCCAATGTTCTTCAGTGGATTAGATGGTCAAGCACGTCGTATGTACACATATTCCGAATCAACTGGATTCGGGTTGATGAATATGATTTCCTTCATTGGAGCAGCTGGACTTGCTGTAGGTTTTGTAGTAATCGTCTATAACGTGTACTACAGTGTACGTTACTCTCCAAGAAACATCGGTTCAGATCCATGGGATGCTCGTTCTCTTGAATGGTCTACTCATAACCCTGCACCGGAATATAACTTTGCCGTATTACCACAGGTTAATTCAATCGAACCTGTTTGGGATGCTAAGAAAAAGGGACATGACTTATTCCCAGGCAAGTATGAAAAAATTCATATGCCTAATAATAGCGGAATGCCGATCATCATGAGTGCGATATTCTTTGTTTGGGGCTTCTCATTCATATTTGCACTTTGGATTCCTGCTATCGTTGCTACAATCGCGATCTTTGTTTGTATGGCGCTTCGGTCATTCGAGGAAGATCATGGTCACTACATTTCAGTTGAAGAAATTGAAGAGACAGAATCAAAATTGCGAGGTGCTAAATAATGAAAATTGATAACTCGCTGCCACTTGAATATAGTACTGAAGAGAATAGTCTGAAGATATTTGGTTTCTGGATTTTCCTTGGTGCTGAAATTATGCTTTTCGCTACACTTTTTGCTGGATATTTCGTATTACAGGGCCGTACTGCTGGAGGCCCTGGAGTGGAGATTTTTGAAATCACTCCAGTTCTAGCTGAAACAATCTTACTTTTAACAAGTAGTTTTGTTATCGGTCTTGGTATTCACGCCATGCGTCTTGGCAGACAGAAAGCGATGATAACTTTCTTTGCTATCACGCTTCTGCTAGGCCTAGGATTCTTATGCGTAGAAGTTTACGAGTTTATCCACTATGTTCATATTGGGGCAGGATTACAAACTAGTGCTTTCACAGCCATGCTGATGACAACATTAGGAACTCATGGAGCTCACGTAACCGCTGGTCTATTCTGGGGAACGTTCATTATCCTTCAGGTTAAAAAGCGCGGATTGACTCCAGCGACAGCTAATAAATCGTTTATCTTCTCTCTTTACTGGCATTTCTTGGATGTAGTTTGGATCTTTATCTTTAGCTTCATCTATCTGAAAGGAATGATCTCATAATGTCTGAATTGTTCCCACGAAAACAAGTAATGGGTTTTGTATTCTCAATGATTCTTACTGCAGTGGCTCTTGCCGTTTACTTCTTTGATATGTCATTCCCAGTTGGTATGACGGTACTTCTTGTTACTGCATTTATACAAGCAGGTCTTCAACTTGTTGTATTCATGCATGCTGGTGAAACGAAAGATGGAAAAGCAATTTACGTAAACGTTTATTACGGTATGTTCATTGCATTATTCACGGTCTTTGGTACTTTACTAGCTATGACTTGGGGTTACTTGTAAGAGAATCTAATCAAAAGAGGGCGTCCTTCAAAAGGCGCTCTTTTTTTGTTTGTTCGGGGTAATTTCATATAGTAGGGTAAGGGGATACATTCGATAGGATTCTTTGAAGTTTCATAAAAAAAGGCAATAAAAAAAGCAGGTATCTAAGGCGATGCCTGCTTTTTTATTCCTTCCACTGTTTCTCGACTTGATGAAGCGCCGTTTGAAAAATTTCTTGCTCATTGGCACCTGGTTTTGCAAGAACATTCGTTTGATAGGACTTTCCATTGTAATCCACTTTCACAGTAACTTTGACCATTTTCCATCTTCCTTTCTTTATCATGGTACCTTCGAAGTACACACTTACTATATACCCATTCTTACCGGGCAATCAAACATTTAGCCTATGCTGCTCTCTAAAATATTTAATATTCATAATTATCTGATAAATAAAACGAGATGTCAACACTTTTTGGGGTCAGACCCTATTTCCCAGAATTCATTCAAGTGAAATATGCTTGGTACAACAGGGTTCATGACAGTTGGTTAAGGGGTCAGACCCCATTTCCCAAGGTGGCTCGGGAATGGGGTTTGATTTTAGATTTTGGTTAGGATGATTCCGATCAGGGCTGCGAAGACGCCGGCGATTTGGTAGGTTTTTAGTTTTTCTTTGAATAGGTAGCAACCAGCGAATACGACGATCAGGCAGTTGAGGCTGACGACTGGAAAGATGATGCTTGCTATGCCGGTATTCAGGGCGAAGAAATAGCAGCCGTATCCGATTACGCTCAAGAGGCCTACACAGGAACCAATCTTGATTTCTTTAGATTTAATTTTCTCATGTTTAATGCCCATCGCGACCATGAGGTAAACCGTTCCTCCTCCGTACATGGATACCAGAATATCAAGGGAGCTCAGGTGAAGGCGTGTCGTTGTCGTCATCAGGATGCCGAGTACGCCAAAGGAGAAGATGGCAAATAAGGTATGCATCATCCAAGGGACATACTGATGATTCCCTTTGGCATTTGGCGTGTACTGGATGATCAAGGTGGCGAGCAACATACAGATGACGCCGCTCCATTGCAACTGAGAAATGTGCTCATGAAAAATGAGCGCTGCACAGAGAATCGGGAAAATGGTATTCGCCGCGATTAAAGGGGAAGTCAGGCTTGCCGGGCCTTTTTCAAAGGCACTTGCCATTTGGATATTCCCATTAGCATTGAGGACCCCGATTGCCGCACCTAGCAGGATGGAGACCCAATTCAGGTTCAGCCCATCGACGAGCACACCATACATAATGGATAGAATGAAAGCAACAAAATAAAAGAAGAACTGGATATGTATTTTGGAATGGCCTTTTGTTCCACTCCATTTGAAAATGCTGTTATTGATGCCGAAACAAAAACTGGTGATGAGGGCTGCAAAAATCCACATGGCTGTAATCTCTTCCTTCATTTAGGATAAACTCTTTATATATTCTAGCTTAAGATAAGAAAGTTTCAAAGTTTGATATTGACAGAATTGAGTTTATCTACTATATTTACACATGATAAAATCAAATGAATTCCCGATAAACGGGAGAGGTTCATAGCATCACCCTCTTAAAAAAACTATGGCTTGATATTTTGCGAATCAACCATATCTTTAAGGAGATATGGTTTTTATTTGTGTAGAGGCCCCATTATGAACCTCCCTGGATACGTGGAAGAGGAGGACGTTTATATGTCTGGAAGAAAAGAAGAAGAATTAAAGGATATCACCCTACTAGGAAACCAGGGTACACAATATTCCTTTGATTATGCACCGGAAATTTTGGAGTCCTTTGATAATAAGCATCCGAACAGGGATTACTTCGTCAAGTTCAATTGCCCGGAGTTTACGAGTTTATGTCCGATTACGGGGCAGCCTGATTTTGCGACCATCTATATCAGCTACATTCCGAGTGTGAAAATGGTCGAAAGCAAGTCGTTGAAATTGTATTTGTTCTCTTTCCGCAATCATGGAGATTTTCACGAAGACTGCATGAATATCATCATGAATGATTTAATCGAATTGATGGATCCGAAGTATATTGAGGTCTGGGGCAAGTTCACTCCACGGGGTGGCATTTCCATTGATCCTTATACGAACTATGGAAAACCAGGGACGAAGTTTGAAGAAATGGCGAGTTACCGGTTGATGAACCATGACTTGTATCCAGAAACTGTGGATAATCGGTAAGTGAAATGTGGTCTTTAATGATTTAGCTTCTCGATTTTTCGGGAAGCTTTTTTATGTGTAGAACTTAAATTGGGCGGATAGGATAAGGCAATTTAACCATCATGAAAATTTCATTCGAATTGTCTTTATCAAAAATACATATGTCCTCATATAATGGAATTAATCCTTGATTGTTTCGTAAAAAAGCGTAATAATAGGGAGAGTTGATTTTGACAGAATATTTCTAAAAATAGGGGTTGTCGGGATGAAAGTAGCAAAGTTTGGCGGGAGCTCACTCGCGTCGGGAGAACAATTGAAGAAGGTATTCGAAATTGTGGTTTCAGATCCAGAGAGAAAAGTCATCGTTGTTTCAGCACCAGGGAAACGCAATTCTGATGATATAAAGGTGACGGATTTACTGATTGCCGCTGCGGAACGCCAGTTGCATGGGGATGATGGTGGGCTTTTAATAGAAGATGTCGTTTCTCGATATGCGAGTATTGCTGAGGAGTTAGACATTCCAGGAGAGGTCATTGCGGAGATACGTGACAATTTATATAGCCTGCTGCATGCAGACCAGAGTAAACCGAAGCGTTATTTGGATGCCTTGAAGGCGAGCGGAGAAGATAATAATGCGAAGCTGGTTTCAGCCTATTTTCGGAGTCGTGGGGTAGAGGCTCAGTATATGGACCCGATGAAAGCCGGCTTAATTGTGACGGATGAGGGCGGATATACACAGGTGCTTCCTGAATCATATGAGCGTTTATACGCACTTCGTGAGGAGCCGGGTATCGTGGTATTCCCCGGATTCTTCGGATATACAATGGATGGGGATGTTTTAACTTTTTCAAGGAGCGGATCGGATATTACGGGTTCGATTCTTGCAAATGGCGTCAAGGCAGACTTATATGAGAACTTTACGGACGTGGATGCCGTGTACGCAGTGAATCCACATGTGGTGTCCAATCCGAAGGGAATACGTGAATTGACGTATCGGGAAATGCGAGAACTGTCTTATGCCGGTTTTTCGGTCTTTCACGATGAAGCGTTAATCCCTGCATTCCGTGCTGGTATTCCAGTACATATACAGAACACGAACAATCCGAGTGCACAGGGGACAAGGATTGTGAGTACCCGTGATAATATGAATGGGCCCGTCATAGGGATTGCGAGTGACAAAGGGTTTTGCAGTATTTACATTAATAAATACTTGATGAACCGTGAAGTTGGATTCGGTCGTAAATTGCTTCATATTCTTGAAGATTACGGTGTATCTTATGAACATGCCCCATCTGGCATTGATGATGTCACGATCATCCTCCGTCAAGATCAAATGAGTGAAGAGGCCGAGGCGAAAATTGTTTCGCGCATTAAGCAGGAGCTTCATGCCGATCAAGTCATTGTTGAACATAATCTGGCCTTGATCATGGTCGTCGGTGAAGGCATGCGTCATAATGTGGGAACAACGGCAAGGGCATCGAAAGCGTTGGCCGATGCTAAGGTCAACATTGAAATGATTAACCAAGGTTCTTCCGAAGTGAGCATGATGTTCGGTGTGAAGGGTCATAGCGAAGAGACGGCCATCCAGGCGCTATATCATGAGTTTTTTTAAGAATAAGAGAATATGAGACCCTCCAAAACAGGGGGGTTTTTCGTTTGCGGAAAAATAAGCTCTTTATTTTCTACCATAATTTAGGCATGATGGTAGAAGAGAGAAGGAAAGAGGGCGGACGGTATGGGGTGGTTAGTCAATCTACGGATTGTCATGTTCTTGATGATCAGTTTTATGTATTACTGGAGGATTCCGGATTCCAATCCATATGTAAAAGGCCTGCTCATCTTGATCGCTATTGGTTTTATCCTGAATCATTATTTGCTTTTTTATAAGGATTCAATTCAACATGATCTCCGAATCGTCTATTTCGATGGCATCCTCAGTTTTGTATATGGATTTTTGTTCCCCCAGACTACCCTTTATATGATTCTAGTCGGTGTCGTTGCGATTACTGTGTTTATCCTCGTCTCGGAGTCTAAGAAACATAGAATATTTGGCTTGTTTTTTGTATTCCTATGGGGGTTGGTTATGGTTTCGACCTATTTACAAACAGGTACGCTGGATATCATGGATAACCTCATGAGTTTCTCATTTGTCGCCTTTACGTCTGTAGTCGGCAATTTGATCCGGAAACTCACTGAGGCCAGTGATGTGGTGAATGAGCAATACTTACAATTGAATGAGGCGCATGAAGAGCTGTCTGTGGCCCATAAACGGTTGCAGGAATATTCCCTTCAGGCAGAGGAAACGGCAAAAATCAGAGAGAGAAACCGGATTGCAAGGGAGATACATGATACGGTGGGACATAAGATGACGGCCTTATTCGTGCAGATGGAGCTAGCTTATGAACTGATTGACCATGACTTGGAAAAGGCGAAGGGTACGATGAATATTTGCAAGGATTTGGCCCAGGGTGCCTTGGAGGAGGTTCGCTATTCCGTTCAGGCATTGAATGAAGACGAGACGGCTTTCCTGACAAGTGTGAATAGGTTGCTGAATGAATTTCACCAATCGACAGGCCTGAAATCGACTCTTGAACTTTCGGGGGATTCAAGCCTTATTCCCCATACCCTTCAGCCAACACTCATCCGTGTGATTCAGGAGAGTCTAACCAATGCAAAACGTCATGGAAATGCAACGGTTAGTTCAATCAGGCTGGTCTGCATTCCGGAAATGGTGAGGGTTGAGATCCAGGATAACGGCAAGGGTGCAAGCCTTATCATTCCAGGGTTCGGGTTGAAGACGATGCAAGACCGGATTAATGAAATGGGTGGGGTGTTGTCATATGGAAGCAAGGAAGCCCAAGGGTTCCATATGACCGCAGAGTTCCCGTTAAACGAGAAAAAATGGGCGATAGGAGGAACGTGATGATAAGGGTAATGGTGGTTGATGATCAGCCGCTCATCCGTGACGGTTTGGCGGCTTTGTTGAATTTGCGTCCAGAACTGGAAGTGGTTGGCGTGGCAAGTAACGGCATGGAGGCTTATGAACGGTCAGTGGAAATGAAACCGGATATTGTGTTGATGGATATCCGGATGCCACAGACGAATGGTGTGGCAGGGACAAAGTTGATTACATCAAAACTTCCCCATACAAAGGTGCTGATGCTTACAACGTTTCAAGATAGTGCCCTCATTTTCTCAGCATTGGAGGAAGGGGCGAGCGGGTATTTGCTGAAGGACATGTCAGCGGACATGATTGCAAATGCCATCAGGACCGTTCAATCAGGTGGGGTGGTGCTGCCCCCGGAAATCACTATACACATGCTTCGAGAGTTAAGGAGCGAAAAAGAAAGGAAAGCGAGTGAATCGCCTGCTGTCCTTGGTGATTTAACAAACAGGGAATATGATGTCCTTCGGGATCTTGGCCATGGAAAAAGTAACAAGGAAATCGCAGCCACTTTGTGCATCACGGAGGGCACCGTGAAAAACCATGTTTCCAATATCATTTCCAAACTTGAATTACGTGACCGCACCCAGGCTGCCGTTTTTGCCGTACGATATGGGGTCACTACGTTTACAGAGTGAAACTTCCATATCATCCAAGATAGATGACTTTCGGCATAGACGAAGGTCATTTTTTTTTGTGGAATTCTTCCTTGAGGCAGATGGTTTTTTTTTACTTTGGTCATAGAATTAGGGGGAAGCGTCATACGAGGGGGAATGTATCGTGTTAAAGGTGAAAGAGGTCAGGAAATCATACGGGAAGCATGTGGCCGTACAGGATGTTTCCTTTTCGGTGGATAAAGGGGAATCCTTCGGTTTGTTGGGACCAAATGGAGCAGGTAAGTCAACGACGATTGCCATGATTTGCGGGTTGTTGCCTTATGACTCGGGAGACATCCTTATCGATGGTCTTTCGGTGAAAAAACAGCCAAGGGACGTTAAAAAGAAAATTGGAATCGTTCCACAGGAAATTGCCCTGTACCCGACGATGAGCGCACAGGATAATTTACTGTTCTGGGGAAGGATGCAGGGACTGACGAGGGCACAAGGGAAACAAAGGGCAGGGGTTGTGCTTGAAATCATCGGGTTGTTGGATAGGGCCAAAGATAAAGTCGAAACCTTCTCGGGCGGGATGAAAAGAAGGCTGAATATCGGAGCCGCTTTAATGCATGAGCCTGAGCTACTGATCATGGATGAGCCAACGGTCGGAATCGATCCGCAATCCCGCAACCATATTCTAGAAACGGTGAAGCGGTTGAATAGGGAAGGGATGACGGTGATTTATACCAGTCACTATATGGAGGAAGTCGAGCACCTTTGCGACCGGATCGCAATCGTCGATGAAGGGAAAATCATTGCGCTCGGCAAGAAAGAAGCCTTATGTGACACGTTGACGGAGGGAATATTCATCAAACTACAGGTCGATTCCCTCAATGGTATGTGGCTTAAGGAATTGGAAGGGTTGGAGAATGTGGATAGAGTCGTGATCAATGAAGAAACACACACACTAGAAGTCATGGTGACCAATCACCCGAATATCGTCTCTGATATTATAGCTTCTGCTGTGAAGTCCACTGTTAAAGTGCTGTCCTTTGAAAGGAAGGAACCGAATTTAGAGAGTCTTTTCCTACAATTGACGGGGAAATCGCTACGGGATTAGGAGGGGTGGAGAATGAAGAGCTTTCTGATTGCATGGAAGGATTTTAAGATACGGGCCATGGACAGGCGAGGTTTCATGACCATGCTGATTATGCCCTTAATCTTGACGTTGATTTTAGGAATGGCTTTGAAGGATATATTTGGTCGAGATGAAGGGTTTCAGGAAACATCGGTCGGGCTGTACGTGGATAAAAAAGACCCGATGGCCGATGCATTGAAGCAAGATGTCTTAGAAAAGACGGAGTTCCTTACACTAAAAACGGTAGACAGTGAAGAGAAGCTTAAAGAAATGGTGAAAAAGGAGGAAGTTGAAGTTGGAATCCTTATCCCGGCTGAATGGAGTGCAAACCTTGATGAGGCCGTTCTTTACTCGAATCAAGATACTCAACTAAAAGCGACGGTCGTCGAATCGATCATCTCTTCTTTTACCGAGCGGGTACAGACGATTTCAAAGACATCTGAGGCTGTCATGAAAAATGCGACGCAGACACAAGCAGTCGCTACGGGCGAAGGCGCTGGCAAGGAAACTGCAGAGCGAGTATCCATGGAGTTGACGGAAAGTGGAAAGGTGGACATGGAAGTCGGGAATCAATCGGTCGGCGAAACATCCATTTCGTCGATGCAGTATTATGCGGCCGCGATGCTGGTCATGTTTTTGCTTTTTAATGTGACTCTGGGAGCCAAATCCATGATCCAGGAACGTCATACAGACACGCTGGCAAGATTGAACAGTGCCCCGATGAATCAATATTCAATCCTTATCGGGAAGTTCTTGGGCACCCTCTATTTCGCATTCATTCAATTATTGCTCTTTTACGTAGCCACTTCTCTCTTCTTCAACGTCAATTGGGGAGAAAGTCGAGGGCAGGTGGTGGCGTTCGGTTTCATGTATTCCGTCGCCGTCGCGGGTCTGTCCATGTTGTTGGCCGCCTTCATCAGGAAAGAGAAGACAGCCGATTTGATCAGCGGGATCGGCATCCAACTGTTTGCAATCGTCGGGGGTTCGATGCTGCCAATCTATGCGTTTCCTGAGCGGCTTAAAACCATTGCAGCACTAACGCCGAATAATTGGGCACTGACCGGTTTCTTGGACATCATGTCCGGCGTGGGCTGGAGTGGACTGTTGTTGCCGTTTTCGGTTTTGGGGCTAATAGGGCTTGTATCCATGCTGATTGGTGCTTGGCGCTTAAGGGGGAGATATGCTTGAGAAAAGTCTGGAACATCTGCCGCTTTGAAATCCAGCGGGTCTTTAAGGAACGGCAGAGCTATCTTATCATGTTTGCCATGCCTCTTATTTTTACACTTTTATTCGGTACCTTAATGGGATCGGATGATCGAGATCCGCTAGCGGTTACATTCGTGGATGAAGATAAGTCCTTGTTATCGAAATCGCTATTTGAAGAATTGCATGAGAAGAATGCCCTGTTCACCTTGGAAAAGGGTTCTAACCAGGATGCGCTCACGGATCTTGATAATAAAAAGATTGTCGGAGTCATTCATGTCGGTAAGGGATTCGAAGCCAAAATGTTGGAGGAGGACCTTCCCAATG
Source organism: Peribacillus sp. NPDC097225 (assembly GCF_044761955.1). NCBI lineage: Bacteria > Bacillati > Bacillota > Bacilli > Caryophanales > Bacillaceae > Peribacillus > Peribacillus sp. NPDC097225. The sequence continues at coordinate 112,823 of NZ_JBIWDJ010000005.1, forward strand.
TCCGGTTTGAACATATTCCCGAGTTCACCACGCCCCAAACGATCACCGGGTATCTTTCAAATAAGCTTTCGAAACTGAATATCGAAATGGCCGGTTCCCTCGTTTGGAGTGAACAGAGCGGCGAAGACTGGAAAAAGCTATATGGAAAGCTGAGAAAGGAATCGGCTACGGAAGAATCAGGTCTGAAACAGGTTACCCTCGGTGGAGGCCAGGTTAATGAGCAGGGAGGTTTTTCGAGCAGCGCTTCCGGGTTTTCCATCATGTTTTTGATGATTACGATGATGAGTGTCACGGGTACGATTTTAGAGGCGAGAAGTAACGGCGTATGGTACCGTTTACTGTCCACCCCGGCATCACGTTTTGAAATAGCTTTCGGTTACCTACTTTCCTTCTTCATGATTGGCTGGATTCAATTTGGAATCTTGATGCTGGCGACTTCTATCTTTTTTGATGTTAGCTGGGGAAATCCCATCTATTTGGTGCTTCTCGTTTCTGCCATGTTGTTCGCGATTGTAGGCCTGGGCCTGATGATTTCGGGCTTTGTAAAAACGGTCGAGCAACAGTCTGCAATCGGAAACCTCGTCGTCATTTCCACCTGCATGATTGCCGGTGTGTATTGGCCACTGGAAATCGAGCCTGCCTTTATGCAGAAGATGGCGGAGTTCCTGCCTCAGAGGTGGGCCATGAAGGGGCTGACGGATATTGCGGGAAATGGGTCCCTCCCTATTGAATCAATCGCTATCTTACTGTTATTCGGACTCGTGTTTTTATTACTGGGCATACGGAGGATCCGATTTGAATAAGAAAGACGCGCTGGTAGCTCAGCGCGTCTTTTACTTAATTCAATACCCATTTGTCTTTCAAGAATAATAGTCTTGATACAGTGAAAAAGATGGCAATGGAGACGATAAGGCTACCTGCTGTCAGTACGATATTCTGGTAGTCGATGACGCCGTAAAGCAGTTCCTTAAAAAGGGCGAATATATTGAAGAATGGAATCAAGAAATGCTTGGTCGTCAATTCGTGCAGGCCAGTGCCTCCTAGGAATAGGACAGGCAGGACACCGAGCATCGTAATCGGCGATAGGTAGTTCTGCGACTCTTTCACGGTTTTGGATATGATGCTGGCTGACATTTGCAGGGCGCCAATGAATAGAGAAAATAAAATGGTGATCAATAGGGCGGTCGGAAGAATCAACCATAGGTCACTACCGAAATGAAAGCCCTTTTTCAATTCTTCCGTTAAAAACATGAGTTCCAAGGTGACAACAAGGATCGAGACGATTCCCGCCAGGGCCCCGATGGAGGAGATCGTCAGCCATTTGGCTAGCAGGATCTTTCCACGGCTAACGGGTGTCATAAGTAAAGCTTCCATCGTTTTCCGGTCTTTTTCCCCGGCAAATGAGTCAGAGGCAAGCGGATAGGCACCCGTACTGATCGCCATCGTGATGATCATGGGGAGAAAGAGCGATAGTATGCTCAAGGAGGCACCATTATCGCTATCTATCCCGGCCTCTTTGAAGTCGACCTTTAGCGGGCTGATCATGTTAGTATCCACATTGATCGATTGCAAGCGCTCCTGGATGATTTGTTTTTCAAAGAGAGTTAAGGCTGACTCGACCTGTGAAAGGACGAAGGAGCCATCTTGGCTATAGGAGTCACCTGAAAGGCTGAATGTGACTTGTTCCCCCTTTTTGATTTGCTCCATGAACTTATCACTAACCTGTAGGGCAGCAGCGGCTTTTCCGTCTTGGACAGCGTCTGTCGGACTCTTGAACGATTGGACATCAATTTGAGGGAAGTCCTTCAGTAGTGATTTGGCGTCCGTCGTGAATGATGGATCTACAGCAAGGGTATGGGTTTCCTCTTCATCCGTTGCCATCATGCTCTCATAAAATAACGTCAGTCCCGTCAACAAAAGGATGGGAAGAAATACACTTAATAATAGCGTCCGGCGGTCCCGTAAAGCTTCCTTCAACTCTTTTATATACATATTAAGAAACATGAGACTGATTCCCCCTTACAAGTTTGGACATGAATATATAATTCAGATCACGGCTATTCTCTTCCTTATATAGAGATTCCAACTGGCCTTCATACACCATTTCCCCTTTGTGCATCATGGCTACAGAGTCACATAGCAGGGTCACTTCCTCCATGATATGGCTTGAGAATATGATGGTTTTGCCTTGATTCTTTAGCCGAAGAACAAGCTGGCGGAATACATTCGATGAAGTGATATCGAGTCCTGTCGTCGGCTCGTCAAACAGGATGATTTCTGGGTCATGGATGAGCGTCCGCGATATGGCCACTTTTTGGCGCATGCCTTTAGAGAATCCGCCGACTTTACGATCGAGATAATCCTTCATCCCGAACATGACGGCCAGTTCTTCTATCCTCACCTTAGTTTCGTGCTTGCTCAAACCGTACAGAGTGGCGAAATAGGCGAGATTTTCACGTGTGGTTAAGCGGTCGTACAGGCCGGTTTCCCCTCCGAACAGGACACCAATCTTTTTCTTGATCTCGTTGGGATGATCCAATGTATCGAATCCGGCCACTTTGATAGACCCTTCTGTCGGTGTCAGGAGTGTGGCAATCGAACGTAACAGCGTGGTCTTTCCGGCACCATTTTCCCCTAGTAATCCGACAATCTGGCCTTTTCCGATGGTAAGGGAAACATGTTTAAGGGCGGTGATGAATGTTTTTTTATCTTGGAATGTTTTTGTGACTTCATGTATTTCAATCATTTTTCTAACCTCCTACATCTCTTTTGGTTAACTCAATCATACAAATAAAGGAGAGGGGAATCTGTAGTTATGTCGCGAAAGTGCCGTTTTATGTCGCGAAAGTATCGATTTTCCATATTTTGATGGTAAAATAAAGGTAATTTCAGAGAAGGAGAGTTGTAGATGAAGGTAGGCCTTGTGGATGACCGGAAGATTGATTTGGATAAGTTGAATGGGATCGTGGCCCAAATGCCTGGCATCGAATTGGTTTTTTCTACGGATTCCGCTGAATATGCGTATGAGCAGATCAAACAGGAAACGATAGATTTGCTGATTGCGGATATCGAAATGCCTAACTTGTCCGGATATGAAATGGCCGACATCATCCATTCCCATGCATTGAACATAGCGGTCATTTTCGTGACAGGTACGAGCGGGTACGCCGTCCATGCCTTTGAGCTCAATGTGCATGACTATATTATGAAGCCCTATTCGAGAGACAGGCTCATCAAATCAATCGAACGGTTCCGGGAAAAGTCAAGAACCGCTGAAGTGGCGGGAAGGCTGTTTATAAAACAGAAAAATGATATTCATATTTTGCAGAAGAAGGACATTATTTTCATTGAACGTTCAGGGCGTTCAACGACCATACATACTAAAAACGGTCCTATCAAAACCTATCAAACATTGAATGAATTGGAGGGAGAACTGCGGGAAAGGGACTTTATCCGTTCACACCGTTCTTTCATCATTAATATTCATTTTGTGAAGAACTTTTCACTGTACGCCAAAAACTCGTATGTCGTCAGCTTTGACGGGATCCAGGAACAGGCGATGATCACGAAGGAAAGGGTGGACTTCCTGCAAGTCCAATACTTTTAAGGTGTGAAAACTATGTATGCATTCATTATAGCCATATTGGGGGTATGGCATCTCTACGAAATAATTAGACTATCACCTTGGCAGATCTCTCCTTCGCTAGTCATCCTTCTGATTTGTCTGATTGGCATGGGACTTTACCTCAAGTTCCGCCCCTTATATAAAAAAGCTTCCCTAGGAATCTATATGGAAGGAACTCTATGGGGCATGCAGCTTATCGTCATTCTTCTCTATTTTTCCATGCCACCCTCCCTTTCGTACTTAGGATTAGCTGCGACTTTTATAGGAATCGAAACGGTCCGCCTCCATATGTCTGGAATGGGGGATCGTCTAGAAAGAGAGCAAAAAGGAATGGAAAAGGAGCGACTGCAGGTCAATGAAACGTTCCGGGTGGTCCGCAGTCAGCGCCATGATTTCCTGAAACATGTATCAGCGTTGCAGTTTATGATGGAGCAGGACGAGATGGCTGCCGCGAAAGAATATATGAATGAGTTGGTGGATGGCTTTGAAGAAACGAATCTTTCCATTAAAGGAGAAAAGGGGGTCGTCGCCGGGATCCTGCATCAAATGTTCCGCAAGGCCAAGGAAGAACGGATCCAGATGACCTATCACTTCGATGTGCCGCTCTCGTCCCTCCCTTTTTATGATCAGGACCTTGTCGCCCTGATTGGGAACGTGCTTGCCAATGCGGTGGAAGCGGCAAAAGGATGGCAGGAAGAAAAAGGGGGCAGTGCTCAAGTCACGCTTCAGTTTTACAAACGGAGTGGGGTCTATATTCTGACTTGCACCAATCATTGCCTGACGATTCCTCCCTCCATCTTGGATACGATGTTTGAGAAATACGGACAAACGACGAAGGATGGTGAACACGAAGGAATGGGAACGAAAATCATCTCCGATATCGTAAGGAAACATCAAGGCCATTTGGACTTTACGTATAAGAACGAGGAATTCATATTGAAAATCAAGGTCCCGGCCATCGTGTAAGAGGTTATTTGTGCGAAAAGGGAGGAGGATGGTCATCCATATTCAAGGATTGAATCACTTATTATTTTCCGTTTCGGATTTAGAGAAGTCCATTGAATTCTATCAGGCCGTTTTTGGGGCGAAATTGTTAGTGAGAGGGAACCAAACGGCATACTTCGACCTGAATGGGATATGGCTGGCTCTCAATCTGGAAAAGGATATTCCGAGAAATGAAATAAAAGAATCGTATACGCATGTCGCATTTTCCATTACCGAAAAGGATTTTGATGGCATCCAGGACCGGCTTGAGCGTTTACAGGTGAATATTCTTAACGGCAGAAAGAGAAATAAGCGTGATAATAAATCCATCTATTTTACTGACTTGGATGGCCATAAGTTCGAATTCCATACGGGAACGCTAGAGGAAAGACTAGATTATTATAAACAGGAAAAGCCGCATATGAGGTTTTTCCAATAGATTGATATAATGCAGGGATTGACCGATAAATGGGACGACTTGACTGATAAAAAGTCCAGTTTGACCGATAAAGGACTTAATTTGACCGATAAAAGACAAAAACGGGTTGAAAAAGGAGCCTCCAATAAGCTTGGAGGCTCCTCCCGATTCAATCCATTATGGTGAGCAGTTCATCTATTGGTGTACGCGGACGGGGCGTAGGAATCATGTCCGGGTATCCGACGTGCAGGCTTCCGACGATCTTCTCCCCGGGTTTTACGCCTAAAGCTTCGCGGAATTCTTGGCTGTGAATCATGCCGTACGTTTCCCAAATCATGCCGATTCCTTGTTCCCAGGCAAGTAAACTGAAATTCTGGATCAAGGCGCTCGTGGCTGCATAATCCTCTTCGCGGGTCATGAGATTCGGATTTTCCTCCATGATGACCGCAACGAACATCGGAACGCCGTTCAGTTTATTGTACCCACGCTGACCGGCTTCTTTCTTCTTTGACGGATCCTTTTCTTTACCTGCCATAAAGGCCCGTGTCGCTTCTGCTAGCTTCACGCGGCTGTCACCGTGAACAACGACGAATCGCCACGGTTGGGTCATTTTATGATTGGGTGCCCACGTGGAAGTTTCCAAAAGTGATTGAATGGTTTCGAGGGGAACGGGTTGGTCCTTGAATCGTTTGATGCTCCGTCGTTCTTTTATGATTTGTTCTAGTCTCATATTTGTATTTCTCCTTATTCTTAATGATCTATGTATAGGAATTGTTTTTTTGAAAAAAAAGGACCCCGGATGCCTAATATGCTTTAAATTGAATAAACTGACTTGAATAAAGAGGGGGCAATATTCTAGTGACTTGCATTCGCAACTAAGCATATAATTTTTACTAGGCACAGAGAGACCGGGGCGACATTGTATCTATGTACAATATCAAATGGGTACGATAAGAAATTATCGTAGTACTTAACAAAATTCAGAGATCGATAATGAAATTGAAAATCATTATCAATTAGAATTTTCTCTTATTTCCTGTTTTTTGTCAAGAGGATCTCGAAAAAAATTAAAAAACTTTTTCCAATGCTAACCAAGCTTGCTAATTCTTTTATTAAATCTGTATAAAAATGTATAATGAAAAGATAAAAATGTTACCTACATATGAAGATTGAAGGGTGTCGTAGATGAAAAAACTGTTTTCGTTCCTTAAACCATATCGTCTCTTCATCGCTCTTGCTTTATTTTTAATGTTAGTCGAGCTCGGTGTTGAACTTTTACAGCCACTCTTCATTGCAAAGATCATTGATGATGGCATTTTACAAAAAGACCTTTCCGTCGTGATAAAGTGGGGAGCGATCATGGTCGGCCTATCGATATTTTCGTTCCTTGGCGGAATCGTCAATTCCTTTACAGCTTCTCATGTGAGCCAAAGTTTTGGACATGAAGTAAGGAAAAATCTCTTCGGCAAAATCCAGGCCTTTTCTTTTGCCAATTTAAACAACATCCCGACCTCTTCCTTGATCACCCGGATGACGAATGATGTGACGCAGCTTCAGAATACGGTATTTATGGGATTGCGTATCATGGCAAGGGCACCGCTGATTGTCCTTGGGGGCACAATCATGGCGATAACGGTCAATCTGAAGTTATCCCTTGTATTGATCATTTCGATTCCCGTTCTCGTGCTGTTCCTGGGATGGGTCATGAAACGTGCGGCAAAGCTGTTTCGACTTGTCCAAAAAAGGCTGGATAACGTCAATAGTGTCATGCGGGAAAATTTGATTGGGATGAGGTTGATCAAAGCATTTCTTCGTAAGGATCATGAAATCGGCCGTTTTGACGGGGCAAACGATGAATTGAAAATGAAGACCGTCCAATCGCTTCGCTTGATTGAAACGACGATGCCCGTGCTGATGCTAGTCATGAACGTGGCAATCCTTGTAGTCCTATGGTTCGGTAGCGGCTTTATCTCGACGGGAGATATCCAGGTCGGGGAAGTCGTGGCGATTGTCAATTATGCCACAAGAATCGCAGGCTCCTTATCGGTCTTTTCTTGGTTGATCATGGTCTTGTCCCGAGCAAAAGCGTCAGCTGACCGCGTGACCGAAATTTTCGAGACGCCCATTGATCTCGATGAAGGTAGGGTGGAAAGCAGGGGGGACCTTATCAAAGAGGGGCATATCGAGTTCGAGGATGTGTCATTCCGCTATCCTGGCGGCGATGAACAGGTATTGAAACACTTGGATTTCACCGTCGAAGCGGGACAAACTCTCGCGATTATCGGTGCGACTGGGTCGGGGAAAACCTCCCTATTTCAGCTCATTCCACGTTTATTCGAAGCGGAGAGTGGAACGATCACGATAGATGGGCAGGATGTGAGGGACATTCCTCTGGACTCACTCCGAAAAAGGATTGGCTACGTGCCGCAGGAAGCGATGCTATTTTCCGGGTCCATCCAGACCAATATCGCCTGGGGGAAAGAAGACGCGTCACTGGAGGAAATCATGATAGCTGCCCAACATGCCCAAATCCATGAAACGGTAATGAGACTGCCAAAGCAATATGAAACGCGGTTAGGACAAAAAGGAGTGAATCTCTCAGGCGGGCAAAAGCAACGGCTATCGGTTGCGAGGGCATTGGTCCGCAGGCCGAAGATCCTCCTTTTGGATGACAGCACAAGCGCCTTGGATCTAAATACGGAAAGTAGGCTGCTTACGGCATTGGAATCCTATACGTGCACGACGCTCATCATTACGCAAAAAATAAGTACAGCGATGAAAGCCGATAAAATCTTATTGCTTGAAGATGGCGAGGTACTCGCGGAAGGCAAGCATGATGAGTTGAGTAAAACGAATGCCCTTTATCGGAAAATCGTTGCATCACAATATGGGGAGGAGGAGATTTCCTATGAAACGAAAAACGTCTCCCGCTAAAAAGCCGTCCAATTCTGCAGGCACGGTCAAACGGATCCTCCCTTATTTAACGACGAATAGAAGTATGCTCGTCATGGTCCTGTTCATGGTCCTGGTCAGTTCAGTGTTAGGACTGCTTGGTCCATTTCTTGTCGGAATGGCCATCGACGATTATATCGTCACGAAGGACAGCGATGGTTTGATCAATCTGCTGTTTGGGCTCTTTGCGGTTTATGTGTTTTATTCACTGTCCATGTGGCTACAAAACTATTGGATGATCGGGATTGCCCAGGATACGGTTTATCTGATGCGCAACCAGCTGTTCAAGAAGCTCCAGCAGCTGCCGATTCCCTTTTTTGACCGTCGCCAGCATGGGGAACTGATGAGCCGGGTCACGAATGATATTGAAAATGTCAGCTCTACATTGAACAGTTCGGTCATTCAAATCTTTTCAAGCGTCCTGACTCTTGTCGGGACACTGGCTGTCATGCTGTATTTGAGTCCATTACTGACGATTCTAACCCTTTTCATTGTCCCGCTTATGTTCTTTGGGTTGAAATGGATTACGAACCGGACAGGCAGGCTTTTCAAGGAACAGCAGAAAAACCTGGGTGAATTGAATGGATTCATTGAAGAAACAATTTCCGGACAGCGCATCGTGAAGGCCTTTTCACAGGAAGAAAAAGTGATTCGTGATTTTATCACTTGCAGTGAGAACTTGAAAAAAGCCGGTTATTGGTCTCAATCCTATTCGGGATTGATACCGAAGCTGATGAATTTATTGAATAACTTAAGCTTCATCGTGATTGCTGCCGTCGGTGGCTATTTGGCCTTGGAAGGAATGGGTGGGGTCACCATTGGCGTGATTGTCATCTTCACCGAGTATTCCAGGCAATTCACGCGTCCGCTCAATGACTTGGCTAACCAGTTCAATACCCTGCTTTCGGCTGTCGCTGGTGCTGAGCGGGTATTCTCGATCCTGGATGAAGAGGAAGAGGGCATGGATGAGAAAGATGCGGGTGAACTACGGGACATCCGTGGAGAAGTTGATTTCGAAGGGGTGTCCTTTTCCTATGATGATGACGATCAAACAATCACCGATATTAGTTTCCATGCTGAAAAAGGAGAGACCATTGCATTAGTCGGTCCGACCGGTGCGGGTAAAACGACGATTATTAATCTGCTCGCCCGGTTTTATGAACCGAACAGTGGCAGGATCCTGGTCGATGGACAAGATATCCAACAGGTAACGAGGGCGAGCCTCCGTAAACATATGGGATTCGTTTTACAGGATTCCTTTCTATTTCAAGGAACAATTCGTGAAAATATCCGTTATGGCCGTTTGGAAGCCATGGATATGGAGGTAGTGGAAGCGGCCAAACTTGCCAATGCACATACCTTTATCATGAAACTGCCCAATCAATATGATACGGTTTTGACCCAAGATGGCAGTGGAATCAGCCAGGGGCAACGACAGCTCCTTTCAATTGCGAGGGCGATTTTAGCCGATCCGATTCTTTTGATTTTGGATGAGGCGACAAGCAGTATTGATACGATCACCGAAATCAAAATACAGGAGGCGTTACATCGATTGATGAAGGGGCGAACAAGTTTCGTCATTGCGCATCGACTGAATACGATTCAGCAAAGCGATCAAATACTGGTATTGGATGAGGGGAGAATCATCGAAAAAGGGTCCCATTCGGAGTTATTGAAGCAAAAAGGTTTCTATGCTGAACTTCATCGCGGTTCCTTAAATGGAAATCATACGGGATGAAAAAAAATGTGTGCCTCTTGGCGCACATTTTTTTTAGTTGGTCCAAAAAACTGGAACCTATCGGGTACATTCCGTTACCGAGGCAATTGCCTCATCCAAGAAGGTCAGCACATCTTCGTTTATCGGATACAAACCTGCGGAAGCGGATCCTTCCTTGGACTTTCGAATTTCCCAGAATTTCTCCTCAAGCTCTTTGTTTCCCTGAAATACCAACTCGGACAGCAGGAGGGAATCTTCGGCAATGAGCCGTCCTTCTTCCGATAAGGGGGAAACGCCTTTTTCAAGGGACCATTCGATTCTCTTCATGAGATTGATCCATTGCCTCGTGCTGATATCATTTTGTTCCATTTTGGGTAGTTTATTGATGGTTTTCTGTTCTTCCTCGTTGAAGTGTGACCCTCGATTATGCTCTTTTCTTTTGAATAATGGAAGCAGTAACTCCCAATTGAATTCCCCTTCGATTTCGATACTGTTTAATAAAGTCTGGATGTTCTTTAATGTATTTTCCTCTTCTTTTATATCGGCTTGTATTTGTTGTTGGTGCTGGAGAAGTAATTCTTTGAAGGATTCTTTATTCAATACGGTTTTGATATCGTCCAATGAAAAAGAAAGGGCTTTAAGCAGGCAGATTTTCTCAAGTCGCTTCAGGTCATTGGCCGAGTAATATCTGCGGCCATTGGCGTGCCTGTATTCAGGCGTTAATAATTGAATCTGGTCATAGTAACGGATGGTTCTTATCGTCACATTCGCTCGCTTAGACAATTGTCCAACGGTCAAAAATTCCATTGTCATACCTCCCATTCGTTCATCAGCTCAGGTGATGGCTAAACTTTCCTTTTTATTATAGCGGAATAGGCGATAGGAATTAAATAGGTAGTATGGAAATAAACGTTAAAAACGGAGTCTGGACGTAGGGGGAGGAAGTCTGGGTAGTCTGAAAAAATCGTAACGGTACATGCCGTGCTATTAATTTCGGCTAGTGAAGAAAACCTATTGCTTATTAACCATAAAATGACATATAATTCAGAATATATACAAAATTAACGTTGTTTAGTCGTTTTAAGGAGGCTGTGGAAAACGTTCAGGCACAATGAATTGGTAAATACAATGGGGTAGGAGATGAAAAAATGAAAGCGCTTAAATCAGTTGTTCTTTGGGGAATCATCTCTGCGTTGGGAGCTGTGAGCTTCGGTGTTGTCGCCTTAAATCGCGGGGAAAGCATTAATGCTATGTGGATTGTTACGGCTGCTCTCTGTGTCTATTCGATTGCTTATCGCTTTTATAGTAAATTTATCGCACAGAAAGTATTCGAGCTTGATGATAAACGTAAGACTCCAGCTGAATTGAATAATGATGGTAAAGACTATGTACCGACGAATAAATGGGTACTGTTTGGTCATCATTTTGCCGCGATTGCTGGGGCAGGGCCACTTGTAGGGCCTATCTTAGCGGCACAGATGGGGTATCTGCCGGGTACACTATGGCTCGTGGTGGGTGTCGTTTTGGCCGGTGCGGTACAGGATTTCGTCATTCTCTTCGGATCGATGCGCCGAAATGGTAAATCGCTTGGTGAAATGATAAAAGAAGAAATCGGTCCCGTCACAGGTTTCATTGCCATGCTAGGGATTTTTGGCATCATGGTCATTTTATTGGCCGTGCTTGCGCTAGTAGTCGTGAAGGCCTTGGTAGGAAGCCCTTGGGGGATGTTCACGATTGCTTCGACCATACCTATTGCGGTCCTTATGGGTGTTTACATGCGGTATATCAGGCCTGGACGAGTCGGGGAAGGATCCATCATCGGGATTATCCTGTTGATGCTTGCTTTGTACTTCGGACGTTTTGTAGCGGAAAGTGCAACATTGGCTCCCATGTTTACATACTCAGGTGAAACGATTGCCATCCTCTTGATTGTGTATGGTTTTGTTGCTTCTGTGCTACCGGTTTGGATGCTTTTGGCTCCGCGGGATTATCTAAGTACCTTCTTGAAAATCGGTACGATCATCGCTCTTGCACTAGGCATCTTCATCGTCATGCCTAATCTTGAAATGCCTGCGGTCACGCAGTTCATTGATGGAACGGGGCCGGTTTTCTCGGGTAACCTATTCCCATTTTTATTCATCACGATTGCATGTGGGGCGGTGTCTGGATTCCATGCGCTCGTTTCATCGGGTACGACGCCTAAGATGATCGAACGTGAATCCCATGCACGCCCAATCGGATATGGAGCCATGCTGACTGAGTCATTCGTGGCCATCATGGCGATGGTAGCGGCCTGCGTATTAACACCGGGTATTTACTTTGCCATTAATAGTCCGGGTGCTGTCATTGGGACGGAGCCGGCTCAGGTTGCGACGACGATATCTGATTGGGGATTTGTCTTGACGCCTGATATGATTACGGACCTTGCCGATGATGTCGGGGAGGAAACGATATTATCCCGTACTGGAGGAGCTCCCACGTTTGCGATTGGGATGGCGCATATTTTCTCACAAGTAGTCGGGGGTGCTTCCTTGATGGCGTTTTGGTATCATTTCGCGATACTATTCGAGGCATTGTTCATCTTGACGACGATTGATGCCGGTACCCGGGTGGGCCGTTTCATGATTCAAGATATTATCGGTACTTTTTATAAACCATTTGCGCAAACGAATAAATGGGTGCCGAACATCATCGCGACAGCCATTTGTGTTCTAGGGTGGGGATACTTCCTGTACCAGGGGGTCATTGATCCGCTTGGAGGAATCAATACACTATGGCCATTGTTCGGGATTGCGAATCAAATGCTATCCGCGATTGCGTTACTGCTTGGTACGACCGTCTTGTTCAAGATGGGCAAGAAAGCGTACACATGGGTCACACTTTTACCGACGACCTTTATATTAATTGCGACGATGACAGCGGGTTGGCAAAAGCTATTCCACGAAAACCCTGCAATTGGCTTTTTGGCGCATAAGGACAAATTCAAGGCTGCCTATGATGCAGGAGAGGTCCTTGCTCCGGCGGCGAATTTAGCGGAAATGAAACGAGTCATCTTCAATGATTATTTAGATGCAGCCCTTTGTGCCTTCTTTATGATCGTGGTCATCACTGTCTTGATTTCCGCGGTACGATTATGGATCAAAATCATCAAAAATGAAAAAATTGACATGCATGAATCTCCTTATATATCAAGGTGATAATGGAGGGAAGGAAACCATGTTAAAAAAAATTACCCGGATTCTTAGCTACCGAAAGCAATTCATTAGTCTACTTGTCGGAGTTCCTAGTTATGAAACGTATGTAGCCCATATGAAGCTGGAACATCCTGATAAAACGATTAAGACAAGGAAAGAGTTCTTCTGCGAAGCGCAGGACGAAAGGTATAACGCTAAGGATGGGAAGGTATCACGCTGTTGCTAGTCATATAGTTAGGAGGGGCCCTTATTATTAGGGCCCTTTTTTGCGCGGATTTTTATAAGAAGAGTATGAAACCATGTGAGGAAAGGACTAAGAATCTATTTCGTACCGTTCGTTTTCCGGTGCTTATTACATAGAATTTTCAAAAAAAGTAAATAAAATGGTTGAATTTTTTGAAAATTAAGTATATGATAAATTACATCACATAACAATGTTATATAACATAACATATTAAAAATTTAAGGGGGAAAAACAAATGCAGATGGCAGATTCGGTATTCATGTTTTTAGCGACAATGATGGTTTGGCTTATGACTCCAGGAATTGCCCTATTTTATGGAGGGATGGTAAAAAGCAAGAATGTCCTCAATACGGCAATGCATAGTTATATGCCACTCGCTGTCATTTCTATTCTTTGGGTGCTAGTTGGGTATTCATTATCCTTCTCACCAGGAAATACTCTCCTAGGCGGTCTGGATTGGGTAGGTTTAAAGGATGTCGGTTTCGCTCCTGGCCCATACAGCGACACAATTCCTCATAGTTTATTCATGCTATTCCAAATGACATTCGCAGTATTGACCGTTTCCATTATCGCAGGCGGGATCGCTGAACGAATGAAATTTTCCGCTTTCTTAATTTTCACCATTCTTTGGTCTTTATTCGTATACGCACCCGTTGCTCACTGGGTATGGGGAGGCGGCTGGTTAGCTGAACTTGGTACGCTTGATTTCGCCGGCGGTAACGTCGTTCATATCTCTTCAGGTGTTGCTGGTTTAGTGTTGGCTATCATGTTGGGGAAAAGGAAGGAATCAGGAAACAGTGCCCCGCATAATCTACCTTTAACATTCCTTGGTGGATCGTTGATATGGTTTGGCTGGTACGGTTTTAATGTCGGCAGTGCCTTGACGATCGATGCAGTGGCGATGAATGTTTTCGTGAATACGGCTGTTGCAGCTGCGGCTGGTATCATTGGCTGGTTAATCGTTGAGTACATGACAAATAAGAAGGCAACCTTGCTTGGTGCAGTATCGGGTGCCATTTCTGGATTGGTGGCCATTACACCAGCCTGTGGGTTCGTGACGACAGCATCTTCCATCCTGATTGGGGTCATTGGCGGAGCGGTTTGTTACTGGGGTGTATTCTTCCTTAAAAACAAATTGGGCTATGATGATGCACTTGATGCTTTCGGCTTACATGGCATTGGAGGCACTTGGGGTGGAATCGCGACGGGATTATTCGCGACTACTTCGGTGAATGAAGGGGGAGCCAACGGTTTGTTCTACGGAGACTTCAACCTACTCTGGAAACAAGTTGTAGCGATTATCGCCACATATATCTTCGTGGCTGTAGTCACATATATCATCGCAAAAGTCATTAGCTTGTTCGTTCCATTACGTGTCAGCGAAGAAGATGAAACAACGGGGCTCGATCTTACACTCCACGGTGAAAAGGCCTATCACGAATCAATTTAAAGGAGGGAATTCATATGTCTCAGGTATTGACGAAAATCGAAATCATTACGCGGCCAATCAAGTTTGAACAGTTCAAAGAGGAGTTGGCGAAGATTGGTGTCAGTGGTATCACGGTGTCAGATGCGAAAGGTACTGGGCTACAGAAGAGTTATGTCGAAACATATCGAGGCCGAAATCGGGAAATATCCTTACATGACCGAATGAAAATAGAGATTGTAGTATGTGAAGTCCCCGTTCAAGATGTAGTGGATGTTGCCAGGAAATTCTTAAGCACTGGAAAACCTGGAGACGGAAAGATCTTCATCTATGAATTAGCCAATGTGGTGAATATCCGGACAGGAAAAGAAGGGCACGATGCATTAAAGAACGACTGAGGAAAACATTAAAGGAGGGGACAGATGGGCAAGTTGATTGAGATTGTTTCCAGGAAAAAGCAAAAGATTGTGACTGAACTGATATCCGAAAACATTTACCAACCTACCGACAGGTCTTATTTATTAGAATTACCATTGAAGAATTTAGAATCAATCTTACTTCTCCGAACCAATTCCCCGTCTAAAAAAGCAGATGTCTAAGTTAGGAAGCCGTTTCTTCTATAAAAAGAGGAACGGTTTTTCCTGTGTTTTAGAGATAGTGGCAAACCTTTTCGGCAGCGTATTTGAATAGTTTATATCCTGGAAGTGAATTTTATAATAGAAGGACGGATTTTTTATTGGTTCCACCATAGAAATTGGTGGGAGTACCCACTATAATGAAATGGGACAGGTAATTTAAATCCTGTTTTCTGGCTTTTTTCGACGATTTTCGCTTATTTACTTCCATTTTTCATTAATATGGGAAAAATCAGAAGAAAGTCTTTTTCTTTAGAGTGAAAATAATCAATCAATATGTTCTTTATGGGGTGGGGAAAAATGGATCAATTTACGGTTAAATCCGTTTTAAATATCATTAGTGAGTTTGTTCCAAAAAACGCTTCGATTGCAGTGGCTGATTCTGAACAGTTTATCTATTATCAACCAAGCAAACAAATCGATGTCGGGATTAAACCTGGAGATTTAATAAGTGAAGGGACGGCCGCTTTCAAGGCATTGCAGAGCCGGAAGAAAATTGCCGTTCAAGTTGAAAGTGATGTATTTGGCGTCCCGTATTATGGTTTGAGCGTTCCCATCCTGGAAGGTGAAAATCCAATGGGCGCCGTGACAGCCATCCTTCCCTCCAAGCCGTTCGTGTTGCCGACTTCCTTTTTAACCGTCAAGACGGAAGACAGATGGATTCCGCTTCCTTATGAGGAAATCATGTTTTTAGAAGCGCAAAATAGGAAGACAAGGATCCAGTCTGAACGCGTGAGTGGTTTCCATAAATTGAATTTAAGTGAATTGGAGTTCGTTTTACCAAGTGAAATGTTTATTCGGGTGCACCGTTCCTATATTGTCAACATTCATTTCATTGAGGAAATCTTGCCTGACTTTCACTCTACATTCTTGCTTGTGATGAAGGATCATTCGAAAATTCAAGTTAGCCAAACGTACGCAAGCCAGTTCCGAAGAGCACTTGGTTTTTAGAGTTTCTGTTTCGTGTAATAAAAATGCTGTTTTGTGCTCCTTTTAAGGCTTTTCATTCATAAAAGAATGTGACAATTACACGTACTTGATAAAATTAGGTGTAAGAAAAGCGAAAATGGGGGTCTTTTGTATGAACGAAAGCGTTTTCAAAAAAATCCGCAATGAGCAACTTAAGGGGAAAGTTGTCACTGCAGAAGAAGCTGCTTCATGGATTAAAGATGGTATGAAACTAGGTATGAGTGGATTTACTCGTGCTGGTGATGCGAAAGTTATTCCAATGGCTCTAGTTGAAAGAGCGAAAACTGAAAAATTCAAAGTTGACGTATATACAGGTGCATCATTAGGACCTGAAGTCGACCAACATATGGCGGAAGCCGGACTCATAAATAAACGTTTACCATTCCAAGCGGATAAAGGTATTCGTAATAAAATCAATGCTGATGAAATCACTTATGTCGACCAACATCTATCTCATACGGCTGAATTAGTTCGTCAAGGGATTGTTGGACCAATCGACTTTGCTATCATCGAAGCAGTGGCTATCACAGAAGACGGATTAATCATTCCGACAACTTCTGTAGGTAACTCAGCTATCTTCGTACAAGAAGCGAAGAATGTCATCATCGAATTAAACGTGTCTCATCCAGAAGGATTAGAAGGCATGCATGATATATATTTACCAGCTCAACAAGGTGAGCGCCAACCGATTCCATTGACGAGTGCAAGTGATCGTATTGGTTCGATCGGTATTCCTGTTGATCCTGAAAAAGTGAAAGGGATTGTTGTGGCAACAGTTACGGATGCACCTTCTACAATCGTGCCTCCTGATGAAGAGACTGCTGTCATGGCCAATCACCTTACTAACTTCCTTCGCGAAGAAATCAAGGCTGGTCGTTTAACTGAATCGCTTGCACCACTTCAATCAGGTGTAGGTTCCGTTGCAAACGCCGTGTTGAATGGTTTAATTGATTCTGAATTCAAAGATTTAGAAGTATACTCTGAAGTGTTACAAGATGCAGTATTCGATCTTATCGATGCTGGAAAAGTTAAATTCGCTTCAGGTTGCTCCATTACTTTGGCTGAAGAAAAAGGTAAGCAAGTATATGGCGAACTTGATAAATATCGTGATAAACTCGTTCTTCGTCCACAAGAAATTTCTAACCATCCGGAAGTCATCCGTCGTCTTGGATTGATTTCTATCAACACTGCGTTAGAATGTGACATTTACGGCAACGTAAATTCAACACATGTTTCTGGTACAAGAATGATGAATGGTATCGGTGGTTCTGGAGACTATGCTCGTAATGCACGCTTAGGTATCTTCGTAACGAAGTCCTATGCAAAAGGCGGCAAAATCTCAAGTATCGTTCCTTTCGTATCACACGTTGACCACACTGAGCATGATGTGGATGTCATCGTTACAGAACAAGGTTACGCTGATTTACGCGGTCTAGCACCAAAAGAACGTGTACATGCAATCATTGAAAACTGTGCACATCCGGATTACCGTCAACAACTTCGTGATTATTTCAACGAAGCTGTCGCTCTAACTGGTGGACACCAAACACCGCATGTTCTTGAAAAAGCATTCTCTTGGTATACAAACCTTGCCAAGAACGGTACAATGCTTGAAGCTACTCTTCAAGATCAAAAATAAGAAGATGGACCCCGCTCATTGCAGCGGGGTTTTTTTGTGTGCTGAGATGGGGTTTGACCGATAAATAGGTTGAATAGACCGATAAAAGCCAAGTTTGACCAATATATTGATCGTTTTGACCGATAAAAGGGTTTCCCGCTCTAAAAGACTGCCTTGAGAAGGATGATTTTTTCCCAATGTAAATCCTGGGAATCATTGAAATAAATTTTATACAGAATTTTACGTTGTGGTAATGGAAGTATGGTAAACTTCTATCAATGATAGGTAGCATTATAAAATTTTACATACATAATGGATCATCTTTCTTTAGAAAAAGAAGAGTTATATAGGAGGAGATAACTTGTTCAAGGCTAAACTGCATTTTTGGACATTAGAGCTATTGCTATTGTCCGTGTTATTTTATGTGGGGACGAAGATTTCGTTTCTTTTTGAACCAATCGTGATTTTCACTTCAACTTTGTTCTTTCCAATACTCATTTCCGGTTTTCTTTATTTCTTGTTCAATCCGACGGTCGATTTGCTCGTGAAAAGGAGAGTGCCGAGGGGATTGGCGATTTTATTGCTGTATGTGATATTCCTTGGTCTAGTAAGTTTATTGGTCGGTCTTGTCGGCCCGTCCCTTTCACGTCAGGTCACGGATTTGATTAATAACCTTCCTGATTATTTTAATCAATCCAGAACGTTCATCGAAGATTTATCCAAATCAAGATGGTTCATGTGGACGATGGAACAGGATTATGTGTCTTTGAAAGAAGTGGGAGATTCCCTTCAAAGATACTTGACGGATCTACCGGGCAATATTACTAAAAGTCTGTCTTCTGTATTCAGCGTTGTCACGAATATAACGTTGGTAGTCGTAACGGTTCCATTCATCCTGTTTTATATGTTGAAGGATGGCGATAAGCTACCAAGCTCCATCATGAAATTTGTACCGGTCCGTTATCACAAACCGGCATTATCCGTTCTTAAGGAAACGGGAGAGACCCTTACGACATACATACAGGGGCAAATGCTAGTCTGCTTGTTTGTTGGAATTGGGACGTTCGTGGGGTATTTAATCATTGATTTGCCTTATGCCTTCCTGTTTGCATTGATAGGTGCCGTTACCAATATCATTCCCTATGTCGGCCCATTTATTGGAGCCGCTCCTGCAGTGATCGTGGCCTTGATTCATTCGCCGACACAGGCGCTTTTGGTCATAGTGGTCATCACGATTGTTCAGCAGTTGGACGGTAATGTCATTTCACCGCTGGTCATCGGGAAAAAGCTAAATACGCATCCGTTAACCATCATCATCCTTTTATTGGTTGCGGGAAACATCGCAGGCATCATTGGGATGATCCTGGCTGTACCGACTTATTCCGTCATTAAAACGATTGTATTGAATATCGTTAAGTTCATCAGGATCAGGAAAGAGGAAAAACTCGGGGAAGATTTAATTGAATGAAAAAACGGGATCGACTCTTTGAGAGTTGGTCCCGTTTTTTTTGTACCAATATTTATTATAGGCCTAGTGAAATATATTTGACCTCTAAAAACTCTTCAATCCCATGATGTCCGCCTTCGCGGCCAAGCCCACTTTGCTTGAATCCGCCGAATGGTGCCTGTGGAACGGAAGGGAGGCCATCGTTCAAGCCGACGATCCCGAATTCCAGGGCTTCGGTGACTTTAATGCCCCTTGAGATGTTCTCGGTGAAGACGTATGCTGCCAGCCCGAAAATCGAGTCGTTTGCACGTTGTACCGCTTCTTCATCTGTCTTGAAGGAAGCAATCGGTGCTAGTGGTCCGAATGTTTCTTCATTCATGCAAAGCATGCTATCGCTGACGTTGGAAAGGATGGTCGGTTCAAGGAAGAGTCCGCCAATCGATTTCCCACCAGCTTCGAGTTTGGCTCCGCTATTGATGGCTTCGTCAATTTGCTTTTGTACCTTTTCGACTGCACTTTGGTCAATAAGAGGTCCGATGTCGACGCCTTCTTCCAAACCGTTGCCCACTTTCAGTTCGTTCACTTTGGCAACAAGCTTCTCGATGAAGACGTCCTGGATGGATTCATGAACATAAATGCGGTTTGAACACACGCATGTTTGTCCGGCGTTCCGGAATTTCGAACTAATGATGCCCTCAACGGCTTTATCGAGGTCGGCATCTTCCAGAACGATGGCGGGAGCGTGGCCACCCAGCTCAAGCGATATCTTCTTCACGGTTTCGGCAGAGCCCTTCATTAAAGTTTTCCCGACTTCCGTTGAACCAGTGAAGGTCAATTTGCGAATCCGGGTATCTTGAAGCCAAGTTTCGCCGATTTCCGATGATTTACCTGTCACTACATTGATGACACCTTTTGGAATGCCTGCTTCTTCAGCCAATTCGGCCATTTTCAAAGCTGTAATCGGCGTCAGATTCGCGGGTTTAATGACAACCGTACAGCCGACGGCAAGTGCGGGTGCCACTTTTCGCGTAATCATCGCCGCCGGGAAATTCCATGGGGTAATGACGGCTACGACACCGACTGGTTGTTTGGTTACAAAAAGTCGCTTATTCGTAGTGGAGGCAGGAATCGTTTCCCCATACACCCGTTTTCCTTCTTCGGCAAACCAGGATAAAAATCCATTCGCATAGTTCATTTCCCCAAGGGCTTCTTTCAATGGTTTACCTTGTTCCTCTGTCATGATTCTAGCTAGTTCTTCTTTATTGTCGTCGATCAATTTATGCCATTTCCAGATCAAATCCGCACGTTCATAAACCGAGAGGGCAGCCCAATCAGTAAAGGCCGCATAAGCTGCATCGGCAGCTTTGGCTGCTTCCGTGGCTCCCCCTTTTGGGACAGTGGCGACAATTTCATCGGTTGCCGGGTTTTTCACTTCGATTTTTTCAAGTCCGTGATCGGACCATTCCCCATTAATGTATAATCCGTAATCTTTCATGATAAAACCTCCCGTTTCGTATTATTTTGTTCTTTATTTAGAGTGAATGTCTATAAGCTAATACCATCTGCTATATAAAAGTATAAACACTTTTCGGGAAATCTTAAATGAATATGATTGATAAGTTTTAAGAAATGGTGGTGGGTTCAGTCAATAGGGACAATAAAACGGAGTGATGAAGTGTTTCAAGGGAGAGTAAGGAAGTAAGAATGCATATGGAAAAGAGGATAGATGCGGGCAGAGAGTTCTACTTGCATCTATCCTCTTTCTTAATGTCCGTCCTTCATCGATCTGTGGAGGCGGCTACTTCATTCAAATTGTTGTAGTTTGAATGATTTGGATCAAATTCGCCTTCTGTTTTAGAAATGACAACTGTAGCAACACTGTTTCCGATCAGGTTCGTGATGGCACGAGCTTCCGACATGAAACGGTCGACCCCTAAAAGAAGTGCCATGCCTTCAACAGGAATCATCGGGAAAGCAGCCAATGTTGCCGCAAGGGTGATGAAACCGGATCCTGTTACACCTGCAGCCCCTTTAGATGTTAGCATCAGGATTCCAAGAAGGGTTATTTCCTGCCAGATGCTTAAATCCACGCCATAAGCTTGGGCGATGAAAATGGCCGCCATCGACAGGTAAATCGATGTGCCATCAAGGTTAAAGGAATAACCGGTCGGTACGACCAGCCCGACCACGGATTTTGAACATCCGTAATTCTCAAGCTTCTTCATCACACTTGGCAATGCGGATTCCGAAGAAGAAGTTCCCAATACCAATAGAAGTTCCTCTTTTAAATAAGCGATGAATTTGAATATGTTGAAGCCATAGAATTTTGCGATGCCCCCAAGGACGATGATGATGAATAACGCCATGGTAATATATACGCTAGCCATTAATTGTCCTAAAGAACTTAGAGAACCAAGCCCGAACTTACCGATGGTATAGGCCATGGCCCCAAATGCCGCCAGCGGTGAAAACTTCATGATGATCCCAACGATGCCGAAGAAAATATCGGCTATATGTTGTAAGAAGGAGACGACAGGTTGTACTTTTGGTCCGATCATTGCCATGGAGATACCGAACAAGACGGCAAAGAACAGAATAGGAAGCAAG
Organism: Peribacillus sp. NPDC097225; assembly: GCF_044761955.1. NCBI lineage: Bacteria > Bacillati > Bacillota > Bacilli > Caryophanales > Bacillaceae > Peribacillus > Peribacillus sp. NPDC097225. The sequence continues at coordinate 134,659 of NZ_JBIWDJ010000005.1, forward strand.
TCGCCACCGGCCATTGCAGCGACAGCATTGTCCGGGATGATATTGGAGATAAAGGCTATGGCACCGTGTTCTGTTTCCTCAGCAGCGGTTGTATATTGCGATACATCTCCGCCTTCCACTGAATCGATGTTAAATCCTTTACCCGGTCCTAACAGGTTGACCACGATAAGACCAATCGCAAGGGCAACGGTGGAAACGATTTCGAAGTAAAGGAGGGCTTTCCCACCGATACGACCCACTTTCTTCATGTCACCCATGCCGCCAATGCCGATAACGACGGTTAAGAATATGATGGGTGCGATGACCATTTTTATCATTTTAATAAACAAATCAGCTAAGATTTTCAGCTGTTCACCGAAAGCAGGGAATAAGAAACCGACTGTAATACCGAGAATGATACCTATGATGACTTGGACAGTTAGATTTTTTAATAGTTTCATACTGTATTCTCCTTTGTTATATGATAGCGCTTTCTTTAATTAACTATAGTGTAACAGAAGGAAGAGTCAGAATATTCTTTTGGTGATATTGTTCTTTTTGGTCTTTTTGGTCTTGGAAAGTGAGAGAGAGGGAGAAGAGAGGAGGAACAAGAAAGCACCAGTTTTAAAACTGGTGCCTAAGAAAAATCATTGTTCAAAAGGCTTGATGAGTGCGTAGAGGGTTTCAATCACAGGAAGTTGGATATGGGCATTTTTGGCGAGCCTTAGGGCACCCCCTTGTAAATGCTCGACTTCAAGGGATTGATTTTTCCGACGGTCCTGATGCATGGAGGAGGTAGCTTCGTCGGGTAAAGCGGCTATGTCCTCCAGTGCCTGAGCGACATTCCTTTCCGTCAATCCAATGCCATGAGCGTTAGCGAGCATCTGCATTTCCACAAGCGCCTTTTCCAGTACCCGGTTCGTTTCTGGATAGTTGCGTATGGTCCCTATGGGAAGATTGGATGCTGTTGTCACGCCGGAGAAAGCAGTAATGAACATATATTTAATCCATAGACGAATTAAGATGTTTTCTGTCCTGCTTGCTCCCATGATGGCTGAACTAACTGCTTGTTCAAACTCATCGCAGATCTCTTGTTGAGAGGGATGAAGCGGGCCATAAATTAAGTCATGGTTCCGGTTAGAGTGTACGACATGGCCTTTTTCGTTTAAGGTAGCGATAATGAAGGCACTTCCCCCTATGACGTTCGCTTCGCCCAGTTCATCTTGAAGTATGGAGATATGCTCGAGTCCATTTAAAAGGGGAAGAACCTTTGCCCCTTTATCGACCAGGACCTTCAAGTCAGGCAGCGTCCCTCTCAGGTGGAACCCTTTTACCGTTAGGAGGACCAAGTCAACTTGTTGTATGTCATGTACGTCCTCTGTGAATTGAAGTTCGTTAAACTCATAGTTTCCATGAGGGCTTGTTATGTTCAACCCTTGCTCTCTCAATTGTTGGGCTCGGTTTTTACGGACGACGAATTGAACCTGTTGTCCTGCTTGCTGTAGTCTACCTCCATAATAGGAACCAAGTGCACCGGCTCCGATAACGACTATCTTCAATATGTACACCTCGCTTCTGATTGATGGACCAATCATACCATTAGCTGAATTTTCAGTAAATATGAATGGTGAAATAATGCTATAAAAGAAAAAAAGGCAAAAAAAAACAGCCTGAATTGTTACAAGCTGATTACTTTTTATTGATAGACTTTCACTTTTACTGTTTTTCTGCCCCAGTTAAGAGCTTTTGTTTTAGAAGAATAGAAGACGTCGATTTTTTTTCCTTTAATCGCACTGCCTTTATCTGCTGCTACGGCATCTCCGTAACCTTCTACATGAACTTTTGTTCCTAGTGGAATGACTTTAGGATCGACAGAAATAGCTTTGACTTTAGGGTTTTTCTTCAGGTTAAGGCCAGTTGCCGTAATCCCGCTGCACCCTTTGCAGTTAGCTGTATAGGCTGTAGCATTGACTGTGATAGTTTTATATTTCTTTGATGCTTTTTTTGCTTTGGGTTTTGCCTTCGTTGCAGTTTTCTTAACTTTTAAAACTTGTTTTGGTTTAATATGATCTTTTTTAAGGTTATTCCAACTCTTTAGTTGATTGACCGTTATGTTATGTTTACTCGCGATGCCCCATAGTGTGTCACCACTTTTAACTTTATATGTAGTAGTAGCAGCTGATGAAACTCCGGAAAAACTAAATACCAGGAAGAAAGCAGTGATAATAGGAAGTAGTATTTTTTTCAATTAATATTCTCCTTTGTTTTAAAGCGTAGACTTAGAATAACAGGTCTATATGACAATAATGTTTCGGTGGCATAGTAATTGTGTTACAAAAACATTTCATTGAAAAATAAACTAGGTAAAAGGAATGATATTAATTTGAACTTTTATCACGAAATACTTCACGATTTTTTATAAAATTTGGAAGATTACTTAATTTCATAACGTATTTTGTATGAATATGGAAAAATAAATGGAAAAAGTATGGGCTTAAAAGCCTACTTTATGGTTTTGCCATTTTAAGAGGGTATGACGAGTCATTTTTGAAAGAAAAGGCTGTCAATTATATGGAAAGAAGAGAATTTTCCGTTTTAAGAGGTTAGAAGTGACGTTCACGATGGATTCTTCTATAAAAAAGAAGCCGATAGATGGACATATCGGCTTCTTTCTATACTTATTTTTGTAAAATGAATTCAGAGGCAAAATCAACGAGCATTTTTTGATAGACTACGACGGATTCGAGATTGACGCATTCCCGGTCACCATGCCAATTCTCTCCTTTTGGACCGAATTCGATGGCTGGGATGCCGTAAGCTGCAAAGAAGATGGTGTCAGCGGAGCCATGTTGACCGAAGACGACCGCTTCCTGTTTCGTGTTCTTTTCGATAATCGGACGGAGTAGGGTGATGTAAGGATCGTTTTCCTCCGTATTAACGGGTTTACTATACATGTTAATATGGACGTTCTTGCCTACCACGGTTTCGATTTGCTCGACGATTTCCTCCATTGTCTGGGTCGGAAGATAACGAATATCGAGACTGAGTAAACAAGCATCCGGTACTTTATTGTACACATCTCCGCCCTTTATTTTTGCGAGATTGAGAGAGGGGGAAGCGTAAAGGGGGGTATGTTCCCGTGTGAAAGGAAGGGCCTTGATTTTCGTATAGATATCATAGGCCTTTTCGATGGCATTGACACCTTCCCATGGACGGCTTCCATGTGCGGATTTACCGGAAACTTCGATATCGAGGCGAAGGGAGCCCTTAGCCTGTAGGCCGATGCCTAACTGCGTGGGTTCTGCACAGATGACGAAATCGCCTCTATATCCATGCTTCGCTAGGTAGCCGGAGCAGTTCAAGCCCCCGATTTCCTCATCGGAAACGATTTGTAGCTGGATTTTCAACCCTAAGTCCCTATCTTTCAATTCGGCGAAGGCGCACATCATGCCTGCAACCCCCGCTTTCATATCGGCCGTTCCACGGCCATATAAATTCCCTTCATGCACCTCGGGGAAGAATTGATTAGGCGTCCCGCTCACTACATCAACATGGCCATTCCATATCAATGTTTTTTCTCCACTCCCGATTTCGCTAACGAGCATTTTGTACCCGTTATTTTCAATCACATCCACAGTCAATCCCTGGCTCTTAAGCCAACCGGCACAGAAATCCACTGCTTCATTGGCCCCTTCTTTGGAGGAACTGTCAATGGAGACTAAATCTTTCAGTAAATCGATAAGCATTAAAAAAAAACCTCCTATAAGTATGCAAACTATAATTTTATATACCCTTATAAATGGGCTTGAACCATAAATCTTTTCCGGTGGAAATGCGTTTAGTGCTTTGGATTCCGGGGGTATGTAAAGAGGGAGCGACAAACAACATTCTTTAAGGAGGATGATAGATATGGATAAACGTATAATTGGAGTTTATGATACTGGATCAGAGGCCATTCAGGCAGTTGAGGCATTACAGGCTCAAGGATATACTCAAGATGATATTTCGGTGGTTGCTAAAGATAAAGAAGAACTTAGAACGGTGAAAAAAGAAACAGGAACGAAAGTAGAGGAAGGGCTTGCTACTGGAGCTGCCACTGGTGGAGTTCTAGGCGGAACAGCTGGATTCTTAGCGGGAATCGGTGCTTTGGCCATTCCAGGAATCGGACCGGTACTTGCGGCTGGACCGATTGCAGCTACATTAGCTGGTGCGGCAGTAGGAGCTGGTACAGGTGGTTTGGCCGGTACATTGATTGGCCTCGGTATCCCTGAGCGTGAAGCCACTCAATATGAATCGGATGTTAAGAATGGGAAACTGCTTGTATTGGTGGATGCCGATGCGAAAAGGGGTAACTCTTCATACACAGGTATTACGGAAACGGATGAAACGCTTACGAATAGAAGAAGACCACTTTAATTTAGAGCGTGTAAAAAGAGCAGGGCCTTTTGGCTTCTGCTCTTTCTTTTGTTTAGTAGCTGAATTTCTGGATTTCCTTGTGCATTTCCTGCGATAGGCTGTCCAATTCCCCAGCCAGGGCATTTAATTGTTCCATGGAGGCATTCGTCTCTTCGATTGAAGCGGACACTTCTTCTGTGCCGGCAGCTGCCTCCTGACTAACGGAGTTTAGTTGTTTCGCGTTGCCTGATATCACGGCAATCTGGGCAATCATTTCGTGCATGGTACTTGTTATTTCATCAAAGTTACTGAATGTGGTAGAAATGATTGATGCAATATCACCAAAGGCCACTTCGGTGTTCGTGACGGATGTACTCTGATGATCGATTTTCTGGTTGACCTGATCAATCAAGCTAACCGTATTTGCGGTATCAGTTTGCATGGCAAAAATGATTTCTGCTATTTCCTTTAAGGAGTGTTCCGTTTGTTCGGCCAATTTTTTCACTTCATCGGCAACGACGGCGAAACCTTTTCCATGCTCGCCTGCCCTGGCTGCCTCGATGGCTGCATTCAAGGCGAGTAAATTGGTTTGCCCGGCAATCCCTGTTATGGTTTTGACGATATCGCTAATCGTATGGGATCGAACATCCAGTGATTTTACGGCTGTACTCATCTGATTGGAGATCTGGGCTGTAACATCGAATTGTTGTTTTAGGCCCTGAACGGTGATCATTCCATTTTCCGATGCCTTGAACATGTCATCGGAGGCAAGCGACATTTTTTCTGCCTGATTTTCCAGGTTGTTGATTTTGTCGGCCATGAGCTCTATGGCCGTTTCGTTATCTTGGCCGACTTCGATCTGATCAATGGCACCTGAAGCGATTTGTTCCATCGTCATGGCGACCTCGTTTGCGGCAGCCGAATTCTCTTCGGCACTGGCAACGAGCAACATGGAGGAATCGGCAACCTTATTGGAAAGGGCATGGACATTTTTAAGCATGGCACTCATATTCTCTGCTAAGGTGTTGGTGTCTTCTGCAAGCTTGCCGAGTTCGTCCCCACTGGAAATGGAAATCGTGGAGGCGAAGTCACCGCCAGCCATTTTCTTGATGGATTCTTGAAGGCGTTTAATGGGCTTTGTCAAAGAACGTGTGATGAAGATGGAAAAAATGGTAGCCAAAGTAAAAGTGACGATCATGGCCAGGATATTGTGCATGACCATAGAGCTTGCACGGTCCACCACTTCATCTCTATCCACGACTCCAACTATTTTCCAACCAGTAGTAGGACTGGATGAGTATCCGATGATTTGCCTTTTATCCTCAAAATCCAGGATCATAGATCCTGATTCACCTTTCATTTGCTGAAAAATGGGTTGAGCCGAAAGATCCTTCATGATTTTCGATTGATCAGGGTGGGCAAGGATAGACCCTTTCTCATTCAGTAGAATGGCATATCCCGTTTTCCCGAATTTCGTCTGATTGATCGTATTCAGTAACGTTTCCATCGCGATGTCGACACCAAGAACGCCGACCAATTTATCGCCATCATAGATTGCTTTTGCTGCCGTGATGATAAGGGAATTGGTCGCAGTATCCGTATAAGGCTCGGTCCATATGACTTCATTCTTTCCTTTCAAAGCGGCTTGATACCAATCTTGTTGCCTTGGGTCAAAGTCACCAGGTAAATAGGCTTTAGGGAAGATGATCGTCTGTCCTTCCTTCTCCGTCCCCATGTACAAGCTGATGATCTCTTCATTGGTCGTTTGGGTATTGGTAAACTCGGTAAGTATGGAATCAGCGTCTGAATGGGGTGTGGTCATGGCCATATCTTTGCTTATCCTGTCTAAATTCTTTTCCTTTTCTTGGAAGAAGCGATCAGATACTTCATTCATTGATTTTACTTGACCTTCTGTCGTATTTTTCAGTTCATCTGTCGTTAGTTCAATGCTTTGATCATAGGCTACGTAGGATATGAGAAATCCGCTAATAATAATTAAAGCTAAAAAGGGTATCAGTATTTGTTTTTTAAGAGAATTGAAGTACCAGTTTTTCAGACGTTTCATAGGTTTGCTCCTTTATATCTACTTCTTATGAGTTCTCTAGATATTTCGGCTTAGTTTCCCTATCTTTTAGTTTTTTTAGAAAATTCATAAGAATGACTTATATTAGGAGGTAAAGTGATTGAAACAGGAAAGAAAAGATTATCCAAGAAAGGAATTTTACTGGTAGAATAATCAGAAAGCATAATGAAGGGGGAATGGTGAGTTGAAAAAAAGATTAGGATGCCTTCATGCCCATTATTCAAATATAGAATATATTGAAAGAGCTCTTTCAATCTATGACATCGATCTCATGCATTTTGTGGACTCTTCCATAATGTATCGAATGACTTCTGTTGGGAATTACGATAAAACAGAAGCAAAGAAAAAAGTAAAAGAGCAACTGGATTGGATCGCTCAATGTGAAGTGGATGCTATCCTAATTACTTGCACGAACTATATCGCCCTTTTACAAGACCAACGTATGGTAGCATCCGTGCCCATCATTAAAATTGATGAACCTTACTTCGAATACATCTGTACGCTATCTCAACCTCAGATGCTCCTTTTTACGAACCCAGCAACAGTTAACGGTACCGTGGAGCGTCTTGAAAAGTATGCGGAAATCCATCAAAAATCCTTGGATTTGGAGATTATGATCATGGAAAATACTTTCGAATTAATCATGAAAGGATTGAAAGAAGAGTACAATGCTGAAATCATCAAGGTCTTACATCAACTCGTTCAAGATGATCAAAAGGCAATTTCTGTTGCTCAATTATCGATGGTGGATGCAGCCAAGCGATTCGAACAGCAGACATCTCATGGAATGATGAATCCATTAAAAATAGTAGTGACCTCCATTGTCAGCCAATTAGACTTACAAAAAAAGAGCTGACTGGATGCAGTCAACTCTTTCTTCTGGTTGGTTATTCGACTTGAATGTTTTTCGTGCGATCAATATACCATGTGTAAAACTCGTCGGCATATTCAAGGGAAACATCTTGTAGCTTGGTATGATGTACCGGTTTGGAACGGTTAATGGTTTCGATCGATGCGAGCCCAAAGCGTTTTTGCAGTCTTGAGCGTTCGACTTTAATCTGAATGACCTTGCTTCTTTTCGTGATGAACAGGGACGTTTCCAAACTTCCTGATTTAAATTGAATGAATTCGTCATGTAATAAATAGCGGCCATTTTTGTAATCTATGATTCTCGATGTATAAATGAGTACGAAAAGAATCAAGGAAATATACCATATCGCTGGCTTGAAAATAAAAATGGCAACCGTCACAACTATCCAGATATAGCTTGGCCTTAGCATTCGCACGATGAAAGCTTGTTTCGATAAGGGATGCATGGAGCGTTCCACCTTGTAAGAAGGCAAAATCTCTTCGATTATGGCATGGGCACGGTCAACCGATAAAAATGGATAGAGCGTATTCGTTTCCAGTTTTTCATCTCCTGTACTTCCCGCGCTTATCAGTTTCACCTCCGCTAATCCAAGCATTCTTTTGATGAGGGATTGGGTGATTTCCACCGCCTGCACCTTTTCTTTCTGAATTGAAAAGGCAGATTCATCGAGCACCCCTTTTTTTATATACACACGTTTGGCATCCGATGAAATTTCATACTTCCCATATTTCACGTACGTGGAAATAATTCCAAAACCAATAGCTAATCCTACTAAAACAATGAGAGCGATGGTTATGGTTAGCCATGAATTCAAAAATGATGCCACAGCCCCTTCGGCATTTTCCAGATTGAAAAAATCATCAAGTGTTTTATAAATCGTAGCGACAATCGGAATGATGGCCAGGAAGCTTAGTGACGTGAAGGAAGCTTTTAACACATCCCGTTTAGTCGGTGTGAAATGTATGGTTTGTTCAGCACCCGTTTCTTTCAAGCTGTCCTCTTCCAGATGACCTTCTTCTACAGCCGGGATTTCTTGTGAGGAAAATTCCGTTTCAAGTCGTTGGGCTTCTTTTAAAGAAATCGCCTCAAACAAGACAGAACCTTGGTCACCAGTCATTCCCGTTTCGAACGTTAAAGAAGTTAAGTGGAAAAACTTATGAAGGACGGTTGTCCGTCGTTGGACGTTTTGTATTTTGTGAAGCGGAACTGTCCGATAGGACTTGGAAATAAGCCCGGACTTGATCTGAATGTTTCCTTCTTTTATATGATATGTATAGGTGAACCAGTTCAAAGTCAATGAAATGACCTTCCATACGAAGTATAAGAGATAGATGAGTTGCAGCACGATCATATAAACCTTTTCCGTACCAAAATTCAATACATAAAGGAGGATAATTAAAAAGAATTCCTTCTTCAGCACATTCCACATTTCAAATGGGATTTTGAGCGGGTGTAACCGTTTGGATTGTTCCGCCATGTCATTCCACTTCCTTTATCTTGGCGTAGTGCGCAATTTTATCTCGAAGTTCATACGCCTCTTTCTCCGGAATGGCGGGTATGGTATGTGAGTCGCCCATGGTTCCGATACTAATCGTATAAAGGCCATACTTCCGTAGAAACGGCCCCTGGTTCAGCTCGACCGATTGAACTTTCGTCATCGGGATGAGTTCATGGGATTCGTACCACGCTCCATGTTTCGTTTGGATGAATTCTTCGCTTACGTCATATCGCCAATATTTTTGCAATAAAATGGGGGCGATGATGATGGACCAAATGGCGGAAAAGCATTCGATGATGGTCAGTCCGATTAAAACCCATCCAATCCACTCTTTCCAGGAAAAATAAGTATCAACGAATAATAAGATGCCGAGTATGACGAGAATAATGAGGTTGGTGATGGTTTCCGTCATCCGCCAAACCTTGATGGATTCTTTCGAAATTTTCTTTGTGGGCGCTTGAATCTTTGAATACATATGTTCACTCCTTACTGTGTCATTACTTTTATACGGATGATTCTTAGTAAAAGTTCCCTTTAGGGCTAAAAAAGTCCCTGAGGTGAGGCTTTCCTGGAATACGGAATACTGTGTATGCCTGATATGAAGGGACATGTGAATGAAATTTAAAAGTAGGTGAAATGGATTTGACCTTTATAAGGAAAGTATACATTATTTTCTTTCTGTTTTTGATGTGCTTTTTTAATGGGGAAACGATGCAGGCTGCTTATGAAGAGGAATCGATGGCTGGTGAAATCAAGCGTATCGTACATGAGTCGCCTGCTTTAACCGGGGCCTTAGCCGGAATTTCAATCCGTTCGGCAGATACAGGGGAATTGGTGTATGAGCATGATGCGGATATAAGGATGAGACCGGCATCGAACATGAAACTTCTGACAGCGGCAGCGGCACTTGAAACGTTAGGGGAGGAACATGTCTTCCAAACGGAACTATACATAAAAGGCATTCAGGTCGCGAACGTCCTTCAGGGGGATGTCTATTTGAAGGGAAAAGGAGACCCAACCCTTCTTGAAAAGGACTTTGATGGTTTGGCGAAGGTGTTGAAGCAACATCGAATCCACTATGTTCATGGAGATCTTATCGGCGATGATACATGGTATGACGATGAAGGCCATTCGCCTGATTTAATACGAAGTGATGAGCAAGAATACTACGGGTCGGCCGTTTCAGCCTTAACCGCCGCACCCGATGAGGAGTATGATACCGGGACAGTCCTTCTGGAGATATCACCAGGGAAAAGGGCTGGAAAAAAAGCAACCGTGACGATGCAACCGGAAACGGACTATGTAACAGTCGTTAATGAAGCGATAACAGTATCACCGGACGGAAAGCAGAAAATCAAGGTCGAACGCGATCATGAGCGAAATGTCTTGACGGTAACGGGGACTATGCCGGAACATGGCTTGCCGACAAAAGAATATATGGCGGTGATTGATCCTACCAAATATGCCCTAAGATTATTTGAACAATCGATGGAACGGCAAGGCATCAAGGTGTTAGGTACGACCAAACAAGGAAAAACACCCGCACAGGCTAGGAAAATTGCCAGCCATGATTCGATGACCCTTTCACAATTGCTGGTTCCCTTCATGAAACTGAGCAATAACACACATGCTGAAGTTTTGGTGAAGGAAATGGGGAAGGCAGCGAAGGGGGAAGGCAGTTGGGAGAATGGATTGAAGATAGCAGAAAGTAAGCTCGAGCTGATGGGGATGGACACGCAATCGACCATGATGCGGGATGGTTCAGGGATTAGCCAGGTCAATCTGATCTCAGCGAACGAATTGACCAAACTCCTTTATTCCGTTCGGGAAAAAACATGGTTTCCTTCCTATCTCAATGCACTGCCGGTTGCTGGGGTTAAAGAAAAGATGATAGGCGGTACATTAAGGAATCGGATGGAAAAGACGGCGGCCGTGGGAAATGTCCGCGCTAAAACGGGGACGATTTCCGCTACAAGCACTTTGTCTGGATATGTGACCACCAAAAGTGGGGAAGGCATCATCTTTTCAATTCTTTTGAACAACTTCGTGGAGGAAAAGGGAATCAGGGACATCCAAGATAAAATAGTGGTATGGCTAGCGGAACAGGAAGATCTGTTAGAAAGAGAGCGTAGATATTCGTTTAAAAACATATGCTTGTAATTCAAAAAAATCCGCGATGAGAAGATCTGCTTCCACCAATTCATTGACAGTCGCAAAACCAAATGGACAGCTGACGGCCACTAATCCATTTTCCTTTGCAGCTTCGATATCGGACTTTCGGTCGCCAACCAGGATGGCTTCTTCAATGTTATAGTTTCTCAACAACATGTGAACTAGATCCGTTTTCGAGCCTTTCAATGACCTTTCGATACTGTAAATGTCCGTAAGGTATTCATGCAGATGAAAATATGTACAGATTTCTTCCAAATACTTTTCAAGTCCGTTGCTGGCTATGAATATTGGAATACCTTGTTGTTTAAAGACTGACAAGGTCTCGATGACGTTTGGGTAAAGCTGACCTTTTCCTTCTTTGATCTCTTGATTCAAACATTCAAGAAAGAGTCGGTCGGCTTGATTCCGAATAGACTCGGCGTGATTTGGCAATAAGGTTTCCCATACGACCTTTAGTGGAACCCCCATGATTTTTTTGTATGTGGCAAGAGGGGCTTCTCCCTGCCAATTTCCTTCTGACCGAAGGACTTTGAACGTTCTTTCAAGTGATGAACCTAAAATCCTATTGGTTTGAAACAGGGTGCCGTCCATGTCGAAGATGACGGCAAAGGGAATGGAATTCATATTTTGTACCTTCTTTCAATTTTTTTGCGCGCCCAAGGAGGGTTTCTTGGGAGGGTGTAGAGAAATATATAGGAAGAGGAGGGGTTTGATGAATTTCCCAACAATTCGTGGCCAGTACACGATTTCCCAACTTATTGCTGAAATCCAGAATTCCCCTGGAAACCGAAGGCCATATTTAGTTGCCATAGATGGTCGCGGTGGTTCGGGGAAAAGTACCCTTGCTGCCTATATAAAAGCTCATTGTCAGGATGTCACAATTGTTCATATGGATGATTTCTATTTTCCTTCTTCTCAAAGGGCCCAGTTGCCTCCAGTCGGGAATTTGATTGGTGTGAACTACGATTGGTCCCGTGTCTTCAGTCAAGTTTTGGAACCGCTTACCTCAGGGAAAGAAGCGGTCTACCAACGTTATGATTGGGAATCGGATGCAATGGCTGAGTGGCATACCATCCCAGTGGGTGGGACTGTCATCATTGAAGGCACATACTCCACTCGCTATGAATTGGCTGCCTTCTATAATTTTACCATCTGGGTGGAGTGCCCCCGGGAGAAACGATTAGACCGTGGAATTGAGCGTGATGGGGAAGAGATGCGTTCCATGTGGGAAGATAACTGGATGGTCTATGAAGATCTCTATGTCGATGCACATCTTCCACGAGATAGGGTCAACCTGATTGTGGATGGAACGAGATGAATAGAGTCTCGTTCCTTTCCTTTCTCGCGGATGAAGGTCTTGTACCCCACGTCCATTTCCCCTAGCTATCCTTCATCGATTCCGGTTTTTGTCATAGAATAGGAAGGATGAGGCTGCTTTTCATTGTAAGGGTTTACCTGTAAAATTCATATTGAATATTAATATTTAGATAAATTTCTCTAAGAGACAGAGATAATGGAGGAGAAGTATGTTTACTAATGATGAACAAGCTGGTGTATATAAAGCGATTTATAGCCGGAGGGATATCCGGAGTTTTTTACCCGATCCCATCTCAAAGGATACCTTGCATAAGATTTTGGAGGCGGGACATCATGCACCGTCTGTTGGGTTCATGCAACCATGGAGTTTCATTGTCGTTTCGGACCAGGAGATTAAAGAGCGGTTGGCCTGGGCCGCGGATAAGGAAAGAAGGGCGCTTGCGGTTCATTATGAAGGGGAAAAAGAAAACAAGTTTCTTAGTTTGAAAGTAGAAGGCTTGAAGGAAGCCCCCTATACGATTTGTGTGACCTGTGATCCGACGCGGGGTGGCTCTCATGTGCTTGGACGCAACTCCATTCCTGAAACGGATATTTTATCGACGGCCTGTGCCATTCAGAATATGTGGTTAGCCGCCTGTGCGGAAGGGTTGGCGATGGGCTGGGTCAGTTTTTACAAGAAGAATGATATCCGGGACATTTTGGATATCCCTCCACACGTGGAGCCTGTCGCGCTCATGTCTGTTGGCTATACCGATCAATATCCCGATAAACCGATTCTTGAAACGGCCAATTGGGAAAAGAGACGGTCGATGGATGATTTGATTTTTAAAGATAAGTGGGGCCAAAACTAGACCTTGTAAGGATCTTGTAGAAAGCTGGTGTTTCGTTTTGTATATCTATCGAGGCGAGGAAATAAAAAGAATCGATCGAACTGCAGCGGATCATGGACTTGAAACGTTTACGCTGATGGAAAATGCGGGACGGGCTTTATTTGAAGCCATTGTCAAAAATGTGAGCAAATCGCAGCGAATCTTGATTCTTGCGGGAAAAGGGAACAATGGCGGAGATGGAGTGGTTCTCGCCCGTTATTTAAAGCAACATGGTTTCATATGTAAGCTCGCTATCCCACTAGGGGAACCTGTTTCTGAGACTGCAGAGCGCCACTACCGCTATTATCTCCACTGCGGATTTGAGGTATCGGAAATCAGTGAGGATTATGATGTGTTGATAGATGCGCTGCTTGGGGTCGGAGCGAGGTTGCCACTCCATAATGATATCGAACAGCTGATTGATTGGATGAATGAGCAAGAGGCCGTTCGGATGGCAATCGATATTCCGACAGGCGTTTTGGCGGATACCGGTGAAGTGGAAAAGGCTATAAAGGCTGACCGAACATTCACGCTCCACGGGTACAAACCATCGGCGTTTCTCGAAGGAAGTGTCGAGTATTATGGTCAGACCGAAGTGCTCGATATTGGCTTGCCACAGACATCCAATTGGCGGGTATGGACCAAAGGGGACGTTGCCGCAAGCTTCCCGAAGCGAAATGGTGCCTCGCATAAGGGGACATTCGGGACGGGACTGTTGATAGCGGGTACGGATGAAATGCCGGGAAGTGCCATGCTGGCGAGCCTTGCCGCGATGCGGAGTGGAATCGGGAAATTGACTGTGGCGACAACAAGGTTCGCTTCAGCAATTATCGCGAGCCGGGTGCCGGAATGCACATTTTTACATGATGGACTGGAAAAGGTAGCGGCTGGAGCGATGCCTAAAGGGATAAGGGGAGTGGCAATCGGCCCAGGATTGGATAATGAGGAAAAAATCGACCGGGCGTTACATGAAGTAATGAAAAGGGACCTGCCGATCATTATCGATGCAGGAGCCCTTAAGAAACGCGACTATCCCATGCGTGAAGCGATGACGATCGTCACGCCCCATCCTGGTGAGTTCAGTAAAATGACGGGTCTTCCGACGAAGGAAATCCAGAAAGACCGCCTGCGCCTCGCATCTGAATATGCGATCTCGAATAAGGTGACCGTTGTACTCAAAGGAAGAAATACGGTGATGGCGTTTCCCGATGGCGATGTATGGGTGAATTCGACCGGCAATGATGGACTTGCCAAAGGCGGGACAGGTGATACCTTGACTGGGATGATCCTTGCATTTATCTCATTCTATGAAGATAAGAAAGCGGCCGTGGCCAATGCTGTATACTGTCACGGGGTAAGCGCGGAGCAATGGAGTGAAACGAGGGCGAAGAGCAGTCTGCTCGCAAGTGATGTGAGTGAAAACTTGGCCTATGTGTTGAAGGAATTCGAATAGGCACTCGCTGATGGACGACATGAAGTGAGTGCTCGATAACAATAAAATAAAAAGAAAGTACCATGAAAAGGTAGGGAATCAAAAACTAGCTGTCATCTTAGCAGCTAGTTTTTTTTGCTCGTATCCCCGCCTTTTAGTGGGTCCCGGTATGCAGGTCTTCATGGCATGTAGCGATATCCTGGCTAAAGATTTTCGAAGTTTATGGGATAAAAAAAATACAAGAATAATACAATGTTAAATGAAATATTTCAGAAAATTAACTAGATAGAGAGGTTGACTTATCTCCTGATTATTTCCTGAATGGTTATGTTAGAACACAGTACCTCGGCATGCATCTTGTTAGCAGAATACATATCTCTGTATTAAAAATATCAGTAGAGAAGGGTGTTTCTACATGGTGAAAGAAAAGACGGATATTCAGCAATTGATTGATTGGGATAAAAAGCATTTTATCCATCCGACAACAGCGATCGAACAACAGCAGCAAGATGGACCGAGTTTCATTTTTACCGAGGGTAAGGGGATTTACCTAACGGACATCATGGGCAGGACGGTTATCGATGGGATGTCTTCCCTTTGGAATGTGAATATCGGGCATGGGCAGGACGAAATTGCCAAAGTGGCGAAGGAACAGATGGAGAAATTGGCGTTCACCTCTAATTTTGCCACCTTCAGTAATGAACCAGCCATTCGGTTGGCTGCCAAAATCGCTTCCATCGCACCCGGAAATTTGAATGCCGTGTTCTTTACGTCCGGAGGGTCGGAATCGAGTGATACGGCGATCAAGCTTGCGCGTCACTATTGGATCTTAAAAGGCCAGCCCAACCGGCAAAAAATCATTTCCCGTTCGAAGTCCTATCACGGGGTGGCGATGGGAGCGACTAGTGCCACGGGATTGAAGCCTTTCCGCGACTTCACGAATTCCCTTGCGCCGGATTTCTATTATGTGGATGGTTCCTCCATTGAGGAATTGCGCAAGACCATTGTACAGGAAGGACCGGAAACTATCGCTGCTTTCATAACGGAACCGATACAAGGGGCTGGTGGCGTGAATATGCCTCCTGAAGGCTACTTCAAGGAAGTCAGGGAGATTTGTGATGAGTACGGCATTTTGTTGGTGACGGACGAAGTCATTACCGGTTTTGGCAGAACGGGTGCGTATTTCGGAATCGAGCACTTCGGGGTCATACCAGACATGATGTGCTTTGCCAAAGGCGTGACTAGTGGATATGCCCAATTGGGCGGTGTTGTCCTGAATGATAGGATGTATCAGGATTTCATAGCCCTTTCTAAAGGGACGCTTTTACATGGCTACACGTACAGTGGCCACCCGATGGCTTGTGCCGTTGCGTTGAAAAATATCGAAATCATTGAACGGGAAAACTTAATTGAAAACTCGAAACAACGTGGAGTGGAATTGCTTGCAGGCTTTAAAATGCTTCAAGCTAAACACCCCATAATCGGGGATGTAAGGGCACTTGGACTTATTGGTGGCATATCGATCGTCAAAGACAAACAAACGGGGGAAAAATTCGAAACCCCTTTGGCTCCACGGATCGTTTCGGAGGCCGCTAAAAATGGTTTAATCTGCCGATCTGTTACATTCGATCAAGATACGCTCGTGTTTGCACCACCTTTGATCATCACTAAAGAAGAGGTTGAAAAGTTAATGGAAATCTTGGACGATACATTTGCGGCTATCGAAAAAGAAGGTATATAAGACGTGAAGATGATGGCATTCTAAACAAGAGGGTGGTTCGGATGCCACGAAAAAGGCTGCTTCCCCAGAGGGAACAGCCTTTTTTTGTGGAGCGAATGAATCCAGAATTTGAGTCAATATATTACAAGAATCGAGGATATTTCCCGGGAAACGAGTGAATGCGAGAAATAAAATCATCATTTACACTGCTTTTTCCACATCAACACGGCCGGAAAAGAAGACGGCACCATTTCCCATATCGGAGAGCCGGTCTGGCGTGAGGGCATTGATATGCTGCTTTCTGCCAGGTGTATTTGGCCATATGCCTTGGCTGACTAGGACACCGGCCAGGACATTTTCTCCTATGACGGCTTTTAATACACATTCGCCTCGTGCATTCCAGATACGGACCATATCGCCGTCTGTTATCCCTCGTTTTACTGCGTCTTCCGTATTCATATGCAGTTTTGGTTCTTTTTCCATCGATATATGTTTCTCGTTATTGGAAAAAGTCGAATTCAGGAAATTATGGTTCGGCGCCGGTATGAATAAGAACGGCAGGTCGCTGTCTTTCGCGATGGGTGTATAGGTAGGCAATGGTTCGTACCCATGCTGTTTCATCCGTTCGGAATAGAGTTCGATTTTGCCGCTCGGTGTCGGCAGTTTCCCTGGGAAGAGTGGTCGCATCTCGGCTTTTACAAACTGATGTTCAGAAAGAGCTTCATAGTTGATGTTTCCTAAATAAGGATTCTCGGGGAAGTCGAGTGCTTGACGGATCATGTCTTCCTCAGAGTCTTGAAAAGCTTGGTCCTCGAATCCCATGTTAGCAGCCAACAGCTTGAACAATTCCACATTTGATTTGGACTCTCCATATTTCTCCATGACTGGCTTTTGAATTTGTATGTAATTATGCCAGTAGGAAGTATAAAAATCCTCCGTTTCATAGGATGAAGAGGCGGGAAGGACCAGATCGGCATACTGCGCCGTTTCAGTTAAGAATAAATCATGGACGACCGTGAATAGGTCTTCTTGCATAAGTCCTTCCTTAACCTTGTTTGCATTGGGAGCGACAAGGGCAGGATTGGAGCTGTATACAAATAAGGAACGAATCGGGTTCTCCTTATCTAAAAGGGCTTCTCCGATTTGATTCATGTTGACGATGCGAGTAGTCTTGTTTCGCAAAAGCTCAGGGCGTTGTAAGGCATCTTTGTTAAATGCCAAATAACCGGAGTTCCCTTTCATCGCCCCACCGCCTTTAACAAGCCACTGTCCGGTAAGGGCGGGAAGGCAGGCGATGGTCCTTACAGCCATTCCGCCGTTATCGTGATGTTGCAGGCCATTACCGATTCGAACGAATGATGGTTTGGTCTGTCCATACATCCGGGCTAATGTATAAAGGTCTTCGATTGGAACGCCCGTGATCGTGGAGACGGTCGCCGGGTCATATTGGCGGACATGCTCACGCAATTCGTCAGAACCGACCGTATAGGCGTCTAGGAAAGGCTGATCGACCATATTTTCGGCATATAAAATATGCATGATGCCAAGGGCAAGTGCACTATCCGTACCAGGCAGGATGGGGATGAACCAATCAGCCCACTTCCCGGTCTGGTTTTTATGGACGTCGATCACCACAACCTTGGCGCCATTTTTCCGGGCCTGCTGGGCAATTGTCACTTGGTGCATATTGGTACTCACGGCATTAATCCCCCACATGATGAAAAGCTTTGTGTCTATCGTTTCCTCCGGATCGATTCCGAACGAACCGCCCATGGTATAACTGTAGCCGACCGAACCGGCAGAGTTACAAATGGAACGCTCCAGCCTACTTGCCCCAAGTTTGTGGAAGAAGCGACGATCCATGCCTTCAGCACTGAGGTTTCCCATGTTTCCATAAAAACTGTAGGGGAGGATGCATTCCGGTCCATGCTGGTCTATCAAGGCCTTCCATTTTGACGTGATCATCCCGATCGCTTCGTCCCAACTAATGGGGGCGAATTGCCCTTTTCCTTTTGGACCGATTCGCATAAGCGGTTGCGAAAGACGATGCGGATCATATAGACGGGCTGTCATATTCCGGACCTTGTTGCAGATATTTCCCTTTGTGACCGGGTGTTTGGGATCCCCCTGGACTTTCACGATTTTTCCGTCTTTTTTGTGAAGGAGTAAACCGCATTGATCGGGGCAATCAAGTGAGCAAACCGATGGGAAGATTCCATCCTGTTGTTTGAAATAGGGTTGCATGACTTTGTCCTCCTTGTTTTTTGGAACGCTTTTTTGAATAGTCTATTAATTGTATATTTTAATATATTGGGTATTAGAAAGAACTACTTAACTTATGTTTTTTTTTCTGATAAGCTTATTTTAATAAAATGAGCCTTCTCTATCGAAAGGTTCGTAAGTAATGGAGGAAGAATTTTTGGAATATGGAGCAATCGTTTCAATTGTCATATACATGGCAGGTATGCTGTTAATCGGGTACCTTGCTTATCGAAGGACCGCTAACCTGACGGATTACATGCTCGGAGGAAGAAACTTGGGTCCGGCTGTAACCGCTTTAAGTGCCGGTGCTTCCGACATGAGCGGATGGTTGCTGATGGGCCTTCCTGGAGCCATGTACTTGAATGGCTTAAGTGCCGGGTGGATCGTCATCGGTCTGTCAGTAGGCGCTTATCTAAACTGGTTATTCGTGGCGCCAAGGCTTCGTACATATACGGAGATCGCGAATAATTCTATTACTATACCAGACTATTTGGGGAATCGGTTTAAAGATAGCTCCCGAATTTTAAAAGTGGTATCGGCTTTAGTCATTTTAATCTTTTTTACTTTCTACACCTCTTCCGGTATGGTAGCAGGCGGGGAGCTTTTCCGGACGGCCTTTAACCTGGATTACCGATATGGAATCTGGCTGACGGCAAGTGTCGTCATTCTTTACACGTTATTCGGTGGCTTCCTTGCCGTGAGTTGGACGGATTTTGTTCAAGGAACCATCATGTTCATTGCCTTAATTCTAGTACCTGTCGTCACCATTGTAAATATAGGAGGCTGGACTCCAACATTTACGGAAATAAAATCAATTGATCCGACCCTTTTGCATGCGTTTGAAGGAATGTCGACGATTGGGATCATTTCGTTGCTGGCATGGGGACTTGGTTATTTTGGCCAACCGCATATCATCGTCCGATTCATGGCGATATCTTCCGTGAAAGAATTGAAAAGTGCCCGTCGAATCGGTATGGGCTGGATGGTGTTCGCCATTGTAGGTGCCATGTTCACTGGATTGGTCGGGATTTCTTACTTTAGCAAGGCGAATGCGCCTTTGGGGGAAGCGAATGCAGAATCAGTATTCATCCTCCTTTCTAAAGAGTTGTTCCCGTCTCTAATTACGGGATTCTTGCTGGCGGCGATTCTATCCGCAGTCATGAGCACGATCGCTTCTCAATTATTGGTGTCGGCAAGTGCGTTGACGGATGACTTCTATAAACAGTTCGTTCGTCCAAATGCTTCCGATAAGGAATTAGTGCTGGTTGGACGGTTGGGCGTATTGGCGATATCCGTGATTGCCCTTGTTTTGGCGTTCAACCCGAGCGGGACCATTTTAAAATTGGTTGGGTATGCTTGGGCAGGTTTCGGCTCGGCATTCGGACCGGTCATATTACTGAGCCTTTTCTGGAGAAGAATGACAAAATGGGGAGCCCTGGCTGGAATGATCATCGGTACGGTAACCGTGATCGTATGGGAATCCATCGACAAGTTCGCGGAAGTCTACGAAATCATACCTGGCTTTATCGCAGGTACGCTTGCCGTCGTGATTTTCAGTATGTTATCGGCGAAACCTTCTAAAGAAATAGACGAAGATTTTGATCAGGCTGTTAAAAACCTAACTAAATAGAATGCGCTGTTCAATTGAATGGATGGCACTCTCTTTTCAATCATTAGCAAAAATATGGTACAATAGCTGTAAAGTCCTTATGTGTAGTGCATGAGGACTTTTTTTTGAGTGAGTTGGGAATAATAAGCCAAAAAATAAATATAAAGGATACGCGATGAACCATTCACATAAAATTGCAGGTAAAGTAGCTATTATATATATGATCATTGGGGCCTTATGGATTTTTGTTACCGATTACATCTCGATGTCCCGCGCAAAAGAGAATGTTCACACCTATGCGATGTTCCAGCATTCGAAGGGGTGGATCTATATATTCATAACCGGGATCATTCTCTATGTCATCATCCGGTATTGGACAGGGAAAATGTTGCGGTCCCAACAGGAATTCAACTTGAAGGATGAGCAGTATCAATCCTTGTTTAAGCACAATCCAGATAGTGTTCTACAATTGGATCTTGAAGGCAGGATCATGTCGGTTAATCCAAAAGCCGAAAAGTTCCTCGGGGTCCGAGGTGAGGCATTAAAAGCAAAACAAGCGGGATACTTCATCGATTTGATCGAAAATGAAAAAGCATCTGATTATTTTATCAAGTCTTTGGAGGGAGAAGCTGTACACTTCGAAACGAATATCCAGAGGATGGATGACGAAAAGCGAATCATGCGTGTCACCTTTTTGCCCATCATTGTCCACAAGGAGTTACTTGGAATCTATGCCATCGTCCGGGACATTACCAAGGTCCGGCGTGAAGAGGAATTGATGGTCATGTCTGAAAAGCTCTCCGTCATCGGGCATCTCTCGGCAGCAGTGGCACATGAAATAAGAAATCCGTTAACATCATTAAAAGGGTTCGTGCAATTAATGGATATGTCCAAGGAAGTCGACCCGTTGCATACTGACATCATGTTAAAGGAAATTGAACGCATCAATATCATTTCGAGCGAGTTGCTCGTCCTTGGCAAGAAACAGGATGTCACCTTCCGTAAGCTGGACCTTGGGGATTGCCTGCATCAAGTGTATACACTCATGAAAGCTGAATCGAACCTGAACAATATTGAGATGGCCATTGAAGTGAAAGGGGCAGACCCCGTTTTAGTCATGGCCGATTCGATCGAGCTTAAACAGCTATTCATCAATCTCATCAAGAATGGCATCGAGGCTGTTGGTGAGAATGGAAAAATTGACATATCCCTGCAAATCATCGATGATCATGCTATAGTCATGGTCAGTGATAATGGGATCGGGATGGAGCCGGAGCGGTTGGAGCGAATTGGTGAACCGTTTTATTCGATAAAAGAAAAGGGAACGGGAATCGGGCTTACCATCTGTCAGAAAATTGTCCATCGATTGAATGGTGAGATGCGATTTGAAAGTGAGAAACATAAAGGGACGACGGTGACAATTCGGATTCCGTTGGCTACTACCCTATAACAAATGGTACTATAAAGGATATGAAAAGTTTTTTTATTAAAGGAGAACGATATGAGCGAATTACCTGTATTACTGAACGATAGAAAGCCATTTATCCAGGAAGTCTGGAAAAAGTCAGGCTTTGCACAACTTACGCCGGTACAAACGAAAACGATTCCTGTCATTGCACAAGGAAAAGACGTCATGGCCGAATCTCCAACGGGGACGGGAAAGACACTTGCTTATTTACTGCCATTGCTTGAAAAAATAGATCCTGAAAAAAAATCCCCCCAAGCTTTAATCTTGGCTTCATCACGGGAATTGGTGATGCAGATCAATGAAGAGATTCGGATTTGGTCGGAAGGTAGCGGTATTTCTGGAGCAGCCTTCATTGGTGGTGCCAATGTGAAGCGTCAGTTGGACAAACTGAAGAAGCATCCACAAGTGATTGCGGGAACACCAGGCCGTGTCTATGAATTGATTGCCCAAAAGAAGTTGAAGATGCATGAAGTGAAAACGATCGTACTCGATGAAGGAGATCAATTGATCATTCCCGAGCATATGCAAACAATCAACAATATTATCAAAACGACGCTTAAGGACCGCCAAATCATGGTGTTCTCGGCGACCCTTCCCGAAGAAACGGAAAAAGTGGCCCGAGGATTCATGAATGAACCAGAATTGATCAAGGTTGATAAAAGTGAAAAAATGGATTCGAAGGTCGATCATCTTTATTTTGTAGTCGAAAGACGCGAAAAGTCCAAAATCTTGGAGAAAATCACAAGATTGAAAGATGTGAAGGCATTGGCCTTTTTGAACGATATTGCCGAGCTTAGCGTGTTACATGAGAAGCTTAAGTTTAAAGGCATCGAAATGGGCGTACTTCACGGGGAGTCGAATAAAGTCGATCGTGAAAAAGCGTTGCGTAAGCTTCGTTCTGGAAAGTCACCGATGTTGATTGCAACCGATGTGGCGGCCCGTGGACTTGATATTAAAGGACTGACAGCCGTCGTTCATATTGATATGGCTGAAAACATTGACCAATATATTCATCGGTCTGGTAGAACGGGACGTGCCGGAGCGGATGGCACGGTCATCTCGATCGTGACGGAAAGAGAAGAGCGTGAGTTGAAGAAAATGGCTCGCGAACTTGAAATCCCCTTAACGAAAGTCACTTTCTATGGTGGGAATATCGTAGAAGAAGAATAGGCATGAAGAATGGAGATGGCCATGAAGGCTGTCTCTTTTTTTATGTTCTGTAGCGTAATCCGGCTATCCTCATTTGACGTTCCTATTTGATAGATTGCAAGCTTTTTAAAGGAAAACTGGCCGCTTCACAAGCTTTGTGGATGATTAACAAGGGCAACAGGACTGATCCTGTACGAATGCCCAGGCGACTTACATTGAAAACGCTTTCAAAATATGTTTTTTTAACATATGATAGATATAGCTATTTGGATAGGGGGAGTTAGAATGGGAGAGAAATATAAGCATATTGAAACAGCTGTGATTCATGAAGGATATGATTCGAAGGAGCATTTAGGAAGCTTGACCACACCTTTGTTTCAAACCTCGACATTTACGTTCGATACGGCCGAACAAGGGGAAAACCGGTTTGCTGGTTTAGAAGATGGATATATTTACTCGAGGCTGGGAAATCCGACGGTTCGGGTGCTGGAAGAGAAGATTGCGGCCTTGGAAGGCGGTGAAGCGGGACTTGCGTTCAGTTCAGGGATGGCTGCCGTGTCTGCGGTCCTTTTTGCTTTGACCAAAGCCGATGACCATATTGTTTGTTCAAAAGGGTTGTATGGATGTACTTTCGGCCTTCTTCAACTGATGGAGGAAAAATACCGAATCACCCACGATTTTTGCGATATGGAAACGGAGGACCAGCTAAGGAGCATGATCCGTCCGAATACGACCTGCATCTATGTTGAGACGCCGATTAATCCGACGATGAAAATGATCGATTTAGGATTGGTCATGAAAGTCGCCAAGGAGAATAATGTGCCTGTCGTGGTCGATAATACGTTTTCCACTCCATA
Source organism: Peribacillus sp. NPDC097225 (assembly GCF_044761955.1). Classification (NCBI taxonomy): domain Bacteria; kingdom Bacillati; phylum Bacillota; class Bacilli; order Caryophanales; family Bacillaceae; genus Peribacillus; species Peribacillus sp. NPDC097225. The sequence goes on from NZ_JBIWDJ010000005.1 coordinate 158,340, forward strand.
TTTACAGAAGCCACTGGAATTTGGATGTGATGTCGTCCTTCATAGTGCTACGAAGTATCTTTGTGGACATGGGGACGTTGTGGCCGGTCTGATTGTCGGAAAGAAGGAGTTTATCAATCAGGTGGCCATGACAACACAGAAGGATATCGGAGGGATTATTTCGCCATTTGATGCATGGTTGCTGTTGCGGGGATTAAAGACGTTGCCAGTCAGGATGGATCGTCACGCTTCTAATGCAACGGAGATCTTTCGCATGCTGAAACAGCATCAACGGGTTAAGGCCGTCTATTATCCAGGCGACGCAGAATCAGGGGATTATCGGATCATGGAAAAACAGATGAAATCCGGTGGAGGCATGATTTCCTTTGAACTGGAGGGGACAAAACAGGATGCCCAACGATTCCTCAATAACTTGAAGCTTATAAAAATCGCGGTCAGCCTAGGAGACGCTGAATCCTTGATCCAGCATCCCGCTACGATGACACACTCGTCCATCCCAAAAGAATCAAGAACGCAGATGGGCATCACCGACCAACTCATACGGCTCTCCGTCGGCCTAGAATCCTGGCATGACATCTGGTCTGACCTTGAACAGGCGTTTTAGGGGTCTGACCCCTTTTATTTCCTGAATTATTTCCTGAGGTTCCTGATCAGGACGGTTATGGATAGGATGAGGATGAGGGCGGCCAGGATATAGGATGTGGTGGTGATTGTCGGATGGGGCGTGCTGTTCCTTACGCCGATTCCGATGATGGCCCAGACGAAGACGAGTGGGTAGCACCAGTCCTTGTTTTTGATGGCAAAGAAGAATGCCAGAGCCGTGGCTACGAGTAAGAGGGCGATCGTCCATGCTACATCGGAAATCCCGAAACCATTCCAGCCGATATAGGTCAGATAGTAGGAAATGTTAGCAATGGTCGCGACGCTCACCCATCCTAGATAGACGGAAAAGGGCATCAAGTCGAGAAAGGCATGCCTCACTTTTATAATGTTTGTGTAAATGACAATCAAGGTCAATAAAAGTGTAATGATGATGATGACGGATAACAGGAAGTATTCGTAATGCCAAGCTAATAGCCAGGCTCCGTTAAATACACAGCTTAAGGCGAACCATGGGAAAGAGACCATATATGCGGGACTTGTTTGGTGTTTCCCCATAAACTGTCTGGCTACCCAGATGGCAAGAAGAAAATAAATCAATCCCCATATCGAGAATACATAGCCGGCTGGGGTAAAAAGAACGTCCAGTTTCCCGGAAACTTCTCCTGAGGTTTGGCCGTTGAAGGGAAGGTAATTAGCCAGGAAATTCATCGTGATGACGAATAGATAGGCAACAAGGTTGATAAGAACAATTAGCATGTGTCTTCCTCCTTTGAATGAAATTGGGACATATTATCTTATTCCTTTTAAATTGGAGAGATAACCTTTTTTAGCACATCGGAAGGAAGGATTCTTACTTGGTGGATAAAAGAAGGTATTCAAGATCTGTAAAGGGATAAAGGTACAACACGTCTAAAAAATAAGGACCTTGCTACTTTTATTGCAGCAAGGTCCTTTAAAGGTGTTTAATTAATTAGTGAAATTAGGATTTAGCGTTAACAACCGTTTCATCCTTTTTTTCGGGGGTTACATATTCTTCTTTTAATATGGAATAATAGGCGCTGTCTAATAATGTACCCTTCGTCATGTGGCTTTTACGGTGAATCCCTTCACACTTCATGCCTAAGCGATCCAATACTTTCCCGGATGCGGCATTTATCACATCACATTCAGCAAATACTCGCTCCAAATCCAAAACATTGAAGGCTAACTCCAGTATTGATTTTCCCGCTTCGGTCATATAGCCTTTACCCCAGAAATTCCGGTTTAAAGTATAACCCAGTTCTCCACATTTGTTCGATTCATGCACCCTGAATTCGATAGCCCCAATCATTTTGTTGTCTTCCTTTAACACGAGTGCATATTTGCCGATAGGCTCTTCCAAGAAATAGTTCGCTATGAAGTTCTTAGTCTGGTCCAAATCTTTATGTTTGTCGTAAAGGTAACGTGTCGTTTCTTCATCAGATGTATATTCATACATATCCTCAGCATCATCAAGCGAAACCGGACGTAAGATGATACGCTCACTTTCGATATGATTGTGCTGAACCATTAAAAGGTTTGTCTTTCCCATTTGAATTCCCCATTTATTCTTGATTTTCCAATTATTATATCATGATTTGTCACATTTATAAGAAAATAATGGAATCAAATTTTAGCATCTCTCTTGGATCGTGTATACGAGATTTGTATTATGGCAGGGATCCGTTGATATGTAAGCACCACGGCTATAGTCGCTTACATAGGATGGATTCCTCCCTTTTCTTATAGGATTTGCTTGCAACTATCGATTCATTTTAGGATAGATGTTTTACATCCGTACTTTAGAGTGTTAAAATAATGGAAGATTCAAAAAAATAGTTAGTCCTTCGGGGTCGGGTGAAAATCCCAACCGGCGGTGATGAAGCAATTCTAAGCCCGCGAGCCTGATAAAGGCAGGATTTGGTGAGAATCCAAAGCCGACAGTACAGTCTGGATGGGAGAAGGACGTGTGAAATCCAAGTGTATACGTACGCCTATTTTTTCAGAATATGAAATGATGGGTTTATTAGGTATACCATTTTTTTCACTCATTTCTCCTGCTAACTCCTTAGGCCATCCTAAGGGGTTTTTTATATGTGTATAAAAGGGGGAGAAACTATGTTTACCGGAATCATTGAGGAGATCGGCACGGTTCATTCCATGAAAAAGGGAAGAAGCAGCATGGAACTGGCCATTTCCTCTAAGAAAGTACTGGAAGATGTCCATCTTGGAGACAGCATTTCCGTTAGCGGGGTCTGTTTGACGGTGACTTCCTTCACACAGACTTTATTTACGGTCGATGTGATGCCTGAAACGGTGAAAGCTTCATCGATCCGGATATTGAAACCAGGTTCAGAAGTGAATCTTGAACGTGCGATGAGTGCTAATGGACGTTTCGGCGGCCATTTCGTTTCAGGTCATATTGATGGAACGGGCACCATCATGAAAAAAGAACGAAAAGAAAATGCCGTCTATTATGTGATCCAACTGGAAGAAGGGCTCAGTACATACTGTATGCCAAAAGGATCTGTTGCCATCGATGGGACAAGCTTGACGATATTCGGCATCGAGGGAAATTTGCTGACTGTATCACTCATTCCCTTGACCCATCAGGATACCATTTTGGGCAGGAAGGCGGCAGGCGATATCGTAAACATTGAAAACGACATGTTAGGGAAATATATCATACATCAAATGAAAAACAGCGAATCAAAACCAGGACTGGATTTAGCATTCTTGTCTAAGCATGGATTCTAATAAATGGAGGTGTACAGGATGTTCCATACCATTGAAGAAGCGATTGAAGATTTGAAAGCTGGGAAAGTAATCATCATTTCCGATGATGAAGACCGCGAAAATGAAGGGGATTTCGTGGTGCTTGCAGAAAAGGCGACACCCGAAGCCATTAACTTTATGGCGACGCATGGCCGTGGGTTGATTTGTACGACGATTACCGAACAGTTAGCGAAAAAGCTGAACTTGCATCCGATGGTCAATGATAACACCGATCATCATGGGACGGCCTTCACCGTAAGTATCGATCATAAAAGCACGTCTACCGGAATCAGTGCGTTCGAGCGGTCCATTACCATCCTTGAGCTTTTGAAGGAAGATTCGGTTGCCGAGGACTTTCAACGCCCGGGGCACACTTTTCCGTTGATAGCCAAGGCAGGGGGCGTGTTAAGCCGCACGGGACATACGGAAGCCTCCGTCGACTTGGCCAAGTTATGTGGGGCTGCTCCAGCAGGTGTCATTTGTGAAATCATGAATGAAGATGGAAGCATGGCACGTGTATCCGACTTGGAACTAATTGCGGATAAATTCAACCTGAAATTCATTACGATTGCGGACTTGGTACAATACCGTAAGCAAAAGGAATCATCGCAAGAACAGGTATACATTCAAAATGCATGATGTTTTTAAAATGAGGAGGAAATAGACATGGGGAAAATTATCGAAGCACAATTAATCGGATCGGGACTGAAAGTGGGAATCGTGGTTGGAAGGTTCAATGAGTTCATTACAAGCAAGCTATTGGGCGGAGCATTGGATGGTCTGAAACGCCACGGTGTTGACGAGGATGACGTGGACATCGCTTGGGTGCCAGGAGCATTTGAATTGCCGCTCATTGCCAAGAAACTTGTGAACACGGGGAAATACGACGCAGTGATTGGATTAGGGACGGTCATCAGAGGTTCTACTTCGCATTATGATTATGTCTGCAATGAAGCAGCGAAAGGAATGGCCTCCGTTGCTTTGGATACCGGAGTTCCGGTCATCTTCGGATTATTGACGACGGAAAATATCGAGCAGGCCATTGAACGGGCCGGCACGAAATCGGGAAATAAAGGATATGAAGCAGCGGTCAGTGCCATAGAAATGGCGAACCTTGGAAAACTGATTGAACAATAAATTAGATAGAAAGCCGCGGAAGGGCAACCATCCGCGGCTTTCTTCTTGAACAAATTACTTCTCGCTGACTGTCAGCTTTTCCAGGCTTCTTAAAAGGTCTTCAAAACTGGAGAAGTTACTTTCCATTTGGGTAATGAGGGTATTCTGATCCACCACGCTCGCGGCGACTTCCTCAAGGGAAGCGGCATTTTCCTGTACGATGCTGGCAATATTGGTCACTTCATTCGTTGCCGTACTCGAGTTTTGCGTCAAAGCTTGAAGCATGGTTTGAAGCTTGATCGATTGTTCCATGACTTGGAGCGTGTTTCCTTCCATCTCTTTGAAAACGTGTTCGACATCTTCGGACTTTTCCTTTATCATGCCTGCAACATCCAAGCTCTGATTCACGCCATCTGTCACCTCATTAGACTTGATGGAGATATGATGTAAGATTTGCTGGATTTGATTGGTCGCCTGTCGGCTGTTTACAGCAAGCTTCCTGATCTCATCCGCAACCACGGCAAAGCTCTTCCCATGTTCCCCCGCTCGTGCCGCCTCAATGGAGGCATTCAAGGAAATTAAGTTCGTTTGGTCCGAAATGTCTTCGATTGTTGCCAGAATCGTTTGGATCTGCTTATTTTGTTGATTCAATTCTTCCATTAAGAAGGCGGTCTGTTTAGCCTTTTCCCCCACGGATATAATATCTTGGGCAAGGATGATCATCGCCTGACGTCCATCTTTGGTGCTTGATTCATTTTCTACCGTATGGACTTTCATTTTATCGGATGCAAGGGTGGCCTGTTGAACCTCTCCATCGAATGAATCGATGGAATCTTTCACCTCATTGGCGCTTAATGCCTGGGATTCAATATTCCTTGTGACTTCTATAAAGGCATTCGTGATTTCCTTGGAGATATTTCCAGTGACTTGGACATTGGCTTGCAGCTCATTGTAAAAGTCGGTCAATCCATGAACGGATTTAGTGATTTCGTCAAGCATATCCTTTGTCTTGATTTCCGTTTGTCGGCTCTTTGCAAGCTCGACCAAGGCGACATTAATCGAAGCACTACCGATTAAACTGAAAAAGACGGATAAAATGGCAGTTAAAATAAATAAAAGAACGATACCAAGTACAGTGACGCCCTTTTCAGATAAAACCAAGGAAAAAGGTTCTGACCATAAAATCAGGTAAATCAGGAACCCTGAATATAGGACGATCGACAAGATGACATGATAATAATCGTAATAAATGGACGCAAAAAGAAGCCCTAGATATAACAGGACCAATGACAAAGGGCTACTGGACTGGATGATGATCGAAGCGAATAAAAGGTTGATCGTGATGCCGATAAGATAGGGAACCCCGAGTGTCCATTTTTTTAGCTTGATCAAAATGGAGGCCACAACGACGGGGATGATGCTAAAAAGGGCAATGATTCCAATGTTTAGAGTCGGTATGCCGACTGTGAATGATAATAGGAGGCCGGCAGCAATCGTGAATAGCGTGTAGATGATGATGGCCGAGTGTCTTGAGTTATTTATTATTTCTCTTGATGCACGATCTGATCTGAACTGATACATTGTCATACCTCGATTTCTATTTAGTAACTCATCTATATTACGATGTAAATATTACAAAATAAAGAAAAAAATTGAAGGTGTCCGGTTTTTTTTTACGTTCAAAGCGGTTTTGGGTGGAACCGTGTTAAAATAGTCGGATGTGATTATGCTACAATTGTAAAGATTGCAATTGAAAATCATTTCTTAGGGAAAAGTAAATATATTAGTTTTTAGGAGGGGTTTATGTGTACTATCTTTTTACACATAATGATTTAGACGGGGTCGGCTGCGGAATCGTCGCGAAGCTTGCATTTGGGGAAGACGTGGTAGTTAGCTATAATTCAATCGGCCGCCTTAATCAGAATGTCGAAGCATTTCTTGAGCAGGCGAATATCGAGGATACATTGATTGTTACCGATCTTTCGGTAAATGAAGATAATGAAAAAATGATTACGCAATTCGTTGAGGATGGAGGACATGCACTTTTAATCGACCATCATAAGTCGGCGCTGCATTTGAATGAACATGACTGGGCATCTGTTACGGTTGAACAGGAAGACGGCAAACAAACGGCAGCCACTTCTTTATTCTATCAATATGCGGTGGATCAAAAGTGGCTGGAGCCTTCACGGATTTTCTCTGAATTCGTTGAATTGGTTCGACAATATGATACATGGGAATGGCAGGCCAATAATAATGTAACGGCCAAGCGGTTGAATGACTTATTCTTCATGATTCCGATTGAAGAATTCGAAACGAAGATTGCACATAAGCTCTCATCAGCTGAAAGCTTCGCGTTTGATGAAGTGGAACAGACTCTTTTGGGAGTGGAAGAGAGTCGTGTGGATCGGTACATAAATAGGAAAAAAAGAGAAGTGTATCAGGCTACGGTCGGTCCTCATACAGTTGGGGTGGTCCATGCCGAGTCTTACCATTCGGAATTGGGTAATGAGCTATCAAAAGAATTTTCCCATCTGGATTATATTGCGATCCTTATGGTCGGAAGCAAAAGAATCAGTTTCCGCACCATCCATGATGAGATAGATGTAGCTGAGGTTGCAGGGAAATATGATGGGGGCGGCCATCAAAAAGCCGCAGGTTGTACGATGTCGGAAAAAGCATACAGCCAATTCGTCGAGAAGACCTTCTTCTCTGAACCGATTAAGCGCGACGCTCATAAGAACCAATTGAATGTGAAGAATTCACCAGAAGGTTGCCTATATTCAACGAGAGATAAACAGGATATCTTCATTTATGAAAATGATGAAGAAGAAGAGTGGATCATTGAAGTGAATGGAAAACTGATAAAGAAATCGTTTGATACGTTCGAGGAAGCGGAAAAATACACGAAACGTAAATATGTAGCCTGGCTTGCGAACGATGAAAGATACGAAGAGTTTGTGAATAGAGGGTAAGGCAATGCAGCTGTCCAAATTTGGGCGGCTGTTATTTGCAGTTGTTATATGGAGGGAAAAAAAACGAGGGTAGTACCTTAGTTCTTTTCTCCTAAAAACGCTTGACAAAGATTCGATTATACTGAATAATCTTATTGTTGAGTAGTTGATAACGATTATCAATTTCAGCGTGAAAGGGGAGGTAATGATTACATGCGAATGAACGTTAGTAACGTTGAAGTTGGATACGATAAAAAAGTGATCGTTAACGGCTTGACGATTGAAATTCCCGATGGTCAAATTACTACAATCATAGGATCTAATGGGTGTGGAAAATCAACGTTATTAAAAGCTTTAACAAGAATCATTCCCTATCAAAATGGACAGGTCTTTCTTGATGGAGCAGAAATACAAAAAAAGAATACGAAAGAATTGGCGAGGGAACTGTCGATCTTGCCACAAACACAGGATAGTGCAGTAGGACTTTTAGTCGAGGAACTGGTTTCATATGGTCGTTTTCCATATCAATCAGGGTTCGGTGGCCTAAAAAAAGAAGACAAAGAAATCATTGATTGGGCCATGAAGTCTACTAATACATATGAATTTAGACACAACTCTGTAGATGAACTTTCCGGAGGTCAAAAACAGCGGGTGTGGATTGCCTTGGCACTTGCGCAAAACACGGACATCATTTTTTTGGATGAGCCTACAACCTATCTGGACATGGCCCATCAACTTGAAGTATTGGAGCTTTTGCAGAACTTGAATGAAAAGGAAAATCGGACCATTGTGATGGTTCTACATGATTTGAATCATGCAGCCCGGTTTTCACATTTCATGATCGCTCTTGAGAGTGGGAATTTAATAAAAGCGGGCACACCAGAAGAAGTGATGAGTCCAGATGTACTGAAGAAAGTGTTTAAAATTGACGCGGAAATCAGTAAAGACCCCCGTACAGGTAAACCAGTTTGCATCACATACGATCTAATAAAAGGAGAATGAACATGAAAAAATGGCTTTTATTCTTAGTTGCAGCATTAATGGTTATTTTAACGGCTTGTGGAAATGATGAATCATCGACTAAAGAAACATCGCAAGGTAAGGATGATGCAAAAAAATCGGGTACGATCAGCTATAAATCGGAAAACGGTACGGTTAAAGTTCCCGCCGATCCAAAACGCGTAGTCGTTTTATCGTTATTCGTGGGAGATTTAATGGAAATGGGTGTCAACGTAGTCGGAATGGATTCATGGTCAAAAGATAACCCGGATTTCGCCAAAAAATATCCGGATGCTGAAGTGGTAGCGAGCACGGATTATGAGAAAATCATTGAACTTGATCCAGATTTGATCATCGGTTCTAATGATGTGGAAGACGTTAAAAAATTACAAGAGATTGCGCCAACCGTAATCTTCACATACGGTGCTTTGAATTACATCGACCAACGTATCGAAGTGGGTAAAGTAGTCAATAAAGAAGAGGAAATGACTAAGTGGGTTAAAGATTTCCAAGCACGTTCGAAAGTAGTAGGAGACAAAATCAAAGATAAAATCGGGGAAGATGCTACTATAACGGTTGCTGGTAACTCTGATAAGCAAATCTATTTATTTGGCGATAACTGGGGACGTGGAACGGAAATCCTGTATCAGGAAATGGGATTGAACATGCCAAAGGCTGTTAAAGATGTTGCCCTTGAGCCTGGATATTTTGGAATTTCCGAAGAAGTATTAGGTGACTATGTTGGGGATTATTTAGTCCTTAATTTAGTGAAAGAAGGACAAGATACTTCATTCATGGACTCAACTTGGTACAACAAAATACCGGCGGTTAAAGATAAAAAGGTATTTTATGCGGAAGGCTCTGCATTCTATTTCGCCGATGCCCATTCTTTCGATAAACAACTAGACTTCTTCGAAGAATCTTTTCTAGGTAAATAAGGGGAGATTCGATGAAAGTCTCCTATTCTATTATAAGCAAAATGGTTTTATCGTTCGTTGTTTTGATGGTGGTCGTGGTCTTGGCGTTAGGGTATGGTGCAGCAAATACGAGTTTTCAAGATTTATATGAAGCTGTTATCGGAAGAAGCGGTGGACCCTATTATGATGTGCTAAGAGAAATTCGTCTTCCTCGTGTCATCGCAGCATTCTTCGTGGGAGCCGCGTTGGCAGTTGCCGGGGCCATCATGCAAGGGATGACAAGGAATCCTCTTGCCGATCCGGGTCTACTCGGTCTGACTTCAGGTGCTACTTTAGCTCTTACCCTGGCATTGGCCTTCATTCCCGGAATCACCTTCTTAATGCTTATGTTCAGTTCTTTTATAGGTGCAATGATTGGTATGCTACTTGTATTTGGAATAGGTATCACGTCTAGAAACGGTTTATCTCCGCTAAAGCTCGTTTTAGCGGGAGCGGCCGTTTCTCTCTTTTTACAGGCCATTTCAAGTGGTATAGCCATTCTTTTCAATGTATCGAAAAATGTCAGTACATGGACGGCTGGAGGGTTGATCAGCACAACATGGGATGCTTTGATCATTGTCCCCTTCATCATCTTTGGTTTAGTGTTGGCGACTGTCTATAGCAAACCATTGACCGTCCTTAGCTTAAATGAAGAAGTGGCGAAAGGGCTTGGACAGAAGACGAAGAAGATCAAAGTGATTTTGATGTTCGTGGTCATCGTTTTAGCAGGAACGGCAGTAGCCCTAATAGGGAATTTGTCGTTCGTGGGCTTATTCATTCCACATATCGTCCGGAAGATCGTGGGGGCGGATTACCGTTTGATCATCCCGATGTCGATTATAATCGGCGGATCCTTTATGGTTCTAACAGATTTCATTAGTAGAATCGTAATTGCTCCATTGGAAATCCCCATTGTTGCATTGGTCTCATTAATCGGGTTCCTATTCTTCCTGGTCTTGGTAAAGAAAGGAGGTCGAACTTTCTTTGCGTAAAAAAAGTAATGTACGATGGATGTATAGCTTAACGACCCTATTACTGATCATAAGTATCCTTGCCGGCATCAGCTTAGGACCTTCCTCAGTCGGTATCTCTCAAATCATTCCGACGATATTGGGGGATGAGACATTCAAAGAGGAATTCATTCTCTTTTCCGTTCGGTTTCCTCGCGTCCTGGTCCTAACTTTAGCAGGGATGTCGCTGGCATTATCTGGTGCCATTTTACAGACATTGACCAAAAATGATTTAGCTGATCCAGGTATTATCGGTATAAATGCTGGAGCAGGGGTTGCAATTACCTTATTTTACTTGTTCGTTGACGCCAATTTAGACTCCTATACCTATCAGTTACCGGCAGTAGGTTTCTTAGGTGGGATCATTACAGCCGGGCTGATCGTCCTCTTCACGTTGGACAGGAAAAACGGTATCCAGCCGATCAAGCTCGTGCTGATGGGGGTCGGGTTTGCCTCGGCATTATCGGGATTAATGATCATCTTGGTTTCAGGCGCTAAACAGGAGGATGTCCAATTCATCTCCAAATGGCTTGCAGGGAATATATGGGGAGCCGATTGGCCCTTTATTCTAGCGCTTCTTCCCTGGCTACTGGTGGCGATACCGTTTTTACTTTGGAAGCAAAAGGCAATGAATCTCCTCGCTCTTAATGAAACGGTGGCGAAAGGGCTGGGCGTTTCCCTGAACCGGGATCGGGCCCTTTTGCTGATCATTGCGGTAGCATTAGCGGCCTCGGCGGTTTCGGTCGTTGGGAGTATTAGTTTCATTGGATTGATTGCTCCTCATATCGCCAAACAGCTGGTCGGTTCCAAGCATCAGAGCTTTTTATTCTTATCTCCCATAATTGGTGCAGCCATCTTAGTTTTCGCTGATACAATAGGCCGCATCATTTATAGTGAACAAACCATTCCAGCTGGAATCATCGTCGCTATTATCGGAGCTCCTTACTTCCTATATTTATTAAGGAAGACAGCTTGACCGGATTAAAAAACCAAGTTGCCATGAACTGTGCCCCATAAAATGAACAGTCTAAAAAGACCTATAGTTTAAACAGCTAAACGATGACTCCTGTATTGTGCAGGAGTCATTCTAAATTTAGCTCCATTGGTACGATTTGTATTGAAATTCCTCTAAGCATAACTCCTCAATTTGAACAACTATAAGTGCTAACTGTGATCTAGAATGAAGGAATTATCGACTAAAGGGAAGTTTACTGGCATGGATCTCGACTCTTTTATTGTTCAACAGTTAGATATGGAGGATGAAGATATTGGGCCCGTTCATGATCCAGATATTGTGTATCTAAAAAGATAACGGCTTTTTTGATTTTTCAAAAGTAATCTCTCCAATGGATACCTTGAAGAAAAACTGAAGAGCATAAGGGATTTTTGCTATCACCGAGGGTGCTAGGTTAGGCAAAGCCTAACAAAACCGTGATAGCACGAAAATCGCATGTGCAATACGTTTGCAATACACAAGCAATACATTTGTAATACACTTTTCCCTTATGTGCAATACATTTGCAAGCATGCTTGCAAATGTATTGCAGCGATATAAATGACCTTAAAATTCAAGAATACATAAACCGATAAGTTGAATTATGTTAACTACCTATTTATTTTCGTAATAGCATTAAATTTTTATCTATCACGCTTAATTTTTTGTTGCACAGTTTCAACGAACTGTGACGAAGTTTAGATAATACGAGTACATCTCATGCCATCTGTATATTTAGTTCCATAAATGTAATACACTTGCTTAAGAAAGATACTATTTATCTATTAAGGAGCTTTAAATTTGTGCGAAATAAAATTGTATAGAGAATTAGAACTAAAAATAAAAGAATTTAGAAAAAAACTTCTAGAAACAGGTATTGAAAAAGGTCTAAATCATAAGGAAACTCTGAAATGTAGTCAAAGGCTAGATAAATTGATTTTGAAACAATGTTTAATAAGTAAGCAATAAAAATTACATAAACTAGAGTAGATTATATTCCCACCATTGGAAGGGGTAAGTGTAATTTGAGATATGAGTAAATCATTAAATACTGTACATGATAAATTAATGTCATACGGAAATATGACATGATGAACCTTCGACCTGAAAGTGAATTATGTATGGAAGGGCAACTCTTTTTAGGGTTGTCCTCTTCCTTAGGTAATGTGTTGTTGACTAATATGGTCAAAAATAAAAAGCTGGCCAAGGGCCAGCTTTCGAGTTCGGGGATTAAATAACCCAATTTAATATAATTGAAATTACTAAACTTTGAAGTAAAAGGGTTACTATTGTTTTTTTATTATATCCTTTTTTATTACTTACAATAATTCTATGACCTATATAATTAATAAATAAGACAATTAAAAAAGTTACAATAAATGCAAGTAAAAAAGGGATTTTGTATGTAGTTATTTTCCTCACCTCTTTAAAATTGTATTGATGTACATGATCACAATACCATTTTTATATTAAAAAGGAAAAAACATTAAAAATCGCCTATAAACTCTCTTTTTATAGTAGTTGAAATGGAATGGAACGAGTAATCTATCTACACTAGTTCTGATAAGCACACCAATCTTCTGTAAACTCTGCTATACCGATAATAAGGGTTTATGTTAACTGGATCTATTTTGCCCTTTATTGAGGGAGGTTAGTTGAACAAGGATTTTTCATTATAAATACCGAATAAGAAAAGTATAGATATAGATTTAAACAATTTAAGAAGGTGTAATATGGAAAGACCTTTAGGAATATCTTTTATTAGTTATTTTTACATTTTTGGTGCAATTATATTAATCTTTACAGCAATATTTTTTGAACCTAATGCAGATGAATTAGGTTTAGTAGAAAGATTTGGAATAGACTACCTTCCAGAACGGCTATTTAGAATTTTATTGGCTGTTTTTACTTTTATTATGATTTATGGTTATATGCGATTAAAAAGATGGGGATTTTGGATGATGATTTTGTATTCAATTGGATTTGGTTTTATAAGCTATATACTAACTCCATCATTCAATCAACAACCTTTTATAGGCAATGTTATTTGGTCAGGTATAATGTTAATTTATTCATTCTCTATTAGAAAGTCCTTTCAATGACTTTTGCTTATTAAACTAACGGGGGCTTTAGCTCAACAAGGATTTCAATAATAACCAACCTATTTACAACACAACGGGTCCCCGAATAGTTATTAACCGATGCATACGAAAAATCCACTCTTAGGTAATAGAGTGGATTTTTCGTATGCATCTATTTCTCGTCTTTTACATTCAGCAGGTGTAACAGACGCATTATTGTCTTGTTTATTTCACCCAGTTCCTTTTTACTCATACCAGAAGCGTCGAATAAGGATTGAGGAACGCACGATGCCTTCTCCTGTAGAGCTTTGCCTGCTTTAGTAATGAGAATGTTCACGACGCGTTCGTCCACTGTGTCACGGCGACGCTCGATGAGACCGGCAGCTTCCATACGTTTGAGTAGAGGAGTCAGTGTACCGGTATCAAGATTAAGCGCTTCACCTAGCTCTTTAATTGTGCTTTGTTGCTTCTCCCACAACGTAACTAAGACCAGATATTGAGGGTAAGTGAGTTGAAGTTCATCTAGGTAAGGGCGATAAAGTCGTAATATAGCCCTTGAACAGGCATACAACGAGAAACATAAGTGATCCTCTAAGTTAAGATTATGCGGGTTAGTCTCCATGGTTGCACCTCGAATAATCAGTATTTTCTTCATTAATATTTTAACATAACTCGTGGACAATAAAAAATGTTTTGCAAAATTAAATTGTTGACAATATTTTGTAAATAGACTAAGATAAATTCACAAATTATATTTTGCAAAATACAATTTTGTAAAATATAAAATACTGATAATGGAGGAATTTATAATGAGTAATATTACAGTTGGATTTGAAAATGGTGCACCTATTGAGCTTCACTACGAGGATGTAGGATCTGGAAAGCCGGTCGTGTTGATTCATGGTTGGCCACTCAGTGGAAGATCTTGGGAAAAACAAATTCCTGCACTTGTGGAGGCTGGTCACCGAGTTATTACGTATGATCGACGAGGGTTCGGACAGTCTTCTCAGCCCTGGAATGGTTATGAGTACAATACGTTTGCGGCTGATCTGCACAAACTGCTGGAGCATCTTGATCTTCATGACGTGACTTTGGTTGGATTCTCAATGGGTGGCGGTGAGGTGGCTCGTTACATTGGCACCTACGGAACGGATCGTGTATCGAAGGCTGTGTTAGCGGGGGCAGTTCCACCATACCTTTACAAGGCTACAGATAACCCCGATGGAGGATTTGATGATGCAGTGATCAAAGGCTTACAAGATGGGGTTAAGGCGGATCGACTTTCGTTCCTCGATACGTTTACAACTAACTTCTTCGCCTCCGGGGACAGAACGGATCTAGTGAGCGAAGAATTCCGGTTATACAATCGTGACATTGCAGCATTCGCGTCTCCAAAGGGCACGCTTGACTGTATCTCAGCGTTTAGTCAAACAGATTTCCGAGGTGATCTAGATAAGTTCGACTTGCCGACACTTATTCTTCATGGGGATGCGGATGCAATCGTTCCGGTCGAAATCAGTGGCCAGAAGGCACATGAGCGCATTCCTAACAGCCAGCTTGTGGTGATTAAAGGTGGTCCGCATGGATTTAATGTGACGCATGCCGAGGAGTTCAACGCGGAACTCATTCAATTCTTGAATACTACTGAATCAGATTCTATATAACTGCTATTCTTAAAGCAAACAAGGAAGGCACCCAATTGTTAAATTAAGATATTAAATCATAGGATAGTTAGTCCATTCTGAGGGCTAATTATCCTTTTTTATTTACATATTGTATTAAGAAAATAAAGGTACTCAACAAATGATTGCTAACGCTGTATATTATGCAATTAAATCAGCAGATTGGTTGTTTCTATGAGCTTTATAGATATTTCTAACATAAATGAAGAGATTCGTAGTGTTATTTACGAAATTCTTGCCACTTATAACCTAATATTACTTGATAGAGGCGTGAGCCCTTACTGGATGTAATAAGAAAAGATTATAGACATATGGAAATTCTGGATTTGAATGATAAAGAATTGTAAAGCAAGTTATCATCTGTATTTAAAATCCAATGGGATGTTTCGTTAGAAGAGGTCATTAAAGAATGTAAGAGGATGACGTATTATCAGAGATTACTAACACTCCAACTTTTCGTCTTATATTTAATCATTAAAATCTTCTTCAACTGACTGTCCTTTAGTAGTTTAAGTACAATCCACCACAATGTTATCTATGCTTTAATATTTGCTTACCTTAAAAAGTTACTCCATTAAATGGCCCGTTTGTGTAATAAAAATATCCTATATATCAACAAAGGATTTTTATCGAATTTTTTTATAAACATCGGAAGTTTATTTCAAATCTACATCTATGGGACATTATCATCTGCCTATCGTTCAGTATTTCGAGAAAAGAGGATATCTGTTAATCATTATGAATCCACTCATTTCTTACAAAGCGAAAAGTTCAAGTTTACGCAAAGTCAAAGCAGACATAACTGATGCCCACCTTCTCTGCGAGCTATATTATAAAGAGGATTTATAACCCTATAAAAAGCGTGGAATCCAGCTTTTGAACTTGCGTAATCTGATGAGACAGCACGATGATATACGGACTCACAAAGGGTTCCAGAGGCAGGTCAGCTTTTCTTCACTGCTACTATAAAAAAAGTAGCACAAACCATGGCCTAGGTTTGTACTACTGATGTTAGTATGTTTTGTATGTATCAGTTAAATAGCTATTCAGGTACTCGTTGGGTTATGAAAATTTTGGCTATTTCTCTTAGCATAAAAAGAAAACGGAAAAACTCATGTTAATCAGTTCTAGCCCCAGCGTGCCGGCTTTGTTCCACTACTTTTCTTAGCAAATACCGTTATCAGGATTTTCTTATTAATTGTTTTAGGAACGATTATTCTTTATCAAATGATCTTCCTTTAGTGCTTTTTGCACCGGTTCCATTACTTATGGCATTGAAGCCACGGCAAAGTAAATATCGTGGCATGCGATACAGATCCGATCAGGCAATCGGCGTTCCATTTTTGACAGTTTCATCCGGTTTTAAAAGCACGACATCGCCTTCTTCCGGCACACCTCCGATTACCAATACTTCTGATTCAAAACCAGCGATTCGCCGAACGGGAAAGTTTATTACTGCAGCAACTTGACGGCCGATAAGCTGCTGAGGTTCATACCTTCTCGTAATTTGAGCGGAAGAGCGTTTGATGCCCATCTCGCCAAAATCAATCTCTAACTTTAATGCAGGTTTTCGAGCTTCCGGAAACGGTTCTGCCGTTATTACAGTACCGACCCGAATGTCCAACTTCAAAAAATCTTCAATTGTTGTCACAGTAATCCCCCGTTTCAATTGTTCATACCAAATTGTTTTAAATAATAAATATTATACCATTTTTCTCCAGATCAATGAGCGATACGTTACATGAAAAAATGGACCCTTATAAGGGAGGACCCTGAAAAATATACGTTTTACTTGAAGCAGCGTCTCCGTTTGCAACTAACCTACTTGCCCACTCACGCTCTTCAAATTGTGCCCGACAACCCGAACGCGCCCGGTATGCGGCGATTTTTTTGCCCCCACTCTATGATTTCGAGCCGCGGATATTCCACGCCCAGCAAGAGAATCGGGTCGAATAAAATTTTAAGAAGAATGCTCCAGACAACGGATTAAAGCCGTCCAATCCATTTCATCATAACCATGGTTCATTCCTTCAGCAATAGTTATGGATCAGTTGGCCCACAGGCAGAGGAGCATAGACGGACTGCGCAACCTTTATAGTCAGTTCAATGTTTTAAAACCGGTCGGTCCAAAACGTGTTCTGTCATTATCGATTCATAGTTCTGATTTACCGGAGATTGAAAAAGAGCATCCACGACACGCTAAGACTTCCCAATCGCAGACTTAGGATAGAAACTCTTTTCCCCATACTCTTATAGAATCGATGATGCTCGACAATTTATTTCCTTGTTCAGTGAGGAAGTATTCTGTTTTGGGTGGCACAGTGTCATCTACCACCCTCTTCACAATTCCATCCGCCTCGAGTTCCCTGAGCTGTAATGTCAGCATTCGTTGTGAAATCCCCGGTATTAAGCGTCTAAATTCATTAAATCTGACCGATTTTTTGGATAGAATGTCGATAATGATTCCCTTCCATTTGCCTCCTATCATATGTAAAACTATTTCAACAGGGCAGGCCCTTATAACCTCTTCACTACAATCGCCATAATTTTTTAATCCATATCCCATATTTCCACTCCATTCTTTAAGTTACAAAAATGTGCCTACTTACAATTATCAATTTTTCCCATTATATTAATTATATCAAAAATGAAAGGAGTTCATATCATGATTACATGTACATATAAAAGGCCGGGACAAAGATAAGAAGTAAATATGTACTCGTAAGTACAGGTTTTAGAAAAATAGACTAGGGAGGCAATTTTATGAATAAATCCAAGATCGTATTAATTACAGGTGGAAACAAAGGTATTGGTTTTGAGACAGCAAGACAATTGGGAAACATGGGGTATGAGATTTTAATAGGAGCAAGAAACGAAAAAAAGGGACATGAGGCCGTAACGTTATTGGAAACGGAGAAAATTAAAGCTAAAACAGTGCTTCTTGATGTCACGAACCCCAGCTCTCTTCTCTCCGCAGCAGATTGGATTGAACAAGAATATGGATTGCTTGATATCTTGATTAATAATGCAGGCGTGTTTTCGGAAGGTAACATACCTCCAAGTGAACTGGAACTGTCCGTTCTAAAGAGCACATATGAAACAAACGTTTTCGGCGTATTTTCTGTTACTAAAGCAATGCTTCCATTGCTCAGAAATTCTTCTTCTGGAAGAATTGTTAATCTTTCCAGCGGATTAGGTTCCTTAACCTTGAATTCAGACCCAGCTTCGGAATTTTATAATGTGAATTCGCTCGCCTACAATAGCTCCAAAACGGCTGTGAATGCTTTAACTGTTTTCTTTGCTAAAGAATTAAACAATTCTCCTATTAAAATCAACTCAGTTTGCCCTGGATTTACAGCTACCGATTTAAATGGTAATAGTGGCTATCGTTCAGTCGAACAAGCAGCTTCCATTGTAGTGAAGCTTGCCACAATAAATAGTGATGGTCCAACTGGTGGCTTTTTTGATGACAATGGAGTTGTGCCTTGGTAAAACTGAAGGAATAAGTTAGCTTTAATGTCCAAAGCATCTGGATAAAAAATATTTCCTCATACATTATCTTATCCATTTTCTGCACGAGTGAAATACTACTATATATTTTAGCAGTTATATCCATTTTCTATGGATATAACTGCTAACTCTGTTACTTCTTACACTTCCCTACACTCTTGTTTTTCAACCTCATAGATGAGTTGATAATCCCCTTTCGTATTCTCTTTAAGATTTATTATACTTTTTTTTTCTTTATAGACCCCAAGATTTACGTTCATTTTAATCAATTGTTACATGTAGATCGCCATAATCCACTTTTCCTGACGACCTACCGTGTGAGGAGTTCTGACCAAAGCTATTCAGCGTTTTGACTATCTATTTAGCAACAACAAGTATCAGATTTTGGTTCGAATACGGAATATGTGAATCAGGAGTAATTGGGCGAATAAACCATATGGTGGAACAGTCCCCAAGTGGTCGGTTTCTTAAAGAAACGGATGGATTTCGGGGAAATACGTCAAAGCGGGTTCGCCCATAGCATAGTATAATTACTTATATGAATAATTGGAAAGGGGCGCTTACAGTGGCAAGAACGAAGGCCTTTGATACGAAAGAGATTCTGCATAAAGCCATGTATATCTTCGGGAATCGTGGCTATGAAGGCACCTCGTTGCCTGATTTAATCAATGGGCTGGGCATTGCCCGCCAAAGTATATATGATACTTATGGAACGAAATGGGATCTGTTTTTTACAGCTGTCCAACATTATATGGAACAGAAAAATCAAGAGTTGAAGAGACTTTGCGATGGGCCGGGAACGGTAGTTGACAAGGTAGAACTAGTATTTACTACAATTGTGAAAGTCCTTATAGACCCTGAGCTGCGTCTAGAGTGCTTCATTATTAGCAGCGCTATTGAGCAGGCGCCTCACAATGAGGAGCTGGCAGCTTATCTGCAGACGAACACCGAACTGTCGGAGCAAATCTTTTACAATATGCTGGAACGCGCGGTGAAAGAAGGGGCAATAGGCCCGGAGGTGAATATCCGAGATCTGGCCCGGTTCCTGGTACATGAGCGAATCGCCCTGATCACGTCAGCCAAGTTGGGAATGGATGAGCCGAGGCTGTTTGCCATCTCAAATATGGTACTAACGGTCTTTCGGACTATACAGGGCAGCCAAGCGAAAGATTTCATATAAATGTGGACATCAAAAGGCTCTCCTATGGTCATCTTAAACGGTGATGACTGGAGAGCCTTTTATCTTAAAGTACCTCTTAGTTAATTAGACGGAAACCATGTTTATGCTGCAAAATGAATTGCTCTAGGTAACGCGGCTCTCGGCCGGCTACTCGAAATACCGTGTCTGTTATCTGATTCTCCATTCCTTCGAGACGAATACGAACATCCATTCCGGCTAGGTGTTCGGCATAGTTATCCGGCAAGCCGGCTGCCTTATGCCTCTCTGTAAGTTGCTCCGGTGTAACACGAATATGCTTGGCTTCCAGGCCGGTAACGCTGCGGATCACTCCGGCCACATCATCATAAGTGAGGGATTCTGGGCCAGTAATGATATGCTCCCGGTTATGGGGCTCCTTGTCGGTCAGGGCATGAAAGCCGACAGCTGCAATATCATCTGCGTCGACGAAGCCTACCTTGCCGTCTCCTGCAGCAGTATAGATGTGCCCGCTGTGGCGTAAGGAGTGCCCGTGACCATGATGGCTGGGCTCCGTGAAGTTCTGCATGAAATAGGAAGGGCGCAGGACGGCCCATTCGGGGGCATGGTCATGCAGGTAACGGTGAACTCCCCCGAAGACGGGGCCATCCTCCGGAATCGAGGCACTGGATAATAGGACGAAGCGCCTAACTGAAGCGTCAAGTGCTCTGCGGATAAAAGGAATCATGGCTTCTTCAGGATGCAGACTTGCAGGTGCAACCAAATATACGGCATGGACGTCCTGCAGGACGTCATCATGGTTAGAGTCATCGAACCAGTCGAATGGTATGTGTTCACCGACTTGTTCATCCCCGGGCTTGGGAAAACTGCGTCCGGCTCTCCGAATCAGATAGCCCTGATCTTGTAGCAACTGTGCAATGCGGGAGGAGGTCTTGCCCTGTCCTCCGGTTAGTAGAATACGAGTAGAGGATTGATTTTGCATACGATTATCTCCTTTAGTTCTTATTTATGTCATGTTTTAAGTTGACTGCTAATGGTTTCCAGTAGTCCTGATAGCGGATAATCCTACCATTTTGAACTTCTGAACTTCGACTACGGATATATAGCTTTGTTCGTAAGATCCGCCTGTGACTAGGATTTTTCCACTTGCTTTGAACTGAGCGAAGAACACGGGGGCATCGGCTGCTATATGAATGACCGGTGTGGTGAATGAAGTGATTTTAAGCACATCCTCTAATTCTTCCAGATATTTCTACAGCACCGCCTTCCCATCCAGTCGTTTTGGATTTGTTTCCTGGGCATAAGGAAATTCGAAGACGATATCGGCAGCAAACAAATCTAGAAATGTAGCATACTCCTTACGAATATAACGGTCTGAGAAAAGTTGAATGAGCTGCTCAACTTGATCATAAGACAAGGTACTCATTTCAGTTGCCTCGCTTTCTTGAGAGAATGGATGGATGGAAAATGGTGGAATTTCTAAGACTACTATATCACTTTTCGGACCGAACAGTCAAATATATTCGGACCGAACAGGGGTCATCTTTTTTAGGTTCCATTGGTGTCTATAGTAATGTAAGCTTCATCCTTAAAGTGGCCAAAGAAGGCCTCCTGAGGGGCATTATCCCAACCGTTTCCTCGTCTAGACATCGATTGATGTAATCCTAATTTCTTCACTAACTTTTGAAAGTCGGGGTGTGTGTAGTGGGTACCTTGATCCGAGTGTAATAAGGCACTTTCTGCTTTTTTATATCACCGATTCTTCTTTAGCTTCAGAAGGGTGTCTATAGCTAAATCCATGGTGATTTGGTCTGATACGTGGTAGGCCAAGATTTCATTGGTCGAGCCATCTTTAATGGTAGACAAATAGGCTTTGTGGCCCGTTCCGTAAAATAAATATGTGATATCGGTTAGGAGTACTTTTCCGGGGATATCTTGCTTAAATTGTCGCTTTAATAGGTTTGGCATGACCCTATGTTCTTGGGTTACTTTCATCATTCTCCGATAGGGATTTGCTTTTCTAATGGGGCAGACAATCCCATACTTCTTCATTATTCTTCGGATCTAATCCCCTTTCGGCTAATCCCCTTAACATAAGGATTCTTTGATAAGGCCTTCATTTCTTATTCTGTAAAAGTCTTGTTACTCATTTTGATGTATCTCCAATCCCATGTATCTTCTTTATACATAAAAGTACCCTACAGAGAGACTTTTTTTAAGTGTCTACTCTATAGGGTACATTCTACCATTATAGGAACCTGGTTTTTTCTTTATCGTTTTAAAGGTACGGGATGTACGAGTGTTCGAGACTTCTTTTGAGGTGTGGTATTTTGACGGTGTAGAATCGCATTGATTTCGCCGCCGAGCATTAAGATCAAACCGGTCAGGTACAGCCATAACATTAAAACGATGACGCCCCCTAAACTGCCGTACGTGGACGAATAATTAGCGAAATTGCTGACATAAAAGGAAAAACCGATGGAGATGACAAACCAGAGTATTGTGGCCGTAATTGCACCCGGAATGACGTGTTTGAACGGGAAGTTCTTATTCGGTGCGTAACGGTATAGAATGGCTAGCACGAAAGAGATAACCGCAACGGCGATCACCCATCGCAATATACTGAATAGACTTTGTGTTTCTTCTGGAAGGGACACGACTTGTTCCATTAAATCGATGAGTACTTTCCCAAAAACGGGAAGAACCAGCATCACGATAAATGCAAAGACCAATCCTAATGTTAACAGGATGGAAATGAGGCGAGCCTTGATGAAGCTGCGCGTTTCTTCCACATCATAGGCAATGTTCATCGAATGAATAAATGCATTCATTCCATTCGAAGCGGACCAGATGGTACCAAGGATACCAAAGGTCAGCAAGCCGCCATTCCGTTCATTCAATATCTTGATGATATTCTCTTCGATGGTTTTCATCGTTTCCGATGGCATGAATGTCTTTAACGTATCCAAAGCTGTTTGCGTATCGATGTTCAAGTATGGCAAAATCGACAGCAATAAAATGAGCAAAGGGAATAGTGCGAGGAGGTAATAGTATGCTTGTTCAGCTGCCAATCCTGTGACACGATCCTCCTTGACTTCCTTGATGAGTTTCTTGCTAAAATCAATCGACTTATTCAATCGGCATCACTCCTGAAAAGTTTCTTCGTTTATCTGCTTCTTTTCCCTCAGATCGGGTACCTTAACCCTCCTGAGAGGAAATATTGTAAAGCAGTTACCCATTTACTATTCGAAAATCTCTTCCAACATGTCGATGGGATGGAAAATAAGAAGGGATGACTGGGTGGAAGGAGACACATATAGCAGGCTATCAATCTAAGTAACTCTGAGAATATCGAAAAAGGTCCAGACGTAGGTGTCTGGACCTTTTTCGATTAGCCTTCTTTTTGTTGTTCTTTTTGGACTTTTGGCGGCGTCCATTTGAAGATTTTATTGAGGATATTATATATATGCTTGGATTCTTTCGTAAGGACTGGTCCAAGAATCGCTAATGTCAGCACATATAATGCCGCAAACGGGGTTAGGATAGGCATCAAACCGCCGGCAATGCCTAGGTTTGCGAGAATGATGGAGAATTCACCGCGTGAAACGATCGTCAAGCCGATATTGGCTGAGGCTTTATGGGACAAACCGGATTTACGTCCAGCAATCATACCAGCAACGAAGTTACCGATAATGGTAATGATGACGGCTCCAAGTACCATCCAGACTGCTCCACCTAGCGTCGTCGGATCGATACTCAATCCAAAGCTGAAGAAGAATATGGCTCCAAAGAAGTCCCTGAAAGGAATGACAAGTTTTTCGATGCGGTCACTATGTTCCGTTTCAGAAAAGACGAGTCCGAGCAGTAATGCGCCGATTGCTTCTGCAACATGAATCGTTTCAGAGAAACCTGCGATAAAGAACAGTAAGGCGAATACGACAATGATGAAAATCTCATCAGAGGTAATATTGAATAATTTGTTGAGGAAACCGGATGCTTTTCGAGCGATGACGAAAAATAATAGCATATATCCGATTGCGATAAACGTAGATAATAATGTTCCCCAGACTGAACCGGATGAGCTTAATACCAATCCTGATACGACGGATAAATAAACGGCAAGGAATATATCTTCAAACATGATGATTCCCAGGATAAGTTCCGTTTCGTTATTACCGGTCCTTCTTAAATCAACAAGTACTTTGGCTACTATGGCACTTGATGAAAAGCTGATGATCCCGGTTAAAATGAGGACTTCTTTCAGTGGAAGACCCATGAGGAAACCATAAGCCATCGCTAAACCAACGTTTATGACAATATAGATGGATCCGCCTGTCACGATGTTTTTTCCGGATTTCATCAATTTTTTTACAGAAAATTCAAGTCCTAAATAGAATAGAAGGAAAAGAATACCGACTCTTCCGAGGAAGGCAATGATCTCTTCACTTTCGATGAAGCGTAAATCGATCATTCCAAAATGCGGGGCATGAGGTCCTACCAACATGCCGACGATAATTAAGATGGGTACATTCGATATTTTGAATTTCCCTGCTATGAGAGCTGCGGCTGCAACCAATAATAGGGCCGTTCCTACTTCGAAGACTAAGTGATCCATATGTACTTAGTCACTCCTTTCGTCGGTCAGTAATTCTCTAATCAGATTTTTGATGTCTTTTCTTTCACCAGAGATGACCAGCGTGTCGCCTGCAGCAATGATTGAATCAGGACCTGGGTTATTCAGTTGTTTTTTCCCTTTTTTCGAATGGGCGATAACCGTCACGTTGTAATTGTTACGAATGTCAATGTCACCAATCGTTTGGTTAATCGCTTTGGAACCTGGTTCCACTTTGAACCATTCGATGACCAAGTCACCTAATGACATTTCGATTGTTTCGAGTGCCTGTGGTTTATAAATCATACCGCCGATGATGGACGCCATTTGACGCGCTTCCTGATCATTGAGTGTGATGCTTGAAATAACATCCTCATGATCGGTATCAAAGTGGTATAACTCCCTACGGCCATCATCGTGAATGACAATCACTAATTTTTCATCATTTCTCGTGATAATCTCGAATTTCTGGCCTATACCAGGAAGTTCGCTTTCTCTAATTTTCACTTGAATTCCTCCTTAAAATGGTGGTTTGAGATTACAAAAGATAGAAATATGCTATAAATTCACGTCGATGATCGTCTTGAATTTACTCTCCTTGGAGATGCCAATGTACTTCAGTGTCTCGGATGGACTAGAATGATGGTAATGCTTTTGGATCAAGGCGAGGGAGACCCCTTGCTTATAGGCGTGATATCCAAATGTCTTACGCATTGAACTGGCCCCATATTTACCAATCAATCCGGCACCTTCCACGGCATCATGGATGATTCGGTGTGCCTGTTGGCGTGTGATCGGTTTTTTTGTCTTAGGTGATAAAAACAAAAATTGGCCTTCCATCACTTTCGAGTCTTTGATGTATTCTTGTAAAGCTGTCCGGACTTTCTGATTCAAATAGATTTGAGTGACCTCGTCATTTTCCAAGCGGTGCTCATAAAACTCTTTAACTTTACCCGTTTCATCGAGAACGCTTGCCACGGTCACTTCCAACATCTCATTGATTTTCATTCCCGTATTGATTCCTAAAACAAATAACAAATAATCGCGGCTGGAGTGAGATCGCAAGTAACTTTTGATCTTGCTGATTTCATTGACATCCTTAAAGGCTTCTACATATTCCATAATTCTTCTCCTCTTACCAATGTAACTTAATTATATTATAACACAAGTTATGTTACATTGCATCCAATGGTGCTTGTTACTAAAACTCTGTTTTTTGGCGTTGCCCTTCATGGTCTTGTAAATACTTCGTGGCAAGTAGTGAAATCAGGAGGATGAGTTCAAATCCGTTCATGTACGCATCGCTTTTGATAGGGAGAGGAACGGCGCTACCGATGGTCATGATGACCGTACCTAGCAAATACCATATCCATTTTTGTTTTCGCCAGATCAAGAACCCCGAAATAATCAGTACGAGGGAGATGATCAATACCATGATGGGCGGTCCGCTCGTCGGCTCTGAACTGGTATAACTTAAAACCCCATACTTCCAATCGGCCTCCAGTTTAAGCCCAAGCGTTTCAGTGAATAATTCTAAGCATATTAGGGCGATCACCAATACGTAACTGATATACTTGGCAAGTTTTCTTTGGGCCCATGCGATGTCGGCCTTTTTCAGGGAATCCCAAGCAAAGAGAACTAATGTGGGCGTGAAGAGGGCATGTCCCCAAAAGCGGGCATAGCTGATTGATTCCAGAAAGTGCCCCGTTCCGATATACCGTCCGAGTGCGAGCAGGGTGTTATCCACGATTAGCCCGAAAATCACGAGTAAGAGAACGTTGGAAGCAGAGAGCCATCCGTATTTATTAGCGAGGGTGATTCCCCAAATGAAAAGGGCCACATATCCGGCAAGATAGAAGAAGTAAAGAAAAGTATCCAAATTCTGGCCTCCTTTTTTTATGTATTCTTTACTGAATGGAAAAGAAATATATCTGGCATGGCTAAATAGCTTTTTAGGCATGAAAAAGAGGGAACCCCCTAATAAGGATTCCCTCTCGCATACTATCAATAAACGGCTTTTTGTAATTTGGTAATGATCTCGAGTGAACGGCCTGTCCCAATGGCAACAGATTCAAGTGGACTATCGGCAAGCTCGACGGGCACGATGAGTTCTTTCATCAACCAATCCTGCATCCCGCTAAGCAAGGCTCCGCCCCCGGAAAGGACCACGCCTTGGTCGACGATGTCCCCACTTAATTCAGGAGGGCATTCTTCCAACGTGGAACGGATGGCTTCTAAAATATGAAGCAAGGATTCTTGAATGGCTTCCTGAACTTCCAAGGACGTAATCGTAATGGGCTTCGGAAGACCCGTCACGAGGTCACGCCCCCTGACTTCCATGGTCAATGGAGAATGGTCGATGAGCGCGTAGCCGATTTCCATTTTTATTTGTTCGGCAGTTCGTTCCCCAATCAATATGTTATGTTTTTTTCTTACATATTGACAGATATCCTCATCCAGTTGATCGCCACCGATACGGACCGAATTACATGAAACGACTCCACCATACGAGATGATCGCTACCTCAGTCGTACCGCCACCAATGTCGACGATGACATTCGCGACCGGTTCTTCTACAGGAAGTCCAGCTCCTATGGCAGCAGCAACGGGCTCTTCGATCAGATGAACCTGTTTGGCTCCGCAATTTTTAACCGCATCCTGAATGGCCCTTCTTTCAACGGATGTGGAACCGGATGGCGTACATACGACCACATTCGGTTTACGGATCGATAAGCCGATCGCCTTGCTAGCTTTTTTCATGATTTCCTTAAGCATTTGTGCGGTCACATCGAAATCCGCAATGACCCCGTCTTTCAATGGGCGGATGGCGACGATATGGCCAGGTGTCTTCCCAATCATATTCTTCGCTTCCAGGCCGACTGCCAATACTTTATTAGTCACTATATCTATGGCCACTACAGATGGCTCATTGAATATGATTCCTTTGTTTTTACTGTAAACGAGTGTATTTGCCGTTCCTAAGTCTATACCAATTTCTGTATTTGATAACATCTAGTCACCCCTCCATAAGAGTTTTGACCCCTATATAATGATTCTACCTCTAATGGTAAGTTTATGGGGGTAGGAAATGGAGTTAGATTATGGAATCTGGACTTTAGTCTTTTCATACAGGGAAAACATGATGAAATATAGAACGGCACTCAAGACGGCCAGGATACTGATCATGAGGAATGTCCCATTATATCCAATCCACCCTGTCATCGGTATGGCTAGTGGGGCAAGCATTCTACCGATGGTGAAACGTAAGCTTGATGCAGCGAAATACTGGCCACGCATATGTGCTGGGGCCAATTTCGACACAAATCCTTGCTGGATGCCGGCCGTTAATAGCTCGGCAATGGAAAATAAGGCGATGGCGATAAATAATCCCCAAACCCATTGGGTCGCACCAAATAAAATCATGGAAAAGCTGTATATCAGAGAAGAGATGATGAATACATTTCTTTCTTTATACATGGATGCCCATTTCGTGACGGTAATGGTTAAGAGGGCCACGAATAATCCATTTTCCGCAAGCAAGAACCCGAAAATCTGCTCTTCCTGTAGTGTGATCGAAAATATGGATTGCGGATCGACCATTTCATTAATATAGACAGGGAACAAAAGGTCGAGCTGCATGAACGTTTGATAGACCAAGACGCCTGCGATGATGAAAAGTAGAAACACCTTATCACGGAAAATGACTTGATAGTCTCGTAGTTGGTTCAGTAAAAAAGAGAATCCGTTAACCCTTTTTCCCAATCCCTTTTCCTGAATGGATAGGAGAGCCGTTTCTTTGACCCATGTTTGCAGAATGAAACCTAACAGGATATTGATGATGGCAGCAAGGGCTAACAGTTCGAAACGGTGGGTCGCATAAAAAATCCCTCCCAAAATCGGACCTATGACCACGGCAATATTGATGGACGTATAAAATACGGCGAAGACGCCACTGCGGTCTTTTTCTGGAATCACATCAGCGACCATTGCCTGGCTGGCAGGGTTATAAAAGGCGCTGAATATGCTGACGGCGGTGAAGCTGATAAACCCGATGCTGGGCGAATCCAGCCAAGGGGAGCTCGCCCATGCAAAGAATATGTAGGCAATGCCTTGGCCGAAGGTGGAAATGACCATCATCCGCTTTCTTCCGAATCGATCAGCACAATATCCCCCGAATAAATTGGCCACAACCGCAAAGAACTGCGAGAAAATCAGCAGTAATCCAGCAGTTGTTTTCCCGAACGATTCGGAGAAGTAAATCGCAAGGAACGGAAAAAACATCCAAAATGATATATTGACGACAGATTCCCCGGCAAGGCGAATCTTTAAGTTCGTATCCCAATCTCGTAAACGCATAGTAGAATTCCCATACTTTCTGTTATTTTCCCCATCATACTCTGAGTTTGAAATGAAGACAAGACAAGGGATAAATTCCGTCAAATAAGTTATGGTACTATGTAAGTGGAATTTTTATAGATAAGAAGGTTATGGAATTGAAGACATTCATATCGGATCATAAGAGTTTAAGAATGACTTTCACAGCTTTACTGGCGTTTCTAGGAGGGTACCTGTTCGACAAACTTGGCATCTATTTACCATGGATGCTCGGACCGTTATTTGTGGTGATGATCGCAAAAATCAAATGGGGACACTCCATGTTGTGGTCGAGAACGCTAAGAAGCACCGGACTGATCATCCTCGGCTTACAACTGGGCAGTTCATTTACGAAACGATCGTTACATGAAATGAGCGAATATTTGCCCGTCATGCTTTTTACCACGGTGGTGCTGATTTTGTTCACCGTAGTAACAGGTTTGTTCGTAGGAAAAAGAATGAACTTATCGATGAGCACCTCGCTTCTTGGAAGCTTCCCGGGAGGCCTGTCTCAGATGGTGATCCTGAGCGAGGAAATGAAAGATAGTGACGAAACGGTTGTCGGCTTCATGCAGACGCTTCGGGTCATTCTCGTCATATCGATCGTACCTTGGCTCGTCACCCATGTCATGTCGATGGATTCCGAAGCAACGACGACGATGGCAAAAGGGCCGCTCTTTATGTTTGATTATGACGGGACCTTGGCACTCCTACTGATTGCAGCTCTGGCGTTATTCATTTTCATAGCCATAAAGGTTCATTTCCCACTTCCTTTCCTTTTAGGCCCACTCATTGCGGCGGCTCTGTTCAATTTGACAGGATCTGAAGCACCACATATTCCAGGCTTCTGTTTGAACTTGTCCCAGCTTCTGATTGGTGCCTATCTGGGATTCACATTGAAAGTCGATAATCCACGGCTTTTCAGGAAGATGTTCGCGGTGGTTTTCGTGAGTAATGTTTTGCTAATCGGTTTTTGTTACTATCTTGCGGTTTACTTTTCACCAGTCCTATCCTTGCCGGCCAATGAATTGTTTTTAAGCATGGCCCCCGGTGGTGTGGCAGAAATGGCGGTCACGGCCATGTCCGTTTCCGTTGATGTATCCGTGGTCACAAGCTTTCACTTATTCAGGATTTTATTCATCTTGTTTTTAGTGTCGCCACTCATCAAAGTGCTGGATCGGAGACAGGGAAGACAGAAAAGGCGGGAGTGAGGGCTCCCGTCTTTTCCGTCTGCCTCAATGAAAAAGTTATCATCCATTGGTTTTAATTTCATAAACGTCATGTGTTCATGATAAGATAAAAAAATTACATACTGGTAAGGTAGGATGTAGTCAGCCAAACCTGCCGCCATCTTTCCTTTTGGCCACCTGATATATGGAGGTTTTTTTTTGAACATTATCGCAAATACAGTTAAAAAAATCGGTTACAAGAAAGTTTGGGTGTACATCATCATTGCCCTTTGTTTTGTCGCTTCCGTTTTCTTTGTGACTCACAATTATTCATTCTATGAAGGCCCTATAGCCAAAGTCATCAAGACAAATCTGGAAAGTACAACGGAAATGGATGATATGTATCTCAATGAAGATCGGCTATTTACACAGAGTATCGTAGCCCAATTGCAAAATGGAGAAGAAAAAGGGCAGCTTATTACGTTAAAGAATGAATATTCCTCATCTGGTGCCTATGATCAAGAATACAAAGTTGGAAATGATTTATTCGTTTCGATCGATGCAAAAGATGGAGAGGGCCCGGAATTAGCCGGAACGATTAAAGATGTCAAACGTGATAAATATGTGGTGATTGTGGCATGGGTGTTTATTTTTACCCTCCTGATCGTTGGTCAAAAGCAGGGGCTGCTTTCCGTTATAAGTTTGGTGGTCAATGCCGTTTTGTTGTCCTATGCCCTGGACTTTTATATGAGTACATCAGGCATCAGCCTGGTCTGGATATGCGGCATAGCGATCATTCTATTTACGGTCCTTTCCCTCTTACTCGTTAACGGTTTTAATGAAAAAACATACGCAGCCATCATTGCGACGCTCCTAGGGACTTTTTCCTCGTTGTTCATTACCTATCTTGCTATGTGGGTAACGGGAGAAAGTGGCCTCCGATATGAAGAAATGCAATTTCTCACCAGGCCTTATAAAATGGTGTTTTATGCAGGCTTGTTTATCGGATCTTTAGGAGCTGTGATGGATATAGGGATTACCATGTCTTCTTCGATCTTTGGGTTGTATGAAAAGAATAATGACATATCCGTAAAAGCCCTGAAAGCCTCTGGATTGGAAATAGGGAAAGATATTATGGGAACCATGACGAATATTTTGTTTTTTGCCTACATAAGCGGTTCCATCCCCGTGATTCTTTTGTATTTGAAGAATGCTTCCACGTTGGGATTCACCCTTTCCATGAACCTATCATTAGAATTGGCCCGTGCCCTTGCCGGGGGGATTGGCATCGTGTTAACGATTCCGATAGGTTTATATATTTCGATCTATTTCGTTAATCGAAGGAAGGGAAGAACATGAATGTATTGGTAGTACTAGCAAGCATATTATTTATCTTGATGATCTCGATCGGTGGTAAAAAAGGAGCACGTTCATTTTTTGCTTTATTCTTGAACTTTGGTGTGTTGCTTTTTGCCATCTTCTTTATGAAAAATCCACATAATGATCCGTATATCGTCACATTGATTGCATGTACGGTGATTAGTTATATCACGTTGTTCTTTATTAATGAAGTAAACAGTACGACCAAGACAGCCTTCGTTTCTACGCTCATCACGATTGTCATCGTCCTCTTTTTTATCGTCGTGGTGACGGAACGTGCGATGATCCAGGGGTTTGGTGAAGAAGAAATTGAAGAGCTTAGCATCTTTTCCCTTTATATAGGTGTGGACTTTTTGAAGGTAGGCGTTTCAGTCATTATCATGAGTACGATTGGCGCCATTATCGACACAGCCATGGCCATTTCGTCTCCCATGCGGGAAATGTTTCTCCACCATCCATCCAGCACCAGGAAAGATTTATTTAAATTTGGAATGAGCATTGGGAGGGACATCCTGGGAACCAGTACGAATACATTGTTCTTTGCTTTCTTTGGTGGCTATCTGGCATTGCTTATCTGGTTTAAGGACTTAGCTTATTCTGTTGGAGAAATCGTCAATTCGAAAATATTCAGTGCTGAAATGATCACGATATTTTGTGCGGGAACGGGTGTAGCCCTTGTGATTCCTATTACAGCATTGATAACGGCTTACTACTTAGTGAAAAAAAGGGGGAAGGTAAAGGTCGTGTAGTTTCCTAGGGTCCTAATGAAAAACGAATAGAGTGGAGAAGGCCGCCAATCTCAACGGGTGGCCTTTTTGCTGTTGTGACGGCTCCAGAAAGGGCATATGACAATCCTTATTCATCATACCTATAGAAAAAAAGATGAAAGTATGTGATTGGTTGACTACAAAAAAACAACATCAAATTGTATTCTATAGCATCAAAGGATCATCCATCAAAAACTTTTTAATCATCGATCTCATAACGGGTACTGGGATTTTTTACGCGGTCAAAATTATTTCTGCCAGCGTAATAATGGGGATGGTAGGAAGTGTCATTGGAACGGAGGGTATCAAATGGGTACCTAAACTTTGGAGAAACAAGTGAACTCATCCAAAGGGAAGGGATAAACACGACTGTTTAAAATAACCGTTTCTTCCCTTTTTGTCATAAATTGTCCCTATATTGCGAAATATGCGATAGAATGGTTGCTGTATAAGGATGAATATAGGGAGACTTTGTGAAAAAAGATAGAATTTTTACATTCAATCTATCGGAATAGTAAAATAATCCTCACTTTTTCCGAACTTTATCCGATATAAGGAGCAGACGAGATTTTATATGAATGGGTGAGTATGATGGATATAACATCGGTTGTAGGTATAGTTCTTGGTATAGTGGCTATTTTAGTGGGAATGGTTCTGAAAGGCGTAAGCGTAACGGCGCTGATTAACCCGGCAGCTATCATGATTATCATTGTGGGAACAGTGGCTGCGGTTGTAACGGCTTTTCCTTTATCTGAATTGAAAAGATTGCCAAAAATATTGAAGATCCTTTTCCTTGAACAAAAGCTGACAAAGCCTGAAGAATTGATTAAAACCTTTTCCGAATGGGCGGTCATCGCCAGGAAAGAAGGGTTATTGGCCTTGGAAACCATATCGGATCAGGTGGATAACACCTTTTTGAAAAATGGGTTGAACCTTGCAGTGGAAGGTCAGAGTGCTGATTATATTCGAGATATATTGGCTGAAGAAATAGAGGCAATGGAAGAACGTCACCACAGTGGAGCGGCCATCTTTAGCCAGGCAGGCACCTATGCCCCGACGCTTGGCGTGTTGGGTGCTGTTATCGGGCTGATTGCGGCATTGGGTAACATGGCTGATAGCGAGGCATTGGGGCATGCGATATCTGCCGCTTTCGTTGCGACCCTTATGGGGATTTACACAGGATATGTGTTATGGCATCCCTTTGCGAATAAGCTGAAACGGAAATCGCAACAGGAAGTCCGCATCAAGGAAATGATGATTGAAGGGATTTTGTCGATCATCGAAGGAGAAGCGCCAAGGACGATTGAACAAAAACTAACATCTTATTTGCCTGCTGGAGATCGTAAAAAGTGGTTAGAAGGCGATGTGAGAGAAGATGGCTAGGCGGAAAAAGAAACAAAAGCATGACGAACATATTGATGAATCTTGGTTGGTCCCCTATGCGGATATATTGACGCTGCTTCTGGCTCTTTTCATCGTTCTATTTGCATCAAGTTCGGTGGATGCAGTCAAATTCCAACAATTGTCCAATGTGTTTAACCAAGTGTTCACGAGCGGAACGGGATTCATGGAATACCCGAGTGACTCCCCCAGTAATAATCCCACGTCCCCTGAACAAATGACAGGGATTAAAGGGACGAAGGGGCAGGGTAAGAGCGAGGAACAACAACTTATGGAAGTACAGAAACGGGTTAATGCCTATATTCAGGAAAATGATTTAGTGGACGAGCTTGATACGAACCTTACGGATGAAGGCATGTTGATTTCCATCAGGGATAATGTGCTGTTCGAATCGGGAGTATCGGAAGTGAGAATTGAAGATCGCAGGATTGCCAAGGAGATTTCGAGTCTGCTTGTTATGGACTTGCCTCGGGGCATTGTCATAAGCGGCCACACCGACAATGTTCCCATCAAGACGTATCGCTATGATTCGAATTGGGATTTAAGCGTCATGCGTGCAGTGAACTTCATGAAGCTGCTTCTTGAGAATACGAACTTGGATCCTGAAATGTTCAGTGCTAAAGGCTACGGGGAATTTAAGCCGGTCGCATCCAATAAGACGGCACAAGGCCGGGCTAAAAATCGACGGGTTGAGATTTTGATCGTTCCACGTACCCCGATAAATGAGTGAGAACCTGTCTGGAATGGACAGGTTTTTCTTTACGAAGGAGTTTTTATGGAAAGAGAATTTACTAATGTGATGGAAGAAATCGTAGTCGCTTGGGTCCAGATACTAATGGCCGGTACGGATTATCAAACATTTTGTCCATGTAATAAATGCAAGAATGATATCATCACCATTTCGTTGAACGCCCTTCCCACTTATTATGTAACGACGGATGAAGGGCGGAGAATCGTATTCGAGAGGTTGAATACGGAAGAAAACCGGAAATGGATCAACAAGAGAATTATCAGTGCGATTCATGTGGTGGGCAAGTACCCGAAGCACCAACTATAGACGACAACATGTGATAAGAGATCAGGACTCTTATCTTTTTTTTTATTTAGGCTGTTTTCTCAAAGGTTGTTGCTATGGAGAAAAGTGGGCCTTCTTCCACAATTGCGCCCTTTAACGGTAGACTTGATTTCAAGATAAATTTCTCTGGACTCATCATTCCGAAATCTTTATACTAAACTACATGAACGGAGGTGTTATAAATTGGGTAGAAATATTAGTTTTAACAAAGAACATGCCTTAGATAAAGCTATGTATTTATTTTGGGAAAAAGGTTATGACGCTACATATATCTCAGATCTTATTGAAACAATGGGAATAAGTCGGTCTACTCTCTATACTAGTTTTGGTGATAAAGATGAACTATTTAAACTCGTTTTAGAGCATTATAAAAACTTTGGCTCTCGAAAGAGAGATTTACTTTTTAATGGAATAAACACTAAAGTATCACTTAAATCTTTTTTTTATCAACATATTGAAAAATGCTATTCAGATGACATTCCTAAAAGTTGTATTATAACTAATTCTTCATTGCTTATTGGACACATTGATCCTTCCATAGAAAAAATACTTATATATGATTTTAATGAACTTGAAAAAGTATTTAAGCAAGTTATTGAAAAAGGAAAAGACAATGGAGAAATTTCACAAGAAGCAAACTCTGAATTAGTGGCATATTCTTTATTAAGTTTAAATCATAGTATTAATTTAATGTCCAAGTATAAAAAAGAAAAAAATCTAGCCTATAATTTAGTGGATAAGACTATTGAAGACCTATAGTCTTTCTTTTTTAAGCTTTTTGGAACGAACGTACCAAAAAATAATAAACAAAAGGAATGATGAAATTGACTAAGAAGATAAATTTTCTAATATTTATTTTGGCAATTAGTTGTGGTTCACTTGCTGCTAATATTTATTATGCACAACCAATTGTACAATTCATTGCAAAAGATCTGAACATCTCTTCTGATTTATCTGGATTGCTCACTACCTTTACACAAATTGGGTATGGATTGGGCTTATTTTTCATCGTACCAATGGCTGACTTATTTAAAAGTAAGAAAATAATAGGAATTCTTATCGGGCTTACTATTATTTCATTAATTGGTATGCTAATTTCGACAAATGGAATTATTTTCACAATATTAACAACCATAATTGGCATTGGAGCATGTGCGGCTCAAATGTTAGTTCCACTAACAATGAGGATTGTACCCATTGAAGAGACAGGTAAATATGTGGGTAAAGTGATGAGTGGTTTATTGATTGGGATTATGATTGCTCGCCCTTTATCTATCGGAATAGCTGACTGGTTCGGATGGAGAATGGTATTTCTTTTTTCATTAATCACGCTAGTTGCCGTATTACTGTTAATTATAAAATTTTTGCCCAACTATGAGGTAGTAACGTCTAGTAACATGTCATATCCATATTTAATCGCTTCTATGGTGAAGTTATTAATAAATACATCTCCTTTACAACAAAGAGCTTTTTATCACGCATGTTTATTTGCAACATTTAGTCTCTATTGGACGATAATGCCAATATTATTAAGGTCTGAGCCACTAAATTTTTCGAATAATGAAATTGCATTAATTGGCTTTGTTGCAATAGCTGGAGCTTTGTTAGCTCCTACTATTGGTAAAATAGCAGATAAAGGTTATATTTTTACAATGACGAATGTATCAATGGCGCTCGTACTATTATCTATCTTACTATTATTTTTTGTTCAAGATCATTCACTATTGAGTATAATTTTAATTCTTATCTCCGGAATTAGCATCGATATTGGGGTATCAGGAAATTTATTATTAGGTCAAAAAGTTATCTTTGGTTTGAATCCCGAAATAAGAAACAGACTTAATGGATTATATATGACTATTTTCTTTTTGGGAGGAGCCTTTGGTTCATGGATTGGAAGTTATACTTACTATAAATTTAATAGTGAAGTAGCTTTACTCATTGGAACAGCCTTGCCTTTATTCGCCTTATTAGTTCATTTAATAAAAAATAATACAATAAACTTATCGAAAACCAAAAGCAAATACATGTCCTAACGCATGTCCTAACTATTAATGTACCCCAAAAGTTAGAGTGAAAATCTAATTTTCAGGGTACATTAGTAGCATTATCTTCTACATCATGAGCAAATTAATCACTATTATTGCTTATCTTTATTCGTTTTGGCCCATGCCAAAAATAAGATTATAACCAAAGCACCTCATAAATTTCTCCACTGCCTTATTGTATAATCCTATTCTTCAATTATTCTATAATTATTCTATAAGGTAGTTTGAGTATTTTTTTAGAATGTCATTTATATTCAGTTTTATTTAAAGTTGTTGCTCCACAATCTGGCCCGATTGTTGAATACCATTCTTTACCCAAAACAATAAAGTTTACGAAAACAGCCTTTATTTAAAAGGATTATAGTAGTACATGCTACTGAAGGGGTGCTTTTGTAAAAACAAGTTTTAAGAAGCAAGCATTCGATAGGGACTACCATGGGAGACTTCTATGAAGAGGGCAATTTATGCGTTTAATCCTGTCTAATCAGGGAATATAAATAAAGTAAGTTCATTCGATCAAAATTGAGGAGATGAATTTTTTTATGAGTAAGAAAATAGCATGTGTAGTAACTGATATGGTTGAGGATTCAGAGTATAGTGAACCGGTCAAAGCTTTTAAAGAAGCGGGTCACACGGTAACGACGATTGAGATGGAAAAAGGCAAAACGGTTAAAGGGAAACAAGGTGACGTTGAAATTACAATCGATGAGAGCATAGATTCTGTGAAAGCGGAAGACTTTGATGCGTTGCTTATCCCAGGTGGCTTTTCACCGGACATTCTACGGGCGGACGAACGCTTTGTAACGTTTACCAAGGCATTCATGGATGCCAAGAAACCCGTGTTTGCCATCTGTCATGGACCACAGCTGTTAATTACGGCTAAAGCCCTTGAAGGACGCCATGCAACAGGGTATACATCCATCAAGGTTGATATGGAATATGCAGGTGCAACATACTTGGACGAAGAAGTCGTCGTATGCGGCGATCAACTTGTTACAAGCAGGACGCCTGATGATCTTCCGGCATTCAATCGGGAATCACTCAAGTTATTAAAATAATAAAAAAATCCTGGCAGCCGTCAGGATTTTTTTATTTATAAGGTTTTTGGATTCATATACTTCTATCTTTGCAGTAAAATAAAAGAAGAATGAAAAAAGGAAGTGTAACGATTGATCGTAATAAAGTCTGAACGTGAAATTCAAGCGATGCATGAATCAGGGAAGATTTTAGCTGCTTGTCATAGGGAAATTGCAAAACTAATCGCACCAGGTGTGACAACATGGGAAATCGAAGAATTCGTGGAAGGATTCTTGAAGAAACATGGCGCCAAACCTGAACAAAAGGGCTACAAGGGATATGAATACGCGACATGTGCAAGCATCAACGAAGAAATCTGTCATGGTTTTCCCCGCAAAAAGCCATTGAAGAATGGGGATATCGTCACGATTGATATGGTCGTGAATTATAATGGGGCACTTTCGGATTCAGCCTGGACGTATACAGTCGGCAAGGTTTCCAAAGAAACGGAACATTTAGTGGAGGTAACGAAGGAATCCCTATATAAGGCCATTGAAGTGTCTGTCGCTGGTAATCGTATTGGGGACATTGGGCATGCCATCCAATCTTATGTGGAGGCGGAAGGTTTCTCTGTCGTCCGTGACTTTATCGGCCACGGAATTGGGAATGTCATACACGAAGAACCGCAAGTCCCTCATTATGGGTTGCCTCATAAAGGTCCGCGCCTTAAGGAAGGCATGGTCTTCACGATTGAACCGATGGTGAACGTAGGTACATATAAGGCTACTCGAGATCCGAATGGATGGACGGCTTCGACTGCCGACGGGAAGTACTCGGCACAATTCGAGCACACGATTGCCATCACAAAGAATGGCCCGCTAATTCTGACGGAACAATAAGCAATAAAAACAAGAGGCACCCTTCATTAAAGGATGCCTCTTGCCTTTATTCGTGTTTTTTTACCTGCTTGATGAACCATTCAGCAAAATGTTCGGAATCCAGTGGGAACACGGGAACCTCTGCCAAGCTTGTTGC
Organism: Peribacillus sp. NPDC097225; assembly: GCF_044761955.1. Classification (NCBI taxonomy): domain Bacteria; kingdom Bacillati; phylum Bacillota; class Bacilli; order Caryophanales; family Bacillaceae; genus Peribacillus; species Peribacillus sp. NPDC097225. The sequence goes on from NZ_JBIWDJ010000005.1 coordinate 197,072, forward strand.
TTGTTCAAGGCAGGCGGGCCAAGCCACCACGGCCTGAATATTGGTGAGCTGTTTCAGTAATGAAAAGTCCTCATCCTCCTTAAGGAGGATGACCTTAGGAAAGTCCTCCCGCTTATATCCCTCAATCAAAATCACGTCGGGGTGGAAAATCTCCAATAAGTGAAGCAATTCCGGGAGCGTGGCCCCAGATTTGAAATTCCCCAGCAACTCAATGGAACCGTCTCCTTCCACGAGTGAAGCAGCCGCTCCAGCCTGAAAGTGCTTAGTGGAATCTTTCTCACCTGTATTGTCAGGCTTTCCACCATGGCCATGATGCTTCAAGACGGCCGTCTCCAGATTTTCTATCCGAAGCTCTTGAATCAGTTTGGTAATGAAAGTCGTTTTCCCTCTGTTTTGGTACCCGACTATTTGAAATAGGAACGGTTTCACCAAGGCCAGATTGATCCTTCTTGATCATCAAGAAGCAGGACATCCACGCTATCTCCCGTTTTAAAACCGCGTGTTCCGCCAGGGAGTACGGTAAGTGAATTCGCCCCAGCTAGGCTTGTGGTGATATTCGATTTATCGACGCCGCTAGGGACGACACGAAGCTGTCCGTTTTCATAATACATGCGAGTACGAAGGAGGCGGGAGAATGGGTTGGCCTTCAGGAAATCTTCAGCCAGCACAGCTTGTTCCTTCCGTAAATGCGGTTGTCCGGAAAACAGCATGGTACGGATGATTGGCCGGGCAAACAATTCAAAACCGACATAGCTTGCAGATGGATTACCTGATAAGCCGAATAAAAACTTGTTCTCGTGAACGGCTACCGTCGTCACGCTACCAGGACGCATGGCTACTTTATTGAATAAAACGTCAGCGCCGAGCTTCTTATAGATGTCAGGAAGAAGGTCAAAATCTCCGACAGACACGCCGCCTGTTGTGATGAGGAGGTCGACTTCTTCCAAGGCAGTGGAAATGGCCTCGTAGCTTATGTCAAACTCGTCCTTGAGCTTCCCGTAGAAACGGACTTCCCCACCTGCTCTTTGGATTTGGGCGGAGATGGCATGAGAGTTACTATTCCGGATTTTTCCAGGTTGCAAGGGTTCATTGACATCAAGCAGTTCAGATCCAGTCGCGAATAGGCCGACGACGGGCTTCTTCGCAACAGGAACTTCGGCATACCCGAAAGTAGCAAGCAACCCGATGATGCCAGGATTGATCATTGTGCCTTTTTTGACTAGGATATCGCCTTTCTTCGCGTCTTCCCCTTTAATGGACACGTTTTCGCCATGCTTCAGAGAACGTTTGAAAGAAATATATTTCTTTCCGTCTTTTTCAAATTCTTTCGTTAGCTCGAGCATGATGACGGCGTCACATTCCGTAGGCATCTGGGCGCCGGTCATGATGCGGGCCACTTGGTTTTTCTGTACAGGAATGGTCGAGACCATTCCGGCGGCCAACTCTTCAATGACCTCGAACTCCAGCGGATTATCTAGGGATCCTTCGGCTGTATCCGCGGATCGTAGTGCAAATCCATCATAAGGTGAGCGGTTGAAGTGGGGAACATCATTTGTGGCGACAATATCCTGCGCCAAATAGCGGTAGTGGCATTCCTCAAGAGGGACCATCTCCATTTGTCCTTCCAATGCATGTTTCATGATCTTATCTAGCGCTTCACTCAGCTTGATGGGTGTTCTTCTTTCTACCATACTTATCGCTCCTATCTGAAATCGTTAAACTATGTATTGTTATTCAAGTATAGCAAAAAAATAAAAAAATCCTCACAAGGAAGGGAGGATTTCAAAGATTTATTTATTGCGTAATTTTCCAAGTTCTTCTGCAATGGCTTCCATTTCACGGACACTGAAATTCGTTTTCTTCATGACCAAAGTATAAATATCATGAAGTTCTTCATACATTTCGATATCGAAATGGGTGGATTTTATCGCACCAAAGTTCATTACTCTTAATTTGTCCTTTATTGCTTCAACCATGTACTCGACGCTCTCTGCCGTATTCTGTGATAAATCCAATTCTATCATCCTTCCACACATTTCTAAATTATTTTTATCTTTGCATGATTGCCCTTATAAGTCAATGGGAATTCATGCAGATATATCTTGTGACTTCCTGCTTGGAAACGTTTTAAAGCGCTCTGGTTTGGGAAAAGATAAAAAAACTAGGTAGTAAAATAGTATAATGGAAATATACATTAATTAAAATATGCCAAGGAGGAGAATATATGAGTTCTGTTCGAGAAGAATATAGGAGCGAAAAGAAAAGTAAGTTTATGCAAGCTGTTTTGATTGGGGCTTTGGCCGGTGCCGCGGTAAGTCTTTTTGATAAAAATACAAGAAAAACGGTGATCTCCAATAGTAAAAATGGTTTGACATGCATGAAGGAAATGATTCAGAATCCTTCTAACTTGTTAACGCAAGTACAGGAAACATCTTCGGAATTCCGTTCCACTGTCGAGAAGATTTCCAATGACGTCTCCTTCATTTCGAAAAGGGTCGAGGAGATGAAGAATATTCCCTCACAGGTTGCCAATGTCGTCATGGAAACGAAGGAAGCTTTTACTTCGGAGGATATGCACACGACGGCTGGTAAACAAGATTCAGAAAGACGGAGTCCTTTAAATTAGAAATTGAGGTGAAGGGATGGCCAATAAAAAGGAATGGCTGAAATGGTCTTTCTATAGAAAGTTTATCAAGCAACTTCAGATAGATGAGGTAACGGGGCTTGCTGCCCAGCTATCCTTTTACTTTTTACTTTCCCTGTTTCCCTTACTTATTTTCCTTTTTACTTTATTGGCCTACCTGCCATTTACTCAGGAGGATATTCTGAATCTGGTACGTTCTTACACGCCTGACGATTCCATGACGATCATCGAGGATACTTTGGGTGATGTGATGCAAACAAATGGCACGTTATTGTCGTTTGGTGTCATCGGGACGATTTGGTCGGCTTCTAACGGGATGAATGCCATTATTAAAGCCTTTAACCATGCTTATAGGGTAAAAGAAAACCGCCCCTTTTATATTTCCCGGGGAATGTCGATTCTTCTCACGTTTGCGATGATTTTCGTTTTTATTGTCGCATTATTGCTTCCTGTGTTCGGCAAGCAGATTGGAATCTTCTTATTCGATGGAATGGGCCTTTCTGAGGAATTTTTGTCGATTTGGAATAGCCTCCGTTGGGTGATCAGTACGATCGTATTATTCATTGTGTTCACCATGTTGTATTGGCTGGCGCCAAACAAGCGGTTGAAATGTTTGACGGTCCTTCCAGGTTCCATTTTCACCACGGCTGGCTGGGCACTCGTTTCGTTGCTGTTTTCTTACTATGTAGAGAACTTCGGCAACTATACAGCTACATATGGCAGCCTTGGAGGCATCATCGTCCTGATGATCTGGTTTTACTTATCCGGGCTCATCATCATCGTCGGCGGAGAAATCAATGCTTTCCTCAGTAAAAAGGATCCAGGTTGTGATTGAACGTCCTTGAACCATTTAGGCGGGGAATCCGACGTTCATCTGGATATTTTGACTTTGGACGGGATAATCCGACGGTGAGCATGAATAATTCGACATTCAGAAGAATAATCCGACATTCAACCACATACGGCAATAGTTACCGGACTAGCTCAATGACCTTCGACACACACTAATGATGAACACATCTTGTAAGTGGGGAGGGTTCATTCATGAGTAAGAAAGGGAAGCATAAAGGCAAAAAAGGGAACCACAAAACGTCAGGTTCCGCTAATGGAAAGAATGGCTATCACTAACTAGTTACAGGATACAATACAAAAAAGGAAGCCTTCGTCGGGCTTCCTTTTCTTTAGTTCCTTAGTAACCGTAAGCTGTTTAGGATGACGAGAATCGTACTTCCTTCATGACCGATGACGCCAAATGGTAGGTCAAGGAATTGCAGGAAGTTGGATAAAATCAGAATCATGATGACCGAAATCGAGAAAATCACGTTCTGTTTGATGATTCGATTCATTTTCTTCGATAACTTAACGGCTTCCGCAATACGCGGAAGGTCATTCTTCATTAGTACGACATCTGCCGTTTCCAAGGCAACGTCGGTTCCTTCACCCATGGCGATCCCGACAGAAGCGGTAGCTAGTGCAGGTGCATCATTGATTCCATCTCCGACCATCGCAACTGTGCCGTATTGTTCTTTAAGTTTTTTCACTTCATTTACTTTCGTTTCAGGCAGGCATTCCGCAATATAATCATCGATATGGCTTTCGGAGGCAATCGCTTTTGCCGTATTGTGACTATCGCCAGTCAGCATGATGGTATGGATGCCTTCTTCTTTCAAGGCTTCGATGGCTTTAATCGTTTCTTCACGGACCACGTCTTTCAATGTAAGGATGCCGGCAATCCCTTTATCATCTCTTGCATACACAACGGTCTTTCCTTGTTCAGCCAGTGTCAGTGCAATACCATTCTGGAATCGTTCAGCTTCATTACGGCCGACGAAATCGGCTTTTCCGACTTGCCAAAGGACCCCATTGAAATAGGCTTGCACGCCGTTACCAGAGATATCTTCCATGTCCTCGGGTTTGATGATTTCTCTTTCAATCTTCGTTTTAGCATAGCGGACAATGGAAGTCGCCAATGGATGGTTCGAATAATTTTCAACCGATGCAATATGGAATAGGAATTCTTCTTCGTTCAAATCTTCACGGATGATGACATCCGTCACTTCAGGTTTTCCTTTCGTCAAGGTACCCGTTTTATCCAAGGCGATGGCCTTCAGGTTACCTAAGTTCTCCAGGTGAACGCCACCTTTAAACAAGATGCCATGACGTGCGCCATTCGAAATGGCGGAAAGTGTGGCCGGCATGATGGAGGCGACCAGGGCACAAGGTGATGCGACAACAAGTAAGATCATGGCCCGGTAAAAGGTTTCGGTCCAGCTCCACCCAAGGGCGAAATGAGGAACGAACATCATCAAGGCTACGATGGTTAAGACGATTTTTACATATTTCCCTTCAAATTGTTCGATGAATAGTTGGGAAGGGGACTTTTCACTTTGGGCCGATTGAACAAGCGTAATGATTTTTTGAAAGAGCGTTTCGCTTGTTGGCTTCGTAATCTCCACATTGATCGTTCCACGCAGGTTCACGGTTCCGGCGAATACCTCATCGTCGATGGATTTACTGACGGGGATGGATTCACCTGTGATGGCCGCTTCATCGAGATTCGTACGCCCATCCGTGATTTTTCCGTCTGATGGCACTCTTTCACCCGGTTTTACCAAAATGGTATCGCCGACCGTCAAGTCAGAAATGGCCACGATTTCTTCATACCCATTCGTGATGCGGAGTGCTTCTTCCGGCTGCAGGTCCATGAGGGCCGAGATTTCCTTATGGCTTTTATTCATGGTGTAGGTTTCAAGCGCCCCGCTTAAGGCGAAGATGAAGATGAGAATCGCGCCTTCTGTCCAGTAGCCAATGATGGCGGATCCGATGGCTGCAAAGATCATCAACATTTCCACGTTCAGTTCTTTATCCGCGATGGTATCTTCAATGCCTTCCTTTGCTTTTGCATATCCACCGATCACAAAGGAGGCCAAATAGATGATGATGGATGGTGTTTCCATTCCGCTTTTAGATAGCAGCCAACCTACCAGGATCAATACACCGCTTAGTAGGGCGGCAATCAGTTCAAGATGTGGCTTTGTTTTCTCGAGCCAAGAGGTGTTGCATTCAGTTGGCTGGGTCAATTGTTTAGTGTCTGTTGTCATTATGTTCCTCCTGTAATCTTCTCTCTATTGTTCGTAACTGATATTAATTATCATTTATATGATATCTAATTGAGAAAGATAATCAGCGTCATCTTTCGGGTCGATATTTAGGGTCAATCAATGAATTGGTGATGAAATCAACGTTTTTTAAGCGTTTTTTATCATCTATTTCGTATGGTAGTATTATCTTAACACATATATTAGGAAAAAATAAAGAAGAATGATTCTAATCTAGGAAAAAATATAAATAAACAGTAAAGCTAATTTTAGGATATGTAAAGAGAATGAACCTGAATAATATAAGAGGGAATCAAGATACTACAAAACAATTAGATCCCGGTGGCAGACTGTTTTTCTTTGAAAAACATCAGCGCAAAGAAGATGAGCACTAGCATGATGCTGATTAGATAGAAAAAGCTTCCGCCTGGTAAGTGTTCGATGGCCAATCCACCAAAGTAGGGACCGGCGATGCTGCCCACGCTATAGAAAATGCTGCATAATAAATTTCCGGCCGGCATAAGATGGCGAGGCAGGATATCAGCCATATAGCTGATGCCAAGAGAGAACGTCGATCCTACCATCATTCCTCCCAACAAAAAACAGAAGAAGAGGCCGCTGACCAAAGGAGTAAGAAGCCCAGCCGCAGTAAAGATAAGGGACCCGGAAAAAATAATGACCAGCAAGATGTTCCTCCGACCGAAGCGATCACTCAACATACCCAAGGGAATCTGTGTGAGCAATGTACCGGCCGAGAAAGCAGGAATGATAATCGCTACGGCGGTCAGACTAATGCCGGAACGCAATGCAAAGACTGGAAAGTTGCTATTAAGAGATGCTTCAAGCACGCCAAAGGTGAATGGCAGTAAGAAGGCAACCCAGGCGATCCGGCTCACTTTCCAAAATCGCTTGAGCGTATCGAGGAAAGAGGTACTTTCGGTATCATCGTGTTCGGGAATTTCGTTCTTAATCAGGAAAACGGACATCCACGTAAGCAGGCTAAGAATGGAAGTGATGATGAAGGGCAAGGCTTGATTCACATCAAGCAACTTCGTCATAAGCGGTCCAATCATGAAGCCAAGGCTGAAAAATAAACCGTATATCGCGATATTCCTGCCCCTTTTCGCCAGGGGCGAAATGGCCGTTATCCATGTTTGGGTCGCAAAGTGTAACGTATGATCGCCGATTCCAATGAAAAATCGCAATATAAACCAAAACCAGAACGATTTCCAAAGCGGAAATAAGGCAAGCGAGAGAATGACCGTCAATCCACCAAACAAAATCAATGGTTTATAACCGAATCTACGGAGAGGCGCTTCCATAAAAGGTGAAATTAAAAGGATTCCAATATACAGGGAAGCGGCATGCAGTCCATTTAAAGAGGAGCTGAGTCCATCATGTTCGAAAATGACGGCGATGATTGGAAGAAGCATACCTTGTGAGAAACCGGATATGCCGACCATGAAGATTAATACAGGAATAAGCAATTTTTGATTCATATTTTTCGTCTCCTATTTTATGTATACTAGTTGATGTTACATGGAAAGAAGAGGATTAAGCAATAGAAAATCGGGTAAATATGGACATGAAGAGGATTTAGAAAAAATTTATCTTTTTCATTTAAATAAAGAAATGTATGATTACTTTTGTTACATAATAAAATGGACATGAGAAGTGAGGGGAAGTTTCTTGGATAAAATATTTTTGGGGCTCGTCGTATTAGGGGTGCCTCTATCGTTCATTGGGTCTTTTCTCCATTGGCCTAGCGTCGTGATGTTCATCGTCTATTGCTTAACGATCATCGCGCTTGCAGGATTCATGGGCCGGGCGACAGAAAGTCTGGCGATTGTGATGGGACCGAGGATTGGCGGTTTACTGAACGCAACCTTTGGTAACGCCGTCGAGTTGATCATTTCGATCTTCTCATTAAAGGCTGGGTTGATTGGCGTCGTATTAGCCTCTTTGACAGGATCGGTTTTAGGAAATTTATTGCTGGTCGCTGGACTATCTTTCTTTATCGGTGGGACGAAATACAAGCGTCAGAAATTCAATGTATTTGATGCGAGGCATAACGCAGGATTATTGATTTTTGCCGTCGTTGTCGCTTTTGTTATTCCTGAAGTGTTCTCTCAGAATATGAACGAAACAAGCACGATGTCGTTAAGTGTCGGGATTTCCGTTATTTTAATTTTATTATACTTAGCTGCCCTATTCTTTAAATTGGTGACACACCGCGGTGTATACCAACCAGCGGAAAAAAGAGAAGGGGAAGAACCCCATGAAGAGGAAGTTCCGGAATGGAGCAAGAAAAAGGCAATCATGGTTCTTGCCTTGGCCACCGTTGCAGTTGCTTTCGTATCGGAAAAACTGGTTCATACCTTCAGTGAAGTCGGGGAAACCTTCGGATGGACTGAATTATTCATCGGGGTCATTATCGTGGCCATCGTAGGAAATGCGGCTGAGCATGCATCCGCCGTCATCATGGCCTACAAAAACAAAATGGATGTTGCCGTCGAGATCGCTGTCGGTTCGACCTTGCAGGTAGCGATGTTCGTCGCACCGGTTCTTGTGTTGATCTCGTTAATGTTCTCAACGAATATGCCACTTGTCTTCACCTTGCCAGAGTTGATTTCAATGGTGACCGCTGTTCTCTTGATGATCATGATTTCGAATGATGGAGAGACGAACTGGTTTGAAGGGCTTACCCTATTGGCCGCTTATTTCATAATGGGAATTGGTTTTTATCTATTATAAACGTGGAAGGTCTTCCGTATCGGGAGGCCTTTTATTCATAAAAAGGCATACAAAAATGACTCTGCTGTGATTGAGACGTAGCAGAGTCATTTTTATAAAGGTATAGTACAATCCATAGATTCATCCAAAATCTTTCATCATGCTTCTGTTAAAGTAAAAAGATACTTCTGTTAAAGTTGTGAAATATTCTAGAGTGTTACACCGTCCTTTCGCATAGTGAATTTAAGTAGTGGCGAATACGTTTTCTGTCATCCTTTTAAAGGGCATCGTAGATTGAATCGATAAGCATACCTCCTGAATGGTATTAGGTATGAACGTTTTCGCCTCCTTTTTATAAGGTAGGTTAAGTATACTCCATCTTTAAAGAAAAGTAAATATTCAGAACTTTACAAATATGTTACAAAATAGACTTCCACCCAACATGTATAGAAAGTTGAATAGAAACAAAATCTATAAACAAAAGATGGAACCCTTTAAAGGAGACGACAGCATGAGACGACTTATTCTTATCACATTGATTACAGTAGTGGCTTTCATTCAGACGAATGCAGGTGTGGGAGCGGAAGACAAACAAACTCGGAACAAGGTGAATATCCCGCCTTCCGTTTTAAATGTCGCCAAGGAAAATACGTATCCGAACCCGACTCAAGATCTGCCAATGCTTCAGGCAAGCAAATTTGCCCAACAATTGATTGATTCATCGGATATAAAAATTGAAAATCCAGAACTCATTCATATGCTGAATGAATCAGCGATTGCGAAAGCGCCACTTGCCTTTGGGTATAGAGCGACGATTTACCTTGGCCATTGGGCATTGAATTATGAATCGTTGGAGACATCCCCTAATTGGGAGTATCAAAAGATCAACATGAACTACTATGATAATCGCGGCGGCGAGGTTCCATACCGGATCCGCTATGTCCAAGAAAGTCAAAAGGAAGTGACCGGGGGCTTGACCGCGAAAATTCCAAAGGCTGAAGATGTCCAGAAAATGATGCTGCTAAAAGCAACGGAAAAGACGAATTTGCCACTCGCTTTTAAAACCATCATCGGAGCCGGGACAAAAAAGGATGAAGTATACAATATTGCTTCCAACCGGATTGGTTATTTATCCAGCTATGCATCTGCCGTCAATGAAAAAGGGAAGGTCACCTATGGGGAAGTGTATCTGAACTTGAGGGGGAATAAGCGCTCGATTGTGATTAAAAACATCACCTCCCAAGGCATCGGTGCATGGATACCCGTTCAGGACCACGTATCCTTCAGCTTTACGGTTACACAACAGCCAAGATAAAAAAAACTCGCCGGTTTGGCGAGTTTCTTTTTTATCTTCTAAAATGGGTGTTGATTTGCGTTCCAGGCATTTCGCTTTCCGCGGGCGGGCGGTGAGCCTCCTCGTCGCATACGCTCCTGCGGGGTCTCACCTGTCCCTCAATTCCCGCAGGAGTCTTCACGCCTTTCACTCCAATCAACTCTCTTTCTAAACGTCTGAAAAAGATGGCCAACTGGATTTGGAGACAACCGGAAATGGCCTAGGAAGAGGCCATGTGCAGCCTTTATAAGACAAAAAACCTCCATGAAAAGTGTTCAAATTTAAAAGAGGTCCGTAATGAACCATTCTGGACCTCTTTTGTCGACAAACTAAAACTCGCCGTTTGGCGAGTTTCTTTTATATAAGGGACTTTCTCGTTTTGAAGTCTTCTTTTGGGTAGTAGGCATTTTTGACAAGGACGTTAGGTCCAAGGCATTTGACCGCCGGGCAGTGGCAATTCAATTCATTGGCCAGTTTTGAATTCATCCATGTTTCATACGATTCAGTCAGTGGCTGATCCTGGATGTTCCCCAATGTTGGAGCATCGCCGAAGTCGGTCACGATGACCTCCCCGGTGAAGATGTTGACGTTCAGGCGGGATCGTCCATCCGGGTCATTGCGAACCGTCACTTTTTTTGAGCTATAAAGGCGCTTTAAAAGTTCAAGGTCTTCTGGATGGGCATTACAAGGATAGAATGGTAGCGTTCCGAACAGCATCCAGACATTTTCGTCCCGGATATCAAGCAGATGATGAATGGCTTCGCGCATTTTTTCCAATGATAATGTTTCAAGGGCCGAAGCAAAATCACTAGGGTACATCGGATGGATTTCGTGGCGCTGACAGCCCATTTCCTCGACAATCTGTTTATGGATATGCGCAAGATGGGGCAGTGTGCTTTTATTCAGCATCGTTTCAGCCGAAACCAACACACCGGCCTTTGTAAGGGCACGGGAATTTTCAATCATTTTATCGAATAATTTCTTTCGCTGTTCACGGGTAGGTTTCCGATCCATCATGGCAAAGCCGACATCAATGAATTCATCAATCGTTCCCCAGTTATGTGAAATGTGAAGGACATCCAAGTACGGGATGATTTCTTCATATCTTTCCAAGTCAAGCGTCAAGTTGGAATTCATTTGGGTGCGAACGCCACGGCTACGCGCATATTTCAATAGAGGCAAGACATAATTCTTCACTTGTTTTCTTGACAGCATCGGTTCGCCGCCTGTTATGCTTAGCGAACGGAGCGATGGGATTTCGTCAAGGCGCTGAATCAATAATTCCAAAGGAAGAGCATCGGGATCTTTCGGTTGCAGTGTGTAACCGACTGCGCAATGTTCACAACGCATGTTGCAAAGGGTTGTGGTTGTGAATTCCACATTGGTAAGAGTGAGCTTTCCATATTGATCGACGTCCATATATGCTTCCCAAGGATCATACTTGGGTGTAATTGGTGTTAAGAGATCTTGCTTCAGTATAGACATGTTTAAAACTCCTTACGTAATAATGCACTAACCCATTATGAACAATGGGAACAAAAATTGTCAAATGGAGAACCCCGGACAATAGCTTACCATTGCACTTTGGAGCATTTTTCGTTACGATGGAAGGAAGAACAGAAGGAGAGTGCCTCATGGGAAAATCCATTACAGATAAAAACGACCAATTATCCTATCTTAAGGAACGCCTAACGATGTTCGTGGAGGTTCTGGACCATATCGAACCCGAGAGTACAGACCTGGAAGACATCGACCGTCTAATCGGCATACTAGATGATCTTGAAGATAAAGTGCAACAATTCAAAACTCGTTCAGAAGAATAATACCTGTAGGATACTATGATTTTTTAAATATGAATATGCTCAAAAGGGATGACGGGATAAATCGTCGTCCCTTTTTATATGCCAATTTTTATGAAGGAAAATGAATTACTTGTTTTCGAAAGATTATGGAAGATGTATAATAAAACGGGTGTCAAGTCATGACTACTTTTGTCGTGATATATCTAGGGGATTAAGAGGGGGAAGAGAAATTTGGATATTCAGAAATTCCAAGAAAGCATGTACAGTCTTATCGTTGAAACTTCAACGAATCTTCCAAAGGATGTTCGTCGTGCGGTCAAGAGCGCGAAACAACGTGAAAATGCAGGTACGCGTTCAGCATTGAGCCTAGCGACCATCACGAACAATATTACAATGGCTGACGACAATGTATCTCCGATTTGCCAGGATACAGGTCTACCGACTTTTAAAATAAAAACTCCTGTTGGTGTGAACCAACTTGAAATAAAAGAAGCAATCCGCAATGCCCTTATTTTAGCGACAAAGGCCGGCAAGCTTCGTCCAAATGCTGTCGACTCTTTGACAGGCAAAAACAGCGGGGACAACCTTGGGGAAGGTCTACCTGTCATGAAATTCGATCAATGGGAAGAAGATTACATTGATGTGCGCCTGATTCTGAAAGGTGGCGGCTGCGAAAATAAAAATATTCAATATAGCCTACCAATGGAGCTAGAAGGATTAGGGAAAGCGGGCCGTGATTTGGACGGGATCCGTAAATGCATCCTTCATTCTGTCTACCAAGCACAAGGTCAAGGCTGCAGTGCCGGGTTCATCGGTGTCGGTATCGGGGGAGACCGTTCATCCGGATATGACTTGGCTAAAGCACAACTTTTCCGTAGCAATGAAGATGTGAACCCGAATGAAGATCTTCGCAAGCTAGAAGAGTATATTATGGAAAAAGCGAATGAGCTTGGAATCGGAACAATGGGCTTCGGCGGCGAAACGACATTACTTGGCTGTAAAATCGGCGTCATGCATCGCATTCCTGCAAGCTTCTTCGTATCTGTTGCATACAACTGTTGGGCTTTCCGCCGCTTAGGTGTGAAAGTAAACCCGGAAACAGGTGCAATCAACGAATGGTTGTATCAAGAAGGCGAGAAAATCGACTTTGCTCGTGAAGCTGAAAAAGCAGCACGTGAAGAAGTGGCCGTCTCTATCGAAACAGACGTGGAAGCACCACGTGAAATCACACTTCAAGCACCAATCACGGAAGAGCAGATCCGTGAGCTTCAAGTCGGTGACGTCGTCCACATTAACGGCAGAATGTACACAGGCCGTGACGCCATCCATAAGCACTTGTCTGAAAACCCTTCACCAATCGATCTTGATGGCCAGATCATCTACCATTGCGGACCGGTTATGCTGAAGGATGAAGAAGGCAAATGGCATGTGAAAGCAGCCGGACCGACAACAAGTATCCGTGAAGAACCGTACCAAGGCGATATCATGAAACGTTTCGGTATCCGCGCGGTCATCGGGAAAGGCGGCATGGGACCAAAAACGTTGGAAGCCTTGAGTGAACATGGCGGCGTTTACCTTAACGCAATCGGCGGAGCGGCTCAATACTACGCAGACTGCATTAAATCGGTCGAAGGCGTGAACTTCACTGAATTCGGCATTCCTGAAGCCATGTGGCACCTTAACGTCGAAGGCTTCACTGCCGTCGTGACGATGGATTCACACGGAAACAGCCTACACAAAGATGTTCAACAATCATCATTGGACAAACTGTCTCAATTCAAAGAACCCGTATTCAAGTAATTAAAAAGACGCTCGCCAATTTGGCTGAGCGTCTTTTTAATTACTCTTCCTTTCTGGGATTGGCATCAGACGTTAACTCTGGTTCTAGTTCAGTGGCAGATTCAAGCTCCGGTTCCGTTATGGAAGCAGATTCTTGAAAAGACTCAGATTCCGTTTCAGGTTCTGGAAAGGGATCGATTCGTGAAATGTCACTCGAATCAAACCCGCTTCTCACAAAATAGACGAACACTCCTGCACCAAGCGCGAGACAACCGACAAACCCCATCGTAATCAACCATTCCAGCATGACATACGCCCCCCTTTTCTTATGTATATGAAAAAAAGGGCGATTATTACCTGAAAGGAGTACAAACTAACGGAATTTACGGAACATATATTAGAAGGGAAAGGAGGGGATTTTATGCAGAACAATTACTTCCTATACTTCATCGCCTTGTTGACAGGTTTTGCGTTCATTCTTCTTCCTGTGGCAGGCACGATTTTCTCCGGTCTAGGAACATTCCTAGTCGTTATCGGAATCGTTATCGTCCTTGTTTTTGCCATTGCCATCATTTGGCAGGCTGCACAGGCATTATTTAAAGGATAAACAGACTTCGGGGGGCTGTCCCAATTTGGGACGGGCCCTTTTTTGCGAGGATTTTATACATACGGATCGGGAATTCGACTGTTACGACGACTAATTCGACGGTGGGCGTGCGGAATTCGACTTTCAGGGAGATAATTCGACCGTCAACCGAGATAAATCGACGTTTATCTCATTTGAAGCTGGCCACCGGTGCGGGAATTCGACTGTTAGACGATTAATTCGACGGTGGGCAAGCGGAAATCGACTTTCAGGGAGATAATTCGACCGTCAACCGAGATAAATCGACGCTTACCTCATTTGAAGCTGACCACCGGTGCAGGAATTCGACCACGCGGGTAGATAATTCAACCACGGCGAGCCATAATTCGACCACGAACAAGAATTATTCAACCACAAACGAGAATAATTCAACCACACACAAAATCGTGCATATAAATCCTTCCGTTTCAAACACTAAGAAAAAGGAAAATGGGGGACGATTCAATGAAGAAGATGGCGATGATGTCGGCTATTCTCTGTTTACTCTGGTCTTTGGCGGGCCCGGCTTTTGCAGAGTCCTATAATTGGGGCTTCAATAAAGGGAAAAACGGAACTCCGGCGGATGCGGGTAAAAATTTCAATGAGATGCTGCCTAAATATGAAGCGATTTATAAAGGAGATACCTCGAAAAAGGATATTTACCTGACATTCGATAATGGGTATGAAAATGGCTATACGGCGCAGATCTTAGATGTGCTAAAAAAACATAAGGCACCGGGTGCTTTTTTCGTCACCGGCCATTATTTAAAGACGGCGCCTGAACTTGTCGTCCGGATGGCGAATGAAGGCCATATTGTCGGAAACCATTCATGGAACCACCCAGACATGACGAGCGTGACAGACGGAGTCATCCGTACCGAATTACTACGGGTCAAGGATGAGACGGAAAAATTGACGGGGCAAAAAGGGATGAATTATTTGCGCCCGCCGCGTGGGGTTTTTAACGAACGGACGATGAAAATTGCCCAACAAGAAGGCTACTACCATATTTTTTGGTCGCTTGCTTACAAGGACTGGGTCGTCGATGAACAGCGTGGAGCAGCTTTCGCCCATGATGAAGTCATGAAACAGATCCATCCGGGAGCGATTTTACTGTTGCATACGGTTTCAAAGGATAATGCTGAAGCACTCGATTCGATTCTGACGGATCTTGAGAAACAAGGGTACACATTCAAAAGCCTGGATGATTTAATGATTGAAAAACAGCTGCCGAACAGGATGTTGTATTAATAGGAAAGGCGGAACCTGACTAGGAAAATCAGGTTCCGCTTTTTGCCATTATCCTCAATAACAAGTAATATTTTCGAAAACATGCTATAATACTCGGAAAACTGCTAAAAGGATGGATCGCTTGTGTGGACGGAAAAAGTAGAGGTCCAAGGGCCCTATAATTTTGACCTTGTACTCGAACGATTATCGTTAGACCCACTTCAAGTAGTTGATTTTACGAACAGGACGGTAAAAGTTCCATTATATATAGAAAAAGTACCGAACGTTTTACACGTACAGGCAATCGGTGACACCGAAGACCCGGTCTTCGTCATCAAAGGCCAATCAGAGGAAAACAAGCCAAAGGCGCTGCAACGCTTAAAGAAGGTTTTCCACTGGCATGAGCCATTGGCTGCCGTTTCCGAGCACTTTCAGGAGTCGGATTTACGGGACATTTTCGAAGAGCACCGTGGCACGGCGATTGTCCTTGACTTCGATTACTATAGTTGCCTCGTCAAATGCATCATTCACCAGCAATTGAACCTGGCTTTTGCTCATACATTAACGGAACGGTTCGTTAAAACCTTTGGCTACCAAATCGATGGTGCCTGGTTTTACCCGACACCGGAAACGACTGCGCAGCTTCAGGTCGAACAGCTGAGGGCGATTCAATTCAGCGGCCGAAAAGCGGAGTACGTCATCGGTTTATCTCAGCAAATCGTCCGTGGCCACCTTGATGTGGATCAGCTGGACAAGCTATCCGATCAAGAGATTATGGATACACTTATAAAAATACGCGGAATTGGCAGATGGACGGCGGAAAACTTCCTGCTATTTGGCTTAGGGCGACCGAACCTTTTCCCAAAAGCCGATATTGGCATCCAAAATGCCCTGAAACAATTATATGGCTTACCGCAAAAGCCGACCCAAGAAGAAATGGAAACCTACAGTGTGAAGTGGGCCCCATATCTAAGCTACGCTTCCCTCTACTTGTGGAGAAGCATCGAAAAACGGAGTGAAAAGAAATGACAAACTTTCAAGATACAACCCTAGAAGTAAACCAAACCTTACCCTTAACAATTAAACGCCTTGGCATCAACGGAGAGGGAGTCGGCTATTTCAAGAAGAAAGTCGTCTTCGTCCCAGGTGCCCTTCCTGGTGAAGAAATTGTTGCGATGATCACAAAGGTGCAGCCGAATTTTTCCGAAGCAAAAATCAAAACGATCCGGAAAGAATCACCACACCGCATTGCCGCACCATGTCCGGTCTACGAACAATGTGGTGGTTGCCAGCTGCAACATTTAAGCTATGACCAACAATTGGTTGAAAAACGCGATATGGTCATCCAAGCGATGGAACGCCACACGGATTTCCCGATTGATTCATTGGATATCCAGGAAACGATCGGCATGGAAGACCCTTGGAACTACCGCAACAAAAGCCAATACCAAGTCGGCCAGAAAGATGGCAAGCTGATTGCCGGACTTTATGGCTTGAATTCCCATACATTGATCGATATCCCGAACTGCCTTGTGCAGCATAAGGCGACGAATAAAATCACCCGTACGGTGAAAAAGATCCTGAAGAACCTGAATATCTCGATTTATAATGAGAGAAAAAGAAAAGGTGTCATCCGTACCATCATCACACGTGTTGGATTTGAAACGGGCGAAGTGCAAGTGGTCTTAGTAACGGGAGCGGAAGAGATTCCACAAAAAGATCAATTGCTTAAACAAATCCGTGACCAATTGCCAGAAGTGAAATCGGTCGTTCAAAACGTCAACAACCAAAACACATCGCTGATTTTCGGCGAAAAAACGATTCACCTTGCTGGCGAAAAAGTCATCAACGAAACATTGGGTGACCTTTCGTATGAACTATCGGCGCGTACATTCTTCCAATTGAACCCGGTCCAAACGGTTCGCATGTACGAAGAAGTGAAAAAAGCGGCAGCCCTAACCGGTACGGAAAAAGTCGTCGACGCTTATTGCGGCGTAGGTACGATCGGACTTTGGTTATCGGAAGACGCTAAAGAAGTACGCGGCATGGACGTCATCAAAGAATCGATCGAAGATGCCAAGAAAAACGCAATCAAACATAAACGCACCAACATGCACTACGAAACAGGTAAAGCCGAAAACATCCTGCCACGCTGGATCAGAGAAGGCTGGAAACCAGACGTATTGGTCGTCGATCCGCCAAGAACCGGCTTGGACCAATCCTTATTGCAAACCATCCTGAAGGTCAAACCAAAAACCATTGTGTACGTATCATGTAATCCATCCACATTGGCAAAAGACCTACATGAATTAAGTGCTCTATATAACGTAGAAACCATGCAACCTGTGGATATGTTCCCGCAGACAAGTCATGTTGAAGTTGTGACGAAATTGACGTTGAAAAAGTAATCCAGATAAATAAAGATGTCCCATTCAGTCTCGGTTTTCGGTTCACTAACATGACCGAATTCCGGGCCTTTTTCATGGCGGCCCATGGCTGGACTTTTAGAAGGCAAAGAAGATTTTAAAATAGTGGGAAACTGGTTCACATAGCCTGGTAACCCTTAATGAGAGGACTTGGATCTAAAGATGAAAGATAATTTTTGGCGTGATTTACCACGACCATTTTTTGTACTGGCACCAATGGAAGAAGTGACGGATGTTGTGTTTCGCCATGTAGTGGCTGAAGCAGGCAGACCCGATGTATTTTTTACAGAGTTTACGAACTCGGAAAGTTATTGTCATCCTGAGGGGAGACAAAGTGTACGTGGGCGATTGACCTTTACGGAAGATGAACAACCAATGGTTGCCCATATATGGGGAGATAGGCCTGAAAACTTCAGGGAAATGAGCATTGGTATGGCAGAGCAAGGGTTTAAGGGGATTGATATCAATATGGGCTGTCCTGTTCCTAATGTAGCAGGAAATGGGAAAGGGAGTGGCCTGATCTGTCGTCCCGAAGTCGCAGCAGAATTAATTCAAGCAGCAAAAGCAGGCGGCTTGCCCGTAAGCGTGAAGACTAGACTTGGCTACACGGAAGTCGACGAATGGCGCGACTGGTTAACACACATCTTGCAACAAGACATTGCGAACCTTTCCATCCATCTGCGTACACGGAAAGAAATGAGCAAAGTGGACGCTCATTGGGAACTAATCCCGGAGATCAAGAAACTTCGTGATGAAGTGGCACCCGATACCCTTCTAACGATCAATGGAGATATCCCTGACCGCGAAACTGGCTTGGAACTCGCTCGTAAATACGGCGTGGATGGAATCATGATCGGACGCGGCATTTTCCACAATCCATTTGCCTTTGAAAAAGAACCGAAAGAGCATACTAGTAGGGAATTGCTTGGTCTCTTAAGATTGCATATGGACCTTCATGATAAATATTCAGAAATCGTACCACGTTCGTTCAAGCCCCTACCTCGCTTTTTCAAGATCTATGTCCGTGGATTCAGAGGAGCAAGTGAACTGAGAAATCAATTGATGAACACAAAATCAACTGATGAAGTGCGCGCATTGCTTGATGCTTTTGAACATCCTGAACCTGAAGTGGTGGAGGAACAGTAGGAACTTTCCTATTCGAAGTAGCATAAACTTTTTTGAAGAATTTCAGAGAAGATTATACTAGCTGAGACATGCAAATTAGATAGATAAACAAAGCAGCGATCCGATAAGAATCGCTGCTTTGTTCTATTTCTATCCCTATCCAATATCCGAGATGTTTTTCCTGTTATTTACACTTTTTTTACTTTCATCATCATGATACCTATCTTCGATTAGCTTTAATATTTTCTCAATCTTGCCTTATATAATTAGCGAATTATTATGATAGAATGAGCGTAATCCCTAGTGTATCTCAGTAAATTAAGTGTTTTAGACGGCTACCTATGGATTTTTTTCTTTTAAAAGAAACAGATGGGAGCTTTCATATGATACATATTGTTTTCGGTGCATCGGCTTCAGGGAGCGTAAGGTTCTTTTTAAGGGAAAGGGGTCTTGAAAAAGTGGAGAAGGTTATCTCTTTTTGGGACATGTTTTCAATCGGGCCCGTGTGGCAGCTGCATGAGGAAAAGGGGATCCAAGCTAGATTTGAGTGGATGAAGGCGTACACATATGACGAATTTGGTGAATGTTCCGATTATGAACAGAAGTTTGAAAAGACGGTCAAACAAATACAGTCTATTCCTGAAGGAAGTCATCTAACCATTTGGACTTCATCTAATGCACATGAACAAACAGGATTGACGTTGATTGTTTATCTTTTAAAGGGAAAAAATCTGGATATTCGTCTTATTAACACGACAGAAGAGTATGAAGAACTGTTTCAAGGGAGAAAAGTGAAATATACACCACTTCATACAGGTGAAATTCCCTCTGAAAAGCTTCAATCCATATATGAACAGGGTAAAAGAACGTTATGTACTGACCATGATCGAGAAGATTTAGAAAAAGAGTGGAAATCCCTTTCAGATAACCAAGAAACGTTACGAATATGGAGAAATGGAAGGATTCAGAGCGTTCCTGAAGATTATTATGATGCATTCATTATGAAGAAAGCTTCAAAGCTACATGGACAACAAAAGACTAAGGATTTTATGATATCCGCAAGACTCATTGGCGAGGCGTTGGGGCATTTAAATCAGTATGTAGGGGATGCGTTTCTTGAATCTCGACTTAAAAAGCTGGTTGAACAAGGGTTATTTGAAACGGAAGGTTATCTTGAAGGTATACGATTTTATAAGATTAGATTAAAACAGGATAGCTGAGGAAGAGAATAGGAACGGATCTCTTTTTTATTGAAATCAGGGGGGACAAAAATGAAGCTAATTAAATGGCTCGCGATTCCTATATTGGGATTGATCCTTGCAGGATGTGTGGATTCCACAGCGCGAGTTGAAATAAATAAAGATAAAAGTGCGGATCTCTCGCTTGAAGCAGCCATGGACGGTGATATGTATGCGCTGGCCGGTCCCTATATTGAAAAGGCACTGAAGGGGACGGATTACAAGCTGGAACAAGGCGAGAATGTCATCAAGGTGTTTAAACATTACCCTTCTCTTGAAGCGCTGAGCTCTATCCAGGACGGATCAGGTGAGAGTAAGATTTCCGTGGATGAGAAGGACTCTTTCTTTTATACAGCCTATGATGTGAAGGCATCCGTTGATTTACAAAGCCAGCTTAGCCGGTACATAGGGGAGGTAACCAGCAACACCTTCATACAATCCATCATTCTTCAAAAGTTGGACCAATCGGATCTTAAACTGGAAGTAGCCCTTCCGTATAAGCTCTTTGGCTCAAATAATGCCGATGAGGAGAATGGCAATACCCTATCCTGGGACATCTCGACAGCTACTGAAACGCCTGTCGAGTTTGAAGTGATTGTTCCGAAGGTTAAAACGATCGCCACTACGGCGGGAATTGTGGTTGTCTTCATTATCGGGGCCGTCATCTTGATTGTGAAAGGCAAGAGAAAGAGGAAATAATTGAGTGGAGACTTTCATGTAGCATGTTAATAAATGAGGGGAGTGGAAAGAAATGAAATTTAAAACAAAGTTATATCTAAGTGCAGCAGCTTTAGTTGTTTTGATGAGTATCTTTTTAGTTGCCACTAAGTCTTATTTTAATAATCAAGAAATAAATGAAGCGAGTGATCAGTGTTATGAAAAAGGGGGGCAACCGAATGTTAGTATGACTGCCCTTACTCTTAATTATTCTTTTTCTTGTGAAAGTGAACAATAATTACCTTAATAAAAGGAAACTTATATGACATCTATCAACCTGATAAGTCTTTTTCTTGTCGGGTATTCTTTAGTGTATGGGTCGTCTCTATTTACTGGATAACTCCTTCACCATTAATACATGTGGGATTCCGTCTTCCATAAATAGATCGGATGAAGTCAGATACCCGAGGTTCTCATAAAAGCCTTCTGCCTGTTTTTGTCCATGCAATTTAACTTTGGATCCTTCATTTTTTTCTGCTATTTCTTCTAATGCTTTTATGATTATTTTTCCATAACCCAATTTACGGTAAGGTTTTAGGATGCAAATTCTTTCTAGCTTACCAAATCCATCAACGGTTCTTATTCTGCCTGTACCTACTGGTAGTTCATTATGATAAGCCAAAATGTGTTCGCATTGACTATCAAGTGTATCAAATTCGTCAAATTCATCTTCTAATGGAACGCCCTGTTCTTCAACAAATACCTTGCTTCTGATATGGAATGCCTGTTTTAGGTCATTCTCTTCGATTATCTTTTTTACTTTCACTTATCTTCGTCCCTTTCTCAACTGTTTCAAGTTATATCGTACAATATTTTTTGTTGCAAATGCAACAAAAATCCATTACTATTTGTATTAGCAAATACGAGTGATTGGTGGTGTTGAACATATGAAGGAAGTTCTTCGTGAGATTGGAATGGTAGCAAGGGCCTTGGATTCTATAAGCAATATAGAGTTTAAAGAATATGACCTTACAAAAGGGCAGTATTTGTACCTTGTGCGCATATGTGAAAATCCAGGAATCATTCAAGAACGGCTAGCAGAAATGATAAAAGTAGACCGAACCACGGCAGCTCGTGCAATAAAGAAATTGGAGATACAAGGTTTTATTGAAAAGAGAGAGGATACACATAACCAAAAGATCAAAAAGCTTTTCCCAACTGTAAAAGGCGAAAGTGTTTATCCTTTCATCAGAAGTGAACATGAATATTCCAATAAAGTGGCATTAGCTGGATTATCCGAAGAAGAAGGAGAAACCCTTTTTCGTCTTCTTCAAAAAGTGAGAAAAAATATAGAAATAGACTGGGAATATGTGAAAAAGGGAAACAAGCGAAATTATTGATAAGTAGAGGAGCGGAATAAATGAAGATATATATACGAAAGTGTACCCTTGAAGATTTGCCACTGCTCCAAGAGATTGGCCGCGAAACATTTAATGAGACCTTTAAGGATCTGAATTCCCCCGAAAATATGAAGGTTTATTTGGAAGATGCGTTTAATTTAAAGCAATTAGGAACGGAATTATCCAATCCCTCTTCGGAATTCTTTTTTATCTATGTTCATACAGAAGTCGCCGGGTATTTAAAGGTGAATATCGATGAAGCCCAGACAGAAAAGGAGGGTGATGAGTCACTTGAAATTGAGAGGATTTATATAAGAAAGGAATTTCAAGGGCAGGGACTGGGTCATCATCTTATAAGTAAAGGAATAGAATTGGCGAAAGACCAGAGTAAGAAGAAAATCTGGTTAGGCGTTTGGGAAAAAAATGAGGGGGCCATCAAATTTTATGGAAAAATGGGCTTTACTCAGACTGGAAAGCATTCCTTTCACATGGGAGATGAAAAACAAACCGATCTTGTTATGACTAAAATACTTAGGTGAATTGATGATTTAATATAATTAGTTAAGGAAATCTAAGTAGTCATTTTCACTCAACCTGACAAGTATACTGTCAGGTTTTTTCAGTTAAAATATTTTTTTGACAAGACCTCAGCAGTTTCTACCTCCGAAAATTTACAGTTTTAAACCATACCCACGGGGTAAAGTATAAGAGAGTTAGGGTATTTTATCCTAAGAGGAAATATACGAGAATAGTGCCGGTTG
Source organism: Peribacillus sp. NPDC097225 (assembly GCF_044761955.1). Classification (NCBI taxonomy): domain Bacteria; kingdom Bacillati; phylum Bacillota; class Bacilli; order Caryophanales; family Bacillaceae; genus Peribacillus; species Peribacillus sp. NPDC097225. The sequence goes on from NZ_JBIWDJ010000005.1 coordinate 219,923, forward strand.
CCCGGTTCTTATTCATTACAACGGAGGTTTTTTCATGACAACTAAGAATAAAGTAGCGATAATCACAGGAGCAGGAAGCGGATTAGGACAAGCTACAGCGGTTCGAATGGCTGAAGAAGGAGTCAATATCGTTGTAGTGGACGTTAATGAAAAGGGTGGGAAGGAAACGGTTGAAATGGTGAAAAAATTAGGAGTCGATTCTTTTTTCATCAAAACGGATGTTTCCAAAGCAGAAGAAGTGAAGAACTATGTGGATCAAACAGTGGAGAAATTCGGGAAGATCGATTATTTCTTTAACAATGCAGGGATCTCTGGTAGCGGTAAGTACTTCTTGGATACGGCGGTAGAAGAAATCGAAAAAATCGTTCAAATCAATTTAATGGGTGCTTTGTACGGCGTTCGTTATGTAGCCGAGGTCATGGTGAAAAATGGCGGTGGATCGATTGTCAATACGGCTTCAAGTGCCGGTGTGATCGGACAAGATTCAGTGGTCACTTATTCCGCTACGAAACACGGGATTGCAGGGTTAACTAAGTCCATGGTGGCTGAATACGCGAAAGAAGGCTTGCGCGTGAATGCGATTGCCCCAGGACCTACTGAGACACCGATGGTCAAGGCTTTCTATGAAGCAAACCCGGCCATGAAAGAGAACGCAACGAGCGGGATTCCTCAAAAACGATTGGGAACTCCGGAAGAGGTTGCGGAACTTGTAACCTTCCTATTAACGTCTAAAGCAGAATATATCAATGGAGAAGTTATTCGCATTGATGGTGGATTTACTAATACCAAATAATCATAGATCAGCAAAAAGCCTGTTTCGATTGGAACAGGCTTTTTGTATGCTCACTTATATGGCATTCACCTCTCAAACTGGAAAACTCAACGGAGCGTTTGTTGCCGGAATGGGTCATACCTCTTATGATGTAATGAGTAGGGGGTGAATCAATGGATACTAGCAAAGTAGGCCATTTGATTTTACGATTGCGGAGGGAAAAAGGGTTCACGCAAAAGGAATTGGCTGACAGGATGAATCTTTCTGATCGGACCATTTCAAAATGGGAGCGTGGCCAAGGGTGTCCGGATATTTCCCTGTTACCGGAATTGTCCTCCCTCCTTGGTGTGAATATTGAACATATTCTGGAGGGCGAACTCGCTTCCAATGATTTTGTAGGAGGAAATATGAAAAGGTCAAACTATTTTGTGTGTCCATCTTGTGGGAATATTACCTTAAGCACCGGTAATGCATCTGTTTCTTGTTGTGGAAGAAAGTTGGAGGCACTTGTACCAAAGAAAGCGACGGACGAGGAAAAGCTGGAAGTTACACAGGTTGAAGAGGATTGGTTCATTTCAAGCAACCATCCTATGACCAAAGAGCATTATATTTCATTTATTGCCTTTGCTACAGGAGACCAGGTCCAACTTATCAAACAATATCCGGAATGGGGGCTGCAAACCCGCATTCCGAAACGGAAACACGGCATGTTGCTTTGGTACTGCACGCAGCATGGGTTGTTTTATCAGTTGATTTAAGGAGAAAAAAAATCAATCTATAAAAAAAGTTCTACCAACAGGCAGTCAGCCCTTTAATAGGGGCGCTGCCTTTTTACTGTGGATAAGTGAATTGGAAATTTGAGAAGTATTCACATGATATTGTATGATGAATGATAGGATCTTTTTTAATGATAGAACGGAAATATGGTATGTAAACCATACATAGAGGGGGAAGGGCAATGGAAATTGGGTTGACTACATTTGTTGAAACGACGCCGGATGTAGAAACGGGTAAGGTACTTAGCCATGCTGAACGTATACGTGAGGTAGTGGAGGAGATTGTATTGGCGGATGAGGTGGGGCTGGATGTCTATGGAGTGGGCGAGCATCATCGGAGGGATTATGCGGCTTCCTCACCAGCCGTCGTATTGGCCGCCGCTGCTTCACGGACAAAACGGATCCGTCTTACCAGTGCTGTGACGGTGCTGTCTTCAGACGATCCCGTACGAGTGTTCCAGCAATTTTCGACACTTGACGCGATTTCGAATGGACGTGCGGAAATCATGGCGGGCCGGGGCTCTTTCATCGAGTCCTTCCCGTTATTCGGGTATGATTTGGACGATTACAATGAATTGTTCGATGAGAAGTTGGATCTGCTGTTGAAAATCCAGCATTCCGAAAAGGTGACGTGGAGCGGTAAACATCGTCCTTCCATCCAAAATCGTGGGATTTACCCGGTTCCTGTTCAAGATCCTTTACCTATTTGGATTGCGAGCGGCGGGACTCCACAATCAGTTGTTCGTGCAGGAATGCTTGGACTGCCCCTCGTTCTCGCGATTATCGGCGGAAGCCCGAGACAGTTTGCAGGGCTCGTCCAACTGTATAAAAGGGCGGCCAAAGAGGCGGGGCATGATGTAAGCAAGTTGCCGGTTGCTTCCCATTCACACGGATTCATTGCCGAGAGTACAGATGTTGCAGCAGAGAAATTTTTCCCGTCCACCCAGCAAGCGATGAACGTGTTAGGAAGAGAACGTGGGTGGGGAGAATACACCCGTGAAACCTTCGATTCGGCCCGTAGTTTAGAAGGTGCCCTATATGTCGGTGATGCGGAGACCGTGGCGAAAAAAATCATTCACCTTCGTAAAACTGTGGGAATCACGCGCTTCATGCTGCATGTTCCCGTCGGATCGATGCCACATGATGATGTGATGAAAGCCATCGAACTATTGGGTAAAGAGGTGGCCCCAATAGTACGGGAGGAAATTGCGAGATGGGAAACAGAGGGCGGCGAGGAATCGTAAGCCTTTGAGTGGATTCGCCCAAACTTAATGTCGAATTCATCTTTTTTAGGTATAATAAAAGTACAGTACACTTACAGCATCCGGGAATCTGTAAACGATTCCCGGATTTTCAGTTGCCTTCGTTTTTAGTATTGGAAGAATTTACTCGGGCAATGATAAAGAGGAAGCTACTGAAAAGGGTGCGAATATAGGAGGTTTATGGATGCATAATCATGATATTTTAATCAGAGTACGATATGCTCTCGATATAAAAAATAAAGATATGGTAGAGATTTTCAAACTTGGCGGCGTGAACGTGACACAAGAAGAAGTGATGGAGATGCTGACCAAGCCAAAAGAAGACGACTATGACGAATACGACGACGATGATGTCGATTTTTACGAATATGAAGACGAAGAAGATACAATCAAATGCAATAACAAGATGATGGAGTCCTTCTTGAATGGTTTGATCATTTTCAAAAGAGGCAAACAAGAGCCAAAACCGGGACAACCAGAGAGCCCGGCACCAACAGGCAAGGAAAGTGTGAACAACGTCCTTCTTAAGAAATTGAAAATCGCGCTCACCCTAACAAGTGAGGATATGATTGAAATCCTGGAAGATGCAGGAGTCAATATCACCAAAGGGGAACTAGGCGCCATTCTACGAAAAGAAGGCCACCGGAATTATAAACAGTGCGGCGACCGCTATGCTCGTAATTTCTTAAAAGGGTTAACGTTGAAATATCGGGGATAAGCAAAACGCGCCCGATCGTTTTAAATTGTGTTTAAGATGTGGATGAAGGCTTGAGTGATGAGGAGAGATTCTTATTGCTTGAGCCTTTTTTGGGTATAACTTTTCTCTATTAAATGTGTTAGGCATAAAATTAAACAACGGATAATGAGGTCAGATTGAAACAAGTAACAAGGTAACCAGCCCTGAAATTAAAGAGCTCTGCCTTTTTTTATTTCCATATAAGTTCTGCATTGGAACCTTAGTGTACAATGATATAAAGTAGAGAAAAGATTGTGGAACTACATGGGAAAAGGTGTGTCAGGGATGATTATATATGAGGCGATTAAAAGTGAATTCCTTCAAGATGTTTTTGAAGATAAATTAATAGATAATATCGTAAATAATTACGCGGAGAAAGTTGGCCGGATTAATAAAAGTGAATTAAGATCTTGGGATAATTCGATGAAATACATGCATCTTGTTCTGTTAGATAAGGAAATACCTGATGACGCTGGTGTCGCTATAGAGTTCAAGATTCCTTATACATCAAAGCGAGTCGACTTCTTGATATCTGGCAGTAATGATACGAATCAATCTATTGTAATTGTTGAGCTTAAGCAATGGCAGGATATTGAGAAAGTGGATGGAAAAGAAGCGATTGTTAAGACATTCCTTGGTGGTGGAGTGAGGGAAACCACTCACCCATCTTATCAGGCATGGTCGTACGCGGCGCTAATTGAGGACTATAATGAAAATGTCCAAGATAATCAGATGGAATTGTATCCATGTGCTTATTTGCATAACTATATCAAAGTGGATGACGATCCTATTATTGATGAAGGCTATCAATATTATGTGGAGAAGGCTCCCGTTTTTCGAAAAGGTGATGCGGCTAAGCTTCGAGAATTCATCAAGACTCATATTAAATTCGGGGATAATAAGGAAAACCTATACAAAATCGAGAATGGCAGGATCCGTCCCTCTAAATCTTTGCAGGATTCCCTCCTTAATATGTTGAAGGGAAATCAAGAATTCGTCATGATTGATGACCAGAAGGTTGTGTACGAAGCAGCAAAGATGCTGGCCAAAGAAGCGCAGAGATCGAATAAAAAGCAAGTGTTGATCGTCAAAGGAGGACCAGGCACCGGAAAATCCGTGTTGGCCATCAACCTGTTAGTGGAGTTGACAGCTCAAAACATGGTTTGCCAGTATGTGACCAAGAATGCCGCACCACGGGCCATCTATGCTAAAAAGTTAAAGAAGGATTTCCGTAAGGGCCATATTGATAACCTCTTTAAAGGGTCTGGGAGTTATATTGATGTTCCGGAAAACACTTTCGATGTCTTGATTGTGGACGAGGCGCATCGTTTAAATGAAAAGTCCGGGATGTTTAATCATCTTGGTGAGAACCAGATGAAGGAAATCATTGCAGCTTCTAATTTCTCCATTTTTTTTATTGACGAGCGGCAGCGTGTGACGTTAAAGGATGCCGGGAGTATTGAGACAATACAACAATTTGCAGACCAATATAATGCCAATGTATCGACTGCCTTATTGGATTCACAGTTCCGGTGCAATGGTTCGGATGGATATCTTGCATGGGTTGATGATGTTCTTCAAATACGGAAAACAGCAAATGAAAGCTATATTGGAAGCAACTATGATTTTCGTGTATATAGTAATCCAGTCGAGATGAGGGATGAAATTTTCAGGTTGAATAAGCTGAATAACAAAGCCCGATTGTTAGCGGGTTATTGCTGGGATTGGAAGAAGGAAGGCAAGAACAACTCACAAATCCATGATATTGAACTGTCGGATCAATTCAGCATGAGCTGGAATCTCGGTAATTCAGACAGCTGGGCAATTGATGAAAACTCGGTTCAAGAAGTGGGCTGTATCCATACATCTCAAGGGCTGGAATTCGATTATGTAGGCGTGATCATTGGAGATGACATGTACTTTAGTGAAGATAGAATTCAAACGGATTTTACAAAAAGGGCCAAAACCGACAGTTCATTAAAAGGCATCAAGAAGCTATCAAAAGAAGAGCCGGAGAAAGCGATGCAGTTAGCTGATGAAATTATCCGGAATACGTATAGGACGCTTTTAACCAGAGGGCAAAAAGGGTGTTTTGTCTACTGTACAGATAAGGATTTGGAAAACTATTTACTGAAGCGCCTTAGGGAAATCCAAGTACAGTACCAACCTAATGAGTTTTTCGAAGGGAAGACGAGTGTGGCTGAAGAACCGGAGTCGTATGAGTGATGGAGGTTTGGTATTAGATAAGGGGAACCGTATCATAAGTAAATGAGGTTATTCTAAAGTAAATATTATAATTTATCATATTTATATGTCTCCTCAAGAATTTAAAAAGAAGCCTCTGACTTATCATCTAAGAGTATAAAGTGTACCCTGTGTAAAGGACATTTTAAAAAAGCCTAAGCAATTTTTAAAAGATGATCTCTGTATTGAACAGGGGTCATCTTTTTTAGGTT
>NZ_JBIWDJ010000006.1:0-48848 GCF_044761955.1 Peribacillus sp. NPDC097225
TCAGCCTTGTGCTCCTCCCGTGGCTCCCGTGGCCCCTGTTGCTCCGGTTGCTCCTGTTGCTCCTGTTGCCCCTGTTGCTCCTGTTGCCCCTGTTGCTCCTGTTGCTCCCGTTGCTCCTGTTGCTCCTGTTGCCCCTGTTGCTCCCGTGGCCCCTGTTGCTCCTGTTGCTCCTGTTGCTCCTGTTGCTCCTGTGGCCCCTGTTGCCCCTGTTGCTCCCGTGGCCCCTGTTGCCCCTGTTGCTCCTGTTGCTCCCGTGGCCCCTGTTGCTCCCGTGGCCCCTGTTGCTCCGGTTGCTCCGGTTGCTCCTGTTGCTCCCGTGGCTCCTGTTGCCCCTACTCCTGCAGAAACACTAACTTTTACATTTTGTTTGATACTTTGTTTTGAGTTTCCTTCGCACCGGCATTTTTTGTGCCCACAATCCTTGCACTTCTTTGATTTGCAACGACAATTTTCATGTCCACATTTACTACATTTACTCTTACTCAATATTCTTCACTCCTTTAATAGTTTCTCACTATCTTATGAGTGGAGAAATCAATTGGATTGGACAAACTCTCTATCTCTTCATAATAAAGAAAACCCCTCTTTATGAAAAAAGTAGGGGTTGAGTTGGATCCATTCATTTGGTATTCAAGAGTTTATTTTTCCTACACTCCTCCATCCATAAGCTAACCATGCAAGCTGCCTTTTAGCCAAGGTCGCCCTCGATACGGTCCGATTGGGATTTGGATGAGCGTTGTTTTTTCATGCAGTCCTTTTTTATAAATGTCATCACATACGTTCACATCGAACCCAAGCAAAGGATGACCTCCCATATCCAAGGCTGTCGTTACTAAAAGTAATCGTTGGACGAGCATTCCCGCTTCCATCTGTTGGATGCGGTATCCCCTGTAGCTTAGCTCCTTTTTGCGGTGATCTCTATTCCCTGCCACATGCAGGCAGATTGGAACTTGCAGTAAATTCACATTATCCAGTGACATGGCGTATTGCAACTGAGTTCGCTGATCACCTTGTCGCACAAGCCGTAATGCATGATTTGCTCTATCATAAACATAAGCACCATCTGAAATATCTTCCATTTGATGCAAACAGGCATAGATGGAGACGTCGTGTTCTTGCGTCTCATCCACATCATTGGTATACGAAAAAGATGCCGAAGCCTCTTGCAACAGTGTGGCGAGTTGAATCTTGCTCACCTTCCCTAAAACGAAATCCATTTCCGGGGAAAACCGCTTACGGCAAATAGTAGCCAGGTCATACGACAACCGCTCCACTGCTGGCAAATCTATACTCCCCATACCTTTTCCACTTCGCGCTTCCTTTGCTTCGATTTTCCGAATGGATCGAGTGGAGTCAATCATGGATGCTTCATTCATCTGAATCAACATTGGATACTCTATGATTGTCTGTGACCGAACGTAATGGGTATGTGATATGGCAGGCAGCTCTCTACATAATTCAACCGCCGTGACAGCACGATCTATTTTACTTCCAAACGTGACTCCATTTGTACCTTCCACAGATAAAAGAATGGCGGCATATGTGCTTTCTTCTTGTTCAGATAATCCAATTAAGTGATTAATGGCCCGGTCCAGGAATTGAAAGGACACGCCAGTCGAGAAGCCTAACCTCTTCGCCACCTCCAATAACTGACCCATCAGGACACCTGCGTCCAATCCTTGCAGGCGATAGGAAAAATCGTGGTACTTATAGAAGTTTTTCCAAAACATCGTCGACACGAAGACCGTTCCGAAACACGTTGTCATATCGCAACGACCGCCAAGTGCCTGGTCCAGATAGTCATCAAAATTACCTTCCCGCACTAATACCAAACGATGGTGTGCCACATCATAATGGTACACGCCAGCAGGCAACTCCTCGATTTTCAGGTAGATGTACAGTTCGTTTGGATACAATGCTCCCCCTGAAGGCGCAAAACGGCGGAACGACTGCATGAAGTCCATTTGTTCCGGATCATTCATGAACTGGCTCACTTGAGCAAGGCCGAATACATACCAAAGAAAGTGACCGATAGCCTTGAAGTCAGGCTGGGATGATGTTTGGCAGGCTTCCAATGTCAGCGGCACGTCCGGCGAAAAAGGGAACACAGGCAAGTCACGGTAAAGTTTATAGGAAAGTGGCGCATCCTCCCAATCCACTTCCCAGTCAGGCGGTCTGACCTTCGCTGTGTCAAACTGAAGATTATGCAAAAATTGATCTAGATTCATCCCCTGCCTCCTTACCACCGCTTATGGAAATGGATGCGGATCTTGATTAAGCTGTTCGATTGTCAGCGGCTGCTTCGCATATCCTAGTTCCACGGGAACCTGCAAAACCCTATCGAGTCCTGTAACGCGGGTCAGGTGATGACCGAATGTCATCGGCAGCATGCCCGGTATCAGCACTTTCACGCAATGTAACCCGTTCTTTTTCAGTTCCGGTGTCGTTTGATCCACGACAAGCACATCAAGGCCATGCTGTTGCAACTGTAAAAGCACGTCCTGTAGGTCATCCATTAAGTCGGCATGTTTCACCCCGGCCAAGAACTCCTCGTCGAACGTATGCAACGGCCGTCGATCATCCAATAAAAAGTGCAACCGTTCTTCCGCTTGCCGTAACCCAAACAGCATGCCATGATCATCCATCTGCTGGACTAGGTACGGGTCAGCGAGCATCTTCTCATACTCTTCCTGATTGGCCTCGAATTTATCGTCAAGGGTCAGCATCATGCCCGCCAACTCATGAATCGCACTTTTCGCCGCCCGGACGGGATCCAAATGGGCACCACCCGCGCAAATGAGGTTCAATCCTTTTCGTTTCCTGTTTTTCGCCATCGCCCAGACACTTGGAATGCCATGTTCCATCGTCGCGTTATACAAATGGATGTCATATCCCGCCGCTGCACGTGCCCGGTCCATCATCAATGCCAGTTCTTCATCATTCGCCGAATACGGGTCAAGGCGGGGAAGCGGGAGCTTAGCGTACCAGGTCAATAGAAAGGAATCGCGTTCCACCACTTCGAAAATCCCGTACAAAATCGCCTCTTCCAAACTGCCTCCTAACGCGCAGCCATTGGACGTTTCATAAACAAACCCCTCCCCGCAGCCCAAGCTATAATAAGCCACCAGCTCTGGAACCAAAATTGGACGCTCTTGTAAAAAAGAATAGCTCCAAACCCAGTTGATTGGGGAATCCGGATGAAAACGCTTGAAAGGAAAACCAGGCATTTCATACATTTCATCGGTGTGGACACCAAGCTTTCTGGGATCCAGGGCCTCATCTTTCAGATTATTGTAGCTGTCATGGACAACGGTCCGCTTTCCCCGGGGTTCAAGGCCACAGTACCGCTCCAATCCTTCCAAAATCGCAGTCATCTCGCTAACCGCGTAGGAATTCGTCCTCCCCGCTGTCCCTTCATCCCCCATGAACAAAGGAAGACTCACACTGACATCGGCAAATGGCGGCACAAGATCGACCATCTTATTATTCAGAAAACCCATCCGGGGATCGAGATAATCCTTGGCCAGCACCTGACTTAGCTCAGTCATTGAACGGGTGCGGTAGCCATCGGGATCCACCTTCGGACTTGGTTGTAACGAAATTCGGGCCGCCCTTGAAGAATCATCGGGAATGGGACTACAGACCGGGCAGATTGGATCCGCTAAAAAAGGATGCCAGGAAATATTCAGTGTCTTCATGTTGATCAAGGCTACAGCATATTCCGACCGGGCCCCAGTCCCTTCCGTCACCCGCTGCACCTCTTCTCCAATCAGGTAAGCCATTTGTAACAGTCCCGTGCGCGATGCCGCCGGGTCATCTTGCTTCCCTCCATTCTCCTGCAATTGCTTTTGGATGGCCCACATTTCTTTCCGATCGCGCCCCGCCATGAGATGCCGTAGATCCGCGCATTGCGAGCACCCTTCCTTCTCCATCCGCACTAGTGGCCCAACCATCCCTTCACCAAATGACACAAAGCCCCGTAACCATGGAATGTCGAGGACTTCCTCCGCCTTTAGGTGGGCAGAAGGATCCCAGGCATCCTGCAGCACGAGAGCCAGTTCAGCCGTTTCGGGTATCTCTGTCAAAAAGTCGACCTGGTGAATGATTTCGTATTGGACTGACAATATTCCGTACACCAGGTCCGCCAGCACTCCTTCTCCGACCATCAAGATGACAGGCTTCACCTTGATCCCTCCTCTCGCAGCAACACACCAAATACCCCTGCCAGCTCCTCTTTCAAAACAGGTTCCAATTCCAGTTCGAAGGCCAATAGCCGCTTTCCGTTCCAATCCAGCACTTGCAAGGCCTCCTGTAGCACTTCCGATTCTCTTGATCCTTCATACGACGCAATCCTAAGTGTCAACGGCGTCCTTTTTTCCATTAGTACGGATGAAGCTCTCAAACCCTGCTTCTTGTAGCCCCCCTTTTCGTTTTGAATGGCCATGAGTGCCTGCTGTAAAGCATTCCGTAAAGCCTGCGTACTATTCAGCCCTACACATCCGTACCACTCATCCCCCGTACCGACCCATACGACAGGGAAACCGAATACTTCCTCTCCTAACGCAATCACGGGGTCACCTGCCATTCTAGTCAACGCCTGCAAGTAATACCGGCAGCGCTCATCGTCTATGACCTCCAACTGAATTCGACCACAGGCGTGCTTTTCGTTGCTTCGCTTGGTTAATTCCTCGTCCAAACACTTGTACAACCCCCGGCACATACACTCCGCGAACGTCTCTCCCGTACCAACTCCGACGAATCCTTCTACACCTACTCCATCCCATTGAGGTAAAGTCGGACCAAGATGGCTGACCGTTTCCGTGGCATACACTTCGACTCCCGTTAAGCCCGCTTCCCTCCTCGCTTCTTCATGCAATAATTCCGAGCAAATGATCGCTGGCAACAATTCAGCTGGACCCATAGACATCGGGTCAACCACTTGGACACGGCATTGAGCTAACGGCAGTTGCTTCAGTTCTCCTTCTTCCCAGCTATGGAAGATGCCCGATTGGCTGGAAGTCATTCGGCCAAAGGACATAAACAACTTACCCCGTTCGCCTCGGCTTGATTGCTGGTTCAATCTCAAGTCGAAATCCGTCACCCATCTTGCAGCCGCCGTGCCCGTGACAAACGGGTGGGGCAAAAAGGTGTGCCAGCTTCCTTCCAAGGTTTCCATATCAAGCAGGTAAAGTTGATTGCTCTGATCCGATTCGCTCACTCCCGTACTCCTTTTGAATAACTCGAACGCCAGTACATTTGCGAGGAGCGCACCCGCCGTGGAGGAAAAAGAGGCAGCCTCTTGATCGGTAATCAGGGAAGACTGATGTAAACGGCGCCAGGCAGACTCCCAGCAGGAAAGCGATTCCCCGTTCACCATCGGACCGGCAAGACCAATTTGATTCAGACTCAGTGCAGGGAAAAACATCTTCTCTTCTTGCCTGCAAGCCGCGTGCAGCGCCCGCAGTTCCTCCACCTCTCCATCTTGTGACACAGACACGATATAATCATATGGCCGGATTATTTCCTGCCAAGCTCTTTCCCCCTCCTGACTCTGGGAAACCTCCTCCACCGCCACGTCCTCATCTGTTGTACGGAAATGGGCAACAATTTCATTCAGTCGCTTTCTATTCGTCGATTCCGAATCCTTTATATGAATATGAAAAGCAGGCAATCCAGATTCAAGCAACGCGGATACCAGTGATACGAAAAACGGACCTGAACCAATCGCCAATACTTTCAGCTGACGATAATCCTGAAAACGACGGGCTCCCGAATCGCCGACACTATCCAAAAACGCAATCTGAGACGCATACTTATCCACAATCCGATCCGTCAATTGGTGTGGGGCATCTTGACTGATATCCCGAACGAACCCGTTCTTGTACAGAACTTCGGCAATCTCCATGACCCGATTCCGGTATGGCCCAGGCAATCCATCCGTCAAATCACTCAATGCATGTTCCCCGTTAAACATGGGTATTAACTGTTCAATCCATTGAACGATGGTACGTCCTTCCATACGGAAAGAACTTACATTATTCCGAAAATACACTCCCCCGTTTGGTTCAGGGAGAAAAAACGTATCCCTATTCACTTTCAGACGCATAGAAGGGGTCAAATTCTTCATCTCGAACCTCCTAACCAACAAGCTTTACTCAGCTATCCCTCTAATCGTATGTATGACAATTTGTCTCTTATGTCTAATTCCATGGAGAAAAGCCCCTGCAGGCATTCTGCAGGGGTCGGTTCTTCTCTGAAAATCGATTAGCGACCGCAACGACCGCAACGTCCACACCCTCCGCAACGTCCACATCCGCCACACCCTCCGATGCCTCCGAAGAAAAAGCATCCGAAACAACCAAGGCAACCAAAACACCCTAACGGGATAAGACGGGAATCTTCCATGGAATGCTGATGCTGAAATTGATTCGGATCCCAAGGGACCGGCTGACTGGCCTGGAATTGTGGGTCGACATTCAACATTTGAAGCTGATTTTGAAACTCATTCATGTATAAAACCTCCATATTTAAATTAATCAAAAATAACGAAGGAGTACGGAAAAAATGGCCTATAGATTTTCCCTATCCTCCAAGTACTCTCTCCACACAAAATATGTACTCGGAATGGGTATTGCTACTGATTCAGATGCCCATTTTCATGCGTTCCCCCGAAATCTTCACGGAATATTTACTTATCAAAGGCGAACAGCAAAGTAGTGCACGAGCCATCAACGAATCTATTTATCTGGAATTCATTGACCCACTTTTGTTAAATCCTTACAATGATTCAAGAAAGATATTTTGCACTTGATAGAGAAAGGAAAATGAGAAGATGCGAAAAAGACATAAGATAATTAGTTTCATACTGACCATACTGCTCGTCCTGACAAGTGTTTCCGGAGTTGTGTTGGGAAACGAACAGGCGTCAAGAAAACTGGATTCTTCCGCTATTGATGAGTTTATGGCAAATGAAATCGAGCGTCTCAAGATTCAGGGAGCTTCATTGGCCATCGTAGAGGGAGATCGGGTGGAATACGTGCAAGGATATGGTGTGGCCAACCAAAATGGAACTGAAATGACTTCGGAAACCCCCATCGTTCTTGGGTCCGTCAGTAAATCATTTACGGCACTTGCCCTTATGCAGTTAGTGGATCAGGGAAAAATACGATTACAAGATCCCGTGCAATTGTATATCCCCTGGTTTCATCTTGCCGATAAGGAGGCTTCTGGGAAAATCACGATTCAGCACTTACTGAATCATACGAGCGGTCTTTCCACATATGACGGCCAAGTGGCTATCTCACAGGGAGATAAGACATTGAAAGAACATGTCAAAGGCTTGGCAGAGATTGAATTGAAGCACCCTGCCGGTGACCGCTATGAATATTCGAATCTAAATTACGACATCTTAGGTTTAGTCATTGAGGAAGTGACAAATCTATCATATAAAGACTATCTAAATGAATTCATATTCAAGCCGCTTGAAATGAAGAATACCTACGGTGACCCTAAAGATGTTGCAAACCATGCCATTGCGGGCGGTTATCAGACGGTATTTGGATGGAAGCTACCGACCAAGCAATTGAAACACGAGGGATCGGTTCCTTCCGGTTACATCATTTCTAGTGCGGAAGATATGGCAAATTATATGATCGCCCAATTGAATCATGGCACATTCAATGGAAAAGGCATTTTATCGAAGAATGGCATGAACACCTTGCATCAGCCATCATCATACATAGGGGATGATACGTACTACGCAATGGGATGGGAAGTGAAGGATGATGAAGTCTCCCATAATGGATGGACAGAAAACACCTACTCAAAAGTGATCTTAGACGGGCAGTATGGCATCAGCCTACAGATTAATTCAATGGATTATTTCAACCTCAATGAATATGATTCGATCATAAGCGGAGTGAACAAGCTCGTACATCATGAAGAACCCCCTAGCCCCACTGACCACCCATTTATGAAATATGCAGTGATTGATCTGATTATATTGGGATTCGTGACCCTGATTGTCTGGTCAATCTATAGAATATTCAAACCTAAACCACGAGAAGTACACGGATTCCTACGTATTCTCCATATGATGTTCCTCGTCATGGTTTACTGGCTGATTCCGTTGAGTATTTTAATCAATTTCCCTTATCTATTCGGTCCTTTATCTACAGTTACACTATTTGCTCCTGGAATCGGTCACCTATTATTTGGACTGCCTTTGCTCCTTTTGATGGTGGGAGTCGTTACATTGGGGAAAGGCATACGAACTGCGCGGAAAACCCATTTGAATGCATGAAAAACGATGGTGGGGATTCACACCATCGTTCCACAAAAAACCTTTCGTACTAATAATATATACCAAAGTAAAAAATTTCCGTTATTCGAAAGGTTCGTGATATAATCATTTATCGCTAAAAAGCCAAATAGACTGATGGATTTTTCCGAAAATTCATTCATTAAGGGAGTGAACGACCATGGATAACAAAGAACAGACTATTTTCACCCATAAGGGAAATACAATCAAAACAGAAGATAGAGAGATTACGATCCTTACTAGATTAGAAGAACCGCTCATCGCCGTTTTGGGGAATGTGTTAAGTGACGAAGAATGTGACGAATTAATCAGCTTGTCCAAAGATAAACTGAACCGTTCCAAAATCGGTGATACACGCGAAGTAAATGAGATGCGGACAAGCAGTAGCATGTACTTCCAGGACAAGGAAAATGACCTCATCACGACCATTGAAAAAAGAGTTTCTTCTATAATGAATGTACCCGTTGAACATGGGGACGGTATTCAAATTCTAAAGTATACACCTGGTCAAGAGTATAAAGCCCATTATGATTTTTTCGCCTCTTCCAGTAAAGCTGCAAAAAATAATAGAATTAGCACCATCATCATGTACTTGAATGATGTGGAGGAAGGCGGGGAAACGTTCTTTCCTAAACTAAATCTCTCTGTATCTCCCCAAAAGGGAATGGCCGTGTACTTCGAGTATTTCTATGATGATCAACATGTAAATGAACAAACCTTACACGGTGGAGCCCCGGTCATAACAGGAGAAAAATGGGTAGCGACACAATGGATGAGAAAACAGAAACAGATCTAGACAAAAACTTCAATGCCGGTGTGCCTTCAAACTGTAAGTAGAGGTAAGAGGTAGGCTTTTTGGGAAAGCATCCTCCCAAAAGCTGAGATCAAACCCCTCTCTTCAGTCTTTTTTTATTTTGGTTTTATTACCGATGAACGAACGGTAATAAAAGAAGGGCTAGATATAGATATTACATGGGTTGCTGTTGGAGCAATCGAAATCAGAGAGGAGAACATTCCTATTATTTTAAAGAGAAAACTATTGACTGCTTTTCTTAGTAGTTTGTTATTTGCATTGGTCCTTTCATCGCTTGGTGGCTTTGATTTGAATGCATTTATGCATTTATGAATTTATATTATTTAAATCTTATGATTGTCATTATCTACGGAGTGATCACTTCCTTCTTTAGTGACTGGCTGAGTAGGCAGATTTCTAAAAAGGCTTACACTCGCGAAATTCTCTCCTTCTTATTTCACTGTTTATTCGGATTCGTCTTACAAATCCTAAGTCTTGTTTCTGCCATCTCATTCTTTATTGTTGACCGTCTATTAGCAAAAGTGAAAATTGGATGGCTATCCGTTATCATAGCCTTTGTCATCGTCGTGCTAGTATTTATCCTTATGATGAATAGGTAGACCACTGACCTGGCAAGTCGGTAAAACGATGACTTCCCCTAACGAGGGCATTCGTTCCATAGGATTCATCAAAGAAGACCACTTATTCGGTGATCTTTTTTATTTGTTCAAAAATCCCCTTGTGTTCCGAATCGTCCACTCCTTCGAGAATCATTTATGACTTGTGTGCTGTTCCTCCTTCACATCCATCACCAATGTATCGAATAATTCACCATCCGAATAAACCAAAATGGCCCATTCACCCGCATCCGGCAACATGACATTCGAAGGTACACTCCCATCGGCTCCATTCACGGCACTACTCCCCGTCAAGCTTCTGGACCACTCTCCATCAATTAATACGGAATGGATGGTTGACGTGTTCCGATGATATCCGACGAATGTCGCTACGCCCTTATCCATTCCCCAAAAGTGCCACAACCATTTCTCCACTTTATTTGCCTTTAATTCAGGCCCTATGATGCCAAGCCTGTTTTCGTTACCGATTACCTTGGCGTTTGTCGATGTACGAAATTCGACAGCTTTCCGCTCCCAATCAATTTGATTTAGGTCTTTATCCGTTACGAAACTTGGAGTCTCATCAATCACGCTTACCTCGTCTGTTTTCTCCGGTTCTTGCCCCTTGGATGAGGTACATCCACTAATCACGAGTAAACACACTAAACAAGCTATATAAGCGATTTTACTTTTCAAAAAAGCTCCCCCTACCCGAAATATTTTACATATAATCCCATTATACACAAAAGCAAAACAGTAACCATACTGTAAAAACCATACTTACATACATATACACTCACGCTTGGCACCAGCGACATAATGGAGACTTTCCTGATGTTTAGTATCGTAATTTTTTATTGACTTTAAAAAAGGATTCGAGTAGACTGATGAAGCGGTTCAATTAAAGTACTCAAATTAAAGTAGTTAAACCAGAATATATTTGAAGAAGGATGGATGCAACAAATGAAGTTTAAATATAAACATTTCTTAAAGACACAAGGTTCCATTGCTGCCATTTTCATGGGGATTTTCTATGGCCTTTGTATGCTAGGCATATTCTTACCTGGTTATTCGGCCATTCCAGGAAATATCGATCAATTGCCGGTTGCCATCGTCAATGATGATGTTGGTGAATACGGAGACAAGATTGCCAGCCAATTGAAAGAAAACTTACCGTTTAAAGAAATCGAAACAGATGTAACAAATAAACAAGCGTTAAAAGATTTAAATAAGAATGATTTAGCGCTAGTCGTACACATCCCGAAAACATTCTCTGCGGATATGCAAAATGGCGAAACGTCATCAAGCATTGACTTTACAGTGAATGAAGCAGGACCAACCGTTGTTTCCTCAACTATGACTTCCGTCGTTACGGAAATTAACAATCAGTTGAGCGCACAATTCTCACAACAAACCGCTCAAGGCGTATTGATGAACTTCAATTTACCGGAAGAAAAAGCGGCTGAAATGGCGAAACAAATCGAAACGGCGTATTCAGGAAACATCGTCACGATCAATGAAGTGCCAGATGGCATGCACCACAATATGTTACCGATGTTCTTGACGATGGCAGGATATGTAGGTGCCATGATCGGTGCGATGCAATTAGTGACCTCATTCAGACAGAGCCGTGGAAAAGCGAGCAAGACACGACTATTCATGTATGTACAAATGACTGCCTTATTGGTTGCCGTTGTTTCATCATTCGTTGCCCTAGGCATCACTTATTTAGTGAATGAACCAAGTGGAGATCTATTCCTCAGCACGCTAGGTCAACAAATCTTGAACTATATGGTATGTTTCAACTTTACAGCCATTTTGGTATTCTTGGTTGGAGATGGTGGTATGGTGTTAAACATCCCGATCTTATTAACACAAACCATCGCAAATGGTGCCACCGTGTCACGTGATATGATGTATGCGCCGTATGAATGGATGAGCCACATTTCACCTATGTATTACTCGGTGCAAGCATACTTTGCCAACCTATATAGCACCACGAGTCCAAGTCCGTTTATTTGGTCCATGGTAGCCGTCGGCCTGGGTGCCATGTTCATCAACATGCTCATCGTGGCCTTTGTCCACAAAAAAGTTCCATTAGATAATCAAGTGGTACAACCGGAAACGGAAGCTGCAAAGACCGCTTAAATTCCCGCTTCGTTTGCTATAATAAGGATAACCATTTTCTGAAGGAGCTTAGAGATGCCCATTCAAGTTTTCATATTGAGCAAACTGATGAAGGATAATAATTATCCATATAAATTAAAAAAGCAGCTGTCTGAACCCATCCCTTTCGATCAACTGGGTGGGCTGACGGAAAGTAAGCTGTATTACCATTTTGATTCGCTAGTCAAACAAGGCTTAATCGAGATAGTCGAAATCATTAAAGAAGATCATCGACCTGATAAACAAGTATTCGGGATTACGGCTAAAGGCCGTGAAGAACTTCCGAAGAAAATCTATAAGTTGTTTGAAAATGCCAGTTCCATTAGTGATATGGTGGTGGGACTTGCATACCTCAAATATGTAGACCGTGATAAGGTAGTCGAAATCCTGAAAAACAACAAAAAGAAGTTCCTTGCAAAGTGGGAACAAATTTCGGATTTTGAAAAACAGATGAAGATGGAAAAAGACCATGATAAAGAAAAGCTAGTGGAATATTTAGGTGAATACTTTTCATCCAGAGCAGATCACACCATTTACTGGCTTGATGAGGTAATTAAACGGATTCAACAAGGGGAATTATAAAGAAAAAAACTGCACCTTCTTTGTTAGACACACCTAACAATCGGAGGTACAGTTTTTTTCATTGAACAAGCCGTGCGCTCCTTTCAAGGAGTATGCACGGCTTCTTTTATTTCTTCGGCAAATCTACATTCGTGAACTGATCGACGGGAACAATCTCTTCTTCCATGTCCATCACGTTCAAGATGACCCGGTCTCCTACCTTGGTCAAGACTACATCGGACAATCCTTGAACGGAAGGATCAATCGAGAACCTTTTGCTGCTGCCCTCTACAATAAGATAGAACACATACCCACTCGAAAGATTGGCATCATTGATTCTGATGACTTTCCCTTTGACCTCTTTCATTTCAAATCCTTTTTGGGGCGTCACTCCATTGACTTTCCCTAAGGAGGCGATCAGTTTCTTATAGTTCCGGAATGCTTCATCTTTGTTCTTCCCGAAAGCTACTTGAGGATTGTCGCTATTGGCATACACGATGGCCACCCCTTGGAACTTGCTTCCTTTTGTAACGGGGATCACATAGGTCGGTGCCCCGTATATCGTATAGAACACGCCATTGGTCGCTTTCCATCCTGGATATTTGGATAAGAATTCACTCGCATTGGCATTCGATTTTGCTTCTTTACCGGTCAAAACGGATGTCACGCCTTTATAATATGTCATTTCACCCGTCTTGGCGTTGAACACACCGTAACCTACCAGCGTTTTCGAGTTCCCTTTTGATTTGGCCCTCGTGAAATCTACGACATAAATCAACTCGCCTTTATCATTAAAGGTGACTTGCATATTTTCCTCATTCGGAATCAAGACATCTTTTTTCGGACCGATGAGTGATTGGTTTTTCCACCCGTGAACATATTTTCCCCAATAGCTCCAATACTCTAGAGCCGTTTCCTCAGTGAAGGTTCTGTCCACCCATTTCGGTTCTTTTCCTAATGGATAGAAGGTCGTGTCACCCGTTTCCGGATTCACCACTACCACCCCATCCACGACGGACCCACTTCTGTATTTCAAGTAATGGCCAACCGAAGCTACAAAGAAAGGCTTGCCTTCTTCATCTGGCTCCAGGTATGAATCGTAGATGACTTTGGTTGGATACGCCTTATGAATCTGTCTATCTACATCATAATCCAAATACTGTGACGGGGCATACAGCATCTTCCCTTTCACCGTGCTCGCACCTTTATCGGTCGCTATGGCCGAAATCAAGTTATATCCTGGCGTGTATTCGGCTTTTCCAGCTTTCAGGAATCCGTCCATTTCAATGGGAGAGGTATACGTCAATTCGCCATTGATATTGGTCAGACGGTATTCACCTTCCGTGAAATATGAGGCATTCTGGATTTTATTAATGGCAGCATCGCCCTTTGCATCAGCCATTTTCACCGTCACTAGTGGCATCGTTTTAATATCTTGGACTTCCTCTAGTTTATTCTTCTTTACGACATCGGCTAACCCATGAAGGCTCCCGGCAATCGTAAGGGGATAAAACAGCATGATCACCCAAGTGGCAATCAGCAATAAACCGATGATATACATGGCATGGACATTCCAAGGCGTTCTCACTCGCTTCGAAACGCCTTGTTCCCGGTCACGTCTTTTTAGGGAAGGTTCTTTATCCCTCGATAGGTACAAGCTTGCATCCACGATAAGGAACAACCCAAATACTATGGCCAAGTTGGAAAAGAACGCTTCAACCGTTTGGTCTAGTAGATTAATATCGATGATAAAAAATAAAATGACAGCGGCCAGTAATAGCCGCAGAACCTGTTCAGTGAAAAAGAGCCAATCTTTTTTCCTGACGGCTATGGACCACCTTTGCGGAATGAGGGAAAGTCCCAATAAAGCAAACGGAAGCTTCGTCACGATCCCTTTTAAGATAAATGCTAGTAATGAAAATATCATGATTACAAAAAAACTCCCTTTATCTATTTTTCTAATTCTACCTAATTTTAACACAACTAATCAGCCTCTTTTGCCTCTCCCCTACAAACCTATACATTTTCAAAAAAAATATTTTTAGAGCATGCTACTTTTTCCTTTTTAAAGTTTATATAGACGGTGAAGTGAATCTTTTCGAAAGCTTCAATAAGATGAAGAACAATTTGGTTAGATCATACCCTCTGCCCAATGGATGTAGGCGGATACTAAAAGGAGACGGAACCGGATGATTTATGAAGAAACGTACCATTACTTATTGAAACATGTATCCTCCACTGAATTTGATGCGTGTTTGTACTCTTTGCTGCATAGTGATTGGGATGGGGTCATTCAGAGCCCGCTTCATGCAATGGCAAGCAGTTTGGGGACATCGGAAAAATATTTGAAGCAGATCATCAGGAAATTCACGTCACCAAAAGGAGACCTTCCGCAGGTTTTCGTATCCGTTCAACAAGATGGGGATGCTTTATATAAGTTCAACCTTGGACCAACAAGTAACCTTGGCTTTAACCATAAGACCGATCGTTATTGCAAGAAATACCGTTTCTTTTATCATGAGGCTTTCAAAGGGTTGACGATTTCGGCAAAACGTCTGTTGCTGATGGCCGCTTACCGGATGTCGGTTTCAAAATCGGAAGAAGTGATGTTCGATTATCATGAATTCGTTTCGGACTCCACTTCCCTATTCACAAGACAGCGCCTGTTCGAAGCGATGGATGCCATCTATGAAGCAGGCTTAGGCGATCTCGTTACGATTGCTTTCACAAGTAAGGCTTTCTCCAAGAAAGAAGTGATGATGTTTACCTTTAAGGAAGGGACGCTTGGAGAGTATCGCGAAAACCGTGGCGAGCGGGCAGGACTGCGCCGGACCATTTTCAATGCGGGCTTTCCTGGCCATATCAGCGATGCCGTCTGCATGGAGTTGGAACGGGTCGGGAAGTACATTTTCCGCTCGTTTCTTAAAGATGCAAAAAAAGCGGAAACTCCGAGCGATACGCAAAAGGAACTGCTGACCCTTGCGCGATTCGTCTATTCACAAGCACTCAAGAAATTCGGCAAGGCCTTGCGTGCCAACAAACCATTGCTCACTGAACCAAAACAGGCATCGGCTTATTTAAGCACGATTGTTTATAATGAAACATTAGAACAAATGGCGAAGTATGCCCACCAGGCCGAGTCCATCAAGTCCCTGCTTGACCGTGAACATTTTCATAAAGAGATTTCAGAGAAGGCACTTGGCCGGGAAGTGAACTATATGGAAGTGAACCAACACATCGAACCGATCCGCCTCAAGTTTCAGCAAGCGGACTTCATCTATTCCATACTGAACGGCTGGTGCGAAGAGTGGCTCATATCCCGCGTGAAGACGGCGACCGAGACAATCGAAACAGAAGAGGAAATGACTGCACCGACAACCAACCCGGTACCCACAAGGACCGCTTCGGAATATATCATAGCGCTTAGAAATGATACATATGATCAATTGGACAAACTGCTCGCTTTAATCGGAAAGTTCGGCAACGCGGCTGTATCACCGTCCAACCAGCAATATACACTCACGAGGAAAAAGGAAACCATCCAATCCTATTTCGCCATACAACGTGGTCGGCTCGATGCCTTTGCTGCATCGCCTTCTTAACATCACACTACCTTCCTAAGCTAGTGTTTTTTCCCCTGCCCTTTTTCATCATTTACATAGATTCATAACAGGAGCGGATTCCGCTCTCTTTTTTTTGTCCTTTAAAGCGGCTGTGGATAAGAAGACGTGGCTGTGAATTAAAGAATTTCGCTTGTGGATTGTGGATATCCGCCTGTGGATGTCGGCTGATAGGATGTGAGTTGTGGATGGTATATGTGGATTGTGAATAGGTAGCCGTAAGTGATAAAAGAAGTAGCTCCAAAACCCAGTGATACCAAGGGTTTGGGCATGCAAGTTATCTAAGGGTCTAAAGAATGGGTCTGAAAAGAAGGAACTGAAAAAGATCCTGAATAATCGTTTGAATAAGGAGATAAATCGGTTTCATCGTTTAGGCAAAATGAATATCCTTTCATACTTTCTTAAAAAACCCGCTGAGGAAGAAATCAGCGAGTTTCTTATTCTATCATTATACAAACTACTTACAGTTAAACACTGATATCCTGGCTTTCGTTCGTCTGGATTTTTTTCAATCGGTTTATGTCCAGACGAATCAATAAGGAAACAATCAATGCAACGGCGAAAAAACCAGTGAATACGATTAAACTTTGGGAGTAACTCCCGGTTGTTTCCCTGATCCATGAAGCAAACATCGGACCCACGAGCCCAGCAGCTGCCCATGCCGTTAGAATATATCCATGAATGGCCCCTAACTGCTTCGTACCGAACAAATCTCCAATATACGCTGGAATGGAAGCGAATCCTCCACCATAGCATGTATAAATAATCGCTAATAAAATTTGATAGATAACCGGGTTATCCGTAATGATCAAGAGCGGGAAGGCAATGACCTGTATCGTGAAAAATATGGTATACGTATTCGGGCGACCAATAAAATCCGATACAGATGCCCAGCCAATCCGTCCAAGACCATTGAAGGCACCGAGCACGCCCACTTAGTGCTGCAGCTGCCGCGGCGCTTAACCCAATACTTTCCTGGGCAAGCGGGGAGGCAGCTGAAATGATGGCAATCCCACAAGTTATATTAATGAACAGCATGATCCATAGATAATAAAACCGTTTTGTTTTAACTGCTTCGTTAGCGGTCAACTGCGAAAGATCTTGCAATGCCTTCACTTTGCCCGTTTTGATTTTCTCTTTATACCCCACAGGTAGCCAGCCTTTCTCTGGAGGCTCCAAGTAAAGAGAGGAAGCGATCATGATGATAAAGTAAGCGGTGCCAAGGATGAAAAAGGTAGTAGCAATTCCTACCGATTCAATCAGACCCTGGATGATTGGCGAGTTAATCAGTGCCGCAAACCCAAAGCCCATAATGGCTAGGCCAGTCGCTAGACCCCTGCGATCTGGAAACCATTTCACCAAGGTCGATACCGGTGCTATGTAGCCTACACCGAGCCCGATCCCACCGAAAACGCCATAAGAAATATAAAGGAGAGGCAAGGATTCCAGATGAATCGCTACACCGGACCCCGTAATACCTAAACCAAAAAAAATCGCCGAGAGGATTCCCGCTTTCCTAGGTCCATATTTTTCAACAAAATGACCAAGAAATGCAGCCGATAACCCAAGAAACAAAATCGCAATACTAAATGTTAAGCTAATATCAGTCAAATCCCAACCGAATTCGCTTGCAAGTGGCTTCGTGAATACGCTCCAAGCATACACCGAACCAATCGACAAGTGAATTCCCACTGCAGAAACGGCAATCAACCACCTATTCTTCGTCTTCTTCCCCATTCCCCAACATCCCCCTTACAAATGAACGAAACATCATACTTAGACAAAATACCCGTAGATTTAGAACAACCCACACGTAAAATATCTACAAAAATAGTAACATATGGATAATTATTAGACAATTCATTTAAAAAACAACCAGTTTAATGAACGAAGTGGGTAGGGGAACGTATTGAAGCATGATAAAAGCGCGTCGATAGAATCAACGCGCCCGAACATTTTAATGTAACATGATGGATCCACCGTCTACCATCAACGTTTGACCAGTAATATATTTACTATCGTCGGAAGCTAAAAATACAGCCACGCGACCGATGTCTTCCTCGGGATCACCCAAGCGCCCCACCGGAATACCCGCCAGCATTCCTTCGTACATATCGGGATGCGCTTTGGCCCAAGCTTGCACGCCTTCCGAGTTGGCAATCGGAGAAATTAGATTGATGGTGATTCCAAATCCGCCAAGTTCATTGGCCGTGACACGGGTAAGACCACGAATCGCTTCTTTTGCCGCTGCATAGGCCGCTTGTGTCGGCTGCCCTTTAATCCCCGCCCCAGAAGCGAAGTTGATAATATTTCCCTTCGTTTCTTTTAGATGGGGAACGGCCGCCTGCATTAAATAGAATGTTGGATAAAATCCGGTATTGAATGATAAATCCAGATTCTCTCTAGTCGTTTCCATAAAGGGAATTTGTCTCGATACATGAGCATTATTAACGAGCACATTCAGCTTTCCGTATTTCTCCACAACCTGGTCCACTAACCCTTTTAACTCATCATGCTTCGTTAAATCGAATCGAATGAACATCGAATTAGGTGAGTATTGTTGCAACGAGGCCTCCACTTTCCTGCCTGTTTCTTCATTCACATCGACAATGACTACGTTTGCGCCCTCTTTCGCCATCGCATGAGCCATACCAGCACCGATTCCACCAGCACCACCAGTAATCAAGACCACTTTATCTTCTAATTTTTTCATATAAACACCTTCCTTCACCATGATTATTGCTTTTTCTAGTAATAAAATCAAAAATTTGTCTCTATATAATTAAACTACCCTTAAAACATATCCCTTATCAATCCCACGACCATGGGATTAAGTCGATGCACACGTTGTTTACTCAACTGGCATCCTCTATTAATTGTTTATCGTTAAAAAATCCAACAAAAAAACGCTGAATCAGATTCAACGTTTTTTGTTGGTATTTCATGTGAATATTATTCTAAATGATCCACAGCATATTGAGCTTCTTCTTTGGTAAACTTTTCCCCATACTCTGAAACCAATTGATCATAAACCGCTGCTTTTGACATATCCATTTCATCCACATACGTTTTTGCTTTCTTCAACGCATTTTCTTTCCAGTCAATTTCTATATTGTCGATAGCATATTGTGCCGCTTCTTCTGGGAATTTTTCTCCATGCTCTGAAACCAATTGATCATAAACCGCTGCTTTTGACATATCCATGTTTTCCGCATACGTTTCTGCTTTCTTTAATGCCGCCTTATGTTCGTTTGGTACATTATCTGCTGCTTTCTTATCATCTTCTACCTTTTTGTCGTCTTTTACCTTATTTGGCTCTGCCACTTTATTATCATTTTCTACCTTGGTATCATCATCTTTCCCGCCTAATGAAGTGATAATCACCAAGATGATGATCACTAAAAAACCGGTGAAAATTTTATGCCTCATAAAAAAATTACGTTGATCTTTTCCACAATGAACGCATTTCTTTACTCCTTTTGCAATTTCCTTACCGCAAGCTTTACACTTGGTCATCTGTTTACTCAAAATATTCCCTCGCATTTCTTCGTACATGTTTTTTTAATATACCTAAATACCTATATCATTATACCGGTTGGATTAGATAATCATATAAGTTATTAAGAATTGGTAGAAACTCGCATTTGTTCGGTTCCATTAAGAACCTAAGTAATTCTGTTTTTAAAATTGTTACCCTCATCCATTTCTACCACCAGAGATAGATATTAAAAAAGACATTTGAGTCGATGCTCAAATGCCTTTTTTGATATTTTCCTTAAGTTTTATTATGCTTTAACAGCCAATTCTACTAAGCGTTGTGCAGAAGCCTTTACTTCTTCCAACCCTGCAGAAATGATTTCTTTTGCTTTATCAGACATTGCATTGTGACCTTCGATGATGACCTCATCGATGATTTCCATGCCGAAGATGCCGCCAAATACGTTGCGCATGTAGTTAACTGCCATTTCCATCGGAGCCGCTTCCGGTGTTGAGTAAACTCCGCCGCGAGCGTTTAGGAAGATCGCTTTTTTGTCAGTCATTAATTGAACCATGTTCCCATTTGCATCATATTTGAATGCAAATCCTGCCGCAAAGACATAATCGATGAATGTATGCAGTTTAGCCGGGATTGTTAAGTTCCATAATGGGAACGCGAATACCACTACGTCCGCTGCAGTGATTGCGTCCATTGCTTTTTGTTTAGCAGCCAAAAGGCGTGTTTCTATATCCGTTAACTCTCCGCCTGTTTGCACTTTGCCGAACGCGTTGAAAATTTCTTGTCCGAAGTATGGTGTATCTTCTTCAAACACATCGTACGTTGTTACATTTACGTCTTTGCCTTCTAATGAAGCCATGAACGTTTCGTACATTTTGCTTGAGATTCCTTCTGTTGCCGGACGGTTGTTTGCTTTTACTACTAATACATTCATTATATATTCTCCTCATTTATCCTATATTTAGTTATTTTAAAATAATGTATCTTTATTTCAAGATAATTATATTTTGTATCATCCATCCTATTCTGTCAACATATTAGATTTGTTTTCGTTATACTTTTATTATGTTTTGAATAACAATAACTCCATACATGTACCGTTTCTGCAGATAAAGTACTTTGTGCATCGACGATTGCGAATCGATCTACTTGCACCCCAAGCATAAAAAAACCGCTCGGCCCTTAAGGCTAAGCGGTTCTGTTCTAGTCTTGACTCTGGCCAGGATTGCTTCTCTTACGTTTTTCCGCAGAATACTCTTTACCGTGTGCTTCATGTTCGGCAATGATGGCTTCTTCTGGAATATGGTTATTCTTCTTCGGTGAACTGATGCGATTACGATGCTTTTTACCCATGATAATCCCCCCTTTAAGTAAAGGATAAGCATATCTTGTCCGGGAAACTGAAAAACATGTATAGGGCAGGATTCCTCTTCTCAAGGTCGAATAACAAGAATGGAAGGGGATGATACAGATGTTTCCGATACTCGAGACAGAAAGACTGACCTTAAGGGAAATTACCGAAATCGATAGCCCAGAAATCTACCAGTGCTTTTCCAATGATGACCTTACACGTTTTTATGGGCAAGATTCGTTTGAAAGTATCGAACAGGCAAGGGAAATCATTGAAAAATTTGCTGAGAACTATAAAGAGAAACGGGCCATTCGTTGGGGAATCGAAAGAAAAGGGATACCTGGACTGATTGGAACGATAGGATTTCACGCCTACCTTCCCAAAAACAGAAGAGCGGAAATTGGCTATGAACTCCATCCGGATCATTGGCATAAAGGGTATATGACAGAGGCGCTCAAAGAAATCACGGCCTTCGGTTTCAATGAGCTCGGTCTGACGCGTATCGGTGCGGTGGTGTTTACGGAAAATGTCCAATCCAGTCAGTTATTAAAAAAGGCAGGCTTTGCCGAGGAAGGGATCCTTCGAAAGTACATGTATCAAAATGGAGTCCCACACGATACGTATATGTATTCCTTGATTAAGTAGGGGAATGCATAAAGAGACTGCCAAGCATTTTCTTGGGCAGTCTCTAATTTCCAATCTCTCGTTGGACTCCATCGATAACGGCATTTCCATCATGTAGAACTTGTTTTTTCTCCGTAATTCCGGTCAAAATATAACCGATATTGAGAAATCACTTCATCTTATACGATTAAATAATCTTGCAACGCCTGTTGCAGTGTTCCTTTCGTTTCTGCTTTATTACCAAAGCACACTCCAGATCTCACCATTTTCGTAACGATCTCAGGACGGAGGCCAGTGATTACCGCTTTACACCCCATCATCGCCGTCCCATCCAGAATGTTCATTAACTTTCTAAGGACGGAAATTTCCATATCGACGATTCCTGATAAATCCAATATCAAAACTTGTATCCCTAGTTTTCCAATCTCTATCAGTACTTTTTCCTCGATGATATACATGCGTGATTCTTCCATATCCCCAATCAAAGGCAGGATGCAGATACTTGGGGTAATTGGAATGATCGGGACGGATAAGTTCTCCACCAAGTTCTGTTGCGATAAGATCAACCGATCCTTATAATCCGAGTAACGAATGAAGAACGCTTTAAGAAATTGGTCGACCTGTTCATTCACTTTCTTCTCTAAATCGAAAAACACTTCCACATTATTGAATGTATCTTGTAATTGTTCATATTCATAAAGGAATTTCCATAACGTTCTGCGAATGGCCTGAACCCATTCCAACTTGAATGAAAGCGTCAAGGAGTGCGTGGCCCACGCTTCTCCCTCTTGTTCAGCAAAAGCAATGATGGCTGCCTCATTCTGTTCCACGATGTACCGAACCAGCTTATGCGCATTATTCAGAAGGTCCACATTCCCAACCAGCAGGATTTCCTCGATTTTTTCTCTAACATTGACTGCCTCTTCCAAAATTTGCTGTTCAAAATCATCTTTTTTATCTAGGAGGAACTCCATAATTTTGTCTTCTTCATTAATGGAAAAGCTCAACATACCCACTCCTTTTTCGTCACATCTGTACTCCTAGATTTCTCTGTGACAGGAGGTTTTTCCTGCTAAATGCTAATAAAAATAGATAATGGTCAATCGGTCAGTTTTAAAAAGTCGAAATATCTGCAGTGAACTTATCCCGCTCAGTGACATTCGACCTCATTTTTTGATGCATTCGTTCACTTTTTTGATTCATTCGACCACGAATAGGATTAATTCAACCACGGTATCAATTAATTCGACCACTCGTTGCATGAATTCAACCACTGCCCCCATTTATTCGCTATAAACAAAGAAATAAGCATAACTTTTCAGCTATGCTTACATACATCCATATTTATTCAGTCGTTTCTTTTTCGTCTTCATCACTATTATCACGATAGATTTCCGAGATGCCATTCATCCCGTTCAAAAGCTGTTGTGTCGTAAAGTCTTCGCCGCCGACTAAATTATCCTCACGTTTTTGCTTTTCATCTTTTTTCAAATTTGATTGATCCATGTGGTATTCACCTCCATGATATAGGGTGTCTTATCATGGAAGGAGTATGCATAAGTAGCCTTTCCCGTATATAAAAAAGCCGCCATCATAAACATGCTGGCTGACTCATATCTTACTTTCCTGTCGATTTCACTGCTTTCACTTCATATAATCCGCCTTCTGACCTGACGATATAATCAGGCTTTGGCTTGCCAAGATTGGCTTTATGTCCAGCAATGTGTGCGTCGCTCTTCTCCCACTGCTTCCAGTATTCCTCTGATTCCCAGCGAATCATGATGATTACTTCCTCATCGCCCCGTCGCACCTTTTTGACCAAAACACTTAGATCGACGAACCCTTCTTGCTTTTCAATCAAACCTTCTCTACTGAATTTTTGCACGATTTGATCTGCATGGCCTTCTGTTACCACTGTTTTTTTCATTTGAACGAACATAGTGCACATCCCCCATCCATTTGCTTTCTATTAACCAGTTTAATCAATAATGATTCTCACTGTCAATTAATAGTAACTTCAAGCTGCCCCCATTCTTAGTTATGTGACAAATATCCTTTCCCTTCATCATTTTTCGCCCGATTTTGCAAAAACACATTCAAGCTCGGACGACCCTGCATACTATACCATTAGCTTCTGAAAGGAGGGGTTTGAATGCCAAAAGGAAAAAAAGGAAAAAAGGGGAAACATTCTACGGGTCATAAGTCTACGGGTCATAAGTCTACTGGTAACAAGTCCACTGGACACAAGTCCACTGATTGCACATTCACTGGCAACACGTATACTGGTGGCACGTATACCGGTGGCACGTACACTGGCCGAACGTTTACTGGTAGTCCATTTACCGGAGATACCTTCACTGACGATTTCTTCACTGGAGATACAACGACTGGATGTAGGAGAAAGAGAAGAAATAGAAGATAGGTAAATGAATGATGGTTGCTTCAGCTTGGTGACTAGTAGCCGCTTCACCAAGTTGAAGCTTCTTTCTCAACACTAGTATAAAAGGTAGGTAATGGTATGAACTATCCTATTCCCTCTTATTTCTTGACGATTGAAGAAAATGATTTAGATCATTTACGAAAAAATGTCTGGAGCAACACCCCCATCCCCGCCTATTTAAAGGTTGGTAAGAATACCTATGACATCGATATGGCCTATCGGGGCTCATATACACGGAAATTCCGGAAACGGTCCTATTGGGTGGATTTCATCGAACCCGAAAGATTCTTTGGTGCTCGAAAGATTCATCTGAATGCTGAATATAGAGATCCCTCATTCATGCGGAATAAGCTATCCCTAGATTTCTTCGAAGACCTCGGAGTGCTATCCCCACGAAGTCAGCCTATCAATTTAACACGTAATGATGACTTAAAGGGCGTCTATTTACAATTGGAATCCGTGGATGAATGTTTTTTAGAAAAAAGAGGTCTTCCTTCCGGCCCCATCTACTACGCCGTTGGCAATGATGCAAACTTTGCCCTGGAGAGAGATGGAAAACCAAAACAATCGCTTCTTTCTGGTTATAAACGAGTGTATGGCATCGAGTCAGACGATCTTTTCCTTCATCATTTCATCCACAAAATCAATACGACCCCTTTACCCAAATTACATGATGTCGTCGCACGGCAAATAAATATTGATTCTTACTTACGCTGGTTAGCTGCAGCCGTTTGTACGATGAATAACGATGGATTCACCCACAACTATGCCTTATATCGCAATAGTAAAACGGGGTTATTCGAAATCATTCCTTGGGACTATGATGCAACATGGGGACGGAAAGTGAGCGGTGGGGTCATGGAGCACACGTACGTGCCTATTGAAGGAGTAAAGAAAAACCACCTGAACGCCCTTCTCTTACAAATTCCTGAATTTCGTACACGCTATAAAGATATAGTAGAAGAAATTCTGGAAACAACATTCACGGTCGATTATATGGAAGATAAAGTACACACCCTCCATCAAACATTACGCTCCCATGTCCTCCTCGATCCTTATAAGAAGGGGCAGATCGATGTATTCGATCAAGAACCTGAATTCATCTTTGACTTCATTCGCAAACGGAATGCTTATTTAAAAACACAACTAAAAACCCTAGATAAGGAACACATGAAAACGAATCAGGATTGGCAGAAAGGAGATGCCTCAGTGCCCCCCATTTGCATCAAACACACAGGAAAATATGGCCGTGGGATATTCGCTACACGGGATATAAAAAAAGATGAATGGATAGAATCATCCCCTGTTGTCGTTTCACCAAAAAAGGACTGGAAATACTTAAAGAAAACCTCACTATTCGAGCATTGCTTCTATTGGGGAGACGACGATACCGCGCTTGCCTTGGGATATGGTTCCTTATTTAATCATTCCTACACCCCAAATGCCCGGTTTGATAATAATGAAGAACGGATGACCATCGACTTTTATGCACATGCCGATATAGTGGCCGGAGAGGAAATCACCATCAATTACAATGGCGAGGTGGATGATACGGATTCCCTCTGGTTTGATGTGATTGAGTGATTTAACAATGACCGTTCCGTTAAGCGAACGGTTTTTTACTTTTTTAAACCTATCTTCTACCTCTTCCTTTTCAAAAAAAAACCGAAACCCCCAAAGGGATTTCGACTTTTCCAACGAATTACCATTAATTCGTAATATCCTTTTTTTGAAAGAAGAAAAAGGTTAGCGCTAAAAATAGGAAATAATA
Organism: Peribacillus sp. NPDC097225; assembly: GCF_044761955.1. Lineage (NCBI taxonomy): Bacteria > Bacillati > Bacillota > Bacilli > Caryophanales > Bacillaceae > Peribacillus > Peribacillus sp. NPDC097225. The sequence goes on from NZ_JBIWDJ010000006.1 coordinate 25,760, forward strand.
GACGGCAAGCACTCCTATTGAGAAACCAAGGGATGCCCCATCGAACATATTCACCGTTTCAGAGATATATCCTCTTAAATCGAGATGAGGGAACAGGACAAACTTTAACCACTCATTTTTTTCTATAAATGACTGAATGATCGCAGTCAACGTAGAAGAAGCAAATAAAATGAAGATAGCAATCCCCACCGCAAGGGCTTGGCTTTTAAATAATGTGCTTAACATGAAGGCGATGGCTGTGATCACCAAGAATCCCGGAATCCAATAGACCATCATATTCACAACATATTCGCCAACTAAAACAGGTGCGAATCCAAAAGAAGTCGGATCCATGATTTTATCTGTATAAGAACCACTTCCAAAGAATAAAAGACCAATTAGATAGCTGAATGCGAGTAAAATCACAAGTAATAGTGCCGCAAATAATAGGGAAGTAATGTATTTGGAAAGTAGGATCTTCCAACGTTTATAAGGCCTGATCAACAACTGCTTAATCGTTCCATCCGAAAACTCGGAAGACACGAGGGAACTACAAACGATGACGACAAATAAAGTAATGAATGAAGTGATGGATGTCGTCCATTCCGCCATATACGTCCAGTTCGTTTGAAGGTCTGGGTTTATGTTTTCCTTGAGAAGTTGTTCGTTAACTTCCATTTGTTCCTTGAAGAATTCCTTGTCTTCATCATCAAATTCCGGACTTTTCATTTGTTTTTCCTGCTCTTTTATATCTGCACGCACATCTTGCTTCCAGTCTGCATCTTTATTGACTGGATTCAGTTTACTTTCTATAAACGCCGAGCCGATTACCATTAATAGAAGGAAACCAATAAACACATAGCTCGATTTTTTTTGAAAAATCTTCATCCATTCATTGCGTATCAAGGACATCATACCGTTTCCCTCATTCCCTGCTGTGTTATTTCAAAGAACTTATCTTCTAGCGATTTTCTAGTAACCACGATTTCATAGACATCGATTTGATTCTTTATGAAACTACTATTTATACGGGCCGTCTGTCCACGTGTCGCTGATACGGAAATGGATTCCGCACTATGCTTGATCACTGGAAGACTAGGAAACTCTTCTAGCAGAATCGTTTTTGCCCGCTCCCCATCGTTAACCGTAAAGGCCACTTCATGAATGTCCTCTTGTTTTTCTTCTGTTCTCTTTTCTTCCGTATGTATCAATTTACCCTTTTCGATAATGGCAAAGGTATCACACATTAACTGCATTTCTGAAAGGAGATGCGAAGAAATCAACACGCCCACTCCCTCACTTGCCAGCAGCTTCAAATGGTCACGGAATTCACGTATTCCTTGTGGATCCAATCCATTGGTTGGTTCATCAAAAATCAATAAAGATGGTTTATGTAAGATGGCCTGTGCTACACCAAGTCTTTGACGCATGCCCAATGAATAGGTTTTCACCTTTTTATCGATGGCATCTTCCAATTTGACAATCTTGATCACTTCTTCAATCCGCTCGGGGGAAATCTTATTATGTGACATGTGGGCATAATGCATGATGTTCTTTCTGCCCGTCATATATTTATAGAATTCTGGATTTTCGACAATGGCCCCTAGTTGGTTCATCGCCCCTTCAAAATCCTTATCAAGATCATGCCCCTTGATCATGACACTGCCGCCCGTGCGATTAATAAGACCCGTGATCATCCGGATAATCGTCGTTTTCCCCGCTCCATTCGGACCAAGCAAACCGAATATTTCATTGCTTTTGATTTCAAAGCTCACATCATCGACGATGACGTTTTTACCAATTTTTTTCTTCAAGGATTGAACCTTAAGAACTGTTTCCGACATAGTATACCTACCTTTTTTTGAATTTGACCTATAAGTCACCAGTATAAACGTATCATAATATCCACTTATTTTCCATCTGGTTTGTAATTGCGCCTTTATTTTAAAAGGCCAAGTTCAAGGGAAAGAGAGGTCGAGGTGATTCCTTTTTTTGAAAACCTAGTATTAAATAACTACACATGATATGATAAAAAAAGGAAAAAAATCCATAAAATAAAGCTATGTAACTGATTAGGAGTGTTGTTAGAATGAAAAAATTCATTTCGATTTTTGCAAGTGTTTGTTTACTAACATTATGTCTATCATTCAATTCAACAGAAGCTAAATCCACAAGCTATGACAAAGCCTATGCAGCAAAAGTACTGTCTGTAAAATCGTCTGCTGGAACATCGTATAAAACATTGGGGAAAATTAAGGTTGGGACAATCGTAAAAGTATATGGCGGCGTACCTATCGGTAAGGATCAGGACAACTGGTCCTCTTCTGAACAATATGGCTGGTCCAAAATCAAATACAAAGGGAAATACGGATATGTAAAAACACATGAACTCCACTTTGCTGATCCATATAAATGGTCACCAGGAGTCAAAACAAAAACAATTAACGAGATTAAGAAAAATTATGTTGGCAAAAAAGATAAAACCAAACTAGTAAAAAGTGATCTAGGTTACTATGATATGTATATACAATTCGATGGAAAAGGGGATTGGCATCCACTTGTATATATTAACTGTAAAACAGGCTGGTATCACGGTTAATGAAGGACTACTTTAAAAACTAAATAAAGAGCCATGCTTATTAGATCTATTGAATAAGTATGGCTCTTTTTTCTTGGCTTTGTTCGTAAAGATTGTTGCTAAAGGTAAAAAAAGAGACAGCTTTTATGCTGTCTCCGCTATTAAACTAACGCACCCCTTTAGTTTAAGTGTAATCGTTCACAAACTTATTAATTAAATAGTTACATCTATTTTTTTTCAATCGCCATACGCAAGTGCGAGATAACTCCAATAAGCAATACTAACGAACAAACGATTTTTTCAAAAGGTGTTCCAAACAATTGTTGTATAAATCCAAAAGACCAAAGTACAACAAAAAACCAACATATAACGGTTATTCCTCTTTTGTATTTATATTGTTTAATTCTACCAACAATCAATGTAAAAACTACTCCAATAATAGAAATAACGATATTCATAACAGTTATTGGTAGCTGTTTTGCGAATGATTCAGACCTTCCACCATTAACCCACGTGAATGGAATACTTTTGCTTATAATAAGAAAGTGGATGAAGATAGTCAAAGAGTAAAAAATAATTCCCATAAATACAGCAGTTTTCATATTAATTTTCCTGAGTTTTTCTAAAATAAATCACCTCATTTTTCTTCCTGTTTCAATTTTATTAATCCAGTAATATACTATTCCTATATCTCTTACCATATGACAGGTAACTGAAAGTAAGATTTCGAAGAGTTATCAAAAATCACCATTTATTCTTAAACAAAGCAAAAACATCGGGTAGGTATTCTTATTGAACTAAACTGCCTGATAGTGAAATAAGACATTTTAGTAAAATATATCATTTGAAATTTCTAATCTCAATTACAGTGGTAAAATTTTCTTTTTTTACATGCATGGTATCCTCAGCAACAAATTATACGAACATAGCCTTTTTCTTTTTAGATGGGAAAGAGTTTTCCTATTTAATCGTAACTTTTTGAATCAAATTGTAATGTAAGATTACAGGTTAGAAAATATTTATTGAATAGAAATATTCCCCAACATCTATATGTATTCGATTTTCATCTACCTTTTTATTACACCCTACCTCCTTTACTCCATTCCTCCAAGGACATCATGGGAAAGTCCTCTTCGACATCCAATCGTAAAGGGGTGATCAATTCGAGGGAGTTACCATCGGGATCTTGAAAGTATATGGCTGCGTGGGCATGGGGGTTATTCGGTAAAACAAGGGGTTGCCTATCAGGTGGAAAGTCGAAAGCCGTTTTTATCTGAATCCCCTTATCCCCCAGCCATTCTTTCGCATGCTCGATATCCTTCTTGTCCACATGTAAGGCGACATGCCTCAGCGAAGGGTGATAAGGGGTTTGCACTTGATCCGTTTCCCATAAGCCTAACCAACTACGACCCTTTTCGATCCAGAAGAAAGCTAGAGTATCATTTTTAAAGGCTAATTCCAACTCCAGTTTTTTATAAAATTCGATGGATTGAGCAAGGTTTGATACAGGTAAATGAGCTTCATATAGGCCTTTGATCATGGGTTGGCCCTCCTCTTCTTTTCATATAAGAAAGGGGCGTCCCCCTTCAACACTTCGTTTTATCGATGATGCGAATCGGGTTTCCCGAGCGATCTTGAAAGATGGCGTACCTACCTGGTGGAATATCACATGGTTCCTTCACAAAATCCAATGTGCTGTTTTCATGGTAAAACCGGTCCACACTGTCCACGATAAAAACGCCACCAGCCGAGTATCCTTCCTCATCATCTTCAAGCATTAACTGTACATCGCTACCCGGAAGCTTTAATGCAACCGTATGGTCTCCCTCCTGCCAAGCTTCTTCAAATCCCAACACTTCCCGATAGTAACGGGATGAACCTTTTAAATATTTGACTGGATGACATAAAAAAGCTAATTTCATTTTCTCGCCTCCCATTTTTTTCATTCCTTAGGACCTTTATTTCTTCAGGACAATGACAATCGAGGGATTCAATTTCTTTAATTCTTCAAGGAACTTTTCACGATTTTCCGGGGAAATGAGCACCATTTTGCCATTCCCATATAGGATTTCCAACCGATCGAGTGAAAGCGCTGGCGAAGAAAGTGGATTCAATGTTCTTCTTATCGATTTGATTTCATAGACCGGGATGATTTTATGAATGAATGCAGACCGAACGACCAAACTATTTCTTTCAATGACATAATAGGTCGTAAACCATATCCAAAGAATCAAACCTGCGACTGGCACGCCTATATATAGACTTGTCAGATCTTGATCCGTGAATAGCGGGATGAAGACTGCGATGATGATCCCGAAGAAGACAGGGTAAGTCCACCAATCTTTCTTTGATTGAAATTTCATTAAAACTCTCCTTTTACTCGTTTTGGGATGGTCAAACTCTTCCAGGCATCCCCCTTTTGCAGCTTGGCTATATAAACAATCTGGCCGATATGGTAGGAATAGTGATACAGTTGTCGCTCAAGGGCCTCAATCAAGGTATGGGGTTCTTTTCTAATGAATATGTCTCGAAGCAGATGTTCCTTCTTGATGGCATGCAAGGAATAAAGAAGGACATTCCATCCCTTTTCCCAAACCTCGATTAACTCTTTTCGACTGGTAATGGCGGGCTCGAATTCCGCATCTCGGTCCCTGGACGGTTTCTCCCCATCTGTATATAAAAAGTCCGTCCACCGGGAAACCATATTCCCGCTCATATGCTTCACGATGATGGCAATGCTATTGGATTGCTCATTCGGTGACCAAAAAAGCATCTCCTCATCAAGCTGCTCCATCGCCTTATCCGCTGTATATTTCATATCCTTAAACCGCCATTTAAACACCCTAATATATTCAGAAGAAACATCGTTTGACATCTCACCATCCCCTTTGTATGTATTTCTCTATTAAAGGGTGATTTCCTTCTCTTAAACGCTGATTGAATGGGATAAGTTTCAGGTGACTTAGGAGTAAAAACTGGAATTACATCAAATAATAAGCCAGTATTTCATCTTAAATAAAGGAGATGTTTTTTATTAAAAACCTGTTCATGAAGGTAACGTTATTGATTATGTCATTCGCCTTAGTTTTCTTTCCCCTCCATACGGAGGCCAAAGGTAAAGCAAATCCTTCGAGGCAATGTATGGAAGAAACGTCGGTTCAACTACAAAGTGCTTTACGGAAGCTTTGGATCGATCATACGATCTGGACAAGAAGCTATATTGTCAGTGCCATCTCAGGCCTGGATGACCAAGAAAAAATATTAGCAAGGTTATTACAAAACCAGGATGATATCGGGAATGCCATTAAGCCCTATTATGGGGAGGAAGCCGGTAACAAACTGGCCCAACTGCTAAGGGAACATATCCTTATAGCAGGAAAAGTGGTGGAGGCAGCCAAAAGCGGAAACCAAAATAACTTCAAGAAATACAATACGGAATGGTATAAAAACGCTGATGATATCGCCCTATTTCTTAGCAAAGCCAATCCGAACTGGAGCAATGAAGAATTGAAAGAACTATTATATATGCATCTGCAATTGTTGACAGACCAAGTGAGTGCTCGACTTAAAAAAGACACAGAGGCTGAAATTGTGGCTTTTGATAAAGGAGAAGACCATATCATTAAATTGGCGGATGTTTTAACCAAAGGGATTATTAAGCAATTTCCTAAGAAGTTTTAGCTTTTGAACGAAGTATTTCATAGCAACAGCACTGGTAAAGTAGCATTCTTTCATTGAATGCTATTTTTTCTGTATCTTTTTAAAATTTTCTATATAATGGTAATAACTAACAGAAAAAGAGGTGATAAAATGGAGAATCTATTCGAAAATTTCCCTACTTTAGAAACAGAACGCCTGATCTTGAGGAAAATAACGTGGGAAGATGCTGAAGATATTCACGTTTACGGTTCTGATGAAGCAGTGACAAAATACGTCACGTGGGATAACCATAAGACACTGGCTGATACTAGAGATTTTATTGACTTTGCCATGGCACAATATGAGAATAAGCATGTCGCTCCGTGGGGAATCCAGTATAAAGAGACTAGGAAGATCATCGGAACCATTGATTTTGTCTCGTGGCTGGTGGCGCATCGTGTAGCCGAAATCGGTTATGTACTTTCTCAAGATTATTGGGGAAAGGGAATCATGACTGAAGCTGCCAATGAAGTGATTGCCTTTGGCTTTAACCGGATGAATGTCGTTCGAATTCAAGCAAGATGTTTCGTGGAGAATACAGGATCCGCACGGGTGATGGAGAAAATAGGGATGTCATTTGAAGGAACCTTGAGAAAAGGCATCTTCGCAAAAGGAAAACATCAAGATCTTAACATGTACTCCATACTACAAGAAGAATTCTCCCCACTTCATCTGCCCAAAATGGAAAATAACATTTAAGCAGCTTGTCCTATCAAGCTGCTTTAGTTGGAGGAATGATCGATGAATACCTTGTAAATTTCATTTCTGTCATTACCAATATCCACTCGTTATACTTCTCATAAACTCCTCCCCTTTTTTTTAACGCATCAAATAAATTTATGATATCCTCTGAAACCGTAATCATTACAATTTTCACATATGGTTTGAATTTTAGTCGCTTAGTCCATCCATTACAAGTATTTAAATATCCATTTGGATCATATCAGGCATTAATTCTTCGGTACGTTTAATCGCTTCTTCTCCATTTTTCCCTTCTCCAATAATAAGAAAGTCTTCAATTCTTCTAAGATTCCTCGAATTCCTTCTCTTGCCTTCTCTTTCAATAGAATGATCATCATATTATTTAATCTTTTCATTCTGTCTATACTAATGTTATGAACATTTACACTTCAAGGAAATGTTGTCCGTACACCATGAGCATGGTTGGTATCCTCATTAAATTTATACATTTATTAGCTAGACTAAAGTGTGAATCCATTCGAGAGCGAGGAGACTAAAGAAGTGAAAATAATGTATTATATCTTGTTTCTCCTCTTATTATCATTTTGCTTGCCAGCTGTATCAGAAGCCACAGGCACTTTACAATCTAAAATTGATGAAGCTCCAAACGGTGCCACGATTAAAATAGAGGAGGGAGAGTATGAGGAGACAGTAATAATCTCCAAGCCAGTAACCCTAGAAGGAACAGGTAAAGTCCTTCTTCGCTCTTGTGAGGATAAACCGGTAGTTACCATTCTCAACAAGGGTGTTACTCTAAAAAATATGATGGTGGAACATTGTGGGAAGGAAAAAGAAGACACAGCTCTTTATGTTACTGGGTCTCATCATATTCTGGAAAGACTTAATATTGAGACTAAACATTTGGGCATTATACTGGACCATGCAAATGACATGACCATCCAAGACAGCGAGATTATTGGCATAAATCGAGGGAATGGAATCGATTTATGGAAATCTAACCGAAATAAGTTTGAAAACCTTACTATAACGAATGTTTCTGATGGGATTTATTTAGAGCAAAGCGACAAGAATATCTTACGCGGAAATAACATCCAAAAATCCCGTTACGGTATGCATCTCATGTTCTCCAATGATAATATACTTGACGAAAATGTATCTACATTAAATACAACAGGCACGGAGTTAATGGAATCAAAACGGACAGTCGTTAGTAATAATCAGTTTTCTTCTAATAATAATAGTGTGAATGCCCAAGGACTGTTACTATATTTAGCTTCTGATACGGAGGTGACCGGGAATGAGTTTATTTCCAATCGAGTAGGCATTTTTATCGAAAAGGCTGAAAACAATCGATTGAAGGCCAATAAAATCATGGACAACTTTACTGGAATACAGTTTTTAAAATCGAATGGAAATAAGGCAATGAATAATACATTCGTCGGAAATGTCAACGATGCCCAGGCAATAGACAGCTCAAACAATCAAGTGGACGGTAATTATTGGGACGCTGCCAGTAAGGTTGATTTAGATGGGAATGGCAAGAGTGATATTGTCTATACTGCCGATCCATATTTTCTTACCTTAACAGCGGATGTTCCGGAATATCAACTGTTTTTCCAAGCACCGGGAATTATCATGTTACAAAACATGTTGAAAAGTCCATTTGAACAGTTATTAATAGATTCGGCCCCATTAATGGACATGACCATGGAAGTAAAAAAAGAACAATCATCTAGTTTTAGTTTATGGTTTATGAGTGCAGTGATGATTGTAGCAAGTTGTAGTTTATTTATAGTTGGGAGGAAAAAACGATGAAGAAAAAACTATTTAGTTTTCTTGCATTGGCAGGAATAATCATGACTATCACAGCATGTGGGAAAGATGAGGTTAAACCTGTTGCAATTAACGAAGCTACGGACACTTGTGAAACATGTAATATGGCGGTTATTAACGATCAACATGCTACCCAAATTATTTTAGAAAATGGTAAATCCATGGTTTTTGATGATATAGGCTGTATGTATGATTGGATTCATGCTAATGAAAACAAACAAATTGATGCTCAATTTGTCCGTGACTACAACGATAAAGAATGGATTTTAGGAAAAGATGCAACTTATGTATACAATCCATCGATTAAAACACCAATGGCCTATAATGTACTATCATTTAAAGATAAAGCTTCAGCTGAAGAGTTTGCCACTGCAAATGAAGGCAGTCAGCTAATGTCTGCAAACGATTTAGCTGACCATGGGTGGGAGCAAAACCATGAAATGATGCAGAAACATAATATGAAGGACCATTCACATTCAGACGGTGAAGAAGATAGCGGTTCTCATTGAAGAATAGGGGCCAGTTCCATTTTCGGGCTGCCCCTATTTCTTTATCAGGTATCTAGGTATCTGACCGTTATATATTGAGATGATTGGTGAACTACATGTTAGACATATAAGATACTGAAGTAGAAGATTGTTCGAAAAGAGGGAATAAAGATGTGGAATATTTGGTTTTCTGAACTGCGCATGACCGTACGACAGCGATCGTATTATTCTTTCTTGGGCTTGTGGGTCGCTGTATTGTCTCTCTTATTTTTATTGCAAAGCAGCTCCCCCTCCTTAACTGGTTATACCAATACGACTGGTACTATAATCAACGTCGCTTTATATATCATCCCACTTTTCATGTTGATCATTGGTTCCTTTTCAATCGCCAATGAGATGGAAAATGGACAATGGCGGTTATTGAATACCTATCCGTTATTTACTTTGTCGTACATAGTGGGCAAAATAGGTGGTCAATTCACGGCTCAAGCGATCGTTTTCACGTTCAGTTATGGAATTAGCTTGGCCATAGGGATAGTGAGTGGGAATATTTTTTCCAGCGACTGGCTTTTATCTATTTACTTTTTCTCTATTACTCTAATTTTTTTCTTTCTCATCCTTGGGGTAACCGTAGGGTGTATCGTATCGACAAGGTGGCAGGCATTATCAATTTCCGTCATTATCTGGTTTTTTCTAATCATGATTTGGCCGACTGCATTGATTGCTATCTTAGGTTTGCTCCCTTATCCTTGGATTGCCCCCATGATGAAATTTTTCTTATTTGCAAATCCCGCTGAAATCATTCGGGTGTCCTTTGTCATGTCACTTGATGCAGGGGCAGTTTTTGGTCAAGCATATGATTCACTTATGACTTTCTTAGACTCTCCTTTCGGAATTATTATCTATATATTATATGTCATTGGATTTTTGTCACTGACGTTATTATTTTCGATGCTCATGCTGGAATGGAGGAAAAGGCGATGACAGGATTAAAAGTGGATGGTGTCTCGAAGGTTTATAAGAAAAAGACGGCATTATATCCATGTTCTTTTGAAGTAACAGAGGGAACTTGTATCGTATTATGCGGTGGAAATGGTGCTGGCAAAAGTACATTATTACAAATAATTGCGGGTCTTCTATATCCATCTAGTGGTACAACTTCTATTAACGGAAAAGTCATTAAATATGATCGCGAGAACTATTTAAAAGAAATCGGTTTCATGCCTGATGACTTCCAAGCCCAGGAAATGATGACAGTTGAAGAGTTCCTTAATTTTTATGGATCTTTACGGAAAGTGAAAAGCGAAAGGATTAATGAAGTAATCGAGTTGATAGGTCTTGTTGATAAGAAACGTGAACTAGTAAAAAGTTTGTCTAAGGGCATGCGGCAACGATTATTGTTCGGGCAATCCATTTTAGCCAAACCGAATGTTTTGCTACTGGATGAGCCCACTAATGGATTGGATCCCTACTGGGTTAACCAGTTCGTTGAAATTCTTAATCAGATTAAAAAAAATGGTACAATCATTGTTTTTTCTACCCATATGATGGATGTAGCAGCCGAGACGGGAGACATTATTCTATTTATGAAACAGGGGGAAATCATTCAGATAATCAAGAATGAGAACAGATTAGAAGAGACGACAATGAAATTGTTGAAGCTTCATCGCCAATAGGATTCCTTGCTTTTCTTTACGTGTAACGGATTAAATGCAACAAACTTCATCTCATTTTCTTTTAAAATGTGAGCTAAGCTCAGCCAATATTGCCCGGTAGGCTCCTTGACTATCATCACTTTTCCCATACAATCTAACTCTTTCCAACTTTTACACAAGAAAAGAGACACAATGCCTTATAAGGAATATTCTTGCTAAAATTAATCAACTTGCGAATCAGTCGATAACTTTTACAAAAATCACATGAATGAAAATGGATAAGAGAATGCGGGCCACTTAACTATAATTAGGTGGCTTTTTGCTGTATGCCTTGATTTTGGGACATTTTTTATCTTTCACTAGCAAACTAGCTTATGATTTTAAAAGATAATGACTCTTTTTCAGTAACCCCTTATCCGTTTCATCCATGTATCAGTCAAGATTCAGGTTATATCAGTCAATGGAGGCTTTTTATCAGTCAAACTCGCCGATTTATCGGTCAATCTTGGCTTTTTATCGGTCAAATGCCGGGAGCAAGATGAAATCACGCAATTTTTCACATTTTTTTATACAAAAACAACCAAATCCTATGAAACAAGGGATTTGTAATCACATCGAACCTCCCCGTTTTCTCAGATTCCGTTACATGTATTAACAGTTCTTTGGTCCCTTTGAGGTGTTTTTCCGTTCCCCGCACGAAAGAATCGGTAGCCAAACGAATTGTATACGTGAGATACAACAAGGAGGACAAACATGAAGAACATTATATGCATGATCATCACGGTTTCGATATTCATGATAGGATTAGCGATGCCGACTAAAGGTGAAGCGGCCCTTGGAGATCGCACGCTATCGCAAGGTACAAGCCATAGTGATGTAAAAGAATTACAAGAATTATTGCTGACAAAAGGGGTCTATCCCTATCATGAGGCAACAGGTTACTACGGTTCCATTACAAAAGAATCCGTGAAGGAATTCCAGGAAAAATCGAACCTGAAAGCCGATGGAATAGCAGGTCTACAAACGAATCAAAAAATACAGGTTCTTCGCACGGGGGACATCGGTAAGCATGTGGCCGATCTGCAAAAATTATTGAAGGTGTGGGATGTATACACGTCAACAGTTGATGGTATATTCGGCAGCGGTACAAAACAAGCTGTCTCCACATTTCAAAGACAAAAAGGATTGACCGCCGACGGAATTGCCGGGGCAAAAACCATGAGTAAGCTAGAAACGAAAGCCAATTCAGTTAGTAACAGCTCGAAGACTTTGACGGTTTCAAGTACCGCTTACACGGCAAGTTGTGAAGGGTGTTCGGGTATTACGAGAATGGGCGTAGATTTGAAGAAATATGATGATGCAAAAGTAATTGCCGTCGATCCGAATGTGATTCCATTAGGTTCAACAGTGGAAGTGGAAGGCTATGGGAAAGCACTGGCCGTCGATACTGGGGGAGCAATCAAAGGAAATAAAATCGATGTATTCATCCCTAAACAATCGGATGCTTTAATCTGGGGTAAAAAACAAGTCAAAGTGACAATAGTAGATTAATAGTACTTCTAATAGAACAAAGGCAAAAAGAGCATGGTGACAAACACATGCTCTTTTTACTTTTCATTGTTTACTCGTTTGTCAGAGATTCAAGAAACTAACTCGCTTTTTTCAAATCCTTGGTTTGCGCTGATCCCCAAATTTCGTTGGCCCATTCAGGATGGTCGATGAATGGATTACGATTGTGCTGCCATTTTTCATAAATGACATCATTGCGGTTGCTCTCAAATTCATCAACTGGATCCAGTTCATTCCACTTCAAAAGCGTTGACAACTTTCCATGAAGCGGTTTTGGATACGTATTGACCGTATCGGAAAGTTCCAAATCAAGCTCGCCGTTTCCTTCATAGCGAACGGCCATATAAAACAACATGCGGGCGACATCGCCTTTAACATTGTCAGGTGGCTCCCATGAATCCGAATCGAACTTACAGTCACATCCGCTATAGCCTTGGCCTCCATTGTCGAAATCCAGATGCCCTCGTTTACTATTCACCGACACATCTTCCGGACGAAGGTGATGAAGGTCTGTCCCAGGACCTACATTTGTCCCAAAATTCCCATGGGATTTAGCCCAAACATGCTCACGGTTCCACTGTCCCGAATTCCCTCCATTTGAACTTTTCGAAATGGATTTTCCAGAGTACAGCAAGATGACGTTTTTAGGATTATTGGGATCTTCATCTGCATCCTTAATGCCATCCCATACTTGTGCGTACGTCAATTTTGTCTGACTTTTAATGATGGTGTGGAGCGTCGTTTTCAATTCGTTGCCCGTTTTTCCGGACGCCTTCTCGTAATATGCTTCGAGTGGTTTATCCTCTGATACTTTCAGGCTGAAACTAGCAATCACTTCTGAAGACTTGTCCTTTGCTGTTACAGCGACAATATAATTTCCCACTTTATCGGTTGGAAGGGTCAATGTAGAGCCTACTATTGAACCGAATGTAGACGAAAAAGTAAGTGAATCGTTATCGGGATCCTCAAAGTACTCACGTAGATTAAGAGTAACCGTCGAACCCACTTTTACATCTACATTTTCTATTTTCTTCTTTACAACTGGGGCTTTATTCTCTTTTGGAGCAAAAGGAGAAGCAATCGCTTTCCCTTTCGCATTCAAGAACTTGATTCCTGACGTATTGACACCTTTTTTGGTCGTCCATTTCTGAACATTTTCAGCGCCTCTGATTTCTTTGATATTCGCATTCTCTATGATGACTTCTTTCACCATAGCGCCACTGAAATCAATGATGGAAGCCTGTTTGTTCGGCTGAAGGATCACCCTTGTGTTCTTCAAACCCGGTCCCTGCAGTTTTGCATATTCACTCTTGATGTAAATGCCCTCTTCAATGGTAGAGAATTCATCGACATCAATCAAGGCGCTAGGTACGGCAACCATCAGTTGTTTCTTTTTGAAGTTTTTCAAGTAATATGTTTTTTTCGGAATGATGGGTTCCTCTTCCTCAGCTGCTGATATATCGGTCTGAATCAATACAGGGTCATGATCGCTTGCCCGTCCATGTGTTTCCATGAAAGATGAGTTAATATGAACGATGTCCACTTTTGTGGATTCTGCCATATTGTTGGATACAAGAATATGATCAAGTACTTGGGAGTTTCCTTGGTATGTGTAAGAGTAACGTTGTTCAAACGGTACTTTCTCAATCATATTGGTTAATTCTTTACCCTTTAACTCTTTAAGTGGTGCTGAGAATTCAAAGTCATTAAAGTCGCCGAGCAATACAATATGTTCATCAGGATTTTCTTCCGTGATCCCTTTGACAAATTGATTGACGATGGAAGCAATTTTTAGCCTTTGAACCTCACTTGATAGTACAGGTGGCTGATTTTTCCCGAATAATGGTTGATCACCGCCCTTGGAATTGAAATGATTGGCGACGACGACTACACTTTCCCCTTTAAATTCAAATTGGGCAGCCAATGGCTTCCTGCTTGAAGCAAAGGCCGAATTAGTAGGATCGATTCTCCCAGGGTTCAAGGTAAGCTTATCCCCTTTATACGCAACGGATTCCGTCGGCTTCCCTTTTGTTCCCTCAACTAATTTCACTCGGTCTGCATTATACAAAAAGCCTACGCGGATATTTCCACCAGGTGCCCCGCCATCCGCTTTATCTTCTGGCGCAATATCAATATATTGATAGGCTGGTCCTCCTGATGCCTTGATTTTGTCGATCACTTTCTGTGCACTTTGACTGGCATCCGTCGTTCCACTATCTGTTGCCCCGTCATTATCCTGCATTTCCGTCACGCCGATAATATCCGGCGCTTTTAGATTCGTAATGATGGAATTTGCTATTGTCGTAACCTTTGAATCAGCCGTTTGTGTCGAGAAATTCTCGATGTTATAAGACGCAATCGATAGTTTATCAGACTCTGATGATAACGACGTCACTTCCCTAGCTGTTCCGCCATCCTGTAATGTTGGCAGCTTGTTTTTATCCGTCAACACCCTATAGTTGCTATAGCCGTAGCTGATTACCCCGGTAACATTACTTGTAAAGAAGTCTCCTGTTTTTGCGACGAATTTTTCATCATCCATATCCAGGGTGATTCTTTCTGGGTTGTAGTCTTCTTCCGTTGCTTTCACTCCGCCCACTGCCGTGTTTGTTTTCATATCTCCCGGAATCACAACCAATTCACCATAATCTTGGGGAGCTACCACTTTCGGTTGATAGACTTCAACGAGCATTCCTTCTAAACTCTCATAAAAATCAATTCCATCTTCTGTCGGTTCGAAATCGGTCAATTGATCATCATCGATATTTTCAGAAGGTGGGATGACATCTTTGCCTATAACTATCGGTTTCGGAATGGCTAGAGTACCCGTCTTTTTAATAGTCGTATTGGTCAATTCAGTCGTTGGCAGATCCGTCGTTTTCATTTCAGCGTAGCCTTCGACATACCATTCCACAACTTTACCATCCACCGAGACGGAATCTCCCGCTTTCAACCCATGCCCTTTGTTGTAGACAAGGATTCCTTCCGACGTCGTCAAATCATCGTCCGGATTAGGATCTTGCATGTAAAAGTTATTGGCATCCTTTACATACGTGACCACACCTTCGACATTTGAGACAAGCTGATCTTCATACGGTGAAAAATGATTCATCCCTTGAATGTCACGAATCTTCAAGTCATTCGTTTTCGTGACGGTATAGGCAAATGTGAATACTTCCGATGTTTTGTCGTTCACGGCGATTGCCTTAATGACCGTATCTTTCGTTAACGTTATCGGTGCTGTGTATAACGTGCTTGAAGTGGTTGGAGTAGAGCCATCTAACGTATAATAAATCTTTGCTCCTTCCCAGCCAGATTCAAGGGATATTTTTGTATTTTCACTGACCGTTCCAGGATAAACATCCGTATACACAGCTGGTTTGTTCACCAATTCATAGTCTTCAAGCCCTCTTGGCTTAAGCTGATACGCATCATTGAATTGTGACGCTATTCCAGTGACGGAAATGAGGTCTCCTTCTTTAAAGCTCTTCAGGAAATCCTCATAACTCGAACCATTCCGGTTATCATGGCGAACGAGTACGGAATTACCTTTCTCATCTTTTGCTTTAAATTCGAATGTTCCGTATGTGCCCGATGCTGCCAAATCAGTGATGGTCGCCTTCTCAATGGTGACTAGCTCTCCTTGTGTGGCATCATTGACTCCTGCCGCATCGATTCGTTGTGTTTCAGGAAGGGCATTCCCAGAAGAAACCACATCAAGGGTCGTAGGTTGGATTTGTAATTCGTTACTATAAGCAGAGACCTTTCCAATTAATCGAACCTTATCTCCTTGCTTCACATCCGTTGTCCATGAAGTTCCATACACATAAAGTCCAGCGGTTTGGTCTTGGATGTAAAAGCCTTTTCCTCCCCAATAGCCAACTCCCGTCGTAACGATTCCTTCAATCTGCACCACATCTTCCGTATTCGTGCGTGCTTCTGCAAGGGAACCCAAAACCTTCACATCAGGTTGCTCTGGCGGTATGCCGCCATCACTAATGATTGTGTAAGCAGTTGGAGATTTAAGACCAGGAACACTGAAGTACGCTTCCAATGAACCGGTAATCGTCACCTGTTTCTTGAGTAGCTCCGGGTGATCCACTAAATTCAAGGATGTCCGAATGTTACCGCTAGGTAGCTGAACCGGCATGATTTTTTTACTGTCGGTTTCATCCGGACTATCTGCGATTCCTATATTGGTATTCACAGTAAAAGGTGCACTTTGGACATAGCTTGTACCACTAGAAGCTGTTCCTACGATATAGCCTTTCACCGTTTTACCTTTCCCACTGTTATTCGCGATGGCTTCTGCTACAGATAGGAACTCTTCCGCTTTTGCGACCGCTGCATATGGCAAAATCGTTGATAGAACTAATAATAGGGCAAAGAAAATCTTACTTATCCCATTCTTCTTCAAGTACTCAACCCCTCCAGTTTTTTATTAAACCTTGGCGATGTTACCTGTCAGTGAGTCAGATATTCCCCTTCCCATCTATTAAAGAGTGGTGTCTCCTTTAACTACTACATTTTTAAAGGAAGAAAGATTCGTGACATCTAAAGTGGCATCGCCCTAACTGTATCAGGGATTTGGTGTAATCCCAGAAACGTCCGTAATCCGTCCCTCGATGGTTGGGTTGACCGTTTTTAACTGGCTTACATAATCCGCAAGGTTCTCCCAATCAGGAAGGCCGATGTCCGTCACTCTTCCTTCTGCATAGGCCTTTGCAAAGACTGTAAAGCCATCTCCACCCTTGGCTGTAAAGGCATTGGTGGCTACTGTATATTGCTTGGTTTTATCCAATTCGCTATACGTTCCATCTTGTCCTTTCACTTCAACCTTTTGTACGCGTTGCCCCGCATCCTTTGTGCTGTCATATGTGAATTTCATGCCGGATACATGTAGGAAACCGCCACTCTCTCTCGGTGCTTGGCTCACGCTATGTTCCAATGCTTGCGTTATTTCCGCACCCGTTAGCTTCATCGTCGCCAGTGTATTGCCAAACGGTAAAACGGTGAGGATATCCCCTAATGTGATGTCACCTTGATCGATACCGGCACGGATGCCTCCACCATTTTGGAAAGCTATGACCGTATCTTTATTAAATTCCTTCGCTTTCGTCAGCATGGCATCGGTGATCAAATTGCCTAATTCCGTTTCATTTTTACGGACACTTGGTTTCGTAACGTCACCTGAATCACGCGGACTTTCCATTGCCTTCACTGCGGTTGCGCCCGTTTTGCTTTCTTTTACTTCCTGAATCTTCTTGGAGTAGGTTTCCAACTTCTTGGCCGCTTCTGCATCATCCTGTTTGTCGGCAAGCTTGATTAACTGCCCTGCTTGTCCAATGATTTTCCCCTTACTATCAAATTCCACATCAAGCGTACCTAGATAATCACTATATTGATAAGCTTGGACAACGACAGTCGGGTCTTTCGTTTGTCCTTTTTCATCCTCACTGATCACAACTGGACCGTCTAACTGCGTATGGCTATGTCCACCGACGATCACATCAATCCCTTTTACCTTAGATGCCAGTGTTAAATCATTATCATATTCGGCATTGTCATCATACCCAAGATGGGAGATGGCGACGATTTTATTCACGCCCATGCCTTCGAAAGCTTTCACGGCCTTTTCTGCTTCTTCCAGATAGTTCTCGAATACGATACTGCCAGGGCTTGAAATGTCTTTCGTTTCTTCTGTCGTCAGGCCAAAGAACCCGACCTTCTCACCATCGATATCCTTTACGATGCCGTTATAGATCTTCCCTTGTTCAGGTTCACTCGAATATAGATCCGAGAATAACCCTTTAAATTTATCGTCTTTGGTAAAGTCTACATTCGAACTGACAAATGGGAACTTGGCGCCTTTAATAAAGTCTGCCAAGGCTTGATGGCCTTCTTGACTTGACCCTAAATCAAACTCATGATTTCCGAATGTCATCACGTCATATTTCATTAAATTCATGAATTGAAGATCAGCCTGACCCTTGAATTCATTGAAATACAAGGTTCCTGAGAATACGTCACCCGCATCGATCAAAAGTGCTTTTGGCTTACTTTCCCTTACTTCCTTAACGGCAGTCACCCGTTTGGCCACGTTATCCAAATGAGCATGCGTGTCATTCGTATGCATCAAAGATAGGGTGAATTGAAGCCCTTCTTCAGCTGTTGCAACCAACTTATCCGCTGCTGCAATCCTTGCTTGGAAAGCCTTCTTATCCGCTTTATTGATTCCAGTTAAATCAATAGCCACTTTCGCTTGTTTAGCCGCGTTGATCTGTGCTTTCGTCTTAAGTGGTCCCTTTGCCAGCTTTTCGTACGCACTTACTTTCTTTTCTACTGCTTTTTTCTTTTCGGTATAAAGGGCCGCTTCATATTTTCCGTTTACTTTCTTCGCGTAAGCATGGATGGCCTTACCGAGCTTCGATGTTTTGCTTACCTTTTTCAACTGGCCTGAAACGGCGTCCATCCGTTTGGCAGCTGTTTTCAAATCCCCTTTTGCTATCCAATACTCGGCCTTATCATAGTAGTACGGCACTTTAAGATCCCCGTTTAAGGATTTTTTCGTTCCTTTGGTGAACTTATCGTATAGAAGGGCTTCAATCTTGGCGCCGTACACGGTATCTTTAATGTCCTTTTCGGTCTTTTTCACAGCTGCATCCAGTGCGTTATATTTTTTCTTAACCTCCGTCGGTTTTTGGGCGATAACGGAATTCGTCAGAGACTTAAGTGCTTTATCATGGGCTACCTTAGCCTTTTCCGCCTTTTGATAGCCTTTCACATAACCCTCTGCCCGTGTTATGTATTTATCATAGGCCTTGATTTCCTTTAGTTTTTCATCTTTTTGTTTTTTCGTTAAGGTTGATTTTTTAATCGTAGCGGTTATGTCTTTTTTCGCCTGTTTTGCAGCTTTGGTTTGTTTCTTGATGGTGGATACGGAAGCGAGTTTAGAAGAGTAGAAGTACGTGTCGAATGGCTTTTTGATGGTGGCCTTCGCTATCTTGATTTTACTGTTTAAGCTTGTTGTTGCAGCATCCGTTGGCACCGGTGCCACTGCGACGATAGTTGATGCGGCCAGTACGGTGGCTGACGCAAATTGAATCATTTTCTTTTTCCCCATAAAAAATAATTCCTCCCCATTCTTTTTCTATGCCGAAATAAGGTTTTATTAGCATGCCCACCGAGGACTCAAGGCAAAACATGCTTTCATAAAACAGAAAATCTCAGCATATCCCATTATCACAAATCCATTTTTCTAGATATGTGTATAACCTATAATACAACAGAATATTCCAAATTTATATCAAATCCATGATTTTTTACACAATATTGACATTTTTATAACTTGACAAATGTTGTTCTCTAGCATCTTTCTACATCATTTTACAAAATCCAGCTCCCTCTGCCATAAAAATCTCTATAGTAAAAAAGCGATTCCTCTTCATGAAGAATCACCCGTTTAATCTGTACCTATTATAGAACCGCTTCCATGATCCTCCAGTTAGCAAGAAGCAGACAAATGACGATGCCCGTTTTGATGATATTCACCATCAGCCTATTGTACGTTACCTCCTTGTCTTTATCTTCACTTTTATAGATTCGTAAGTTGATGGAATCATGATACCTTTCAACAAGGCTAAACACACCAAAAGCCAATAGCCCGATTAATGGCAGACCTAAAATGCTTTTCTTATCTCCCCATTGGGATACGGCACCCGATGGATCAAAACTCATAGGGATGCTATTCGGTAGAACCGGCCACTTTAAAAATATGTATACAAACATCATGATAAGTAGAATCATCGAAACACTATCTAATAAACTCTCAACGAATGTTTTTTTAGTTGTTACTTGTTGCTTGTCCATGTTCTCCTCACCTTCTTAACATAGCCAATTCCTTTGCCAGGATGGAAGGACGAAATTTCTTTTGATGAAAGAACTCCTTTAACTCTTCCGGAGTCTGATAGGAAAGCCTAATATGGTAGTAATTGATATGTTCAATGATGGCGAATGCATAAAGAAAGATGAACCAATAATGACCGACCGAAAAAAAGATGAATTGATAAACGGCTACGAGTAATCCTATCAAGATCAGAACCATATTAATCTTTTTAAACGCACGGAAAATACGTAGTTGCGCAGAAGGCAGCCCGACGAACTTCTTTTGCTTCGCTTGTTTCCATTTCAGAAACCAATAGAGGCTCCCTTGAAGCAGGATGAACTCCAGCACAACAAAGGCATAGATAGGCGGGAACGAAATCAAGTAAGGATCCGCCCATTTCTGTTGCTGAATGAATAACAACCACAAAGCGGCAAAAAGGACCGTTGCCGTCAACTCACCTGTCCATAAACTGTATAATTTCCGGTTCGCTTTTTTTTGCATCTAATTCCCCCTGTATACATTCGAATATTTTTTTCTATCAATTTCTCTCTTCAGCTTTCTACATAATATTTCTCTAAAAAACAAAATAATCCTTCCAGGCATCCCTCATGACTACCAATTTTATATGGGTATCCTTGAGCCTTTTATTAAAAAAACATGACAAATCGATAAGCTAACTTGTCCGAAGTCGCATTAACTATATAAACCAGTAGAAAAGAGGTGAATTACATGTCTGATTCTGTGTCCATTCCTAGACCTCCTGATGTAGTGACGATACTATGGGAAAGAAATCCTTTAAGGCCTCACTCTTCTCGTACAATTGTAGAAGCTACAGTCATCGGAAACGCTGATTCCTGCAAGCTATCAACAGGTAAGTCCTACCGGAAAGCTGTAAATTGTCTACTATCAAATGATTTTGTAAGGGTTTCGAATACCTGTTTGGGAGTTTTCGGGGTTTCCGTCTTCGTCCGTAAATTCTAGTATATTTTATTTAAGAGAGACGATATTGGACTGAAGGTGGATAGGTAAAAGGTTCAGGCCAAGCGTGATACCTGAACCTTTTCCTACTTATAATACTGAAGAATTTTTTCGAAAAATCGATATAATGGCAAAATCAGAAGATATAACCGCTCTTTCCGAAGATATATGAGACGATTTCGAAGATAAAATTGCCTTTCCGAAGATACATGTTGAAATAAGCTATATATCGTAAAAACCACATGAACCTAATCATGTGGTTTTTACGATATTATTTATATTTTGGAATTTCAATGTTTAGATTATAGGAATCTAATAAACTATACAGATTATAAATCTGTTTTACTTGCTTCACGGCCCAGCCGATATCTGTTGCATATTGGTGTGTGGCATATCCATAACTGCTAGCCCCAGCAGGATTCCATCTCATTTTATATAAGGTGTCCTGACCTGTGGAGATATACCCTTTGGCGATGAATTCTGCACCACCAATGATGGCCGCTTCCGGAGTGAACCAACCTGCATTATAGGCATACTGCGCGCCGCTACTTACTGCCGTTCCATCATACGCGCCGATTCCATACATATTATAGACCGTCTTTCCATTCACCATAACGCCTGTTGCTAATGGTGAAGTCCCTTTGCCCGTTTCCAATAATGCGTGTGAAATAAGATAAATATCATTGACTCCATATTTATCCCCTGCCGTCATGAAGGTGGCTGCTTGTCCTTCTAAAATCCCTTTGCCGGATAGGATTCTACTATTCACTTCGGCAGCATTTAGGTTCGCACTTTGAGAGAGTTTAACAAATTGAAAAGAGTTAACTGGATCATCCACGAAATTATCTGGATTCAGATGATATTTCACATCTTCTGGACTCGCATTGACCCAGGTTTTATTGATATCGACTTCATACCAGTAATAACCGTCAGAGCCTTTCACCTTCGATTTGATTGTAAGAGACTGATTATTGCTGACCGAACCGACTACCCAGTTATCCGGACCAGCTCCTCCTCGTACTCGCCAGCCCGATCCATTGACCGTACCTTTCGTGGAAGAGGTCAAAATAATACCGTCTTCACGTATGTAGGTTTGGTAACTTTTATCCGTTTGGGCATTGACGGCCATCTGCAAATCTACCATCTTGTCGATCGTCAGGCCATAATCTGTATAATTCTTAATGACCGTTCCAGGAGCATTGCCTGGAGTTTCTGCAGCTGTGTTAACTAAATACTGTGAGCTCACATATCCCGTTTTCCCATTTGCTGAAACCTTTGCCCAACCATCAGATTCAGAATACACCGTTACCGCCGTATTATTGGCAAGCATTGCCACGATAGAGGCAGACGTTGAGGCTGCGGATCGCATGTTGAGATTAGATCCATCGTTCACCTTCACGAATTTAATGAGCGTGTTTTCTTCAATTGGAGGGGTAGGTTCCGGCTTTTCCTCTATTGAAGTCGGTTTGGTCGTTGAAAGATATTTTGTATTCACATAACCTTCCTTATTGTTCGCCTTGATTTTTGCCCAGCCATTGGACTCCGAATACACCGTTACCTTCGTCCCTTTCGTTAGCTCGGTGACGATTGCCGCGCTTGCGGAACCACTTTTCCTCATATTCAGCGTACCTGAACTTACATTCACGTATTTTGTCGTCGTCTTAACCGGAGTGGACGCTGGTTTGGCCGTGACTGGTTTCGTTGTGGAAAGATAGGCCGTATT
>NZ_JBIWDJ010000006.1:48941-155340 GCF_044761955.1 Peribacillus sp. NPDC097225
CGTATTCACATAGCCTTCCTTATTGTTCGCTTTGATCTTCGCCCAGCCTTTTGACTCTGAATACACCGTGACTTTAGTGCCTTTGGTTAATTCCGTGACTATTTTCGCGCTCGCGGATCCACTTTTCCGCATATTCAGCGTACCTGAGCTCACATTCACGTATTTTGTCGTCGTCTTAACCGGAGTGGACGCTGGTTTGGCCGTGACTGGTTTCGTTGTGGAAAGGTAGGCTGTATTCACATAGCCTTCCTTATTGTTCGCTTTGATCTTCGCCCAGCCTTTTGACTCTGAATACACCGTGACTTTAGTGCCTTTGGTTAATTCCGTGACAATTTTCGCGCTCGCGGATCCACTTTTCCGCATATTCAGCGTACCTGAGCTCACATTCACGTATTTTGTCGTCGTTTTAACGGTGGTGGAAGCCTTTGTTGCCGTGGCGGGTTTCTTTGTGGAAAGGTAGGTTGTATTCACATAGCCTTCCTTATTGTTCGCTTTGATTTTCGCCCAGCCTTTTGACTCCGAGTACACCGTTACCTTCGTGCCCTTGCTTAGCGTCGTGACAATTTTCGCGCTCGCGGAACCACTTTTCCGCATATTCAGCGACCCTGAGCTCACATTCACGTATTTTGTCGTCGTTTTGACGTTGGCAGTCACTGCTTGCTTAACCGCTCCTGGCTTCTTTGTCGAAAGGTAGGTTGTATTCACATAGCCTTCCTTATTGTTCGCTTTGATCTTTGCCCAGCCTTTTGACTCCGAGTACACCGTTACTTTGGTACCCTTGCTTAGCGTCGTGACAATTTTCGCGCTCGCGGATCCGCTTTTCCGCATATTCAGCGAGCCTGAACTCACATTCACGTATTTTGTCGTCGTTTTGACGTTGGCAGTCACTGCTTGCTTAACCGCTCCTGGCTTTTTTGTGGAAAGGTAAGTGGTACTCACGTATCCTTCTTTTCCATTTGCCTTGACCTTAGCCCATCCCTTGGATTCCGAATACACCGTTACCTTCGTGCCTTTACTTAGCTTCGCCACAACGGTTGCGCTTTCCTTACCGCTTTTTCGCATATTCAGCGACCCTGAGCTCACATTCACATATTTTATCGTTTCTATCGTTTTTTGTTCGGCTGATAGTGGAGCTGCAGATATATGTTCTTCAAAAGCAACAGTACTCAATACTGCGAAACAGAACGTTGGTATAAGTAACTTCTTCATATCATTCTCCCTACTAAAGTATTATTTTTATTACATTAATTTAAATATCGGTTAAAAATAGTATTCTGGTATAGGTAATTAAAACTATTTTTATGACATAATTGTGCATTCTACTAAGTTTCTATCTATTGTTAAGTTCTCTTAATCTAATAGTAAAATAATTAATATTTATGTAACATAATTGAAATGATAGGATTTTCAGGAATATACTTTATCCTTCAAAAAGGAATGTTATGTAAGCAAGGTTTTTGAAAATATTTGTAGAATAATAAGTTGAGGAAAGAAAAAAAGATTTCCATTAATAAGGAGGTTGCATATGAAAAAGATCATCCTTTTTTTAAGCGTAGTAGCAGTATTGGCTGCTTGTTCGAATAGTGAGGTGAAGTACGATGGAGCACCTTTGAACATTGCAGTAATTGGCGAAACACCTGAATTTAAAAATAATAGTATTTCTGTTAAATCGCTATCATTAGACAAATTAAGTAAAGATATTGCAAGAATCGAAGCTGACTTTGATGCCGTTCTGTTAGCACCCGACGTTTTTGAAGAAGCATCAGACGATAAATTTGTGAACGTTTATAGAAGTTCAGACATTCCGATTGTCTTCTTCGATTCTAGTAAAAAGCACGATCCCTTTATAACGGAGGGCCTTACTTATGAAACGGCCCATGATTCTTTAACGAATGGTTCTCATACGACCATTTATTTGCATGATGATCATGTAAATAAAGAGGATGCTTGGTACTTTTATTTAGACGATAAAAAGAACATAGATCAACTTTACACCGATCTCTTCAAAAAAATTGAGGAGTTATAAACAAAAGAAAAATGCCCCTTTAGTGGGGGACATTTTAATTCGTTACATCGACTATATCTTGAATCGAATCTTTAGCTCCCAATCGCCAGATCGGTGGCTTGTTGAATGTCTGAAATTTTGTATACTGCGTAACTATTTAATCCTATTCACATAAACGAAAAATAACCCCCACATGACATCATGCGAGGGTAGGTTCCGTGCTTATTATTATAGGTTATTTAAAAACTCATTCACTTGATCAGGAGTTTTAGCGTTCGCACTGTGCAGGTGGGCGATTTTTTCACCATTCTTGAATACCAATAATGAAGGGATTCCCATGACAGTCTGTTCTTCTGCGATTTCCGGGAATTCGTCTTTATCGATGGTGAACCAATTCTTGTCTTGATGTTCTGCTGTGATGTCACCGATGAACATATCCAGACGCTTGCAGTCCGGGCACCATGTTGTCGTGAAAATCCCGACCGTTAATTCATCTTGTTTGATTTGTTCACGATATTCTTGTTCTGTACTAATCGTTTTCATAATATTCTCCTCCGAGCTTTTCTAAAAATAGCCTATGTCGCATATGTGACTCAGTGATAAATATATAGGTATTTCCTTCATTATTCAAATTCTAACTACAACTCACCAGTCAGATTCGTTATTGTTCCCAACATTACAGAGTTCCACTACTTATTCAATCGATGTCGTTTCTAAATAACGCCACCCACCGGTATAAGAAATATCCAATGCTTGCTCGATTGCATCTGGCTCACAAATAAAACCAAGAACTTCAAGACCGTTTGCTAGCTGGACTTTTCCCATTCCAAGCGGTGCAGGAATCCGTTGCATGAAGGCACCGAGCTGTGCAATTGGCATATCCCATACCTCAACTTCTATGGCAAAACCATCTGCACACCGAACTAACCCAGGTTTAGCTGGCTGTGTAGCTAGTTGATATAATCGATAGGTAGAGGCTGTTGTTGTTTGATAGGCAAAGGTAGCTTGGCATTCTAGCATTTGATGCTCTAATGCAAAGCCACGCATATGAAGTCCGCATACGGCAACGGGAATTGTGTTGCCACGCTCAATAGTAGTGGCCAGTCCTTTTAATAAATGTTCTTCATCGAAGCGGCTAAAAAGTGTAATGCCAAAAGGAACGTTTGTGGTTGCATGATCTGCCGGAACAGCAATCGCTGCCAAATCGAGCAAATTGCAATGATTCGTATACAAGCCCAATTGTTGATTTGTGGAAATCGGGTCTTCTTTTGCCTGTTGAATCGTCCACGTACCACCTGTTGTTGGCAAAACAAGCACCGCGTTCTCTAAATCTAGCATCGCACGTTTCTTTAATGCTTGTAGACGATGCATTGCCTGAAATAGCTCAGTGGCACGATACGTTTGATTTTCGCTTTCACGTAGTAGTTGGCGCGTAACATCGAAGATTTCATCAGGATGCTCCTCTACAAAATCCCCAATCGCAGACCAGCGCTCCGCAATCCATGGACCGTCGTATAAAATGGCTGCCGCTTCTTGTAAGTACGTCACATCTATATAACGGATCGGCGCGTTCCCATTTTCCAGACGTTGCACCGTGCGATTCCAGGCCGCTTCATATTCCTGCGCATATGGGCCAAAAAACGTTAAGTCGTTTTTCGGCAAACACACAACAGATGGATTTGCAGCGGGGGCTAATGGTACGGTACGGCTCCAGATATCAGCTGCACCTTCCCCGCGCACAACGGCATCTACTGAATAGACATCTTGCAGTTCAGTCGCAAACACCGTCACACAATCTAAACTTTCGCATGCCGGTACTACACCTTTCACGGGCCAAGCACCTAGACTTGGTTTCAAACCATACAACTCATTTAATGCGGCTGGTACGCGACCCGAACCCGCTGTATCTGTACCAAGACCAAAGCTCGCAAATCCTAGTGCCACTGCGACTGCCGAACCAGAGCTGGAGCCCCCGCTGATCAGTTCTTCGTTCAAGGCGTTCTTCACGACACCATATGGACTACGCGTGCCAATCAGCCCCGTTGCAAACTGGTCTAAATTGGTTTTGCCAATTGGAATCGCACCAGCATCAATTAAACGTTGGACAACAGTCGCACTTTCAGTAGGTGTATAGGCATAGGTTGGGCAAGCCGCAGTTGTGTCGACATCAACCCAATCAATATTATCCTTAATGACAAATGGAATTCCATATAACGGAAAGTCCTGCATATTGACTCGTTCCAATTTTTCAACATAAGGCGTCAGTCGTTCCCATGTCGGGGGAACAATAAATACCGTACTCGCCGTATAGTCTTCCACACGCTGTAAAATATCGGTGACTACTTGCCGTGGCGTCAAGCTACCATCTGCATAAGCTTGTTGTAAATTATTGATAGATAATAATGGATTCATCATCTTTTACCTCCACTTCTATGGGTTCTAGGGCTACCATTAATTGATTGGCTTGTACTTCGTCTCCAGGAGAAACATAAATTTGTTTCACTATGCCATCAAATGGGGCAACCTGCGGAAACTCCATTTTCATACTTTCTTCAACTAGCAATACATCCCCTTTTCTTACATACATGCCTGCTTCAACAAGTACTTTCCATATGCTCCCCGGTAATGTACAGCGGATGGCCTCGCTATTTTCGGGCACATCGCTATCGACATTCACCGCTTCATGATGCTCTGCTACATATTCGTCTAATCCAAGGTCGCGCCAACGCTCACGCTCTGTATCAAACGCTTGCTGTTGAGTTTGTTTAAAGCTTTGCGTTTCGACTTTAACCTCTTCCAAAAATCTGATATAGTCACGGAGTTTGAATGTTGTCTCTTCAATCTTGACCTCAAATTGACCACGTAAAAATTGTTGGCGTTTTATTCCTAATTCTTCTTCTGCTACTGGATAGAAGCGAATTTGATCGAAGAAGCGTAATAACCATGGCTTTCCTTCTGTAAAACTTTTTGTTGCTCTAAGGCGATTCCACATTTGGACCGTACGGCCAACGAATTGATAGCCACCAGGTCCTTCCATGCCATATACGCACATATATGCGCCACCAATCCCAACTGCATTTTCAGGCGTCCATGTCCGCGCAGGATTGTACTTTGTCGTTACGAGACGGTGCCGCGGATCGAGTGGTGTGGCAACGGGTGCCCCAAGATATACATCGCCAAGCCCCATCACTAAATAATTGGCATCAAACACGATACGACGAACATCATCAATTGCTCCAAGACCGTTCATACGGCGGATGAATTCGATATTACTCGGACACCAAGGTGCATCCGGGCGGACATTTTTTTGATAACGCTCGATGGCTAATTGTGTCGAAGGATCGTCCCATGACAAGGGTAAATGGACGATTCGCGAAGGTACCTCAACTTCTTCCAACACAGGTAATGCTTGATTTAGCTCGTCTATAATACGGCATAATTCCATTAGCGTCATTTTCGTTGAATCAATATGCACTTGCAGGGAGCGGATACCTGGTGTGAGGTCAATCACTGGAATATCAGTGCGCTCTTTAATCGCCTCCATTAACAGATGGGCTTGGAAACGCAATAGTAAATCCAGAACCATATCGCCATATTCCACAAGCAAATTTTCATCCCCATCTGCACGGATAACCATCGGGAAGCGGCCTTTCTCGCTTCTGAATAGAATCGCCGTTTCTGGATCAGCTTGTTCCATATATTTTACATCGTTCATCTCTTCAAACGATGTGACCGTTAATTCCTCTAAAAATTGCTCTTGATTTTTACGTAGAGCATTGGCTTCGTCTACTGATAATAATTTAAAGCGTACCGTATCACCCGCGTGCAACTGACCGATCTTCCAAAACTCTGCCGAAGCCGTCGTCACTGGACAAACAAAACCGCCGAGGCTCGGTCCATCCGGGCCTAATAAAATCGGCATATCACCTGTTAAATCCAGGGTACCAATCGCATAGGCATTGTCGTGAATATTCGATGGATGCAAGCCTGCCTCGCCTCCATCTTTACGTGTCCACTTCGGTGTGGGACCAATGAGCCGCACCCCTGTCCGGGAGCTATTAAAATGCACTTCAAAGTTGGTTGCCGTCAGCTCTTCTAAGTAGGCCGCTTCTAAATATTCCTTCGTGCAATGAGGTCCAGCAATAACGCCAATTTCCCACTCATGTGTATAGTGTTGCTGAGCTTCAGCTGGTAAGGCGCGCGGTACAACGGGTTCTGCCGCATTGACGCGTAACACATCACCTGTATGTAGTGGCCGGCCATTATGTCCGCCAAATCCACCAAGCGTAAATGTCGAGGCACTGCCTAGATACTTCGGCATATCAAGTCCCCCTGCCACGAGCAAGTAACTGCGCATGCCTTCTTCGGCCTCTTCTAGTGACAGTACTTGTTGCGCAGCTACTTGAATCGTTTCGTAACGTGCAACTGGCGCCCCATCGAGCGTCGCTTGCATATCGGCCCCTGTTAAACAAATAGTCATCGGTGCACGGAAGCGATAACTACCGCCACGCAGTGTCAACTCTAAGCCTGGTGCATCGAAGGCATTGCCAAGTAACTGATTGCCGATGCGGAATGCATAGCTATCCATCGGACCACATGGCGGCACTCCGACGTTCCAATGTCCTGTTCGCCCCGGAAAATCTTGTACCGTCGTTTGAATGCCACCATCTAACACTTCAATACTTGCTTCCTCTGGTAAAAAAGATTCCAATAGCTTCGTATAAACGGCCCCTGACCGCACCGATTCTTCCATTAATACTTGCTCTAAATATTGCAGGTTTGTCGTCACACCATATACACGCATTTCAGATAATGCTTGCTGTAACTTTGTAATGGCATCCTCACGCGTATCGGCATGGACAATCACTTTGGCAACCATTGGATCATAATACGTTGAGATGGAACCGCCTTTTTGGATGCCAGTTTCGATGCGGACACCCGCTGGCCATACGATATCATCTATCGTCCCGACACTTGGCTGAAACTGGTTAAAACAATCTTCAGCATAAATGCGAACTTGCATGCTATGACCTTGTGGCGATGATATTAGTGTGGAAAGATTCGCCAACTCCCCGGCTGCCTCTTTAATCATCCATTCCACTAAATCTACACCTGTGACTTCTTCCGTCACACCATGCTCTACTTGTAAACGCGTGTTCACTTCCAAGAAATAAAACTGATCACTCACAGGATCGTATAAATATTCCACCGTACCAGCACTACGATAGCCCACTAGTTTCGCTAAACGTATGGAAGCTTCCAACATCTTTTCACGAACCGCTTCATTCAATAGAGGTGCGGGTGTCTCTTCCACTACTTTTTGGTTGCGGCGCTGCAATGAGCAATCCCGTTCGCCCAATGCCACAATTTCCGTCTCTGTACCAAAGACCTGCACTTCTACATGGCGTGCACTTGCAATATATTTTTCAACAAATACACCACCATTATTGAAGTTCTTCTCTGCTAAATGCGTCACTGCTTCAAACGCCTCACGCAATGCTTGCTCATCCTCACACACTTTCATGCCAATGCCACCGCCACCAGCCGTACTTTTTAAGATCACTGGATAGCCAATCCTTGTAGAGGATGCTAGTGCTTCTTCTAAATCCTCAATCAAATGCGTACCGGGCAGTAACGGTACTTGCGCTTCTTTTGCAAGTTGACGTGCTGAGTGCTTTAAGCCAAATTGTTCGATTTGTTCAGGTTTAGGTCCTACAAAAGCAATGCCACTCGCCATACAATCACGTGCAAATGCGGCATTTTCACTTAAAAAGCCATAGCCTGGATGAATCGCTTCAGCACCAACGGCACGTGCCTTTTCTAAAATTAAATCCGCATTTAAATAGCTCTCTTTTGCAGGCCCATCGCCGATGAAAATGGCTTCGTCTGCCTCAGCTACATACGTATTGTCCTGATCGGCCGTTGTATAAACGACGACAGATTGTACATTCATTTTCTTTAATGTTCGAACGATTCGTGCAGCAATTGCACCTCGGTTAGCAATCAATACTTTTTTGAACATCTTATTCACCCTTCCCAAATTAGTAGTTGAATTGGTGTTGGATTATACGCATTACATGGATTGTTGAGCTGTGGACAGTTGCTAATGAGCACCACTGTACGTGTGATGGCACGCATCTCCACATATTTACCTGGAGCGGAAACTCCATCATCAAATTTCAGGCCGCCCTCAAGTGTGACAGGCACATTCATGAAGAAGTTTACATTAGGGGATAAATCACGTTTTTGCATGTGTTGATATTGATCGCTTTTCGCTAACTGCAACATATATGTGTCACGGCAATTGTGCATGGGTAACGTTTCGCGGGCATAACGTACTGTATTGCTTTGGGCTGAACATGAGCCGCCTAGTGTATCGTGACGCCCACACGTATCGGCGACAATTTCAACTAGTTCTGTACCCATCTCGGACAGTAAAACGGAGCCTGTTGATAGATAGATATTTTTTTGTTTCTGAATCGTTTTAACCGCGCTATAGTGATCTGTCGGTACCTCTGCATTGAAAAATAATGTATCTGCTGCTTGATTGCCTTCCAAGTCCACGATTCGTAATACTTGGCCCGGTTCTAATGTATGTAACCAGCCATCGCCCGCTAACAACCTTTTCGAATAAATGGCCTTCGCCTCTTGTCGTTCACTTTCAACATTATTAAATACAGCCATTAGAGAACGCCTCCTTGTGTAAGTTGTACATATTCCCACGTATTCTCATATGCGCGCTTATTTTCATCGCGGTGAAGGACGCATGGATCATCTCCGGTTGCAGGCATCGTATCCTTTACTTCCACGGTTACTTCCGCTTGTGGATAAGTGGTCGCTTCCGATAATGGATGGGGCGTATTCGACAGAGCCATGAAAACATCCATCTCCGTCCGTAATGTCACTGTATCTCCAGCTTTTACATGATCGGGTGCTAGATGCATATAGCCTGCATCATCACAGGATACTTTTGAAAACAAGTTGATAACAGGTCCTAAATCTTGGCGGCTTAAGCCATTACGGAACAATTCGATAAGCAAGTTATCTTCTCCATTACGATAGCGTTCATTGCGTGATTCTTGATACGTTGTTTCGCCGAATTGTGAGTCAATTTGCGCTTTTGTCGAATAACCGCCGATGGTATCATGCCAGCCGACAGAATCTTCGGTAATGCTCGCTAGAACACGGCCTTGGTCACTCATTAATACATTATGCTTCGTAAAAAAGGCAGTATATTGAGCTTTTAATGAATCCGGCATATTGTAGCGTTCTGCCAAATCATGTGCGTTAAATAGCAACAACGATACATTCGCTTGTTCCGCTGACACGGTAAAGGTAATTTCTTTGCCGCGTTTGATGAACGCCGACCATTTGCCCCCTGCTGGAATGATTTTTGATACGATCACACTTGTCTGTTGCATATAACCGCCTCCTATAGATTGAATATTCTGATTTTTAAACCAACTTTTTATCTAAATTCCTTAAACTCGGTGCCGTGATTCTATTTTTCAAAAATAAGTAGACAAATCCAAAGGCAACCCATGCTCCCCCAATCCATAAAGTATGAGGATCGAGTAGCGTCCATAACCATCCGATGAACAACACCCCAATGCTTGGGAAAACCAGATAGAAGAAGGTGGCTTTGAACCCTCGATTCTGCTCCTTGATATAGTAGTGGGAAATAACGCTTAAATTAACAAAGATAAAACCGGTCAAAGCGCCAAAGCTGACGAACAATACCGCCGTATCAAGGTTGATGAAAATGGCTGATAAGGAGATTGTTGATACAAACAAAATGTTAAGAATGGGTGTACGTAGTTTTGGATGTAATGAAGTAAATACCTTTTTCGGTAAAACGGATGCTTCCCCTAATGCATAGAGAAAACGTGTTACACTGGTCATTGAAGACAAGCCTTGTGTGAATGTCGCAATAATCAGCACCATGATGAAGAGGGTACTAAACAAATTGCCGCCGACCATTTGAATCAAGCTATACGCCGCATTGTCTGGATCTGCAAAGCTGAATGCCGGGAATGCAATAGCTGTTAAAAACGAGATCATCGCGTACAAAGTGATTGCGATGAAAATAATATAAAAGATGGCTCGTGGAATCGTCTTTTTCGAATCAATTGTTTCTTCTGCCATTGTTGTAACCGCATCAAAACCTAAGAAGCAGAAACAAATCAGTGACGCACCGGAAAAAACTGATACAACTGAACCCTCACCAACCAGCAATGGTTCTAAGGTGAATAAAGCACTGGCACCTTGATTAAGGACAATGTCTTTAGCTGTCAATAAACAGAAGATGAGGATAAACCCGATCTGGACCAACACTGAAAAGCCACTAATGCGTGCTGCCGATCCAATTCCGATAATATTCACAACCGCTAGCACAATGTTCATCAGGATAATCCAAACGAATATTGGGATGCTTGGAAACTCAGCGTGCATAAAAATCCCAAATGTTAAAATGGCGATAATCGGAGAAAATAGGTAATCGATCAATAACGCCCACCCGACCAAAAACCCAGCCTTTGGGTGAATCGCTTTACTCGTATAGGTGTACGCAGAACCTCCGGTCGGATACACTTTAACCATTCGACTGTAACTATACGCAGTAAACACAATGGCAAGAAACGCCACGATATAAGCGGGGGTCATTAAGCCATCGGCTGTTTCAAATACCACACCATATACCGTAAAATAAATCATCGGTGTCATCCATGCTAGCCCCATAACAACAATTTGTGATGTCTTCAAACTTCTCTTAAATTGTACGTTGCTGATAAGCATCTACCCCTTT
The DNA here is from genome assembly GCF_044761955.1 of Peribacillus sp. NPDC097225. Taxonomy (NCBI): domain Bacteria; kingdom Bacillati; phylum Bacillota; class Bacilli; order Caryophanales; family Bacillaceae; genus Peribacillus; species Peribacillus sp. NPDC097225. The sequence goes on from NZ_JBIWDJ010000006.1 coordinate 59,750, forward strand.
CATCAATGGCTATAAAAAAAGATAAAAGCCCGGGTGAACTATACTAAGTTCTCCCGGGCTTTTATCCCTCCGTGTATATAGCAGTATGATTTGCTATACTCTTTCTCTCGGTCCAGACTTCAATATAGATTGAACGGAACCCTAGAAAGATATTTTATGATGTTGTGCTCTGTTATAATAACCCAATTATAGTCAGAATGTTATGAAAAGTCAACACGTGATGTTACATTTTATAACATCAATTGAATATTTCTATATCTGGAGTGGATTTCCAAGAGAAAAATCGACCCTAAGCCAAGATGAACCAAAGAAATCATTTCTTTCGTGAATATGGGGTGGTCTCATTTCATTTCTTTTAGTAAGACTCCCCTTCTATTAATCCTTTCCAAAAAGAAAAGGACCCCCTTTGGTCCTTTAAGATGTTTCCTATTTCCACTAAACGTTCAACAACATAACTATGAAGATATTTAGAAAGGCCATTCATTTAGTTGTATCGGCGTTATTTCTTTCTTCTCCCAATCCCTTCTAATGAATGCATAGCAAACCGAGTCCGATATACTCCCATCATTATTTTCCCAAGCATCTCGTAAGTACCCTTCTTTAACAAATCCGCATTTGTTACATGTTTTTCTCATAGCTAGGTTGTCACTGCGCGTATAGGCTTCTATCCTAATCTTCTTATCGGGTAAACCAAAAAGATAGTCTACTATCCAATGAACAGCTTTCGTTCCAACCCCTTTTCCTCTAACACTTTTGTCTAAACGAATGTCAAAGGAAGGGATGGTGTCGGTTATATCATGTATTATAATCAATCCGATTTTTTCATTGTCTTTTTCTATCCAGATGGTTTCCTTATCTTCTTGATACCACCCCTTATGGTACGCTTCGACAATTTGTTCGCCAGAAGGTTTTGGGTCTGGGTGATAAGGCCACGTATTATTTGTCAGTAGGGAAATTAAATCATGTAACTCATTTTCAAATTTGAACATTTTAATTCTGTCCATTATTCCCTCCCTCTACTCCCTTTCTTTTTGCCTTCGATATACTACTGTTATAGTAATTAAAAATATGAGAATATTCAATAAATTATGTTAGAATGCTAATGGGACATGTACAGGAGGTAGAGGAAAAATGACAATGAAAAAAGTTTCGATTATTGGGCTAGGTGCATTAGGGGTTTTGTTTGGACACCATTTGTCCAAGAAGATGGGAACAGAGGATTTACGGATCATAGCTGATTCCGATCGCATTTTGCGATATGAAAACGATAAGCTTTATAGTAATGGGGAGCCTTGCCATTTTCACTATGTTACACCTGAAGAAGACTGCGGGCCGGCAGATTTGTTGATCGTTTCCGTTAAATATAATGGGTTGAAGAATGCCATTGAATCGGTAAAGAACCATGTCGGAGATGATACCATCATTATTTCCCTACTGAATGGCATTACAAGCGAAACCATTATTGGTGAAACGTATGGAATGGATAAAGTACTGTATTGTGTGGCCCAAGGCATGGATGCAGTAAAGGTCGGAAATGAACTAACCTACGAACATATGGGTATGCTCTGCTTTGGTTCAAGGGAACCTGGTGTCATTTCACCACAGGCAAAAAAGCTGGCAGAATTCTTTGAACAGATGGATGTGCCTTTTGAGGTGGATACGGATATGTATAGAAGACAATGGGGGAAATTCATGCTGAATGTAGGGGTCAATCAAACGGTTGCTATTTATCAAAGCAATTATGGCGAAATTCAGCGAGAAGGAAAAGCCAGAGACATGATGATTGCAGCCATGAGAGAAGTAATTGCTTTGTCGGAAAAAGAAGGTGTCCATTTAACGGAAAAGGATTTGGGGTATTGGCTGAAAGTATTAGGGACATTAAGTCCAAATGGCAAACCCTCCATGGCTCAAGATGTAGAAGCGCAACGAATCAGTGAAGTCGAATTATTTGCTGGAACGGTTATTGAACTGGGAAGAAAGTATCAAATGCCCACTCCTATCAATCAAGAACTGTATGAGAAGATCAAATCGATGGAAAGGCAATATTCCGTTCAGTGATGGTGGACTCCGACGGAAGTCGGCTGATTTTTTTAGTTTTAGAAAAAAGGATGAACGAAACAGCTTTGCTGGCTAAGCCTTTTCAATAGCCGTTCTTAAGTACATTATATTTTTTTATGATATTCCATAGGCTTAACAACTTTCAAAGAATTGGAAAACCTCTACCCTGGCCACCAATCGATTGGCAAGAGTAGAGGTTTCGGTCTCATTTCACAAGGCTCACTTTCATAGTGTCGAGTTGTATTCCATCTCTACGTCACTATTCTTTTGAGACTTATTTTTAAAGAGCATACCCACGATAAAGCCGATGATGCCGGTAATGATCCAGCCTGCGCCATTCGTGAAAAATGGAATGAAAGAGAAGATGTCATTAATGGTTGAGGTAGCTAGATTCGCATCTTTTAGTGCTTCCAAAATGGCGACAAATGTAACGCCCACGATGGTTCCGATATAAACCGATTGAGCCCCGCCAAATAGTTTGTCTAAGAAAACTAAAGCAATTAATGCGATAGCAATCGGATATAACAACATTAAGACCGGGGATGCCATGTTAAGAATCGTATTCAAGCCAAAGTTCGTGATGACCAAGCTCACGGCAGAAATCAGAATCAACCATTTTTTGTAGGAAATCGATGGAATGATCCGTTCAAAGTATTCCGCCACGGCCGCAAGACAAGCAACATTGGTCGTAATGCCTGTCAGGAAAATGACCACACCGATTAAGTACAGGCCCACTTGCCCAAACAAAGACTTAGACGCCAATGCAATCAGTTCACCGCCATTTTGTTTATATCCGATGGCATCGACACTGGACGCACCGATCCAAGCCATGGAAACCTGCAATAAAATCAGGCCTATCAACGTGACGACCCCCGCTTTAATGAAGACCGAGGAAACTTCCTTAGCTGACTTCACACCTAAAGCATCGACTGATTTGATGAAGATGCCGCCAAATACAAATGCCGCTAAAACGTCCATTGTGAAATAGCCTTGCGTAAAGCCTTTTAAAAAGGCAGCGGTTGACGTTTCATACCCAGCACCTGTTGCAGGGGCATGAATCGAACCCATGGGCGTGAAGATGGATTTACCAACCAAGATCACAAGCAGGACCCCAAAGACGGGTGTGATCATTTTACCGAGTCGATCCACGAATTTGGAAGTTTCCCAGGATAAATAGATGGTTAGTCCAATGAAGATGATAGAGAAACCTAGTAAGAAAAATACGTGCATAGTAGATTGAGGAATCAACTGGCGAATGCCGATTTCATACACGACACTCGTTGTTCGGGGAATGACATATAAGGGCCCTAACGCTAGAAACAGAAGGACACTAAATACTAGAGCGAACTTGGGATGCACCCGGCTCGCCAATTTTTCGACGGTCCCGCCCCCTTTCGTTAAAGCAATGATTGCGAGAATGACCAAACCAACACCCGTGATGAGAAATCCACCCATCGCAATGACGGTGTTCGTACCGGCTTCTTGACCAAGAACCGGGGCGAAGATGACATTCCCAGCACCTAAAAACATAGCGAAAAGCATGAACCCAATGATAATAATCTGATAGTTTGATACCGATTTCATGGAAGCGCCTCCAATTATGTTATTGTAATAAAATTAAATAGAGAATCCTGTTTCATACACATCATGGTTCTGTAATACAAAAAGGTGTTCCCCAGTAATCCATGCTGATCCTGTAATCTCGGGGGTCACGGCTTCAATCCCCGCTACTTCTGTATGCTTCACTACCGTCCCTTTGAACTTCGATCCGATAATGCTTTCCTGAATGATTGATTCGCCCGCTTCCAGGCCCAAGGTTGCCATTTTCGCACAAGTTCCTGTCCCACAAGGTGATCGGTCAATTTGCCCATCACCGAATATGACAACATTCCGATAATGGTTAGGCCCTACCTTTTCGCTGATTTCTATTAAATCAACCGTATTGATTTCCGGCTTCAACGGATGTTCGATGGATAACTGACTGTTCAATTTATCGCGAATTTCCAAAGCCTTATGTATCATTTCGTTTTTATTTTCCAGTGAGATCTCTATTCCTAAATCTTGAGCATTCACTATTCCAAAAAAACTTCCCCCAAATGCCACATCCACGTTTACGTGTCGATCATCTGACAGGTGAACAGGGGTTTCCTTGTAGAGAACGAATGACGAAACGTTTTGGAATGACACGCTTTCGACAACGTTATCTTTATACGTAATCAAGCACTCTATCAAACCTGCAGGCGTATCAATGAACACTCTATCTTTTTTAGGTATGAGCGCTTTCGTTAGACACATGGTTACAGTCCCAATCGTTCCGTGGCCACACATGTTCAAGTAAGATCCGCTGTCCATGAAGATGACGCCTATATCCGCCTTGGGATGTGTCGGTTTTGTTAGAATGGCTCCGAACATATCTTTGTGTCCACGCGGCTCATTCATCAGCAACTTACGGAAATCATCAAAATGATCTCGCACATAATTCTTTTTATCCATCATGGTTTCCCCCATGATTTCAGGGAATCCATCGATGACAATTCGTGTAGCTTCCCCCATCGTATGCGTGTCGATTGTTTGAATTTGTACGTTATAATTCTCCATCGCTACCCCCTATATTTTACAAACATGAAATTAATACACATCATAATTCATAAATAGTTTTTTGAAAAGACAGAAAATAAGAATGTTTATATTTTGAATACATGGAAAATATTTATTTTTCTTTAGAAACCCTTTATTACCAAAGCTTATTTTCAAAGTTTCACAGAAAAAGAAAAAAAACGATTTGATTTTCTTGAAAAAATATTATAATCTTCAAATAATTTCATAATTTAGGGGGCAATCACATGATTTTACGTGATTTTTTTATTCATCTGTCAGAAAATAAAACCTTGAACAGCGCTGCACAACGGTATGGGTTAAAGCTTGGGGCACAAAGTGTGGTCGCAGGGACGAACATTGAAGAAACGATTCATACCATCAAACATTTAAATCAACAAGGTATTTCCTGTACAGTAGATAACCTTGGTGAATTTGTATTCGAAAAAAGCGAAGCGACGGCAGCAAAGGAACAAATCATCAAGGTAATCGAAGCCATTCATGAAAACCAGGCAGATGCACATATATCCCTCAAACCATCACAGCTTGGTTTAGATATTGATTATGATTTTTGTCTTCAGAATTTATTAGAAATCGCTGAAAAAGCGAAGGAATATAATATTTTCATCAATTTCGATATGGAAAATTATGAACGCTTACATCCCTCATTCGATTTGATGGAAACGGTCCAAGAACACTTTGGTAACGTAGGGACCGTCATTCAGGCTTACTTCCACGAATCGATGGAGAATATCGAGCGATTCAAGGATTACCGTTTACGAATTGTAAAAGGAGCCTACAAAGAACCTGAAACGATTGCGTATCAAAGTAAAGAGGAAATCGATAAACACTATATCGACCTGATTGAATACCACTTATTGCACGGAAAATTCACATCGATTGCGACACACGATCATCGTGTCATCAACCATGTTAAGAAGTTCGTCATCCAAAATAATATCCCTAAAGAAAAATTCGAATTCCAAATGCTTTATGGCTTCCGTAAAGAATTACAGCTAGAGCTTGCAAAAGAAGGATATAATTTCTGTACATATGTCCCATTTGGCGCCGATTGGTATGGATACTTCATGAGACGACTGGCCGAAAGACCTCAAAACCTGACATTGGTCACAAAGCAAGTCTTCAACAAGAAAACAAATATCGGAATCAGCGTAGCGACCGGAGCATTTATACTGGGCCGACTTTCAAAAAGACGTTCAGTTAAGCAAAAAACACGATAAGGCAAACTGGATGATTCCCGTTGTTTTCGGGAGTCATTTTTTTATACAGGAAAACCCGAATGAACATCATTCGGGTTTTCCTGTTACTCATTGAATTTTTTGAGGCGGTATTGCAGGCTTTGCCTCCGAAGGCCAAGTGCTTTTGCCGTTTGCGAAACGTTGCCATCGAACATTTTCAAGGCATTTTGGATATAGTACTCTTCGACTTCGTTCATGAATACGCTTAATGGACGAATATCTTTTTCATTTTCCGCTACAAACATGTTCCCCGTCGTATCGGAAAGCTCCTCGCTTTGGATCTTCCACCTGAAATAAATCGGCAGCATATCAAAATCAATGGATGTTTCATTCGTCATCGTACTGGTTATATCATCCAGCAATACTTCTAGCTCTTTTAAATTTCCTGGCCAATCATAATCGAGAAAGATCTGTTCCACTTTAGCTGAAAGCCCTTGGATCCGGCTTCCGGTATTATTGCGATAGCGCTTAAAGTAGTCCGATATAAATGGCTTAATATCTTCTTTTCGATCACTTAATGCGGGGACATTTATACAAACCGATGCAAAGAAGTAATATAAATCCTTGGAAAGCTGCCCTTTCTCGATCAAATCAATCGGGTCTTTTCCGACGCTTGCTATAAAAACGTGACTCTCAAGATGTTCCATGAACAGATTAAGAATCCTTTCCTGACCTTCAAGGGAAAGGTATTCCACACGCTCACAAAAAATCGTGACCTGTTCATTTTTATCGATTTGCTGCTTCAGCTGGTCGATCAACGCTTGTTCATCATTCCGGCAAATCAGTGTAATGAAATGATCATTTTCAGGGTTCAAATCATGATGGATCCCTTCTGCAATCATGTCCTTTCCCGTCCCGGACTCCCCATAAAGCAAAACAGGCATCCTCGTTTTGGCAGCCATCTTGGCCCGTTCGATCACCCCTGCCATAAGTGGGGAAACAGCTGTAATGATATCGAATGTGAGGGGTTGCCCATACCGCCGCAATGGTTGATAGGCCATTAATTCCCTCTCGGTAATATCCTTCGATATCTCGACAGCGCCAATCAATTCATCGTCTTTTTTAATCGGCAGAATATCGGAAATCGTCACAATTTCCTGACCGACACGATTCCAGAAATTCATTTTGTAGTTCTTAATCGGCTCACATGTTTTCAGGACCCGATAAAGATGGCTGTCATTAATTTTAGCGATCATTTCTTGCTCGAATTGATCTTCCTCAAGCGAATGAATCCCTTTTAGCTCCCGCATTTTTGCATTATAGATCACGGTTTTCCCCTGAGCATCCACGGCGTGTATTCCTGCTGAAATATTGTCCGTGATATATTTATAAATCTCGTGCAAATCTTGCTGTTTCATTGGAACACCCCTTTTGAATTTTTGTAAATTTTCGGAAAAGTTATTGTAATATGCCAAAAAATGTTGCATTATATATATATTAACAATAACATAAGTGCACAATTATTTGGCACCCGTGATTATAAGGAGGATATTAAATTGATTCCATACACAACTGAACAACTAACTGACTTTTCAAAAAAGGAAAACCAACAAGCTTACACTGAGGCCATTCAAAAGGTTCAAAGTGAACTTGGAAAAGATTATCCATTAGTTATTGGTGGGGAACGCATTACTACTCATGATAAAATCACTTCTTACAATCCGGCTAAAAAAACCGAAGTCGTAGGCACTGTATCTAAGGCAAACAAAGAACTGGCTGAAAAAGCGATGCAAGTTGCCGATCAAACATTCAAAACTTGGAGCAAAGTAAAACCTGAAGTTCGGGCTGACATTCTATTTAAAGCAGCTGCGATTACAAGACGTCGTCGTCATGAAATGTCTGCAATCATGACAATCGAAGCAGGTAAACCATGGGTGGAAGCAGATGCTGACACAGCGGAAGCCATTGACTTCATGGAATATTATGCACGTCAAATGCTCGAAATGAAAGACGGAAAACCAGTAAAAAGCCTTCCAGGCGAATATAATAAATTTGGCTATATCCCACTAGGTGTCGGTGTCATCATTTCACCATGGAACTTCCCATTTGCAATCATGGCCGGGACAGCCGTGGCAGCAGTGGTTACAGGGAACACCATCTTACTGAAACCGGCATCCACAACACCAATCATTGCGTATAAATTCATCGAAATCCTTGAAGAGGCCGGCCTTCCAGCTGGTGTCGTGAACTACATCCCAGGACCTGGTGGTGAGGTTGGCGATTACTTAGTCGATCACCCACGCACTCGCTTCATCAGCTTCACTGGTTCACGCGATGTCGGTTTGCGCATTAACCAACGCGCGGCAGCAGTAAACGAAGGACAAATTTGGATCAAGCGCGTCATTGCCGAAATGGGCGGGAAAGATACCATCGTCGTCGACAAAGAGGCCGATCTTGAATTGGCTGCACAGTCCATCGTTAAATCCGCGTTCGGCTTCAGTGGCCAAAAGTGTTCTGCATGCTCACGGGCCATCATCGTCGAAGATGTTTACGATACCGTGTTGGACCGGGTGGTTGAATTGACAAAAGAACTAACCGTCGGAGATCCGACCGACCATAATAACTTCATGGCTACCGTCATTGATGATAAAGCCTTCAAAAAAGTGACAAGCTACTTTGACGTCGCAAAAGAAGAAGGCCGCATCCTAACGGGTGGTGAAGCGGATGATTCAATCGGCTACTTCATTCAACCAACTGTTGTCGCAGATGTAGCACCAAGAGCACGCTTGATGCAAGAGGAAATCTTCGGTCCAATCGTCGCCGTTTCCAAAGCAAAAGACTTTGACGAAGCTCTAGAAATCGCCAATAACACAGAATACGGTTTAACGGGTGCAGTCATTTCAACAAACCGTGACCATATCGAACAAGCACGCGAGGACTTCTTCGTAGGGAACCTATACTTTAATCGTGGCTGTACAGGAGCAATCGTTGGGTACCAACCGTTCGGAGGGTACAATATGTCCGGAACTTGTTCAAAAGCAGGCGGCCCTGACTTCTTGACGTTGCATATGCAATCCAAATCAGTATCTGAAAAATTGTAAGAACCTCTAGTCCATATCGAGTTTCTTCCTATTATATAGGAAAGATAAAATCATGAGCCACAAAAAAGGAACAGCCCTATTAATGCGGGCTGTTCCTTTTTTGTGGCTCATATATTCCGAGTTTCTTCTATATATATATATTCAAATTCATAGAGTACCTATAACTAAGCCACTCTTTTGGATGTGGGTGTCCATTTAAAGTAGTACAACGCTCCGAGCAAGATGGACACTATACCCAAGATTAGAGAAATCCCCTTGAAGAAATGGCCCCCAACCGTCGGTGAACTCCAAATCAAACCGCTCATGAGCAGCAATAAAACGCCCAGCCCAGTTAGGAAGAAAGCCGATTTTTTCTGGCTTCCTTTACTTACTGTAAGGCCCGTTAGCGTGACTAGATATAATAGTGTCAACATCATAAGTGCCGGGAACAACGGCCTGAACTTGGCCGCGTACACAAAATAGTCCAGATTGGAAATATCCTCCGGGCCTTCAACTTGAGTGTGTAATAGCTCCGAAAAAGGCGTCGAATATTCCCACTCCCATGGATTGTCCAAGATTTCGCTTCCTTCATACCACGCACAAAACGTGAAAATCATAAGGAACAGCATCGCCATTATGACCTGTATTGCACCCTTCATCGTCATGTCCCCTCCCCTCTTACATGGTCGTATACATATAAACCAATAAGAACCAAACCAACGCATATCCGAAATCAAGCAGATAGACTTTCCTTTTTTCCTTTTGTAAATAGCTTTCCAATCCATCTATAATCGAACTTATACCCGCTAATAGGAAAATCAGCTTTAAGTAAAAGAAATCTTTTCCGTTGATGATTGCCATCACTAAAAGGATGATCATCGCTACCGCAATCATCGTATGAAGGATCATATTCGCTTTTGTTCTTTTCGCATTTCCTCTCTTTATAAAAAATATCCCCATTTGAACCCCCGCCTACATGGTTAATAACATTCTTATTTTTTATTAAAAGGTAAATAACTCCCTATCCAGTTTAACATAAATATCCAAATTATATGATATTCCTCATCGTTTACCTGTACATAAACGTACTTCCCGGAATACCATAAGGTAACTTCTTGTAAGGGGCGTTGGACTATGAATACAAGCGGAGAAGACCTCCTTATTATAGGGGCATGGATATTGGGAATAGGATCGGTTGTTGAGGCGATTGGGCAGACCCAGCAATCCTTAACAAGTTCTGATTTAGGAAAGGATTTAATTGTTCAAGGCAATGGAATCGAGGCGTTCGGTAATTCGCTGCAAGCCATCGGGAGAACCAAACTGTTCAATCCAGAATATCAACAGCTCTCGCAAATTTATTCGATTATTGGCGCCTGGCTTGAAGCTACAGGGAATACGGCAAATTCAGTTGGGATCAGTATTGAACTGAGTGGTGAAGAGGAAGAAGGCTTAAAAATTGATACCTTAGGTAGTGGCATCCAAGGAACTGGCGCCGCTTTTGAAGCATTCGGAGGCTATATTTCAGAGGACTCTCCGTTCAGGTCTCTCAATATTACGGGAAACAGCCTCATATCATTGGGCTCTTTCCTAGTCGCAATCGGCAATATCTTCATCTTACAGGAACACACGGAAATTGGTGAAATAATCTTGTTGGTGGGAGGATGGATTCAAGTCATTGGGGCATTTGTCTTGATTAACGCCATTACAATTGAGGTAGAATCTGCATCAGCCCCTGTAAATGATAGTAATCCTTATTCGTATCACCACTATCATTTTGCCCATCCCTAAAGGGATTCAACAGGAGCAACCAATTCCACTTTCAATCTATCGGGATCCTCGAAGAATACAGCATAATGGTCCTTCCCACCAGCGAACGGATGCCTGTCGGGATAAAGAATGCGCATTCCCTGCTGTTTTAATTTATGTGTCATCTCATCCACTTCCTGGCGTGAGCTTGCATGAAAGGCTAGATGATTAAGCCCCACTCTTCCCCTATGAAAGGGAATTTCGAGAAAACGCTTCTCTGCTTGAACAAACACCACATACAGATCATCGATTCTCCAGCTCCTCCCCCCATCCCATTCCTGGAAAGGACGATACCCTAGCTCCTCCAAAAACCAACTCCAAAATGTCACGGTTCTTTTCAAGTCGGAGACATTGATCTCGATATGATGAATGAAGCCTTTTGACATATGCGCACCTCCATTTGTTATATATCGAAAACCGGTTCATTTTGATATACTACCAGTAACTGGTTTATTTTAGCATAAATGAAAGGAATAGATGCTTGCAACAGGTTTAAAGCAGCCGTGAATAAGGAGGAGAACAACATGAAAGACCAACCTAAACACTTCTTTGATAACCAATGGGACGATAGCCATCGTTCATGGCCATTGCCACGATTACCCTGGACGATGAAACAGACATGGAATGATCTATTGTTTGCCCATTATCCAATAAAAATAGAAGCCTTACAAAAGTTAGTACCTGCCGTACTGCCTTTAGATTCCTTTGACGGCATGGGGTGGATAGGCGTCGTTCCGTTTCATATGACTGACATCCGCTTAAGAGGGCTCCCTCCCGTTCCAGGCACGGATCGATTTCCGGAACTCAACGTCCGGACTTATGTTACGGTTGATGGAAAACCAGGGGTGTACTTCTTTAGTCTGGATGCCTCCAATATGCTTGCGGTCAAGACTGCCCAAACTGTATACCACTTGCCATATAAGTTTGCCGATATGAATGTGCAACGCAGCGGTGATGTTATCGATTATATTAGCAAGAGAAGAAACGGCAATCAAACATTCGAGTGTACATACAAACCAACCTCAGAACCGTATCTTGCCGAAAAAGGTTCTTTCGATGAATGGCTTACAGAGCGTTATTGCCTATATACACTAAACAATAAAGGAGTGCCGCTTCGCTGCGATATCCTGCATAAACCCTGGCCACTCCAGCATGCTGAAGCGGATATCAGACAGAACACGATGCTGACCAACCAAGGCATTCATGTTGAAAACGACAAGCCCATCTTGCATTTTGCAAAAACATTGGAAGTCCGGATGTGGCCATTAGTCCGTGCGACCGACTAAATGATGGGATATAGCCATTTTATCGGTCAATGTTGAGCATTTATCGGTCAAAATTGGAATATATCGGTCAATTGCCCCTATTTATCGGTCAAAATCGGCATTTTATCAGTCTACAAACGGAGGTGTCATGATGAAAAAATGGATAGGGATGTTGACATGCAGTTTATTCCTTGTCTCTTGTAATGCTCAAGAATCAATCATTGAGTGGGTCGATTTCGTTAAAATCAATGGCAAACAGTATGAAGGGGTCCATTCCGCTTTCCTTGCCGATTCCACTTCTATCGGGGAAAAGATAGGAGAAGTGAAGTTCAAAGTCGCGGATCATGTATTCGATGTCGATTACAAGACGAAAGAAGGTGACGCCGCATTCTGGGAAAAGGGTACGAAGGTTTTTGCCATACAAGGGGAGCCTGAATTTGCTGCTATTCAGTCAAAAGACGAGATCAATGGGTATGCAATCTATCATGAAGTTACGGAGAATCAAACATTTCGGGGCAAATACGAAGACATCGATGAAGAATCGATCAATCGAATAGATATATATAAAGAGGATAAAGATAATCATCCTGTACTGACCCATTCATTATCGGATAAACATGAGATACAAGCTATGACCCTGATACTTAACGAAGGAAAGACGAACGCCAGCTTTAATCCGAATACCAGCCAAGGAGACCCGACTGGCTATCAACTCGCATTCTATACCGAAGAACCGATCGCCTATACGTTCCCCTTATTTTTCGATGGGGAACAATGGTATTGGATACCATGGGATACCGTTCTTTTATCAGATAATGTTGAGAGATTCATAACGGAAAAATAGAAGACTTATAAACCTGAAAAACTCCCCTTCTTCAAGGGGAGTCGCGGCATGGATTTTATTTGATAATTACATCATGCAATTGAATGAGATAGTTCTTATCTTTCTTTTGATCGTGCGAATCCTTCACCAATTTGCCTCTATAGAGCGTCTTTCCTGTTTTCGCATCGACAATCAGCAATTCATCTGCGGTAATGGCAAAGATGCGTCCATCCTTTATCTCAGTGAAATCAACAGATCCCGGTTTGTAGTCATTTATTACTTTCTGTTTATCGATATCGAAGGTGAGGATATGCATCATCCCTTCCTCCCATCCTGTCACGTAGAGAGTCTCCCCATCAACGGAAAAGTCACTTTCCACAGATTCAAAGGTGATATCCTTTTCATTTGGAATCTTGATTTTTTCCAGTTTCTTCGTGTCATAATGATACGCGTAAAGAGAGCTTTCCCTTTTTTTCTCCGTGAATCCTCCCTCTTCACTATACCTGCCTTTTACTAACGCCAGTAAGAACACATGATTGGCCATCCCTCTATCGACTTTTGACGGCATGGCGAAATGTCCTTCATTGGATGAATCAAATGTTTCGGACAAAAGTGTTTCATCAGCCACCACTTTTTTACCGGCTAAATCGATGGTATAGAGATGGATTTCATCTGTATCTTTTTCATTGTCTGTTTTCACATCATTTTGAGTAAGGATTTGTAATTTCGATTGAACGAATTGGACATCCCTGACTATGATGTTCTCGTATTTTGCTTGTTCTGGGACGTCTATTTCAAAAGACTTTTCTTCCTTGTTTTTCTTTGCCAAACTATCAATAATAAAATTCAAGCTATACTTTCCATTCTTATCATCGCCATTCATGGTTACGATCGTCAGATTATCTTGATCTTCATAATAGGTTTCAATAAATGCTTTACCCCTCATGAATGAACGGTACTCTTTCACTAACCGGTTATAGTTGGGGTCGTAGTAACCGAGTAGGTTTTCATAATACGACCGTTCTTTTTCATATTTCAATTGATTGGATTCCAAACGAAAGGATTCATTTGAACTTCCCTCTTCATACATTCCGCTTACAAGGACGGATTCTAATTCTGTTTCGTCACCTTCGATTGTTTTAAATGTAAGTTTGGGAAGGTTTGAAGCGTAAGAAGTTACTTGAGCATAATACGTTCCGATGCTAAGAATCATAACGACGACGATGAGGATGCTGCTGATATATCGTTTCACCCTGTTCACTCTCCTTATATTAGTTGGTGGGACTTTATACGGTTACACGTTTCTTTAACAACCAAGAGCCAAGCCAGATGGAGACGGCTGTAATGATAATCCCCAAAGCGATTAAACTACCGAAGATTTCTGATGGATAAAGAGAGATTCCGTTAGAACCATTCAGCCAAATAGGCGATAGAAACAATGCGCCCGCGAGTACGGAATAGATAATACCTAGCACAATCCCCTTGATCCGGTAACTTCTTTCCAACATGATGGCTGTGAACAGGACAAACAGGATCATCAGCCCGATTCCATAGGAAATGATAAATTGAGTGAACGAGTTAGGAATGATGAGCGCTAACACTGGTTTGGATTCAAGGATGGTCATCACACTCATTTTTGCGGTTAGGAACACTTCCGGCATCATGGAATTGAACAGAGCATTCTCCATCGGCAGGATGATCAATTGTAAGGCAATCAGTCCTAATACCATTAAGAAAATCGCTGTAGCTTTGGATAAATAGAGAGATAATCTCGTAGTCGGCAGCATCAACAGGCGATAAATAAAAGTATTTTTCCCGAACCAATCACGGTACCAAATTAGAAAGATGTAGAATATAAGGGCAACGGCACACAACGCAATCGGTCCTAAAAACCAGAGCGACCCTGAAACCAAGTTAAAGTTCACTCCGCCATACACTTCTAAATAAGTAGCTTCGGTCAATTTTTCTTCTAACATGGTTTGATCAGTTTTATTTAAGAATCCTTGTACTTTAATGATCACGCCTACAAATTGCGAAAGAATCGTGATCAACAACAATGAAAAATAGATTTTACTAAAACGGTTGATTTCGAAATTGACTAGCTTCATATAACGCATCATCCTTGATACACCTCTCTCATTACATCGACTACTGATTTTCCTTCCTCTTCACGCATATCTTCCGTATTGAACTCTTTCAATACATTTCCGTTTCCAAGTAAGATGACCTTATCGATTAAATGTTCAATATCACCGATTTCATGGGTCGTGATGATAACTCCCCTGTCCTCGATCAAGTGACTGGCAAAGACGTCGGCAATTTGTTCCCGGCTAAACATATCGATGCCGGAAAATGGTTCATCCATTAGCACGTAATCCACATCAAGAGACAGACCCAGCATCAGGTTGACTTTCGCCGTGTTCCCTTTTGATAAATCTGATATCCTTGTGTTTTCCTCCAGTTTGAAAAAATCCAGCAACTCATTGGCTCTTGACTGATTCCATGTTGTATAGAAATCGTTCATGAAAACCATCGCCTGCTTAATCGTCATTTGCGGAAGCATAATCGGAGCGTCCGGAATGAAGGTAATCTTTTCATATCGGTCTGTATCCAGTTTTTCATTATCAATCAGAATTTCCCCGCGATATGGCGTCAATCCCATAATGGCCTTCAACGTCGTGGTTTTCCCTACACCGTTTATCCCGATCAGGCAGGTGATTTCCCCTTTCTTCGCGGTAAAAGACATACCATCCAAGATTTTCTTACGGCCGTACTTCTTAGAGATTTGCTTCACTTCGATCATTTCTCTTCCCCCTCTTTTACATATTTATCTTTCACGACCTGAAGTAGCTCATCAACCGGTACATTAATGGGACGAATGGCCTCTACAAAAGAATCGACCGCAGCAAGAATAAGCTCCTGTCGGACATCATGTAACATCTCTTCATTCGTAGTGATTCGACTTGGGAAATTTCTTTCAGTATGAATCAAACCTTGTTCCTCCATTTCTTTATACGCCTTTTGAGCCGTATTCGGATTAATATTCAATGTTGCCGCCAATTCCCGGCGTGAAGGGATTTCCTGTCCCGCAACTAACTCTCCAATGGCCATCTGTTCTTTGAAATGCCTCACCACTTGCAAATAAACCGGCTCACGGGCATTAAACGAAACGTTCATTAAACCACCCCTATATTTAATAAAAGATCTGATAATCACACTTGGACTCAAGTGTATGTATTAAGTGGTTCATACACCTTATGTATGTACTATACCCGTAATACACTTCAGCTGTCAATATCGTTTTAAAAAATATTTCCATTTTATGATGAAGACGATTCCTCCAAAAATACTCTATAGATAAATGGAAGGCGATTGACAAATCACTACTATGTGATACTATATACTAGTAGTAAGTATTACTAAATAGCGTATGAAATCCAACAATAAACATATGGGGTGAATTCTTTTGGAGAATCTGACAGAAATGCTGAAAGGGGTGCTTGAAGGTTGTGTGCTTGAAATCATCAGCCGGGGCGAAACGTATGGCTACGACATTACACAGCAACTACAAAAACTTGGCTTCGTTGATGTAGTGGAGGGCACGGTTTATACGATTACGATGAGGCTTGAGAAGAACAATCTGGTAGACATCGAGAAAAAGCCATCCACGATGGGACCACCAAGGAAATTTTACACCCTCAATGCAGCGGGTCAAGAAAAGCTTCAAGTTTTCTGGACAAAATGGGCATTCATTTCAAGTAAACTGAATGAACTTAAAAACTTACCGATTGAAAGGGGAGACGCAAAATGAGTTTTTTTGAAAAAATAATGGGAAGTTTTGATGAAAAGAGAGAATGGAAAGCGATGGAGGCGCGTGCGAAGGCTCTTCCTAGTGAATACCATAACGCTTACAAAGCGATCCAAAAGTATATGTGGACTGCTGGCGACAGCCCCACCGATTGGGAGGGTACCAATCGTATTTATTCCGGTATTCTCGACCTTTTCGAGGAAGGTGCAGCGGAAAGCAAAAAAGTCATCGACCTGACAGGTGAGGACGTGGCTGCCTTCTGTGACGAACTAGTGAAGGATGAGCAAACTTGGAAGGATAAGTATCGCAAGAAATTGAACGATACCATCGGACGTATTGAATGAATCTATTTGAAGGATAAGAAGCAAACAATTTTAAAGAGCCTCGCTACGTAAACTGTAGAAGGCTCTTATTATTTTCGAAAAATGTCAGCAAACCCAATGGGCCTGCTGACTTTCCGTTCAGCTTGGATCATTTTCATCCAATGAAAGTGTGACGACTTTTGTATAGTCTCCTTTTGCCACCTCTTCCGGAGTGGCGCTTTCATCCAGCTCCTCTTGCGTTGTGATTCCATCGGCTACGATTGGTTCTTCTTCATGATTTTCGCGCTTTTTCATGGGCTACACCCCTTTCATTGATAGAATATCCAGGAGTGGCTTTTTCATTCTTGAATCAGTTTGCACGAAAAGGCCCGCATCATTCTTAGAATCGACGACTTATCATATACTCAAGCTACGGCTCTTTGGATGGAAAAAGGCCTCACATTCTTCCTCGCTTATCTTTTTATCGGGCGTTCCAACGTCAGAATTTCATCTTCCATGGAAGAAAACTGTTGTTCCACGACATGTTTAACATCTTGGACGGCCGCGTTATAGAAATGAGGAGCAAGTGTTTCCTTGACGAAATCCAATACTCTTTCCGCGGCAAATTCCGTGATTTCCTCATCTCTTTCTTGCGAGAAGAAATACTGGATATCGGAAATCATTAATTGCTGTTGGTCTTTTGTAAGTTTTATAAACAAAATCGAACACCCCTTCATGGATAGTACATGTAATTATAAATGGTGATGGTCCCCATTTATAGCCTGTTTTTTCATAAAAGAATATGTACAGCACAAAAGTAAAAAAAAACGACCAACAAAGCAAAAAGCTTCGTTGGCCGTTTCCGTTTAATTACCCTTTTACAGCTAATTCTGCTAGGCGCTGTGCAGAAGCCTTTACTTCTTCCAACCCTGCAGAAATGATTTCTTGTGCTTTATCAGGCATTGCATTGTGACCTTCGATGATGACTTCATCAATGATTTTCATGCCGAATACGCCACCGAATACATTGCGCATGTAGTTCACTGCCATTTCCATTGGAGCTGCTTCCGGAGTTGAGTAAATTCCGCCGCGAGCGTTTAGGAAGATCGCTTTTTTGTCTGTCATTAATTGAACCATGTTCCCATTTGCATCATATTTGAATGCGAAGCCTGCCGCATACACATAATCGATGAATGTTTGCAATTTAGCCGGAATCGTTAAGTTCCATAATGGGAACGCGAATACCACTACGTCAGCTGCAGTGATTGCATCCATTGCTTTTTGTTTAGCTGCCAAAAGACGTGATTCAATATCCGTTAACTCTCCGCCTGTTTGCACTTTGCCGAATGCGTTGAAAATTTCTTGACCGAAGTATGGTGTATCTTCTTCAAACACATCATAAGTTGTTACATTTACATCTTTACCTTCTAATGAAGCCATGAACGTTTCGTACATTTTACTTGAGATACCTTCTGTTGCCGGACGGTTGTTTGCTTTCACTACTAATACATTCATTATATAAAATCTCCTCGTATTAAAATATTTTGATTTAAGTTATCTTTAATTCAAGATATTTATATCTTACAAGAAAGCATGCATATTTGTCAACACACTTGTTTGGAAATTGTTTGAACTTTTATCCAGATTATTGATAATTAGATCATTATCCTCATTCTCTTTCTTTTAAGTGTTCCGCAAATCTTAATAAATAACCGTCAGGATCCATGATTAAAAAACTCTTTTTCCCCTAGGCCTGGAGCATGGAGAATGAAAATTTTCTATGTACTAAAAAGAGGGTGAACCCACTACTAAGTCGTTATCAAAAGACTTAGTAGTGGATTCACTCTTTCTACTTTGAAAAGTAATCAGGTATTTAACTTTAATGACCGTATTCGTTCATGTAAGCATTCATGAGCAAAAGAATCAAAGTAAGCTTTTAATCCACCTTTGCCAAATTGTAGATACATTTTATTGGGATTATAAAGATTTTTTGAATGCAAATATCTCAAGAAATAAATAATTCCCTTCCGCCTCGCTGTAATATTATAAAATCCATATTCAAAAAACCATAAATCAATACGATTAAATATACCTTTATTAATAAAAAATATTTCTGAACACCAATTCACAAACGCTAGATCAGGCAAATGTACAGCAATTTCATCTATGATTTCTTTTAAATCTATGCCGTGCATTACATAATCCTCCTTTTTATTTACGTAGACATGCTAAGATCATTCTAAAAGTAATGAAGTAAATAACGGTAATGGACGTATATCCTTTGCGGATGGGAAAATGTTTTGGAAGACAAAGTCATCATGACTGTGCACAGATGTCGATACACACTTTATATCATCTAACTGAAACGAATACATCTTGTTATCCACATTTCCAGAATAGATGATTGTCGCTTCATTTTTTCTAAAAAGCGCCATATTCGCTTTTCCTTTTAATGCACGATGTGTTTCTTCCAAAGCTTCTACCGGGCGATTGTATTTTTTATGGTGTTGAAAGAAGTATTGGAAGGCTATTTCGCTATCTGAAGTTCCTTTTAATAACTGAAGAAAAGACGACCGGAAAGACTCATGTTCTTCAAAATTCCCATTATGCCCAAAAGCAAGGGAGTGGTCGGTTGTGAGGTACGGTTGAATATTGAAAGGAGTAATGCTGTTCATCAAGCTAGGCCGACGCAAGTGTATAAAAATCTCTTTGGAGGTTATACCCTTTAGCCTTTCAGATGCTTGTTGATCTTTTCTAATCCCGTCCACGGATTTATAGCAGCGTAGCTCCCCTTCAGTGTCCTTCCAAGCAACACCCCAACTGAATCCACCGAGTCCGTATTCGTCCAATAATTTCGCATAACCCAGAACCCATTCCATTGGAATAGAGTTCTGAGACTTTACGATTAATAGTTCACACATACATGTCCCCTCCTTGCCTAGTTATTCGTAATTCTTCTTTGGAGGGTATGTTTCCAAGGTTTCCATAAATCGACTTCCGATATAATTTCCATACACTTGGCATAATCATCACGATCTATAGCCAGGTAATCTTCATTGGCATCATGGGAATAAATGCTCCTATCCTGGACATGTGCCAGTCGAACGGCTTCGGCTAACGTCTCATAAATAGTTATCTTTTTTTGTAATTGTTGAATATATGACTTTAACTCTTCTATTTCTTTTTGCTGTTGCAGATCCATACCATCTTCACCTCGTCCTCCGCTTTAAAAGATCTCAAAATACTCCAGGTGTTCCCATTCGGTCACGATATTCGCATAGTCTTCTATGTTATTTTCTTGGACATATGTCGTATAACGATTTATTTCACTTTCTTTCATGCTAATAATATAATTCACAAAGTCTGTTCCCATTTTATTATGGAAAACTTCACTTTCCTTTAGTGAATCCACAGCAGATTGTAGATCTTTTGGCAATAACGGGCGATTATCATTATAGGCTTCTGTACTTAATGGCCCTGGTTGTAGTTTCCTCTCTATTCCATCCAGTCCCGATAAGATTTGTGAAGCCATGTATAAGTATGGATTGGCAGCTGGTTCTCCAGCACGGTTTTCGAAGTGAAGACTATCATCTTCGATTCCACCGATTACACGAATCATCGTCCCACGATTATCTAAACCCCAACCAGCACGATCAGGGGCTAATGAGTTAGGTTTGAAGCGCTTATATCCGTTTACTGTTGGGGTTGTAAAAACAGTTGCCGCCCTTGCATTTTCTAGGATACCGGCAATGAACTGTTGTCCAATTTCTGAAATGGGACCATCTGAATTGTTTGGTATAAAAGCATTCTCTCCTGTATTTATGTCAATCAAGGATTGGTGTAGATGCCAACCGCTTGAGAAAAACCCTGGAATCGACGGCCTGCACATGAAGGTGGCTAAATATCCATGGCGTTTACAGATTTGTTTTACAGCTGTCCGAAATAAAAGCATGGTATCCGCTGTATCAATCCCTTTCATTGGTGCAAACGTAAATTCTAATTGACTTGGGCCCCATTCATCCTCCATCGTGAGCAAAGGTAAGTCCAATTGTTGGATATTTTCAGCGATTATTTGTAAGATGTCATCTATTTCATCATTATGCGCTTCCAGTTGATATTGATAGCCGCGCGCAACCGGTACTACTTTTGGAGGTTGCCCTGGGCTACCAGGCGCTCCAAGTAATGAGGCATCTATTTCATCGTCTACGATTTTGGTTAAGGAAAATTCCACTTCTAATCCGGAAAGTAGGTCATAGCCTTTGGAGTTTAGTTCTTTCAATGCCTTTTTACAGATTTGACGGCTGTCATATGGGAGAGGGTTACCATTTTTCAAATAGGCATCACATAATATCCATCCAGTATGTTCAGCCCATGGAAGAGATTTAAATGTAAGGGGATCAGGTACGAGTGTATAATTTGGGCAGCCGGTCATTTCATCTGAATCGAATCCGCCGCCTTTCATAAAGGGGTTATATACAATGGCATTGGCTGTATCGAAAAATAGGGGACCCGTATTAAAATCAATCCCGTTTTTCATAGCCCCTAAAAATGCTGGAATGGTTAAAGTTTTAGCCCGTGATATACCATGTTGATCCGACCATGCGACACGTATCAAACGTAAACCCTTTTCTTTAATCACGGCATGGATTTTTTCAACGGCTTCACTTTGTTCCGTATTCCATAAGTTAAAACGATCGATAAATCCCCGGTTTTTTACGATTCCTTGGCTATTCATATACAAATCTCCCCTTTTTTATAAAATAAACGTCATATTTTCATGGCCTTGATCGCAATCAATCAAATTCACTTGCTTAACGGCTATTTTCCATTGATTGTTTTCCTGCACTAATCGATAGCCATTCCAGCCTGCATATGATTTTTGTTTACCATTACGAAACTCGGATACCAAGAAGTTAGTGCGGGCCCGAAGATCTTTTTGGTTGGATTCTTTCCATACCTCTATATTGCTTTGCAAACGAATGGTTCTTGAACTCGGGATCTGTGACCAGGCATATCCAGTACGAAGACGGTAGACCCGGTCTTCCAAGCGGCGTCGATCATCAAAAGCAATGGATACTTGTTTTTTCGGATTACCTCCACCGGGTATAGATGGAATCCAATATAAACATTCAGAAGAAAAGAGGTTCAGCCAATCTTCTAGCTTACCTTCATCCAATAAACGTGCTTCTTGATACAGGAATTTTTCAATTTCCCTCGTTATTCCATCGTCTGCAACACCTACGTCTAATTCCCAGTCTTTTAAATGATCGATTAACTGGTTGTAGTAATCGTTATCCATATAATTCGAGAACTTGGAACTATCTACTTTCATGTTTGATCCCTCCTATTCTTAATGCTGTGCACCTGAATGGACTTTGCTCGTCATCAACCTTTTCCACTCTTTGTAGTAATTACGGATGTACAGTTCATCCGTGACCGGTCCGGTTATCACACCTTGTTCGTTCGTGGATTGTTGATTGGAAAGACCAAATCCCCTTTCGGTATTGATCCACTCCACTTCCGAAATAGACAGTCCCCGTTGGCACTCCTCGAAGTTCGTCATATCATCAGGTTCCCCGAATGCCGGAAAGTCTTCCTGGCTTCTCATACGCAATGTATTTATTTCCTCAGGCAACCCTTCAACTGCAGTGGAATACCATATCAACTCTGTACGATCTACAGCATGTGGCTGAATCAC
This sequence comes from Peribacillus sp. NPDC097225, assembly GCF_044761955.1. Lineage (NCBI taxonomy): Bacteria > Bacillati > Bacillota > Bacilli > Caryophanales > Bacillaceae > Peribacillus > Peribacillus sp. NPDC097225. The sequence continues at coordinate 82,384 of NZ_JBIWDJ010000006.1, forward strand.
TTGGACTTGATTGCCTATGAATAATAGGTTTGGAAAGATATTAAGATTCATCTGGGCACCAATTGCCTGATCTAATAATGCATCTGCCTCATCGCCATATTTTTGACGGACATTCCCTTCATTAACTTCACGTCCTGGCTGTGCTCTTTGTTGTGCCCAGTACTCACCTGTTTCACTATAGTTAGGACGTTGATCGATAAAAGTATGACCATTCCCCAAATACTGTACGTACATTGGACCGTAATCAGGGTTCGCAGAGAAATAAGTCATATCTTTGTTTTCCCCCATTCTTCCACCCATTTCAAGCAGGGAGCGGTGTGAGAAAGTGACATGATAACCATCTGCCGCATTATCGTATGTCAATTTCCAATTTCCTTTGTAAATCATCCGGTGTGCATTACCAAGGATGATCCTTTTCCCATCATAGCGATCGAGCCATTGATCCATTAATTCTTTTGCCGCCCCAAGATGTTCCTCCAAACTAGGAGCCTCTTCATTTAAAGTTGCAAAGATGAATCCGCGATAACTCTCGACTCTTGGTACTTGCCCTAATCCTAGTTCATCTTTATTAAAAGACTCCCCATATCCCTTGGGCCATGGGACACCAGCCAGTTCTCCATTATTCCGAAAGTTCCACCCATGATATGGACAAGTGAATACTTTTGCTGAACCCTTTTCCGCTCGGCAAACCGTCGCCCCTCGATGCGTACATCTATTGAATAGGACTCGAAAAACTCCATCTTTGTCCCTTACAGTTATGATAGGACGTTGGCCGAGGTAGCCCGTCTTAAAGTCATTATTATTGGGCACTTCACTTTCGTGTGCTACATAGACCCAAGTCTGCCCGAAAATATTCACCATTTCTTGTTCGAAAATTTCCGGTTTAGTATATAAATGCCGATGTACTCGGTTTGGCTGGATTAGTTCATCCCAATTTTGTTGCTTCATTAGCTTATCCCCCTCTAGACCTTTATTGAGCTAAGTACCCTCCATCTACAACGAACGAAGATCCTGTAACGAATGATGATTCTTTGGATGCTAGAAATAGGATACAGTTCGCAACTTCTTCCGACTCGCCATACCTGCCGATTGGATGGGCTCCCCCAACTGCACTCCAAAAGTTCTCCAGATCATCTGTGTGCGTTTCATTAATTTGGTTCGTTTTTGTTGCACCTGGCGCTACACAATTCACTCGAATTCCCTCTTTCCCATAACGGGTAGCTAATGAACGGGTAAGTTGAAGAATACTGGCTTTAGTCATGTTATATAAATAGGTGCTTTTCCCCATCATCTCTTGACCGACGAAGGCTGAAATCGAACTCAAATTGATAATGACCCCACTCTTTTGCTGTACCATCGTTGGGATGACCGCTTTACAGGTGAGAAACATGCTTTTTACATTCGTCGAGAACACTTGATCGAATTCCTCTGTTGAAGTCTCAGTTATATCTTGAATCCAATGAATACCTGCATTGTTAACCAGAATATCAATTTTACCGAACCGTTTTATTGCCGCATCGTGTAACTGTTGAACAGTGGTTTCTAGAGAAATATCACCAGGAACTAACACGCACTGATCGGGATTTGATAATTGCGAAACCACTTCTTCTAACACCGCTGCATTTATATCATTTAAAACTAAATACGCTCCTTCTTTTGAAAATCGTTCAGCCGTGGCCTTACCGATACCACTGGCTGCCCCCGTTATGATAGCTACCTGATTCTTTAATTCTTCACTGTTTGACATACTTCTTCCTCCTTCAAAAACGGCAAGATTTCTTCAGGATTCAAGCCTAAGTCCATGGTTCCGATTAAATCTAGGCATGCATCTTCGTTAGGTGGCATAATGGGTGCTGTCACCGCATCTCTAAGCATTCTTTCAAATGGCAGTCCTTTCATGAGACCATGTGCACCACAGGCAATTGTAGCTGAACGAACTACACGGCCAGTCGTTTGGGCGGCAATGTACTTCGCACGGAGACACGCCGCTGTCGTTTCAGGGCCCGGCCCTTTTGTATCATGTAACCAAGCGGCATGATAGACTAGGAATCGAGCGGCCTCGAGATCCGCGAATATCTCTCCTGCACGTGCTCTCATGGCCGGGTGATAGCCCATGGGTTGAGAAAAACCTTTTGGTTTTCTTGTCATCAACGTTTCCTTCACCCAGTTCCCGACCCCGCGCCCGATTGCGTAATACATCGATGCAAACGTCCCGAAAGCCCAGGCTGCGTTTTTCATAATAAACGAATTCAAAAATTCTTCCGTTTTATGAATGGCATTTTCCTCCGGAACAAAAACATTTTCATAGACTACTGTGTTACTGCGCGTTGCACGCATACCCAAAGTATCCCAAATGTCGATTACAGAAATCCCTTCCGATTTTGTTGATAAAAAGAAACCGATGCTGCTTTGTGGATTCTCGCTTTCTTCCGGATGGGCGTATAGATACACATAGTCACTTGCTTCAAACATCGACGCAAATGCTTTTTTTCCATTTAAGATATAACCTCCTTCAACCTTCTTCGCTTTTAAGGAAGGGGTATAGGATTGCCCTATTAAACTAGAAGAGGTGGGTTCCGAAACAGATTGGCACAATAGTGCGCCTTGGTCGATAACTAGATCGGCAATAAACTGTTTCTTTTCATCACTAATTTCTGGGTTTTCCATAATGGCTGCCGTTCCAGCTACATGCATATTCCATGACATCATGGTTGCCGCACAGCCTTGTGCAAGCTCTTCAACTGCAATCGTGTAACCGAGGAACCCTTCTCCAAGTCCTCCAAATTTCTTTGGAATCGTTAAACCGAAAAATCCAGCCTCTTGTAATTTCTTATAATTTTCCACTGGAGCTGACCGTTCTTCATCATGCTTCGATGCACGAGTTGCAAAGTCTTTCGCTAGTTCTCTACACGTTTCTTTTAACTTCATTTGCTCGTTTGTCATTTGAAAACTAATTGTCATATAGGTATCCCCAATCTATCGATTATTTTTCAATGATTTCATGCCGTGTGTAATACCAGTTTAAAAAGCCTTCAATCGCTTATTTTTTTCTAAATTTTCAGATATCTATTATTAAAGGGAACATACAGGCTTTCTCCTAAGTTGAAGTTCCTATGCCTACCTATTTATTCACCTTCAACCTTTCTTCTCGCAACCTATTAGTAGCCTGTTCATCTACTACGAAGGTTATTGAATCGATCAACACACCATAATCTTCTCGTGCTTTTTCGATAGAAAGCAATCCAGCGATAGCTTCCTGTTGGACTTTATTTATATCGCGAAGGAATGGGGAACCATATCCACCACCACCTCCAGAATACATTTCCATAACTGTCCCTTTTGGTACATCGAACAACATATCTTTTGAACCTAGTTGCTGTTCTGTACCATCTGGGAACTTCAAGGAAAATTGATTATATGTCCCATCTAAACCGCCATATATTCCTTTAGGTAATTCAGCACCTTCATATGCCATGCCATCACCGATTGTACCGACTGAGTTATTGTCCCCATCAATGCGCACCTTGACGTAGGTGCCATACCCTCCACGGTATTGACCTGAGCCAGCCGAGTCTTTCAAGAGTTCATATCTTTCTATTAAAAATGGGTCTTTTATTTCGAACATTTCCGGATCTTGCGAAAGCATGCAACCTGCTGCACCTGAAAAACCGATTCCATCAAAGCCATCACTGCCCTTCAAGGCACCCTGACCGCCTTTGGCCATAAACCCAAAATCAAAGTAAGGTTCATTATTTCTTGGATCTGTTCCCGTCCATACAGGTGGACACGCTTTTGCCCAACCCGCTGTTACATATTCAGGCACGGCCTCCTGTAGAGCATTCATAATCGCTTCGAGCAAAACGTCCGCCATTTGATTACCAAATAAGGTTGCTGCAGGGAATCTCGGGTTTACGATGCTTCCTTCCGGAAAAAAGCACTCCAGCCCTGCAAATAATCCTTCATTTTGGGCAATGGTATCGCCTGGATTAATCAACATCAGATAGGCAATGGCACACGCAGCCTTTGCTGAAGCCGGTGGCATATTTGTAAATCCAGGGGCTTGATCGGCCGTTCCTGTGAAGTCCATTTTCACTTTTCCATCGTCGATTGTAATGGTTACTGCTACTTTGTATTTCTTCTTGGTATCAAAACCATCGGAGACCATATAGCTCTCCCCATAATAAGTGCCCTTTCTCCACTTGCTGACTCTCTCCTTCACTTGCTTCTTCGTAGCTTCAATCACGTAATCTAAATGATTACGGAATGTTTGTTTACCATATTTAGCTATAAGATTCACAAATTCTCTTTCCCCGATGTTGCAAGAGCCAATCATAGCTTTGACATCTTCTTCAACAACTTTGACACGTACATTTGAAAACAGCATTTTCCATACATCATGGATGACTTCGCCTTTTTTTACGATTTTCAACCCTGGGATCCGTATGGCTTCCTGCCACACTTCCGTATGTTTTGGATTATAACCGCCTGGTGTCGCGCCTCCTAAATCAGTTAAATGTCCCTTGCTGACAACCCATCCAACCAATTCGTCCTCATGGAATACCGGTTTATAAACGCCTACATCATGTGTTTGATTTCCCCCTTCAAAGACATCATTGTGTAGAATGATATCTCCAGGAAAAATGTCATCTTTAAACGATTCTATTATATTGGGTAAGGCAGGTTGGGCCCCAAACCCGATTATCGGTATGTTCGCACTCTGTTCAATCATTCTCGCTTGATGATCGAATAGCCCCGTAACGAAATCTCCTGCTTCATTAAATACCGGTGAACGTGATGTTCGCTGTAATACTTTTGCCATGTCATGGGTTATAGCATTTAACCGACGCTGAATGATGGAAGCCAAGATTGGGTCAACACTCTTTTCTACTATCCTACTCAATTGCGACACCCCGTTTCTCTTCAATGAATGGTTGTAACAATTTCTCATCCATCTCCTTGCGATACATGATATAGTTGTCATTTTTGTCGAGAAGAACATTGTACCCACTTAATACAACGATAGTCGTGACTTTCTGTTCGATGATGGCGGGTCCAATCACTTGATTACCATGAACCAATATGTCCCCGTCATAAACCGGCGTTTCCACCAAGGTTCCCTTTTGACCATGAGAAACTGGACGATAACCCTTTATTGCATGTTCTGATGACGTCCCTTTATATTCCGTTTGTTGCATGTTAGGTTTCTTCGTTACGCCGATAGCCGATAAATTGAAATTGATCACATCCACTTGCATTTCCGGTGTGGAGTACCCGTATAGTTGTTCATGCAATGTGTGGAACTTATTTTCTATTACTTCTATCGTAAGGCCATCCATCTCCTCGGCTGTAAAAGGCACGGTTACTTCGTAATATTGACCGTAGTACATCATATCAACGCTATATTGATATTGCATTTCATCCTCTTTCACTTTATCTTTTTTCAACGTCTGATATCCTTCGCTCTCTAACTCTGAGAAAATGGCCTCCACTTGCTCTATATTGATTTTTCCAAGTGGGGAACGATAGGCTTTGACATAATCATGACGTAAGTCAGACATCAACATGCCAGCAGCACAGAAAATGGATGATTCTTTTGGAACGATGACAAGAGTGTTATCCAATTCTTGAGCAATCGCTACCGCATGCAATGGTCCTGCACCTCCTGCACAAACAAGTGGAAATTCCCGAGGATCATATCCTCTTTTCACTGTTATTTCCCGTATGCCACTTGCCATATTCACGTTGACCATATCTATGATTCCTTGGGCAGCTTCTTGTACAGATAGTCCAAGAGGTTCAGAGATATGTTTTTGGATGGCCGTTCTTGCTTTCTCCACATCGAGTTTCATCTTTCCGCCTAAGAAAAAGTTCGGGTTTAAATAACCGAGAACTAAATTGGCATCGGTTACTGTCGGGAACTCGGCCCCGAACCCATAACAGACTGGACCCGGATGGGCTCCCGCGCTTTTAGGACCTACATGTAGCAATCCACCTTCATCGACCCAGGCAATAGAGCCACCTCCTGCACCAATTGTATGGATATCCACGGTTGAAAGACTTATTGGCCAATCAGCAATTTCACCTTCTGTTCGGATAAGGGGATAGCCATCCTTTAATAAGGCAACATCAAAACTTGTTCCACCCATATCCATAGTCAATGCATCCTTAATTCCAAGAGGTTTTAAATAATAACTACCTGCGATGGGAGCAGAAGCTGGACCAGATAATAAAGTATTGGCGGCTTTTTCGATAGTCGCCTCGGGAGTTGCCACTCCACCATTTGATTGCATAATTAACAGCGTGCCTTGGAATTCTATATCTGATAAACGCTGGATCAATTTCGTTAGGTATTTTTCTATGATGGGGCCAATGTAAGAATTGAGGACTGTAGTACTGACGCGGTCATAAAGCCTTGCACGTGGGATTAACTCGCTGGATAAGGTTAAATATACATCGGGAAGTTTTTCTTTTAGTATGTCTCCGACTTGTTTTTCATGGGAGTCATTTGTATAAGAATGCATAAAGCAAACGGCAATAGCTTCGACCTCTTGCTTTTTCACATATTCCAAGGCATTCAATACATCTTGCTCAGAAAGCGGTGTAATTTCACTCCCAGAGTAATCAAGTCTTCCTTCTATCCCTACTCTCAGATCTCGTGAAACGAATGGTGTAGGTAAATCATATTTGTTGTTATAAGCATCAGGACGGATTCCCCTTCTTATTTGAAGAATATCTTGGAACCCATCTGTTGTGAATAGAGCTGTTTTGGCTCCTGAATAGGTTAATGCTGCATTTGTTCCAACCGTTGTACCGTGTACAATCAGCTCGACATTTCCAATGAACTCTTTTAACGAGAGTCCATGGTTGCCTGCCATTTCACTCAAGCCATTGAAGAATCCGATTGTAGGGTCTTGGGGTGTGGAAAGGGTTTTATACACTTCGGAATTCCCATTTTCATCAATTAATAAAAAGTCAGTAAAAGTACCTCCAACATCGATTCCTATTCTAAACTTCATCGTATAGTTTCGCCCCCTATTAAAATAACTTCATGATTACGTGATGATAATCGTTCGGCGCCATCCTCTGTAATGACAAAAACATCTGACATGTAAGCGGATTTTTGTTTATCGGTTCGCATAATTTGAGGGTGAAAACTGATGACCATACCTTCTTTCAAATAAAGTAATTCTTCATCATCTTTACCTGGCACTTCTACTCCAACGAATGCTGTATTCGTTTGTCTTGCGACAAATGGTCGTTCAATTACATCCATTCCAATTCCATGACCCGTTAAATGACCACAATGATATCCTTCTACTTGTGCCATTTTTTCAACCTGTTCTTGAATATCCGTCACTTTAACTCCCGGTTTCATCGTCACTTCGGCATATTGAATACCTTTTGCCACTAGACCTGCCAATTTCTCCATTTCTTCATCTCGCTGTCCGAAACAGAACATTCTGGAATGCTCCACCCAATGTCCTGAAGGGCCAGTAATTTCTAAAGACACGATCAAGTAATCTCCATCCTTGATCACTTTCGGCCGTGGATTTAAGAAATATGGTTCTACTGCTCCTGCTTGTTCACTTGATAGAGTTAAATACAGAGTATCTTTTGCGCCTAAAGCATGAGCCGTGGAATAAGCGACAGAAACGGCTTCCTCTTCAGTTAAACCCGATTTGATATGTTCGATAATGGCATCGAAACTTGCTTCAATAATACGATTTGCCTCTTTAATTCCTTCTATCTCTGGTTTACTTTTAATAGAACGAATTTCATCAAATGTCACACTAGCGTCAACCCATTCAATTTCAGGTAGTTCTTGAGTTAAGTAACGGAAGTCCTCGATTTTCATTGTATTATTCAATCCAACTACTCCAACTACCCCCGTTGTGACGCCATGTTCTTTTAATCTTCGGACTACTTCCATGACTTCATGGTCGGAAGGGAATAGCGTATCTGGAACACGACGATCGGTACACCAATGGAGCCCGGATGGAAGAATCTGATATTGGTCATCTGGCAACACTAATCCGAAACCGTATCGATGGATCAAGTGATTGTCAAATAAGTAACGCAGGGAACCTTTCTTCCCTAAATAAGAATCAGCTACAAATAACATACCTTTGTAATTCTTTTCTCTGACTACATCCCTTACCGCTTGTAACCGTTGCTCTCTTTCTGTTTGTTCAAGTGTAATGATCACTTTACCACCTCTTCTTTAGTTATTAGAAAATTCAATAAAATCTAATAACATAATCTTACCACCTTCACTCCAATTGTAAATAACCTTTAATTGTAAAATGTTTTTACATTTAAAGGTTATTTACAATACTATTGATTTGCGTTGAAAAACACATTAATATCAAATTATATCAATTTATGTAAAAATATAGTAATATTCTATTAAGCTCCACAGTAAACAAAATTAACTTACTAAATACAGTTGAACTCATTTATAAACGCTTAATCTATAATCAATTTAGTTGTTTTGTCCGTAAAAAATCCATCGAGGTGATTGGACGTTGATCCATACAAAGAAACTATTAAGTCTATCCGAACAAATAGCAGAGCAAATTAAAGATTCCTTAATCAATAAAGACTTAAAGCCTGGTGATAAACTGCCTGGGGAAAAAGAACTTGCCAATGAATTTCAAGTGAGTAGGCCTACAGTTCGAGATGCCATTAAAATATTGTCGTCTTCTAAATTAGTCATAACAAAACCGGGAGCTAAGGGGGGACATTTCATTACGGAGTTTGACCCTGATTCATTCGTAAGTGACTTTAGTGATTACATAACTCTTTCCCTCAGTTTAAAGGGGATTACGTTAGAGGAAGTAATCGAAATGAGAAAAATGATAGAGATCAAATCATGTGGAATTGCTGCAGCAATGCGTACAGATGAAGATCTTATTAGGTTAAAGAGTTTAATTCCAAAAATAGATTCCGTTAATGATTCGCACTACTTTAGAGATGACTTTAAATTTCATAGGGCTATAGCAAAAGCCACAAAAAACCGACTCATAATGATTAATATTGAAGCGATTTCAGAAGCGATTATCCCATACTTTCAGTCAACTGATTGTTCCACTGAATTAAAAGAGGGCCTTAACAAGGAACTGCACGGCATATACAAAGCCATAGAACAGAAGGATCCAAAAGCTGCAGAGGAAAAAATGAAAGAACATCTGAATCATTTCATAAACTTCATTCCTCAATTTGAAAGCGCCAGTAAGGAATTCCGTACATCTTAAGGCGATATATCGGTTGAATTTTAATGGTAAAGAAGTGCATGGAAAGAAAAACAAAAAACCGGGCAGAATCGCCCGGCCTTACCTGTCACACGGTTTCTATAATCTTGTTGACCAACGTGTTGGCTGGCCGATTCAGTCCTAAGTTTCCGCGTAAGGTATCTTCTGTGTATTCGGTACGGAATATGCCACGTTTTTGCAATTCAGGGATGACATGATCGACGAAGTCTTCAAGGCCGCCCGGTAAATAAGGAGGCATGATGTTGAATCCGTCCGCCGCTCCATTTTCGAACCATTCTTGCAATTGGTCTGCGATTTGTTCCGGTGTTCCTTTGATTTCACGATGGCCTCTGGCACCGGCTGTTCTTTGATATAGCTGGCGTATGGTCAGGTTTTCACGTTCAGCCAGGTCCTTCAATAATGTAAAACGGCTTTTCCCTCCATTGATTTGTTCTAGTTCCGGCAGGTCTGGCAGTGGTCCATCAACGGGATACCCTCTTAAATCCACACTGATCATCGCCGACAAAAGTGCAACGCCTGCTTCCTCTGGGATAAGTTCTTCAAATAATTGCTTTTTCTCATCTGCTTCTTCTTCTGTTGCCCCAATGATTGGGAAGACACCCGGCATGATTTTCAGTTCCTCAGGGGAACGGCCATATTTCGCCATCCTTCCTTTCACATCCGCATAGAAGCTTTGCGCTTCTTCGATTGTTTGCCACGCTGTGAAAATCACTTCCGCCGTTCGTGCCGCCAGCTCTTTTCCAGCTTCGGATGATCCCGCTTGAACCACAACGGGATGGCCTTGGACCGGACGGGTAATATTCAAGGGTCCTTCTACGGAGAACCATTCACCCTTATGATTGATGGCATGGATTTTCGAGCCATCGGCAAATTGCGCGGATTCCTTATCCATGATCAACGCCTCATCTTCCCAGCTATCCCAAAGCTTTTCTACAACGTCCACAAATTCCTCAGCCCTTTCATAACGCTTTTCATGTTGAAGATGATGATCGGAATTAAAGTTCCGTGCTTCGGCATCCGTATTGGATGTGACGACGTTCCACCCTGCACGACCATTGCTTAAGTGGTCGAGCGATGCAAACTTACGGGCTACATGATAGGGTTCGTTGTACGTCGTGGACACCGTGCCGACTAGCCCGATTTTTTCCGTAACCGCTGAAAGTGCCGATAACAGGGTGAACGGTTCAAAACTAATTCCCGCTCTTTGGACGTTTTTAGCACCGTTATGTTGCAACGCATTACCATCCGCAACAAACAGCATATCGAATTTGCCGCGCTCTGCTGTTTGGGCCAGTCTTTTTAGAAAATCAAAATTCAATATATTATGAGTTTCAGCCTCGGGATGGCGCCAACCGGCCACGTGGTGTCCAGGAATCATGAAAAAAGCGCCTAATTTCATTTCTTTTTTATTCGTACTCATCTAATCTCCTTCTTTCTACTATTCTATTTTCAACACTTATATATGAACGCCCGCCACTTTTTCAAGGAGAGTGTTTTTCGGACGGTGTAATCCCAAATTTTCACGCAATGTGCTGCCTGAATACTCCGTTTTGTATATGTTCCGCCTTTGCAATTCAGGAATGACTTGATCGACAAAATCATCTAACCCGCCCGGTAAATAGGGAGGCATGACATTAAATCCGTCTGCCGCTCCATTTTCAAACCATTCTTGAAGTTGATCAGCAATTTGTATTGGTGTCCCTTTAATTTCACGATGCCCGCGAGCACCTGCAATATGTTGATATAGCTGACGGATTGTATACCCTTCACGGTTCGCCACATCCTTCAATAACTGAAAGCGGCTTTTTGTTCCATTGACTTCTTCTAAATCAGGAAGTTCAGGCAAGGGACCATCCAATGGGTAACCACTCAAATCGACATTGACCATCTTCGATAAAAGAGACACACCGGCTCCTTCTGGAATCAGATCGACCAATGCTTGTTTCTTCTCATTTGCTTCCTCTTCCGTATTCCCGATGACGGGAAATACTCCAGGCATGATTTTCAGGTCCTCAGGGGCACGACCATATTTCGCCATCCGCCCTTTTACATCCGCATAGAATGCTTGTGCTTCCTCTAATGTTTGCCAAGCAGTGAAAATCACTTCGGCCGTTCGCGCCGCCAGTTCTTTTCCGGCTTCGGAAGATCCGGCTTGAACTACAACCGGATGACCTTGAACAGGACGGGAAATATTCAGTGGTCCTGCAACGGAGAACCATTCCCCTTTATGATTGACGGCATGGATCTTTGAACCATCCGCAAATTGCGCCGATTCCTTATCCATGACCAACGCCTCATCTTCCCAGCTATCCCAAAGCTTTTGAGCGACATTCACAAACTCTTCAGCACGCTCATACCGCTTTTCATGAAGGGGATGTGCGTCGAGATTAAAGTTACGAGCTTCTGAATCAGAGCCTGATGTGACGACATTCCATCCTGCTCGCCCATTGCTCAGATGGTCCAAAGAAGCAAACTTACGGGCGACATGGTAAGGTTCGTTATACGTCGTCGATACGGTACCAACCAGCCCGATGTTTTTCGTTACCGCTGAAAGCGCCGATAACAAGGTAAATGGTTCAAAGCGTGTATTTACGGTTTGCCCTAATACTTGTTCATCCTGCGTGTTGAGTGATACATGATCGGCAAGGAACAGTAAATCGAATTTTCCGCGCTCTGCAGTTTGGGCCAGCTTTTTTATAAAATCAAAGTTCATGATATCCCTTACCTCTGCTTCTGGATGACGCCAAGCTGCCACGTGATGACCTGGAATCATGAAGAAGGCACCTAACTTCATTTCTCGTTTATTATTCGTCATCAAACCACCTCTTCTACCTTCGATTATTGATTGACTTTCCAAGCCGAGAATCGTTTTTCCAGAGACACTAAAACATAATTCAATAACAATCCAAGCAAAGAAATCGTTATGATCCCGGCGTACATTTCAGCGATTTGGAAATTCATCTGCGCATAATTGATCAAGTAACCTAAGCCTTCTTTGGCTCCTACCATTTCAGCTGCAATTAACACGAGAATCGATGCCGTCCCTGCCATCCGTATTCCGGTAAAAATAGTCGGAATAGAGGCCGGCAAAATAACCTTATAGAATAGTTTCTGGGAGGATAATCCCATTGATTTAGCTGACTTGATGAGCAACGGATCGACATTTTGAACGGCGTTGATGGTATTTAAAAGAATCGGAAACGTACAAGCGAACAGGACAATCGCTATTTTGGACACTTCCCCAATCCCAAGCAATAGGATAAAAACGGGCAATAAGGCCAACGCGGCTGTATTGCGGAATAACTCCAATACTGGGTTCAAAAAATCTTTGGCCAAAGGAAACCAGCCGATGATCAGACCTAAAGGTATCGCAATCAATAGGGCCAACCCAAACCCAATGAACGAACGGAAGAAGCTTGCCTTGAAATGGGCGAATAATTCTCCTGATGTCACCAATCCCCACCATCCTGCAACCACTGCCGAGAAAGGGGGGAAGAATACGGAATCCACCAATCCAATTCGTGGTGCAATCTCCCAAATGGCTAGTAACAGGACGATCACGGCTGTCTGCTTCACAAGTTTTTGAAGCCAGGTAAACGATAAACGGATAGGCCGCTTTCTTTCAATAGGTACAGCAATAGCTTTTTCTAAACTGGACATCTATGAACCACTCCTTTTTTTATGAATTAAATGGAAGCCGCTTGATAGACCTTTTCATGAAGAAGGCTCCATATATGATGTCGTGCTTTTACAAAGTCTTCATGTGATCGAATGTCCACTTCGTTCAAACGTGAATCCAAGGGGATATCCACCATGTACTTGACCGTTCCTGGATTCGTGGACATTACTGCGACTCGCTGCCCTAAGTACACAGCTTCATCGATGCCATGCGTGATGAAGATGATCGTTTTCTTCGTCTTCTCCCAAATCCGTACCAATTCACTCTGCAAGGTTTCCCGCGTCTGCGCATCCAATGCGGCAAACGGCTCATCCATCAGTAGCACATCCGGATTATAAGCTAGACTCCTAGCGATGGCGACGCGCTGCTTCATCCCACCTGACAATTCATGAGGAAAACGATCTTCAAACCCCTCCAACCCCACCAAAGATAAGTAATATTGCGTCCGTTCATGTCGTTCTTTCTTCGGAACTCCCTTAGCTTCGAGACCAAAATCAACATTGCCTCGCGCTGTCTTCCAGGGAAACAAAGCATATTGCTGAAACACGATTCCGCGGTCCAATCCAGGTCCCGTAATTTCCTTTCCATCAAGGAGGATACGGCCTGAAGTCGGTTTCGTTAAACCACCGAGCAGATCTAACAACGTGGATTTCCCGCACCCACTTGGACCGACCAGCGTTAAAAATTCACCATCTTTCACGGAGAAGTTCAAATCCCTTACCGCCGTGAACTCCTTCTTCGAGCCTTTTCCCTTTTCGGTATCCCGTACAGTAAACACCTTTGTCACTTGATCAAATCGAATTTTATCCGCCATATCCACACCCCATTCATTTAGTTTCAAGCTCTTTCGTATATGGATTATATTCATTCGTATATAAGTCATCCAACTTCACTTGGCCCTTTTTGATTTCCCCGTTGGCTTCTAGCCAATCCGTCCATACTTGGAATTCGGATTCTTTTATATAGCCACCTTTTGCGGCTACGCCCGGACTTTTCCAATATTGAACCGTTTCCGAATCTTCTTTTCTACCTCGTTTCTCTATGATCGATTCAAAGCGGGCAATCACTTCTTCACGAGGTGTTGTACGTGACCATTCAATCGCTTTTGCAGTTGCTTCCACAAATTTTTTCACGGTATTCGGGTTTTCCTTTATGAACTTATCCGTAAAGACATAACTTCCTGCCGTAAAGGTTCCAAATAGATCATAATCACTAAATAATTTACTGATGCCTCCATTATCCAGTGCCCTGTCACGTGCCGCTCCATTTAAAGCCACGACATCGATTTGCTTTTGGCGTAATGTTTGTTCACCATTCCCCGTTGGCACCACCACTAACGTAACCTGTTTGATTTCATCATCCGTGAGGCCATTTTTCTTTAAATATTCCTTTAGAACCAATTCAAGATGGGCTCCAAGCGTATTTACCCCGACTTTTTTACCGATTAAATCACGTGCATCTTTTATCGGGCTGCCTTCTAATGTATAAAAGCCGACGAAGGTGTCTTCATCACTCCCATAATAACCAATGACCGATTTAATGGGGGCGCCGCTTGATTTCAATTTGATGATGGCTCCATTAAAGGCACCACCGAAATCCGTTTGACCCGTCGCGGCCGTTTGAATATCCTGAGGTCCGCCATTCACATTTCCCACCCAATCTAACTTAATCGGATCTAAATAACCTAAATCCTCCGCCAGTTCTGGATAGAGTACCGATCCAGCATATCCCTGATACTTCAGTTCCACTTTTTCATAGCCATCCTGGTTTTTCTCCACTGCTTTCCCTGAAGAACAACCAACTATCACAAGTAATGCACCAATCCATACTAAAAATAAGGCCTGTCGAGTCATTTTCATTTTTTACTCTCCTTTATTTACGGGGCTCTTAAACACAAAAGACCCTCGATTAATTTTCCAATTAAACGAAGGCCTCCAGAAGTCTAGTCAGCCACACTATTCAATTATGATTCAGGGACCACATGAACATCCCTTTGAAGATTCTTCCCATTAGAGCTCCTTGCATTGGATCAATATGTATATATCTGAAACGCAAATCCCCCCTTTCTTAAACAAAAGAGGCCCCCATTTTCACCATGTGGTGAACGTAGGGGCCTCCGGTTAACCAGTAAGCCAATTCATTTAATTCCAATAAAGTTTATAGGTTTAATATATTTACTTTTTCAAAAAATGTCAATCATTTTCTGAAAGTTCTTTCTTTTTACCCATATTTTATGTAAAGATAATTCGCTATTTAATTTAGATTAGATAGGATACAGAATGGTGCAGCATTCATTCACCAACAGGAATCACTGTGGGCAGGTCACTTCTTCAACAATCGATTCCCCCTCACTCTGATCACGATCTGACCACTTCCACTTTTCCTGCAATCGGATTCTCCCATCAGATAGGAACTCAGGTGTGGAAAAGCATTGCCCGCCTCTGATCTCCTGCTGAACATTTACATGGTTATACCTAAACTGGATGCAGCCATTTTCCTGTACAATCCCGATCATGGTCCCTTTTAGGATGTATCCTCCGCTATAGGTGGCGAAAAGAATATTCCCTTCTTGATGATAGTCAAAAATGGTTTTTGAAGAAACCTCTCCGTTTGCTGTATTATCAGTCGATGCAAAAGTACGTCCATCGTAATTAATCATAGATAAAGGCTCCTTTTTGTTTGTCCTCTTGACCTGTGTACTGCCAGACCCAAATAATTTTTGCTCTCCTAATCAACCAATATTTATATGGATATAAAATTGTTTAATCAACGTTCATTTCCTTACAAGCCCATCTATCCCCTCTAGCATTGTGTTAAAATTTGGTTATATAGACTAGAAAGAGGTTTTAAAATGAATAAAATGATGTTTTACTTTTGGATAGTGGGTATCGCCATTATTGCTTTTTTTACAGGGGAAATTGCTACGGTCATGATGCTCTACTTAATCTTGATTGCTCTACATGCCATCCATTCAACACTTAAAGATTTTTATGATGATTGGAAAAGTAAGCAGTAAATGATGTTCGAATGTTTGATTTCTTAGAAAGGAAGAAATGCTTGTACAATAATTATAACCAGAGGTGAAGATATGAGGAAAATAGTAGTTGGCTTCTTAATAGTTTGTCTATATTGTTTCCCATTTGTCTATTTTTCGATGTACCAAGACTTTAATAACCGTTCCATGCTTGGCTATTTATTAATGATTGTAACAACTTCGATTCTTGCCTTTTTCGGCAAATTATATAGTAACTCAATCCCTATTATTTCGGGTAATACAGTATCTGCAATCATATCGTTTTATTTTATCAGTGAAATGGCAGGAAACGAACATTGGGGTGGCTATTTTAAACCACTTACTCCATATCAATTACTTATATTTGTTGCTCTTGTGAATTTAATTCCTCAATTTTTCACTATGAAGTTAGCAAATATATATAAGAATAAAGCTTAACTAGTTGGATGGGTAACTTTTTTAAAGTTACTCATTTCTTGAAAATATCAAACTATCTCATACATAGCCAAGATTAAAAAATTGGCGGAATGTAAGCGACCCCGATTTCCCATTCACTCTTCACCCTCAAAGTTCAAATAGGTTACGTCTTCTTTTTTAACCACCGTAAATACTTCGTTATCCTTTGCATATAATACGGTATCGCCATAACTATACTCTCCGTGATTAAAGGAAATGCCGAATTTATTATTGCTTGGGTAGCCATATATGTAACAAACGACTTCCCCCTCTTTCATGAACACGATTTGATTCATGCCCTCGTTGACCGTTTCCTTAATTCTATCCCACTTATATCCGACCGTCTCATACACATCTTCTTTTGTATAATACGCGGGAAATGAATAGACTTTATCCCATTCAAATGGAGTAAACTCCGTCAAATTCACAGGTTCGTCCGGTATCTCCATCGTCAGGATCTTATCTTCGAGCAGCTTTGCATTCGTATCCCAAATCTCCTTTTTAAATGGATTCGCCCATATGAAGACAATGAGAATCGTCAAGAACACCGAAGCTATCATATACCTTTTCTTATTATTCATATAACCTCCTCCTTAAATTGTTTTTTAAAAGTAATCCGGGATTTCAAAAGGATCTCTATCATTTTCTTTTGAGTAGTACATACATATGCTATCCTTATATTTTTGCTTAGCAGGTGGCAACTCAATAAATTTCAACTTGTTATAGAATTCCATTCCGATATCGCTATACAGGAAAAAATCCGTACACTTTTCATTTCGCTCTAACTCCTGTATGACTTGTTGAATCAGGGCAGACGCATAGCCTCTTTTCCTTAGGGTAAAGGGGGTGGCAATTGATCCAATTCCTCTACTGGTGCTACCTTCTGATGAAGGTAGTTCGTATACGATAAGAGAACTTATTACCTCTTTTGTTTCTGGATTTTCTAAAATGTACCATGTGCCCTTCTTGTACTTACTAGATTGGTTACACATCGTTATATATTCGTCAGAAGGCATGTTTTCTCCCCAAACATCGTACCCCATCAGATACACTGACTCCATATCCTCACTTGTTGCTTTTCTGATCTTCAGCATATACCGACTCCCTGTTTTTACTTAGTCCATATCGGATTTTTATAGTAAAATGACTCAAAGGAGGTGACTGATATGGAACTACATTTGCCTAAACGTATCCTAATATCTTTAACAATTGGCATCTTCCACTCTATGACTTAATGAACTTGAAGTTTCGGCAAACAGCTATTTTTGTTTTGAAGAAGATTTCCCTATCCTAGAGTCATAGATTTCCCGTCATTATTTCTTCCTTTTCTTCAAAATATCGTGCTTTAGAAGGGATGAATATGGTCAGGCAAAGGGCCCCGGCCAGTACAATTCCTAATAGGCAAAAGCCGATACAAACCATTTGCAACGAAAACCAGTCGGCCATTAACCCGAGCAGCAACGTCAAAACAATTTGTACGATGCCTTGAACCATTTCTGCCATGCTGCCAAATCTCCCCATAATCGCAACCGGTACATTGTTTTGGAAAAAGGTGGCGTATCCCGCGTTCGCAAATGACATCACAAAGCCTAAAAACACGAAAGCTGACGTCGCCGTTATAAAGTCCACGGATGCATAAAATAACAGGTATCCGATTGTTGACAGGAACAATCCCCCTCCTACAAAGTATCGAAGTGGCAGTTTCTTGGAAACCGCAGCCGCAACGGCCGCACCTCCCAATGCCCCAGCACCCGTGAGACTTGTAATGAAGCCATACTCTTTATCCGTCAATTCCAAATGCTGTTTAATGAAGGTGACTTCTTGTGAATCCAAGGCATAACCGATGAGCACGCCCCCTTGAAACAAGATGTATACCGTTATGAAGAACTTGGCTCCCTTCGTGAATTCCCTGACCGCTTTCCAATCGCTCAGGAGCGTTTTCAAGGAAACGGGGGCTCTTTCCGCTTTTCCTAAATCTCCGTCCACATCCGGAAGAAGGTAGATGAAAAAAGCACAAACGAAGAACGTTATGGCATTGATCACAATACATAAATCGGTCCCTACCGACATAATGAGGATTCCTGAAATGGCGGGTCCCAATAAGAACGCACCTGAACTGGTCAAACTCATGATGGAGTTAAAACGTTTTCGCTGTTCAAGAGGAACGAGCTTCGTTATGTAGACCGATGAACTTGGGCCAAAAAAGGCGCCCACAATATTGATTAATAGTAGCACCGCATAGATAGACCATAATGACCCGATAAAAGGAATCAAGAATATCAAGATCCCTCTTACGACATCAATGGACATCATCAACCGGCGTTTATTGACCCGATCAATGACACTCCCCGACCAGGTATTCGTGATCAAAGTCGCTAATGGCCTGATCATATACAGTCCAGCCACCGCTGCCGCTGAACCGGTCAAGTTCAAGATGGAAACATTAAGGGCAATTAAGTAAATCCAGTTTCCTAGATACGAAACCCCTATTCCTGATAGTAATAGAATGGGGTTCTTCCAACTCTTCATTCACTCACCCCTTTACTATCGAAGAATTGTTATCCAGTGACTCTATAAAAGTATGTAGTGTTCGTGAATATAATTCGGGCTGGTCTCTGTGCACCAAATGTCCCGCGAATGGAATGATGGAAACGTGGATATCCGAATTCAATTGCTTATAGGTTACAGCCGCTGAAATTTCGTTTTTTTCTGCTTCGCCGACCAAACACAAAGCCGGCACAGGAAGATGGGAAACATCACCCGTTTCGGCGAACGGATAAAAATCGTCTCCTTGAAAAGAGCGGAGTAACGCTTTCCAGTCATTGTTTCCATGCATTCCATCCAAAATCGAAACCACTTCTTCATTTTCAAATAGTTGTTCGTGATGCGCTGCTTCCTGTTTCGAAAGCTCCTTCCAATTATCCGGCTCAATGGGGAAAATTCCGGAGAAGGTTAAGGATGACACTTGCTCGGGATATTTCTTAGCAAACAATAAAGCGGCTATGCCCCCAAGGGACACTCCGGCAATATGGCACTTTTCAATCCGCAATGCCTTCAATGTGTCATGGATGTCGTCTGCGCAATGACTGAAATAATGATCAATTGGACCCTCCGATTGACCATGCCCCCTTAAATCAGGACGAATCACTTTGAAATTCCTCTCTGAAAAATAATCGCTTTGTTCTTCATACTCCGTTAATCCCGTCATACCGCCTGAATGAATCAATACAAGCGGGAACCCTTCGCCTGAAATGCTTGTATGTAAGATCATCCCCATCTCTCCAATCATTCTATAAGTTTTCATTTATTATACTATTAATCATACATATTTTTACATAATATTCAGATAAAAGGGGTTGGGTAGCAAACCCCTATAATCACGCCTCCCAAAGTCCTTAATCAATAAAGCCAAGAGTTTTGCGCTATGTTTTTTGTATTTAATCTTTTGTTGTTCCTTGCTTCTTTTTACGGTTTCGATAAATGGCTAGAGTAGAAATGCAAACTATATAGATAATAAAAAGAAAGAAAAGAACCACTTCCTCTACCTCCATGACAAGAAAAGGATTAAACGTGTCTATAATGGAAGTGGGCACATCAAAGCCTATGAGCATATCTATTCCTAACGAAAACAAAATCAAGCATACAAATATCAAAATAGAGATTCCTAATACTTTCAAGCCTTAACACGCTCCCCATAGATTTTGGTCCCACCGATTTATCAGTTCACTTTCATTCCTTCATCCTTCCCTTTCCTATTCTTGATAAAAGCAATGAGCAGAAGGAAAAGAGGAATAACCAACTGAAAAGGAAGATGGATATACAAAGGAGCAACCTCTAGTCCTTTATATACATGTTCTGAAAAGTTGCTGGCAATTAATATCGATAGTAGTAAGACGATGAACCCCATTGGATAAACCAATACAGAAGATTCTTTGATCTGGAACAAATTAGTGGTACCTTCCACAGATGCATAGAAAAAAACACCTAGCTTAAAGAAGCCTGCAAAAACGGAGGATAGCATAAAAGTAACATCCAATCTTTCTAAAAACCCAGCTAGCTCTATGGTCTGGATAGTAGAAAGAAGGGGAAACTGTGTGCGCGAAAGTAGACTCACACCGAGTACACTGATATTTATTGTCATGATCAGTGCCAGAATCATGCCACTTAACCCTAGTCCGTATAATCCTGTTTTCATCACCTTTTCGGGCTTGTTCAAAAAGGGAAAAATCATGGTGAATACAATAATTTCACCGAATGGAAAGTATAGAGTAGTAAAAGCGGTTTTTAGGACTGGCCTTAATCCTTCTTCCAAAACAGGTTGCAAGTTAGAAATATGCATACTTCCAGAAATACTAATTAGTATGAAGCCGCTGATGCCGAGTAAAGCGATAATAATAAAAATCAATTCTCCAGTTCGGGCCAGGACCTCGATCCCTTTTCTAATTGTATACACGACGACTATGATCATCAGTGCATTCATAATAAATAATGGACTTTCTGGAAAGAAGACCGTGATCAAAAGTTCCCCAAAATCCCTCAGGACTCTAGCTGAAATATAAATAAAGTAAAGGATGTAAAAGAAAGCCAATATTTTCCCTACAAAGCTACCTAGTATTTTTTGCAGATATTCGGTCAAAGGAATATCTGGATAGTACGAAAAAAGAGCATAATATATCAAAAATAAGCATAACCCGCCTGACAGTCCAATTAGTATAGCCAGCCAAGCATTCTGTTTCGCTTCAACCGCGAGGGGGACCAATATCGCACTGCCAAGTTCAAACAAGACAATAAGCACGAACAGCTGATGTGTACTGATCTTTGCCTTTTCCAATAAAATCCACATCCCATTTTAGACTTTACATATCTGAAAGATACGAATTTTTTCTTAACCCACTCCGCCTGATAAAAGCTTCTACCTCAACCTTTACGGTCAATTTTGGGAAGTAAGCTTCATTCCACTTACTTTTCATACCTTCCCATTGCTTTGGGTCGGACCGATGAACCACTTCGCCAAATCCGAAAATATCCGTTTTATTTAGTTGAGTCTTCTTAACTGTCTTTTCTAGCTCCTTTTTGATTTCTTTTCTCACTACTTTTTCCAATTCCAAAATTATAGAAGGATCATTTAGATTGATGGGTGTCCTTACTTCGCGAATATCCCCTTCCGCCCGGATTCGTACCGTAATGACAGGGAGGTCCTTCTTCGTGTCAGCAATGACTTTAACTTTTTGACGGATAACATTATAGACAAGGCTATTTTTATTCCCTCTCCAATCCAGTTCAACATCGGTTTCTTTAATTCTGTCCAGTATCCAAACAACACCTCGGGAGGTTTCGCCCTGATACCAATCAATTAACTTCCCGTCTCTAAAAATGGCTAGCCCGTGCGCTTCCAGTGTTGTATCGAGCTCCGACTTTTGAACATTCGTCATATCTTTGCCCTGTTTGACCTTCCCTTTCATTCGAAAGCCGCTGAGGACCGGTTCCCTTCCATCGGCAGTAAGTACAGAAATGAATTCCTGAATGGAAACCTCCAAATGCTCTCCTTTTGTTAATTCAGTAATTTTTAATGTGCCGTTCACTTTCTCTGCAGGAATTTTATCTATGGCCGTCAAGGTTTTAAGCAAATCCCCCGCTTTTGTATCATGGGCAATCACAAGTTTTAATGTGGCTCTGATTTCTGGATCCCTTTCAAAAGCATCTAAAATGGTTGAAATTCCTTCTTCCTTTGCCAGTTCTTCACTGATGACTAGTAGATTTGCATGAGCATGATAGAGCCTACGAGAGACTTTCGATGTTGCGTTGAAATGAGCCTCCAGCGTACTATGGCCCTTAGCACTGTATACGGAAACAGCAGGACTTTGTCCGCCCCCACCGCCCTGGAGCCCTCCTGCTACGTTACCTGGATTGATTATTTGTATCGTCTTGGTATAGGTTCCATCATCATTCTTATCAATCGCCATAGCAGAAATGATGGCTAGGTCGTTTAACTCCTTCTGGTTCCAACACCCTGATAGGAAAATGGGGATTATCATCATCATATAAAGAAAAATCGATTTATGGTTCATTGCGACCACCTTTTCTTACGGTAGAATTCACCATGTTACGAGGTCCTGGGGGCTTAGGTTTCTGAGTTTCACCTTGTCCAGTATTAGTAGATTCGCTCATTAATCTTGGTTTCTTTTTGTAAGCCCAAAGTGGCCTACGGAAAATCGTATCTCCGACTTCATCCTTTATAAATGGGGCCAACGGAGACATATAAGGGACACCGAATGAGCGCAGGCTGCATAAGTGAACAATTAGGACGATAAAGGCAAGGGTGATTCCATAGAAACCGAATACCGCGGCACTTAACATGTATACAAATCTGATCATACGTGCAGATATAGCCACTTCATACGAAGGTGTTGCGAAGCTGGCAATGGCTGTTATTGAAACGACAATGACCATTGCCGGTGAGACTATGCCTGCCTGTACAGCTGCCTGCCCAATGACAAGCGCCCCTACGATAGAGATAGTCGAACCTATCGCTTTAGGCATGCGTAGGCCTGCTTCTCTTAAAATTTCAAAGGTTATTTCCATGATGAGCGCTTCGAGAAATGCCGGAAATGGGACCGATTCGCGTTGTGCCGCAATGATTATGACCAACTTTGTTGGAATCATCTCCTGATGGGAGGTGGTAGCAGCGATATAGACTGCTGGTCCTACAAGAGAAATAAAGAAGATGGCGATACGTAAAAAGCGAATCGCCGTAGAAATGTCAAACCGTTCATAATAATCTTCAACCGATTGAAAAAAATCATTAAATAAGGCGGGAACAAGCAATACGAAGGGCGTCCCATTAACAAATATGGCAATTTTCCCTTCAAGTAGATTACCTGCAATCTTATCTGGCCGGTCTGTATGGTTGATGGTCGGAAACGTCGTTTTTGTCTCATCTTCAATTAACTGTTCGATATATCCAGATTCAAGAATGCCATCGATGTTAATCCTTTTTAATCGGGTACGCACTTCTTCAATGATTTCCTTTTTTGCAATACCATTTATGTACAATAACGATACATCCGTTTTCGTTGTTTTACCTATCTTCATGGACTCACTCCACAAATCTGGAGTATTAATTATTCTACGAACCATTGCTATATTAGTCTCAATGGATTCCGTAAAGGACTCTTTTGAACCACGAATAGCAATACTTGTAGTCGATTCCTGAATGGAACGTCTCTCTCCACCCTGCGTGCTGGCACTGAGAGCTTCCCTTATCCCATCTATAAAAATGATGGTGTTGCCTGACATCAGGTCCGTGAATAAAGAATCCCAATCAACAACTTCTTTAATCTCTCCAAGAGCAATAACCTCTTCGCCAATAAACTGTAAAGCCTCTTTAGGAATGGACTTTTCGTGTAACACAGGATTATTAAGAATGGACTCTATTAAGAAATCATGTAAAGTTTGAGTGTCAATTAAACCTTTAATATATACAATGGCAATTTTCACCTTGAAATTTTTTTCAGATAATGATCGAATCACGATATCCGAACTGTTCCCCGTTTTCTTCTTCAAAACTTCAAGATTCGCTTTCAATGTCATCTCCAAATAGTCTTTTAATTTAGCACTAGAAGGATCTTGACCGTTATTCTTTTCATCATTTCCCGAATCAGGCTTTCCTTTTATAAATGAAAACATGGCACCGACCTTCCTTTTCTTTTCCTATTCTGTTCGTGAATGTACCCATTTATGCAAGGCTCTCCCCGGTAAGAAGGACAAACTTTTGTCTCCCGCTACCCATGGAAATTCAACCCTATTTACTATTTATGAAATAAAAAAGCACCTCAAAACCGCTAGGTTTTGAGGTGCTTTTAGGTATACCGTATCAAATTAAAATCTTCAATATAAGGTTTGGATTAATAAGTTGTCCAACCGCCATCAGCTGTAACGACTTGTCCATTGATGAAGCTAGCATCTTCGGATCCTAAGAAGATAGCCAATTTAGCAATTTCTTCTGCTTGGCCGACACGCGGGTTAAGGGCCATTCCCAACCCTTGACGAGCTACACCCACTTCAGAAACGCTAGTCATCGATGAAGTGATGTTCGTCAAGACAGCACCTGGTGCGATGCCATTGCAACGAATGTTTTTGTCAGCGAACATGAATGCCGTGTTTTTAGTTAAACCGACCACCGCATGTTTAGAAGCTGTGTAAGCTGCACCTGCTCGTCCGCCATGTAGGCCGCCCGCAGAAATGTTATTCACGATGACTCCGTGCCCTTGCTCTAGGAATAGTTTTGTCGCGATGCGCATGGATTTCATGACAGCTGTCGTGTTTACGGCAAAGATCATATCCCAACGGTCATCTGAAATTTCGTTGACAGGCTCCATGCCGTCCATGATGCCAGCATTATTCACTAAAATATCCAGTTTGCCGTATGTTTTTACCGTTTCATCGAATAAGCGCTCTAAATCTTCAGCCTTCGTTACATTCGTATCGATAGCGAATGCCGTTCCGCCTTCAGCCACGATCGCTTCAGCAACAGCTTTAGCACCTTCTAAGTTCATATCCGAAACCACTACTTTCGCCCCTTCAGTTGCATAACCTTCCGCAATGGCTTTCCCCATACCTGACGCTGCACCTGTGACGATTGCTATTTTATCTTGTAATTTCATTAAATACTCCCCCTTACACACCATTTTTATTGAACACTTGTTCAATAAAAATTATAATGAAAAGAATGAATATGTACAATCGACAAAAATGGTAGAATGTGTTCATAAATAGACAGATTTAGGATGATGTGTCCGTTAAAGGAGAAATACAATGAAAAAAGATTTACGGGTGATCAAAACAAAGAAGAATTTGCAAACGGCCTTATTGACCTTGCTTGAGGAAAAACCACTGGAAAAGATCTCGATTGCGGAACTTTGCAGAGAAGCAAACGTGAACCGGGGCACGTTTTATTTACATTTTCAGGATGTACCGGAGTTGTTTGAAATGTACTTTGAAGAAATCACGATTGATTTGAAGAAAGCCTATTATGAGCCCTTTCATTTAACAAACAATCATATTGCGAATTTAGAACCACATATGGTCCGTATCTTTCATCATGTAAAGACGTTCGATACCTTTTATTCCATTGTTTTCAACAGAAAGGCGCCACTGATGTATTACTATACGTTATTTGACATCATCCGCGTTTATTTAAAGGATTCCATCGAGGAAAACATCCTGAATGCAGATGACTTTCATTCAGATTATACGGCAAGTTATCAGGCCAACGCCATCTTGGGGATGGTCATCGAATGGGTATCCAGGGGATTCAAGGAAACGCCTGAATATTTAAGCGAACAATTACTTCGTATGAACAAGAATAATCGATAAATGGACGAATTACCTGTAACTTTACGAGATGATTTCACACAATAGAAAACCCAGTAACCATGAATTCAGTTACTGGGTTCCTTTTGCTAAAAACAAGATTTGCGTTTGCTGAAATTATCCTATTCGAACTGGATTTGAATCGAAACGACTTCGGAGCGTGTACCAATCCGGATAGGCGGACCCCAAAAACCAAAACCGGACGTTACAATCGAATGCATCTGTCCCTTTTGCAAGTAGCCCCGATCATTTTCATAAATGGCATCAGTAATGAGGTTGCCTGGGAAGACCTGCCCGCCATGGGTATGACCTGACAGCATCAAGTCAACGCCTGCCTGCTGTGCTTTATCAAGTTCATATGGTTGATGGTCCAGTAATATAGTAGGTCTTGTAAGGTTCACACCATTCATCAGTGAGTCTAATGGTCGCCTGTCGTGATCGATTCGGTCTTTGCGCCCGACGAGCGTGAATTGCCCTTGAACGTCTACGATCTCATCATAGAGGATAGTGATTCCGCCCTGTTCCAAAGCTTCGATTAGTTCCTTTATCGTACCATCATGCCTATCGTGATTCCCAAGCGATGCATAGACTCCGTACGGGGCATGGAGCTTGGATAATGTCTGATCGATTTTTTGATCAAGGAAAGGCTGAATATCGTCATCGAAGAGATCGCCTGGCAACAGGATGATATCTGGTTGGAGCGCGTTCATTTCCTTAACCAAACGCTCCGCGTGGTTTTTACCTGACAGCAGACCAAAGTGTGTATCTGCCGCCATCGCAATATGAAGGCTATCAAGAGTCGAGGAGCCTTTTTCCATCTTGATATCATAGTTGCGAACAACGGGGCTGTATGCGTTATATGTCCCGTATACTAGAAAAAAAACAACCAAGCCTATCGTGACGATGCCCGCCCATTTATGTGTTATGTGCCTTGGTAGCCGAGTGAGGCGCAAGAGGATAACCGTAATATGGGCAAGGGGAACTAGCAGTAACAGCAAATAAAAGCATGCCATCCAATAAGCACCCACAATATTTATAAAGGTGAGCCCAGACATGCGGCCGACAATAAGTGAACTGGCTGCCAGCACGAGGACGAGGCTATAAAGTATCTTGAAACGTCGGCTTGATGATTCCGGACGGAGCCAGCGATATCCCCGCCACCCGATATAATAGACGAGACCGCCATAAAGCAGCAAGGCGATGATCAGAATAAGGATGAGCATATGAATTCTCCTAACGTTCTATTTTTCAATCTCCTTTTTTCTTTTATTATCTCTGCAAATGAGCTAATTTCCGCTTTCATTATAATTGTAAGAATCATACATCAAATGGCTACAAAATTCCTTTTAAATGTTTTTAACTAGATTGCGAGAAGCGTACGCTTGGTGAGATGAAATCTCATTATTAAAGATTCAAAGTAGAAAACCCATACCAATTGTCATGGGTTTTCTATAGTACATTACTTATTTAGATGGCCCTCAAGTAATAGTCAATCTTTGACTTCATCCCCATTCATGCAAAAAACTTCATTACGGGCTCAAGCGTTTTACCATATTCAGTGAGTGAATACTCTACTTTCGGTGGGACTTGTGGGTACACAACCCGTTCGATTATATCTTGGTCCTCAAGCTTAAATATGGACAGCTTTAAAAGAAGCAGGATTAGGGGCATCTTTACAACATTATAATCCACTAATCGATGACAAAGTGAAAGAAGAATGGGATATACCAATCAACTGGAAATTAATTACCCAAATGCCGTTTTGTAATCCGATTTCTCTACCGGTGAAAAGGTATTTAGGCAAGTGACTTACCCCTATGTCATAAATTATAAACAGGAAACAACAAATGATTATGAGTTTTTCAAAATCAACCAAAAACTTTAACACAGCCTATATTATTTATAAAATTTGAAGCGATCTTCAACTGGTTTAATTTTAAGCTAAAGCTGTGGTAGATACATAAAGGGTACCTCGCTTAAAGTAACGGGTTCTCTTTTTTGATAATCATTGATAAGT
Source organism: Peribacillus sp. NPDC097225 (assembly GCF_044761955.1). NCBI lineage: Bacteria > Bacillati > Bacillota > Bacilli > Caryophanales > Bacillaceae > Peribacillus > Peribacillus sp. NPDC097225. Next base: position 110,193 of record NZ_JBIWDJ010000006.1, read on the forward strand.
TTTGGTGGGAAATTTTGGAGATTTAATGTATGGTATTAGTATTCACCAAGCGAATGATAACGAAAATTGTTAGCGGAGAAACAAAGCCGTTCATTTAAAGTGGGAATGAAAGGGGATTAAAAGTATGTTACTAAAAAACATTTTGAATTTTTACAATTTATTGTTGTCTTTAGGAGCTTTTTATATGGGTGTGTCAATGCTTTTAGGAAGAGGAGTTTTCGATACATTCCCACCTGAGTGGATAGGTAAATTGCCATTTAATAGTTGGGCGAGCCTAGCTTCATTTGGAATGATTATTTTTGGAATGGGAAATGCCTTTGCTTCCATTTGGGGATTTATAAAGAAAGAAAAAATAATATTTATAATGACCTTAACTATGGGTGCTTTGCTTTTCTTCTGTACCATTATATCAACTAGGTTGGTGGGAGAATGGTACTTACCAACAGGACAATTTCTGATATTAAGCATCATCCAAATATTACTTGGATTAGTTGGCTTCGTTATTTCTTACTTCACTAACAGAGCTTTGGTCGAAGAATAAATCAATGTCTTTATTAAAGGTTTTTATGTGCTTTTTTAAATCAAACAATAACTTTAACATAGCCATAATATAAAAGGGAAATCTGTAAATATAAAAGTCTGATACGATTTGACAGCGTATCAGACTTTCACTTGCGACTTCACTCCAACGGAATCTCAATCACTTGGTCGTAAAAGGTCGTGATGGAATATCCCTCAATTTCTATCCCGATGGGGACAAAAGGTTCCTTTTCATCATCCGTTGATAGCTCAATCTGATGATCGGTCGAGAAGAATCTCGGTTGCTCCCATTCATTTATCCGGTGGAAATTCTCACTCGCTTTATATGTTTGCCCCTCTTTATCTCTGTAGTAGCCATCCCTGATATCGCCTGATGACCCTTGCCCATCTTTATCATAGAAATGATAATGGAGCGTTTCGTATTTCCGCTTGGGTTGAAGTTCTTCGGTCATCACGACTTCAGTAGGCTTTCCGACCTTTATTGAATCGATGGAAATGTCATTCCCTAGATATTCAATTGTTTGTGGAAGTTCTTTTGAAGGGTCAATTGCGAACCGGGCTGAATCCTCTACAAAGAATGAAGCAGGACCCATATGAACACGGATTTCCTTTGGATGATCGAAATATAGGGATTCAAATGTAGCGTCCGTTGATTCCCAGCCATCCATGCTTCCACCCCCACCACCGCCACCCATTACTGGATAAACAAACTTTCCATCACTTTCGATACTGGCCATTTGAAGGTACTCCATGTTTTTCTCATCATTATCGTTCCGGTAGCGATAGGATAAGATTGTCGCAGTCGGGGCGATCGTCACTTTATCGAATATAACGGGATTGCCTTCGATCTTCGTTTCCTTTTTAATCGCATATACGAGGGCTGGATGCTTCTTCACAGGAATGTCAAACTGCCATTTCCCTTCAATGAACTCATTGCTTCCCCCAGGAATCCCTTCAGAACCTTCTCCTTCTGATGATTGATTTATCATTTTCTCAAGCTTAGTAAGCTCCAGTTGAATCGTTCCTTCCTCAGCGGACATCGGTAACGCGCCAAGTTCGCCTTTATACAAATAATCCTTTTCCGAATAGAGGGCCGAACTACTATTGATGGGTGAAAACGTAGAATCATCTTCCTTGTCCCAATCTCGATCTTGATTAGCGATTTTCAGCCCTTCAGTGAAATTGATGCCATATTTGTTCTCCTTCTTTCTATCTTCCACTTCATAATAAATCAGCGTCTGGATGTCATCGGCCACCACATTCGTAATGGTCACCTTCACCCCATTACTTTCAGCCACAAGGTTCAACTTCTCTCCAAGCCCCTGCTCGATATAGCTTTCCACCTGCTCAGTTTGCTTGTTGGTTGAATCCTTCCACCAATCCCTCACACTTCCAAAGCCATTCGTCGCTACCGCCGTCCCCATGAATACCAGTAAGAATAACGCGGCGGCCATGCCCATCATCACCCGAAGACGATGGTTGGGTATAAACGTGCGCCTGCCTTTTTGCGTGGTGGAAATCCTAGCACGAACCCCAGTCATGAAATCCTCCGGAACTACTATGCGATCATTTCCTGACTCAAGGCTCGCAATCACCTGTTTCAACCCGTTCATTTCCATTCGGCAGCCTTCACATTCCTGTATGTGTTCTTCTATCTCTTTTGTTCTCATCTCATCTAGAACGCCTTCCAGATAATCCAGTAAATCGGCTTGTACGTCTTTACACTTCATCTCCGTCACCGCCTTCGATTATTTTTCTCAGCATCAAAAGTCCTCTATATATTCTGGATTTAACGGTCCCGACCGGTAGTTTAAAAATGGTGGCGATTTCCTTTTGCGAATAGCCTTGAAGGTACCGTAACATGATCATTTCCCGATACTTTTCATCCAGGCGGTCCAGGTCATCCAACATTTCCAACTCATCCTGAAAGTGAGAAGCCGCCCCCATATCTTGTGAGAATTCCATTTCACTAGGCTTCCTTTTCCGATAAATGGCCCGGCACTCATTGATGAATATCGAAGTGACCCATGATTCAAACGATCGGTCTTCCTTCAACTGGCCGATCTTGGCATGCACCTTCATGATTGTATTGTGAAAAACATTCTCCACATCCTGATGGTTCTTCAGATACGACCACCCCAGTTTATAAAACTTTGATTGTCTAGTAGTAAACCAATCTATCACAGCGCTCATATCTTGTTTCTTAATTTTCTCCAATACCTTATTTTCCGAAATCGATGTGATCACAAATGCTAGTCTCTCCTTTCCAATTTCCCCTTTTATAAGTAGAGCATCTAAATATGGATAAAGTTCCCTCATTCATAAATTTCTTTCAACCTTGCCTCCATTTTATAGTAAAATAGTTCAATAATAAGGAAATAAGTAGGAGGTAAAGAGATGTTTATACATAAGATTGATGAAGAAGTTTCTTTGAAGATGCTAGAAATGAAGGATGCCAAGAAAATTCTCCAACTAACGGACCTATCAAGAAATTATTTACGAGAATGGCTGCCATGGTTGGATAGGACAACCAAGATTGAGGATACAATATCCTATATTCAACACTGCTTGAACGGGTTTGCTCATAATGCGAGCATGACAACGGTCATTTTATATCAGGGGGAAATTGCCGGTGTAGCCGGGTACAACCAGATCAATTGGGCAAACAAAACAGCCTATATCGGATATTGGCTGGGAGAAGAATTTCAAGGGAATGGAGTGATGACCAAAGTGGCCAAGGCATTGACCGACTATGCTTTCAACGAGTTGCACCTGAACAAGGTGGAAATCAGGGCGGCGGTCGCCAATAAAAAAAGCAGAAGCATTCCCGAACGATTGGGGTACGTAAATGAAGGCTGTATCAGACAAGCCGAATGGTTATATGACCATTATGTGGATCATATCGTGTATGGGATGTTGGCCGAAGAGTGGGAGAAGAAGAGGGTGTAAGTCACGTTATATCAGGAGGGGAAAATGGTGAATAGTACGAGTGAGAAACGACACATGAGGAAAATCAGGACTTTTATTTATCTGTCGATGGCCTTGCTTTTTTCGATGATTTTTATTTTGGTTAGTATGTTCCTTTTATATTTTCCTATGGTAAGTCTATTAGATTTTGCCTATTTCCCACCAAAACTCGCTCTTGGATCTTTCTTGGCAGCGCTTGTATTTTCTATTTTGGCCATAAAAAATCCCTTTGGTAAGATTTTGATAGCCGTGAACGTAGTTTTCGTGCTCTTCATGATTTTTCAGGGAGTATAGTGGAGAAAAGCCTTCAATCGGCTTTCTTCCACTTTCTTTAATGAACTGGAAAAACAGCTGGAAATGGGAGAAAGGAGTGTATTTCCGTTCTCAATAACGCATTACCCTTTAAACCCTTGTCATATAACAGGGACAGACAGGGAATCGAAACATTTTTTTGTTTGTCGTCCCCTATATAGAAGGAAAAAACAGCAATGATATTTGTAACCGTTTTCCTGTTAATCCGTTGGGAATTATATGTTTAACCGCCCTCCATCGTGGCTAAAGTATTAGTAGATTACTATTTTGGAGGAGGAGATTTTTTTGAATATCTATGAACAGCAAAAAAACGGACAACCGGGACAAACACAGTCCAAACAGCCTGGAATTGAATCAGAGATGAATCCACTTCCGATTCAACCAACGGACTATGTAGGAAGCGGTAAATTAAAAGATCAAGTCGCCTTGATTACAGGTGGAGATAGCGGTATCGGACGTGCGGTCGCCATCGCGTATGCAAAAGAAGGTGCCCATGTGGTCGTAAACTATTTGAACGAACATAGCGATGCAGAGGAAACGAAGAAACTGATTGAAGCGGAAGGCGTGCGATGCCTACTACTTCCTGCTGATGTTTCCGTGGAATCGAATTGTAAGGAATTAGTCCAGAAAACATTGGATGAATTCGGAAAGTTGGATATCCTCGTGAATAATGCAGCCGTACAATATCCGACCGAGAAAATCGAAGATATTACGGGCGAGCAATGGGACAAAACGTTCCGCACCAATATCTATTCCGTATTTTACATGAGCAAATATGCGGTTCCACATATGAAACAAGGCAATTCGGTCATCAACACGACATCCATCAACCCTTATAGAGGACACGCGACATTGATGGATTACACTGCGACAAAAGGTGCAATCGTCGGATTCACTCGAAGCCTCGCACAGAATGTGGCAAGCAAAGGAATCCGTGTCAACATGGTAGCGCCAGGCCCAATCTGGACTCCACTTATTCCAGCGACATTCGATGAAAAATCCGTAGCTGAATTCGGCACCGAGGCACCACTCGGCCGCCCAGGTCAACCGGCCGACCACGCCGGAGCCTACGTTTTACTCGCATCGAATGAAGGTGCCTACATTACAGGACAATGCATTCATATCAATGGCGGAATTACGATGTCATCTTAATCCACCAAGATTTAAAAACGACCGGGGCACAAAGCCTTCGGTCGTTTTTTCAAGGAGCACTTTTAATTAACTATTTTTTTCTCGATTTCATGAATATAAGCATTCAAAATACCAATTTGCTCCTCTAATTTTTTCTTATGCTGAAACAAAATTTCTTTAGTGTTTATATCTTCATGTTCTAATTGTATGGATGACATGCTGACTCGTATCTCTTCAATCGACATGCCTAGATTTCGGAAACATCTTATTAAATTAAGGATTTCTATGTCTTTATCATCGAATGTACGATGGCCTTGTTTATTTCTTTTAATAGGAGGAAGTACGTTTATCTTTTCATAATATCGAATAGTGCTTGAAGGAACCTGAGCTAACCGGCTAGCTTCTTGAATGGAATACAAAATGCTTCCTCCTTGACTTAAAGTATGGTTTAACCTTTAAGGTAAATACTATCAAACAAAAAGGAGAATGTATAATGAAAAATATCTTAGTAGTAGTCACTAATGTTTCTAAATATCCAAATCAGGAACGTGCAACAGGATTATGGTTGGGAGAAGCCGTTCACTTCGTGGACGAGGTGGAAAAAGAAGGCTATAAAATCGATTACGTTAGTCCTAAAGGTGGGTTTACACCGATTGATCCACACAGCTTGGAAGCCGATCAAATGACTGAATTGGATTGGAACTATTATTCAAACAATGAATTCTTAACGAAACTAGGCACTACTTTATCGGCAGATGAGATTAATCCTAAAGATTATGATGCCATTTATTATACAGGTGGGCACGGGGTAATGTGGGATTTCCCTGAAGATGAAAAGTTACAAAGTATCGCTAGTGCAATCCATGAGAATGGCGGAATCGTCTCAGCTGTATGCCATGGTTCTGTAGGCTTATTAAATATTAAAAATGCAGAAGGTAACTATTTAATTGCTGAGAAAAAGGTTGCAGGCTTTGCAAATACGGAAGAAATCGCACTTGGACTAGACAAAGCGGTTCCATTCTTAACAGAAGATGAGCTTGTCAATAGAGGAGCCAATTACGTGAAGGGCGATGACTGGGCAGCATTTGCTGTAGCTGATAATCGCGTTGTCACTGGACAAAATCCAGCATCAGGCGCGGCCGTTGCGAAAAAGGTCATAGAACTATTAAAATCCGCACAATAATAGTAGGGTATTCGAATCCAACTGCATCACGTCCCTGTGTCAGCCACTATTCTGACAACTGACATAGATGTATTCGCATTTTCTATAAAAGAAGAAGTAACCAGATGGAACATGGGTTGCTTCTTCTTTTTTTATTGGATGTAGAGATTGCTTGTTCAAGGTTGTTTGTCCAAATTAAATTACATTTACCTTCTAAATAAATCCTTCGTTTTTAAGAGCTTGAACGCCTTTTAAGTAGTTCTCCTTAGGGCGGGATACATGCTATTTTGTTAGATCTCAACTCAGCCCTACTATTAAAGCACACACACTACTCTGCATTTTAATAAACATGACTTTTTTCGAAAATCTTCGAGATATTGCACTCATATTTATAGTATGATAAATATGGTTATTTTTGTATGTTTAGGTAAATTATATAAATCTGTGACCAAAACGAATGATATTAGGAGTCCAATCCTTGCCTTTGGTATTTACACAAGAAAATGGACAAGTAGTACCTTATTTACCTAATTCGGTATTCACCCACACACTGTACTAGTCGAAAAACTGAAACAAAGAAAACAGTTCGGTTGATTTCATGCATGTTTATGCATCTATACTTTTTATTTTTGTTCTTAATAACGACCATTAATTTAATACGTTTGTTATTTTTACTATATCAATATAATAAAAGGTGCATTTTCAGTGATTATTACGCATTATGAGGGGTTTTCGGCGATATCGGACTCATCAACAAAGTTTAGGTCTCTTTTGTTGATGAGTTTTTTGCTATTTTTCGATAAACCTTCTTCATATCGGCCCATTTCGATGGTTTATCGGTCAAGTTGCAGCATTTATCGGTCAATATCCGTGGTTTATCGGTCAAATCCCACTATTTATCGGTCAAACGCCGCCCCTACCAAAGCTCCATCAACACAGAAAAACCCCCGGATGCAGGTGCACCCGGGGGTAGGTCGTCATTTAGTTTTAACGATTTGCGACATGATTTCGTACGAACGAACACGTGCTTCGTGATCGTAAATATGTGAGCAGACCATGATTTCGTTCACTTGCGTTTCATCCAAAAATGCTTGTAGTTCATGGCTGATTTTAGTGGAATCGCCGATGAATGTGTACTCCAACATCTGATTGACGGCGGCTTTTTCGTATGGACTCCAGTACGTATCCAGGTTATCGACAGGCGGTTTCAGCAGTTCCTGCCCTCCCCTGATCACGTTTAGGAAGAACAATTTCAGGGAGGTTGCTAAGCGTTCGGCTGCTTCAGTAGTATCGGCTGCCACTACATTCACGCAGGCGATTGCATAGGGTTCCTTTAACTGTTCAGATGGTTGGAAGGAATCTTTATAGAGCTTTAGCGCGTCCTTTAAATACGATGGAGCAAAGTGGCTCGCAAACGCATATGGCAAGCCCATCATGCCGGCAAGTCTTGCACTGAATAGACTCGATCCGAGTATCCATAGAGGGACATTCGTGCCTTCTCCAGGAAACGCCCGGACTGGACCGGATTTATTCGTGCTTAAATAGTTTTGCAACTCGACTATATTGGAAGGAAAGTCTTCCCCGGAGCCACCGACATTCCGTCGTAGGGCCCGTGCTGTTATTTGATCCGTTCCCGGTGCTCGTCCCAAGCCTAAATCAATTCTGCCCGGATAAAGTGATTCCAGCGTCCCGAATTGTTCAGCGACCACTAGCGGTACATGGTTCGGTAGCATGATTCCTCCAGAACCGACTCTGATTTTGGTTGTACCGCCGGCGATATAACCGATTAATAGCGAAGTGGCCGAACTTGCGACACCTGGGCTATTATGGTGCTCTGCCAACCAATATCGTTCGTAGCCAAAGTCCTCTACTTTTCTAGCCAGATCAAGTCCATTGTGAAAGGAATCCGCAGGCACTTTTCCTTGTAAAACCGTCACTAAATCCAAAACGGATAAAGAAAGGTCTTGAAGTTGTTTATTCGTGTTTTTCATGTGTGTTATCCCTTCTTCCAACAATTTCATTTCAACATATCTAAATATGTAGATATGATATGGTAAAAAAATAGGCAGAGTTTCCGCGAAATTCTACCTATAACTCTTTTTTGATGAACTCCCCTAATTCCTTGATGACTTGCTCATTACGGCGATAATAGGTCCACTTACCAATCCGTTTGGATTCCAAGAGCCCTGCCTTTTGCATCATATCAAGGTAACTGGAGATGACCGATTGTGCGAGACCCGATTTTTCCTGGATACTCCCGACGCACACGCCATCATTGAACTGTCCATCATGTTGTTGATGAATAAAGTTTTCTTCAGGATTTTTTAACCACTGTAAGATTAACTGTCTTTTTTCATTAGATAATGCTTTAAAAATGAGTAAATGATCCATGGGTTCATTATATCTATTTAAGTAGATATGTCAATCAGGCGGATTGGCCCACTTTTTTGCCCGCTTATCGATCTCTTGTATATACTTGTTCTTTCCTTCTATGTATTCAGCCATCTCATTCGGGAACACCTTCGCTAACCTTTTCTTGAGTTGGCTGTACTTATGCGCTTCTTCTGGATGGGCAATCATATAATCCCTGAATCGTACGTGACGGGTAATTTCTTCATTGCCCCGTTGAAAGACATGAACATGATGAGTCCTCTTGTCCCCACCTTTCACGAAAAAACGTCGATGGGCGATTCCATACTCACCCATGGCTTCATACCCGATCCTATCCATATCCGCATTATACTCATCCACTCGATTCAACCACTTCACTTCAACCACCATATCGATGACCGGTTTGGCATGAATTGTAGGGATGGCTGTACTCCCAATATGATGGATGTTCAAAATATCGTTCACAAAGATCTTTAGTAACTTTTCGCATTCATCCTGAAACATGTGCGGCCACTTCTCCTGATGAGAGACAACCTCCACTTTCCTCATACGAACCACCTTCTTCTTACACGATTTCTCTTAAACGATTTATTACCGCACTCACCTCTTTCGCTCCGCTTCATTCATTCACACTAGCACTATACTCTTATGTTATATATTCTTGACCGACCGGTAAAAACCCTTTCTATTATCCAATATAAGGAATTAACCAAGTGCCATCCTCCCCACTTCTTGATCATACACACAAACTGATATGGTTCTTTTTACCATTTTTGTGATATAGTTTAGTAATCATAATCGATCGACTGGGGGAGTAATTGTGGCAAAAAATACATCCGAGAAAGTAGTGTGGTGGCGCTTTTCCTTACTGTTCATCCTATTTTCTTCACTGTGGTTCTTTCTTTTCTATTGGATCAACAGGCAGATACATGATACGGGAGATGTCCTGTTTTACGGAACGCCCGCTAGTTCCTATTGGGTATATTTCATATGTGCAGTCGTATATGGCCTCACCACGTGGGGAATCTATTTTACGATTAAACAAGGCATCCACGAAAAATCCTTTCAGTCATTCAAAAAGGGCGCTCAATTTATTATGACATTAGCAGGATTGCCCCTCCTCATTTCTTTGCCCTTTCTTTATTTAGGCGTGACACATGCCCTCGTGGTAAGTGACGAAAAGATTCAGTTTGCATCGTTCTGGAGTTTAAAGGAAGCGGAGTATTCCTGGGAGGATGTAGAAGGCGTTGTCATCGACTATTCCATTACATCTACCACAAAGACTCCTCACCAACGATACTTTAATGGTAGGTATATCCTCCATTTTAAAGATGGGAAGAAAATCGATATGTGGGAAGGCATTTTGGAAGGAAATCTTCCTACGATCAAGAAGATAGATGAAATGATTCAAAAGAAGCAAATCCCTTTTGCGGTTCAACGAAAGCCATCTGCAGAAGAAATAGACGAATTCTTTAATAATAAAGACACTGAATTCATCAATGACCTTTATTCAAGGTGAAATTTTACATATTTTAAAAAGCCCGAATTGATTAATGGGAGTCAATTCGGGCTCACACTAGGTAAGTTTCCGCGTCAGTAGCCACCTTCATGCAAATCTTTAACAGAAGCTTAAATAAACGATTCCTCTAAAAAGGAATCGTCCGGCCTTCTCTTATTGACAAATGATCGTCACTTATAATCACGTGACCAATTAATAACGGGATCCTGAATACTCGGTTCATAATAAATTCCTGTGTACTCCTTCTCCTTGCCCGTGATTCTATTGGTCCGTGTCACAGTGTATTCTCCTTTATCGTAATTCTTCGTCCGATAAAATTTACGCACCTTAAATCCTTTATCTGGACCAATCAGTGTACTTTCCCCTCCGTACTCCCTCGGCTCATTTAAGCTTTCGGCCACAACACTTTCAATATCTAGAGGTGCTCCCTCAATCTTTACATCCGTATGATACACCCCATTCATTTTCTTCTTCACTTCTCCTGACGGCACGGATGCCACTTCAACCGTCTTATCCGTATGTTCCGAAAAGGATTTCGTGACGTTATATGTATACAAAACATGCATGGGACTGCTCTTCACCTTTTTTGCTAGCGGAGGAGTCACGGATATCATAATAACAATGGCTACAAGCAGGGTCAGTACAATAATAATTTTTCTTTTCCTTTTCATAATTTCTCCTTCTTTAAACGCTCTGATTTATTAGGACCCACTACCAAAGTAGCAACCACTAAAACCACAAGAAAAAGTATACACCCCAAGCTCGTGTTATTTTCTGTAAAAAACGCATTCGGGACAAGCTGTGCACCTATCAGGATATTCAAGATATAGGTCGATAAAAACCCGGCGTAAGCGATGCAACGCAAATAGGATCCATATAACACCCTTTTTTGTATCGTTTCGTTATGTTTTCTAAGCAGTAATAACTGTTGAAGCTGCATGGCAAATCCGCATGTGAATGCGATGACCAAAATCCCGGTGATAAGATAATCCATCCCCTCACTCATGATGTACCTCCCCCTACTTCGTTTTCTTTGCTCCCTTTCTTATCACTATTATCTGCCCATAGCCACATCATAAAGGTATAAAATGTAACGTAAAACAATGAATCAAATAAGTTTTCCATCCAATGGAATTCATGCTCCTCTTTAAAATCCCAATATACCTTCATAGCAAAAATGCCAATAAAGAACAGGGTGAATTTCAAGTAAGCATGTTTTCTTATATAAGCCATCCAATTCTCCTATCCATCACAATCTGTGACCCCATTATATACGATTCGAACATGAAAAAGTTTCTAAATAAGGATTAAAATTGGATGATAACACAAAAAAAGACCGCCTAACCGGCAGTCCCTTCATCATTTTACATCCGTAAATCCGTATTCTTCAAAGATCTTCATGGCCTCTTCCGTTTGAAGATAGTCATAAAATAACTGGGCTTCTTTTGGGTGTGAACTATCCTTGATCACACCTGCTGGATAGATGATTGGGTCATGCAAATCTTCCCCAGCCGTTGTGACGATATCCACTTTCGATGAAGTCAGCGCATCCGTTTTATACACCATGCCTGCATCGACGTTCTCCGTTTCCACATATGTAAGCACTTGGCGAACATCTTTGGCATAGATCACGTTCTCTTCAACCTCTTTCCAAAGACCGCTGTTTTCCAGCGTTTGCAACGCATACTGACCTGCGGGAACAGATTCAGGAGTACCAATTGAAATTTTAGTAGCTTTCGTGATGTCTTCCAACGTTTTGATTTCTTTATCCGATTCCTTTGAAACCACCAACACAAGCTCATTGCCGACTAGGTCGGTGCCTTGTTTTTCATCGATAAGCCCCTCATCGACTAACGTATCGAATTTATCTTCTGCCGCTGAGAAAAATAGGTCGACAGGTGCTCCTTTGGAAATTTGTTGTTGTAGTGCTCCTGACGCTCCAAAATTAAAGTTCACATTCACATTTGGCGTTTCTTTTTCAAAACTTGCTTTAATGTCGTTCAAGGCATCCTGCAAACTTGCAGCTGCCGAAATGGTCAAATCGACTTGCTTCGTTGCTTCCTGTTTTTTCGTTTCTGTGTTTTCATCCGATGAACATCCAGCTCCGATTATCATGACAAACATAATCGAGATAATAAGATATAATTTCTTCAAAATCGATCTTCCTTTCTTTCTAGTTATAATTAGTTATAACTAGTTATAACTAATTATAATAATAAAAAGGATAAAATGTAATACTTAATTTTTCCCTCTTGTAATTTATTTATGTAAGCCACTAGGATACAATAAAGTTGGAGGGATGCACATCATGTCGAAAGAGCTATCCTATACGATCGAAGAAGTATCACAATTATTAAAGGTATCCAAACTAACGATCTATGATTTGGTTAAAAAAGGCGAGCTACCCATCTTCCGGGTCGGCAGGCAGATGAGAATGGATGCAAAAGACTTGGACGACTACATTCAAGGTCATAAGTCCCCATCCACCCCAGTTCCGGTTACCGAAAATCAAAAAGCGCAATTGAAGGAATCGCATAACCTTGTCATAAGCGGACAGGATATGGTGCTAGATATTCTTGGTCAATATATCGAAAAGGATTCACCTTATAAAACGCTACGGTCCAACACCGGCAGTTTGAACGGTCTGATCTCGATGTACAACGGCGAAGCGGATATTGCCAGCATGCATATGTTTGACGGAGATACAGGAGAATATAACCTGCCTTACATAAAGAAAATTTTGGTTGGATATCCCTATATGTTAATCAACCTTGTTTCAAGGAAAGCAGGTTTTTACGTCCAAAAGGGCAACCCGCTCCATCTCCACACATGGTCTGACTTGAATCAGGACTTGACGATCATCAATCGGGAAAGAGGGTCCGGCGCCCGTATCCTGCTTGATGAGCAGCTTAGACTCCATCAGATATCCGCTCAAAGCCTAAAGGGCTATGAACACGAAGAAACCAATCATCTGAGTGTGGCCTCGGCTGTCTCGGCAGGGTTGGCGGATGTTGGGATTGGTATCGAAAAGGCGGCCAAAATCGTCGGGGTGGACTTCGTTCCATTAATAACCGAACGGTACGATTTGGTCATTCTAAAGACTCCGAAAAATGACCAGCTTCTAACGATGGTTAAGGAGATATTAACATCGAAACCCTTTCAGTCCGAAATCAACGCATTGGGTGATTACGACATATCCAGGACGGGTTCGATCATTTGTGAAACATTTTAAACGGGGAGGACTCTTTGAGGAGCCTTCCCGTTTGGCATGCCTTCCAATCATTAATAATTTTTCCTCTGTAAAAGCAGGCTTGATGACGAAGGATAGTGAATATAGTAGGAACACTATTTCTTTTATAGGAGGCTTTGAACGTGAATGTTCTAGGAAAATACAAAGAATTCCCCGATGCTCTTCAGGCATTGACTAAATTAGATCAAGATTTACAAAAGGAGGGACACAGCTTATTCGATCAGTTATCCCTATTCTTACAAGATGATGATTATTCCTACGATGTCACGCCCTATGATGTCATCCCATTCGCAAGCATTGGGGCTGATGGGATTCACTATGGATTCCTCACCGATTTTGGCAGGGTGCAACAATTAGACGAGGCCTTCATCGTTTGCGTGAGCCCCATGAATTTCGGAAATCACGTAAAAATCATAGCTAGAAATCTTGCAGAATTCATAGATGTAATTCTGACCTTGAATGATGCCTCGGTGATCGAAAACCTATTAGGTTATTCAAACATAGAAGAATATCAGGAATTTTTGGATTGGATCACTAAAGAAGCAACCGCGGATCCGGAGTTTTCAGCGCAAAGTGCCTACGTTTGCAACAGGATCCAACAAGAACTCAACCGTAAACCCCTTGATGATTTATACGAATATGTCGAAGTCACTGTACGTGAGCAAAGAAAAAAAGTGGCCTCCCTCCCTACTTTTGATACATTAGGGGTTGTAAGCGATGACCGTCCTAATCAGGAGACGTTTTCCATGAACAGAGATTCAACGATCAATCTAAAAGACTTGGGGAAATTTTTTGATAGAAGTGATGAGGCAACCAAATTAGCAACCATCCGAAACTTGCAATACTTCTACCTCATACAAGAAGACGATGAATTGAAAGAATGTGTGAAAACCGAAATGCTGAAGATGGGTTTGACGGATGAAGTGAACAGGATGGACATGACATGATAAGTGAGGCGTTCCCCAGGTGTTAATAACGGATGAACTATATGGAATCTGCTTCTACCTTATCAGAAACTATTAAAACGATGAACGAAAGCGCTAAACGAAAAGCCAAAAAAGGAATGTACGTGAAGATCATTTCAAACTGACCATCGTCTCCCCCTCTGATTCAAATCAATAGAAAAAGCATGTTTTGAAACCGATCAAAACATGCCCTTCTATCATTTATTGTTCTTTCAAAATAGGCTGCCTACCTGTTAGCCCATGAAAAAACTCTGGATGGAAACCAAGAAAACAAAGAAAGCAATCCCGATGCTCAGGTGTCCCTTAAAGCCTTTTTTGTCTTTTTGAAGTTCGGCTATCCCTGTCACCAATATCAGAGCGCCTAAGAAAAACATATAATATGGCATTAAATCGGTTTCAGTTTTTAGACTATAAGTGGCTAGACTAATAACCATGGCTGCTAAGATGATTTTTACTACTTTCAAGGAATTAATTCCTCCTATTTATGTATGATTTCTTAATCATACCATTTATCATCTTTTCATTTATGAGGACATTGAACGTTTCTTTAGTTTACTGACGTGCTGGGGCCAAATAAAAAAGGCTGCCGCAGCAACCTTCTCCAAAATACTAGCCTCTATTTACATTCAGCCATTCTTCATTATTCCATTCAGCAGGCATGCCGCCTAAACGCGGGAATTCGATTGTCGCGTCATTCGATTGGACAAAAGCTAGTAATTTAATGTCCTCCAGTAAAAATCGCCAAGCGTTTGTTTGAACGATATCCAACAATCGATAAGCAACTTCCGGTTCCTTATTTGCGAATAAATCGTAGTTCTTAAACACCAAGACCATCCCTCTTCCTTCTGGGGCCATATCTGATAAACAGTCATGAAAGGCATCCAAATTCTTTCCGTAATAATCAGGAAATTGGAGTATCGATGCCAAGTCATTATGGTAACTTTCCAAATCCCACTTTGAACAATCCATTACATGGATTTCGAAACCTTCACGAGAAATATCTGAAATACATGCATCCAATAATTCTGTCCTCTGAAATAGCTTAACAGCACCATTTAAAAGAAGACTTTTCCAAAGTTCCACGGTCATCACCTCGCTAAAGAATCAATAAAATTAAAAGAACAAACGAATGGGTGGTGGATAGCCTGCTTCGGGTAAAAAATAAGCAACGAACGTGAAAAAAGTGATCAATACAGAAAAGAATAGGATGCATAGCGAGATGGCACCATATGATTTTTTCGCTAGTAAATAGGCGCTGATCAATAAACTGACAAACCCAATCACCAAGCCAGTAGCAGCACCTATATAGACATGCAGGTTAGAAAGAATTCCGGTAAAAAAAACGAAGAAAAACACGGATTCCAGTATGATGGCAAGGGCCAGTAAACCTTTTGATTTTCGCTCTGATATTTCCGTAGTTTTTATTTTAACCGCTCCCTTCCCTTGGCCATTCCGCCTATTCCCTCCGAAGGAATAACCAATTATTTCAAAACCGCTTCCTAAATGTAACCACAGTTGTATAATATAGAGAAGACATAAAATTCCACTTGAGGGGAGGGCACATTATGGTTGGCACAATAACCGTTGTCATGATATTCTCTATTCCTATTATCGCGATCGTGACAAACCATTTTCAGGAACAAGCGAAAATTAAGCATAAAATGCTTAAAGACGAAATAGAACTCGAAAAACTCAAACACGAAAACTATCTGATAGAAACAGAGAAGTTAAGGATTGAACTCGATCAAATGAAGCTTCATTCGCCTGCCGATGAATCCAAAACTCTCTAATCTTTTTCCGCTTAGAAACAGAAATCAACATGGACGTTCATTTCTTCCACCACGATACACTTCAACCTCCGCTTTTCATGAAACGGTCCCATTACTTTTGATAATAAATACCACTTCTATAGGCACAAGGAAGGTCATATCTTAGTTAAAAACCACCAGGGAAAATTCACCCTATAAAAAATGAATTATTTTACAAACTTTTAAGGCTTTTGTAGTTATATTATAGTAGAATTATCACGAGGTGGGAAAGCATCATGAGCAAATCAAATTATAAAAAAGTATTTATTTCTCTTTTATGTCTAACTGTGGTTTTGGGCTTGTCCGGATTGGCTATTAAACTGTTGAAAAATAAGCATACAGTTTCCGCTTATTCCATAGATGAAAATTATCCGGATGCGGATATTCAAACGGATGTTAACGATTATACAAAAGGTGGATTTTCAGTAAGCAGGCCGATATTCCATCAAGAGTCAATCGATGAGCAGCTAGAATCCTATATTCATAAAGAAATAAAGGAGTATCAAAAGAAATGGAAGGCTGTCGATGGAGAAGCTTCTTCTGAGTTGAACATCACTTATGAAATCCTTCATTTCAGCAAACAGACCATCACGATTTCCTTCGATAAATATCAACAAATTGCAGGTAAAAAACAATCGGAATATAACATTTTCACATATGATATTCCCTCTCAAGAAATCCTCTCTTTAGATGACATTTTTTATTCTGATACTGATTATTTATCGGTCTTATCCGACATTGCCTTTGAAGAGTTAAGTGATAAGAAAGACAAAACACTTACCGAAGACATGATCAAGAAAATGACAGATCCGAAAATGGACAATTTTGATTCATTTTCCGTATTGAAAAACACGCTGGTTTTCTATATGAAACCGAAAAAAGACGGAGATTCATCCACCATACAATCCATCGCTATCAAAAAAGAGTTATTCAAAGATAGCTTGCTAGATACATATCAAAACAAGGACATGAATCAAGATCGCGTGAAGGAAAGGCAGCCCAAGCATATTGTCGCCAAGCTTCCTCCAAAGAATGATTGGATCGATCCATCCCAAAAGGTGATCGCCCTCACATTCGATGACGGACCTCACCCTGACAATACGACGGCCATCCTGAAGTCCTTGAACAAACATCAAGCACATGCGACCTTCTTCGTATTAGGAAGCCGTGTCGAGCACTATCCAGAGGTCTTGCAAAAAATGATTGCACAAGGTAATGAAATCGGGAACCATTCCTGGGATCATCCGCAACTGACACGCCTAAACAAGAAAAAGATCAAGAGTCAAATTAACAAAACACAACTTGCCGTCCTAAAAGCCAGTGGTTACGAGCCATCCCTTATCCGTCCGCCATATGGTGCAATAAACGATAAGGTCCGCAAACATATAGGCGATATGGATGTCGCACTCTGGGAAATAGACCCGGAAGACTGGAAGCTCCGGAACAAGAAGAAAGTGGTCCGCAAAGTCATGAACAAAGCGGAAGACGGGAAGATCATCCTCATGCACGACATTTACAAAACCAGCGCCCAAGCGGCTGACGAAATCATCAAACAGCTGGACCAGCAAGGCTACCAACTCGTTACCGTGTCCGAACTTGAAAAAGTGAAACAAGACCGTAAACGATATGGAATCAAAGTAAAAGAATAAATGTGAAGAGCCTGTTTTGTCATCAAAACAGGCTCTTTTCTGTAAAAAGGGGCTAAACCGAAAGTACTTCATACGATACTCGAACAAAACCGCTTTATGTAGAATTCAACAAAGCCTGGGACACGCCGATCCCAAGACCACAATGATCTATAGATATATGATATTTTTCTACAACAACCAAAATTGAGCAGCTTGAGAAAGAATAGATTTTCACAGTATAGGCGCCTTTGCTGTCTCTAATATTTTTAAGGCTACCTTAACCCGTACCTTGGCCTTCTCTAAAAAAATACCTATAGAAGAAACACTCTTTTCTAAGTGTCCAATCTATAGGTATCCGTTTAGGTAAGCTAGATTCTCTTTTTACTTTTGATAAGTAGGTTTATTTATAGCGATTAAAACCCAAAAAACCATAATAATAGGGATAAAGAATAGGTTTACATTAATTCTTTCATGTACCACTAGAGAAAATACATCATTAATGATTAAACTGATTAAACTTAATAGAACACATATAAGTAATGAATGTGTAGCTAATTTTAATTTTTTCACCCTCGAAAATTCAGGTACGTTAAACATAAAAGTTCACCCCTTAGTTTCGATCATTTTACCAGTATCCTAGAGTTTTACAGGCACTTTTAACCTTAGGTCGATTGTTTCCCCATTTATGGCAAGCTTTATTGGCACCCAACTTGTACATATCTTGAACAATAGTAGTTGCTATTGTCATACCAACAATTGTTCCAAAAATAACTTTAAGCGTTTTTTTAAGTGCAGTTGGTGGAGCAGCATGGCGCCCCTTGGCCTCAGCTGTAAGTTCCTCAATTTGTATTATATCATCTTGTTTAAGAATTTCTTTTTCAAGAAACTTTGACTCATTTGTAATCCCATTTAACTCTTCAACAGAAATATCTGCTAGTGCTAGTTTAAGATTATCAATTTCAGTGCTAGATAATCCATTACTAAGTCTAATAATATTTTATTATCCTCTTCTGCTATCCCATTTTGGATAATCTCTAAAACTGATAGGATTTTTCCCTTTTCAACTTCTGTTGGTAATTCATCAGCATATGCAGAGCTCTTTGTTTTAATAGATATCGGTGAAAGTACGATACCAAAAAGTAATACTAGTGAAATAACATAATACCCCTGTCAAATATAGAGGCATAAAATACTAATATATTAAAACAACTTATTACCCATATATTTCCTATACTAAAAAGGCACTTAATCAATTGATTGAAATTTTTATGTAATTTCATATTTCAGCGAATTTTCATCTCCTTTGTAGGTAAATCAGGCCGGTTATTCCCCGTATAGATCCTTCCGGTCGCAGCCGTGTAGAATGAATAGGCTATCTGTGTGTGTCCGTTCATCTTTCACATAATAACTTCTCTCAGGACTTTTTGTACTTTCTTTGGTTTCACCCTTATCAAATTTTATCCGGTGGAAAAAATGGTGTCTTTCCATTTTGAAACAAAAAAAACTGTAGGCACACTCGATTTTAATCGAGTGTGCCTACAGTTTAAGGCCTGTGATTATATCTCACAGGCCCGCTTTTCTATATGATCAACCAAGATCCACATTGTGATAAACTTGTTGAACGTCTTCTAAGTCCTCTAATGCGTCAATCATTTTTTCGAATTGCTCTTGTGCATCAGCAGGAAGTGTTAGGTCATTTTGTGCAAGCATGGTAAGCTCGGCAACCGTGAAATCCGTGATGCCTACATCTTTGAATGCTCGTTGTACAGCATGGAATTGATCAGGTTCCGCATACACGATAACCGAATCTTCTTCATCGATGATATCACGAACATCAACGTCCGCTTCCATCAATAATTCTAGTACTTCTTCGGAATTCTTTCCTTCTATCCCGAAAACGGCCGTGGCATCGAACATATAGGCAACAGATCCGCTGACCCCCATGTTTCCTCCATTTTTACCGAAAGCGGCACGTACATCAGAAGCAGTACGGTTAACGTTGTTTGTCAGTGCGTCCACAATCACCATGGATCCATTAGGTCCGAAGCCTTCATAGCGAAGTTCATCATAGTTCTCTTCAGAACCGCCTTTTGCCTTCTCGATTGCACGGTCAATGATCGCTCTTGGTACATTGTACGTTTTCGCACGTTCCAATACGACACGTAAAGCCTGATTCGATTCCGGATCAGGTTCACCTTGTTTGGCTACCACATAGATTTCACGTCCGAATTTTGCATAAATACGGCTAGTATTCGCATCTTTGGACGCTTTTTTTTCCTTGATATTATTCCACTTACGACCCATTATATTCCACTCTCTTTCATCATTGGATAAACAAAAATCGATTGATATGGTAAATTCCATTACCATTTTTCCATAGATTCACGAGTAAATCTACAAATTATATTCTAGTAAAAATATCACATACCGTCACTCGCTTATATTATACATCAATTGCATTAATTTGAAAAAGTCCTACACACTATGAATTTTCCACTAGAAAAAGTATCAGGTCTGCCTTCTGTTTCTTATCCCTACAGTAATCATGGCCAGAATCAGGAAGACCGTCCCTATACTCACGCCGATAAGCATGGGGTATTCCGAAACACTCCTTAACGCTAACCCCAAAAAAATGCTGGAACTGAATAAAAGCAAACAGATCGAGGTGTAATTTTTCAAAAGAATCGCCCCTTTTCCACTATTATACAATAAGACAAACCGGCTGAAGACGTAGTATAGTAAAAAAAAGAAAGTCGAGGTGCGTCATGACGGAAATTATTATCGGGATACCTGGAGTGTGGAAGAACCGCACGGAATTGATTCAGGCGGTGGCTACGCAAAGCGATGGATACCTGTTGGCTGGACACGTTTTGCATAACAAAGAAAAGAATATTACATTTCCTATCGAAGTGTATGAGTATGAACCTCATTTGAAAGAGGCCTTCGATTATGCCAGTAAAGGGGCATTTCCTGAAAGTCTGTTGACCGAAATCGATCATCATACCTTCACGGTCTATATCATTGCGGAAGTATCTGACTTTGAGGCCGTCATAAACCTGATTGATGCTGGGTCTGCCTTGCTTAAAGCGGGTGGCATGGCTGTAAAAATCGAAACGGCGGGCATGGCTCATACGAAGGAAGCCTGGCAAACTTTACAGAAGAACCCGGATGTCATCCCGGTATATGCCCACTTTGTCACCATCATTGGTGAGGAAGACCACTATGGTTCGTTCGGAATGAAGGCATTCGGCCTTCCCGATGTCGTCACGCTCAACACGATGAGCCCAAAAGATGCGGTGACGTTACTGAGCACCTTCAACTTTTATAACCTTGGGGAAAGACCTACCTTCACAAATGGCCAGGATTTCCGGATAAAATCGGATGCCCCCACCTTTACATTGACTAGCCGTCAAGACTTCAGGTACGAGGAAGACCATCCTTTTTACAACCCGTATGGATTGTGGAGTTTAGAAAAATAACGGGTTATGCCATATAATGATCAGGAAGCCACTTATACAGGATAGGTGGCTTTTTCATAAATCCTTCTCCATGTTCCTTTAAGGTGATTCCCCATCCAATCTCTGAGATTTCAGCAGTTCCCTTTACCGGCTTACTAATTGTTCGGTGAAATGACGAACGTGTTCACCCATTTCCTTATAGCGCGTCCAATGAAGATAGTGATGGCCTTCTAAGACCACGAGTTCATTTAAAGGGTTCTCCCCCAATTGTGATCGATAAAACGTCTCGTTCGTTTTACCATCTTCGGTTACCTTATCTCTTTTGGCAGCAAAGATCAGGAGTGGCATGTTTGAAGGGAAGGACATCTCCTTCGTCTTTTTCACATTCTCCTCTATCGCATTTGCTTCATCGACAATATTTCGGTTGTACACTTTCCAAGCCGTAATCGTTTTGGTCATGTCTAGATTTTCTTCTGAATATATACCCTCATCCGCAATCGGCAGGACATTTTCCGCGCTCACGTAAGAGGCTATTCGTGCCAATCCAGTGGGTGCAACATACTTCAGATAGGCAGGCATGCTAGGAGCTGGCTCCTCAAAATACTCTAATGCCTTCGGTAACGTGAAATCCACTCCGATAATGGCCTTGATCTCGTTTGGATATTCATGGGCATAGTACATGCTATAGATTCCGGATAGGGAGTGGGGCATCAATATGTATGGACCTTCTATCTTTGATTTCTTCAGGGCCGTTCGTATTTCCTCCACGATATTTTCCACGGTCCTCTCCTTATCTGTCAGCTCACTCCAACCATAGCCAAATGGCTCCACTACGACGATTTTATTATCCTTTGCCATCTCGTCAATCAATGGTTCGTAATCCAAGACAGGCGCCGCCGTTCCTAAACCGCTTAATAGAACAATCGTATGCTCCCCCTCTCCTTTGGTATACACATGCATCTCCTTTCCATCCACTTCCACCATTTGCCCCCATGCCGGATGTTTCTTTTGTTCATAGGCCTTCATGACCGTATGGAAAGCGATCCAAGCCAAGGATATGGCTACAACAAATAATAGGATTGACCGTATGACCCTGAGCGTCCTATTTCTCTTTTTCATGTTCATCCCCTTTCCCTTCTATATAAATGACGCTCCAGGTTCATAAAAGGATACAGGATAATTTGTTAAGTTTTGGATGTTCTCGCTACACAGGGTAAATTCCGGCTCGATTTCCTCATGAATCGTAGTCGTTCTGGTTATAGTAAAAAAGAATATAACGGAGGAGGTTGTATGCATGGAACGTTCTGAGGAATTTGTTGAGAAGATCAAGGAACAGCAAAAAAAAGAAGCGGATAATAAACGCCGTCAAGGGAATGGCCACCCAGAGAAAAGGTTGCCGAACAAACAGCATTGATCAAAAGTCCAAACAAAAAGAGCTAGAAGAGGTCATACAAGGACCTCCACTAGCTCTTTTTCCTGTTTCAATATTGCTGATATCCGCCGCCTTGGCCCATGCCGCCATGCATCGGGTATGGATGAAAGGCTCCTCCATGTCCGCCCATGCCACCTGGCATCTGCATGGGAAAGCTATTCTGTCCGCCATAACCGTGGTGCATCGGAAATCCTCCTGGAAAGCCCATTCCCGGATGACCACCCATGCCACCAAACATCGGATACCCAACTGGTTGACCAAATCCTCCTGGAACACCATATCCTCCAACTCCCGGGAATCCCCCGAAGTTTCCATATCCGCCAAAGTTCTGTCTTGTGTAGTACATCTCTGTCACTCCTCATCTAGGTTACAGTCTAGAATATGATGAATAGACAGAAGCGTGCTCAAAAATTCCAGGCGTCAAATGGTCTTTAATAACAGTTTCTTCAACAGCGGGGTAAAGTGCTCTGGCAATTCAGATACAGTGGGAACCATCAGCCTTTCTTTGCCATAGATGTTTTTCATCGTCAGTTCTTCACTTTCCTCGATGCTTCCATCCGCTAGAAACATGCCAATGACATCGATTCCCTTTTTCCGCGCTTCGGATACGGCAAGATGCGTATCGACGATTCCATTCTGGTCGTACTGTGCAGCAGCCGGTTCGCCATCGGAGAAGACGAGCAGAAAGCGATTCTTCTCCCGCCTTCTTTCCAATTCCTTAGTCGCGACGCGGATGCTGTAACCATCCCGATTATCTTCCTCAGGTTCAAGCTGCATGATCTTCGCGCCGGCGTTCTGGTAAAGAGAATCGGAATGGGAGTGAATCACGTGAAAATAGTTCGGTTGGTACCCTTCTTTCACATCATTGGCGTCTTCCCAAAATCCGACGATTGAATGGGGGATTTTCAATTTCTTCAGCACTTCATGAAAGAGGACAATGCCACGCTTCGTTTCATCCATTTTATTGTGCATCGAAGCCGAGCAATCGACAAGAAGTGTGAACACGGCATCGATTTCCTTGGACTCCTGGTTCTTTTTATAAAAGACCCGCGGATTTTCATCCAGCACGAGAGGCAGCAACTTCTTGGATAACCTTCCGAATGCCAGGTCCCTTCTTGGTGCATTCTTCTTATTTTCAAGCGTCTTTTCGATGGTACTGGAAAGCTTCCGCTTGAAAGGTTCGATGTCGGCCACGAACTCTCGATACCGTTTTTCCTCATCGATTGTTGACGCCCTCGCCTCTTTGGTTATCATGACGGCATCTTTATTATCCTCGCCAAAAGGATAATCACCGCTTTTCCCGGGTTTCGTTTGCTTTTTCTCGAGTGTCTCCTGTTGCTTGTAGTCCTTTTCTTTACTTTCACCGGAAGAGCCTTGAATCGAGGCCAACGCCTGGTCAGCATCTTCCGCTTCCCGTGCACCGCCACCCAGCATGCTCGTTTTCGTCCCCTGCTCCAATTCAAACTGAAGGAAGGTGGAAGGGTTCTCGCCATTCTTATTCTCCCGGTGCCATGTCGAGAACTTTTCATCGATGAACTCGCTATTCTCTTCATCCACATCTTCTGTGTCATCATTCGCTAACTCGTCGTTTCGCGTCAGTTCATCAAAAAGCGTGTTGGCCGTATACTGTTCCACATTCGCGACCGGGAAGATGAAATACTCATTCATGCTATCTTGATACTCTTCATTCAAACGGAAGACGATTTGTTCGCATATCCTCGTGATATCACTCGTTTTCCTTGCTTCAAACACCATATAAATCAACGGTTTGATTTTTTCCAATGCCTCCACCTGGCGTTCGTTGGCTCGTGGAAAAATCGGATCCGGACGATCGGAATGAAGCAGTAAATAAATCAGGCAGAACAGTTCATCAAGTGCAAAGCTCCTCGTTACGTTCGCAGCCGATTGCGTTTCAAAGTATTGCGTAAGATACGCCTCGCGTATAGAAAACCACTTCTTTGTTCCCGGGCGCTCTTTTTTGATCAATTCTTCAAGTCGTACATCTTCGAATAAGGTAAACAGCTCTGCCGAAAACTTTGGAAGCCCGCTTTCCTCGATGACTTCCCGATAGGACTGTAAATCCTTCACGCTCGAATGATGAAGGGTCCCAATCGTCCTGAGAAGTACATCCGTCTTCAATCCTACAGCCTTTACCTCTTGGTTGCCGTTTTCCCAAAAATGGCTCGCCGTGACTTTACTGTTTACAGAATCAAGGAAAGATCCATAGTTGTATTCAAATTCCAGTTCAGGAATACCGGATAAAACCGTCGATAAATCCTGAAGCTGCAAAAAAAGCGCCGTATCAATAATTGAATCGTTGAATCGAATATACTTCATGCGGCATTCTCCTAGTTAGAATAATGTGTCGGCCAAGTTCTTCACAAATTCCCGCTCCCGTTCCTCATCAAGCTTATCCACAATTGAACGAAGAATCGCCCGCTTAGGTGGGATTAGTACACTTAAATCACACGCATCAAGCAGTGCCCGTATCGATGCTGCATCCTCAGCCACTTTCCCTTGATTCACGGCATGAATCAAATCACCCGATAGCTTGACGAACAGCTCAATGGTCCGTGCATCCTTCAGTTTCGTATTGGTTTCGATCAATTGCTTAAGCTGCTCTCCTTCAATATAGGGAACCTCAATCACGATGAACCGGTTTTTCAGCGCTTCATTCAACGGCACTGTACCTACATAGCCTTCATTGATGGCCGCAATCACATTGAAGTCCTCTTTTGCCGTGACGATTTCATTCGTAAATGGATTCGTGATCGTCCTTCTATAATCAAGCACCCCATTGATCAACGGCAACGTTTCAGGCTTCGCCATGTTGATTTCATCAATATAGAGGAAAGTTCCGTGATTCATCGCATTTGTCACGGGTCCCGGAACGAATTCAATCTCCTGTTTGCCCTCGTTATAGGATAAAGTCTTGAAGCCCAACAAGCTCTCAGCATCCAAATCGACCGAACAGTTGACACTGAACATCGGCTGGTTGAATAAATGGGATAACGTCTCCGCAAACTTCGTCTTCCCTGCCCCTGTGGGACCTTTTAACAAAATGTTTTTCCCCATGCTCAACGCTGAAATCGCATCGACCATCAAATCCATCTCGGGTGGCAAATATCCACCTTTGGAAATCAGCTCCTGAAATTGCACAGGTTTTTTCTTATTCGTATGTAAAATATTCGCTATTTCTTCTGGCAACGTATTCATCACGATCTCACTCCACTCCTTTTTCCTCATTCTAAAGTTCTTTTCCAGTAAAGACAAACATCTGCATTTAATCAAAAAGGAGCCGTCAAAAAAGACAGCTCCTTTCATTCATAATCGTATCATTTCTAGCCTTACATTCTAATTCGTTACCGGTTGCCCTTTTATCAGGCTTACGATATAGCCGATTATCCCACCAACGATGGCAGGAATGACCCAACCTACCCCTACACTGAATAATGGCAGGTAGTCAGTCAAAAATTCAGTAACCGGGTTCTTTGGTATCCCGAAAGCAATGAGTCCATCATAAATCCCGAAAATCAAGGTAAGGAAAAGACTTCCCAAATACACTTCCGATCTCCCTTTGAAAAGGGGATGTAAAAATGTCAACGCGATGATGACGATGGCAACTGGATAGAGCGCCGTCAATACCGGCACCGTATACTCGATTAAGTTGCTTAGGCCGACATTGGCCACCGCTGCACTGAATGCAGAAAAAATGACCACATAAATTTTATAGGATACAGATGGCCACAACTTGTTAAAGTAAGTAGAACATGCCGTAATCAGGCCGATGCTCGTCGTTAAACAAGCGGCAATCACAATCAGGCCTAATAACACGGCACCTCCAGAACCGAAAAAGTGGTTCGATACTTGGGCAAGAACGTCTCCGCCATTCCCTAACTGGCCAAGCAATTCCACACTAGTTGCCCCTACATATGTTAATGACGTATAAACGATCATTAACAGGAAGGCGGCAATCAAACCGGCTTTAGTACAGAACTTCAGAATTTCCTTCTTGGAAGTGATGCCCCTATCCTTGATGGTGTTGATCACAATGATACCAAAAGCAAAGGATGCCAGGGTATCCATTGTTAAATAGCCCTCTTTGAATCCTTTAAAGAATGAATTGCCAGAATAGTCTGCTATAGGAGCTTGAATGTTCCCCATTGGGTTTATGATCGCCACAATGATCAGGATGGCAATGAAAATTAATAATAATGGAGTTAATATTTTTCCGACAATATCCAAAACTTTTGAGGGATTAATAGATAAGAGACAAGCAACGCCAAAGTAGATGATGGTGAAGACCAACAAAGGTAAAAAACCGACTCCATCTGGAAGGAATGGCTTAATTCCTATTTCATAAGATACGCTTCCAGTTCGCGGAAGAGCGAATAATGGTCCAAGTGATAGATAAAGAACGATTGTGAAAATCAAACCGAACATAGGATGCGCCCGGCTTACCAGTGACTGCACATCATTTTTACCTGAAATACCAAATGCCAGGATTCCGATAAAAGGCAATCCAACTCCGGTAAGGATGAATCCAAGGTTAGCCGACCATAAGTTGGTCCCAGAGGATTGACCAAGCATGGCAGGAAAAATCAAATTACCTGCCCCAAAAAACAAAGCAAATAGCATTAAACCTGTAACCAATGTAAAAGAAAGTGGTGCTTTCTGTGACATTACGAAACCTCCAATGTTCTAATTCTCCTAATCATTAGATAAGAGAAGTGCCTGCGATTCAAAGTACACGATTCGTACAAACCCACAACACAACACTCCTAACTATAAAATGCAGTGGTACGTTTGTCAAAAACTATTTTAGTAATTATTCCGAAAAATCATTTTAGTGTTTCTTATTATCTAAATAAAAATAGTTTCATGCATGATAGTAGGTCTTTCGACACAAAGAAAAAGAACTCTGTAGCCTAAAATAACGTTATTTCAGTAGCCGATAATGTTTTTGTTTGGTTAACCAGAGCTGGCCTGATAAACGCAAAAGCAGGGCCATCCATTTGGGATGGCCCTGCTCATTCGTTCTTCCTATCTTATATGGAATTCAACGCTTCAGCAATTGGAGTTTCCCCTGCAATCAAATCAAAGGAACGGTTATAGGTATGTTCCTCGGTTAAGGCAGCCACAATTGTCTTGGCCACATCCTCCCGCGGGATCGTGCCCCTTTCCAGTTTCTCGGCAGCCGTCACCTGGCCTGTTCCCGGTTCGTTCACGAGACCGCCCGGCCGGATGATTGTATACGTTAAATCACTATGCAACAGTGCTCGATCGGCATAGTGCTTGGCCACATAATACGGTTTAATGGCTTCGCTCCAGTTTTCCCGGTTGTTTGCCTGAAAAGCGCTGACCATGATAAACCGCTTCACCTGTAAATTTTCAGCCGCTTCGATTGTCTTGACTGCGCCGTCAAGATCTACCAATAAGGTTTGATCAGCCCCTGTGTTGCCCCCGGAACCTGCTGCAAACACGATGGCGTCGCACCCTTTCGCCGCTTCTGAAATCTCTTCCACCGTTCCCGTCAAGCTGACGATTACTGATTCGACTCCGATTTCTTCAAATGATTTCTTCTGTTCCTCTTTTCGAATCATGGCCCGTACACTATGTTCACTTTCTTTCAATAACGTAACTACCTTTTTCCCGATCTGCCCATTTGCTCCAACTACGAATACTTTCATATAAAATCAGCCCCCATACTGGAT
Source organism: Peribacillus sp. NPDC097225 (assembly GCF_044761955.1). Classification (NCBI taxonomy): domain Bacteria; kingdom Bacillati; phylum Bacillota; class Bacilli; order Caryophanales; family Bacillaceae; genus Peribacillus; species Peribacillus sp. NPDC097225. The sequence continues at coordinate 138,470 of NZ_JBIWDJ010000006.1, forward strand.
AATTGGTTTTCTCATCCAATTATTTCATGAACGGTGCGCAACAGCAAACAATCAGCATAACGCAAGGATGAAAATGGAATTTCCTTGCAATGTGCTTGAGATATTTTATAATAAAGGGAATTCGATAAGGAGGTGTAATGATGGCAATGAAACGTGTTTTGCCACCTTCTGCAGCGTCTCATGCAAAGCCTGATAGTGGAGGCGATACTTTGCATGGGGTGGAAATAAAATAAACGAACATCGCCCATCTTTTATCATTTCTATCTAAACAGGCTTTGCCCCTTATTTCATTCGCAACAAAAAATAAGGAGCTGGCAGAAATGACGTATGTAAAAGCAACAGCCGTTTTACCCGAGGCATTGATTCAGGAAATTCAAAAGTATGTGCAAGGGGAAACCATCTATATTCCCAAACCTGATCAAACGCATAATGGGGAACACGTTCTGGATCCCGGAAATTGATCGATGAGCGAAATGCCTCGATTAAATATGCCTTTAAAACCGGGACCGCTATCCATCAATTAGCAGAAGAACATTTTCTCTCAACGGAAACCATTAAAAAAATCATTTATTCCAAATAGAGCTTGTCTCGCAGCACTGATGAAAGAGATCAGTGCTATTTCTATGCCAAATTTGTTTCCTAAACATTTTCCACCTTTCATTCAAAAAGCCGATTCTGTAAAATGAAAGCAACAGGAACATGAACAGGAGTGGGGAAATGGAACCCTTTATCAAAAGTGAACAATATAACTTCATCAAATTACAAACGCAGATACTGATAAATGGACACGCAACGGCCAACGATAAAGATGTCGTTCATACAGTCAAGTCCGTTGCAAAAGAAAGAGTGCTGAAATTATTCAATGAACTGGACGACAAGCACAAGCAACTTTTGGACCCCATCGACACCATCAAGGATCCTGCCCATGCTGAAGCCTTTCTCTTGGAACTCAAACCCTATGTCATCCCTTTTAAAGAAGTAACGGAACAAACGGTCAAGAAGTTATTTCCTAAGGCGAAGAAATTAAAGGCCCCCAAAATGGAAACCATCGATTTAAGAGGGATTTCTTACTTGGGATGGGACGATACTGGCTCAGGAAAGAAATTCATCATCGCCCCCCGGCATAATAAGCTGGTTGGACTGCATGGGACATTCAAACCTTCCCATAAAAAAGGAATCTGCGCGATATGCAGCCGTTTTGAGGAAGTCGGGATGTTCATGTCTGAAACAAAAGGGACCGTTCAGGGCACATTCATTAAAAAAGGGAACTATATTTGTAACGATAGTATGAAATGCAACCAGAATATCACCACATTGGATAAATTGGATGACTTCATTTCTCGGATCAAATAAAGGAATAAAGGCAACCCTTCGGTATGAAGGATTGCCTTTTGAATGTGCCTCTTGTTTTACGAACCCCTTGTATATTTCAGAGGGATCAATTCGCTGATTTTCGTTTTAACCGTTTCCCCATCCACCTCTATGATCACAAAACAATCCTCTGCATAATCCGAGATCAGTTCCCGGCACATCCCACAAGGACTGACCACCTTTAACTCTCTATTGATTTCATCGGAATAGGGATGCTTCACAGCCACGATCGTATCAAACTCTTTTTCCCCTTCCGATATCGCCTTTCCAATCGCAACGGCTTCAGCACACACCGTGATACGGCCGACATATGCTTCCATATGTACCGCAGCTACAATTTTACCCGACTTTGTCTTCAACGCTGCCCCTACATGGTGCTTATCTTCCTCGTACAGCGCTTTGATCTTTTCCCTTGCAGCCTCGATTACTGGATAATCGGATTCTTGTAAAGGATAGGTCATCATACAGCATTCCCCTTTTCTAAAAAACGACTAGCTCTAGACACACCTGACTTATCAATCTACACCGAACTTGGCAGTTACGGCTAACAAACGATGCGGTCCATAGAAATTATTTAAGTGAAAGGCTTATTCGTTTTTAATTCAAATCATTTATTGTCAATTCCTTGCCTGGAGTAAAACTGACGTACTCATAATTTTCTTCTCCGTTCACCATACTTCGATATCCCACCTCGGTAGTATAATAATCGATCGATTCGTCATTCAATAACTCCTGTATAATCTTGCACTGCTGCACCATCTGTTCTTTTGTTAAATCGCCTTTTTCAATTTCCAGCATAATGTGAATCGGCTTTGGCGTTTTCATCTGTGGTGTCCATTCCTCGGCAACTTTGTTGTATACTTCCACATCCGTATCCACAGAATCGACTTGCGGGATTTTTTCCTGGAGGAGCGCTAGAATATACTGTTCTGCCTCCGCATTTAGCTTTTTGGATGCATCTTTCTCTATCTTGGATTCATGGATTGTATCACTATAAACTTCATACGGTTCGATACCGGAGACATAGAAGCGATAGGTGGTTTCAACTGCTGCCGAATCCTTTACCACTACATTAAACTCATACGTTTCATCGGTCCATCCATACCCTACCGACCGCTTGATTTCGTAGTCCATGTCGGGATAAGTTTGTTCTAAAAACTCTTCCAGACTCTCCTTTGCTTTGTATTTACCAGTTTTATTTCCGCTCATTTGCATATAAGCGAACACTATGGCGGCAATTAATGAAATGGCAATCACGCTGTATATCATTTTCTTTTTCATAATTAATTTTCCTCTCTTATTTTAAGAATGCAAAAGCCGATAATGATTCCGATAAAAGTTAACAGCAGGTGGACAATTAAGGAAGTCAGTGCTATTAGAAGAGCTTCCGAAAAACTTTGAGCATAAAACTCGCCGAACCAATCCGTCATATATAACAGGCAATTCCATATAAAATTCGGTATACCCGCAAGCAGGATGGCAATGAGGACTGATCGGTAAAACAGATACGTGACCGCACCTAAAATGGCGTAGGTCAGAATAAAGCCACTATTGTCATTCATAATGGTCGTACTCATTGCCAATATAAAGGCAATGGCTACAAAGAAAATCTGTATTGTCGTCAATTTCAAGGTTATATTCCGCATCATTTTTTTAGAAGCACCGCCGGGTATTACTTCCGCGGGCAATGGAATCTGTGATTGTTCTGCTATCTGCCGACATTCTTGGCAACTTTGCAAATGCTCCTCAACAAACCGTTGAGTTTTCAGTTGTAATAATTCCTCTTCGTATAAAGGTAGTAAATCTTGTGTCACCGAACATCTTGTGTTCATAAAGTCTCCTCCATTGTTTTTTGAATCCTCAATTTCAGACGGTGAAAGGATACTCGCGCATAATTTTCAGATTTACCGATTAATGCGCCAATATCTGCAAAACTCAGCTCTCCGTATATACGCAGTAGTACAATCTCTCTCGCTGAATCCTCCAACTTTGAAATATGATACAAAAGATTTTTCGTATCCTCCTTAATTTCTGCTAGCTCTTCTAATGAATGGATTTCGGTTTCGGGCACCATGGAAAGTTTTTTCATTAAGTCAAGCTGATATTTGTTTTTGCGGTAATACTTTTTCAATAGATTATTTGCAATCGAAAATATCCAAGTTGATAAGGTGGAATCGCCATTATATGATGCGATGTTTTTACACGCCTCATAAAAGGTGTCGTGGCAAAGATCTTGAGCAGTTGCCTGATTTCCTGTCTTGGCATAAAAAAACGCATAAATTTTTGGTTGGATTTCTTCGTATTCTTCTTCAAGCTTCTTCATAACGCCCTCTCTCTCTTGCCTTTCCTAGTATTAATACCTCGGTTACATGTTTCGTTACAACTTTTTTAAAAATCACCATATTTTAGGTTCATTTTGTAATTTTACTATATAGTTAAGCGAAAAATAGTTAACAGCCTTATAGATGAGTAGACTAAATGACCTTATAAAACCTGTACATTAAGATTAAAGAAAAAAACCTAAAAAAAAGAAGTGCTAGAAACAGCACTTCTTACAGTTTATCGACAAAAGAACATCGCCTGTTTATTTAAAAGTTCCTTAAAGTAATCCAATCCATACTCTTTTGCCCGCGAAACATACTCAATCGTTTCTTTACGCTTCGGATATATAGAATGATCATGCAAAGTGGATTGGAACGGAAGGTACGAGACTCCTGCGGGAAATGCGCGTCTAGGAGAGACACCGCAGGCGAAGCCGAGGAGGCTCCCCGACCGCCCGCGGAAAGCGAGTGCCTGAAGTGGAAATCAACGTCCAGATTGTACAAACCACATATAAACAAACACATTTTTCATCAAGTGTGGCTACAGTCTAAAAGAAGTGCTAGAAACCGCACTTCTTACGCCAATACCGTGGCACCCATCAAGTAGCTGTTCACTTCCCTCGCTACTTCACGGCCTTCATTGATGGCCCAGACGATCAGGCTTTGCCCTCTTCTCGAATCTCCGGCAGCAAAAACGCCTTCGACATTCGTTCTATAGTCACCATAGGCGGCATCGATCTTTTGATTGACCGTATCCACTCCGAATTGAGTGAGGAGCGGTTGCTCTGTTCCTTCGAATCCGATGGCAATGAAGACGAATTGGGCCGGCCATACTTTCTCCGTGCCCGGAATTTCTTTAAAGAGATAGATGCCATCTTCCCCTTTAATTTTTTCCATTTGGATCGTATGCAGTTCCTTTACGTTGCCTTGTTCATCAGCCACGATCTTTTTCGTTTGAATCGAGTATTGACGTGGATCGGAGCCAAATTTCGCTTCCGCTTCTTCGTACGCATACTCAAGTGAAAATACGTTTGGATAGGCTGGCCACATGTTATCCGACGTACGAGCAGTCGGCAGGATTGGGTGTTTCCCGAATTGCACGACACTGTTACATCCTTGGCGAAGGGCCGTCGCAACGCAATCGGCGCCTGTATCGCCGCCACCGATGACGATGACATCCTTGCCCTTCGTATTTAAAAACTTGCCATCTTCGAAGTTGGAGTCCAATAAGCTTTTCGTCGCCGTTGTTAAGTAATCCATCGCTAGGTGAATGCCTTTTGCTTCACGGCCTTCGATATCCAGTTCGCGTTGCTTCTGGGCACCTGTGCAGAGGATGACGGCATCGTATTGGTTTTGCAGTTCCTCTTTTGTGATGTCCTTCCCGACTTCCGTATTCAGGACGAAATCGATGCCTTCTTGATTCAATAAAGTGATCCGGCGTGCGACGACATCTTTCTCCAGCTTCATGTTCGGGATTCCATATGTCAATAAACCGCCGGCACGGTCAGAACGCTCATACACCGTTACCGAATGGCCTGCTTGGTTTAACTGATCGGCACTTGCCAATCCGGCAGGACCGGAACCGATGATGGCAATTTTCTTCCCGGTCCGCTGTTGTGGAATGCGCGGTGTGATCCAGCCATTTTCGAAGCCCTTGTCAATGATGGAGCGTTCGATGCTTTTGATGGCAACGGCCGGGTCGTTAATCGCTACCGTACACGACCCTTCGCAAGGAGCCGGGCAGACACGGCCCGTGAACTCAGGGAAGTTATTCGTCTTCATTAAACGCTCCAACGCTTCCTTCCATCTGCCACGGTACACTAAATCATTCCACTCCGGAATCAGATTGTTAATCGGACAACCCGTTGTGACCCGGTTCAATTCCATGCCCACATGACAGAAAGGGGTGGCACAGTCCATGCACCGTGCTCCCTGCCTGCTTAGTTTTTCGTCCGAGAAAGAAGTGGAGTATTCTCTCCAGTCCCTTAACCTTGTTAGAGGATTCCGTTCACTTGGCTTTTCACGCGGATATTCCATAAATCCTGTTGCTTTTCCCATTTGACTCTCCCCTTCCTTACAGCATCACAGCTTGTTTGGTGGATTTTTTACCTTGGATCGCATTGGCCTGAAACGCACTCATGAAGGCTTCTTCTTTCGTTAGACCAGCTTGCTTATGTTCCTCGATGCTATTCATCATCCGCTTGTAATCCTTCGGAATGACTTTAACGAACCTTTTCACAAGATCGTTCCAGTTCTCCAGCACATAGGAGGCTTTCGCACTCTCTGTATAATGCAGGTGGTTCGAAATCAATTCTTTTACTTCATTAATATCTTTTATGTCGTCAAGCGTTTCGAATTCGATCATTTCTGGGTTACACAAGGCTTTGAATGCTTCCACTTCGTCTGCAAGTACATAGGCAATACCGCCTGACATACCGGCTGCAAAGTTTTTCCCGACATCCCCCAGAATCACGACACGACCGCCTGTCATATACTCGCAACCATGGTCGCCAATTCCCTCGACGACGACATGTACACCGCTATTCCGGACCGCAAAACGCTCACCGGCACGTCCGTTGATGTATGCTTCCCCGCTTGTGGCACCATATAGGGCAATATTCCCGGCAATCACATTATCGCCCGCTTCCATCTGATTTCCAGGTGGAGATGTGACGACCAATTTCCCTCCGGATAATCCTTTACCGATATAGTCATTGACATCACCTGTCAAATACATCGACATCCCCTTCGGTATGAAGGCACCGAAGCTTTGACCGGCTGATCCCGTGAAGCGAAGGGTGATCGTATCTTCCGGCAGTCCTTCCTCACCATATCGTTTGGAAACTTCACTACCGACGATCGTTCCAACCACGCGATTCACGTTTGTGATTGGGAAACTTGCGTCCACTTGAGTTTGGTCCTCAAGGGCAGGCTGTACAGCAGGGAGGATTTCCCTGACATCCAAGGATTCTTCAATTTTATGATTTTGCGGATGCTGGAACGTACGGATTCCTTCCGGTTGGAAAAGAAGGGTCGATAAGTCCAGGTGTTTCGTTTTCCAATGAGCCTTGGCCCGCTCGCTCACCTGTAGAACATCCGTACGGCCAACCATTTCGTCAACCGTTTTGAACCCTAATTCAGCCATCGTTTCACGAACTTCCTCTGCAATGAAACGCATGAAATTCACGACATGATCCGGATCTCCGGCAAATTTGCTCCGTAGCTCAGGGTTTTGTGTAGCTACACCTACTGGACATGTATCCAAGTGGCACGCGCGCATCATCACACAACCAAGTACGACTAGTGGAGCGGTTGCGAAACCGAACTCTTCGGCACCAAGGATCGCCGCCATGACCACGTCACGGCCAGTCATCAGCTTTCCGTCCGTTTCAAGGACGACTCGACTACGTAGACCGTTCAGCATCAAGGTCTGATGGGCTTCGGCAAGGCCTAGCTCCCACGGAAGACCAGTATGCTTGATGCTCGTTTTAGGCGAGGCACCCGTTCCACCGTCATACCCGCTGATGACGATCACATCGGCTGCCCCTTTGGCGACACCCGCAGCAATCGTACCGACTCCCGCTTTCGATACCAGCTTGACGCTGATCCTAGCCTCACGATTGGCATTCTTCAAATCATGGATCAATTGCGCCAAATCTTCAATCGAATAAATATCATGATGGGGCGGTGGTGAAATCAGGCCGACACCTGGCGTGGATCCACGAACTTCCGCCACCCAAGGGTATACCTTATTCCCAGGCAATTGCCCGCCTTCACCCGGTTTCGCTCCTTGTGCCATCTTAATTTGAAGCTCATCGGCATTCACGAGATAATGGCTTTTCACACCAAAACGACCGGATGCAATCTGCTTGATTCCACTGCGGCGGCTATCACCGTTTTCATCGATTTCATACCGATTCGGATGTTCCCCGCCTTCTCCACTATTACTTTTTCCGCCTAAACGGTTCATCGCAATCGCCAATGTTTCATGGGCTTCCTGACTTAACGACCCAAATGACATGGCCCCTGTTTTGAAGCGGCGCACAATGGATTCCACGGATTCCACTTCATCTATTGAGATACTTTGGTTCTTTTGATTGAATGAGAATAAATTCCGCAAAAATCCAAGTCGCTCTTCATTCGCCAACTGGGAATATTGCTTAAATAGGCTGTAATCACCTTTTCGGCACGCCCATTGCAACGTATGAATCGTTTTCGGGTTGAACGCATGATGCTGACCATTTGCCCGATATTGAAAATCACTGCCCTCTTCAAGCGTCTGGTTGGAAAGGTCGACGACAGCCCGTTGGTGACGGATCAATGCTTCTTCTGCAATGGTTTCCAGTTCAATCCCACTAAGCTGTGACGCTGTACCGCTGAAATAGCGTTCAATCACATTCGCACTAATTCCGACCGCTTCGAAAATTTGGGCACCACGGTAACTTTGGACCGTGGAAATTCCCATCTTCGACATGATCTTGACAATGCCTTCCGTCACGGCTTTCACATATTTGCTGACCGTTTTCTCGTAACTGATCGTTAAACTGCCGTCTGCGACTGCCTGCTTATACGTTTCAAAAGCAAGATACGGATAAATGGCATCCACCCCATATCCAATCAAAGCGGCAAAGTGATGGACCTCCCTTGCCTCTCCGGTTTCGACGATGATGCTGACCTTCGTCCGGTTCCCATGACGAATAAGCTCTTGGTGAAGGGCACTGGCCGCCAATAATGGAGGAATCGCAGCACGGTCTTCGCTCATGTTCTTATCGGATAAAATCAAGAGGCTGATGCCTTCCGTTATCGCTTGTTCCGCTTCCCGGCATATTCGATTTAATCCAAGTTCCAAATCTTCAGAAAATAAAGTCTCGATGACCCTACTTTTGAATTCCGGGTAGTTATTTTCTTTAAGCTGATTCATATGGCCTGGCGTCAATACCGGTGTATCCAATTGAATGCGATGGCTATTCTTTTCATTCGGATTCAGTAAGTCGCCTTCTGCCCCTAGAAACGTCATCGTTGACGTAACGATTTGTTCACGAAGCGAATCGATTGGTGGGTTGGTCACCTGGGCAAAGGATTGCTTGAAGTAATTGAAAAGCGATTGCGGACCATCGGCCAATACCGCCAACGGAATATCGTTCCCCATCGAGCCAAGTGGATCTTTTCCTTCCTTAATGACCGGCAACAAATATTTTTGTACGTCTTCATACGTATAGCCGAACGCTTTCTGACGGAAAACCAAATCGGATAGAGGTTCCACATCGACCGGCTGATCTTCGTCCGTCAACTGCACAATCTGTTCGTCCAGCCACTTTTGATACGGTTGTTCGTTCGCCATTTCGGATTTGATTTCTTCATCCGAGATGATGCGGCCTTCCTCTAAATCAAGTAAAAGCATCCTGCCTGGGCTTAAACGCTCTTTATATAATACATTTTCCGGCTCGACTTCGATTACCCCGACTTCAGAGGAGAAAATGATGTAGTCATCTTTGGTCACATAATAACGGGCAGGTCTTAATCCGTTACGGTCTAGGATCGCCCCGATTTGTTTCCCATTCGTGAACGAAATCGCCGTCGGGCCATCCCAAGGCTCCATCAACATGCTGTGGTATTCGTAAAAGGCTTTCTTTTCCTTGGTCATATGCGGATTTTCCGTCCATGGTTCAGGAATCAGCATCATCGCTGCATGCGCCGGCTTGCGGCCTGCCAGGACGAAGAATTCAAGGGCGTTATCCAAAATGGATGAGTCGCTTCCATCCGTATCCAAGATAGGAAGGACCTTTTGTAAATCATCCCCGAAAGCTTCCGAAACGAACTGCTGTTCACGCGCTTTCATCCAGTTGACATTGCCCCGAAGCGTATTGATCTCCCCATTATGGATCAAGTAGCGGTTTGGATGGGCCCGTTCCCAGCTAGGGAATGTGTTGGTACTAAAGCGGGAATGCACTAAAGCGAAAGCGGACAAAAAATCTTCATGCTGCAAATCAAGATAAAATGCATCGACTTGTTCCGGTGTCAGCAATCCCTTGTAAACGATCGTCGCGCTGGAAAGACTCGCAAAATAAAAACGGTTTCCACGTTCCCTCGCCCAGTTTTCAGCCTGTTTCCTGATGATGAATAATTTGCGCTCGAAAGCCAAGTCTTCTGTAACGTCATCACTTGCCCCGATGAACACCTGTCGGATCGTCGGGCATGTTTCTTTGCCGACGTCCCCTAATTTCCCTGCATCCACAGGAACCGTTCTCCAGCCTAGAAGCGTTTGACCCTCTTGTTCGATTAATGAATTCAGACGCGCTTCAATCTCATTTCGTTCAGCATCATCGTTGGAAAAAAAGAGCATGCCCACACCATAGCGTCCTTTTGCCGGCAAATTCATTTCCGGGCAAGTCAGCTTGAAATACTTATCAGGAATTTGCACCATCAATCCTGCTCCATCCCCTGTTAGAGGATCGCTCCCTTGTCCACCGCGGTGGTCTAATTGGCACAGCATCTGCAGTCCTTGCTTGACGATATCATGTGTAGCTAGCCCCTTTAAATGAGCGTATAAACCGATCCCACATGCATCATGTTCAAATTCCGGACGGTAAAGACCTTGTGCTTTTGGTATTTGATTGTATGTCATACGTTTTCCCCCCTCTTATTTCTTACACCGTTATGTCACTTACATATTATTCTAGGTTTTCAAATCAATATAAACAATATATAATTAAGCCAAAATCTATCTCACTTTGAGATAGGTGGAAGGAGATGAGTAAATGGAACTACGTCAATTGCGTTATTTCGTCGAGGTTGCGGAGAGGGAACACGTCTCTGAAGCCGCCGAACACCTACATATTGCCCAATCGGCCATCAGTCGCCAGATTGCTAGACTGGAAGAAGAACTCGGCGTCACGTTATTCGAAAAAATCGGCCGGAACATTCAATTAACACCGATTGGACGAATATTCCTGGTTCATGCCAAAACGGCGATAAAGTCCATCGAATATGCCAAATATCAAATCGAGGAATTCCTGGATCCGGAGCATGGGATGATCAAAATCGGGTTCCCGACAAGCCTCTCCACCTATTTGTTGCCGACTGTCATTTCCGCTTTTAAAGATGAACAGCCGAACATCTCATTTCATTTGAAACAAGGTTCCTACTCCTACTTAATGGATGCCGTGAAAAACCGTGAAATCGGCTTGGCCTTCCTAGGGCCGGTCCCTACGAAAGATCCTGATATCGACGGCCATATCTTATTCACCGAAAACGTGTCTGCCCTACTTCCCATCACCCATCCGCTGGCTGAAAGAAAGAGCCTGCGCCTAAGCGACCTGCGGAATGATCCTTTCGTGCTGTTCCCCAAAGGTTACGTCTTGAACACCCTTGCCATCGAGGCTTGTAAGCAGGCCGGTTTCACGCCGAACATCGCTTCGGAAGGGGAAGACATGGATTCCATAAAAGGGCTTGTGTCCGCTGGAATCGGGGTCAGCCTCCTGCCTGATAGCACCTTCTATGAAATCGTTCCGAGGATGACCGTCAAAATTCCCATTGAAACACCTTCAGTCAAACGGACAGTCGGTATCATCTCTCCAAGAAATCGAGAACTTGCCCCATCAGAAAAGGTATTTTACGAGTTTGTTAAAAAATTCTTTGCAAGGTTGGAGCAATACCAATGATATATTCTCAATAATGGGATAACTTCCGAAATGCCCACCTCTTGAATACTGTATCGAGACAATATGTTCAGGAGGTATTAACATGACACCCACACATTCACATCTTGCTTGGCATGAAACACTTGAGCTTCATGAATTGGTAGCTTCACAGTCCAATGCCCTTATGAAATTAAAAAAAGCCTATCCAGAAATAAAAGACCCGGTTTTAAAAACACACTACAAACACATGATCAATTCGCTTACGCAAAACATCATGGAGTTGTTGCAGTTTTATCCGTTAACGCCTGATGCCAATCGGGAAGAGGACGATCGTATGGGAGAAATAATGCAAGGGGATGAAATAAGAGATGATGCATCGGCAATGGCTGCCGGGGATCTACTCGGGCTGGCCAAATCCTCCATCAAAAATTATGCGACTGCCATAACTGAAACGGCCACCCCTTCACTACGGAAGGTCTTTAAAAAGCAATTAAATGGGGCCATCGATAATCACGCAAGAATTTTCAACTATCTATATGAAAGAGATCTCTATCCAGCTTATGATTTCAACCAGCTTCTCCAAAACGACGTGAAGACGGCCAAAAAAGCTTTGTCCCAATTATGAACGGAAAAAGGTAAGTGGAAATCGATCGCCTCCACTTACCTTTTTATTTTCCCTAAACACCAAATAAGATAAATATGTAATATAAACCTTTATATGGTAGAATGATAAGCCGGAGGGGATTAAACCATGAGATTGTTTAAAATGATTTTCTTTTGTATCGGCCTTTCTCTATTCTTAAGTGCCTGTGCTTCAGAAAATGAGGAAACCGTAACTAAAGAACAAACCGAAAATACGACAGAGAACAAAACGGAAGAAAAAAAACAGCCTGACGAAAAAACCGAAGAGAATACGAAATCCGTCAAGCTAGACATACCGAATCAAGAAAGCTATAAAAAGCTTTCCGCACTACTTTCAAATCAGAATGATCCCAGTCTTGATCCTGAAGACTATCATAAAGTCATGACAGAACAAAAAGATATCAGGACCTTCATTGACAAAATGGATAAGATTGAAGTGAAAAAGAATAATGACGCAGCGGAACTACTAGATTACTCCATGGCCACCTTAGAAGAAACCACATATTTTTTTGAATTATTCAAGGACGAAAACAACAAATTTAGTGTATTTTTCTTTGAAGATGGGCAAGTCATGTTAGTGAAGACGGACTTATCGAACAAGTCAAAGGAAGATCAGGAAAAAACCTATATTTCGATTGCGAAGCACCCTGAACTGTTACAGGAATTGAAAGATTCTCTTTCTATTAACTTCTAGTTTATCGTGTACATAATGAAAGCCTATCAAAACTATTTTGATAGGCTTTTTTGTCGTCATCCTATTAGAGGTTCAAGAAAAAAACGGCATGTCCCTTGTTAGTTATTTCAAACAAGGGGACATGCCGTTTCAGTTAACATTTTACTTTTTATATTTCTTCACAGTCACTTTCGTAGCTTTGCCTGTATTGCCCGCTTTATCTTTTGCTGTGACAGACAAGGTCGAACCTGCTTTTTTCTTGCTGATTTTCACGGTGAATTTCCCTTTTTTATCAGCTTTGGCCGATCCGATTTTCTTATCTTTGTACTTGACCGTAACCGTCGATCCCGCTTCCGCTTTACCGGTTACTTTTTTTGATTTGTCCGTTACTTTGTCGACTTTTGGTGCACTTGGTGCCGTTTTGTCCAACACAGTCACTTTCGCTGCTTTACTTTCCCGTTTCGCCGCGTCTGTAGCTGTTATGGAAAGTTTTGTCCCTGCTTTTTGTTTACTGATTTTTACTTTGTAATTCCCTTTGCTGTCTGCGTTGCCTTTGCCGATTACTTTTTTGGCGCTATTCTTGATGGAAATCGCGATTCCCGCCGTTGCTTTTCCCGTTACAAACGTATCTTTGTCACTTACTGTCTTCACAGTAGGTGCTTTAGGAGTTTCCCCCTTCTTCACAAACAGCTTGATTGAAGAGACAGCGACTTTAGAAGAATCCGAAATTACGACGTTTAGGCGTTGATCGGCCTTTTGAGCTGGAATGGCGACGCTGAACGTACCTTTGGCTGAAGTCACCGCTGTTCCGATTGTTTTGCTTCCGTTTTTCACTTCCACTTTTGAACCTGCTTTTGCCGTTCCTGTCAGCTTCGTTTGATTATCAAGGATCGGGTTCACTGCAGCTTTCAGGTCCACTTTACTAAGTGCACTAAAGCCATTCAGCCTTCCAAATCCTGAAACATAATCCCTGTCGACGGCTGGTGCTATCGGCTCTCCTTCATCTGTATAATCCTGATCCATTCCTTCATTGTCTTCTTCCTTGAAGGCAATGTAATCGGATGTTTCATGAAGGATGGTGCGTACGTCATTTATTTTCAATCCTGGATTACCGGATAGTAATAACGCGGCAACTGCTGCTACATGTGGTGTTGCCATCGATGTCCCATCCATTAACGTGACATTTCCGTTTGGCATAAGACTTGGGATACCTGTTCCAGGTGCCACCAAATCAAGTGTCGGCCCAAAGTTGGAATAATCCGAAACGATATCATAGGCATTGGTTGCCCCGACGGATATTACATATTTAGAAGAAGCCGGATAAGAAAGCATGCTGGCTTCATTCCCGCTTGCGGCCACGATCACGACACCTTTGGATGCTGCGTAATTCAGGGCATACTCGATGGTCCGGCTATAAGACCCGCCCAAACTTAAGTTAATGACCTTTGCTCCCTTGTCTGCCGCATAAATGATTCCGGCTGCAATTTTTTCCGTGTCCCCTGCTCCTGAAGAATCAAGGACCTTGACAGGAAGGATTTTGGCCAATGGATTGATTCCCTCCATGGAATATCCATTATTCGACTGGGCTGCGATGATGCCTGAAACATGTGTACCATGTCCATTATCATCGATCGCGTCCACTTTCGGATCGATGAAGTTCTTGCCTTGTCCCATATTGACTTTGTCTTTTAGATCCGCGAGCGTATTATCGACGCCTGTATCGATTACCGCAACCAATGTCTCTTTCAGATTGCGATTCTTAATAAGTTTCTGCAATTCGTCATTATGGATGTCAGCGCCTTTTTTACTTACTTCACGCCCGTCATTGTTCAAAGACCATTGATACGGTGATTGAATATCATTCGAAAGGGCTTTATACGTTTTAACCGGCTCGATATACTCTACATCCGAGAGGTTTTCAACCTGTGTAAGGGCTGTTGCACTCATCTTGCCCGTTCCCTTTAACTCCACCACATATGTATCATCGAGGATGACATCTTGTTTTTTGAAGGTCGAGAACGTTCCATAGCTTTGTACCTTGGTTTGAACCGAAGTCAATTTTTTACCCGGTTTCATCTTGACGATATACTTGCTCGTGATGCTTTTGGAAGCCGGTAGCTTATAACCCGCTTTGCTTGCGATATCGACAACGCGCTCGCCTGCAAGGTTATTGATGCCGATCTTATCCGCAATGCCGTTCATTTCTTTTTTCAGTGAAGCTGGGACGGCATCGACCGTCACATCGAACAATTCTTTAATCGCTTGTTGCTGTTTATTTGAAATGACTGCCGTACTGCTTTCCCCATTTTCATTAAGGTCCGCAATTAGAGGTTGAAGGATTACTAGATTGTTGTATACATTGTCTCTTTTGCTCTTGCTGCCGGCCATATCAAGGACCAAGAATGGTGCAGCCTTATAATACAAGGAAGATAGGGCGCGTCCTTCCTCTGACTTGGAAAGAACTCCATCTCTGAACTTGCGAATTTCACTCAATAGGTTTTTACCCGTGGATTTTCCTACAGCGCTTAATTCCACTGGGCATGAATCCATTCCAAGTTCGTCCGATGTTGCGGAAGGAGGCAATTTAACGGATTGTGCATGTATTTTGTAAGCCGTCTTATTCTCCGCTTCCGGTAATGATAGTCCCTCTTCATCCACTTCACCGAAATACTCTATTTTCACATAATAGCTTCCTTCCCAACCGAACGGGAAGTCGATGACGGCCTTTTCTTCAGGGCCACTAGTTGCCCGGTAGTTATCATACGTTTCATCTTTCTCTGCTTTTTCCAAAGTAGGATAGACTGAAATATTAAGATAATCGTCCGATTCTACATCGAACTCAACATGGGAAAACTGATTAGTATCATCTTTCGTTGGGGTGATCTGGAGCCAATGGGTCTCAGGCTTGTCAAAATTGCCTTCAACCGTTTCCCCACTTTTAATGGAAGGTGCTGCTTGTATGATTTTTGATGAATCTGTCGCAGCCTGGGATCTTTGTGGAATCAACATGCCAAAAACAAGTGAAAATATAAGTACACATACCGTAAATCGACTTACCTTTTTAACGTTCAATAGTTACCCTCCTAAAATTGCTAAAAATGCTTTACTATACCAAATTATCACACTGTTAAATATTATCAACCATTTTTTTGGCAATAACTTGAGAATGGTAGACTCCAAGGAATAAACAGGCATTTTGCACTAATACGTATCTTTGAATCTAGCTATTCTGCTTTTTATAAGAACAGGGTTTTCCTACTATTTCTTCCCCATTCACTTAGGATTCCGCCCATGTCACCCATATGTGTCCGAATCTCGAATCTTGCTTCTTCCACTTTCTTCATCTGCGTTTTGGGAAGCCTTGTTCTTAGGTACATAATCAACCATCATTAGCAAAAAAAAAAGAATCTTCAGCGAAGATCCCTTTTTTTCCGATTCAATTAAAACGCTCGATTATTGACCGATTCATTCTATCTCTCTATTACAGGTTAGCTCTCGAAAGTTAGAAGAGTTACGTATTCTTCACCGATAAATGCAAGACAAACTGTTCACCAATCGGACCGGTTTTTCTCTTACCTGTATCAGTAAAACCTACTTTTGCATACAGTCGCTGAGCAGGAACATTTTTATGATTAACAACTAAAACGATTTCATCACAGTAAGGAAATTCTGATTTAACAAAATCACTTAGTAAGAGCATCGCTTGTTTAGCATAACCATTTCCTTGCTTTGCATGGTTAACAGATAATGCAGTTAAGAGCATCGCTTTCGGATTATCCGAGTACGCCTTAACTCGTTCCGTTGAATGTAATAGAAAGAAGCCTACAGGCTCATCCTCACATAAAATAACAATACGATGTTGTCCTTCTTTCACCTCTAAAATCTTGCTTGGTAATGCTGTGAACTGCCCTTGTTCTTCAGGAAGTTCAAAGGAATTTAATACATCCAAATATTCATTCGAAAAATGTTTTAACTCCACGTCATGAACTTTTTCCATAGTTGATTGCTCCTTGGTTTTTCATTACATATTACCATAAAAATACATATCACAATATGGTCCTAATATTTATAAATCGACGAATGTCCCTTTCCAGGGCAACACAAAAAAAGAGCTGCCCCGGCCAATATGTAAAATGTACCCTATAGAGTAGACACTTTAAAAAAGTCTCTCTATAGGGTACTTTTATTTGTATAAAGAAAAGATAGGATTGGAGATACATCACA
>NZ_JBIWDJ010000007.1:0-140601 GCF_044761955.1 Peribacillus sp. NPDC097225
GAAATGTTTGACTTGCTCATTTTGCTTTTTTATAGTGTGTGCTCACTCAAAATTTACGTTGGCGCTTTGTTTTGTTCAGTTTTCAAAGAGCAATTTCGTTGTCGTTTACTTCGTAAGCGACTTATACATCTTATCATGTTTTCGTTTAAGTTGTCAACATGTTTTTTGATGTTTTTTTATTTCGTAAAGCTTCGTTGAAGCTGCGAAAGCTGATGTCCCGCAGCGACATGTATTAATATAACACCTATATTATTATTGGTCAATACTAAAAATGATTTTTTAGTATATTTTTTTAAACTTTATAAAATCGGTGATAAACATCGTGCCCTTTGGTCTCGACTATAATGGTATCCACTACTTTCTTTTCAATTAAGTATTCTAAAAGAACGCCTAGATCGATTGAATAATAACTTAGTTCTGGATGCTCCATTAACTCCGCTATGGTCCAAGACCCTTCTCTAGCATTCATTATTTCCAGTAGGTGTTGAGAACCGGCATTGGTACGGGAATAAATAAGGAACTCACTAGCTAGAAAAAGAAGCTCCAACCTTTTCTCCAGGGTTTCTTCACTGCTAATCAGTTCTTCGTACAACTTATATATTTCAGGTTCCATATGCTTCACTTGATTCCAAACCGTCACCTCTGGATGAAAACCTTGTTCTATTATTTCCAATCGGGCTAGATGATGTAGCGAGTGAACAATATGGTTATAGGCATCCAGGTAATGGCCATTCTCAAAAAAGTCTTTTCCATCCCTATACCTACGAATTAACTTTGCAAATTCCATTCCCATCTTCAGCTTTCTTCCATAGAAGGGAAACTCACGGATTTCGGTTTTTAAATGCTCCAGGTATTCATTTCGGTCGAATAAAATCTTCCCATTATAAATCCAATCCACGACTTTACGATTCGACCCTAATAAAATCCATTCCTTGACTTGCTCTTCTTTCACAACATGTAAAGCCGCTTTCTTATCCTGATAGGTATAGTGCTTTAAAAATACAGGTTCCTCTGCATCATCCACGATGACAAATAGGACATAATCAAACGTATCAGTGATGGGGCTTTTGTGCTCCCTTTTTTCTATTAACAAAATCCCTAATGTGGACTTCAAACTTGCTCGCTCTTGATAAATCGGGCGAAGGATATCTTCCATAATAAATTCCTCCAAAACCATTTTTCTTTTTACATTCGACAATTCTCTTCAAAAATCCTGTTTTCTGAACCTAGATGTTCTTTCCTATTTTTCCGATGGCCAACCATAAGTAATTTGTATCCTTTATTTCTTTTTTGTTCCAACCTTAGTTTATGTTATAGTTAAAGTTATATTTTAGGAGGGTCTAACATGGCTAAATATTCTAGCAAAATCAATAAAATCCGTACATTTGCTTTAAGTTTGATCTTCGTTGGCTTTATCGTGATGTATATCGGTCTATTCTTTAAGTCGCACCCTATCGTCATGACGCTCTTCATGGGTCTTGGACTTCTATTCATTATCGCAAGCACGGGCGTTTACTTTTGGATTGGGATGCTGTCCACAAAGTCGGTACAGGTTATCTGCCCGAACTGTGGGAAGCCTACGAAAATATTAGGTAGGGTCGATATATGTATGCATTGCAATGAAACGCTGACCCTTGATAAAAAGCTGGAAGGCGAAGAGTTCGACGAAAAATATAATCGCAAAAGCCTGAACGACTGAATGGAATGGATTTTAGTTACAGTGCTTTTGCAACAAAAAAAGTTCCAACCAAGTGGCGGAACTTTTTTTAATGCGCTTCTTTCTTTGCACAATCCGTGCATTCCCCATAGATTTCCATCCTATGGTGACTTACGTTGAATCCGGTGACCTGTGCTGCAAAGTGCTCGACCTCATCCAATGCAGGATAATCGAAGTCGACGATTTTACCACAGCTTTCGCAGATAACATGATAATGATTCGTTGTTACGAAATCAAATCTAGCTGACGAATCGCCATAGGTAAGCTCTTTGACCAATCCCACTTCACGAAACACACGCAGGTTGTTATAAACCGTAGCCACACTCATATTCGGAAACTTGCCTTCTAACGCTTTATAAATATCATCAGCAGTAGGATGCGACATGGAGTCTATCAAATACTCAAGAATTGCATGGCGTTGAGGAGTTATTCTTACACCGGTATCTTTAAGGGAATCCAACGCTTCTTTCAACTGAACTTCAGACACCGTCATCCACCTCTTTTTCTAATTAAGTATGAATTATTACATTGTAATGTTTATAAATAGTGTACTCCCCATAAGCAAGCTTTGTCAATATATCTACACCCTTAGTTTATTCCTCATTCATTTAATTATTTCCTGTTTTTCTAGTTGGTCCTAGTATCCCTTTTTAGGGTCGATGATATTAATGAAATCCTTTCCGTCTTTTAGGTAGACTTTCATGTTTTCCTCAAAGATTGCAAAGGTCCTTGGTAAATATTCGCCGCTTTTGCTTGATAGGTGCGGGGTTACCGTGACCTGCTCCATTTTCCAGAATGGGTGGCCCTTCACTAGCGGTTCAGGTTCGAATACATCCAGTATCACATGAGCGAGTTCATGCTCCTGCATGGCCTCTATGAGCACGTCTTCCTTGAACAGATCTCCCCGTCCTATATTCACGAAGACGGCTGTACGTTTCATTGCTTTAAAATGTTCTTTCTTTAACAAATCCTTCGTTTCATCCGTACTAGGCAAGACGCTTACGATATAATCCGCTTTGGGCAATGCTTTCTCAAGCTCCGTAAGGGCGTATAGATGATCGATGTGT
Source organism: Peribacillus sp. NPDC097225 (assembly GCF_044761955.1). Lineage (NCBI taxonomy): Bacteria > Bacillati > Bacillota > Bacilli > Caryophanales > Bacillaceae > Peribacillus > Peribacillus sp. NPDC097225. Next base: position 2,785 of record NZ_JBIWDJ010000007.1, read on the forward strand.
TCGACGGCTTTCCCACTACGATTCACTCCGAGGGTCGTCATTCTAAAAGCCTTGGCAAGACGTGCCACTTCCCCTCCAATTGCCCCCGTTCCTAGGATCAGCATCGTTTTTCCATTCAACTCGCCTACTTCTATCTTCCGGTCCCAGATTTCTCCCGCTTCATTCTCAATTAGTTGTTTTAATTTCTTTTCATACTGTAAAAGCATGCCGATTGTATATTCAGCCATCGGGATTTTATGGATGCCCCTAGCGTTGGTCACCATGATTCCGCGTTTCTCAATGGCGGCAAAAGGCATTAACTCCAATCCGGCACTCATGACCATGATCCATTTCACGTTCACTGCCTCTTCAATGATTTCATCGGTTAAATCTTCTCCATATGTAATAAGAACTTCGGCTTCTTGGAGCTTTTCATCCGCCCAAGTTTCTTGATACATAAATGTCAAATCGGGAAATGCTTGTGCCATCTTCTTTTGAATGTCTTCATTCGGAATGATTGTTGAAAATACTAACATGATTATCTCTCCTTTTCTTTACATAAAAAAACACGGGCACTGAATGTCCCGCGCAACTTTCTATGAGGAGGTATTCCCTTACTAAATCATATTCAGGGGTCCTCTATTTGAGTTGGACAAACGCCTCTCCCTATTAAAAAGGGCTTTATTTTAATTGATTTGGATTCAATTCGCATAATTCCCGTGGCACGAATAAACCGTCCTTACGAACCAGTATATCATCAAAGTAGATCGCTCCGCCGCCATATTCGGGTCGCTGGATCAAGACCATGTCCCAATGAGACGATGATTGATTTCCATTATCGGCCTCTTGGTAAGCTTGACCAGTGGCAAGATGGAGGCTGCCGCTAATCTTCTCATCGAATAGGATATCACCCATCGGTTCCATGATATACGGATTGATTCCCAGGGCGAATTCCCCGATGTACCGGGACCCTTCATCCATATCGAGCAAACGATTCATTTGGTCCGACTGATTGGAAGAAGCTTTCATGATTTTTCCCTTTTTAAATGTAAGGGTTATCCCATCAAATACCTCTCCTTGATAGGCGGAAGCAGTATTGAAGGAAATCGTGCCATTGACACTGTCTTTTACCGGTGCCGTGAACACTTCACCATCTGGAAGATTGTTTTTACCAGCGCAAATGACAGCGGGGATATTTTTAATGGAAAAAGCCAAGTCAGTCCCCGGCGATATGATCCGGACTTGATCCGTTTGATCCATCCAATCCTTTAGAGGCTTCATGGACTTTTCCATTTTGTGATAATTCAGTGTGCACACGTTTAACAAGAAATCTTCATACTGTTCAAGGCTCATGCCGGATTTTTTTGCAGAACCAATGGTCGGATAATTCAGTAACACCCAGCGCCGGTTATTGACGAAGAACATGGTGGACGTTTTCATGGCATCCTCCTGAAGGCGATATCTCTCATGAGGGACACTCACTCCTCGCCCTTCGTTTCCATCGCCCGATATGATGATGACTGCATCCACATCTTCGTATTTCTTATAATTCCATTTCGATAAGGTATCGAGCTGTTCCTTAACATTCCCTTTTAGCAGATGACTGGTAATTTCGTCATCTTCAAGTTCCGCATAAGGATAGGCCCCCATTCTATAGGCTTCGTCAATCAGTTCCTTCAATAGGGCCTTTGCTGCAACAGGCCCACGGATCAAGACCCGCTCTTTCGCCTGCAGCCTCAGTGAATGATGAATCAGCTGCTTGGCAAGCTTGATAAGTCGCTCATCCTTCATTAGCCTGTACCTTATTTTTCTAGGTCACGAAGAGTTTCCAACGCTTCTTCGACGTGGCCCTTTACTTTGACTTTACGCCATTCTTTAACGATCGTTCCTTCCTTATCAATCAGGAAAGTCGAACGCTCAATGCCCATGTATTCCTTACCGAAGTTCTTTTTCAATTTCCATACGCCATATAATTCAGCGGCTTCTTGCTTTTCATCAGCAAGCAACAGGAAAGGCAACCCATGTTTTTCAATGAATTTTTTATGACGTGTTACCGGGTCCGGGCTAATGCCTATGATGACAGCATCAAGCTCTTCGAATTGTTCATTAGCATCACGGAAATCACAAGCCTCCGTCGTGCAACCGGGTGTCATGTCTTTTGGGTAAAAATATAATACAACGTGTTTACCCTTGAACCCTGATAGGGTAACTTGTTCTCCGTTGTTTGCTGGTAATTGAAAGTCTGGTGCTTTTTCTCCAATTTCGACCGTCATTCTAAACCCTCCATTTCTTTCATCATGGTAAGCGTACCCAATAATTGAAAGAAACACAACTTTCATTTCTTGTTCTTTCTTTCCTTCTGTTCAAAATCGATGACAGCCCTGATCACAAATGCCGCAGGTAGCGTATAGCCAATGAATGCTTGGATTGTCGCGATCATCCGGCCAATACCGATTGGGGAGATATCCCCGTATCCGACGGAGAACATCGTCATCGCACTAAAATAAAATGAAGTCTTCAGCTGCTCGGAAAAGGTCCCATCCAAGCGATTGCCCATATCAAGAATCACCGAATGATTCTGAAGCTCGTATAATAAATAAATCAGTGCAAAACCGACTAATAATGTCGCATATAAATTGCCGAGCCACAGCATATCTTCAAGAGAAAACTTCTTTGCCTCCGACTCAGAAAGAAATAAGGTCCGAATGCTCATCACCATGCAAAAGATAATCCCCACAATCAAAATATAAAAGGTCATCCCCCACGCCTCATTTCAAAAACAACCCACTTCCCTTATACATACTCTTTTGCGAGTCAATATATGCTCGTTTTAGGGGTCAGACCCTATTTCCCAGCTGCTGCACCATCTAGGAAACATAGATACAGCATGGGATCTCGTGCCACATGGTGGGGGTCAGACCCCATTTCCCGACTTTTTCCTTGTTGACCCATTTGGTCGGGGTATGCTAAGATGGGTTAAGTTTTTATAATATTTTGTAAATTTCAGCGTCCGTGTTTATGCGGACGGAGTTTTTTATGAATTTCATATGTGGAGATAGGTTCCTAAGCTTTTAGGATTAAAAGGGAAGTCCGGTGTAATTCCGGCACGGTCCCGCCACTGTAATGGGAATGTATAGCGCTTTTGTTTGATGCCACTGGTCCTTTTGGATTGGGAAGGCTCTTAGTGCTAAGTAAGAGTTCCCTGAGTCAGGAGACCTGCCTATTTCGACAACACTGTTTTAACCTACGGGAGATAGGGAAGTGTTAGGGACCTTATAATGATAAGGGGTATTTTCGTGCCCCTTTATTTTAAGCATTTCTAACTTTCTCTTTTGACGGTTAGGGGTGCTTTTTTTGTTGTTATTTCATTAAAAGGAGATGGATGTGTTGAAAAGTAGTAATATAGGGTACCCACGAATCGGTGAAGATCGTGAATGGAAACGTACATTAGAGGCCTATTGGGCTGGAACATTAAATGAAACGGAATTCATGGCGCAATTGGAAGCGATCCGTTTAGGCAATTTGCAAAAACAAAAAGATCAAGGCATCGATATCATCCCGGTCAACGACTTTACGTTATATGATCAAATGCTCGATATGTCCGTCATGTTCGGCCTGGTGCCAGAACGCTATTCGGCTTATAAGGGTGGCACGGTCCCCCTTTCCGTTTATTATTCAATGGCCCGTGGGAACAAGGATGAAGTCGCTTCCGAAATGACGAAATGGTTCAATACAAATTATCACTATATCGTTCCAGAGCTAAAACAGTCCCAGCTTACGTTGACAGAAAACAAGCCGCTCGCCGCTTACCGCGAAGCCAAGGAAAAACTAGGAATCGATACGAAACCGGTTATAGTCGGACCTTACACATTCATTTCTTTGTCAAAGGGCTATGAAAAAAGTGATCTTCCGGCCATCATCCTGAGCCTGTTGCCTTTATACACAAAAATTTTGCGAGAGCTGGAACAAGAAGGCGTGAAGTGGGTGCAGATCGATGAACCTTCCCTTGTTTCTTCCCTTTCCAAAGACGAGATGAAAACTGTTACATACCTGTATGAAAAATTGAACGAAGCTGTCCCCAACCTGAACATCATGCTGCAAACATACTTTGATGCTGTAGAACACTACCAAGAAGTGATCGACTTGCCCGTTCAAGGAATCGGCCTTGATTTGGTCCATGACAAAGGAAAAAATCTCAGCAATCTTCAAACAGTCGGTTTCCCGCAAGATAAAATACTTGGGGCCGGTGTGATTGACGGGAAAAACATTTGGCTTTCTGACTTGACGAAAAAAATCAAGTTGGTCGAGTCCATTACGAAACACGTAGCCGAAGATCGAATTTGGCTTCAACCTTCCTGCTCCCTGCTACATGTTCCAGTGACGGTTCGAAACGAGACAGAACTGGCTAGCGAAGTGAAAGAAGCCCTTGCCTTTGCTGATGAGAAACTAGAAGAAATCACACTTTTGGTCAGAGGAAACAACGAAGGTCCAGAATCAATCGAAGAAAAGGTGACGGCAAACAAAGCTGCATGGCAGACCTTAAATAATTCAAAGGCCAGAAACCATAAAGACGTTCAATCCGCTGTCGAACAGGCGAAGCAGCAATCCCATGGCCGTACCCTGCCATTTAAACAGCGCTATCAAAAACAACAGGCGTATTTCAACCTGCCCTTCCTTCCAACCACGACAATTGGAAGCTTTCCGCAGACCGCGGAAGTTAAACAGGCCCGCGGGAAATTCAAACGCGGTGAATGGACGGCTGATCAATATGAAGCATTCGTGAACGAGGAGATTGGCAGATGGATTGATATCCAGGAAGAAATCGGATTGGACGTCCTTGTGCACGGCGAGTTTGAACGAACCGATATGGTCGAGTTTTTCGGCCATAAATTGGGCGGCTTCGTCTTCCTTGAAAAAGGCTGGGTTCAATCATACGGCTCCCGCTGTGTCAAACCTCCCGTTATCTATGGAGATGTCCATTTCATCGATCCGATGACGGTCAAAGAAAGTGTGTATGCACAAGCCTTGACGAAAAAAACGGTGAAGGGAATGCTGACCGGTCCTGTTACGATTCTGAACTGGTCGTTCGTCCGTGACGATATTTCACGGGAAAATATCTGCTATCAATTGGCATTGGCCTTGAAACAAGAAGTAGAGGCACTGGAATCAGCAGGGATCAAAATGATCCAAGTCGATGAACCAGCCCTGCGTGAAGGCCTTCCATTGAAAAAAAGCGACCGTGATGAGTACTTAAACTGGGCGGTCCATTCATTCCTGATTTCCACTTCGAGCGTCGAAGACACAACACAAATTCACACCCATATGTGCTATTGTGATTTCAATAGCTTCATGGATGTCATCTCTTCCCTGGACGCTGATGTGATTTCCATTGAAACGTCCCGCAGCCACGGCGAGCTCGCTTCCGCATTCGAGGAGAAAACATATGAAAAAGGAATCGGCCTTGGTGTGTATGATATTCATAGCCCTCGCGTTCCTGCAGTGGAAGAAATGGTCGATATGATCGAACGTGGCATCAAGGTACTGGATAAAGACCAATTTTGGATCAACCCTGACTGTGGCCTGAAAACAAGGGGCGTTCCAGAAACCGTCGCTTCACTGAAAAATATGGTCGAAGCCGCAACGGTTGTCCGGAATAAGCTATTGGTCCAACAGGAAAATGACTGATTTAACAACAGGCATTCCCGTTCAACAGTCACGGACGTTTTTAACGGACCTCGTTTTTCCACCTGATACGAACCATCACAATACCATCTTTGGTGGAAAAGTGATGGCGTATGTGGATAAAATCGCCTGCATTGCAGCGATGCGCCACTGCCGGAAACCGGTCGTAACCGCTTCAAGCGACTCCTTTGACTTCCTGGCCCCCATCAAGACCGGGGATGCTATCAATTTGGAAGCCTATGTCACCTGTGCCCATCGAACGTCAATGGAGGTATTCGTAAAAGTAGAACGGGAGAACCTGTTGACTGGCGAAAAGCAACTCACCGCCCGCGCTTTTTTAACGATGCTTGCGATAGACGAAGATGGAAAGCCTATACCGGTTCCACAAGTCCAACCGGAAACGGAAGAAGAAAAGCGGCAGTACGTCCAAGCACAAGCTAGATATCTCGAGAGAAAAAACAAACGCATATAAGCAAAAAATCCCTTCAACAAAATTGTTGAAGGGATTTTTTTTAGTTTCCTGCTCCGCGGTACCTTTTCACACCCTGATTCCAAATGAAGATTGAGATCATGAAAAAGACGACCCCTATAACAGGTGTGGCGAATGCATACGCGTACCACTCTTCTTTTCTAAGAAAATAGGAAGCGGGATACACACCGACAAAGGCAAACGGCAGCACCCAAGTCAGAACAAAGCGGATGACCTTATTATAAATATCAACCGGATAGCGCCCGTAGTTCCCGATGTTGTACATCATCGGCATGATGGACGTTTTGGCATCAGACCAGAAGCCGATGCTTGCAATCGCAACAAAGATGGCGGCATACGCGAGTGCCCCGCCGATTGCAAAGATGATGAAGAGAATCGGGTCATACCAAGTTAGTTCCAGGTTTAACGAAACACCGGAATAGAAGATGATGATCAAACCGGTCACGACACCAAATAATGATTCAAGCTCAATCCGCTCTAAGATGACTTGAAACAGGCTGTGAATCGGCCTTGTTAAAATCCGGTCCATCTCCCCTTTGACGATGTAGCGATCGTTGAAATCCCAGATGTTGAAAAAGGATGAAAATAACGCAAACGGGATAAGGAAAAAACCGTATATGAAAATGATTTCATCCCGGCTCCACCCACTTAGGAACTCCGTATGTCCGAAGACCACTAAGATAAACACCAGATTCACGACTTGGTTCAACAAATCAGAAAGAATCTCGATGACGAAATCAGCCCGGTACTGCAATCTCGTTTTCATATATTGACTCACATATTGAAAAAACATTGATACGTAGAACATCCCATCAACCTCCCTGAATAATCAGCTGTTTTTTTGCGACTATCCATAAAACCTGGATGGGGATAACGAGAATGATGACCCAGATCAATTGCTGTAAAAGAGCCATGCCGATGTCTCCCGTTCCGTATCCATTTGTGAAAATCATGCTCGGGACATAGCTGATTCCTTGAAACGGCAGAAACTTCATGATGTCCTGTGCCCAGATTGGATAAAAGCTGATAGGCAATAACAAGCCTGAAAACAAATCAACAATGACACGTTTTGCCCGGATCAATCCAGCATTATTATATAAGAAAAATGTCGTGATTCCCGTTAGCAAATTGATTTGCGTATTGATGATGAAGCTGAATAACAGGGAAATTCCGAAAAGCCCCCATGTTGCCGGTTCATTTGGCAAATGGATGGGGAAAATGATGGCGACGAGCAGCATACCTGGTATGGAGAAGAAAAAGAAACGGAAAATCCCCTCACCCAGGCCTTGCATCGTCTTCATTCCTAAGTAGTTATAAGGTCGAATCATCTCGATTGCGACCTTGCCGTCCTTGATCTCATCGGCAATCTCACGGTCAATATTATTGAAATAAAAGGCACGCGCCATCCAGGCAACCGCCACATAGGTGGTCATCTGCATGCTGGATAGCCCTTCAATGGAACTTTTTTCTCCATATATCGCATTCCACAAGAAATAATAAGCACCAATATTGATGCTATAAATTAAAATACCGGTATAATAATCGGTTCGATACGCAAGCATCATCAAAAAACGCATGCGAATCATCGCAAGATACTTTCCCATGGTCCTCTCCCTTCTTGGTAGACACACTTTTTCTGAAAGAGTCAGACCGTGCCTTCTTCATAAATATTACGAACAATCTCTTCGATGGACGTTTCATGGATTTTGACGTCCTTGATTTTAAAATGTGAAACGACAGCGGCGACAAGTTGTGAAATATGATCACTTTCCTCTTTTAACACGGCTATGTATGCATGATTCTTTTCATCGTGCTCCCAATTGACATGAAAGGATAGCGGTAAGGATTGCAGTTCATTCAGTTCGACAGGTTCGATGAATTGGAAGTGGACCTGTTTTTCCTCTGCCCAATTATCTTTCAGGCTTTGCAATTCCCCATCATAAATGATTTGACCTTCATCAAGCATGATCACCCGCTCGCACAAGGCCTCGATATCCCCCAAGTCATGCGTGGTCAGAAGGATGGTCGTGTTGTATCTTTCATTGATTTCCTTCAGAAACTCACGGATTTTCATTTTCACTAACACGTCAAGACCGATCGTCGGCTCATCCAGGAAAAGCAACGGTGGATTGTGTATCAAGGCAGCAGCCAGTTCACAACGCATCCGCTGGCCAAGGGACAGCTTACGCACCGGCTTATCGAGTAACGGCCCGATATCCAACGTCTTGATTACATGTTCCATATGATCGTTATATTGTTCATCAGACACCTTATATACTTTTTTCAGCAGCCGGAAGGATTCCTGGACGGCGATATCCCACCAAAGCTGCGATCGTTGCCCGAAGACGACCCCGATGGTCTGGGTGAACTTTTCCCGTTCTTTATGCGGATTCATGCCATTGACCATGATATCACCGGACGTCGGCTCCAAAATCCCCGTCAGCATTTTGATCGTCGTCGACTTGCCTGCCCCATTTTCCCCGATATACGCTACCATCTCACCCTTTTTTACAGTAAAATTGATATCGTTGACAGCAGGCACGATTTTATAATTTCTTGTAAGTAAGTCGCGGAAGGCCCCTTTTAATCCGGAACGGCTTGAAACCGACTTGAATTCCTTCCGCAATTGATTAACCTGAATTGCATTGCTCATTATGTTATTTTCCTCCATATTCCTTGTCCTAATCAAATAGTTTAGCCAACCTCAGCTTTTTAAACAATAAAAATGCCTGGATTCAGGATATCCTGGGTTGGGCGAATTTCAACGATGTATGTATTACCTATAAAAAGGAGACTAATCGCTATGAATATAAAAAAGTTATTGCTCACGCAAATCGAAAAAATCGTACTGGAATTACGGTATGATTTCTTGTACGAGGACGAATACGACCAACTATTGTGCCAGATCGTCCAAAGGGATTCGTCCGGCTCCATCGAAAATACCCCACTAAGCTTTCATTTACATATTAATGAAGAAAAAGGAACAGGACACGCAACCTACTACCAGGCCCAAGGAGAAATCAAACGCCAAACCTTCAACATCGAAAACCCAAGCACCATCCTAGATATAATGTCCTTCATAAGTGAAACTTTGGGGTCAGACCCCATTTCCCAAACGAAATAATTCAACCAAAAAGCTGTACCATCAAGGGTTACAGCTCTTTGTATTGGGGGTCAGACCCTATTTCCCAACTCTTTATAGGAGACTAGTTCGATGTCACGCGCGGCTATGGCTTTTTGGATCAATGGGTCTGTCAGGATGGCCATTTCCTTTACACGTGGCAGGGCGTAGGAACTTCCGTTTAGTATCGATTCGTCTATATACCCGGGATGGCACATGATTTCGACTGTCTCGGAGGATAGACTTGTATCCAAAATATCAACTAAATGGCCTGTCGTCAGGTCCGATCCAAAGAAATCCGTTATCAATTTCTCTGTCCTTTTCACGCCTTGATAACCATGAAGTGCCCCATCCAATTTCCGAACCGGCAAGCCATGCGCTTTCGCTATCTTTTCAACGATGGGATAAACCTTCTCCAAGCCGTGAACATGGTGATGGCTATCAATGTGAGTCGGTTTCAGCCCCAATGATAGGAATCTCTCCATCTGGCTGTTCAATTCTTTTTCTATATCCGCAGGTTCAGCAAACTTATGCATATCGCCGCGTCGATGAAACGCACCATCCTCCGTCACCAGCGAAGGAACATCGCTTCTCACTGGATAGCCGCAGGTCAAAACCAAGTGAATCCCCACGCCAAGATTCGGATTTTCCTTAGCCAGCGCTGCCGCATGCTCGGCACCCGGCATATTGGCCATCAAAGTTGCCGACGTCACGACACCATTCTGAAAACATTCTATAATTCCCAAATTAATTCCCTTACAATACCCAAAATCATCCGCATTAATAACCAACTTCGGCATCCTTATCCCCCTCCCAATTCCCTAACCTACTACTATGAATATACCAGACCATGGGGGGTCAGACCCTATTTCCCAAACAAAATAAAAAGCATGGAAGCTTGGTATATATGGGGTTCGGTCAGCTTGTTTGGGGGTCAGGCCCCATTTCCCAGGGATTTTAAAGTGGAAAAGTGCTATGATTAGGAGTGATTATGTTTGTATTTTTAGGAGGTTTTTAGATTGGATTTTACTAATTCGGAAATTATACATAAAGAGGCGTTGGAGCATATCGTCGGTGGGGTTAATAGTCCTTCCCGTTCTTATAAAGCCGTGGGCGGCGGTTCGCCGGTGGCCATGGATCATGCCAAAGGAGCTTATTTCTGGGATGTTGATGGCAACAAGTATATCGATTATTTGGCGGCATACGGCCCGATCATCACAGGTCATGCACACCCCCATATCACAAAGGCGATCACAAAGGCTGCAGAAACAGGTGTTTTATACGGTACGCCTACAAAGCATGAAGTCACCTTTGCCAAAATGTTAAAAGAGGCGATGCCTGGCCTTGATAAAGTCCGTTTCACCAATTCTGGTACGGAATCCGTCATGTCCACCATCCGCGTAGCCCGCGCTTACACGGGTCGCGATAAAATCATCAAGTTTGCCGGCTGCTATCACGGTCACTCCGACCTTGTGTTGGTTGCTGCAGGTTCTGGTCCATCCACACTTGGAACACCGGATTCCGCTGGTGTCCCTAAAAGTATTGCACAGGAAGTCATCACGGTTCCTTTCAATGATATCGAGCCATTCAAAGAGGCCCTGAAAAAATGGGGCAACGAAATTGCCGGTGTCCTGGTCGAGCCGATCGTCGGCAACTTCGGCATCGTCGAACCGCACCCTGGATTCCTGGAAGATGTGATTTCCTTATCTCATGAAGCTGGAGCACTCGTCATCTTTGATGAAGTCATCACTGCATTCCGCTTCATGTACGGTGGGGCTCAGGACTTACTTGGCGTTCAACCCGATTTGACCGCTCTTGGAAAAATCATCGGTGGGGGTCTTCCAATCGGTGCTTATGGCGGCAAAAAAGAAATCATGGATACGGTCGCACCATTAGGACCTGCATATCAAGCAGGAACGATGGCCGGAAACCCTGCTTCCATGCTATCCGGGATCGCTTGCTTGGAAGTGTTGAAGGAAGAAGGCGTTTACGACGAGCTTGATCGCTTAGGGAAGCTCCTTGAAGACGGCATCCTTAAAGCCGCTCGTCAATATAATGTACCTATTACCATCAACCGCCTAAAAGGTGCTTTGACGATCTATTTCACTACAGAAACAATCGAAAACTACGAGCAAGCTGAAAATACGGACGGCGAAATGTTCGGTAAATTCTTCAAGCTGATGCTTAATCAAGGAATCAACTTGGCACCATCCAAATATGAAGCCTGGTTCTTGACAACGGCCCATACGGATGAAGATATCGCTTATACTTTAAAAGCGGTTGAACATGCATTCAAGAACTTGATTTAAGCTGAACAAAAGAATAAATATGCACCAACCATTCAACCCCAAGATGGATATCCATCTTGGGGTTTTCTCATATCGGCTAAATAAAACTTTCAAATTGGCTTTCACGGAGTTTTTTCTAAATAACACACTCTTCCACCCTATCCAATATACTGTATAAAAAATTGATTTCTGAATATTTAAATGATATGATACCAATACATTTATATCCATTTATTCTATTTTATATCATTCAATCAAAAAGCTTGAACAGTTGTTTCAGTTTACTAATATGAACGTTTCATAAAATCAAAAGCCACAGGGGGTGAACGGCAGCAAATAAGGGTTATCCTTATTGACGCCAAACATATGAATCAACAATGGACACCTGCTACATTCAAAGAATTCTATAGAGAAGAACATGATGCCTGCGGTATCGTAGCCCGTATCGAAAAAAAGAAAATCCCCACCAATGAGAACATTTTCGCATGCATCGATGCACTGGTTAAGATGAATCACCGTTGCGGATTCATCAATGGCGAAGGCGATGGCGCCGGTATCCATATTGATATTCCACGTGCTCTTTGGAAAAAGAAACTTGAAAAGGAAAACATCGATTCCGGCATCGTCGATCAAGATGATTTCATAGTCGGTCACCTATTTTTAAGCAGAAAAACAGATGCAGGCAAATTAAAAACCGAAGTCAAAGAAAAGTTGCAGAAACGTGGGCTATCGCTCGTTTTTGAAACGGATAAAGCATACCGCTCTGAAGCTTTGGGCCCGATTGCCATCCAAGAAGATCCTGTGTTCTGGCAAATTGCCTGTTCATCCACGACTAACAATCAACAGGAACTCACCAACATCCTTTTCGAGTTGACGTCCGACATCGAAAATAGTGATTACATCCATGTCGCTTCCTTAAGCCAGCATCATGCCATCTACAAAGTAATGGGTGCCGGAGATACACTCCCTGCCTACTATCATGATCTTGCCGACCCCCTTGCAGCCTCAACTATGACACTGGGCCATAACCGTTTTTCCACCAATACTCTATCAAGTTTTTTCCGTGTGCAGCCATTCAGTGTCCTTGGACACAACGGCGAAATCAATACCATTGCCAAATTGCGTGATGAAGCCAAAATGATCGGGGTTCCGATTGCTAAAGATGGAAGTGATTCCCAGGATTTGAATAAAACGATTGAAACATTCATCTGCCGTCACGGCTACTCTTTATTCGAGGCAATCGACCTGGTTTTTCCGCCAATCATCAACGAAATCAAGGAATACCCTGAGCATTTGCAGAACCTTTATACGTATCTAAGGGAAGCATGGGGGCATTTTGCACAAGGCCCAGCTGGAATCATCTCCCGATTCGGAGATGAAGCCGTATTCTCCGTAGACTCGTTAGGCCTTCGTCCGCTTTGGAATATCGAGACGGCTTCTTCCTATATGTTCACTTCCGAGCCTGGGATCATCCCCTCTTCAGAATATACGGGAGACCCAAGACCGATGGGACCAGGGGAAAAGGTCGGGTTAAAATGGAATGGCGACCTTATTGAACTATATAACTATAAAGAATATCAAGGGAAAGTGTATGAGCGCTTCAATGAACGTTTTGTTCTTTCCGATGACCTCGTTCGCCTGCAGCCACCAGTTTTCGAGAAGGTAATCACCATGACGCAGCCACAGGCCATTCATAACGGACAATATAAGGCATTCGGTTGGGAAAGGGAGCACGTTCAATTAGTCGAGCAGATGGCTGAAAAAGGTGCAGAACCCATCCGTTCATTGGGTCATGACGCACCGCTTGCCGCCCTTAATCCACAGCGGACCAACCTGTCGGATTTCATTAAGGAAAGCGTCGCCGTCGTAACCAATCCAGCCATCGACCGGGACCGGGAAACCGAGCACTTTTCCACGAGAACCATTATTGGAAGACGTCCTTCTTTATTTGAAGCAAAGAAGGCCGGTCACGTTACCGAACTTCTGACACCTTTATTAATCGAGGGACTGACAGGGTATGAATGCTCCTCCACCCTTTCACAACCAAGCTATGATCAATTTGTCCGTCACAACCAGGATCAAAAACTGGCACATTTCATTTCAAGCACGTTTACAGAAAAGGAGAGTATCCCTGAAGCGTTAAAAAGGATAACGGATGAAGCCGTAAAATCGGTCGATGCCGGGAAAACGCTGCTCATCCTCGATGATGCCCTTGCTCATCAAAACGGGAACCTATGGCTTGACCCTCATCTTGTCACGTCAGCTGTCGATCAAGCATTGGTCAATTCCGGCAAGCGCCGCGATTGCTCGATCCTGTTACGTTCTGCATCCCTAAGGTCACTGCATGATATCATCGTTGCCTATGGCCTCGGTGCCAACTTGATCAGTCCCTATTTCATGTTCCTTTCACTATCTTCCGGGGACCTGAAAGGCGTTATGAATCTATATAACTCGTTGACTAAAGGACTGGAAAAAGTGATCTCCACCATCGGGATTCATGAATTGCGCGGCTATGGCCGGCTATTCTCAAGCATTGGGTTACATGAGGAGATTGCCTCTTATTTGAATGTGGCCAATTTCTTCGGAGCAAACCATTTAGACTATGATTTTGACAAAATCAAAGAGGATAGCATCCAGCGTGCATTAGATTATGATAATGAAAAAGAACGGATGGGTAAAACCTTTCATCTATTCCCGCGGATTTGGAAATCCATCGGCGAAGTCGCTTCCACGGGAAATTATGACGCCTATCGTGAAAAGATCACGGAGCAAGAAGAATCAAACCCGACGACAATCCGTCACCTGACATCACTTAAGTTGTCAGACACACCTGTCCCAGCCGAAGATGTCAGTCTATCCATTGGCGATCAGGAGTTGCCTTTCGTCATCGCCTCCATGTCATTCGGTTCGCAAAATGAAATAGCTTTCCGAGCGTACGCAGAAGCGGCAGACCGTTTGGGCATGATCAGTATGAATGGCGAAGGCGGGGAAATTAAGGATATGCTCGGAAAATACCCGAAATCACGTGGGCAGCAGATTGCTTCCGGAAGATTCGGTGTCAACGCCGAACTCTTGAACTCTTCTAATCTCTTGGAAATTAAGATTGGGCAAGGGGCAAAACCTGGTGAAGGCGGACATCTTCCCGGTTCGAAGGTTACGGCAAAAATTGCGGAAGCACGGAATGCGACGATCGGTTCTGACTTGATCTCCCCTTCCAATAACCATGATATATATTCGATTGAAGATTTGGCGCAAATGATCCATGAGCTGAAAACGGCCAACGACAAAGCCAAGGTGGCCGTCAAGGTACCGGTTGTTCCCAATATCGGAACGATTGCCGTCGGCGTTGCCAAAGCCGGTGCCGATATCATCACGCTTTCCGGCTTTGATGGCGGAACGGGTGCAGCACGGATTCATGCCCTTGAACATGTAGGTCTGCCTGTCGAAATCGGCGTAAAAGCCGCCCATAATGCGTTGCTTGAATCCGGGATTCGGCAAAACATCGAAATCTGGGCTGACGGTGGATTGAAAAGCTCGATGGATATCCTGAAATTGATGTTGCTCGGGGCCAACCGCGTTGGTTTCGGTACCCTATCGATGATTGCCGTTGGCTGTACAACATGCCGTGGTTGTCACCTGGATACATGCCATGTCGGGATTGCCACCCAAATCGAATCGGAAGCACAGGCAAAAGAACATGGATTGCGCCGCTTTGTTCCTCGAAAATTTGATTTGGCGGTACAAGGATTGACGAATATGTTCACGGCATTCGGCCAGGAGCTAAAAACCCTGACTGGATCACTGGGCGTGAAGAACCTTCAGGATATCGTCGGTCGCTCTGATTTGCTTGAGCAAGTGAAAGGCCAACAATCGCTGGATCTGACCTATTTATTAAAGAACCTTGATATCACGCCATTCTCCAATAGGGAAAAAGAAGCTTATTTGAATGAAAGTTCCCTACAGGTGGCGGTGGGAGCGGAATATCTCGATTCACATGTTGAAGAATTACAGCAATCCCGCAGTTATAGCGGCATCACTTCCGAGCAACGGGTCCTTGGTAGCCGTGTTTCGTGTCACCGCGTCCGTAACAGATTGGATGGTTCGTATAAGAATCTGCCTCCCGTTCATCTTTCCTATCAGGATGGTTCCATCCCTGGTAATGGCCTTGGTGCCTATAACACCGAGGGAATCACCATTAGCGTAAATGGAGGAGCCCAGGATGGAATCGGCAAAACGTCAATCGGTGGGAATATCGCCATTTTCAAATCACAGGGCAAAGATGGCAACCTTTACAATGGCTCTGTCGGTAAAGGTTTCGGGTATGGGGCACAGCACGGACTCCTTATCGCCCAAGGTGATGCCGATGCAAGGGCGGGAATCCGGCTTTCAGGTGCCGACATGATTATCGGTGGCCTAGTGAAAAAGCCGATTCCAGAAAATGAACATGGCAATATTGCGGTAACCTCGAACATCAAGGGATTTGCATTTGAGTATATGACAAATGGCAGAGGATTGGTTCTAGGGGATCCGGGTCCATGGATTTGTGCAGGCATGACCGGCGGTGTCGTTTATTTAAGGCTTCAGCCGGAAGTCGGCCTAACGAAAGAAGTTATCCAAAGAAGGATTGCGAAGGGTGCGAAAGTGTCGATTGAATCCCTTTCCAAAAAAGGACTTCAGGACGTGAATGAGCTCCTTGGCAAATACGTTGCCCTTTTAAAAGAGCAAGGGCAAGAAGAGGAAGCAGCCTCTCTTGGAGCCTTGCTCCATAATCCGGGAAACCACTTCCTTCAAGTTGTTCCCGTTAAGGAACAAGCAGATCCATCTGTATCAACCGAGTGATGATAAAAAAGCTAATGTCTTTTTACAGGACATTAGCTTTTTTCCATCTTTGTAACTCCCCACAGCCAGGGGAAAAAAGCACCTCATTTACATATGTCATAAAATCTTCATTTTTTCCCTTCCGTAAAAAGCTTATAATTACTTTTACGGCTGCTTCGCTCCATTACTTTTTGTTTACAACATTAAAAATTAGTGTAAAGTACTAACATATAAGTTAGAATACAACTTTACGAATATCCTGTATAAAGAAAGAGCTTCTTATCAGGAACAATAACATCACAAAGAAAGGATTTACCTATATATGAAGTTTGGTGCCCGCATTCTCAAAACAGGAATAGCGATTGTTTTAGCGCTTTATATTTCGGAACTGCTTAATCTTCCTGCTCCTGTCCTTTCTGGGATTGCTGCTATTTTTGCCATCCAGCCCACCATCTATCGTTCTTACCAGACGGTGCTGGAACAAATTCAAGGAAATATCATCGGTGCCTTAGTCGCCATTTCCTTCGTTTTATTGTTTGGTAATGATATTTTCATTATCGGATTGGCCGTAATGGTAGTCATTACGATAAATCTGAAATTGAAAATGGATAAGACGATCGTACTTTCCATCGTGACGGTTATTGCCATTATGGAAAGCCAAGAAGGAGAATTTTTAAACTTTGCATTTGTGCGTCTTTCATCCGTCTTACTTGGGATTATTGCTTCATTTATTGTCAATCTCGTTTTCATCCCGCCAAAGTATGAGGCAAAGCTATATACGCGCATAACCGATGTGACAGAAGATATTTTGAAATGGATCCGAATAAGCACTAGGCATGCTACAGAACATACCTTATTAAAAAAGGATATTAGCAGATTAAAAGAAGATTTGCTTGATTTAGAGCATATCTATTCCATGTATAAAGAAGAACGTGAATATTTCAAAAAGAAAAGTGTAGCTAAATCAAGGAAGCTTGTCGTGTATCGTCAAATGATCATCACGACGAAAAAGGCGTTTGAGACCTTGAGAAGGATTCATAAATTCGAGAATGAAATCTATCATATGCCTGAAGACTTCCAGAAGACGATTTTACATCATCTTGATTCCCTCATACGTAAGCATGAGCAGCTGATTTTATTGCATATCGAAAAAATCAAAAACATTGAGGAAATCGATGATTGGGATCAGGGTTCCCTCAGCCGCAAAGACCTTCTTGCCCTCTTCTTTGAGCAACAAAACGAAGTCGACGAAATGCATGATGACCTCGGGCATCTTTCTGCCCGCCTTGTTCCATTGATTTCTTACATCATTGAGTATGACGAACAATTGGAGCATCTCGAAAAGCTGATTGTCAGCTTCCAATCCTTCCATAAAGATGAGAATGAAGTGTCTATCCAATATGAAGAAGATTAATAGAGAGACGGCTCACTAGATAACCGTCTCTTCTTTTATGTTGGGCTCCCAACATTTTCTCTCCAATATATGTGAATAGTCTAACTATATAGAAAATATCATTCCCCATTGACATTTATTCACAAACGAATTAAGCTAAGATAACTCAACAATAATGTTTAAACTCAGCACTTGCTGAGAGACGGAATTTTAAAAGGATTTCCTTTTTTCGTTCGTCACTTGCCATCTAGGCAGGTGGCGATTTTTATTTTTTAGGGGTGAAAAAACATGCAACTTTTGAAGTATTCTATAATGGTTTTAATTGGTTCCATCTCATACGGCACATTATCCACCATGATGAAATTCGGATTCAAGGATGGTCATTCTTCCGGGGACCTAGTCGGCAGTCAATATTTGATTGGATGGCTGATCGTCGCCGTTTTGTTCCTTTTTTCGTTTAAATATAAAATTTCTTGGAAAAATGCCGGTTTGCTTGCCATTACTGGGATGATGTCCGCTTTTGTCGGAAAAGCCTACGCGGTGGCTGTTGCGGAGCTTCCGGCTTCCATTGCCGTAGTATTTTTATTTCAGTTCACCTGGATTGGTGTCCTTATTGAAAGCATCATAAACAAAAGACGTCCAGATCGAAGCAAGGTCCTGGCCATCTGCTTGCTCTTTATCGGGACATTATTTGCAGGTGCCATCTTTGGCCAGCCTCTCTCTGCCCTTAGTTTGACGGGGGTATTATTCGGGCTTCTGTCTGCCTTGCTCTTTGCTCTTTACATGTTCTGCAACTCTAAGTTCGCCGTTGAAGAGCCCTCGATGAAACGTTTGTTTTTCATTGCGACAGGTGCCATGCTGACTGCGGTATTCACAACCAATCCGGTAACGCTTGCCACCAATCTTGTCGAAACCAACCTTTGGCAATTCGGTCTATTGCTCGGTACACTTGGTGTTGTGGTTCCCTTCTTTTTCTTTGCCGTCAGTATGCCGAAAGTCGGCGTCGGCCTGGGGACGATCCTATGTGCCGCAGAATTGCCTTCCGCGATGGTCGTTTCCGTCATCTTCCT
Organism: Peribacillus sp. NPDC097225; assembly: GCF_044761955.1. NCBI lineage: Bacteria > Bacillati > Bacillota > Bacilli > Caryophanales > Bacillaceae > Peribacillus > Peribacillus sp. NPDC097225. Next base: position 21,626 of record NZ_JBIWDJ010000007.1, read on the forward strand.
TGGAGAAGGCGTAACATCCCTTCAATGGTTTGGAATGTTCTTGATTATCGTCGGAATCGCCTTGCCGGAGTATTTAAAGTATTTGTTGAAAAAGACTCATACCAAGAAAAAGCCTTTGCACGAAAAAAGGGTTTCTTAATGTAACATTCATACGAAAAAAAGAGAAGGATAGCTGAAGCAACTATTATTTGCCTCAGCTATCCTTTTTGCCGTTTCAGTATAATGCCTTGATGGATAATAATAGACATATACATGCTAACGTAAAGAAAAGAACCGAAATTTTGAGATTCTTTCTCATATTAAATCCGTAGGCACTAAAGAAGATGGCAGCGGCTAATTTGGCAAAACCTTTGAAATAAGCATGATCTGAAAAAAGAGTACTGCTAAAAACAACGGAAATCACCAAAGTTACAAAGATTAGAATTTTAAACCACAATGGCTCTCTCAGGAAATGTCTAACCATAAATTTTATCCGCTGCATGATTGTATAACTCCCCTTCGATACTCTTTATTAACTAATTGTATGGTATTTTTCACAAGTTTATTAGAATACTCTGCCTCGAAATTCATCTGCATCCTATGTATTCCAAAATGATCAAAAAGACCATCCCGCAACAGCGAGATGATCTTTTTTTGATGTCAGTTATCCAATTGCTGCACCTGAAAGAGTTTATAATAATTACCTTGTTTTTGCATGAGTTCTTCGTGTGAGCCGATTTCAGTTATTTCCCCGTTATCGATATGGACAATTCGATCGGCATGCGTGATGGTGGAGAGACGGTGCGCCACGATGATCGTGGTTCGGTCCTTCGCCAATATATCAAGGGCTTCTTGAATATTATGTTCACTTTCCAGGTCAAGGGCCGATGTTGCTTCATCCAGGACAAGGATCGGTGGGTTTTTTAGAAAGACCCGGGCGATGGCTACCCGTTGCTTTTGGCCACCTGAAAGTTTCACGCCCCGCTCGCCCACTTTCGTATCATAGCCTTCTTTCAATCCCATAATGAATTCATGGGCGTTAGCTGCTTTGGCGGCTGCAAATACCTCTTCGTCAGTGGCATCGGGTTTCCCCATCAGGATATTGGCCTTCACAGATTCACTGAATAAGATGTTATCTTGCAGCACCATCCCGATTTTATCGCGCAAGCTTCGAACTTGATAGTTCCGGATATCGGTTCCGTCCAGTAAAACGGCCCCTTCCGTAACATCATAGAACCGGGAAATCAAACTGACGATGGAGGATTTTCCCCCACCACTCATGCCGACAAGTGCAATGGTTTCGCCAGGCAACACATCCAGGTTGATATGTTTTAGAACAGGTGCCTCCTTCTCGTCATAAGCAAACGAGACATCCTTGAAGGTGATCCGTCCGTCCACATGCTTCAGTTCTTTTGAATCCGGTGCATCATCGATATCGTACTTCTCATCCACGAACTCGAATACCCGGTCCATGGAAGCCAATGTTTGCGTCATCGTCGTCGATGAATTGACTACGCGACGTAGAGGATTATAAAGCCTGTCTATGAACCCGACGAAGGCGACCATCGTTCCGAGTGTCAGCTGCCCCTGTATGACTTGATATCCGGCAAAGCCAATCACCAGTAATGGGGCAATGTCCGTAATCGTATTCACGACGGCAAACGATTTTGCATTCCAGCTTGTATGCTTGAGTGCCTTATCGAGGAAATTTTTATTCTGCTTCGCAAACAGTTCCTGCTCGCGGTCTTCTATCGCAAAACTTTTGATGACAGACATCCCCGAGACACGCTCGTGAAGATGACTCTGCACATCGGCCAGAGCTTGTGACCGTACTCTCGTATAGATCCTAAGCTTGCCGAAGAAATGCTTGATCGAAAACGCATAAAAAGGCAGCATGAGAATCGAGACGATCGTCAGCTTCACATCCATCGTAAACATGATCACAATGACAATGGCGATGGTGGCGATATCGAGCCAAAGGTTCATCAGGCCCGTAATCACAAAATTCTTCGTTTGCTCGACATCGGTGATCATCCTTGAGATGACCTCGCCCACCCTCGTATTGGAATAATATTTAAAACTTAATTTTTGTACATGAGTGAATAAATTATTGCGAATATCATATAAAATCTTCGTTCCGGTCCATTGGGCAAAATACTGTCGGTAATATTCAATTGGAGGCCTTATTGCCACGAAAATGAATACCATGATGCCCATCGCCCACAGGAGGTGTTCGGTTTTCTCTTCTGTCGTCAGATTTCCATTAATGATGTCATCTACAACATATTTACTTAATAAAGGAATCAACAGTGGAATTCCGAATTTTAACAGACCTATGAAGACTGTCCCGATAATCTGCCATTTATATGGCTTAACGAATTGCATATATCTCTTAATGCTGCCCACGGGGTCCCTCCATTTTCATCTATTTTCTCTTCTTACTATACCCTATTACCCTTGATCGACCGACCATCTGCAAAAGAAAAAGCCTGCAATGTTAGCAGCAGGCCATCTCACTGTTATCGATACGTTAAAAAACGTTCATACCAACTATCAATGAATTCCGCTGAGAATGGTCCCTTTCTCTGGCGAATCATATATATTAGATAGTCTACATTCTGCTTTAGTATTTTATCGATAGCTTCAGGATAATTCATTTCTTTCGAATGTCTTTCATATTCATCCTCATCCAGCAAATTAAACGTCATATCTGGGAATACTTTGATGTCCAGGTCATAATCAATGTATTTCAGTGCTTCGGGATCGTATGTGAACGGAGAACTGATATTACAGTAGTAATACACCCCGTCCTCTCTCAACATGCCAATCACATTAAACCAATACTTTGAATGAAAGTAACAAATCGCCGGTTCCCTTGTGATCCAGGTCCTACCATCAGATTCCGTCACGATCGTTCGGTCATTGGCCGCAATCACCAAGTTTTGAGTTCCCTTCAAGACGGTGGTTTCTTCCCAGATACGATGGATATGTCCATTATGTTTATAGCTTTGGATTTGGATTTTTCCTCCTTCAGCAGGAACAATCCCCATTTATCTCTCCCTACTTTCTATAGACACCTTCAACGTACTGTGCCCTATTCCGTTACAATCGTGTGGATTCGTTTATATACATTTTTCCATTTACCCTATATTCCTATATTATAGCGATTTATTCGGAAATTTAAAACAAAAGAGGCTAATCTACAGTAAAAATGTGTAAAAAGATTAAAAAAAGCAATCTTTTTCCTCATTCTCATCTGAAAATTAGCCAATGTTTTTATTGAACTGCCGCTTGTTCCTGTTGATAACATCGAATGACATCCTCCGTTTGCCGCTCGAACGTTTCATGAATCGTCTTCAATTCCATTTTTCTATGTTGAATTTCCTCTTGAACGGTGACCGCTTTATCTTCTTCCTGATTCGCAAGGAATTTTTTCTCTATATCTTGATATCTTTCGATTTCGGATTGTACATATAAAAGTCGTTCCATCGTTTTCAACTGGGCGTTAATGAGCCGGTTAAATTCCTCCATATTTGCACCATCCTACATCTGTATTTTTCCCATAGTATGTATATTCTATTTATTTACAGTATTTCCTTTTACATTTAATTTAAAACTTATCCCTTCTCTAAATTTTAACAAAATCCCCTTTCATCTATTCGTCTGGGCAGGCAAGATTAAAACGGGACCAAGGGCGCCAAGCGTGAAGTGGAACTAACATCAATTTAAGGTATAGGTTTTCCATGGCAAATGATCACAATAAAAAGGCACCCTTCATAAGAAGGATGCCTGGTCGTGGTTGGAGTTCAATTACCCTTGGCTTTTTTTGCTTTGGGATTTTTGATTTTGTTGTTTCACATCTTGTACATTTGTTTCACTCGCAAACTCTGTACCGTATTGGCCTTGGCCTTGTTGAGATTGCGCGTTTTGTTTTTTAACTTGTTGAATGTCAGTACCTGATTGTGTTTTGTTTTTGTAATTAGCCATTGATATCACCTCCACGGTAATAAGGTATCCATCATCACCGTGGGCTATCCGGCTAATTTTTACCAATTGCTTAAACAAGCAGGGAAATTCCGCCATCGACGATAATCGTTTGACCACGGATCATGCTTGATTCATCCGCTATCAAGAAGAGAATCGTGTTCACCATATCCTCCACTTCGACCATCCGTCCTGCAGGTGTTTGTTCGGCGGCTTCCGCAAGCATTTGTTCGCGGTTTGGGAATGACTTTAAGGCATCCGTATCAATGACACCGCCTGAAACCGCATTGACGCAAATGTTTCTTGGTGCCAATTCAACGGCCAAATACCTTGTCAATGCTTCGAGCGCAGCCTTTGATACTCCGACTGCAGTATAGTTTTTCAGATAGCGAATGGACCCGAGTGAACTGATGCTGACAATTTTCCCTCCGCCGTTTTTTTCCATTAGCTTTGCCGCTTCCTGGGCACAAAATAAAAGGGCTTTCGTATTGATATCCATGGTCCAGTCCCAATGTGTTTCTTCAAGCTCCATTAAAGGACGCTGTACGCCAGATGCCGCATTATTGATGAAAACATCCAAACGCCCGTAATGGGCATCGATTTCGGCGAACATGTTCTTCACTTTTGCGACATCGCCGACATTGGCCTTTACGACAAGCGCTTTTTGCCCCATGGCTTCGATTTCAGCAGCTACTTCTAATGCTTTGGACTTGCTCCGGGCATAATTAATAACAAGGTCGTACCCTTCTTTTGCAAGCCGTAATGCCGTGCTTCTTCCTAGACCCTTACTGCTACCTGTAACGAGTGCTACTTTTTGTTCCATATGTTTATTCCATCCTTTCTGAGTGAACATTAAAGTATAACGAATAAAAAAGGAGTGTGTGTCTATGTATGTTGGACGAGATATGACAGAGTTGTCCATGATGGAGAAATCGGATTGGGAAAATAGCGAGCTTGCCTATTTTCATCACTCCCTTCAACAAATGGTACCTTATTTGAACCAAGAAGGACAGAGTATCCATAAGGAAATCGTTCAAGAAATCGAAAGAAGGGGCGGGCTGAAAAGGCAGGAAGCCGATTACACTCATGGTACCGAGACAACCTACGATTGACTTGAATTTAAGAAAGATGCCGAAAGCAAAGCTTTTCGGCATCTTCTTTGTTGAGTTCATTCTAAAATATATTTACGTTAAGCAGTTTTTTCTTCATAAGGCAAAATTGAATTAGCCCCTATCGTTATAGGCTTTCATCATCTTTTGGTGAGAGACTGGAAATGCAAATTCCTCCATCGCCTCTTTACTCACCCACTTCAGCTGATTTTCCGCTAAGATGTCATCACCGATTGGTTCCTTCACCACTCCGGTATACGTATCCATCTTCCATACCAGATGGGAAAAGACATGTTCAATTTTGACGAGCGAATCGATTAGTTCCGGTTTGCTACCGTAAGTCTCAAGAAAACGCGCCTCAAAAAATTCCCGTTTATGTTGAAGGGTTGTGTGAATCTCGAAGTTCGGGTATTCCCAAAGGTTCGCAAGCAAGCCTTCCGACGCCCGCTTATGAATGAGGAATTCACCTTTTTCATTCGTCAAAATCGCAGCCACGATCGGTACGTCACGCGACTTTTTCTTTTGGATCTTGACCGGCAGCTCTGACTGTACTCCCGCCTCAAATGCCAGGCAATGGCTTTGCACAGGGCATAGCAGGCAAGCTGGCTTGCCTGGCGTGCAAATGAGTGCACCCAGTTCCATCAGGGCCTGATTGAACTCAGACGTATGATTGGGGTCAATTAGCTTGCGTACGGCAACCTCGAAGGTTTTCCTCGTCTTCGGCTTAGCGATGTCTTCATAGATCATCAAGATCCGGGACAACACACGCATGACATTTCCATCGACGGCCGGTTCTGGCTTTCCATAGGCAATGCTTAGGATCGCTCCGGCCGTATAAGGTCCGACACCCTTCAGTTTCGAGATTTCCTCCGGGCTATCCGGTACTATCCCATTATAGGATGCTTGGACTTCCTGGACGGCACTATGCAGATTGCGGACCCTTGAATAATAACCAAGGCCTTCCCACGCTTTTAATACCTTTTCCTCATCGGCAACCGCGAATTCACCAAGAGTGGGGAACCAGTCCATAAACCGGTTAAAATACGGGATGACGGTATCCACCCTGGTTTGCTGCAGCATGATTTCAGAAACCCATACCCTGTATGGATCCTTATTTTCACGCCATGGCAAATCCCTTTGTTCTTCAAGGAACCAGTTGACCAAATCTTTCTGAAACGCTTCAATATTTACTTTTTCTATGGTTGGGATCATTATTTCTTTCTCCATTTTGTTCCTCCAAAGATGTTAACTCTTATTAAAAAAGGGAATACACCATAATGGGCATTCTTTTTTAACAGGCACTCATTTCGTTTTATTGTAAGGGGCAAGGTAAGAAAGTCAAATATATTCATTTGATTGATAATATATAAATACGGTATGATGGAAAGAAGACATATTTTTCTATATTGTGGCAGGGAGGTTTTGCTTTGGATACAGGCACTCACTTTGTCATGGGGATTGCTCTTGGAGGACTTGCCACATTAGATCCTGTTATTGCGCAAAGCCCCATTACTTTCAGTGCGGTAATGGCTGGTACGGTTTTGGGTTCGCAAGCTCCTGACATCGACACCATTCTAAAATTAAAAAATAACGCTGTTTATATACGAAATCACCGGGGAATCACGCATTCGATTCCTGCCGTGTTACTTTGGCCCCTGCTTATCAGTGGCACCCTTTACATGATCATGCCTGAGACGAATTACCTTCATTTATGGCTATGGACATTTCTGGCCGTATTCCTGCATGTTTTCGTCGATATCTTCAACGCCTATGGGACACAGGCGCTACGGCCCATTTCCTCGAATTGGGTGGCACTTGGGGTCATCAATACGTTCGACCCGTTCATCTTCGGGATCCATGTTGGCGGCTTGATATTATGGGGATATGGTTTTCCCCCTGGTTATCTATTTCTGACGATGTATGCCATACTCGTTCTTTATTATCTCGCCCGTTTCAGGGAAAGAGCATTCGTAAAGAGGGCAGTCAGACAGCAGATTCCCGGTGCCCGGAAAATTCTCTTATCACCAACGATGAGCTATCACCGCTGGAGAATAGCCGTGACTGCCGAAAAGCATTATTATGTGGCCCGGGCTGATCGAGGCTACGTGACGATTCTTGATACGTTTGATCGAATCCCGCTTCCTGAAAGCAAAGTTCTTGAAGCCGCCAAGCATGATATCAATTTGGCAGCCTTTCTCTCTTTTTCCCCCGTCTACAGATGGGAAATTGAGCAGAACAAGGATTATTATGAAGTCCGGTTCATCGATTTAAGGTACCGCAGCAACGGTTATTATCCTTTTGTCGCCGTTGTTCATTTAGACGATGACTTGAATATCTTGAATTCATTTACCGGCTGGATCTTTAGTGAAGCGAAACTCAAGAAGAAATTGAATATCATTTTGTAGTACCTTCATAAGAAAAAAAGGCTGATTCCGAGGGGGAAATCCCCAATGGAATCAGCTTTTTTTAATGAATTTGGTTCTGTTGATCCAGTAAATGCTTATATTTAGGATTTTTTGCAATGAATTCGTGGAATCGTTCCCCGTAGTTGTCGATCCAAGTCTGGACAACTCGTGATGTCATTTCTTCGCCCGCATATTCATGTCCCGCTTTCGCATAGGTCGCCTCGAAATCTTCCCATAATAATTCAACCCAAGTTAGAGCCTGCTCATACGTTATGTGATCATTTTTCTCGAGCAAAATCTTGGTTAATCTTTCATGGTAATCATTCATCTAAACCACCCCGTTGCCAATATTTTTACAGACTGAATTTTACTGTTCCTTACCCATACTAGTAGAGAACAGAAACACTTTTTTACTTATTCTAATGCTTGGAGGAGAAAAACTTGAGAAATAAACAAAAAGGTTTTCCTAACCAAAACAATAATAAATTCCAAGGCGAACCTCGCGCAAAGGCGAGATATGCTTCAAAACGGGCGGATGGCAGCATCAATACACATCCACAAGAACGTATGAAAGCTTCAAGCGAAAGAACGGAATAAAGATACTACCAAAAGGAATCGGGTTCGTCACGATTCCTTTTTTTATTTCAACATCGAAATGGGCAACGCTTCCTCTTTCCCACTTCCACCTAAACGGTATCCCCAGGCAAAAACGCCATTCATATAATCAATTTTGAAGTAGACACCCGGGTCGCCTTCAACTTGATAAATTTCACCTTTTTTAAAATCATCCGGATTTAACAGATAGGCTTTAGCCATGGTCACTTTCCGTTCCAATACGGAATATTCGTTGACCATTCCCAGTTGCTCGGCTTTTCTCGCCTTTTCCGTCAGTGTGGCAATTTCTTGCTGCAGCTCGTAATCCGACATCGTGCTATATCTTACCTCGCTCATATATAAGGCTCCTTAATTAATAATATGTACTTCTATATTAAACAAAATTATGCGTTTTGGCTATGCATGTACCTTAATCGACATCAGAATCGTTCAAATAGCGGTCGATCAATTCGATGGGGAACCCTTTTCGATATAGTGCCTGCTTCATCTTCTGCTTATACTCAAAGCCTTCATAGTTCCGGTAACGGCGTTGAAGTTTTTCGGCATGATGCGTAAGCGAGGTCCATTGCTCATCCTCGTCTTTTTCCACGCCCACCTCTTCCAAGGCCTCGTGTATGATGTCCCGGGGATATCCTTTACGGGCTAATGTTTGTTCCACTTTTTGCTGTAATGCCCGTTCCGAGATATTCTTTTCTTTCCTGATCGACTTTTCGGCAAGCTTTCTTGCATGCTCCACTTGAATCTCGTGGGGGTATTCCAACAAAGCTTGTTCGATCAGCTTATCCTGAATCCCTTTTTCCTTCAGCTCCTGCTTTAGCGTGATTGGTCCTTTATTGCCACCGTTCACATGCGTCCGGACATATGCCTTGGCAAAATCGAGATCGTCGAGATAGTGAAAGCTGTACAGCTTATGTATCGCTTCTTTTATAATCGGTTCTTCGATATCCTTCTTTTTTAAATACAGGCGGACTTCCGATTCTGAACGCATGCGGTAGGATAAATAATGGAGGGCATCGGTAAACGCCTTTTGTATTTCATCATGAAACTGCACTTCGGCAAGAAGCAAATCATCGAGTACCGTGCCTTTTTTCAACTGGAACTTCAGAAGGACCTCTTCGTCCACACTGAACGCATATTTTTCATCGACAAATATATTGTAACGGTCTGTTCTTTTCTTTTGGGTCGTTATTTTCGTTATGTTCGGCATACTTTCCACCCCCTTCTTACTTTACCCGTTTCTGTGAACCTTTTCTAGACAAGCACGTCCAAAAATGAAAAAAGAACCCGAGCGTGTTACAGTGAAGGAAAGACAGAAAAAGGATGTGATTTTCATGAAAATAGCCATTGCCGGTGGAAGCGGTTTTGTCGGCTCTGCCCTTATTGACGAATTATTAAAAGAAAATCATGAATTATATATATTGACAAGGCATCCAAATAAATATGATAAGCAAGAGCATATTCATTACGTAGGCTGGCTGAGCGCAGGATCAAGCCCTGAGAGACAGTTGGGAGATCTTGATGTGTTCATCAACCTAGCCGGCGAATCATTAAATAGCGGCCGTTGGACACAGGAACGGAAACGGACGATTGTCGAAAGCAGGGTCGAGGCTTCCAAGGAAATGAACCGGATCCTCTCTAAGCTTCCGAAAAAAATCCCGTGCCTGATCAATGCCAGCGCAGTGGGATACTATGGCATATCCGACCAGGAAACCTTTACAGAGGAATCGGATTCCATCGGGGAGGACTTTCTGGCCCGCACCGTCAAGCTATGGGAAAAAGAGGCGATGAAATCCAGCCCCTACTGCGAACGTGTCGTCCTCACAAGATTTGGCGTAATCCTGGGGAAAAAAAAAGGGGCACTCCCCATGATGACCCTTCCCTACAAACTTTTCGGCGGTGGAAAAATCGGCAAAGGCACCCAATGGCTTTCCTGGATTCATATTCAAGACGTCGCCCGTGCGGTTTCTTTTTGCATGAAGGAAAAGAATATCCAGGGACCAGTCAATTTCACAGCGCCAAACCCCGTTCAAATGGATACGTTCGGTAAAACGATTGGCGCCGTCATGAAACGGCCTCACTGGTTCCCGGTCCCTCCATTCCTTCTAAAAACCGCACTCGGCGAAATGAGCATCCTGGTCCTTGAAGGGCAAAAGGTCCTACCAAGCAAACTAATGAAGGAGGAATTCACATTCTCCTTTCCCACTCTTAAAATGGCCCTAGAAGATATTTTACATGTATGATTGAAGTTATTTGGGAAAAAATAGGATTATCACATGAATTGGAGATGATCTAAATGGCGAAAAAAACGGATAAAGAAAAAAGTTTCCTAACAAGCATGCAAGAGATCACTTACTCTCGCGAATTCAAACAAGCAGATCGAGCCGGCGGTTTTACAGAAAAGAAACCCCGTCGTTAAGTTTGGCGCTTTTTTCCGTACATGATGATCTACCATTCAACACACAATAAGCTGGAGATGATTTAAATCAAATCATTTCCAGCTTATTTACTTTCATCGAGGGGGCGCTAACATGGGACGAAATAACATTCACCATAATCGGGATAAAAACAAACAAAAACTGCCACAGGTACCCAAAAACCTTAAAAGTGACGGAATTGATGTCGAATTTTCTACCGAACTAGCCGACCAAGATGATATGGAGGCTCAAGCGCGCGCCAATGCCGCTGACCGTCGAGCCCATAACCGTAAATCATAGCGTTTAGAGGAGGCTGCTTATTCAGCAGCCTCCTCTTATACACACCATCTTATCCACAGACTTGTTAATATTGTGTATATTTTCTGAATATACCGATAAATAATGGGTAATACGCACCTCTTGATTATATGAAAATAATGTAAATTATGGATAACTCTGTGGATAATGTGGATAACAAGCTATATTCCTTGAATCGTAAGCTTTTTACATGTGGATAACATTTAAAAGGAGACTCCTATGACTGGAGTCTCCTTTTCTTATTCATTCACTAATTCAACTAATGAATCGATCATCACCCATTGTTGCCTTAGACGGTATTCTGTGGATTTTTCATAAACCAATTTGCTTGCGGCAGCTTGATCGCTTTCGGCATTCACTAAACTGCGTCCTTCGAGAATGGAATGTTCATCGACGACCGCATGCCATGCAATTCGAAATGACTTACTCAATTTGTTCCCCCCATTATGTTTTCTCATGTTGTCCTTTATTTTATCGGCCACTCGGATTTTTATTTTAAGGGGAATCCTCAAATTATTGTTCTTCCACGACGTTCTCTTCCAACTGTTTGCGAAGCATGAATTTCTGGATTTTGCCACTTGCGTTTCGCGGCAGCTCCTCACAGAAAATATATCGTCGTGGACGCTTATAGTTAGCTAGCGTTATGCTATTCCTGCACCAATCCTCTAAATCCTTCTCAGTTAACGATGGATCTTTCGCCACGATAAACGCCGTCACCGTTTCTCCCCATTTATCATCTGGTTGACCGAGCACGGCACAGTCGAGAACCCCCCGATGTTCATAGAGGGTATCTTCCACTTCACGAGGGTAAACGTTCTCGCCACCCGAAATGATCATATCATCCACCCGGTCCTTGACCCATAGAAAACCGTCTTCATCAAGGAAACCGATATCCCCGGAATGGTACCACCCTTTATGAAGCGCTTTTTCCGTCTCTGGCTCTCTTTGAAAGTACCCTTGCATGATGCAAGGTCCTTTCACGAGGATTTCCCCTGTTTCCCCAGGACCCATGGCATCATCGGGATCCGCTGGCCCATCTTCATTCGGACGGGCAATGACGATTTCATGGCCACGGCATGCCTGGCCGGCTGAACCGGCTTTCCGGATTTGGTCGTCTTCCAGCAGCAAGGTGATGGCTGGACCCATTTCGGTCATCCCGTAAGCCTGGATGAACTGGATGCCCAGTTTTTCCTGGCAAGCGAGCACAAGCGTCGGGGCCATTGGGGCTGCCCCGTACAATCCAAGCTTGAGGCTTTGAATATTATAGTTCTCCAGGTTCTCCTGAAGCAGCATGTTCCACATCGTCGGGGCTGCGAATAGTTTGGTGATTCCTTCCGCTTCGATCAGCTCAAGTGCCAGCTTGGGATTGAACTGATGCATAATCACATTCTTAGCTCCGACCTGAACGCGTGGTAAAAATGAACAGTGCAATTCGGCACAATGGAACATGGGTGCGGTAATCAGACCGACGTCTTGACTTTCATATCTCATCGCCTCTGTTATTATGGCTGACTGCTCGACCATATCCTTATGAAGATGGATCACTCCCTTAGGTCTTCCTGTCGTCCCGCTCGTATACATGATGGCATAGACATCATTTTCATCCACGGCTACATCAACCGGTGTGGAAGATGCATGGATCAGTTTTTCCTGATAACTCTTGGCATAGCTAGGAACTTTCTTATCAATGAACCAGAAAGCAATGCTTGGAAAACGTTTTTCAATCGCCGCCACGGACGATTGCAACTCCTCCTCGAATATCAGCACCTTTGGCTTTGCATCACTGATGATGAAGGCCAGCTCTTCTGCCATCAATCGAAAGTTAATTGGATTAAAGACAGCCCCAATCTTGGCACAGGCAAAAAACGCGGTGGCCAGTTCTTCATTATTATATAAATAAGTAGAAACCCGGTCTCCTTTTTGGACACCTTCTGCTTGGAGCGCAGCCGCCAGTCTATTCACCTTGTCGTTCCACTGGATGTATGTATATCGGGCATTCCTTCTCACGTCGTAGATAGCTTCTTTAATGGGGAATTTTTGAACCGTCTGATCGAATATGGTGTTAATCGTAACCGACATCTTTTTTCCTCCTCCAATACCTGCCATCATCCGGGGGATTCCTGATGATGACAGCTTTCTACTTCATCCAAACTTGACCTTCACGTGAATTTACCGATTACTCAACCTTTCGATGATTGTTGCATTGGCCATCCCATGCCCTTCACACATCGTTTGCAGTCCATAACGGCCGCCTGTCCTTTCCAGTTCATGCATCATGGATACCATCAGGCGGGCACCGCTTCCGCCAAGGGGATGTCCCAGGGCAATTGCCCCTCCGTTTGGATTCAGCTTCTGCGGGTCTGCGCCCGTTTCCTTCAACCAAGCAAGAGGTACAGGTGCAAACGCTTCGTTGACTTCAAAGATATCGATATCTTCGATGGAAAGACCTGACTTTTCCAAAGCCTTTTGCGTAGCCGGAATCGGACCCGTCAACATCAAAGTCGGATCTGAGCCGACAACCACCCGCGTATGCACTTTAAAACGTGGTTTCAAACCAAGTTCTTCTGCCTTACTTCTCTCCATTAACAGTAAGGCCGCAGCCCCGTCGCTGATCTGGCTCGAGTTCCCGGCATGGATCAATCCATCTTCTTTAAAAACGGTTTTCAGTCCAGATAGGACCTCTACCGTCGTTCCAGCTCTTGGTCCTTGATCTGCCGTGACGTCAATCGGGTTGCCTTCTTTATCCGTACCTGTAACGGAAATGATTTCCCGGTCAAAATAGCCCTCTTTTTGCGCGCGTATTGCCCTCTCATGGCTTTCAACGGAAAATGCATCACATTCCTCGCGTGTGATTTCCCACTTTTCGGCGATTCGTTCAGCTGAAAGTCCTTGGTTGATCACCTCATAGTTGTCAACATACTTTTGGCTCGTAGTCGCGCCTTGGTAATTGAATCCCATCGGAACACGGGACATATTTTCCACACCACCCGCTACGACCACATCCATATCGCCTGATAGGATGGCTTGGGAAGCGAAGTGAACAGCCTGCTGGCTTGATCCGCATTGACGGTCGATGGTCGTTCCTGGCACTTCAATCGGATAACCGGCAATCAAGGCAGCCACACGGGCAATATCTCCAGCCTGCTCCCCGGCCTGTGTTACACAGCCTAAAATGACATCTTCAACGATGGCTGGGTCGATTCCTGCTTTTTCAACCAGTTTCCTTAACACTTCTCCAGCTAATTCGTCAGGACGAAAGTCCCGCAGGACCCCATTCCTTCTGCCAACCGGTGTACGGATCCCCTCAACAATAACCACTTCACGCATCTAATCGCTTCCCTTCCATTCTTTTTTAGAGGCCAAGATTCTTAGCTATGATTTTTTTCATGATTTCATTGGTTCCTGCGTAAATGCTTGCTACAGGTATATCCCGGTAGCGCCTAGCAATCTTGTATTCTTCCATATAGCCATAGCCACCGTGAAGTTGCATGCATTCCGTGGAGATTTTCCTGGCGGTTTCCGTCAATCTCCATTTCGCCATCGACACTTCGGTTACAACGTTTTCCCCTGCCATATGGTTTGCAATCAGTTGGTCCAGAAAAGCTCTGCCCATTTTGATTTCCGTTGCCATCTCGGCTATTTTAAACTGCGTGTTCTGGAACTGGCTCACCGATTTGCCGAATGCTTCACGGCTTTTCACGTATTCGATTGTATCCGCAAGCATGTCCTCCGATGCAGCTTGGGCACAGATTGCGACCACAAGGCGTTCCTGTTGCAGTTTCTCCATTAAATAGGTGAATCCCTTGCCTTCTTCACCAAGCAGGTTTTCCTTTGGCACCCGGCAATCCTCGAAAATGAGCTCTGCTGTATCCTGACAATGCAGGCCAAGCTTTTTCAACTTCCTTCCCCGTGAGAACCCGGGTGCATCTCGTTCCACTACGATCAATGAAACGCCTTTATGCTTCGGAACAGCATTTGGATCGGTTTTACAAGCTACGATAATCAAATCAGCATGGATGCCATTTGTGATGAATGTCTTTTGCCCGTTAAGAACATAATGATCTCCATCCAAAGTCGCCGTCGTTTTAATATTGGCCAAATCCGATCCCGTCCCCGGTTCCGTCATGGCGATAGCCGTAATCCTTTCCCCTGTCGTACATGCAGGAAGCCAGCGCCTTTTTTGTTCCTCGGTTCCATAGGTGGAAAGATAGGGTACCGTAATATCGCTATGAAGCCCGAAACCGATTAATCCCGAGCCCACCCTTTCAAGTTCTTCATTGATGATGACCCCAAAGCCCCAATCGACTCCTGACCCACCAAACTCTTCATCAAGATCAGGACAGAGAAAGCCTTGCTCGCCCATCTTCTCCCAGAATGACCGTGGGATGAGTCGCTCTTCTTCCCACTTTTCATAATGTGGAACCGCTTCTTTTTCTAAAAACTTCCGTAATGATTTACGGAAAATCTCGTGATCTTCTGTTAAGTAAGAATGCTTCATCTGTTCTCGCTCCTCTTTCTTTTCTCTTCTTCTATCATTACTCCGGTGTCATGGTCACCTTGGTGACATCCTGATGGCCCCGTCCAGCCGGATCGTTTCCCCATTCAGCATCGGGTTGGTTATGATGCTTTCCGTTAGCTTCGCGTATTCGTTTGGATAGCCGAGCCTTGAAGGGAACGGTACCGTTTTCCCAAGGGAGGTCCTCGCTTCTTCCGGAAGCGAATCGAACATCGGTGTATGAAATAAGCCCGGTGCGATCGAGACGACCCGAATGCCAAAAGAAGCAAGATCCCTTGCTATCGGTAAGGTCATGCCGACGATTCCCCCTTTTGAGGCACTATAAGCAGCCTGCCCGATTTGGCCTTCAAAGGCAGCTACGGAAGCCGTATTAATGATCACGCCCCGTTCGCCCTCTTCATTCATCGGATTATGGACCATTTTCTCCGCTGCGAGACGTATGACATTAAACGTGCCGATTAAGTTGACCGTCACCACTTTTGAGAACGCTTTCAATTCATGTGTGCCTTTTCGGCTGACGACCTTCTCGGCGATGGCAATCCCCGCACAATTGACGACCGTGTTAATCGTCCCGAATGTTTCGATTCCTTGGTCCATGGCGGCTTGGACACTATCCTCTTGCGTCACATCCGTTTTAATGAACAGGACGGAATCCCCTAATTCCTCGACCAGCCTGGCCCCTTTTTCTTCCGAGAGATCAAGGATGATCGCTTTCCCGCCTTTATGGATGATGTTTCGCACCGTTGCCTCACCCAGTCCTGAAGCCCCACCTGTCACTACTGCCACTGTCTCTTGAATATTCAAGTCCTCCACCTCTTTCCCTTTGTTTTTGAAGCTTATGATTCAACCTTCAAGTTATGAAGGGTTTTCTTAAAATCATGGATCATATATTCAAAATCCCGCTTCAATTCATCAAGTTCCCTCATTCGTTCATTGATTTCTTCTAATTTCTGTCCCGCTTTTTCTATCGTTCTCTCCAGTTGCTTGACCCCTGTTCTGTCCTGCTCGAAAAGGACCACAATGTCTTTTATTTCATCTAAAGAGAACCCATACTTCTTGCCACGCATGATGATTTTAAGCTGTGCGAATTCTTTCTTTCCATATACTCTGTTCCCTGTTTCGGTCCGCCTCGGCTTTAGCATGCCTAATTCCTCATAGTAACGCAGCGTCCTCGTCGTCAATTCAAACTCTTTGGCTAACTCAGAAATCGTGTACATCCTATAACCACACTTTACAAAGGGATTATTTACCTTTATCTTACCATTGACGTTAACGTAAACTTCAACAAATATTCATAAAATTTCATGAATCAAAAGAAAAGGGTCGTTTTACCTGTTATACTAAAGATATATTCTTGTAAATGAAGGGATGGATCAACATGATCTGCTCGAAAATACTAGTTGCCTATGACGAATCTGAATTAGCTCTCAAGTCTTTGGAAAAAGCGATTGAATTAGCCAAGCTGGATCCAGCCATTGAAATTCATGCGATACACGCTGTAACGCTACCGATTCATCCAAGTATATATGGAAACGCTTTTCAAGAAATCGAGGAATCCATGCTGAAGTATGGAGAAGAAGTCATCTCAAAAGCGGATGCGCTATTATCGGAAATTCCGAATAAAACCCAGACATTTGTCGTGGAAGGCTCCGCCATCAAAACGTTATTGGAACATGCGAAGTCCCAAAACTGCGACCTTATCATCATGGGTAGCCGCGGCTTAAGCGGGTTCAAGGAATTCCTGGGAAGCGTCAGTCATTATATCGTGCAGAACTCCCCGGTACCCGTCTTATTGGTTAAGTGATTACATAGTACGACTCGTTTTCAAAAAAGCTGGGCTCCTTGAGACCAGCTTTTCTGCTAGCTTGACAATAGGATGTAAACGGCAAAGAGATTCTTATTTTACAAACCCTTATTTCTATGGGTAAAATGAAAGTACTTTGAAGAGATAAGCAGGTGAAGCGATGGATATTAAGCATTTACAATACTTCATAGAAGTGACTAATTTTAACAGTTTCACTCGGGCAGCCGATCATTTATTCATTACTCAGCCGACCATCAGTAAAATGATCAAGAACCTCGAAACCGAACTTGGGGTTGAACTTTTCGATCGTTCCCGCAAGCAACTCGCTCTGACCGATGCCGGTCGGGTCGTATTAGAGCAGGCAAAACTGATTGATAAAGCTTTTCATAATTTGGAAACAGAGATGGATAATTTATTAGGCCTGAAAAAGGGACATATCCGAATCGGGTTGCCGCCGATCATCGATGCTTCTTTCTTCCCCCGAATTCTTAGCCGTTTTCATGAGGATTATCCCAATATCACCTTTCAATTGGTTGAAGATGGTTCAAAAAAAATTGAAGAGTCCGTTCAAAATGACCAACTGGATATAGGCGTAATCGTCCTGCCGACCAACACCGTTCTATTTCACCATTTTGCCTTTTTAGAAGAAGACATCAAGTTGATCGTTCATCCCTCTCACCCACTTGCTTCCGAGGATGAAATCGATTTGATAGATCTTCAAAATGAGTCCTTTATCTTATTCAATAAGGATTATGTTTTGCGTGACCTCATCATTTCATCTTGTAAGGAATCAGGTTTTTCTCCACACATCGTTACCGAAAGCTCTCGATGGGACTTTATAGAAGAAATGGTTTTCTGCAAGCTTGGCATCGCCCTTTTACCAGAAAGCCTCTGTCGGTTGGATAGTCGTGTTAAGACCATTAAGGTTAAAAATCCATCACTGAGCTGGAACTTGGCATTCATTTGGAGTAAGGATCAATACCTTTCATACGCCGCAAAGGAATGGCTGAAATATACAAAGGAAGCATTGGCTAAAAAAGAGTGATCATACACCTTCAATAAGAAAATAATGTAAGCACTATCATAGATATGAGTTATCTTCATGATAACATCTAACCATTTTACTTTATTTACTTGCCGAGTTAGACTTGGTAGTGAGTAAAAAGCACTGCAATACCGATATATCGATATTTTCTGAAAGGAGATATTTATGATCACTTTATCTAGTGTCGATGAGTTACAAGCAACCGAAGAAGCGTTGGAAAAAATTAAATATTCATACCCCGAATTATTTAAAAAACTGCTTCATGTCGTTGCCTTAACACGAGCTTTCCAATTTAAATATCAATTTATGGGCACATTAATCATGGATGAAAACCCTAACGAATACACCCCTGAATTCGTTATGCCCTCCGTTATCACTTTATATAAAGAGGAAGTTCAAAAGTTAAAGAATGATCCGAATATCGAGGTTCTTCGACAAACCCTCTCCCAAAATGAAAATATTGGATATGCGAAAATCAGTATGCTAGTGCTCGGTAAAAGCCCTGAATCACTTTTAGGCGCTTCATACATTAAATAATACCCCCTGATATGTTCCTAAAAAAACCTCCCGTTTTCGGAAGGTTTTTTTCTTTAGCTATACGTCAAAGGACTTTACTCAAAAATGCCTTCGTTCTTTCCTGCTGCGGATTGTCAAAAATCTCGCTAGGCACATTTTCCTCAACGATCAACCCTTCATCCATGAATATCACTCGATCCCCCACTTCTTTTGCAAATCCCATTTCATGTGTCACCACAACCATCGTCATGCCTTCTTTCGCCAATTGCTTCATGACTTCAAGCACTTCACCGACCATTTCCGGGTCTAGAGCGGATGTCGGTTCATCAAACAACATGATCTTTGGGCCCATAGCCAGAGACCTAGCAATGGCTACACGTTGCTTTTGCCCTCCTGACAAAGAGTCCGGATAGGCGTTCGCTTTATCCGACAGGCCCACCTTATTAAGCAATTCCATGCCCGTCTTTGCTGCCTGTTCCTTGGAAACTTTACGCACTTTTATCGGCGCAAGCATGATATTTTCAAGAACCGTTTTATGCGGGAATAAGTTAAAATGCTGAAAGACCATGCCGACTTCCGTACGGATTTTATTGATATCGACTTTCTTATCCGTCGTATCAAGCCCCTCAATGTAAATGTGGCCACCCGTTATCGTCTCTAGCTGATTGATGCATCTTAGGAAAGTGGATTTCCCAGATCCCGACGGACCAATGACCACGACGACTTCCTGAGGGGCAACGGTTGCACTGATATTCTTCAATACCTCATTGTCACCAAATGACTTATTTAAATTTTCCACCTTGATCATTCTGTTTTCAACCTACTTTCAAGTCTATTTAGTACGAAACTTAGAACGAGCGTCAGGCAAAGATAGATGAAGGCACAGGCCAAATATGGCTCCCATACTTTAAAATACTGACTGCCCATCGCTTTTCCCCAATACATCAATTCCGGGGCAGCAATGACACAAACCAAGGAAGAATCTTTCAATAATACGATGAATTCATTACCTAGAGGAGGAATCATGCGTTTGAATGCTTGTGGAAGGACAACGGAAATCATGGATTGAGTGTGCGTCAAACCTAAAGAACGTGCCCCTTCCATTTGTCCTTTATCAATGGATTGAATTCCGGCCCTGAATATTTCAGCAATATATGCCGCTGCATTTAAAGAAAGTGCAATGACTCCCGCTGCGACGGCATTCGTTTCGCCGGTAAAGAAAGGAACCACCCCAAAGTGGATCAAGAAAATCTGGACCAGTAATGGTGTCCCCCGGAAAACCGTGACATAGCAGTAAAATGGAAAGGCGAGCCATTTATTTCTTACAATCTTCCCTAATCCAATCAGCAATCCTAGAAACGTCCCGATTAGAATCGAAGAAACGGATAGACCAATCGTAAGCAACGTCCCCTTCAATAAGAAAGGCGCATATTCAAAAATAATATCCCAACGAAAACCCATTCTATGTACCTCCTAAAGTCCAAAAAAACTGCGTAACTTCACACGTAAAGTTACGCAATTTTTCTCATAACCTATATTATTGTTGTGCTTTTACCGTCTCGATATCTGGATCTGTGCCAAACTGTTTTTTATAGATTTCGGCGTACTTGCCATTATCGAGCATGGTATTGATCGCTTTATCGAAATCGGCCTTTAACTCACTGCCTTTAGGGAATAGGACTCCATAAAACTCCTCTTCAAAGCTGCTGCTGTCTTCCACGACCTTCAACTTTTGATCAGGATTATTTTTTACGTACTCTTCAACGACCGTATTATCCGCCACGACCGCTTCAGCCCCACCCTTGAGCAATTCCTGAATGGCTAAGTTATTATTCTCGAATTTCTTGATATCTTTATGGTTTTTCCCAAAAAGGGCTTCCACCGCTTCTTGACCCGTTGTACCTGTTTGGACAGCTATCTTCTTCCCTTTCAGATCTTCTCCCGATTCCACATCACTTTTTTCGGGAACCAAGATTTTATTAGTGGAAAGGAAATAAGGAACCGAAAAATCATACGATTGTTTTCTTTCATCATTCACTGTAATTGCCGATACAGCTAAATCTGCTCTTTTTGATTCAATCTCCACAAAAATCGGATCCCAGCCTACATGCTCAATCTCGACTTTATACCCAGCTTCCTTCGCTACGGCATTGATAAAGTCAACATCGAATCCGACGATTTTATCACCTTCGAGGTATTCAAAAGGCGCATATGCCGCATCCGTCACGACTCTAAGCGTCTTTTCCTTCGGCCCTTCATCACTTGTAGTGGAAACTTCCTTTTCCTTGCCACATCCGGTCATGATCAAAAGCAAAGAAGATATCACGACCAACATGTATACAGATACCCTTTTCAACATAATCCCCTCTTTTCTCCCGTAAACTCTCACTCAAAATAGTCTAATAATTTTGACTTGAATGATTATTCAGTATTTTTTGCTTAAAAATAGTATACGTTTTTTTGAGTTTTCATGCAATAAAAAGTAAAAAAATAACTTTAGTAGAATACAAGTTTATTACAGTAAATGACAAAACCGAGTATCATAATGGACTTTGAACATGTGAGCAATCGATTCATCTTCTTTTTCCATAAAAAATAGAAAATTATATTGAAAACGAATATAAAAAAATAAGCAACCACCCATTTAGAGGGTTGCTGCTTATTATGGTTCGTCCAGTGCACGGTTAGTTTCTTCATCAATATCTAACATATCCAATAGGAAGATAAAGATTGGTATCCCGATGATCAATCCCCAAATTCCAAGGAAGTGTTCGGAAAACAGTAAGATCATAAACGTGAAGAACGTAGGAAGATTTGTTTTGGCCGACATGAATTTCGGGTTCAAAATATAGCTTTCAAGCGCATGAATCACCACAATCATGATCAACACTGCAATGACCTTTGGCATGCCTCCGATACTATAGGCAATCATGCTTAGTGGAATCAAGGAAATAATGACCCCAGCCACCGGAATCAAACCAAGGAAGAAAATCATGATCCCCAAACCAATTAACTGTGGAAAGCCAAGTATCCATAAGAACGCAACGGATAGAATGGCATTCGTAATGGCAATTAGGAATTGAACCTCAATGACTTTTCCGAATGAGTTAACGAACTTCACACCGAAATGTCCAATATTAATGAAGAAGGAATTGAATTTCCCCCGCTTAAACTTGGAAGTGAAGCGGATGATTTTATCCTTTTCCAACAAGAAAAACAAGCTAAGCAGTATAGAAATGAAGATTTGAAACGCCAGTTTTCCAAAGTCAGATATATAAAGATAGAGCGTATTCATCTGCTTTTGAAGATCCAGAGGTGATTCAAGTTCATTCATTAAACTAATGGCATATTGAATGACCTTGCTATCAGGCGGATGTTGAAAGAAGAATACAATCTGCGTAATCAGCTCAGTAAATTGTGTCGTAATAACCGGCAAGTACTTATAAAGGACGATAGCTAAAGAAGCAATGAACACTATATAAATGAAACTTATGACCACTTTGGAATTGATGGGCATCACTTTTTTCAGATGAAGCATGATGAACTGTTCAAGCCTTCCCATCAGGAAAGTGAAAACAAATGTGAATAAAACGATATTGACCATACTTCCGATGCTTACAAGAAATAAAAACAGCACAAGTAAGGTAATGAATCTTGAAAATCCTTCGCTTTGTAAATACTCTTTTACCACTTACCTATCTCCTATCTACCATTTTGCCGTAATCTATCTTTGTATTTATTATTTTACACGGAATGGAGGAAATCTACTACAAATACCTTCCAAAAAATAATAATTTGAAATATCTTGCCCGGACTCCCTCAAAAGCCCCGGCTTTGTATTAACTATAACCGGTACAAAAAAGGGATGCACCTATTATGCATCCCAATCAAGAAGACTTAGTCTTCGTCCTTAATGTCTAGATCTTCCGGAATCGGTTCATTCGCCAATTCTTCGACTAACATTTTATATTTCTCCAGCTGTTCAAAGTGCGTCTTGAACTGGTCCTTATAGATCAATACTACACCCTCGCCGTCATCCACCACTCTAATTTTTCCTTGTAAGATTAAACTTTCGACATATGGTATGGACACCGATAAGTAATCAGCCGTTTCCTCTACTGTTAAATACACGTTTTCGTCACTCCTACTACTATCTTTATAGCTATTATACCAGTAGTTCACTTTTTCTGCTTTTCTCCTATTGCCCAATATCCTCCGTCCATTTGAAAAGGGCCTTTCCCAGATTGAGAAAGGCCCTTCTATTATTTCACTGTCACTTTGACCGTTTTGGCATTTCCGGCCTTATCGGTTGCCACAACCGATAACTTTGTCTTTTTCTTTTGTTTTTTCATCGTCACTTTATATTTGCCATTTTTATCGGCTGTCGCCTTTCCGAGAACCTTGGATCCCACTTTAACCTGCACGGTTGCTTTGGCCTCTGTTTTACCGGAAACCGATTTACTTGAACTCGTCACTGCGCTGACTGTAAGCATTTTGGGTGCCGTCACGTCTTTTACCGTCGTTTTGACCGGGGTGGTCTGGTACTCTTTTCCACCCACGGTTCCTGTAGACCAAACAGAGACTTTGGTTCCGGCTTTTTGTTTACCAATCGTGACAGAATACTTGCCGTTCGCTTTTATCTTTGTTCCCTTTTTATTGACAACTTTATTATTGACCTTCACATATACTGTGGTATTCGGTTCAGCTTCCCCGCTTATCTTTGTATCCTTATCCCCGACCTTTTTGATGGTCGGCCCAGACATGGTTGCACCTACTGCGTATTCTTCCTGGCTTTTTAAACTCCCTGTGTCTTTCACTTTAATATAATATGTTCCCGGAGATACGGAATAGAGTTGAGTATCCGCTTGATCTACACGGTTGGAACTTTCCAGGCTCACCGCTTTATTCTTGGCATTATATAAGGAAAAATCTAGCGAACTATTAAACTCCGTAGCAGCGACCACATATAAGAAACCATAATGCTTTACTTTGATTTTATAGTAATCTACATCGTTCGCTTTATTGAAAATCCCCAAACCAAATTGTTTCAGGCTTATTGAGTTAGACTTTTTAATCGTATTATTCGGTTCTTTTTCAATGAGATACTCACTTGCCATCTTCTTGTATGACTGATTATGTACACGCTCGAAAGGACTTTTCAGGCCTGTTCCCTTTTCAACTGAAACTGTAGCGGCTCCTACCGCCCCTAAATTAAGCGAAAATAGACTGAATACCAATGCCAGAATAAAAACAAATGATTTTTTCATAGTTCTCTCCCTTTTTAATAAAGTAAAAGATTTTCTTCTTTTCCCCTTGTCTCTACCCACATACAAAAAGGAAATAAACCCTCTTTTACCAAAATATACTAATAATTACTCTGTGCGTAAAGGGACTAAAGCCTGATATGTCCACCTTATTTCCTGGTTCGTGAATATCAAGGAAAATAAAATGCGTTTATACCTTATAAATCAAACCCATAAAATGTAAAATAGTGTTAATGTAGGAGTTCTATAGACTAGGAGGATTGAAAAAATGACCTTATTTTATGTCATGCTTGCAGCCATTTTCGCGATCATTGTGGTTATCCTGGTAAAGCGAAGAAGTGAGCCGGTTCGAATGGAACGGTATCAGCAAGAATTCCGGAGAAGGTATGAGGAGACGTTGAACATAGGCGGGAATGCTATCGTATCGGAAGCCTTAATAGAAAAGCTAAATCAAGCCATGGAAATCGAGTATATGGAAAAGGTCAATACCGATTTCCGTATGAGACACCCACGTTATACACAGGGGAATGTCAACGAGTTATGGCGGGAATTAAAACGGTACTTCATCATGACGGCCGTGTTCGGTAAAATGGAAATGTTTCATGCCACAGTCGATGAACTCTGGCATATCATGCTGGATGATAAACAGAAATATGATAGGTTCTGTCGGGACTTCCTTGGCCAGATGATCCTACATCATCCCCACACAGAGCCTGTCTTTAAACCAGTGGAACGGACACTGTTCGACTTTTACTATGTCCAGCTGTTCACTATTGATTCGCCCTCGATTCTAACTTGGGGAAAGTTCTTCAAACATGATAAAGCAACCTCCTTGCTCCACGATTTCGAAACACTGGAAGTTGACCAGTTAAAGGAAAAATACATGCGAAAACCGACGAGTGTGGAAGCGGAAGAAACTTTTGATAGGTTCTCGGGCCTCATAAAAAGTGACCGCACAGAACGGAGTGTGGATTGGCAAAAACGGTACAATCAAATGGATTATGCTGCACCCGCTTACTTCATTTATGCAAGTGCGGATGCATGTGATTCGGACTTCAAGCATCTGTTTGGTGACGATCCCGCTCACGGTTCCCATTCTGGAAATGTAGGTACCGACAGTCATGGCAGCGTTCATGATAGTGGATCCGATTCCTCTAGTTGTTCTTCCTGTAGCTCGTGCTCTTCATAAAAACAGCACCACCGTTTGTTAGATGGTATCTAGGTGCTGAACAGGCTTTGTCCAATCAATAAAGTACCCGTTACCATTTAAAAATGCCTCCTTTTACTCAAGGAGGCATTAATGGATATCAGTTTTGCTTATTCATGTTCCAGTTTCTTCACCTGCACTTTTACATCAAGCGTTTGGTTCCCACCTCTGTAAACTCCCTGCAACGGGCTGACATCTGAATAGTCCCGCCCAGCGCTAAGACAAATGTGATTTTCAAGTGCCTCTACATTATTCGTAGCATCGAGCCCAATCCAGCCGATACCAGGAGCCATGAATTCAACCCACGCATGGGAGGCAGCATCACCAATCAGCTCCGAGTTTTCACCGACGTAGAGATAGCCGCTTACATATCTGGCCGGAATCTTCCTGGCTCTAAGAACGCCCAGCATAATATGAGAATAATCCTGACATACACCTTTTTTTAAGTCAAACGCTTCATTAGCCGTTGTGCTTACATTAGTCGATTCTCCGTCATAGTTCATGACCTCATGAAGATACCTCATTAACTGAAGGGAGAATTCAACTGGATTTTCAATATCACCTACCGCTTGGATAACTTGGTCGATTTGATACTGATATAAGAAGGTATAGCTTGTTTCGTTTAAAAAACTCTTATAATGATCATGAAATAATTCCGAATGAAAGATATATCTCATTTCTGGAGAATACTCGATTTGTCGAATAAATGGCGACCTTTGAATACTGACAATGGAGGTCGTCTTCACTTCCAACTTCGTATGTTTTTGAGGGATAAAGAAACTCTCCACGTGATTCCCCCATAAATCCACATGTTCCTTTGGCATCGATACAGGTGTGATTTCATTTTTATAAGATAATAAACGCTGACATTCATCCGTCCTAGGCTTCAAACGAATGGTATTCATACTTTGGTCTACTGCTGTATCATAGTAAAAAGTATTTACATGTTCAACTTCATATTTCATGGCCATTTCTCTCCCTGATACTATGGTTTTACTGTCCTGTAAGAGGAAGGGTTTTTTCTGGGAATGCTCCCTTTCATTTTACAGGATCAGCTTCTAAGTAATACGTTTCGGAGAATAACTTTCCAAATTCCAGGCACTGGCTATAAGCCGAATCAATAAAAACCCCAATCTCTTCCGTATTCAGTTTTTTGATGTCCACATCTTTGAATTCACTGATCATATTGTCAATGGCCGCATACATCTTCCAAGAATAATGGGCCACCTTTTCGCCTTCAAGTCCTTTAATCACTTCTCTGACATGTTCCATGCAATAACAGAGGGAACGAGGAAAGCTATGATCGGATATCATGAATTGCAGGACAAATTTGGGTTCCATCAAAGGTCTGAATTTCTTAGTAAAGTCCTCATATCCATTAATGAGCTGTAGACTTGTACGCCAGTCCAATTCTTGCCCTTCCAAGTCACAATATGGAACTGATTGTCGATACATCATCTGCATGACAAGAGCTGTTTTTTCAGCCCGTTCCAGCCATTTTCCTATCTTAATAAAATGATAGGGTAAATCTCGTGACATGGTAGAATCTATTATTCCAGTCGCAATCATTGAAGTGGTTTTAATACGCCTGATATAGGAATGAATCTCTTGGATGGAGTAATCCTCCCTTGCTTCGGCATTTTCTTGCTCTAAGTAAAACTCATTCCATACCTCCCAAAGCATGTTAGGGATTCTATCTCTTGTCATCTTGGCATTTTCTCGAATATTCTTGGTCATCCTCGATAGCGAATTGAAGTTATCTTCTGAAAAGGCCAAATAATGGACGACATTTTTCATCGTAATTTCTTCATAAAGAGAATCGAATTCCTCTTTATCCCCACAAATCCCGATGATCGCTTCCAAGTCATGTTTGACCAGGATTTCATGCTCGGATGCCTCTAGCATTTTTATTAACTGAACCTCAAGGATATCTGCATTACTTTCCATCCGTTCACAATTCCTTGCCATCCAAAATAAAGAATCGGCTACACGACTAAGCATGCTGCATCTCCTCCTTTAACACCCAGGTATCTTTTCCGCCCCCGCCCTGTGAGGAGTTCACAACGAGTGATCCTTCCTTTAAAGCCACTCGCGAAAGTCCGCCCGGCAGTACATGTACTTGTTCCCCTTTCATGACGAATACGCGTAAATCTACATGGCACGGGTAGAATCGGCCTTTTTGGTACGCCGGGGCCCGTGATAATTTAATGGTAGGCTGTGCTATGTACTGATAAGGATTTTCAATGATTTTCTGACGGAATACTTCCCTCTCTTCCTCGGTAGCATGGGGTCCGATTAGCATATCGTAGCCACCAGAAGCCCCTACATTCTTCACGACGAGTTCATCCAACCTTTCAAGAACCCACTCCCTCTGGATTGGATCGCTTAACAGGTAGGTATCCACGTTTTTAATGATCGGTTCTTCCTTCAAATAATATCGAATCATATCCGGTACATAGGAATATATCGCTTTATCATCGGCCACACCGTTTCCAATCGCATTCAAGATGGAGACATTCCCCTCTTTATAAGCAGCAATCAATCCCGGCACCCCGAGTAACGAATCTTCACGAAACGCCTCCGGATCAAGAAAATCATCATCTATACGGCGATAGATGATATCCACCCTTTTTAATCCCCGAATGGTTTTCATGTAAACCATGTTGTCTTTCACGATCAAATCTCTTCCTTCTACAAGCTGGATATTCATTTGTTGTGCTAGAAATACATGATCATAATAAGCCGAATTATACATTCCGGCTGTTAAGAGGACTGCTCTAGGTTCAGTGTTTTTCGAGATGTTATTTGGCACATGCGACAATAAGGAGTGCTGTAAATGAGCAATTTGATTTTCAAGTGTGTTGAGAGAATGTTCAGAAAAAAATTCGGGGTAAACCTGACGCATAACATAACGATTTTGATACACATACGAAAGTCCTGAAGGATTTCGTAGATTATCCTCAAGAACTCGATATTCACCATGTTCATCTTTGATTAGATCGATTCCTGCCAAGAAGATATGATTTTGTAACGGGATATCCACCCCGCCTACCTGTTTATAGTAGTAATACGGGCTATTTTCTACCAGATATTTCGGAACAACATGATCTTTTAAAATTTGTTGATCATGATAGATATCATCCAAAAAGTGATTAAGTGCTTCGACTCGTTGAATCATGCCTTTTTCAATCACTCCCCATTCTTCAGCAGGGATGATAATTGGTATGAAGTCAAACGGCATGGTGCGCTCCGTTCCGCTTTCTTCCCCATACACCGTAAAAGTAATTCCCTGTCTTAAAAAACTGAATTGAGCTGTTTCATGCTTTTCCCTATACTCTTCTTCTGAAAACTGTTGAAGAATTGAATGGAAGTATCGATAGTGGTCTTTTGGCTCTCCATTTTCCTGAAGCATTTCATCGAAAAAGGAGCCCGTTTCATAAGTTTTGAACAATGCTACACGCCTCCAAAAAATGTTATGTAAAGAGTAATGACTATTTAATTACGACAAATTTCATGGGATATCCTTCTTTTCTAACAATATTTTTACTAATAATTTAGATTTTTCTAATAATTGTCGATTGGTACCGTTTACATTTCTTCCTTTATAAATTTACAAGAAAAAAACTAATAGGTTGCCCTATTAGTTCCATCGGTTGAACCAATTTTTGATTCGTTGTTTATTCTTTTCGAGAACTTCCTGCGATGTTTGGTTATCTTTTTGTTTTTTCCATTCAAAGAAAGAAGCAATGGCGATGAGGAGCCCTCCGCCGATGACTAAGTACAACCACCATGGCATCTGTCCCCACATCGAATTTGTATTCATATAGATATTGAACAAGATCGTTACGGTTCCCGCCAAGAAATATGATTTGTATTTCATCGTAAATCCAAGGAGGATCGCCGCTAAAGATATCGTCCCGATAACCAGTGCATCATATAGGGTATTGCTTGCCATGGCATCTCCTATCATGATAATAAAGAGGACGAAGACGACGCCCATCTCGATATACTGCGTTAATTTGCCTCTATTAAAAATTTTCCGTAATAAGATGGTACTTATGATAAAGAGTGGCAGGATCTGTGCCTCTACCTCCAGGACATCCGGGAATGGAATCTTATCGATGATGACCCAATATGGATATAGACTGAGCACTATGGAAGCTGCCAAATAAATTTCCCTTTCCTTTACTCTCACCGTCATCGCCCTCATCAAGATGAAATAAACCGGCAATAAAAGAGAAACAAAAATGTCTAGAATGATGGATTTAGATTCTCGATTATGAATATCCATCATCATCGCTACAAGGAAAAGAAATCCGTACACCCGGTAAAAATCGATTTGCAAGATGATCGCGCCTTTTTTCACGATTCCACTAAAGGATCTTCTACTTACTAACACCATTGCCGCCGTACATCCGAAAAGGACCCCAGTGCCAATGAATATGTCCAATGTTCCTGCATAGGTCATGATGGTCCAATACGGGTACAATCCAAGAATCCCTGCCAGCAATGCGTATGTCTCCCTCTCCTTTGCAGGGATCGTAAAGTGCCTCATCAAGATGAAGTACCCAATCAAGAAACAAGAAACAAGGACCTTGAGTGGCCAATACGTCGGTTCATTCATAAATGCTTCGACATTCATGGTCAGTAAAAAAAGCAAGCCATATATCCGGTATACATCCACCTTGATTCCTGATTCATCCTTCCTTACCAAGCCTGTAAAGAAATGTCTGCTCAACAGGATCATCACGAGCATACAAGCAAAAAGAACGCATTCACCCGTAATCAACGAAACCGTATGAATGTAATCCACGATGATAATGAACGGATACAGACTGAGGATCATCGCAAGAGCGGAATACACCTCCCTTTCTTTCCGTCCATTTGTAAAGCTTCGTATCAGGATGAAATAGCCTGGGATCAATAGCGCTACAAGGACTTGTAAAAGTGGATTAGATGGTTCATGCACGAGCACTTCCCCATTCATGGCAAGTAAGAATAATAGTCCATAAATGCGGAATGCATCGATTGCCGTCCCCGTTTCGTCCGTCTTAAACAGCCCTTTGAAGTATTGCCTGCTCAACAACAGCAACACGACCATACAGAGGAAATCAATAACCAGAGCTGTCACGATTGGCAGCGAGTGGACGTAATCCCATATGTTGAAAAACGGATACAATCCGATGACGGCCGCTACACCTGAATAGATACCTCTTTCCTGTCTGCCTATCGTAAAGGTTCTCATCACGATAAAGTAAATCGGCAGCAACAAGGATACCGTTATTTTCAAGATTTCAAATTCCGTAGAATCCCAGAATACTTCCCCATTCATATCAAGTATAAAGAACAAGCCGACTATTCTATAAAAATCAATGATTTGCTTGTCACCTGCTTGGTTGACCAAGCCCGTGAAATATCGTTTACTCATGAACACCATCCCAACAGCACAGGCAAACAGGACGGCCATTCCAAGAAGTATCGATAAAGTGCCCGCATACATCACATAGAAAATGAAAGCCATGCCGAGTGGAAGCACCACATAATTTTGCCAGTTCCTTCTCATGAGTAAATACCAAGCAAAGAGAAGCTGTATAGTCACCAAACCTACCCAAATGATTTCTCGATCAAGAGGGAATTCATACAGAGCCGTTTCAACAATCGACATGGCAGCCGTTATATGAATGAAAGGAATCAAATAAAACTCGATGATGCCTTTCCACTCTTTTTTGGAGACCGCCCATAAACCCGTAATGATTCCCGCCGTAATCATCAAGCAAATCGAAAAGACGAACCGTGTTGGCTCCATGTCGGTAAAAAACAGCTGGATTTGTAGAAACAGGACGGTAAATCCAAGATATGTGAAGAGGAACCTTTCCCATTTCACCTGGGTTCGCAGTGCACTCACATATAGGAGAAGTTGTGTGATAAATAGAAAGGGTGAAACATCAGACATCGTGATCAGGATGAATCCAAGCGGTATGGCAACAAGGTTGGCCAAATGGCTCGAATAAAGGAAATACTTTCTTCCAGTCTGTGAATGCCTCCCTATCCATTCCCCGACAAGGAAAAAGATGAATGGCCCAAACAGCACAAAACCAATCTGGTATGAAGTCTCACTGAAATCAAAGACCTCATATAGAGAACCATACAATCCCGCACTTGTAACGATGACCGGAAGCCAATAAAGAGATGTACGGTGCAAATAAACGGACCACCCGTTTATAGCCGTCGAAATAGCCAGTAAAACGGTGACCTCCAAAGGACTCAATGCACCATATCCGACCAGCAAGAAAGCCATGAAGGACAGGAACTGGCCACTAAAGAAAAAGGGAGGGAAGAAGATCCCCAATGATTTTTTCAAGGCATACGCTGCTCCGATGGAAATCAGGGCTACCATCATTAGATGCATGCTGAATGCCATATTCGACTGAAACCAATCGCTTCTTTCCATCAAATACGGGTAAAACGCGATAAGCCCCAGTAAGAAGGAAATCGGAAATCCATATACACTGACTTCCTTGATTTGTCGAGCATCCCCTTTAAGATAGGTAAGAAAGAACGTGCCAGATACTACGATAAGACCGATGCCTACTTCTACCCAGGCCATCTCGCTAAATTTGATTGTCAATATTCCCACCATGATCAAGGAAGAAATAAGCAAGACACTCTGTTTAAACAAGCCGTACCTTGCATGGCGATTGTATACATACAGACCGACATACAAAAGGATCTGAAGAAGGAACATCAGATTCAAAACAGTGGGGAAAGCAAGTGAAAACGCAAAACAAAGATAAAAGCATCCAAAGTTAAAGACAGCAACCGCCGGATAGGTGAAGTTCCTATTTTTCGTGTGCAGGGCAACATAAACCAATTGGGCAGTCACGATCATCAGAGCGATAAAAATCTGGGCATATTTTTCCTGGTAGGCCATCGCATTGATATATAGGAAAACGATTCCGACCTCGACCAGGCTGGTCACCATGAAGCTTTTGGATAGCCCAGGCTCATTCCTTCTTGCCATATAAGTTGAAAGTGCCATGAAAATCAGCGGGATACTCGCATAAGCGATGACCATGTAATCGCTTAGAACAGAGTTAAAGACCAAATGGATATATCCATAAGTGAAGATGAAATTGAATGCCAGCTCATGATACTTCTTGTGGAATTTCACGGCCAATATCAAAAACAAGATAGAGATGACCATCAATGTAATCGAATAGACCAAGTTACTCGAAAATAACGTGAAGGCGACAAAGCTTTCCACGATGATCTTAAACTGGATGAATCGAAACAGATATGGCCTGAATAGGGCCAACACCTTTCGATTCTTCAGATATTCGACGTTCCATACCAGCAATAAATTAAATACACTGACCATCAATAACAACCACTCGATTGTCGGCGTCAAATAGGCAAAACCGAAATAACATGTGATGGCAAAAGTGAAAATGGAAATGAAAATGAATATTTTCGATTTAAAGTATGCTGCAATTCTGTAATAAATCCCTAAGCAAAGGAGACCGCCAAGAAACCCAAGCAGGCCTCCTCCCCCGCCTTCCAGGGATAAATACTCTCCGAAGATCTGATAATAGGAAGCTGATAAAATCGTAATCGGGATAAATAAACTGGCCAATGTCAGAAAAGCAAAAGCCGTTTGTTCAATTTTCAGCTTGGAAGCGATAAAGGCCATGCCAGTGAATACAACAGACACCATACCAATGAACAAGACCTTCCACACCGCGTTCAAGTTCCCCCATGAACTGGTAGCCAAAATCAATCCGCCAAATAAGAGAAGAATGACTCCGGTAAGGAGAACGACGGAAATATTCCTCTCCCGTATCTGCTCCGGTGTCTTTTTCGGTTTTTCTGGGCGCACAACCTTTTTCTTCTGAGTCACCTGTGGCTGGGGAACAGTTTTTTCCACGGGAGCGCTTATGATGACCGGTTCCTCTAGAGGCCTTGAATCCTTTTTCTCTTCGGTGGATTCCTCGACTCGTGGAAGATTTGGCAGATTAGGAGTCTCTTGTACCGTTTGCTCTTCCCTAGCCACATCATCAACAGGGTGAACGGATGTTTTCTCGTCTTCACGCTCCTGACTTTTCCTTGCAGGCTCTCTTTCAAGTTCAGCTTTCTTTTTTGCATCATTCAGGCGCTTTTCCTGATAGATGGCCAGTTGAACATGCCTGTCATATGCCCGGCTGATCCGGATATATTCGGTTTTAGGAATGAGCCGCTTTTCCCATAAAGCTTGGAGCTCTTCTTGGAAAATCTGCTGCCTTCTTTCTAAACCCATTTCCTCATTTGAAGAATCAACCATCCAGAAACCCCTTCCTTCGCCATAGCTTCTTCCCATTTTATGTATCTACTACTTTTGATAATAACAAAAATTACCTATTTATAGAATATTAAACCATTTAATAACGAAGAAGCCATCGATTTGACAGCCAAGGTTAGTCCCCTTACCCTATGTGTCCAGTTTCCTAGAAATAGAGAAACAAAGATAGCCCAATGCCACTAGTACGATAAAAATAGGAATGGCAAAAGGCGTCAAAAAGCAAAATACAAAGAAAATGCTGCTAATCGCGAATAGAATCCAGCTTATGATTAGGAAAAGACTCGAAAAAAGTCCGCCATTGCATTGATCACGCTGTTCACCCCCACCTTAAGTTCATTGAATCATATAATGCTACAATCCTTCTGGAGAGAATATCCAAGTACAAAAAGGGCGACCCACTAACGGTCACCCCCCAATTCCTATAACATTCTTAACTTATCCTCACTTCTTACGATCCATAAATAGACCATGATTGAAATCACAATCGAAAAAGCTGCCGTGACATAAATGCTTCGGTACCCGAATAGATACCCGATCTGTCCGAACACGATGGCTCCTATTCCAACGCCCAGGTCGAAAAAGGAAAAGTACGTGGCATTCGCCATCGCTTTACGATTGGGGGCCGTTTTCTCGATTGACCATGCCTGCAAGGCCGGCTGCACAGAACCGAACCCCATTCCATAAAGCACGGCTGCGATGTACAGAACCGATTCACCCGGCATCCATGCCAATAGGAACATCCCCGACATAATAAGCAATGCGGAGGGCACGAAAATGGCCCGGTGGCCTCTCCGATCATATAAACGTCCGGAAAATAACCTCGTAACCATGAGTGCCAAGGCATACAGCAAAAAGTACCACTGAATGCCACTGACCCCTTTTTCCGCCGTATAAAGTGGCAGGAACGTCGCAATTCCTCCAAATGTGACGGATATGAAAAAGATTAACAGCGAAGGCTGCAACGCACTTTTTTCATAAATATCAAACCGTTTAGCGCTCAATGCGGCAATCGGATCTCTTTCCACTTTCTGATAGGTGATCAATGATGCCATGATCATGGCCAGTATTCCCAACAGCGAGCAGATCAGGAATAACTGTTGAAATGGAAGGACTGTCACAAGGAAAAGGCCAAGTGTCGGTCCAAGTGCAAGTGCTAGATTACCAGATAATCCGTAATACCCCATCCCTTCACCGCGACGTTTAGCCGGAATGATGTCAGAAGCAATCGTTCCGGACGCCGTTGAAGACAACCCCCAGCCGACTCCCTGAACAATACGCATCAAAAATAACAAGCCGATGCTTCCCATGAAACCGAAGGAACCCACAGAGAAGGCGAATATGGCCAACCCAATCAGAAAGATGATCCTTCTTCCCTTCGTTTCCAACATCTTGCCCGCAAATGGCCTTATAAGCAATGCAGAAAACGTGAATACCCCAAGGACTGCCCCAACCAGGCGGTCATCCCCTCCAAGTTGCTCAACAAACAGCGGGATCGTTGGCATCGTCATTTGGAAACCCATGAAGATACATAGATTCGCCAAACAGATCATGACAAAGTCACGCGTCCATATTCTTTCCGAACCTTTAACCCGTTCCTCGGCTAATGGTTCCCCCATATGATTTCACCTTCTATCCGAAATAGTCATTTCCAGTTTACTAAAAAAGGAAAAAATTAGCGATGAATTGAATTTTGAAGTGCCAAACGAATCAAATTATAACGCCCGTTCAAAACGGGACCCCTTGTATCCTTATTTCTCCCTGCCCCTTACTTTTCATGAAAAATTTTTTTAACAGCATGCTACTTTTTCCTTTTTAGAGTTTATATAGACAGTGAACTCAAAATAAACCTCAATGGGCTAAAAAGGAGCCGAAAACTAATGATCTATGAAGAAACGTATCGCTATTTATTACGAAATGTAAACTCCACTGAATTCGACACATGCTTATACTCCGTATTGCATATGGATTGGGATGGCGTAATTCAAAGCCCGATTCACCAAATGGCCAAAGGAATAGGAACGACTGAAAAATACCTAAAGAAAATCATCAAGAGGCTATCATCGCCGCAGCCCGGTTGCGGACGTAGAATCTTCCTTCCGGTCGATCAGGGAATGGTGACGAAATACCAATTCAATTTAGGTCCAACCGGCAGCTTCACCAACAGAAAAGATCGATATTGTAAAAAATACCGTTTCTTCTATACTGATGCCTTTCGCAGTCTCCCCCTAGCGGCCAAGAGACTTGTACTTATGGCTGCCTTCACGATGTCCGTGAAAAAATCCGAAGTTGTCTCACTGAATTACGAGGAAGTCATTCAGTCGGGAAGTTCCCTGGCTAAAAGAAAGCATATTTACGAAGCGATGAGGATCATTAACGAAACATTGAACGGCACCATGGCCTTTACCATGGCTTCCTCCACTTTCAACCGTAAGGAATTCATCGTGGTTTCCTTCAAAACGGGCACACTTAACGAGTACCTCGAAAATCGGACAGAAAGAATGATGTTGAGAAAAACCATATATGAAGCGGGGTTTCTGGAACATATTGAGGATAAAGTCTGTATCGAACTGGAGCGTGTCGGAAAATATATTTTCCATTCGTTTCTTCATGCTGCAGAAGGACCTGTCAAAGACGAGCTATTGAAACTAGCGCGCTTCATCTATCAGTCTTCCCTTAAAAAGTTTGGCTGTGCCTTGAACGGCAACAAACCATTATTGGCTGAGCCGAAAGAGGCTTCCGCTTATTTCAGTACGATCGTATATAATGAAGCACTAGAACAATTGGGGGTATATGCTCACCAGGCTGCCTGCATAAAAGAGCTTGTAGACCGCGAACACTTTCATCGCGAGATTTCCGAGAAATCTTTGGACCGGCATGTAGATTATAGTGAAGTGGATGAGCATATTGAGCCCATTCGTGCGAAGTATAACCTGGCAATGGACATGTACCAGACGCTGAATAAATGGTGCGAAGACTGGGTGATTTCCCGGGTAAAATCCGCAATGACTGAAACAGGATCATCTAAGAAACGAATCTTAAACAACCAAAGTCCATCCGACTATCTCGACTATCTGAAAAAACATACATACGAACAACTGGAACGACACATGTCAGTGTACCGACACATCAATCACGGTGAATATGTTCTGGATATTTTACAACAGAAGAAAGAAACCCTCCAATCCTATTTCGCCATTCAGAAAGAGCGCCTGAAAAAATAAAGGGAATCATATAACTCAGTGAACACTGGCTTTTGGGCGAGTGTTTTTTGTCATGCATCCTTATCCTTCCTTTCACTCAGAAAACCCTATGTTCCTTCCCACATCGTCAGAGTCGATAGGATTTCCTCTGATTTTCTCTGCCCTTCCTATGAATAACCTGTATTCAGTTGTGGATAACCACCTCCTTCCTTCACATATCCGATACTTGTCTGTGAATAAAAAAGGAACGTCCCTACTTTTTCCTGATAGGCATCGATGAAACCAGTCATACCAACGGTTTTCTCATAAAAGTTATCCAAGGGTCTAAAGAAAGGGTCTCAATCACTTATCTAAAAAAAGTTCTGAATATCGTTATGAATAAGGGAATGAACTAGAGTCCCCCCTTCACCATAAGAAATATAGGTAGCAAGTAACGATGATCTAGATGAATTAGATAGTTCAGCACATATGCAAGCTAGGAGGTGTGAACGATTTCTATTTTTATTCATAAAATCGGACAAATCCTTTCATATTTTGGGTAAGTGATAAAGTAGATTCACCAATTCCAGAAAGGAGCTGACAGGTAGAGAAGCAAACAAGGCAGACGATACTTGAAAATTACTTACCATGGTTTCACATTTTGCAAACCTACTACACCCTTTTTTTCTCTGCACCTGACGCAGTAGAAGACAAGTAAAGGCATCTAACTGATTGAGCTGTAATGCGTACTGAGCTTCCATGAACTTGTATATCCATCCCCAAGGATACAAGCCATTTTAACTAACGAATAACGACCAGATCAGTTGGGTGCTTTTGTCATGAACGGACAAACGTCCCCCGCCTGGCAGGATTCCTGCCAGGCGGGGGACGTTTGGGTTACTACATTATTTGGTCACTTCAATTTTGCCGTTGTTCGATTCTAGATCAACCAGATTTTCTCCCTTTCCAATGACCGTATTCCCCTCATATTTATCGAGGATATTGATGGTACCATTATCGACAGATACCTTGAAGGTTGTATTCGTCGGTTCTTTATCCGTTTTAATGATAATCTTTCCATTGTCGCTCTCTAATTGAATGTTCCGATCTAAATCCTTTGTAACGAGCGATATCTTACCATTATTTGAGGAGCCCTTGAGATTGCCCTCTACATCATTAAGGTCCAACCTGCCATTTGCACTTTTTGCATCAATGTTTTCAGCTACAATCTTATTTAATTCAATCCGTCCATTATCCGTTTTCACTTTCAAATCCTTTATTTCCAATTCTGATATTTTCATCTTTCCATTATCATTATCGAAGACAAAGGAATCATACGACTTTTGCGGGACATATACGTATAAATGAGAGGATTGAAAGTTAAATCCAATGCTGAAGAGGTTAGGTTCCTTCAATCTAATGGTCAGCTTCTTTCCTTCCACGTCGGCAGCTAAATCCAACTTAGACACATCCACGCCTTTTGTGACAAGCTCCACTTTAATCTCTGTATCCGAAGTCGGAAGAACTTCTACCGTT
Organism: Peribacillus sp. NPDC097225; assembly: GCF_044761955.1. Classification (NCBI taxonomy): domain Bacteria; kingdom Bacillati; phylum Bacillota; class Bacilli; order Caryophanales; family Bacillaceae; genus Peribacillus; species Peribacillus sp. NPDC097225. Next base: position 59,852 of record NZ_JBIWDJ010000007.1, read on the forward strand.
GCATTATCCGAACGGACCTCGATATCCTTTACCATTTCGGCACTCACCTTTTTCTCTGTCGTAATCTCATCATGATTGGTTTGTGAATACGTAAAGAGACTGCCGATACCGCCAACGATCAATAGAAACAACGCAAGGATTGATAATTTTTTACCCATGCTTCACACCACCCTTTACAAGAGACACGTTAAATTTTAAGTAACGAATAAATCCTTTAGTAAGAGCTTTTGTTGCAATGAACATCCCCATGGCGATGAATATTCCGATTCCACAAATACCAAGTGAAGCAAACAAATCAAACAATCTAAATTCACCCATGAACAGATTAATAAGGATGCTAAGTGGAGCGAGGATGAACCCTAAAGATGCTACCCATCCCGAAAACACGACGCCCACCAGTGCAATGAAAGGCCCGAGGACAATCACAATATTGAAGAATCCCAATCCAATCACGGCCCATACTGCCCGTAAGATGTTTCCCGTGGAAGTCGTTTGTTGAACCATATCAAGATGGTAGGATGCCAGAAGCTCCTTGGCTATTTGTTTTGGGTTTCCTAGGGACGCTGAGATTTCCTGCTCCGACTTTCCCTTTTCCATTCCAATTGTGAAGTACTCTTCGTAATCTTGCAGGATATCCTGCCTTTCTTCTATAGAAAGCCTCTTTAGGGAAGCTTCCAACTGCTTTAAAAATTGTTCTTTATTCATTTGCGACACCTTCCTCGATTAATTGATTGACTCCATTAGAAAATTCATTCCACTCTGTCAGCAATTCGTGAAGGTATTCCCGCCCTTTATCAGTCAACTTGTAATACTTACGTGGTGGACCCTCTGATGATTCTTGCAAATATGTCGTAAAGTACTCTTCCTTCGTCAATCTTCGTAACAGTGGATAAACCGACCCTTCCGATATTTCAATCTGGTCTGAAATCTTCTGAACTAGCTCGTAGCCATATCGATCTTGCTTATCAAGCAACACCAGTACGCATAGCTCCAAGACGCCCTTCTTAAACTGTACATTCAATGCACCATCACTCCTTTCTGATATGTCTCGGTACTATTTAATGAATAGTACCTGACAGCGAATAATACATCTTATTCAATAATTTACCACATGCTACTGTTTAATGCAAGGTACTGTGGAAATTATTTTGTTAATTTTTTCAAGTTGTTTTTTCTTCTTACTTCATCTTCCCCGATTCAATCCGTATAATAGAAGGATATGGAAAGGGGGAATTGATTTGGTCAAAAAAGAAATAACCAAAAAGCAGTTTGAATTTCTTGAACAAGAATTTACCTACCTGCAAAATGGCGGGACCATTTCCGAGGAAGAGAAGAAAAAGATGTTAGCTTCCTATCATGTGAAGGCCTCTTTAAGTTTCGTCTCCATCCTATTAGCGATTGGAGCCGTCCTTTTAGGGCTTGGCGTCTTAACATTCGTGGCCAGCAACTGGATGTATATAAGTAAAGGCGTTAAATTCCTATTGATCATCGCCTGTTTGATTGGCGTGAATGTTGCCGGGGTCAGGTGGGAGACACGCTTTCCAAAAACCTCCCGAAGTCTGCATTATGTCGGGATTCTCATATTTGGAGCAGGTATATTTTTAGTCGAGCAGATGTTTAACATCAGCATCAATTTTAACAGTTCCTTTTTGTTATGGGGGATTGGAGCCATCTGCATCGGATATTACCTAAAGGACACCATTGTCCTCCTATTCACTTCATTTTTACTTTTCGTTTACCTTAATGGCAGCATCTTTCTTGATGAAACGTCTTATCCGCTGGCCATTATCATCCTTCTACCGGCGTTATATTTTCTAGTAAAGCAACTCAACTATCCTAGGTTTCTATCCTTTATCGTTAATGGCTTAACGATCAATGCCCTCATCCTTTTTCTCATGGAATTCGTACCTAAGCTAGTGGAGGGTAACGGGGATACCATCATTCTCTCGATTCTTTTTATCGTAGGAATCCTGATCGCTTACATTCGCGTTCCAGTTAAGTTGCAGAGAATCACACATATTCAAGGACATCTCCTCCACGGGATTGCGGCTATCTTCTTAACTTACGAGCTTGTCATATGGTTTCCTTTAGCTTATTTTCTTTTTCTCCTTTACCTGATACAAAAAGGAAGCTTGACCAGTATCGTGATCATATGTGCATTGATATTCAGGTACTATATCGATTCCTTTGAATTCCTGCCGAAGTCACTGACCTTCATCATCGGAGGCCTCCTGCTCCTTGTGTTTGGCTTCTTCTTTGAAAAACAACGCCAAAAAGGAGGGGAATCCATTGAATCGTAATAAATTTTTGCGCCCGCTCATCGTATTCGCCATTCCTGTTTTGATTCTTATAGCCCTGGCCGTTCCACCCGTCTGGACAACTTTGTTTGGTGAAGAAATCAAAATCCGAACGGCTCCGATCGATCCGACGGACTTATTCAGGGGAAGCTATGTAGCATTAGGATATGAGATAGAATCCGTCACGCTCGACCAACTTGATGAGACGGTGAAAACTGATTTCCACAGTAAGAATGTCGGAGATTACAAAAGTGTATATGTTTCATTAAAACAAGACAGTAATGGGCATTACGGCGTCCACCATGTATCGAAGGAAAAACCGGATGAAGACATGTATCTCAAAGGAAAATTACAAATCCCCTATGATTTACAAAGGGCCTCGTCCATTCACATTAAATATGGCTTAGATAATTATTACGCTCCTAAAGACAAGGCATCGGAACTGGAAATGTCCGCTGCTACAAAAACGGCCATGGCCGTGGTGAAAGTGAAGAACGGAAATGCGGTATTGCAGGAAATCATCGTACCGTGATTACACATGCGAAAAGCATAGGAGGCATCGAATGAGATGCTTCCTATGCTTTTTTTTGGCAACATTATTTTATTTGATGAGCCTTTTAGCCCCGATATAGCGATCCTTCCAATACTTGTCGCTCATCTTCACGACCTTCACGCCTTTTGTGGTCGTTCCGACAAATGTACCGTTCCCATTATAAATGCCGACGAAGGAAACCTTGCCTTTCTTGCTACCGGTCGCATAAAACACCAAATCACCTGTTTTTAAGTTTTTCTGTTTTACAGCCTTTCCTTTCTTATACTGTTCCGCACTGGTTCTTGGAATTTTCATGTCTGTCGCCGCTTGTTTATAAACATATTGAGTGAGTCCACTTGCATCGAATCCTTTTGGTGTCGTTCCGCCATATTTATAAGGGCTTCCCACTTGTTTTGCTGCTACTGCAGCCACTTCGTCTCCATAATTAATGGACGCCGAAGCATTGGCCGGACTGAAAACGAAAGCTACCAACAATGCGGCAAGTGCAAGTACGGCCACAAGCCATTTTGAAACAGGTAATCTAAGACTCATCTTTTTTCTCCCCCAATCTGTAAATGAAACACAATTTTAAATATATGAAGTACATTCGCTTTCATTCCTTGATTCACCTTTTTTTCAAAAAAAAGCTTTGTATTGAGGATGAACTCTACAATCCAGACAAAAACTTAGAAACTTCTTAGATCAAATATAAAAAACGACGCTGTTAAATTATGTTAAATTAAGTATAATCATGTATGAACCATTGTAAGTAATTTCAATAATAGACTGGGGGTTTTTTATGAGGAATAAAAAGAAAATAATCATCATGACATTATTTTCAGCTTTGCTGTTCTGCATGGTCATCGTTTTGAGTTCTCTTTCACCACTAGCGGATACAGGTAAAAATGCGAATCAATTTAATTCTATCGGGATGTGGCTTTCCATTGCGATGATGCTGGTACTGTATTTCGTCCCATTGCTCCTGTATGTTATCGGCTTGGAGTGGATGAAATATGTAATGGCCGTATTCTGCTCATTATCCTTACTGTCTTTGTTACCCATGATCGGCATAGTCGTATTTCTTGGTGTAATGGAAGGCTTCACTTCATCACTCATCGGCGTGGTCATCGTCAGTGGGATGAATGTACTCATCAATACAATCTGGTTCTTCACGGCATTCTCTAAAGGAAGCAAGACTTCCATTGGAGGAAGTTTGAAAAATCCTATTCAAAATTAAAAAAAGAAACCAGATATCACCGTTCCATAGATAGGTGGTGATATCTGGTTTCTCCGCTTTCTTTGATTCAAGAAGGATGATCTACTATTTAGGTTTCTCGTATTTCTTAGCCTCATCACTGTCGCTCATGCCTTGTGTCGTATGGTCAATTACGCCGCCGATTCCAAAAAACGTAAGCGCAATGAAATTAATGATCCCCATAGCCCCGTTCAATGCATCATCGGTGATGGTAAAGCCAATCGGGTGTATAAAGTTATTGATAAACGCAGCAACCATCTGCGTTACCATCAAAACACCTGGCAAAAATACAGTAAAAATAAACGTAGGATTTTTAAAACGAACTTTCCAGTTAATCAATTTTCTCTATCCCCTATTATCAGTGCCGTCCACACTACAATGGTACGAACTTGCTATATCATATGCTGCTTGTCCTTTTAGCGTTCGAGAAATTCATGCCCCCCTAGAAAATCCCTTAGACCAAAAAAAGGAGATCCATCCAAAGACAGAACTCCCTTTTAAATCCTTATAGCATCACCACACCTCACTTTAACAAATAGGTGACGGCTTCCTCTAGTTCAACAAATTCATCCGTATGCCACTGCATGTTTTCCTTTTGAAAATACGCTTCTGTTTCGAGTGGCAAATTAGACGTAATCATCCGCAATCCCTTTCTTTCTATTTCCCCTGGAATGGAGAATGCCGGCAGATCCTCTGTTAACCAATACCGTTTATATTGCTGTCCCAACTGATCCTTTTCGAAATGACCGATGAGCTGGCCGTGATTCATGAAAATCAGGTAATCAGCAAGTTTGCGGATGTCTTCCATTTGATGGGTCGAAAAGAAGATGGTTTTCCCTTCCCTCTCCATCCACTTAATCAAAAAATTCATGTATCGCTGTTTTGAGATGATGTCCATAGAAGCCGTTGGCTCATCCAGGATCAATAGTTCGGCATTTCTTGCTAAAGTCAGCGCAGCTATTAGCTTTTGTTGATTTCCCTGAGACAACTTTCCATACTTCTTATTCAGGGGGACCTCGAAGGTTGTGATCACCTCGTCAAACAATACCTTATCCCAAGTGGGATACCATCTAGAAGATAACCGCAGTAATTCATGCCCCGTAAACGAATCGCAGCCAATCAAAGCTTGCGGCTGATAAGCGACTTTTTGTTTCCAGGCTTCATCTTCCTGCTTCGTATTCTTCCCAAAAATGATAATATCACCAGCATCTTGTCGCGCCAATTGCATGACCATCTTCAGCAGTGTACTCTTCCCGGCGCCATTATTCCCAATCAAGGCTGTCACGGTACCTGGCTCTAGCGTCAGATCAATCGGTCCCAACGAAAAGTCCTCGATTTTCTTTTTGACAGAATGAATCTCAAGCGACGTTGTCATGGTTTCCCCTCTCCTTTTTCCGTTTTGAGCTCTTCTATTAAACCCGTAAAAATCTCCTCAATTTCCTTGAATGAATAGTTTTGTTGAAGTGCAGCTTCAATGCTATTTTTCATGGCTTCCTGGACTGATTTTATTTTCACACTGCGGAGTAGGCTTTCCTCAACGTCTGCCACGAACGTCCCTTTTCCCTGGATTGTTGTGATAAAGCCTTCCGTTTCTAAATCTTGATAAGCTCTACGGGTCGTGATGGCACTGACTTCCAGATCTTTAGAAAGCATCCTGATCGATGGCAAAGGTGAACCCGAAGACAGCTGTCCGCTTGCTATCAAAGCTTGGATTTGAGCCGTTATCTGATGATAAATGGGGATTCTTGATTCTTTTGATAAACGAACCGGCAGCTCCACTTTACTTCTCCTCCCTATATATCATTATTTTAGATAATCAATTTGGAACATTTTCTTTTTCATATATCGCTTCCAGAAGTAATAGCCCCCGACCGTTACGACTGCCGAAATGAGAATCGACCCGATCGCGAAGTTCTTAGCGGCTTCCATCGCCCAACCGACAACTCCCCTATCTGTTTTCAAGGATAACCACACGAGCACGGACGTCACTCCACCATAAAAGACTACACTATATATACCTAACTTAATCGGGGTGATTCGTTCCCCTACATCACTTGCTGCAAAAACGAAAGAGGACGAAACACCAAAAGCCAGCCAGATAATCGAGAAGGCAACATACTCCAAAACAACCATGGATTCTAGAAGTCTTGGAGTAAATAATAACAAAAACAAAACCTGGAAAGGCAGACTAGGGAACAGCATGTGAACAAACCGGCTTTTAATCAATACTTCCTTTTCGATAGGAAACATATTTAACATCATGAAAAACGGGGACACCCAAACATCTCCCTCCACCTTTTGAAGCTGCAATTCTTTCGGCCTTACCATGAAGGCCACACAACCAAATGACAATATAAAACCAATGTCGGTCAAAAGTGATGGTGCCTGAGTCTCCACTTCCAAAACCCATGAATAGGAAGCAGCCAGTACAAACAGTGCAAAAAATAAACATAGCGTGCCGAACCAAGATTTCCTCCATTCGATACTTGCGAGCCAAAAAGCATCTTTCCATGTATTCATCATCTAAACTCCTCTCAAATTGTTATGGTGTTTATATCTATATACACACTATATGTTAAATACATACAATTATCAACCACAAAAGTAATTTTTAGGTAAAAAAACTGATAGGCTCATAGAAAAGCTTAATCCCTTAGCACTTGTATATGGGAATTTTTGAAACCTTTCTAACAGGGTAGCCGTAAATAAAATAGGAGGTGTACCATGAAAAAGTATGCGATATTCATATTGAGCTTCTTGTTACTCTTTACCTTGCTACACATTTCAGCAGGTCTATTATTAACCGCTACATACACTCCCGATCCCACCAACGCACAACTGAGCCTCCCATTAACCCAGGAAGTGACTTTTGGTGACCAGTCACAAATCCCGACTTTATTGATTGCAACAGTAGCGGCCACTTTAGCTTACCTAGTCCCAACAAAATGGGGAAAGAATTAATAACAAGAAAAGACCGTTCAACTATATGAACGGTCTGGAAATACCTAATCCGAAATAACAAATGACATTAGGCTTAGGATCTTCCATCTAATCCTGCGCCACTATTTGATAGTCTATCAAAAACGCCCCTATCCGTTCGGCCGCTTCTGTCAATCTCTCAACCGGCTGGACAAGGGCCATTCGAACATATCCTTCACCCTGTTTTCCAAAAGCATCTCCTGGGACCACGGTTACACCCGCCTTTTCAATCAGTTTATAGGCAAAGTCGCGTGACTTCCATCCAGCCGGAATGCGGGCCCAAATGAACATTGTCGCAGCAGTTTTCGGCACGTGCCAACCGGATTTTGCGAGACCCGATACCAAGGCGTCACGACGGGCTTCATATACGTTCACCTGATCGGACAACAAGGAAAGGTTGGAGGTAAGTGCCATCTCGGCCGCCTTTTGAATCGGGTAAAAGACCCCATAATCGATATGGGACTTCAAAGTCCCTAAGATGTTCAGTACCTCTTGATTTCCGACTGCATACCCAATACGGCAGCCGGCCATATTGAACGTTTTTGAAAGCGAATTGAACTCGATCCCAACCTCCTTTGCACCCGGGATGGATAGGAAGCTGATCTGAGGATGATCATCGAAAATCAGTTCTGAATAGGCAAAGTCATGTACGACCAGAATGTCGTTCCTGTTTGCAAAGGAGACGACCTCGGCAAAAAAGGTTTCATCCGCAAGGGCCGTGACTGGATTTCCTGGATAACTAAGGATCATCAGCTTCGTCTTGGCCAAGATATCTGCCGGAATATCACTCAGCTGGGGCAGAAAATGATTCTCTTGCGTAAGCGGCATCGGATAGATCACGCCACCTGCAAGATTCACACTTGCTTCATATATCGGATAGCCCGGATCGGGCACCAACACATAATCGCCCGGGTCAATCATCGCAGTCGCCAAATGGGCAAGTCCATCCTGCGATCCCATCAGCTGCAATACTTCCGTATCCGGCTCAAGATGCACCCCGTAACGCTGTTCATAAAAAGAACAAACAGCATTATGGAATTCCGGTATTCCCTTCAACGTATACCCGTATGCAGTTGGATCTTTTGCATACTTTACAAGTGTATCTCTTACAAAGTCCGGCGGAGGCATATCCGGACTTCCGACACTCAAATCAATAACATCTTTGCCTTCCCTCAACGCCTTTTGTTTACGGTTCGCCAGCTCCGAAAAGATTCCCGTTTCGAAATTCCCTACTTTTGCAGATGGAGTAATTTTCATGATAAGTCCCCTTCACCTCGTGTTTTTTATCTAGTGCTTTAGTAAATGTCCTGTTCCTAGCTTGTCAGCTTTATAGGTGGAATTTGTTCTTTACGTTATCTAAACAGTTCGTGGTTAGTTCACGAATACCTCCAAAACCTTTATTATGAAAGGATATCTTGAATATTGAATAAACCAACAGGTAGACTCATAGATTCCCCTTAATCATTTACACCATTTACCATTTATTATAAAATGTAATGGGAAATATTATCAATATATGAATATATATAGAAATGCAATCGGGACGTACTACATGTTGAAATGAGGATGACACTATGGGTTTTAAGGATTTTATGGGTAAACAATTTCTTGATATTATCGAATGGGAAGACGCCACCAACGATACCTTGGTCTATAAGTTCCCCATGAAAGATAACGAGATTCAAAATGGGGCACAGTTGACCGTACGCCCAGGCCAAAACGCCGTTTTCGTTGAGGAAGGAAAAGTGGCTGATGTATTTAGCGAAGGAATGTATAAGCTTGAGACGAAGAACCTGCCTATCTTAGCAGACATTAAAGGCTGGGCTTTCGGATTTAAATCCCCGTTCAAAGCCGATGTGTACTTTGTAAACACCAAAAAATTCATCGATCAGAAATGGGGGACATCCAACCCGATTTGGATTAATGATCCAAAGTTTGAACAAGTGGAAGTCAAGGCTTTCGGAACCTTTGGTTTTCGGATTGAAGACCCCAAGATGTTCATTCATACCGTCAGTTCCACAAACAAAATCTATAAGTTGAATGAACTAAAAGGGCAATTGAAGGAATATGTCTTAAGCGAATTTTCCAATGTCGTTGCCAAACAAGGTGTGACGATCACTGAGTTATCCCAGAACTATCGAGTGATGAACGATGCGATGAAACAGGAACTGGAAAACGAATTCACGGATATGGGACTTGAAATCGTTTCCTTTACCGTCACCAACATTTCCTTGCCGGAAGATTTAACGAAGTTCTTGAAAGAAAGAACGCGCATTAACATGATGGGTGGCATGAACAACTACAAAGATGTCAGAAAGCTTGATGCCTTAGAGAATGTTTCTGAAAAGGAAGGCTCTGCCGGTGATATGATGCAAGCCGGGATGGGACTTGGTGCCGGCCTCGGTTTTGGGCAACTCATTTCCCAATCTCTTCAAGGTGGAAACCAGAACAATGAACCATTGCACACGGAGAAAACGGCACCGTCTGAACAAACCGAAAAGTGTCCTGAGTGTAATCATGACAATCAAAAAGGCGCAAAATTCTGTGGCAATTGCGGAACGAAAGTAGAACGAAAGGCTGTTGCCGCCTTTTGTACGGAGTGTGGCCATCCCAATACGCCGAATTCTAAATTCTGTGCAGAATGCGGGAATAAACTAAAATGATGAAGAAATGGAACATTCATTTGATCATCACAATGCTTTTCGGTTTCACCTCCCTCCTCATCTTTCCCGTCGATGTCACACTAGCCGATGTAGGGAATGGTGTATCGCATAATGAGGAACCGGAAGACGAATTCGTCAATACTTCCACGACTTCAGGGGAAGGCATCGACTTATGGTTTTTGTTTTACTTTCTAAAAAAATATCCCGTATTGGGAGTCATTTTGATCATCGCTTTCTTTGCCTATAAAAAATTCGGTAAAAGCAGCCAACAAACACAACGAAGAGGCACCACATCCAATAGGAATACCGTAAAAAGCCCAGAGCCTGCCTACCGGCCTGTAGACGCTAATCTTGCAGGATTGAAATCGAAAGATCCTCTGTTTCATGATGAAGTGTTTTTATCGAAAATCAATAATATGTTTCTCCAATTACAGCAAGCTTGGATGGAGAAACAGTGGAACAGTATCCGACCGTTTGAAACGGATCCATTATTCAATATGCATAACCGGCAATTACAGTCCTATATTGACCAGCATAAAACGAATGTGGTCGAAAATATCGCCATCCTTGAATCGAAAATCGTTCGCTATGAAAATGACGGATCCAATGACGAACTCGATGTATATATCAAAGCCCGGATGAATGATTACGTAATCGATGATCACACCAAGAAAGTCCTCAAAGGCAATCCTGACCGGGATATTTACATGTCTTATATCTGGACACTGATCCGGAAGGAAACCGTATTGACCGAGACTCAAAAAGAGAAATATGATGTGACGCAATGTCCAAACTGTGGGGCGAATGTCAGTATCAATGCATCCGGACAATGCGAATATTGCGATAGCGTAATTTCAAGCGGGGAATATGATTGGGTGCTCTCCAAGATCAAAGTCATCAGCCAAAAATAAAAACGAGTAGGAATTTCCTAACTCGTTTTTTCTTATTTATGTTCTTGATTAGATGCTTGTTTCCACTGATCGTTTCCTTGCATGGAACACTTGATAAAGGACCAATGCAAACAGTGATAGGATCGCACCGGATATAAAAGGTAAACCGATGGAGATGGAGAATAACCAACCACCTATAGGAGGGCCCGCAATCCTTCCGAATGAATCAAAGGAAGAAAGTAAGCCCGTGACCCCACCATGGCCGGATGTTGAACTTTTAGTGACCAGTGCCGAGATGGCAGGGCGGATGACACCGTTCCCCAATCCGAAAATCGTCAGGAAAATCGCCGATGTCCAGAAATTAGTCGAGAACAAGATGAGCACAAATCCAATCGCCGATACGACAATTCCGATTCGAATGACGTTTCCTTCCCCGAACTTCTTGGTCATCGGTCCGATTAATCCACCTTGAACAATCGCACTACCGAATCCCATGATCATAAAGATATAACCTAATTGAACAAGACTTATATCAGCCTTTTGGGCTGCAAAATAAGCAAACGTCGTCTCTAAGCCCGCCATGGAAAGGGTAATGATCAATTGCAGAATAAACAGGACGCTCATCGGACCTTTAAAGGATTTCCACATGGACACCTTTTCTTCCGTCCGGTGGGATCTTTTTTCTTCAGTAAGCGATTCTTTCAGTAATATCATGACTAATATGAGGGTAATGATGGATGAAATGCCGGCGATGTAAAACGGCATATTCAAACTCGTCTCCGAGAATATCCCACCAATGGCCGGACCGAATATGAAGCCAAGTCCTGTAGCGGCCCCAATGATTCCCATCCCTTTTCCCCGTTCTTCAGGTGTCGTAATATCTGCTACGTATGCCATGGCAGTTGGCATATTCGCTGAAGATAAGGCACCCCCGATAATCCTGGCGATGAATAACACCAGTAAAGAATCCGCCGATGCCATGATGAAAAACGAAACAGCCAAGCCTGCGATCCCGATCATCATAACCGGCTTCCGGCCAATCCGGTCAGATACGCGGCCCCACATTGGTGCGAATATCAATTGCATGAACGAATAGACAGCCATCAAAAGACCAAGCTCTGTCGGGCTTCCTCCCACTTTTTCAGCCAGGAAAGGCATGACGGGAATGATGATTCCAAACCCAACCATGACTAAAAACATCACTAAGAAAAGAACGGGTAATACCTTTTTTGTTTCCATGATTTATCTCCCTCTATTCCCCATTTGGTAGAATCTTCTGTTAGATTTTATATGTATCCACTTTACCATCCATTCTATTATACAACTATCCCTTTACACAGCATTGTTTCATACTATGTTCATTCGTTTTAATCTAATAATGATGTCGTCATCCCTACATATTATCCCTCATCATGTAAAAATACACTCAATTTTGGAGACACGAATAAATAAAGAAGCCCAATCCAAAGATCGAGCCTCCATTATCCACTCTTACTCACGGAACCAATTCGCCCCTTCATCCATATGTACAAATGGGATGGTGGTATCAATCACACCCATGATTCTTTCTTTTTCAATATCTTCTCCTGCAAGCCATTTTGCAAAGTCCAAAACCGTAGGCTCCTGATTGCCGCCCAGTGCAATCCATGCTTTCATTTCACGCGGCAAATAAACCGACGTATGGATCGTCCCTGCCCAGCTGCTATACAAATCGGAAAAAACACCCTGATTGGTGTCGTTAAACAAACGAAATGCTTCATATGTATCCGAGATGCTATCCTGTTGTTGATGGATAGTGTCCAATCTCCGTTTCGAATCCACAAGATGATGACGGTTTTCATGCTTCAGGATCTCAAAATGATTGGTGCAGGCAGTCGCTGTCCGGACCTCCACATTTCTTGGGGACGTTTCTATTATAAAACTCTTCCCACTTCCATCATGAACGACGTATGTGAATGAATGTCGATGCGGAATTTCCTTCAGCATCGCAACGGCTTCCTCGACATTTGCACAAGACTCCAATATCAATCGGCCAATCATGCAGCAAATGAATCCATCGCCGGGATTTTTCCGATTCATGAAGTTATACCCTATCGATAGCCCTTTTTCGTTCATCCCATCCATCCGTCCAGTCCCGCGTTGGCTCGGACCGATGCTCGCATACCCCTGGTCCGTCGGCTGGAATAGCACATAACGTCCCTCATAGGTTTTCGGATGGTAATCATAATTACGCACCAAATACGAATCGCCTGTCATGATCGAACAACCCGATCGAACATAATCCAATCTATAGCCGCCGAACTCCTGGAGAACACGTTCGATTGGCCATTTTAATGCTTCTTGGAACCCGAGTATTTCTTCCCATACGCCAGGTGCAAATGAAGTAATTGCATTTTTGACCTCTTCCTCTTCAACCGTAAAACGTGGCTGCCTTACTTTCCACTGATCTTCACGATTTTTAACAGTGAGGGAATCCTTTAACTTTTCCCCCTGCATGAATCCAAAGTCATAATGCGTACCCCTAAATTGTAGTATTTCACTGTATAGGTGCTTCACGAATTATCCCTCTTTTATCCTAGTGGTTATCTCCCATTAAGAATACTCGATGTATAGTTGAAAATAAAGAAACTAATGCTTTTTATTTAGAAATTACTCACTGATTCGGTGGGATATGGTTTTAAAACCATTCAAAGGGATGATGGCCTCTATGAGAATGACCCCTATTAATATAACAAGTGGCGTGGAAATAATTCTGTAAATGTAAGAGTATTTCGGTATAGTAAAAAAAAGGTTACTATGAATCTGAAGGAGATGACTATTTATGGCTTGCCCAATAACGATTAATATTAAATGATAAGCTTTTATTTGAAGCCATCCGTTTTCTGAGCGCGGACCATTTCCTTAGCATTATGATTAGCCGTTACCAACTCTTCTTCTAGAAAAGGGACTGTAGCAATACTTTCATTGAGGTCGGCACCGATAATATCTCCTGGAATGCCGCAAAAAAAGCCCCACAAGATGATCATCATCCTGCAGGGCTCTCTTTTAGTTTTCGTCTATTTCATTACGTTTTTTCTTGAATAGTTTTGATAATACTTCGTAAACGATTGGAACGATAAGCAATGTTAATAGCGTTGAACTTGCTAATCCACCAATTACTGTAATACCAAGACCTTTTGAAATTAAACCGCCGCCGCCTGAGCCGAATGCTAATGGCATTAATGCTCCGATGGTTGCAATGGCCGTCATCAGGATTGGACGGAGTCGTGTTGCGCCAGCTTCTAGAATGGCTTCACGCATACTCATACCATCACGTTCCATATGAATGATCCGGTCTACAAGTACGATGGCATTTGTTACAACGATACCAATTAACATGAGAAGTCCCATCATGACCGATACCGAGATCGTTTCACCAGCGATTAATAAACCTACAAACGAACCAATGACCGTAAACGGTAAGGAGAACAGGATAGCAAATGGTGCGACACCCTCACGGAATGTGACAACAAGGATGAAGTACACGATTGCGATTGCTGCGATCATGGCTAAACCAAGTTGGGTAAATGTTTCTGACATATCCGCTGCTACACCGGCTACACCGATTGTCACGCCTTTTGGTAAGTCTAATTTATCAATGTCTTCATCTATTTCAGAAGTAGCCTTTGAAATATCTTTATCTGTGATGGTTCCTGAAACAGTGGCGTAGTATTCACCTTTACTACGGGCCAATGTATTCAACGTGGTTCCTTCTTTAACCGTGACCAATTCAGAAAGTTTCATCGTCGTACCTGTTGCGGTTGGTACTTTTTTATCTAACATATCATCAATTGATTTTGGCTGTTCGTCTTGATCTTGCTGAACGATGACTTCTACTGACTCACCGTCTTTTTCAATGGTTGTTAATACTTCTTCTTGGGTAGAAGGGCTTAACATCCCAATGATTTGAGCTGTAGTTAATCCATACTTCAATAATTCATCTTGTTCTACTTTGAATGTATATTCCACATAGGCATCCTCTGTACTAGAAGAAACGTCCTTTAAGCCGTCATTTTTCTTCATAACGCCTTCTACTGTTTTTACCGCGTCATTTAATTTACCTAAATCTTCACTGTAGAACGTGTAGCTGACTTCATCACTCGCCACAGACATAGACGAGAAGTTCTGGCTCTTCCATTCGCCTGATTGACCAATATTGAAGACATATTCTTCAATCTCTTCCCGTACTTCCGGGAAGTTTTTCATGTCTGGGTCAAAGATCAGGTACATGAGGGCACCGCTTCCGCCCCCGCCCATCATTGCGGCCATGGAGTCGCCATCCTCTGTTACGGATAACTGAACAATATCAATCTCGTCACGTTTCAGTAACTTCTTTTCCACCACTTCAAGGTTCGCTAATGTTTCTTCTTTGAGCTCCCCTGGTTCTGGTGTGTAGGTTAAGTACATCACTTTTTCTTCTTCGCTACCTAAGAAACTAAAACCGATTAATGGCGTTAACGCCAAACTGCCGGCTAATAGAACCACAGATATGATGGAAGTGATCACTTTATGATTCAATGTCCATCTAAGAACACGTTTGTATCCCTTAGCTAATTTGCCAAGCTCTTTATGATTACTCTCGGTCTTCTCACCATATAATTTTTTCTTAAATAAGAAGTGAGATAATGCCGGCACAATCGTTATGGCAACGACTAACGAAGCCAAAAGGGCAAATGTCATGGTTAATGCAAATGGCGTGAACAGTTCGCCTACCATACCGCCAACGAAGATAAGCGGAGCGAATACCGCAACCGTTACTAATGTTGATGACATGATTGGCTTGAACATTTCGATTGTCGCTTCTCGCACCAATGCACGACCCGTTAATTTTTCATCTTTCAAATGCATGCGTCGGTAAATATTTTCAACAACAACGATCGAGTCATCGATTACACGTCCGATGGCAACCGTAATCGCACCCAATGTCATGATATTTAATGTGATTCCCAGGCCATTTAAGATTAGGAAGGCCATAAAGATTGAAACAGGAATCGAAATGATCGAAATGATCGTCGATTTAATGTCCCTTAGGAATAAAAGGATGATTAATATCGCAATTAAACCGCCGAATAGCGCTTTTTCTATCATCGTCGAAACGGATTCCTCAATTGGTTCCCCTTGGTCAAGACTGACATCGACAACTAGGCCATCAATCTTTTTCTCTTCTTCTTTAATTAGATCTTTTACATCGTTAACCACGTCAACTGTGTTTGCTTCCTGCCCTTTGACAATTTGAATGGCAATCGCATTTTCACCGTTCGTACGTGATACGGATTCTTCTTTCCCAACTAGCTCAACTTTAGCAATATCGCTAAGTTTCACAAAAGGTGCTGGATTGCTAGCTGATGGTGTTACAGGAATAAGCATTCCCTTCAATTCTTTAGCTGTCATGAACTTACCGTCTACTGAAACGGCCTGTTCCCCTTCTTCGAATTCGTAAAGGCCTAATGATACAGCTAAATCACTTGCCTGAATCATTTCCTTTACCTTATCTTCCGTAAGGTCCAGTTTAGCCATTTTTGCTTCGTCATACGTTAATTCAACTTCTTCTATATGCTGGCCAGTGGTAGTGGCCGAAGCAACCCCGTCGATTTTCTCGATTTTTGGAAGTAAACTATCTTCCACGGTTGACGTTAATTCAACAATATCCTCTTTTGTACTGCTTACACTCAATGCCATAACAGGCATCATGTTTAAGCTGATGGCTGTAATCGTCGGCTCTTCCGCTTTCTCCGGTAACTTTACTCCGTCAATTGCCGATTCAAGAGCACGCTTCGCCTCATCCATATCGATCCCATATTCATATTCCACTTGAATATTGGACATATTGGAATACGAATTGGAATAAACGGCTTTCACGTCCTCAAGCCCTTCAACCGCTTCCTCTAATGGTATCGAGACCTCATCCATCACTTTCTCTGGAGTAGCACCAGGATATACACCCATCACCGTTAAATAGGGAATTGTAATATCCGGGATTGTCTCCGTTTTCATTTGCGTACCCGAATAAATACCAGATACCGTAATAATAATTGTAAGGAGCCACACTGCTAGTTTATTCCTTAGAACAAAATTGACTAAACCTCTCACCTTTACACCTACCCTTAATTGACTTATCAAACATATTTACTTATACTAATGACTAATTAGTCATTTGTCAACAATATGACCTAGGAGCGAATGGAATGATTAAAAAGGAACTCATAATGGAAACGGCCATCGAACTCTTTGCAAAACAAGGGTTTAACGCTACCTCCGTACAGCAAATCACCGATCACTGCGGCATTTCAAAGGGTGCCTTTTATTTATCTTTTAAATCCAAAGATGAATTGATTATAGCGCTAGTCGATTATTTTATGATACAGCTCGTCTCAAATATTGACCACGTAGTCAAAAACACAGCAGATGAAGACCTTTTATATGAATTTTTCTATACCTCATTTAAATCTTATCTGAACCATACAGACTTCGCTAAGATTATTTTTAAAGAACAAGCACAATCATTAAATGAAGAGCTCATAACACGAATTCAACACTATGAAAGAATCAATGAAACGAGTATCCTCTCATTGGTTGAACGACTATATGGGGACGATATCATTCAAACAAAATATGATTTAACCTATTGTATAAAAGGATTCTTGCAACAGTATGCTGTTTTATTTTTATTCTATAATATACCGTTGGATTTAGTCCGACTCTCGCAATCTCTTGTGGAAAAAACGAATATACTGGCAAGGCATTCAACCATTCCTTTTATTTCACAAGAATTGACGGAAATAATCAGTCCTGTCATGTGCGAAGAAATGACAAAGGAACAGCTACTCGATCTTATGGATAATAAGATTGAGGAAATCGAAGAGTCCATTGAAAAAGAATCCTTACTCCTGCTCAAGGAGCAACTGATTGAACAAACTTTCGGACCGGCCATCATAAAAGGATTGCTCGAGAACCTTCACGCTCATCCACATTGCAAGTACCTAGCTTATTTACTTCGCCAATATTATAATTTTTAACTCTAAAGAAGGGGAGAAGGCTTTGAATTAAGCTTTCTGCCTTTTTTCTATGCACTTACTCTTTATATTCATCCTTAGGTACAATTATTAACACCCTCCATTTATTTTATCATGTGTTTCTAACTTTCTTTCATTTGAATGTTCTCATTCTTGTCTTTTTTTCAACAATTGCTTGGACAGCTTTCCAACAAGTCCGATTTATGACTTTTTTTAAAACAACTCACCATTTGGGCTCCCCTTCATAATCTGTATCAGGAAGATTTTGAGGGAGATGGATTATGGGATGGGATTGACGGCTCTCCATTGGATTTATGTTTTATTCATCGTGTTGATCATCGGGTTTATGGTAAAGCGTCGGGATACCACCCTCATTTGCATCGTTGGCATCTTCATTTTGGCGCTCGTCTCTACAGGCAGTTTGGCTTCCTCCATCAGTGGCGTATTCAATAGTTTCGCTTTCGCCATCACCGAGTTAATGTCGACCATTTTGATCATCTCCATCATTGTTGCCATGAGTACGGTCTTGACGAAGTCCGGTATCAATGATGTCATGATCGCACCTTTTGCTAGATTCATTAAAAACCCCACACTCGCTTTTTGGGTGATTGGAATCGTCATGATGGGCATCTCCTGGTTTTTCTGGCCATCTCCTGCCGTCGCTTTGCTTGGTGCCGTGCTGCTACCGGTCGCATTGCGGGCCGGATTGCCTGCACTAGGCGTAGCGATGGCGATGAATTTATTTGGCCACGGCATTGCGCTTTCGGGTGATTTTGTCATTCAAGCGGCACCAAAACTCACGGCTGATGCGGCTTCGATTCCGGTCGGTGACGTCATTTCAGCCAGCATCCCGCTCGTCATCACAATGGGCGTCGTGACTACGGTTTCTGCGTTCATCTTCTTGAAGCGGGATATGCGGCTTGGTCGCATTCAACCTACCGTACAAGAAGCAATCGACGAAGACCAGGATGGGATGAATGAAGAGTTACTTACGATGGGACAGAAGAGGTTTTTTGCGATATTCATCCCATTGGCCTTTTTACTGGATGTCGTCGCTCTTTGGCTTCTGAAATTACAAGGCGGCGAAGCAACAGCATTGGTTGGCGGAACCGCCGTTTTTATCTTGCTGATCTTATCTCTCGTGGCCCATGGCCATCCTGGCCTTGAAAAATCAACGAGCTACTTGATTCAAGGGTTCCAATTTGGCTTCAAGGTTTTCGGTCCGGTCATCCCGATTGCCGCTTTCTTCTATTTAGGCGATTCCGGCTTCACTAAAATCATCGGGGACTACTTACCGAAAGCCTCTCTCGGCATCGTCAACGATTTGGGTGCAGCACTCGCCGCCTCGGTTCCATTGACGAAAGAGATAGCTGCCGTCACACTGACAGGCATCGGTGCGATTACCGGCTTGGATGGTTCCGGGTTTTCAGGTATTTCCCTGGCCGGTTCGGTCGCAAATCTATTCGGGACGGCGATTGGAAGCGGTACTGCGACGTTGACTGCCCTCGGCCAAATCACGGCAATCTGGGTCGGAGGCGGTACCTTGATTCCATGGGCACTCATCCCAGCGGCCGCCATTTGTAACGTCAGTCCATTTGAACTCGCCCGCCGAAACTTGCTTCCGGTATGCATCGGTTTATTCGTGACGACGATCGTGGCGATGTTTTTGATTTGATCCGTATAACTTAAGCCAGTGCGCATCCATTTAATGCGCACTGGCTTTTTTGAATAACAAAACACCATTGACAATTATAGGTAATTACGATAATTTAATTATAGACCGAACGTTCAGTTTATCATTGGAGGCTTATCTGACATGAAACAACAAAGTACCCCCTCTCCCACTAAGCTTAAGATAGCTAAAGAAGCAGAAAAATTGTTTGCCCAAAAGGGATACGCCGCTACGTCAATGGAAGACATCACAAACGTCTCCGAAAGCAGTAAAGGGAGCATTTATTATCATTTCAAAAGCAAGGAAAAACTTTTCTTGTACATCGTCGAGAATAACGCCGACGAGTGGAAGCGCGCCTGGAACATCAAGCAAAAGAACTACCGCACGAGTGTAGAGAAATTATATGCATTGGCAGACCATTATCTTGAAGATCTGCAAAGTCCTTTAATTAAAGCCGCTGAGGAATTTGGCGGAAG
The DNA here is from genome assembly GCF_044761955.1 of Peribacillus sp. NPDC097225. NCBI lineage: Bacteria > Bacillati > Bacillota > Bacilli > Caryophanales > Bacillaceae > Peribacillus > Peribacillus sp. NPDC097225. Next base: position 79,668 of record NZ_JBIWDJ010000007.1, read on the forward strand.
TGAAACGGCTGACCCTGAGATTTTTGCGCATATTTTAGAAATTTATCGCAGTCAGTATTATGACACGTATGAAGCCGTCATTGACCAGGGAATTAATGAAGGGGCGTTCACCGAAGATAATCCCAAAGACCTTATGTACATTCTCTTTGGCATGCATGCCGGATTACATGCCACCTATTACGAGATGGAATTTCCTGAAATCAGGAGACTATATCACAAAAGCGTGGACGTCTTTTTAAAAGGCATTTCGAAACACTAGAGAAACAAACATCCCTTTCTTATCCTTTTCCCAAGAAAGGATGTTCCTCGATTATTTAACGATAATCCTGTAGAACCATTTTTTTAGGAATTTATTAAACCGAACGGTCAGATTAATTAAGAAGGAGCTGCCTGTGGATGAACCAATTATTGAAAAATAAGGTTTTCTGGATCATGTTGAGTTCGGATATGCTTGATCAAATCAGCATATGGATTCGAAATATGGCCGTTTTGTTTTACATTATCGAAAAAACGAATCAGGATCCGGTCGCGATATCCCTTATCACTGTCATCGAGTACGCCCCCATCTTCTTATTTTCCTTTATAGGCGGAACCTTTGCCGACCGTTGGAATCCAAAGAAGACGATCATTAGCGGCGGGCTGCTCAGCATCGTTTCGATTCTGATCATTTTAGGTTTCATCTCATTCGGGATGTGGGAAGCCGTTTTCTTTGCCACATTCGTGTCAGCAATCGTCTCTCAATTTTCACAACCTTCTTCCGCGAAGATTTTCAAACGGCACATCCCTGAAGATCAAGTCGGTTCGGCGATAGGCATCGTGCAAAGCCTAGGTTCCCTGTTCTTGATTCTAGGACCCATCATCGGTACGGCCGTCTATTCGAATTTTGGCATTTCGGTTTCCCTTTCCTTGTTAATTCTTACATTTGGATTATCCACGGTCATCACGCTCTTTTTACCGAAGGATGCCAAAAAGCAAAAACAGGATGACTCGACGATTGTTACAGAAATTAGACAAGGCTTTCACTATGTACTCCATAATCACAATTTGAAAAGAATCGCCCTGACCTTTTGTTTCTTGGGTCTTGGAGCAGGCCTCGTACAACCGCTCGAGGTTTTTCTGATCACGGATAGGCTACAATTGCCAAAAGAAGCCCTTCAATGGTTATCCGCTGCAGCAGGGGCTGGTTTACTGATTGGGGGAATCATCGCGGCCACTTTAGTTAATCGTCTTCATGTGAGGGTGACGTTTGTTGGTACGTTTTTATTGTTAGCCCTTTCCACCGTTATCGAAGTACTGTCCACTTCCTTTATTTTAACGGCATCGATGAGATTCATCACCGCCTTCATGATGGCGTTCATGCAAATACTCTTAAGCACCATGATGATTAAACTTGTGGAAGAAAAATTCATCGGCAGAACAAATGGCATCATCACGCCCATCTTCATTCTATTTCTCTTAATTGGAACGGCTTCTTCGGGTCCATTGCTGAAAATAACTTCGCTATTCACGGTTTTTAGTTTATCCGCTATCACCGTTGCCCTGGCAGCTATCCCGGCTTTGGGCATGTCGGTCGCATCACATACTGAAAATAAAGAGGAAAGAATCAAAACTTTGTAAGGTTAAGAAAAAAACATCCCCGCTAAAAACGGGGATGCAAGTGGTTTACGCCTTCGTCAATGTTTCTTTAATACTGCTGTACACTTCTTGCCAAAGCTGTTCGTTTTGGGCATAAGATTCCCCGATTTTCTTAAAAAGCTCCTTTTGTGCCGCTTCAAAATGTTCGTCTTCCTTAGCTGGTAAATCCTTGCGCAATTCCATTACGAACTCCTGTACTTTAGGTGCTCGAGGGCCCCAAACCGCTTTTTCCTTCCCTTGATTATCGATGAAAATAAAGATGGGAATCGATCGTGCCGTTCCATTCGTTAAATACTGATCCATCAGCTCAAGGTTTTGATCCCGCAGAATCATCCGCGTATCAATATTTGCTGCCTGTGCGATGTTCAAAAGGATTGGGATATTCATCATCGCGTCGCCACACCAATCTTCTGTAATGACAATCGCTCTCAGCTCTTTCCCTTTTACTTCTTCGAAAAATGCACGGTCTTCTTCCGAAATGGAAAAACGCTCGTATACGGATTGCAAGCCTTCCTTATTCACTTTCATCGACTCCACAAATTCCTTTGCAGGTATCCCCTTTTCAAACCATTCATGTAATGTCGTCATGTTCCCACTCCTAACTAATTTTAATTAAAAATACCATAAACCGGTTTATTTTTCAGCCCATTGATTCGGGAGAAACGAATCATGTAACTAAATTAATATATTAAAAAAATGTTTTCATTTTAGAAAACAAGGGAAATTTATTAGTAGCTAACTAAATAACTAGTACTTTTCATTAATACAAATGTTTGTAACTTAGGAGATGGATTTTGTGGAAGGTTTTCTCTATGCACTTATCCCCGCATTAACGTGGGGAAGCTTGGTACTTGTTTCCGAAAAACTCGGGGGCAACTCATATAACCAAACACTCGGTATCACCATCGGCTCTTTATTGTTTGCCATCGTGATGTCGGTCATCAATCCTCCCGAATGGACGAGCCTCATCTGGATTGTCGGAATCATTTCAGGGATTGGCTGGGCGTTCGGTCAACTTTTTCAGTTCAATAGTGTCAAGGAAATGGGCGTTTCCAAAACCGTTCCCATTTCAACCGGATTGCAAATACTAGGAAATACATTTTTTGCGGTTATCGTCTTTAAGGAGTGGAACACCACTTCGACGATCATCCTTGGCGTGATTGCCATCATTTTCTTGATTGCGGGTGTATTGCTGACAAGCTATGAAGGTAGTAAAGGGAAAAATGAAGGCAGCATGAAAAAAGGAATCCTTTACTTGATCGTCTCCACTCTTGGTTTTGTCACCTATGTCATCGTCGTCAGATGGTTTGACATTGACGGGTGGTCGGCTATCTTGCCACAAGCGATCGGAATGTTTATTGCAGCTTTCCTTCTATCCATTAAACATAAACCATTCAACAAATATGCCGGACGCAACATCTTAACTGGGATCATGTGGGCGACCGGGAATATCGGTCTCCTTCTCGCTAATCCAAAAGTGGGCGTTGCCATTGCCTTTTCATTCTCGCAAATGGGTATCGTCATTTCCACTTTAGGCGGCATCTTCCTATTAGGAGAGAAAAAATCAAAGAAACAAATGACCTATGTCATCATCGGTTGTATCTTAGTCATCGCCGGTGGCGTCATGATTGGATTCACAAAAGAATAAATAAGGGAGAGGATATAGTATGTATACAGATTTAGAGAACAAGGTAGTCGTAATCACAGGGGCCGCAACAGGATTAGGTAAAGCAATGGCGGAACGCTTCGGAAAGGAAAAAGCACGAGTTGTCTTAAATTATCATTCGGAAGAGAACGACTATAAGGAAATCATTCAAACGATTGAAGCTTCAGGCGGGAAGGCCGCAGCCATTCAAGGCGATGTTACAAAAGAAGAAGATGTGAAGAAATTAATTCAGTTTGCAGTGGATACATTCGGTACCATCGACATCATGATCAACAATGCCGGCATTGAAAATGAAGTGCCAAGCGAAAAACTGACGCTAGAAGATTGGCAAAAGGTCATCGACGTCAACCTTACCGGCATGTTTTTAGCAAGTCGGGATGCAATCAGTTATATGTTAGAACATGATATTAAAGGAAACATCATCAATATGTCTTCGGTTCATGACAGAATTCCATGGCCACATTTTGTTCACTATGCAGCAAGTAAAGGTGGCGTCAAAATGATGACCGAAACACTTGCCCTTGAATATGCGCCAAAAGGAATCCGCGTGAATAACATTTCCCCTGGAGCGATCGATACACCGATTAACGCCGAGAAATTCAATGATCCAAAGGCGACACAAGAAGTCATCGACCTGATTCCGATGGGCTATATCGGAAAACCGGAACAAATCGCTGCATGTGCGGTTTGGCTCGCATCCGAAGAATCCAGCTACGTCACCGGCTTGACACTATATGCGGATGGCGGCATGACCAAATACCCTGGATTCGAAGCTGGGAAAGGTTGATTATAGGGATTACCGACACGGCGTTCTTACGCCGTGTTTTTTTCATGCATGGCTTTTCATATACTCCACCGTCTCGATCAACCCTTCACGATAAGAAGTCCGAGGCACCGGTCCAATCAGCTTTTCGTATTTTTCCCCGTTCAACACAACCGGTTCTTCATTCAAATAATACATCTCGACCGCTTCACGCATCTGGGAGTTGAAGATCCCCAAGAATTGAATCATCTTCTTTGAAATGGTGGATACTCCTTTTTGATAATCCGTTATGTCGCGAATGATCTTGATTAGTTCTTTTCCAGTAATCACATCATGACCGGGTATATTCCAGTTCTGACCGTACGCTTCTTCGTTAAGGGACAATTCAACGATGGCTTTTGCTCCGTCCGGGGTGTATATGAATTCCCTGGCAATGCTTTGGTCGCCCACATAACTGGCCTTCTTATTTTTAATGACATGATTAAGCGTATAATGCAGTAAAGAACTTTCCGCATTGGGACCATAGAAATCAGGAAAGTGAACAATGATTGCAGGAATGTTTGATTCCTTAATCAGGTTTTCGACATTCAGGCGGATGCTTCCTTTTTTCGTGTGGGGATGTTTAACCGTCATTTCAGTCACGCTTTTCCCTGAACTGCGTCCATAGGCATAAATATTGTCGACAAAGGCAAGTTTCGCTTCATTCTTTTTTGCCACTTCCATAATATTGGACATCATGACCACTAACTTCTCATCCCATTCTGAATAGGGAATGTTCGCTGATTGGAATATGACGTCAACACCTTGGGCTGCTCTTTCTAAATCCTCCACTTGAAATAGATCTCCCGTATGGATCGTCACATTCGAATCATTTCCGAAAAGTTTTTCTAGCTTACTGCGGGTGCGTGCAAAGGCCGTCACCGAGATCCCCCTGTTTGATAATTCCTTGACGATTGAATACCCCATTCCTCCTGAAGCTCCTACTACCAATGCTTTTTTCATAATGGACGCCCTCCCTTTTATTTAACCACTGGTCAATACGTGGTAAAAAAAATCAGCTAATTGATTTTGTTAAAAATTTCACGTGCAACACAGCTAGATTCTTTACTTCCTCATACGTCGTGACATGACGGCAATAATGCGTGACAAAACCATGCAAGGATAAAAAGATGCTGTAAATATGCTGGATGGAGACTTTGTTCTCACATAAAGTGAAAATAATCTGGGCGAATTTTTCATAGGTTTTGTGTGGCCCTTGATTGATGAAGTTCTGTACTTCTTCGTCCTTGATCAAAAACATGATTTCATAATGGCTTTGATGGGTCAGCCCGAATTCAATGAAGCCCAAAAGAATGTTCTCTAGCTTTTCCCCATTTGGGATGGCTTGGTGCATCACATCATCCAGTTTTTGATCGAGCATGGCGAAATGTTCTTCCACTAACGCGTAAAACAACTCCGCTTTATTCTTGAAATGATAGTAAAGAGCACCATGGCTGTACCCTAATTCTTTCGCAATCTGCCTCATGGAAACATGCTGATACCCTTTCGCCACAAAGAGATCCCGTGCTGCGTCCATTATCATTTCCCGTGTTAATTCCTGTGTAACGGATTTTCTTGGTGACATGATATCCTCCTTGTTGACCACTGGTTAATTAAAAGTATAATTCATATTTTTACCATTGTCAATAAGTACCAATTAAAAGAGAGAGCCGAGGATTAAGCTCTCCCTAAGTTTTCCACATATCAATTACAACTTGGATAGACCGTGACGATCTTATCAAATAATGGATTCGATTCGGATGTAATGTCCATTTCGCTAAAAACTTCTTGGTAATGTTCTACCCATTCCACAGAACCGGTAGGTATATGGGTATCATCTTTAAGAAAATTCACAAGGACCAGCCACGTTGGAATCCCCATTTTCTCATTCAATATATATAAAAAAGCCAAACGATTCGCCAACTGATAATAACGGTTCAGCCAGACTTCCATAGGGGCCCGGGAACCCATCGCCTCCATCGTTTCCTTCATGGTACTCTCTATCAGGAATCTACTGTCCAGATCCTTTGCCCGTATCGATGAAGTCATTTCTTTCAAATGGGCCTTCGCTTCCACTAGCAAAAACCCTTTTTGACCATCTTTCCCTGCCACCGTGGCATATCCATCCCATTGCGGCCCCATCCTTGGCCAATATTTCTCCAGCTCGATTCGTCTGCCCCGCCTCACACTTTCAAGCTCCAAAAATTCATTTCTGTATTCTTGGTAACCCGTTTCCCGCAATGGGGACTTCCACTGGATGGACCGCTCTTTAGCAAGGAAAGTCAGCAAGGAAGGCGAACTCATCAAAATAAGATGGTTCAATTCCCCTTGCCTGTTATTTACGAATTGCTGAATCCAATGTTTACTCCCTTTTTCAGCCTGAACCTTCTCAAGCCTAAGCCTAGTCTTAGTATCCTTTACCAACTGCAATAAAAACTGCTCTAACAGCTCGTCCTCAAGATAAAATAAATCGATATAAGAAAAAGGCTCCTCGGCTTGATATGAATCCCGTTTGAACAAATTTCCTTGCCCAAATCCCCCATTCTGTTTCGAGTACTCCGATTCTATCCAATCCAACAATTGAAGGAATCTCATATCCGGCTGACTTTCCCATAATTCCTTAACCAGAGAATTAATGCTAAAAATCCTCTCCACTTTTCTCAATCGAATCACCTTCTTTTATGTATATTTCTTCTCTTCATCTTATATTCAAGCGCCCAACATTACAATAAATTACATATATCAGTCAATTTCTCATTTTATCGGTCAAGTTGGAAGGTTTATCGGTCAACTGGCCACTTTTATCGGTCAATCCCCTACATATATCGGTCAAACAAAAAAAGCTATGCACGAAGCATAACTTTTTCCGACACTCTATATTACGCAGATACATCCTCTTTCGCCTTCACGTCTAACGGTACCCGCTTATCCATTTTCAGTAGGTAGTAACAGGCTACAACGATTGCTAGGAAAACGATGCCCACAATCAAGGAGAGTCGCGTACTCGGGTTAAACCACATGCCGACCAATACCAATAGTAAGAATGCAATCGTTGCATAGTTGGTATACGGGGCAAAAGGCATTTTGAATGGATGGTTTTTCATTTCCTCAGCTCGTACCTTCCTGAACCTAAGCTCACTAATAAGAATCACGAACCATGGAATCATCCCGGGCAGCACACTTGCACTGTACACATACAGGAATATTTCCGGTGGAGCCAGGTAGTTCAGGACAACACCAATGGCCAAGCCCAACATGACAGCGATTGTACAATAGGCCGGCACTCCGCTTTTCGATATTTTTGCAAAGATTTTTGGCGCTTGCCCGTTCAAGGCAAGGGTATAAAGCATGCGCCCTGCACTGAAAATCCCACTATTGCATCCTGACATCGCCGCCGTGATCACGACAAAGTTGATGATGCCCGCGGCTGCGGTAACGCCTATTTTGGCAAAGGTCGATACAAACGGGCTTCCAAGTTCATCTAATTGATTCCAAGGAAATACCGTGACGATGACAAAAATCGCGCCGATATAGAAGATTAATATACGCCAAATGATCGTTTGGATCGCTTTAGTAATGGTCCTCTTCGGATCCTTTGCTTCACCTGCAGTGATCCCGATAAGTTCAACGCCTTGATAAGATGCCACAACAAGGGAAAGGGCAAAGAAGAAACCTTTCCATCCCCCCGTAAAGAAACCGCCATTAGCCCATAGGTTGGAAAGGCCGATTGCCTCCCCACCATTCCCTATCCCGAAAAAGATAAGACCTAGACCGGCAATGATCATCAAGATGATGGTAACGATCTTGATCAGTGCAAACCAGAATTCGAATTCACCGAAGGATTTGACGGAAATGAGGTTAGCGGCGCCAAGGATGACCATGGCCACCACTCCCGGAATCCAAGCCGGCAGTTCAGGGAACCAAAAATTCATATATAATCCTACGGCAATGATTTCAGACATGCCGACCAACACCCATAGGAACCAGTTGCTCCAAGCAGTTACAAATCCTGCCAATGGATGGATATAATCACTCGCAAACGTTGCGAATGAGCCCGTAGTAGGCTCCAGGTACAGCATTTCCCCCATCGAACGCATGATAAAAAAGATAAAAAGTCCCGCGATGGCATACGCCAGCATGACAGAGGGGCCGGTCCACTTAATTGTGCTGGCAGATCCCATAAATAACCCAACACCGATCGTACCGCCCAAGGCAATCATCTGAATATGACGTGCCTCCAGCCCTCTAGTTAATTCTTTATTTGACATGATAACTCCCCCAGATGTACAAGCATAAAATGACGATTCTCTAATCCTTATTTAAGATAAGTAATTTAATAGATTTACAATGCTTCCTAAAGTACTCTACCCACAAAAGCATTTCCTTATCTTATAATAATAAATATTCCGTAGAAATACAAATGTACTTTTAGGAAAAACACTTTTGGCCTTCTAGAAGTAATGGATAGGAGGACATGAGTGGTAATGGTTCTTTCCCTATACGGGTGAAGGAATCCTATGTACTATTGATAGTAAGTATCGACGGAGGTGAAAAGAAAATGAAATTAATAGGAGAAAGAATCTATCTCCGTTATTTAAAAGAATCGGATGCACCTATCCTTTTAGAAAATACAAAGGATGAGGAGATACGGTATATGACAGGAACAAAATCTATATTCACTTTAGAGCAGCTTCAATGTCATATAAAGAATGTACGTGAAGATCCATCACGCCATGATCTAGCCATTTGCTTAAACGAAAGCGATCGAATGATCGGGGAATTATCCATCTCTGATATGGACGAAGAGGACAAAAAGGCAGGATTTAGAATTTCGATGAATGCCATTGAATTAACGGGCAAAGGGTATGGTACAGAAGCTATCCGACTTGTTTTAACATTTGTTTTTGAGGAATTGGCTTTAAATCGTCTGCAACTGGAAGTATTCAGCCATAATTTACGTGGAATTAGAGCCTATGAAAAAGTTGGCTTTATCAAAGAGGGGATTTTACGAGAGTCTTTATATTTCAACGGAAAATATTCGGACGAAATCATCATGGCCATTCTTAAAAGGGACTATGAAAAAATGTCCTTATCAAACTGATTCGGGGTTCGCATCGTTTTTGGGCATCAAACTGGTCATATAGATTCACCCCCACCACATTTACATTATATCCCTTTGACCCAAAATCAAAATAGTGATAGAATTCCATTATTATTTTAAAAGAATAAATGAGTTACCAAAAAGAATTTCATCTTTCACAGCGATCATTTATTGACAACCACATACTAAGCAAGCGATGAATGCTATGGATCACACTATAGCAGGAGCAGCTTCTGGAGAGACTGTACACACGTGCAGCGCCGAAGGATTCACAATCTCAGGCAAAAGGACAGAAGAGTAACGAATATTTGTTATTCTTTAACCTTTCGAGATTGGTAGCTTCCAATCTCTTTTTTTATTGTCTTTTTTCAATCATCACTAAAAAAACGAAGTGAAATCGCTACTAAACTGGACAGATTCATTGCCCTGGTGATCGATTGGAATCAACGGACCATGCACTTCACATTCAAGAATTATAACAACGGGGGCGCACAAATTGGCTAAACAAGAATTGAAAAGGGATTTGAAAAATCGACATGTACAACTCATCGCCATAGGAGGAACCATCGGGACCGGGTTATTTTTGGGATCCGGAAAAGCCATACAGTTGGCGGGACCCTCCATTATCTTTTCGTATCTGATTATCGGGATTGCCTTGTTTTTCGTCATGAGGGCTTTAGGGGAATTGCTGTTGTCCAACGCGGGATATTCCTCATTCACCGAATTCGCCACGGAATACATCGGACCGTGGGCTGGGTTCGTGACTGGCTGGACCTATTGGTTCTGTTGGATCATGACGGCCATGGCCGATATCATCGCTGTCGGGGTCTATATGCAATATTGGTTCGACATTCCGCAATGGATCCCTGCACTTGCCTGCTTGGTGATTCTACTAGGATTGAATTTGTTGACCGTGAAGCTATTCGGAGAATTGGAGTTCTGGTTCTCCCTCATTAAAGTCATCACGATCGTCGCCTTGATCGTTGTGGGAATTGTCTTACTCATCATTGGCTTCCAAACCGATACAGGAACCGTTTCCCTCAACAACCTTTGGAGTCATGGGGGCATGTTCCCGAACGGCGCATCCGGCTTTTTGCTTTCCCTACAGCTAGTCGTCTTCTCCTTTGTTGGTGTCGAAATCATTGGGGTGACAGCGGCCGAAACCGCCAATCCGAAAAAAAACATCCCGTCAGCGATCAATAAGATCCCTGTCCGGATATTGCTTTTCTATATCGGTGCCATCACCGTCATCCTTTGTGTCAATCCATGGACACAGCTCGATGCCGCAAGCAGCCCATTCGTGGAGGTCTTCGCCTTGATCGGGATTCCGGTTGCTGCAGGGATTATCAATTTCGTCGTGTTGACATCCGCCGCTTCTGCCGGGAATAGTGGATTGTTTTCAACAAGCCGCATGCTTTATACCTTGAGCAACAATAACGAAGCACCTGCTAAACTTAAGAAATTAAATAAACGTGCTGTTCCGAGCAATGCATTGGTTACGTCCACCATCGTTGTCTCCATTGGGGCATTATTAAGTAAAATCATACCGGAGCAAGCTTTCACCATCGTGACAACGATTAGTGCGATCTGCTTCCTATGGGTCTGGAGCATCATCTTGATTTCCCATATCCGGTATACGAAAAAACGGCCGGACTTAAGGGCTACGTCCACTTTCAAGGCTCCCTTAACACCTTTCATCAACTATGTAATCTTAGGGCTGTTTGTCTTCATCTTGATCGTCATGCTGTTTGCTGAAGCGACCAGGCCGTCATTATTGCTGACACCGCTTTGGTTCATTCTTTTAGTTGTCATATATAACTATCGAAAAAAATGAACGAGGAATTTTGGGATACGGAAGTCTACCTTCCTATCCCATTTTCCTGTGATTAAATGAGAGAGTAAAATGAAGCGTGACGAATATTTTTTTCTGCCACACTATTAATTTTTTTATCGAATTAGTGTAAGGTACTAGGTATTACGGAAACATTTTTTTAGAAAAACATCATAATCTGTGAAACGTATTTAGAATGGAGGGGTTGCTTCATGAAAGTATTATATATTCTTACACTCGTTCCTTTTATCGGCATATTAGGGTTTCTTCCTTTTGTTAATAAAGTAGAACCTTATGTATTGGGGATGCCTTTTTATATGTTTTGGATGGCGATGTGGGTCGTGCTCACTTCCGTCACTCTAGCCGTCATGTATAAGTTGGATCCTAGGAACCGGGAAGGTGAAGAAGAATGAATATTGCTCTTATCATTATTTTAGCATTTTTACTTTTATCGATTTTTCTTGGGATCCGTTCGACAAAAGGAAAAGACATGAACCTGGAACAATGGACGGTGGGCGGCCGCGGTTTTGGCGCCATATTCGTCTTTCTATTGATGGCAGGGGAAATTTACACAACCTTCTCCTTCCTTGGAGGAAGCGGCTGGGCTTATGGAAAGGGTGCGCCCGCTTTATACGTCCTCATTTATATTACCTTGTCTTATGTATTATCCTATTGGCTACTTCCGGCCATTTGGAAATACGCAAAAGAAAATCGGCTTATGTCACAATCCGATTTCTTCGTAAGCAAATACAAGAGCCCAACTCTAGGGATTCTTGCTGCCCTTGTCGGCGTGGTATCGATGATTCCGGTCGTCGTCGTACAGCTCAAAGGCTTAGGGATCATTGTTTCCGAAGCATCATATGGCGCCATTTCCATGTCCACCGCTGTGTGGCTTGGAGCTATCAGCCTGACCATTTATGTCATGATTTCAGGCATTCATGGATCAGCCTGGACAGCCGTCATCAAGGACATCATGATGATCGTCATCATCGCATTCCTGGGCATTTATCTTCCGATTCATTACTTTGGTGGTCTTCAACCGATGTTTGAGACCATAAATGCCGCCAAACCAGGTTTCCTGACGCTGCCAGAACAAGGTCTTAGCGTTTCATGGTTCATCTCGACCGTCATCTTGCTCGTATTTGGTTTTTACATGTGGCCCCAAGTATTCAGTGCCGTCTATACGGCCCGGAGCGGAAAAACATTTCGTAAAAATGCCATCATCAGTCCACTGTATACGCTCATGTTACTATTTGTCTTTTTTGTAGGATTTGCAGCGATTTTGAAAGTGCCGGGACTGGAAGGTGCCGATGCGGACCTTTCCTTATTGCGCCTTGCGATACAGACCTTTGATCCATGGTTTATAGGAGTCATCGGTGCGGCTGGCATGTTGACGGCATTAGTGCCAGGATCGATGCTGTTGATGAGCGTCTCTACGCTCCTAGCGAAAAATGTCTATAAGGAACTCCATCCTGGAGCATCAGACCGGCATGTGGTACGTTTGGCCAAGTTACTCGTTCCCGTGATTGCACTCATATCCGTTTACTTCACCTTAAACGGCGGAGAAACGATGTCTGCTTTGATCTTGATGGGATATAGCTTCATTACACAACTATTCCCGTCCCTGTTATTCAGCCTGAAAAAGAAGAACTTTATCAATAAATATGGGGCAATAGCGGGTATCATCTGTGGACTGGCCATCGTCACCTACATCACCATCAGCCAATCGACAATCGGCACGCTGTTCCCATCCTTGCCACAAGCGGCGAAGGATCTGAATGTCGGAATCATCGCCTTGGCTGTGAACTTTATCGTGATGATGGTTGTCAGCCTCGCATTCAAGAAGCTGGTAGTTGGCGAAGTTAAACCCGTAGTGGTTAAAGAAGTATAAAAAAAAGCAATCGGACCTCAGTGAAAACTGAGACCGATTGCTTTTTTTGTCTTAATGGGCCTTCCTGAACCGATCATTACCGGAGAATGAATCCTTCTGGCAATGTGGCTTTCATCAAGATGGCCGTTTCCTTGAGCCTTTCTTGATTGTAGGAGGAATGCTGGAGCAAATCATCATCCAGGTAGGCTGGGTGGGTCATGACCTCCACGCTTTTGCCCTCACTAATCCGCTCGTTAAGGGTTTGAAAGTAATCGACGGCCGCCTTTTCCCCATAAAAATCGTCAAGGAATGTATCGGTCACTGTTTCAATGTCCTGAAAATGGGGTCCCGCTTTTCGGACTGGTAGCCCATAATGGGCGGAAAGCTTTTTCACGACCGGCCAAAAGGCCGGGATCGCATGGACATGATGATGACTGTCAAAATGGGTCGGCATCATCCCCAAATCGATGAATTTATCAATCTGGGCAGACCATTCCCTCTCCAACTCTTCCAAGGAAATACTACCCGGGTTCCCATATACCTCATCTTGCTTTTTGAAGTTTCCCTCTCTGTCTACAAGGCTAGGCACATCATGTAGCAGCGGCCGTCCCCATGTCAGGACAAGATGGATGCCCACCTTAAGCGTGCGATGATCTTTGGCAATTCTGATGGCATGATCGGTCGCTTTTGCATTCATCATCATGGTCGCCGAATTGACTATTCCATTTTTGTGGCTATTCAATATGCCGTAATTCACAGCCCGCGAAAACCCGAAATCATCAGCATTGACCAGCACTTCAATCATGAAAACTTCCTTGTAATTCCTTATTCTCGAAGAACTGCGGCAAAAATTCCTTATGCGCCAAGAGCATTTCATCCAGAATCAATTTCCCCACCCGGTCACTTGGAACTAGTGGGTTGATGGTCATCGCAAGCAGGGCCGTATCATAGTTGCCTGTTACGGCAGCCTCGATAGCCACCCTTTCAAAGGACTTAATTTGCTGGACGAGTCCGCGAACGGCTACCGGTAATTCACCTACCGTAATCGGTTTTGGACCATCCTTCGTAATCACACAGCTCACTTCAACGGCTGAATCGTACGGGATGCCTTCAATCGCACCATAATTCATCGTATTGACCGCCTGTATATCACGTTTATCCGTATACATGGAATGGATCAACCGAACCGCGGCATCACTGTAGTAAGCGCCGCCCCGTTCTTCAAGTTGTGGTGGCTTGATGTCTAGATCGACGTCTTTATATAGTTCAAATAGTTCCGTTTCCAGCTTTTGTACGACCTCAGCCCTTGTTTCCCCATTTTCTGCATCCTTCAGCTCTTGAGCCAGGATATCTCCCGTTTTGTAGTAATAATTGTGATATGGGCAAGGAAATAAATTCAATGCACGAAGGAATTCTGGCTCCCATCCCATCGCATGGATATTCTTCATCGTCACCGCTTTATCCGGGTCTGAAATCATATCGATAATTTCCTCTTTCACGCTCTTTCCATCCACGAATACATCCAACCCGTATACCATATGGTTCAATCCGGCGAAATCAATTCGCACCCGGTCCGGTTCCACCTTCATCAACTCGGCGACACCACGTTCCATCCCGATTGGCACATTGCATAGACCGACGATTTTAGTGATGTTGCTATGACGCAGAACCGCTTCCGTGACCATGCCGGCAGGGTTCGTGAAATTGATCAACCAGGCATTCGGGCAAATCTCTTCCATCTCCCGGGCGATGTCAAGAATGACAGGAATCGTCCGAAATGCTTTGAACAACCCGCCTGGTCCATTCGTTTCCTGACCGATGACCCCATGCTTCAGCGGAATTTTCTCATCAAGCGCCCTCGCAGCCAGCTGCCCGACCCGTAATTGGGTCGTGACATAGTCGGCACCCTCTAGAGCTTTCTTACGGTCAAGCGTTAAGTGAATATCGATCGGCACTCCCGCTTTTTCCACCATCCGTCTTGCCAGCCCGCCGACGATTTCAAGCTTTTCCTTGCCAGCTTCTATATCCACGAGCCAGATTTCACTTACAGGAAGCTCCTTGTAATATTTAATAAATCCTTCAATCAGTTCCGGCGTATAACTTGAACCTCCGCCTATCGTAACGATTTTCAACCCCTTACTCATTCCGCTGTCCCCTCCTTGATCTTGTTGGCTCCAAGAAACTCTTCTCTCATCTCAATCATTTCAACCGCCAAATCCTTCAAAGTCATCGCCGTCATCAAATGATCCTGTGCGTGTATCAGGATAATCGGGATGTCTAATTTCTCGCCACCCGCTTCCGCATGAATCAACTGGGTCTGAAATTTATGCGCCTGCAATAATTCCGTCTCCGCCTCCGCTATCTTCTGCCTGGCTGCTTCGAAATCTTTTTTCTTGGCTTCTTGCAAGGCTTCCATCGCAAAGCTCCTTGCATTTCCACTGTGTAAAACAAGTTGGAAAGATAACTGATATAATTCTTCTTTTTCCATGTTCCCCACTTCTTTCTTAAAGACTTACTGATTCTGTTTCCGAATCCTTTGTAAGCTCCGTTTTATTTTTCGAGTCAATTTTCACTTGGGCATACACGAACGGCAAGTAGATTACGGTTGAAATGACGAGATTGATTCCTGCCAGGACAGCCCCCGAAACATGGCCACCTGTTGCCAAAAATCCTCCGACAATCGGTGGGGTCACCCATGGAATTTTGGCTACAATTGGGAAGACCAGACCGCTGCTCACCGCTAAGTACGAAATGACTGTAGTAATGATAGGTCCTAGAACGAATGGAACCAACCAGATTGGATTCAATACGATGGGAAGCCCGAAAAGAATCGGTTCGTTGATTTGGAAAAGTCCCGGGGCCCCACCAAGCCCAATCATCTGTTTATACCGCCTTCTACCGGCTATGATCATCGCAATGATCAAGCCCATCGTTCCGCCCGATCCACCTAGATAAACAAAAGCATCAAGAAACGAGCCGGCCAAGACGCCGTATTGGTCCATATCTGTAATGCCTTTTGCATACAGATCAATATTCTTTACGCCTGAACTTTCAAAAAGCGGTGTCGTGATTCCACCAAGAATGTTCGGTCCGTGCAATCCCACCATCCATAAAATATGGACGAAAAAGACAAGAAGGATGGCAAATGGCAGTGAATCCACGGCCCCTTGCATCGGAGATACGATCACTTTACTTAACCAGTCATTCACGATCTGGCCATTCGTTGCGATACGGAAAAGCAATCCGAACACCCCGATGATGAAAATGGTTGCCATACCTGGGATTAATTTGGCAAACGAGCGCCCTACTGCAGGAGGTACACCCTCCGGCATGTTGATCACCAAGAATTTGAGTTTGGAAAGCCTTACAAAAATCTCCGTGGCAATAAGGGAAACGGCAATTCCCGTAAAGAGAGCGGTTGCATTAAAGTAATTGGTACTGATGAAGCCAGCTGCCTCGCCTGATACGACTTTGTTATCAACCGTCAGCGAGACCAATCCCATCTGTGGAAGCAATAAGAAGAAACAGGCCGCCGAAATGAGCATCGCCTCGAATCCATCGTCTCCATAAGATTTAGCAAGTTTATAAGATATACCGAAAACGGCAAAAATGGTCATGAATGCAAAGGTACCGAATGAAATGTCATTGCCAAGCGTCGTCCAGGTAGGACCGAAAATGGCTTCCATCATTCTTCCGTATGGCTTGATGATTTGCCCTAGATTATTCAATAAAACCGCGAACGATCCGATAATTGTAATCGCTATCATTCCAATCAACGTGTCACGTATGGCCAACAGATGTCGGTTATTCCCCAACTTGACTGCAGCCGGCATAATGTACTTATCAATAAAAGTCATCATATCCTTATTCTCCTTTTATCAAAGTAACAGCTTGTTTGAGCACTTCTTCCCCGTTGCACAAACCATAGAACATCGGATTGATTGTATCGACTGGAATGCCTTTTGCTGTGCCTGCTTGCTTCATCTTAGAAAGCAGGAACCTAACCTGTGGCCCTAGTAAAACGACATCTGCCTTATCCATTTCTCTGTCCACCTCAGTAGAAGACACTGCCCATATGTGGCAATCTATGCCTTGTTCCTTCGCACTTTTCTCCATTTTCGTCACTAGTAAACTCGTAGACATTCCCGCAGAACAACATAATAAGATATTCATAGATTTCTCCCCTTTTCATTTCTAAATATTCTGTATTTTTGATGTAAATAGGTGCTTCCTTTTCTTATTTCACCTTTTACGAATGTATCTCCTCCTTTTTGAGTGGAACATTGGTCATTACCTATATATTCCATTGTATAGTCATTTATATCTAATTTCAATACAAATTTTAAATTTGTTACTACAAATAACTTTATAGTTGATTCTTGTTGTAACAAGATATACTCTAGAAGTAGCGAAAAATGTCTAGGAGGAAGCATGTTGAAAACCACGAATAAAGTGACAGCCCTTCATTCTGCCGTAAAGGAATCCATCGTTCAAATGATAAAGAATGGGGATTATCAGCCAAACACTAAATTACCGACCGAAGCAGAATTCTGTAAATCATTCGAAGTGAGCAGGACGACCGTCCGAACAGCCCTCCAGCAACTTACCGTGGAAGGGTATGTGTACCGGATCCAAGGTAAGGGAACCTTCGTTTCAGAAAATAAAGTACGCCAAACACTTACCAGCACGGTTGAAAACTTTTCCGATCAGGTGATGATGCAGGGGAAAAACCCCTCCACCAAGGTCTTGGGTTTAACTGTCATTGAAGCAAACGCATCCCTTGCCAAACGATTCGACCTTGATATTGGTGATCCCATCAATAAACTCGTTCGGGTGCGTTATGTAGATTCCGTCCCCCTTCAATACGAAGTCGCCTACCTACCGTGGCATAAAACACCCGGTCTTGATATGAAGGCCTGTGAAACATCCCTATTCCGACTGCTTAAAAACCAGTTCAATCTCAAAGTCCTGAAGACCATCGAACATCTGGAACTGGCCCTCGCCGACGAGTCCATTGCAGAAAAACTGGAAATTCCCAATGGATCTCCCTGTTTCTCGCTTGAAACCCATACGTACGAGGTAGACCAGAGCGTCATCGAATACTCCAAAACCTACTTCAGGGGAGACCGTTCCCATTTCGTAATTGAAAGGAATTATGAATGATGCAAAAAGAACTGCCCATCATGACATGGACAGTTCTTTTTGTATCAGAAAACATCATAAGAGAAAATCCGGTGAATGATGGCTTGAAGAATCTTTTGATTGCCTCTGTCTTTTCTTAACCCGTTCTATATGGGTGACCTTCACACTAGCCTAAAATCATAGTTGTCAAACGGTTTACCGCCGTATGCAAAGTTTCTTTCCCCTCTACACATGCCATTGCCACACCATAAATGCCCCAACTCCAAAATGTAGCAAGTAAATAATGTTCTTCCTTTACGCCATGCTCTTTATCTAATAAGGCTTGCAGAGTTTCCGTCAATCGCTGTTTAATTTCATGGTCCATTTTCGATTTGAATTCTTCAAGAGCATGTTGACATTGTAGCGATAAATTTATTTGAGAACCCATAATAGCCTGTAGCGACATAATAATCGTTTGTTCATCGATGTCTTCTTGTAATGCTACTTCTTTAAAAATTTCTTTCGTAAGAACTTCTCTTTGAATCTCATCGATTAAATCGTATTTATCCATAAAATGATAGTAAAACGTTGAACGGTTAATCTCTGCTTCTTGTGTAATATCAGCAATGGTAATATCACTAAATTCCTTTTGTTTAATCAGTCTCATAAAACCATTCATGATACTTTGCCTTGTCCGTTGGATTCGTGGATCTTGTTTTTTCATTCGTACCCACCTTCTCATAATTTCTAACACTTGTTGGATGAATTGAATGACCCGATTATAACAGAAGAATTTCCAGAAAAAAAATAAGCAATTCGTGGTCCATTCATATGAACCACGAATTGCAATATAAAGATAATAGACGATTAGAAGGTTTGGGCTAATTGCTTTGCACGCTCGATGCCTGCTGCTTTAATTTCCTCCGCTTTATTTCGCATTGCATCATGACCTTCTATAAATAAACCTTCAAATTCAGTAATGCCCATGATGGCCATCAATTGTTTTAAATAGCGATTGCCTAGCTCTAAATGAGCTAGAGGATGTCCTTCTGAATAAAAATCACCACGGGCTTGAATGTGAAGCACTTTCTTACCTTGAAGTAAGCCTTCAGAACCTTTTTCTGTATATTTAAACGTTTTACCAGGTACAGCTACGGCATCAATGTATGCTTTCAGAACTGCTGGGAATAAATAATTCCATAATGGCGTTACGAATATCATTTTATCTGCTGAAACAAATTGATTGAGAATTTCGTTTAAGCGACTAACTTTCGCTAATTCCTCAGTTGAAAGAGCGTCCATTGGCTGTCCTGCACGAAGTTTTCCCCAACCACTGAAAACATCTGCGTCCAAATTTGGAATTTCTTCCTTAAATAAATCCACGGTCACGATTTCATCCGTTGGGTTTGTATCTTTATATGTTTCAATAAATGCTTTTCCTGCTGCCATACTAGCCGAACGATTTTCATCATTTGGATTTGCTGTAATTAATAACACCTTAGTCATAATAATTACCTCTAATTCTTTTAAATTTACAACAACTGTTGTGAAACTTAGTATAAAATGATTGATTAACTAAACAAACCATCAATTTTATCAGCTTGTTGCAAATCCAACATTTAGCTGATATTGACTAAAAAGTGAATAATCAAAATAATTATCAATTAGGTGACCTCATATAAAAATACGGATATTAGCCTTTGTATATGTAAAAAGGCATGAGATGTATGGATTTCTCCTGTACTCTCATGCCTCTTATCTTCATATCATACTTTTTTAACACGCAGGAAGTTACTTGGCTTCTTCCTCACCCTCTAAATCATCCGGGTAGACGACTTCGTCAAAGACTTTTTGAGTCGCCGCATCTTTAACCGATATCGTAACTTTATACTCATCCGGGCTTGCTCCATTAAAAACTTGATAGTACATGCCAGTTATGCCTAGTCCCATGGCGGCAAAGCCGTCGAAACCATTCTCATATGTTTCTTTATCCACTTCTAAAGTAAACTTTGAAAACGCCTTGTTATGGGAGACCTCTTTAATGGATGGATAATCTTTGCCATTCTTCATCTCTTCCATTGTCTCTTCCGCATTCTTTTCTAAGTCTTTCATCATTTCCTTATGCTTAGACTTCGGCATTTTATACGTTAATGATCCGTCCTCGTTTTTCGTCACTTTACTTACACCATCTTTTTTGGCTTCAGCAATGACGCTATCGATGTCCTCACCTTCAAAGAATGAAGCAGGCAATGTCACTTCTACATTTAGGAGGCCTTTATCGACCTTCAATGCCCCCTCTTCATCTTTTTTCGATGCATTATCATCATCAGATGAGCAGGCTGCAAGCATCGCCATCATTACCATTAAAAAGATAAATCCAAATTTCTTCATACCGTATCCCTCCTATATATGTATGATCGATCATAATTCTTTAAGTAAAAAAATCATTTCAAATCACTTTAACATTATATAAGAAAAGTATTGATTCAGTATAAGTATTTTTTGTTTCCTTTAATTAAGCAGAAATCCACATGATACTTACTGGTTATTCTTTATGGGTAGTTCGATTACATTCAAGTTTTCTTATTGTCGTATGGTTTCTTCCAGATAAGAAAAGCTAAGGGAAAGGAAGGTTGGTTACTACTCAATCGATTTGTCATTCATTGAAATCCTAACGCTCCTGATACTATTTCCGAAATCCCCTTGCTTTCCTAGTTAGATGGCTCTGATTTAATCGTCAATGGACAGTCCCTTCGGAGAATTAATCGGCCACTCATTTTAAAGAATAATAGGAAATATTCCGAAATAACTTTCTTTTTTCAGTGTTTCTAAGAACAGGAAATATCGAGAAAATTATGGAATAATTAGGGTGATTCCCTTTAAAAAATTAGCCACATTTTTACAAAAATGCTATTAGTAATCTATTTTTCTAGTTCTTATTGCTTGTGTTTTTGTCGAAAAAAGACGATTATAGAGATAGAAAGCAGACCTGGATGATTTCCCTATCATTGTTCATACAATCGTGTTCATCGGGGTTAGTTTTCTAAACCAATTAAAGGGGAGAAATACAACTATGATTTATGCTAATCCTAATACAGAAGGTTCTGTCGTACAATTCAAAGAAAAATACGATAACTTTATTGGTGGAGAATGGGTTGCACCCGTTAAAGGCCAATATTTCGAAAATAAATCACCAGTAACTGGTAAAGTATTCACAAAAGCTGCTCGTTCTACTGTTGAAGATATCGAATTGGCATTAGATGCTGCACATGCTGCAAAAGCTGCTTGGGGAAAAACTACTCCTGCTGAACGCGCTCGCATTTTAAACAAAATCGCTGACCGTTTAGAAGAAAACTTAGAAATGATCGCTGTTGCAGAAACTTGGGACAACGGTAAAGCTGTACGTGAAACATTGAATGCCGATATTCCATTGGCAATCGATCACTTCCGTTACTTTGCAAGTGCCATTCGTTCTCAAGAAGGACGCACAACTCAAATAGATAATGATACAGTAGCATACCACTTCCAAGAGCCACTTGGTGTTGTTGGACAAATCATCCCTTGGAATTTCCCAATCCTAATGGCTGTTTGGAAAATCGCTCCAGCTCTAGCTGCTGGTAACTGTATCGTCATGAAACCAGCTGAACAAACTCCAGCTTCTATCATGGTGTTGGTTGAATTAATTCAAGATATCATCCCTGCTGGTGTTCTTAACATCGTTAATGGTTTCGGTATCGAAGTTGGTAAACCACTTGCTACGAACCCACGTATTGCTAAAATTGCTTTCACTGGTTCAACTGCAGTTGGTCGCCAAATCATGCAATATGCAACTGAAAACATCATCCCTGTAACACTTGAACTTGGTGGCAAATCACCTAACGTATTCTTTGAAGATGTAATGGATAAAGATGATGCTTACCTAGATAAAGCAATCGAAGGTATGGTTATGTTCGCATTGAACTCAGGCGAAATCTGTACATGTCCTTCACGTGCTCTTATCCAAGAATCAATCTATGACAAATTCATGGAACGTGCACTAGAACGCGTTAAACAAATTAAAGTTGGTAACCCACTTGATACTGAAGTAATGATGGGTGCTCAAGCTTCTAATCAACAAAAAGAAAAAATCCTTTCTTACATCAAGCTCGGACAAGAAGAAGGCGCTGAATTACTTATCGGTGGAGAAGAAAACAAATTTGATGGAGAACTTGAAACTGGTAACTACATCAAACCGACTGTTTTCAAAGGAAACAATAAAATGCGTATCTTCCAAGAAGAAATCTTTGGACCAGTACTTGCTGTTACTACTTTCAAAGACTTCGATGAAGCAATGGAAATCGCAAACGATACTCTTTACGGCTTAGGAGCTGGAGTATGGTCTCGTAGTGGAGATATCGCTTACCGTGCTGGTCGTGGTATCGAAGCTGGTCGTGTTTGGACAAACACATACCACCAATATCCTGCTGGCGCAGCATTCGGTGGATACAAATTATCAGGTATCGGCCGTGAAAACCACCTAATGATGCTTGATCACTATCAACAAACAAAATGTCTATTAGTAAGCTACGCTAAAGACGCTCAAGGATTCTTCTAAATCGAAAGGATACGATCAAACATGGTAGAACGTGTTATTGCAACGAACGAAGCACTTACATTAATAGACTCTATTAAAAAAGTACATGGCTCTATCATGTTTTATCAATCCGGCGGCTGTTGTGATGGATCTTCTCCGATGTGCTATAGAGAAGGAGATTTTCAACTGGGGGATGCAGACATCCATCTCGGTGCGATTGGCGATGTACCCTTCTACATGCATAAAAGCCAATACGATTATTGGAAGCACACGCAACTGATCATCGATGCAACTGAAGGACGAGGCCCGGATTTCTCACTTGATAGCGTGGAAGACCAACATTTCATCACACGCTCGCGGGTTTTTTCAGAGGAAGAATACCAAGAAGTGAAAAAAGTTTTATAATATCTAGAAGAGCTGTTCCCAAAAGTCGAATTCGGCTATTCGGACAGCTCTTTTTTTACTCTCTATGTGGTATTACTCTTTAATAAATACTTTTAAACTGTTCTTTTATCCTCACATTCCAATGAAGATAATATCCTATCATGGGGATTTACAAAAAAGCTGCCTAAAAAATGGGGCAGCTTTGCTTTTTCTCTTTTTTCTCTATTTCATTAAGTACCACAAAAAGTCTGGTACGGGCCGCATGATTCAGGCACTGTTGCGTATGCTTCCTGATCTCTCGTATGCGCGTATGGGTGTGAGAGTACTTCCAGAAGTCGTTCCAACACACTGTAATCGCCTTTTTTCACCGCAGCATCCAATGCTTCTTCCACCCGGTGATTTCGTGGAATCACCGCAGGATTACTTTCTTGCATCAGTTTCTTCGAAGAGTCTTTCGATTCCTGTTGACGCCCTACTCGCTCCTGCCACAGTCTTTTCCACTCGTCAAACTCCGGAGAATCGAAAAGGGCTGCGTCCCCTTTTGTTTCAAACGTTAAGGCACGGAAGGTGTTCGTATAGTCTGCCCGATGCTTCTTCATCATGTCGAGGAGTCCTTCGATCAGCGCTTCATCCTCTGCCTCTTCATCAAAGATGCCCAACTTTGCCCTCATGCCCTTGAACCAATGTGTATGATACAACTTATTGAATTCCGAGATCTCATCCTGCGCCAGTTGAATGGCCTGTTCCTGATCATCATGCAACAGTGGCAGTAGGCTTTCCGCCAATCGGGCTAGGTTCCAAGCGGCAATGTACGGCTGATTTCCATAGGCATAACGGCCTTGAACGTCAATGGAGCTGAATACCGTTTCCGGATCATAGGTATCCATGAAGGCACATGGGCCGTAATCGATGCTTTCTCCGCTAATGGTCATGTTATCGGTGTTCATCACCCCATGTATGAAGCCAACCAACTGCCATTTTGAAATAAGCTTGGCCTGTCGTTTGATGACCTCCCTTAGCATCGATTGAGCTCGGTTTTCAGCAGCTTCCACCTCGGGAAAATGACGCTTGATAGTATAGTCTACAAGGGCCTGCAGTTCCTCGATTGTCCTCCACTTAGCAACATATTGAAAAGTCCCGACACGAAGATGACTGGCAGCCACTCGCGTTAAAACCGCACCTGGTAGCACAGTTTCCCGATAGACCGGGTCGCCTGTCTTCACTACAGCCAAACTACGCGATGTGGGAATTCCCAGCGCATGCATGGCTTCACTGATGATATATTCACGTAACATCGGACCCAGTGCCGCGCGTCCATCCCCCCCGCGTGAATAGGGTGTTCTTCCTGGACCTTTAAGCTGGATGTCCATCCTTTCCCCCTCTGGCGTAATCTGCTCACCCAAGAGCACCGCTCGCCCGTCACCTAGCATCGTGAAATGACCGAATTGGTGACCCGCGTATGCTTGGGAAAGAGGCAAGGCTCCTTCAGGAATCTCGTTTCCAGCAAGTACTTCCACACCCTCATCGCTTTCTAATTCTTTCGCGGACAACCCTAAAGTAGCAGCCAGCTTTTCATTGAGAATGATCAATTCAGGTGCACTTACTGGAGTCGGGTCGGTAAGGGTGAAAAGAGCTTTTGGAAGTCCAGCATAGCTATTTTCGAAGTTCCATCCTGATTCATTATTTTTTGTCATAGAATCCCCTTTTCTTTAGTCATGTCTGTACTGGTTTTTCCTCATATTTAAAACAAAAATAGTCATTTGCATGGTCCTTATGCACGTTTTTAATGTCTGCATATGCCCATTTATTATACCGCTTCCACATCAAGATGACCCTTTTTAAGCAATCGCGTTTGAAAAACACCATAGGTAAATACACATTTAAACGGCTATTACATAGAATGCATGAATGAAATGACTTAAGGGGGAGTTCTGTTGATTATCTATGTAGTAAGCAGTGGCGATTCGTTATGGAAAATTGCAAACCGCTATGGAGTAACGATCGATTCAATTGTTAAATTAAATGCATTATCCGACCCAAGCCAATTAACGCTTGACCAGTCATTGGTTATTCCTCACATCGGGACCTCTCACATCGTTGAAGCCGGAGAAACCTTATGGTCGATTGCCCAGCAATATGGACTGACCATTCAAGCACTCATGCAAGCCAATCAACTTACCGACCCAAACGTACTTTACCAAGGCAGTGTTCTATATATCCCGCCCATTACACACGTCGTTCAGTCGGGACAAACGTTATGGGACATTTCCGTTTGGTATGGCACGACCGTTCAGGCCATCTTGAGTGTCAATCAAATCGAAGACCCAAACACGATTTATGTAGGAATGAACCTCATCATCCCAAGGTCGAAACGAGCGATAGAAGTGAATGCTTATACCTATCAATCAAGTGATGCAGCCGTCCAATCCATCCAAGATATCGGCCAACTACTTACTTACCTCAGCCCTTTTGCGTATAAAATCAAGGAAGATGGCACATTAGAAGGACTGAATGATGAAGATATGGTCGACGCCGCGATTTCAAAAAGCATCGTCCCCATGATGTCGATTACGAACTTCACTTCAACGGAAGCCGGATCCAACCTAGCCCAAGTCATTTTGTCCAACTCTTCATTAAGGGAAAAGGTCATCAGGAATGTGCTTGAAGTGATGGATGACAAAGGCTATACCGCACTAAACATCGATTTTGAAAATGTATTGCCCGAGAATCGCGAGGATTACAACCGATTCCTGCAACTGGCCGTTGAGCGCCTTCATGCTAGAGGCTATTTGGTTTCCACTGCCCTTGCGCCCAAGACGAGCGAAGAGCAAGCTGGTGTGTTATATGAAGCACATGATTATGAAGCGCATGGACGGATTGTCGATTTCGTCGTGCTCATGACGTATGAATGGGGATATCGGATGGGTCCTCCTCAAGCCATCTCTCCCCTCGACCAAATGAGGAAGGTCGTGGAGTATGCCTTGACGGTGATTCCTGCAGAAAAGATCTTTTTAGGGTTCCAAATATATGCACGGGATTGGCTCCTCCCACATGTTAAAGGCCAGGAAGCCGAGACATTCAGCCCACAAGAAGCCGTAAGAAGGGCCGTTAAGCACGGAGCACCCATTCAATATGATCCGGTCGCCCAATCACCCTTTTTCCGCTATTCAGACGAAAAAGGGAAAACGCATGAAGTATGGTTTGAAGATGCACGGAGCGCCCAAGCCAAGTTTGAACTCGCAAAGCAATATAAGCTCCGCGGTATCAGCTACTGGGCACTAGGTTTCCCTTACCCCCAAAACTGGGCTTTATTAGAGGACAATTTTTCAATCAAGAAATTGAAGACATTTAGCTGATTTGCTACAACCTTTCGAGGATACCCGTTTAAAAAAATGGCTTATCGACTTTCGATAAGCCGATCCCATCCAATTGTTATTTCGATAAGGCGATTTTTATATGGGCTAAGTGGTGATTTTCGTGCCAAGCTAATTTTGCGATTTTTTTTGCCACTGTTATTTCACCATTTTCCTGATGAGTGAAAGTTCGACGTACTTGCTCTTCGGTTAAACTATGCCCTAAAGCAACGATACGCTCATTTATCCCTTCTAGCATTTTAACGGAACTTTCTATTGGAAGTTCAGTGTCCGGTTGAATCGCCCATTTTTCCTGGTCAAAACCTGGTACCGTTGGGTTCTCATCTGTCAAAGCCAGCTTCAAACGTTGATACATGTTCAACTGGGAATCTGCAATGTGATGAACAAGCTGACGAACATTCCAGCTACCCTCACGATATGTTTTCTTTAATTCCTCATCACTTAATGAGTCAACAGTTTCTCTTAATTGAATGGTGTATGTTTCGATATCCTTTAACCATTCTTGAATGTTTTCTAGTGTTACTTGTTCAGGTACTTGTAATTCCCCAATTGGAAATCTCACATCCATTTTCATTCCCCATTTCCCTATTCGTTATTTCTTTTACATATTGATCAGGAGATTATAATCCCCTTATATTTTAACATATTTTATCCAATTTCCGACATTTATTGGTACCAATAAAGGGGACACCGAAATAACAAGAATTCTTTAACCAAAGACTAAAAAAAAGCTGCCCGCCCGTCAGTTTTCACCGACTTTGGGACAGCTGCTTTGTTTTATTGCCTCTTAATAAGGGTCGGCTTCGTGGCTTTTCTTCACGGCATCTTTAGTCGCTTCATTTGCCGCTAATGTACCTTGGCCATATTTCGACTTACCTGATTCACGGCCTGGAATCTTGCCTTCTTCCTGTTTTTCCTTGATTTCTTTCATTTTCATTTCGATGCCTTCCTTCACACGGCGGCCATATTCTTCATCGGCTTGTGTAAAGTGCTCAACCATGGCATCTTGAATACGTTTGTCACATATTGCAAGTGCATTGGATAGGTTGTTGATTAATTCATCACGTTCCCAGTCCTCAAAGCTGCGATATGTTTCGCCCGCTTGACCATAGTTATTAGGACGGTCAATCGGCTCGCTCATTACCGCCGCATTATAGCTCGGACGGTGCTGTGGACGCTCTTCTTTGCTTGCTTCCTTGTACCCGCCGATCATCGAAGGTTCATAGTTAATCGATGGATTTTCACCATTCTCTTTCGGGTCACGAATATCCATTTGACCACGATGCTGATTCGTGCGGACAGGCACTTTCGGAGCATTCACAGGCAATTTCAGATAGTTCGGACCTACACGATAGCGTTGCGTATCAGAGTAGGAGAACGTACGGCCTTGGAGCATTTTATCATCGGAGAAATCCATTCCGTCGACAAGGACCCCTGTACCGAAGGCGGCCTGCTCGATTTCCGCATGGTAGTCCACCGGATTGCGATCAAGAACCATACGACCGACTGGTAACCATGGGAATTTATCTTCCGGCCAAAGTTTTGTATCATCTAGCGGATCGAAATCAAGTTCTGGATGGTAGTCATCCTCCATGATTTGTACATAGAGTTCCCATTCCGGATACTCGCCACGCTCGATGGATTCATATAAATCCTGTGTCGCATGGGCGACGGTCTTCGCTTGAATAGCGTCTGCTTCTTCTTGGGTTAAGTTGCGGATGCCTTGCTTAGGCTCCCAATGATACTTTACAAGCACAGCTTCGCCTTTGTCATTCACCCATTTATAAGTATTCACTCCAGAACCCTGCATATGGCGGTATGTAGCTGGAATGCCCCATGGAGAAAATAGGAATGTAATCATATGCGTAGCTTCAGGTGAACGGGAAACAAAGTCGAACATCTGCTCAGGATTCGCAACGTTCGATGCTGGATCCACCTTGAATGCATGAATCATATCAGGGAACTTCATCGCATCACGGATAAAGAAAATTTTCAGGTTGTTACCGACAAGATCCCAGTTACCATCTTCCGTATACATTTTCACGGCAAAACCGCGTGGATCCCGTGCTGTTTCTGGCGAATCCTTCGATCCTGCCACGGTAGAGAAACGGACCATGAGTGGTGTTCGCTTCCCAGCACCCGAAAATACTTTCGCCCGTGTATATTTTTCTGGAGGTTCATCTCCGACTTTTCCATATGCTTCAAAATAGCCAAATGCTCCAGCACCACGTGCGTGAACCACACGCTCCGGCACTTCCTCCCGGTCAAAGTGGGAAATCTTTTCGATGAAATGATAATTCTCAAGTGTAGCGGGACCGCGATTACCTACTGTTCGGATATTCTGGTTATCCGTCACAGGGTGACCTTGACGCGTGGTCAACGTATCGCGTTTCACATCTTTTTCTTGATCCTGTCCTTTTGGAGCATTCATATCTTTGTTCTCTGCCAAAATGAAAACCTCCTTAAAAATAGTGGCCCTTACTTCACTAGTATTCCAGTTTATAAGGGGAATTATCATTTATATTAAATATTAAATGATAATTATTATAATCAATACAAAACCATTATAGGGTATGCACGTAAAGAATGCACGTAAAATGAATTACATTTTCTTTCTCAATAAATATCGTATATTCTCAGTAGTGAGGATTACTAGATAACCGCTCATCTATCTATTAGAGGCCGTCCCTTAATTTCTTAAAAGTCGTTTACTAACTAATTAGACAATACTTCTTCTATACCTTCGTTTTGAAAAAAGAAAACCTATAATTGATAAATTTCTCCAGAAAACCAGAAATTATTCTCATTAACTTAGATGCCTTCATAACAAAAAAAGAGTCAATTATCCTTTTGGATAACTAACTCTTTTAGTTCTTTATTTATTGAAAATAAACGGCATTAAAATGGGTTCGTTGCGATGAAGCTTGCTGTTTTGACATACATACGTGGATTGATCTTTAATTGGTCCACGATGAATTCTGCAATATCTTCAGGTTGGATGAATTTTGTATCGTTATTTTCCTTAATTAAGCTTAGGTCAAGCGCAAGATCTGTTGCCACCGTACTTGGTGTCAAAGCAGACACGCGAATATTGTTGCGGCGAACTTCTTGTGCCAGGGATTCTGTAAAACCAATCACGGCAAACTTGGATGCACTGTATGCACTTGATGTAGCTGCTCCACTCAATCCATTTGTGGAAGAAACATTGATGATGTCCCCACCATTTTTCTCGATTAATTGAGGCAGTACAGCATGTGTGACATAATAGGTTCCCATTAAGTTTGTATCAATGATTTGTTTCCATTCTTCTGGATCCATTTCCATAACCGTACCGAATGTTCCGATACCCGCGCTATTAATTAGAATATCTGCATTCCCTAACTCTTTTGTTAAAGATTCAATCGCTGCTTCCACTTGTTCCTTTGATGAAACATCAGCTGCTGCATAGGCCACTTTAACGCCTAACCCTTCAATTTCGGTAGCCGCCTCTTTTAGAGTTGCCTCTGTTCTTGCAAGTAAACCGACGTTTACTCCTTCTTTAGCTAGTGCGATAGCCGTTGCTTTCCCGATTCCTCTTGCCCCACCGGTAACAATTGCTACTTTATTTTTTAATGATTGTGCCATAATAGTTAGCCCCTTTCTAAATCAACTTTCATATACGTTCTATTATACTATTTTGGATTGGATATTCCTAAAAGCCTGCTTGGCCTTTTGCAGAAACCATTTATAAGTATTTTCTTGATTAGGTTTTCGTAAATTTTGTTTTATATTCTTATATTTCTCTTGCTATGCAAATCATTTAAAGGATAGGTTAAAATGGTAATATAAGGATTTGGTCACTTTCCAATGGTACAACTAACATTTAAAAAATGGATGAAAATCACTATTACATTAATGATTCTTTCAACAATATTATATTCATTGAATGCCGTATACATTGATAAAAAGGCGATTGATTGGGAACATGTACTTCTCCAATCTATCGGATTACCATTATTCATTACAGGTTTTTTATGGTTATGGGGAGATATAACTTTTTCAAAAAAGAACAAAGAAGAAAAAATCGATCCAAAATAATAAACCTAGCGATTACGATTTTCCCCCAGTTTCATTCATGACTATTTCGAGCACACCACAGCATTAAGAAAGTTTTCTGATTGTTGATTCTCCAGCTGAAAATAATGGCAAAAAGAACATCAGAAGTATTCTGATGCCAGACTGTAGACAAACTCTATAAAAATCGTGTTTGTATGGCTTGTACAATGTGGACGTTGATTTCCACTCCAGGCACTCGCTTTCCGCGGGCGGTCCGCGAGCCTCCTCGGCTTTCGCCTGCGGGGTCTCCCGTAGACACGCTTTTCCCGCAGGAGTCTCGTACCTTCCGTTCCTATCAACTTTGTTTTAACTCATAGATAATACCCTATTTCCTAAGTCATGATTGTTTCACAATAGAATTATTAGTTCTTAAAATGGAGCCTGCCCTGAATGTAAAGATGATGGAAAATTGGACACGGCAAGTTTAGGCGAAGATTCGAAAGGAATTTCAAAAGGGGATCGGAACTTAATATTTCCGACCCCCTTTTGTCTAAACTCTGACATCAGAGTTTTCTGATGTTCCTAAAGTATTGCAATTTCCCCTCTTACTTATAGACCTTGACCGGTAAATATGTTAAGGACTGTCCAGTAGCGGATTCGGTTAAGTTTTGTTCTAAATCAAACCCTTCGACAGGTTCGATACGAGAGAATTTCTTGATGAAAAGCTCCAAAGCCAATTTCATTTCCAATCGTGCAAGCGGTGCACCTAAGCAGAAATGTGGCCCGCTTCCGAAGGTCAAATGCTTCTTATTATTTGGACGGCGGATGTCTATTTTGAAAGGATCTTCAAACATATCTCCATCCAGATTGCAGCCGCTCATCCAAGCGATGACGGTATCCCCTTTTTTTAACGGAACCCCTAATAAATCATTATCTTCTTTAACCGTGCGATCTCGTCTGGAGCTGTGGAACCGATACCGTAGCATTTCCTCGACTGCATTCGGAATCAATTCAGGCTCATTCCGGAGTTCTCCATAGATTGACGGATCATCATAAAGTAATGAATAGAAAGAATTCGCGATCGCATGGCTAGTCGTTTCTACACCCGCGCCTAATAGGAGCATCGTCGCCTGCACGATCTCTTCATCCGTAAACCTTTCCCCATCCACTTCTGCCCGGATTAAGTCACAGATAATATCATCTGACAGATTCGAACGTTTCTGAACGACAATCGGATATAGGTATTGGAAATATTCCTTTGCCGCCTGTTCCTTTTTACGCATGATATCTTCCAACCTTGCTTCGTCATAAGGTTGGAACAGGATATCCACCCATTCTTTGAACTGGTGTTGATCTTGAATCGGCACCCCGAATAAATCCGCGATAACCATAGCAGGTAAAGGGCCAGAGAATGCTTTTATAATATCGACCGTTGAGTCAGCTGGAATGTCATCTACAAGGTCGCTAATAATTTGGTGAATACGAGGTTCCCATTCTTTCAAACTGCGCGGGGTGAAAGCGGCTGCTAACAAGGAGCGGCTCTTCCGATGTGCAGGTGGATCCACCAATGTAAGATTCGTTATGGAAGAAGGTTTTTCTGCCTTCTTACCCGCTCCAACGAAAATAGCACTTCTAGGTCCTTCACTTGAAAAAACCTTATAGTTACTTAACACCTGTTTAACATGTTCATATTTAAACACATTCCACGTATTCGTTCCCTCATGGAAATAGACAGGATGATCGTGAAGCATTTCTTTGTACCATTCAATCGGGAAAAACTCATCAGCACGTGATTGAAAATTCGTAATTTCTTTAATAGGAATCACTTCTTTGTTCATTAAGTCATATTCCTCCTTCAAAACATCTAAAGATTCTCTGCCTTCTACATTTGCACGTATGTTCAGCTTACTCTAAACAGAGTATTTTGAAAAAAGCAATAAGTAATAGGGCATGAAACCCACATTTGAATACCTTTGGTTTTTTTGTAGGTAGTAGGTCTCTTCTATGTGGCGGTACATGCGTGCCTAAAGACCACATAAAAAAAGCACTCATTTTGAATGGCTCAAAATGAGTGCTTTTTAGTCGTTTCATCAAATCTCCATGTCCCAACGATCCTGCTCGGTTTGCTTCATCTGTTTTTCCGTTTTTTCCGGATAGGCTGTACGGAATTTATGGTGGTCGGCCGGGATGATTTCAATCATCTTCTCGATCATGTCTTCCGGATCAAGTTGGTTCTTTAATCCCGCATCCTGTTTCTCCATATCTTCCTTCCGTGTAAAGTTGCGTTCCTCATCGAACCACTTCCATTTCTCCTCTGCAGCCCTGTCGTTGAAGCCCGTATTATAGGCACCCGGATTTATGGTCGCCACCTGCACCCCAAATGGCTCAAGCTCATCCTTCAAGGTTAACGCCATACCCTCGATGGCATGTTTGGTTGTCGCATATGGACCTCCGAATGGTGTCGTGATAATTCCGGCCATCGAACTCAAGAACACGATTTTCCCGCTTCCTTTTTTGACCAGCTTCCTTGCTGCATGTTGGACGGATTCAAGTGTCGCAAATACATTCACTTCGAAAATCGCCCGGAACCGATCCATCGGCACTTCCCCTAGTGCACCGCCTTCGTTGATAGCAGCATTGGCCACAAACACGTCAAAATCATACACATCAATCAGAGCCCTGTCCCGTTCATTCGTGATATCCAATTTGAGCACGTCCATATTCAGGCCTTGCTCCTGTGCTTCTCGCATTAGATCCGTTTTCTGGGACGTGATTTCGGTCGTCGCAATCACGTGGTGCCCTCTCTTCGCTAATCCTAATGCTGTTCCTCTTCCAAGCCCACTGCCTGCTCCCGTGATGAAAATCGTTTTAGTCATCTACTATTCCTCCTATCGATATTCTCTATTATTTCTTCTTCCCCGTTGCTATAGACCTAAACAAAATAACGCTTTTCCCAAGGGCAAAAGACAAATAAGTCAGGGTCTAAAAAAGGGATAACAAGGTTTTCAAAAGGACTTTATTCCCCTTTTTTGTTAAAATTAAATAGAACTTTAGACATGCATCCAAATTTGTCTTTGCGTTTATTAAGGTCGTTTACGGGAATACTTAAAAACATCAAGTCTATCCCTGCATTTCATTCATGAAAGCTTAAACAAACGAGGATAACTAACGAAAAAGGGGTTTTTACGATGATGAATTACAAAAACATCACAGTTGCCGGAAGCGGCGTTTTAGGAAGTCAGATAGCCTTCCAAACCGCTTACGTAGGAAAATTCAATGTAACGATATATGACATTAACGACGAAGCTTTAGAACGTGCCAAAGAAAGAATCACGAACTTGAAGCCGTATTATAAAGAAGATTTAGGGGCAACGGACGAAGAGTTGAATGCGGCTTATGACCGTCTTACTTTCCATTCCGATCTTGCAAAAGCTGTAGCGGATGCGGATCTTGTGATTGAAGCGATTCCAGAAGTCGTTCAGATTAAAACTGATTTTTATACGGAATTAGGAAAAGTTGCGCCTGAAAAAACCGTTTTTGCAACGAACTCTTCGACATTATTGCCAAGTCAATTTGCAGAAGCGACAGGCCGTCCCGAGAAATTCCTCGCCTTACACTTTGCGAATGAAATCTGGAAAAACAATACCGCTGAAGTCATGAAGCACCCTGGGACAAATGACCAGTTTTTTGATGAAGTGATTGATTTCGCAAAAGCGATCGGAATGGTTGCCCTGCCATTACATAAAGAGCAACCCGGCTATATCCTGAACTCTTTATTGGTTCCGTTCTTGGAAGCAGGCCAAGGACTCCTATTGAATGAAGTCGCCGACCCTGCAACCATCGACAAGACATGGATGATTGCAACAGGAGCTCCACTCGGACCTTTCGCCATCTTGGACGTAGTGGGAATCACCACCGCCTATAACATTGCCAATGCCAAGGCTCAAGCAGGCGATCCACATTTCGTGAAATTGGCTAACCTCTTGAAAACGGAATACATCGACAAAGGGAAAACAGGGAGAGCAGCAGGAGAAGGCTTCTACAAGTACCCGAACCCTGCTTTCGCTAAAGCTGATTTCTTAAAAGGTTAAAGGTTGAAAAGCAGAAGGTGTCCCCAAGCACCTTCTGCTTTTTTGATTAAATGTAGCTATTCGTTAACGAAGCTCCTTTATTTGTTTCGTTAACTCTTTAAATTTCAGGTCCAGCTCCGTATATGCTTGATCTTTTG
Source organism: Peribacillus sp. NPDC097225 (assembly GCF_044761955.1). Lineage (NCBI taxonomy): Bacteria > Bacillati > Bacillota > Bacilli > Caryophanales > Bacillaceae > Peribacillus > Peribacillus sp. NPDC097225. The sequence continues at coordinate 114,288 of NZ_JBIWDJ010000007.1, forward strand.
GCATCATGAAACTTAACTTCCCCAACACTTCTTGTCTTTCATTTTCTAGCTTTAAACGCAACTCTTCCTCTTCCTGACCGTCTCTTTTTTGTGGTGCTTCCTGCCATTGCTTTTGGATGCGTTTGTTTGAAATGACAAGTTGACTGCTCACTGTTTTTTCTAGGAAATAGCAATCTCGTTCACCGTAATTGGTAAAGAGCCACAAAAAAAATCAGCCCTCCAATAGAGGACTAAACATTATTCTAATTAGAAATATCTAATTCTATATTTGACTATTTGCTACAACTTCATCACGATTTCCATAATCAAAGCTTTTTAGTTCTCCACGTGAGTTGCGAATTTCTTGACGTAATGCCTCTGTCTGTACTTGGTGAATTTCATAGGTTTGAGGATCCAATACCACACCATAGGATTCTTTTGCCTTCTCTATACTTGCTAATTGACGGATAACATCCAATCTAACTTTTTCAGAATCCCTGGATAATGGATCCCCCCAACCTCCACTCCCACCTGTAACAAATAAAAGTTGGTCTCCTTTCACGACCTCAATATTGTCTACTTTTGACTCTAATACTATTTTTTCCTGCCCGTCATTTTTAATTAGTATTTTGTACGAGGATGAACCTGGCTCACCGCCATTTATTCCCCATGGCTGTATATTGGCACGATCATCATGTATCGACACTGTTCCTGACGATAAGAAAGTATATAGCTTTTCGTTACAATTTCCTCCACGATGTAATCCAGCACCTCCCGAATCCTTACCTGTTCGATAATATTCCACTCGTAGTGGATAGTAAGTTTCCAAATATTCTGTAGGAATATTAACGAATGCCGGCCACCATGAATGTCCGTCCAGGCCATCTCCAATTGGTCTTCCTGGCAAACCTCCGTACATAACCTCCATCAGATGGAAATCTCTATTTTTTTCATCACGACCAGAATAGATAAAGTAAGGACTTGTTCCATATCCTGCAGCCGGGTTGCTTTCAGGAGAATTCAGAGAGAGTGCACCACTTAAAACATCGAAGAGACGACTTAGAGCATGTGTACGACACCCTAATGCTGCAGGATATTCTGGACGTAATAGGCTCCCTTCAGGTGTTTTGATATGAAGATTGTCATAAAAGCCATCATTAAACATGATTGCAGGATCAAACACAGATATTAAGAATGCCCCAATGAACATTTTAAACATATTTTCGCTTAAATAATAATTAATAGGTCCGGGTGCCTGAGAATCGGTTCCAGTCCAGTCAAAGTAGGCTTGTTCACCCTCTCGCCAGATGGTTAACTTCATCTTAAATGGACCATTTCCTAATCCATCACTATCAATATAATCTTCAAAAGAAACAGGTTTTTCAGGTAAAAAATTGGTGATTAAGTGCTCCATCATAATCTTTGTCCGGTCTAACAAATGGTCCAAAGCATAAAGATACACGTCAGAACCAAAACGATCACAAACTTCTTTCACTCTTTTTTCAGCTGTACGACACGAAGCGACAATTCCCATTAAGTCACTATAATTTTCTATTGGAGTACGACTGTTTGTTTTAAGAATCTTTATTATTGCATCGTTTAATTTTCCCTGTTCATATAATTTTACCGGAGGAAAACGAACGCCTTCACCAAAAATAGAGGTTGCTGCTACAGGCATACTAGATGGAATTGGTCCACCCACATCCATTACATGGCCAAACATGGACGCATACCCTACAATTTTCTGTTTGTGGAAAATAGGGATAATTACCATCCAATCGTTTACGTGTGAAACAGACCCTCCGCAGCTATATGGATCACTCAAGAAGATGACATCTCCTTCGTGAACACCTTCAGGGAAATGGGCAATAACTTCTGGGACATGTGATCCAAAATTACCAACAACCATTTTCCCTTCAGGATCTGTAATCATTGGAAAACAATCATGCTGCTCTCGAATAACAGGTGACATGGCAGAGCGAAAAAGAATAACATCCATTTCTTCCTTAATATTCTTCAAAGCATTTTCAATAATATCAACGGTTATAGAATCAACTCTTGTTTTGACATTCATCACTTTCGACCTCCTTAGAGATTAATAGATTCATATACTTATCCACTGTTGCTACAAATCCAGGTAAAACTAAGGTGGTACTATCCTTTTGTGTGACGATTGCAGGTCCATACAACACATTATTCGGTTTAAGTAATTCTCTATCATACAATGGAGTCTTTACAAATTCCCCATCGAAGTATGCCTCATGGTTTGGCTCAATTACCGCATGACTGGCATTTGAATCACTTGACTCACTAGCAGGAATAGATAGTGAGGATATTTTCCCGATTGCTACCGCTCGCAAATTTACAACCTCAATATCAATATCCATTTTAAATCCATAAATAGTCTCATGAATTTCGTCAAACTTATTTTTAATCAGATTTAAACCAGATTCTAATAACTCTTGAAGGTCTACACGCAAAGCAATCTCATGACCTTGACGGTAGTACTTTACATCGACTTCATGATTAACTATTTGGTTTTCCGCAGTAACTCCTTCATCATGAAGCCATTGTCTCGCATCACTGCCTAGACTTTCCAATTCATCTACAATTGTTTCTGTATCTACTTCGCTTAATATCCTAATGAATGTCTTAGAATATTCATTTCTTATGTCAGATTGTAAGAATCCTAATGCTGATAATACGCCTGGAGTTGGAGGAACAATGACTGGGAACGTCCCAGATAAATTCCCTAACGCATTACCATGAAGAGGTCCAGCTCCCCCTAATGCTACTAATGCAAATTGACGAGGATCATGACCTTTTTCCACGGAAACGACTCTAATCGCTCCATACATATTCTCATTAACAATGTCATATATACCTTTAGCTGCACGGTATAGATCAATTCCTAAATTCTGGGCCACCTTGTTTACTGCTTGTTTAGATGCCTCTATATCCAAACTCATTTCTCCCCCGACTAAACTTGGCGGTAAGTAGCCTAGGACAACATTGGCATCAGTAACAGTAGGTTCTATGCCTCCTCGGCCATAACATGCAGGACCAGGTTCTGACCCCGCACTTTGCGGTCCGACACGAAGTGCCCCAGTTGGTGGCACGTGTGAGATTGATCCACCTCCTGCACCCACTGTCTCAACCTCAAGCGATGGAGCTTTTACTGGAAATACGCCAACCTTCGTTTCGCGGGCAACCTTTGGAATTCCGTTATATGTTAATGAAACATCCGTTGAGGTCCCACCCATATCAAATGAAATAACATTTTTATGCCCAATCTGATTACCAATCATTGCAGAAGCAGTTACTCCGCCTGAGGGTCCAGATAACATAGTATGTACTGGCCGAGTGGCAGCTCCCGGTATACTCATTAATCCACCGTCTGAGCGAACAATACTAACACGACTATCCATCTTTTCAGCTTTAACCTTATCCTCAATATTAGTTAGATATCTTTGCATAGGAGGGCGAACGTAGGAATTCATAACCGTCGTAAGGGTTCTTTCATATTCACGAAATTCCGGTAAAATATCATAAGATATTGTAACCGGAATGTCTGGGTTAATGCTCTGAGCAATCTCCTTAATACGATTTTCGTGCACAGGATTGGAATAAGAGTTTATTAAACTTATCGTTAAACTCTCTATGCCCTGATTATATAAATCTATTATTTGTTCCTTAATATCATCTTCATCTAACTCATGCAGAACATCACCGGAAGCTGAAACTCGTTCTCTCACCCCGCGAGTATTAACTAGGTCCGCTAGTGGTTCTGGTTTTAGAAATCCAATCCAGGCGCTAATTGGCGCTGGCGTCCAAGAACGTGCAACATGAAGAACTTGCTCAAATCCAGCTGTAGTTAGTAACCCTACTTTTGCACCTTTTCCTTCTAGCACAGCATTCGTTGCTACAGTAGTTCCGTGGATAATAGTTTTGATTTGTGCAAGTTCGATTCCGACTTCCTTACAAACCTTTTTAATTCCATGCATGAGTCCAATCGATTGATCAGAGGTGGTAGAAGGTACTTTTGATACATAAATACTACCAGTATCCTCATTTTGTAGAACAATATCCGTAAAAGTTCCTCCAACATCAACAGCTACACGATACATTTTTGTTCCCCCCTTAATTTAATTGACTTATATAATCTATTACAACTTCTAAGGATGTCACATCACCATATTTAGTTTGAATATCGTACAAATTGGCTTTATGCGCTTCAATCGACCTGTCACCAACACATGCCTCTGGTACCACTACCCTGAAGCCATACTGTAATGCATCGACTGCAGTTGCACGCACACAACCTGATGTCGTACAGCCTACGATAATGGCGGTATCTACTCTTTCACTCGTTAAGAATGAATGAAGATGAGTTCCAAAAAAGGAACTAGCGAATTTTTTTACAATAAGAGGCTCTGATTTTTCATCTCGTTCTAGCTTTTCATCAACATTTACCCACTTGCTATCTGCCGTTAGTAGTTTTAATGCAGGCACTTTTTTTATAAAATATCCACCATCACGAAAATGAGGTTCGTAGTTGACCGTTGTGAATACAATGGGAATTGCCTTACTTCTAGCATGGTATAGTAGCTTTTTCGTTGCTTCCAACTGGCTCGTTAAATCAGATCCCAATGCAGAAGCAGTATCTGTAAATCCTTTGATAAAGTCGACAACAATAATGGCTGGCCTTGAACCGAAACCAGAAGAATCGCCGAACCCTTCGAAAGATTGAGACATCCAATCACTCCTCTAATAAAATTAAAATGAATTTGATAAAAAATGGAATGTTTATCTTCAAATGCTTCTATTTTATTAGAATATTCAATAGTCATACCAATCTCATCAAGACCCTTGAACAACATATCTCTGCGGTAAGCATCTAATTTAAAAATTATCATAAACTTCCTTCAAAAAGAGCTGTACCTTTTCTTCAAATAGCATATTGGGCAGAGTATTCAACTCAAAGTCCTTAGATATATTTGGAATACTTTGGTCCAAAGTTCCTAAATTTCTGTCTGAACGTTTTACTTTTCGACCCCTTGCACGAAGCCATCAAATAGCTGCCATTAGATAATATTATTTTTTTTCAAGTCTTCTACTTTTGCTTGATCATAGCCCAATAGATCGCTATAGACTTCTTGATTATGCTGCCCCATAGAGATTGCACCTACATGCTTGACCTTACCAGGTGTCCGGCTTAATTTTGGAACAACCCCTGGCATTGGAAATTCACCTAACTCCTCATGTTTAACATGAATGATCATTTCCCTCTCTTTATATTGTGGATCTTCAATAATTTCTTTAGCGGAATAAATGAGGCCACTTGGAACCCCGTTTACTTCAAGTATTTCTAAACAATCTTTCGCTGATAAAGTCCTCGTCCACGATTCAATAATTTTATCGAGCTCAGCCATATTTTCACTTCTAGCATGATGAGTCGAATACTTAGAATTTTCAAATAGCTCAGGTTGTTGCATAGCTAGGCAGAGACGCTTAAATACCCCATCTGCATTTGCTCCAATGACAATGTAGGTCTCATCCTCCGTTTTGTATATGTTAGAAGGTGCAACACCAGGTAAGATATTACCCATTCTTTCACGTACATAATCAGCTAGTAGATAATCCGGAATGATACTTTCCATTACCGAAAAGACAGACTCATATAGGGCGGTATCAACCACTTGGCCCCTACCGGATGAGTGTCTTTCATTTAAAGCCGTTAAACATCCTATCGTAGCGAATAAAGCAGCTAATGTATCTCCTATTGATATCCCAATTCGTGCTGGAGCCCGATCTGGGAAGCCAGTTACATAACGCAGACCACCCATTGCTTCACCAACACTCCCGAAACCAGCACGGCCCTTATATGGTCCTGTTTGTCCAAACCCCGAAGTCCTAACCATAATGATTCCAGGATTTATCTCAGATAATTCCTCATAGGATAATCCCCATTTTTCCATCGTACCTGGACGGAAATTCTCAATAACAACATCTGCATCTTTAACAAGATCCTTAAATATCTCCTGTCCCTGTTCCACACGTAAGTTCAAGGTGACTGACTTTTTATTTCGAGATTGAATCGGCCACCATAGACCATGTCCATCCTTTTGTTTTCCCCACTGTCTCATTGGATCCGCTTTATCAGGCGGCTCAACCTTAATTACCTCAGCTCCAAAGTCCCCCAAAAGACGTCCAGTGAATGGACCGGCTAAAAGTGTACCTAGTTCCAATACACGTATTCCCTGTAAAGGTAAGCTTTCGTTCACTTCACTCATAAATAGCACCCCGCTCATTTTGTATACAATTAAAGTTAAATTTTGTAAGTGTTTTTAATATTTAATTGATATATTACAGACTACTAGAGCAATCGTCAATAATATTTCTAAAAATTCTGATAAGTTTATCATCTTCTTTTTTTAGATTGTATACAAAATTTAATCTTTTGATATAATCTAATAGAGTATTTTTAAAAGTAATCTAGTTTTTAATTAATTTAAAATCTTTACCCTCAAAGGAGAATTACAGTTATGGATGTTTATGCTAAGATTCGAGAAGATATCCTTAATGGGGTTTTAGCACCTGGAGAGAAACTCGGAGAAGAAAAACTAGCAAGTACACTTCATGTAAGTCGTACACCGCTCAGAGAGGCAATACGTAGATTAACGGTAGAAGGACTGTTAATTCACACTCCCAATCGTGGTGTAACAGTCAGAAATTACACACTCGAAGACATTATAGACGCCTATAATTTACGTGCAGTTGTAGAAGGATATACCGCCTCTTTAGCGGCATTAAATAGAGAAAGCCAGCAAATAACCAGATTGGAAGAAGCGAATACGAAGTACAGAACCGCCATTGAACATGGTATTAAAGTCAAAAAAAAAGAAACTGATGCTATTTTACAATCGAATAGTCAATTTCACGAAATCATTGTATCAATGTCCAAAAGCAGTTATGTAAAAAATATTTTAAGTACATTAGTAGCCATTCCTGTTTTATATCGAGGATTTTACTGGTTTGACGAAGACGATTTAAAAACTTCGATTCAGCATCATAATAGCCTGATTATAGCGATAAAGAATGGTGATGCAGAGCAAGCCAGAGTAATAATGGCCAGCCACTTATACCACGGCCGAGATCGTGTTGTTCATTACAGTAAATTAAATAATATTCAGATTTCCAAAAAGCAAGGTGTATGATTACACCTTGCTTTTTGTATACATTTTTCTACTTTATCTCAAAATCCAATGAAAATATTTACAAAAAACGAAAAATTGTATACAATTTTATTAAATATTTTTAGAAAAGTAAAAACTAAAGGAGGCGTATAAATGATTTTTATCAGTGAAGTTGGTCCACGCGACGGTTTACAAAATGAAAAAAAAATATTATCAACTACTAAGAAGGTAGAACTTATTAACCAACTTGCCACAACCGGTGTAAAGAAAATTGAATGTGTTTCATTCGTAAATCCTAAAATTATAAAGCAAATGGCAGATGCAGAAGAAGTTATGGAACAAATTACAAGAGTTAAAGAAGTATTATATGGAGGATTGGTTCTTAGTCAATCAGGATTAGACCGATCACTGAAGTCAAATGTAGACTTTTTAAATGTAGCAATAGCATCAAGTAATACATTTAATCAAAAAAATTCTAAAAGAACAGTTGAAGAATCCATAAGTGAACTTTCTAGGGTGATTCGTACCGGGGTAGAAGCCGGTATCGAAATGATTGGAGTGATAGGAACTGCGTTTGGCTGTCCCTATGATGGAGTTGTTCCAAAAGAAAGAGTAATTAGTATAGCAGAAAAATTTCTAGAAGCAGGCTGTAAAGAAATTACGTTAGCAGATACAACCGGAATGGCAAATCCAAAACAAGTTGATGAACTAATTGGATACTTTTATAAGAGCTTCGGAGTCTCTACTCGACTTGCTCTTCATTTTCATAATACAAGAGGGCTTGGACTTGCAAATACTCTAGCGGGCTACCAAGCGGGAGTTCGTCATTTTGACTCCTCTATTGGTGGATTAGGGGGTTGTCCTTTTGCGCCAAAAGCCGTAGGTAATGTTTGTACAGAAGATATGGTAAATATGTTTCATGAAATGGAAATCAACACTAATATCGAGCTAGAAAAGCTAATTTCCCTAGCCCTTTGGTTAGAAAAAGAAATCGAACACAATCTTGATGGAATGGTGATGAAGGCTGGAGTACCTTGTACTTTATAACATTTAACTTCAATGCTTTGAATTTTATAAGTTAGAAACCGATGTACTGATTATATTTTAGGACCCCACAGGCAAGATTTGCTTATTTCTTCTGGATTCAAAAAAATCCTTTTATTACAGTCTAAAGAATTGCCGGTGGTAAGATTTGCTAATGGAACCAAAAATCATTATCCCAACATCCTTTATTAATCCCTCTGCAAATCGCTTTTATAACTAATAAAACGGCTTGAGCTCTTTGATATGAGCTTAAGCCGTCTTATTTTTTCAGTAAAGTTAACTCAGATCCCCAAATTTTCTTCAATATCCTTGTGAAACACCATCAGTATGCAATTTGTTTCGAGTCTTCGCACCTGGTTATTTCTTTTGAATATAGGAAATGATATCAATATATAATTCGGTCATTTCTTGAGGAGTTTTATCTAAATCATTTTGTACCCATTGCTCGATCAATCCTAAAAAAGCAGACGTAATGAAGGATAGAAAGTAGTCCATGGGCACTTTTACATTGGATGCATGGAAGCTTTCATTTTTCTCTAAATTAACACGCACTTTTTCGGAAAAGGCATCTCGAAATCGAAGGTGGAAACCTGTTCTCCCATGATTGCTTAAAAATATCTTTAGTAAGGGCGCATGCATTTTAATGGAGCTAAATAAGGCAGCCGCTAATTGCTCCTGTCCTTTTTCAAAAGTATGAGTAGGTGAATAGCAAGATTGCAATTCATCAATATGATTGCCTAAGTCCTCAAACAACTGCTGTTCGATTCGATCTAACAAATCGAACTTATCTTGATAGTGCAAATAAAATGTTCCACGGTTAATTTGTGCCGTTTTCGTAATGTCCCCTACCGTAATTGAATCAAAGGACTTTTCTTCTAAGATATGTATAAACGACGTTTGAATGAGCTGTTTGGTTTTTCGGTTTTTCTCTGCATACGTGCTCATCATCATCACCTCCGTCCTAAAATTGAACAATCTGTTCACTTTTGTTCATTGCTTATATGGTCCTAAAAACTATAAGATATATACATACCACTGAACAACATGTTGAAAATTGAGAAAGGATGATATGCATTGAGACTATTTAAAAATAAATTAGCATGGGCTGCTCCCATCGCGGTTATATTAATTATCGCACTATTTTCAGTAAACTTATTCGCCCAAGGAAACCCGAAAGTAAGAAATTTACCGGTTGCCCTTATTGTCAATGATGAAGGAACACATGTAGACGCTGTCCAATCAGCCGTTAAACAAATGAGTAAAGGCACGGATGGCGAAGAGCCAATGTTAGCTTTTACAAAGGAAAAAGAAGAAGATATTGAAGATCTTTTCGATGATAAACAGTACTATGCAGCATTGGTCATTCCTGAAGGCTATAACGATAGCTTACAAAATGCCGTGAAGAATAACAAATCCGCACATTTGAAAATCTATATTAACCAAGGGTATAACATGACGGGTGCTAACTTTGCAAAAACTGCTTTAAATGGCTTAGTTACGCAACTAAATGATCAATATTCTACGAATTTCATCAACCAAATGAATGGTCAGCAAATTGATGCAGCCCAAGCAGCTGTATTAGTGAACCCAATCGTTTCCGAAGAAAAAGTGTTTAATGAAATCACAGCCTCAACGGCAAATGGTAGTGCACCAACATTAATGGCCGTACCTGCTTGGGTAGGTGCCTTAATCGGCGGTTTCATCCTATTCTTAGCCATATCAAATATCACTAAGAAAGAAAACTTAACACGCAAACAAACATTACGCTTAATGGGTGGTCAAGTATTATTCGGCGTGATCATCGCCCTATTCTCTGGCTTTACAGTTTCGACATTAGCGTCCATCGCCGGTATTAACATGCCAAGTTACTTACTAGTTGCATTCTTCGTATCGTTTGCAGCATTCTGTTTCTTCCTATTAGTATCAGCCATTACGGCATGGATCGGTAAACCAGCCATCACGTTATTCATGGTTGTCATGCTTCTAGGTATGGGTGTATTAATGACGCCACTAGAAATGCTACCCGATTTCTTCGTGAACTTCATTCGCCCTTGGGTTCCAATCCGCTTTGCGTCTGAAGGATTACGTGAAATCTTCTACTTCGGTAGTGGCTTCTACACAGGTGGATCATTCATCACCATTGCAGGAATCGGTATTGTCGGTTTAGTGATTTACCTGCTGTCTATTTTCAAACCAGCACCTAAACAAAACGACTAAAGCAAGAACATGTGAAGTAATCCCTTGATTAATGGTTAGGTCTGAGTTCGATATTTCATCGGACTCAGACCTTTTTATTTTCTCCTTGAGCTCATTCAAAAAACTGCTGGCTTTTCTTCAATTCCCTTTTCCGCTGAATGATTTTTATAATGGGAATGGCGATAAGCAATGCTACGGCAATGTTAAGAATACCAACAGCTGAGTTAAAGAATTCCGGCAGTGATTGATCCCCTAAAACACCTACGTTCACAATACCCGACCAGACATTAATAAAAAAGAGTAAAAGAAAAACATTCAACATGCGGGTATAATAATCGATCCTTGACTGGGTATCTGTATATAGTTCAAACGGACCTTCAGATGCTACCTTTTTCATGTACACCCAGCCACCAAATTCATGAATAATGGTGATCCCACTGTCTTTAAGTAAGTCAAAATAATCCTTCATCTCACTTTTTGACTTTCCCATGATAAATTCATTGCGGTAAAGGAATGCACCAGGCTCTCCCTTTGTAAAGGTGAACCGACCCAAAGAAAACTTCTTTAGGTGCCAACCGTGCGCAGCCATCTCATTGATCCACTTTTCTTCTTTTTCATAATCCAAGTAAAAGCGATACCTTACTTTCTTCACAGCTGGTTCTCCCCTTTCGTAATGAGCAAACCGTTATGATACAACTCATGGAGTCGTTTCATTTCATTTTCCACCATCAGCTTCCCAGCATCCGTAATAACATATTCCTTTTTTCGTCCATCCTCATCTAAAGCAACAATCCATTTTCGCTTAACCAATGTCTTAATCGCACCATAAATCGTGCCAGGACCAAGCTCAACACGACCATTGCTAAGTTCGGAAACAAATTGCATGATGCCATAGCCATGCCTTGGTTCATATAAAGATAAAAGGATGTAATAAACACCCTCTGTCAAAGGAGCCTTCTCTTCCATCATTCCCCCACCTATCGTCTAACGTTATATCAACTGTTGATATACTCATTGTATCAGCGGCTGATACAACCGTCAACAATATACATATTTAGTTTTTATTTCTAAATAAAGAGCATTCGTTTAAGGTTCAGGTCAGGGACAAAAGGAAAAAGGTTCGATCTAAGAGGTAGAACAAAGGTGATTAGAACAAGGATTAAGAGATTAATGAATTAAAAATTCATTTGATTATGAAAATAAATAAGTAATATTTAGGAATTTATTAAAAAAACTTACAACGATTGATTGAATTCCATTATACTGAATTTTAGGAATAACGAGAGGAGAATACACATGGATATATTAGGAACTTTACTTGTATTAGCCAGTTTTATTGGATTAATTGTTTTCTTCATTCTAGGAATTATTTCTTTAGTCAAGAAAAATGGAAAGGCTAAAATACGTTTCATTTCTATGGCTGGCGCTTTTGTCTTAATGATTGTTGGATTCATCATGTTAGGATCAAGTGACACAGGTTCGACTACGACTACAAGTGAGCCAGCTAAAGAAGAAAAGGTTGAGAAGAAAGAAACACCTGAAGAGAAAGCAGAAAGAGAATTAAAAGAGAAAGCTGCTGCTGAAGAGAAAGCCAAACAAAAAGCTGAAGAGAAGGCTAAGGCTGAGGAAGAAGCAAAAGCTAAAGCTGAAGCTGAGAAGAAAGCTAAAGAGAAGGCTGAAGCTGAGGCTAAAGCAAAAGCTGAAGCCAAAAAGAAAGCTAAGGCTGAGAAGAAAGCAAATGCACCTACTATTCCATACGCACAGCTCAAGAAGAATCCTAACAAACACAAAGGTGAGTATGTAAAGTATAAAGGTCAAATCGTTCAGATTACGGAAGATAATGACTACACAAATATCCGTTTAGCTGTCACGCAAAGTTCTTATGGCTATAGTTACGATGATATTGTTTTCATTGAGTATGATGGTACAACAGATTTCGTCGAAGAAGATGTTATTACTGTCTATGGAGAAATCTATGGTGATTATAGCTATACATCTCAAGCTGGATGGGAAATTTCTATTCCAGGATTATTAGCTGAAGAAATCGAATAACAAAAAGAGGCACTTCATGAACTGGCCCCCATGTCAAGGACACATTAAAAAAAAGGGTTAAGCAGCTAGAAGATGATTCCTATATTGAATGGGGGTCATCTTCTTTAAATTCCATTGGTATCGAGAATAGTTATAGTAAACCATATACTGTTTGATTTTAGCCTTCAATTCCTCTAACGATTGACAAGACTCGTAGTCTACTTCATCTTTCAAATGGCCAAAAAAGATTCTTGTGGCGCATTGTCCCAACAGTTCCCGCGTCTAGACATCGATTGTCCTAACCCGTATTTATTTAGTAACTTTTGATAGGTAGGGCTTGTATAATGGCACCCTTGATTGGAATGAATAAAGGCATCTTTATGTAGTTCTATCTTCTTGTTGCTCATTAAATTATCTATGGTTTTTGTGGCGATGTCTAACGTGATTCGATCAGAAATATGATAGGCTAAAAGTTCATTAGTGGAACCATCTTTTATGGTAGACAAATAAGCCATCGCTTTATTTCCGTATGGCAAATAAGTAATATCCGTTAATAATACCTTCCCGGGGATTCCTTGTTTGAATTCCCGATTTAATTGATTGGGCACGACTTGGTGCTCCTTGGTCGCTTTTGCGATTTTTTTATACGGATTAGATTTTCTATATGGACAAACGATCTGATACTTTCTCATAATCCGCTGAATTTTTTTCCGGCTATAAACAATACCGAACTCATTCTCCAATACCATTTTGATGGAACGAGAACCTTTCTTATAACCATGTCGGTTAAACGCCTGTAAGATTGTGGCCTTAGCCTCTCCATCCACTACTTCCTTTTCTAATCGACGTTTGGAAGCTTTCAAGAAGCTATAGTATCCCGAACGGGATACCCCTGTTAGGTCACAAAAGTATTTCGTCAGGTTCTTAAAATCATTTTCCTCAATCGTTTCTTGTATCAACTTAAATATCTGATTGGTTTGGAGTTTTTCGCTTCTGCTGAACAGCCTCCTTTCTGTCGTTTCTAGCTTTTTTAAAAGTTCTACTTGTCCTTCTAACAGCTTAATTCTGGCTTCTTGCCTTTGAATGACTTCCTCTTGTGTAAGTTCTCGTTTGAGTGACCTACCTGAAGCGGTTTTTCGGGAATCTGACAGTCCAATTAATCCATCTTTATCATAGGCCTTCTTCCATCTATAGGTTGATTGTTCGACCCGTTTCATTCCAATGATATGGACATCAAATCCATGTTCCTCAAATATTTGTCTAGGAAGTTTACCAGCTAAATATTCATCAATAAATGTTTGTTTAAACTCATCCGTATAGGTAATCGCTACCTGACTGACACGCTGTACATGAGGGTTGTTTTGAAGTATTTTTATGTCTTGATCTGTAAACGTCACTTTGCTCATAGTAAATCCCCTACTCCACGATATATAAGAATTAAGTATATAAAAAAATACCTATAGATGAAACACTCTTTTTCAAGTGTCCAATCTATAGGTACCAGTTTATCACGGTGTCTCTTTTTTATTTACTGTTTAAGAATAAAGGTACCTTTAGAGTTTCCCCGTAGGCGTAAGCCGAGGAGACTCACAGACCGCCTGCGGAAAGCGAGTACCTGGAGTAGAAATCCACGCCCTATAGTACAAACCATAAAAAAAGTAGACAAACCGATTTTCAAGTTTGTCTACTTTCTGCATACCCAAAGCTATGAGATTTGGTTTGCATTCTTTTCTTCTTTTTTCAAATGGACGAACATCCCTTTCGATACAATCAAGCCGAATACCGAAAATGCAATCAAAATGTACATAGTCACTGTGTAATGAATTTGTAGGCTGATAATGACCGATGCGGCTATTGAACCGAAATAACGAAACATGGAATAAATTCCGGAAGCTACCCCTGTTAACTCTTTCGCAACGGATTCAAGAGATGCCGCTTGCATGGAAGGGACGCCCAATCCCGAGCCAATCCCACCTAGAAATAAGATCAATCCGGCAAAGACCAATGCATTAATCGTTGGAAGGATCAGATATAATCCTAATGCCAGAATTAATAGGACAAAAGATATTCCAACGGTCCTACCCTTTCCCATCTTACCTTCTACATATCCACCTACCCATGATGCAATGGAAATAGCTAACGAGAATACAAACAAAAGAAGTCCAATCGAACCGATCGAGTATCCGGCATCCCTTTCTAGCATCATCGGCATTATTAAAATGGTGCAATACATGATTGCATTGTTCAGTAGGATTGATAAATTTGCACTTGTAAAACTAGCGTCTTTAAACAGTGAAAAATCAATGATTGGATGGCCATATCGCTTCTCTCTATATACGAATAGGACGAAAGATAGGAAGAAAATCAACCACAGCCAAACATTGGAGTACCATTCATTTGTCACAATCAGGACAAGGACCGTTAAGAATGTACCTAATAGAATGGACCCTTGAATATCTAATCGAGTATGGCTTTTCGGTTCGATATTCGGTAGGTATTTATAGGCAATAAGGAAGGACAAAACCGTAAAGGGAATGTTTATCCAAAAGGTGGACTGCCATCCCCAAGCTCCAATCAGGAAAGCTCCAAGAAGTGGTCCGAGTGCCGCCCCAATGGACATCGCAAAACCAAACACACCGAATGCCTTCGTTAACTTTGACTTAGGTGTGATAAAGCGAATGATCGCCGTTCCATTAGGCGTAATCAATGCCCCGCCCAAAGCTTGAATGCCTCTACCAATGATCAATACCAGTAAATTAGGTGCATAGACACATACTAACGAAGCCACTAGAAATAAAAGCAAGCCGAGTAAGAACAATTTGCGTGTTCCATACATATCCCCGAGTTTTCCTGCTATTGGTTGGGCTACGATCATGATAATGAGATACACCGTCACAATCCAGGAGACATTTGCTACATTCGTCTGAAAGGCGTCCATGATAGTAGATAAACCTATCGTTATCATTGTAGAATTCAACGGGACTAGAAAAGCCCCCGTTAAAATCGCAAGCAAAGGAATATTGTTACTTTTCTTTAACAATGTACACGACTCCATTTGTTCCATCCACACGTACGATATCACCGTCTTGTAACATTTGCGTTGCCACTTTTGTACCTAAAACAGCTGGAAGCTTGTATTCACGGGCAACCGTTCCGGCGTGGGACAGGATTCCACCTGCATCCGTGACAACAGCTCCGGATATAGAAAATAGCACGGTCCATGGCGGGAGTGTTGTTTTACAAACGAGTACATCCCCCTTCTGAACTTTAGAAAAATCATTCTGATCCCGAACGATTTTCACCGTACCCGTATGGACTCCTTTTGAGGCCGCATATCCTTTAAAGCTTTGTTCTTGTTCATCCACTTCCGCCGCTCTTGTTCCAAAGATTCTTTCGATAACAGGCGCCGCTTCCTCTTGTGGGGGCACACCGTATGTCTGAGGAATCTCTTTCTTCGAATTTTGCTCATGTACAGCCTTGCGGTCAACGATTTTGGTGGTTATATCTCTTGGATTATTCACTAACTCCACTAACTCATCCAAGTATAAAAAGAAGATATCGCTATTTTCTTCGACTGCTTTAGCTTCAACTAAGAGTGCTCCCACTTCCAGTAAAACCATTCGAGCTTTAGCGGGAAGCATGGCATCAATGTAGAAGTGATGATCTTCATCAACACCCCAATAGGCTAACGCCCAGTCATGGATCTGCTTGAACCTTGCTTTTGCTTCACTCTCCGGGTACTTCTCTAACAGAGCGGGCACTTTATGTTCACGTTCCGCTACAACACGTGCAAATTCTTCATCAAAATCGAAGTCTTTCTTCATATATTCAGAAATGACAGCTAAGGCATATTCAGGATTCTCGACCCATGTTTCATCAGAAAACTCATGGGAATTCGCGATGCGCCACCCGTAAATTTCTAACGTATCTTTAACTTGGTCCAGGAAAGTTTGGCCTGCAGGAGATGCTTTAAGCTCCGTTACTAAATTTTCATTAGGAACGGAAGTAAAACAGTTCGATACTTCAGGTGACGCCATAGCCACCTTCGCAAGATTCCATAAAACTCGATCCGTTTCTAATGATTTGTTCATCACACCTTCAAGAAGGTCATACACGTAGGTCGTATTTTTATCACCTGTTAGATTCTTATAGGCATCTTCCAAAACTAAACCGACAGATCCTCTAGGCATGACGACTTCAAAATGAATTTCCCATGCACGTTTAAAGAATTCAAATAGTTCAACAAGAATTCCACTTGCCTCCTTCAACGTGAAGCCATCTTTACGATATTGATCGAGTGTACGGAAGTATGGAATCAATTCTTGATTCATATAATTCCAGAATATATCATTTAAGTTCGGCATCAATGCTTCGATTTTTTCAGCATTTTCTTCCAACCGTTTTGCAATATCCCCTTGGTAGGAAACGGTATTCTGATAGTAGTGAGAATCAGAAATTTTAATTTGGAATTGATGGATTGGAAGTTTCAATGTTTCATAAGCCTTTTTTGTCCCTTCTGTAACGGCTGGTGCCATATAAGACGCAAACAGGGGAGTTAAAGAACCGGGCAAATGCAATTCATCTAGAAACCAAAATCCCTTTTGTTTATCTTCTTCGTTCAGCATTAATTCGCTTCGGAAATTTTCAATATTCAACATATTTTTCGCACTCTCCTTGATTCTAAGATGTAATGGGTCTAGATTGAAGAACGAAAATCATGTCATCTTTAATGGCAAACTCTATATCAACAGGAAATTCATAAAATGCCTCTAGTTTACTTGTGACAGACTCTAAAGATAAAATGCTTTCTTCATTAAGACAGTAGGCGTTACTTTCTTCCGGTGTCGTTTCCACTTCAATGATTTGATTATCAAGAGGCAATATCTTCACTTCTTTAAGACCTAAATCTTTCATAATAGACTTCGTTTCTTTATTCACGATGAAAGTGTCGGGGGTCACAATTCCTGAAACAATGGCTTCACCCAAGCCATAACTCGCATTAATGATGATTTCATTGGTATCTTGAGTAATGGGGTTCAGACTAAAGATCACGCCGGACACATCGGGATACACCATTTGCTGAATTAAAATCCCCATAGGAAACGCATCTAAAGAAATATCTTTTTGTGCAGCATACTCACGAACACGATCGGAGAACAGGGATGCCCAGCATTGTTTGACTGCATAAAGCAATTGCTCCTCCTCACAAACGTTCAAAATCGTCTCATATTGACCTGCGAAGGAAGCGTCCTTTAAATCTTCCGCAGAAGATGATGACCTAACAGCCACTGCCAATTCTTTGGAACCTGTTAGTTCCTTCAACTTTTCATAGGAAGATAATACTTCCTTTTCTATATCTTTCGGAAGAGGCGCCTCCATGAATACATCAATGAATTCCTCTTTATGTACTTGATTATGTAAAGCATTCTCTTTCATAAATCTTTTTAAAGCACCCGCTTTGAGAACAAATCCATTGGGGATATGAACCCCCTCATTTATGATGTTCGCCAAGTGTAATGCTTTAGACCCAACTTCCAGTAGCGATTCTTGGTTAGCTTCTTTCAGGAACACAGTAAACACTAAAAAACAAACCCCTTTTCTTTATTAACACTGTAATGATAGTACAAAATACACAGTATGATTTAACCACTTTATTTATTAAACTCTAATTTAGTATACTTTGCAATCTACAAAAGAATAAATACTCATAAAATACTATCTTTTACAGTGGAACCATTTACTGAATAAATGATTCAGTTTTCACCTATAATTACACACAAGTGGCCCACGAAAACGAAGGCACATTTTTTTCGTAGCCTGTAGGGATATAGATTAATCTGTCTTACTATCACTAGGCAGTATAATGCAGACAGTAGAGCACTTTAATAAGACACTTTTGGTGCGGTAATAATAGATAATCCTTCAAAAACAGTCTAATATATATGGTACTATTAGAAAAAAAGAGATAACGAGGATAAACTCATGAATGGACTAGTATTTGAAAAAAGGGATTTTACTCCTGATCATTTACATACTCTAAAGACACTACATCTAAATAACTATCCGATTTTATATATACTTTATAATGAGAAAAAAAGACCCTCTGCTTATATTGGGCAAACAGTCCAAGCTTCACGACGTTTAAAAACTCATTTAGAGGATAAAAAACGTAAGAATTTGAATCGTTCTATTTTAATTGGGCATGAGAAATTCAATCAGTCTGCGACGTACAATATTGAGTCGAACTTAATTAACTACTTCATCGCCGATAACCACTATCAATTGCAAAATGTGAGCCAGACCAGATCAAGGGTCATGCATAATTACTATCAGAAATCGTTTTATAATGAAGAACTCTTTCAAGCTATTTGGGAAAAACTTAGAGAAGAGAACATTGTGAGCGAAACAGTCGAGAACCTTAGAAACAAGGACATTTATAAGTTATCTCCTTATAAGGAGCTCTCTCCTCAGCAGCTTGATATCAAAAATGAGATCCTCGATTTTTGCAAAGAACATATAGATAAAGAAGGAAATCACGTAATTGCGATTGAGGGCGATGCAGGCACAGGGAAAAGTGTCTTATTAAGCTCTTTGTTTAACACGATTCAAGATTTGGCTAAAGATGATAGCCCTCTTAATAATACAGATAATTACTTGCTAGTGAATCACACGGAGATGCTGAAGACATATAAAAGTATTGCCAACAGCTTACCCAACTTGAAAAAAAAGAATCTAATGAAGCCCACGCCCTTTATTAATGAGAAGACAAAGGCAGGAGAAACGGCCGATATCGTATTGGTTGACGAAGCTCATTTGCTTCTGACAAAGGAGGATTCTTATAATAATTTCCGCTACCAAAATCAACTAGATGAAATCATTAAGCGTAGCAAAATCACCATAGTCATCTTTGATCCAAAGCAAGTGCTGAAGATTAAAAGCTATTGGAATGATCAATTGCTAGAGGAAATCACAAAGCAATACAATGCGAAAACTGTTAAGCTTACGGATCAAATGAGAATGAATGCAAATCCAGAAACAATTAAGTGGATTGACAACTTTGTTGCAAAGGAAATTCTTCCTTTACCGTCAGAGGAAGACTCCTCCTTCGAACTTGAATTGTTTGAAGATGCTGAGACGTTTAAACAAGCTATAGAAAATAAAAACAAAGAAATCGGTCTTTCTCGAATTGTCTCAACCTTCGATTATCTACATAAAAAAGATGGAAAAACCTATATTGTCGATGAAGAGGGAATTAATATGCCTTGGAATATCACCCAAGATAGTGTGACGTGGGCAGAGAATCCGGGCTCCATTAAAGAGATTGGTTCCATTTATACCGTTCAAGGTTTTGACCTAAATTACGTTGGAGTCGTTCTTGGCCCTTCCATAAGCTATGATAAAGGCAAAAACAAATTAATCATTGATTCTTCCAAATACAAAGATACAGGTGCATTCATTTCACGGACGGATTTATCACTAGAAAAAAATCAAGAAATTAAAGAAGAGATCATCTTGAATTCCATTAATGTCTTGATGAAACGGGGGATACATGGTTTATATATTTATGCCACAGACCCAAAACTAAGACAAAAACTACTTGAGCTAAAAAGGGGAAAATGATGATGAACGATATTCAAGGCTTAATTAAAGTAATCAATGAGTTTCGAGATGAAAGAGACTGGAGACAATATCATAACCCAAAAGACCTCGCTATCTCCATCTCCATAGAAGCAGCAGAACTTCTAGAAGACTTTCAATGGATTAACAATGAACAAGCACTTAAGGAAAATAAAGAAAACATTCATGAAGAAATCGCTGATGTTTTGATTTACTCATTAATGTTATGTTCCGATCTAGGGTTAGATGTAAAAGAGATTATCGAAGAAAAGATCGTGAAAAATGGGACGAAGTATCCCGTTAATAATAAATAATCAAAAGACAGCCAAGCTCATCTTCAGGATAGCTTGGCTGTCTTTTGGTGTAGGATTTTTTAATACTTCCTAATTCAGCTTATTGTGGATTGATCTTGATCTCTTTCGGTAACTTAACTGGAGCCTTGGGAACTTTTTTCTGTTCGTTATTAATCATGTCAGAGGAGTAGAGTGTAACAATCATGCTTCCTCCATATCGTTTGGCCCGAATCAATACCGGTTGGTTATATTTGTTCTGAAAGCGAAAGTCAGGTCCGTACCAACTTACCGTCGCATCACGCCCAGGTGGCACATACGGTACACGCCTACTATGGGAATAGCGCTCGGCAATCCGGAGCCCGGCACGATCGACAGCATTAAACAAGGTGGATGACACCTGACAAATCCCCCCTCCGACCCCCTCTGATAATTCACCTCGAACGATAATCGGCGCACTCTTATACCCCTTATCTCTCGTCCTCTTCCCCACAACTTGGTTAAAAGAGAAAATCTCATTAGGAAAGACAACGTGATTATCAATGGCTTTTGCCGCAAGCGAGATATTATGTGAACGACTTTTATTGTTAGAATTAAAATACGTCACGTATTGACCAATCTTCTGGTGCCGAATGTGAGCAAGTATTTCACTATCCACTTTAGGATAAACGTCCATTTCTGGCACCTCGATCTTCGAGGGTCCCTTCCCAAAGAAATAGGCATAAAACTGCTCCTTGAACGCCTGTCGGTACAGTTTGTAACCTACCTGTCCTGGAACGATTCCTCCCTGATCGTTAAGCGTAGCATTTATAGGAGCCTGATATACTTGTTGATCGAGTTTATCAATGAACGTACGTAACTTTTCATCATCAACCATTGGAGTACCAGGAAGGGTCAGTGAAAAGTTTTCACGGTCAACACTAGCTATGGGTTTCCCTTGTTGAGTCACCGTCAAGCTGTCAGACAGCTCGGCGGGTTGTGCAAATAACAAAAGACCAGTTAACCAAATATGTATCATAAATCGGCATACCTCCCAACATTAGTATGAACGGGAGGTTGTCCTTTGATGTAAATCTTCCTTCTATATTGTCGACGTATTAGTAAGACAGCGTGCATAAAGCAAAAGGTACGACTGTCGATTGTACAAAAATTCTTACAAAATGAAAAAAAAAGCTCGAGCATAAGGATTTCCTCCTTATCACTCAAGCCTTCATTCACACGTTATGCACAGATATTAAACAATGATCGGACTTTCCTTATATTAAAAAGTTGATACTATATGGGGGTATATACATAACAGAACCACCTGAAACGCTTTACTTTAGTTCTAAGTGAATCTTTTGATAAACCGAACTTATGATACGGTTCTCCGTGGGATATCTAAGTGATGTTAGTATCCACCTGAGTTTGTTAAATTTAGGCTAGAATGAATTTTTTTATCTAGTTAATAATCCTCCATAAACTCCTTTATTTTAACTTTCTTTATTCTTTCTTTATAGCCCTCAATATTATCTTGAACCCATCTTTTATGTCTCAGAAGTTTAATTCCAGTTAAGCCCTTATCAATAAGTTTTAATAACTCAATTTTCTCTTCTAGTACCAGAACCTCACTTCCACTCCAAGAAAAAAAGATTGGGGATAATGGTATTTTGCAAAACAAGTCAAATGAATCATTACTCTCCAATAGGTGGATTAGATATTTCGCCTTACTTTCTTTACTTAAATTAGCTATAGCATAAAACAACAGCGTAATATTTTCTTCTTCCAAACTCCATAAAGAAATTTTCTCTCTTAACCAAGAATCATGTCTTTCAATAGTTATTTCTTTCTTTGATCCGGATAATAGGTTTTCCAATATCGAAACTATGTCGTAAAAA
This sequence comes from Peribacillus sp. NPDC097225, assembly GCF_044761955.1. Classification (NCBI taxonomy): domain Bacteria; kingdom Bacillati; phylum Bacillota; class Bacilli; order Caryophanales; family Bacillaceae; genus Peribacillus; species Peribacillus sp. NPDC097225. The sequence continues at coordinate 136,518 of NZ_JBIWDJ010000007.1, forward strand.
TTACTTTTTGACTGATTAACGAAAAGTGGTACTACCCTGTCAAGTATTGACTGCCAATTATCTTTTTCCCAAATAAAAGACAAATCAACATCCCTAAATCTTAATGATTTATTCTGACTTTTCAATATCTGTTCCAGAAACTGATCTATTATAGTAACATCATAATCAATAAACTGTTTTAAGATTAAAAACTCCCCATCTATATTGAAGTCAATTTCCAATAATTTGAGATAAGCACTTTTTAACGTATTTAAATCATTTCGGAACAAGAAAAATAACTCTTTATTAATTTCAGAGAATGGATTAAATAAATTACTTAATGTTTTTTGTATAGTAATATCTTGTTGCTGCAATATTATTTTAGTCACATTTACATATACATTTTCATCAATTTCTAAATATTTTTTTAAAAAGTCCAAATCTATTAAATGCCCAGATACATCCTCTTGTTCTTCATTAATGTAATCATATATTTTACCGAGAATATCTATGCTAGGTTTTTCTTCAGATATAACTCTAAGAAAACAATACAACCAATAGTTCTGATTATAGAATTTATTTTCACGTAATAACATTTCTATATCATTGTCATCTATCGCACTTCTTAATTTATTTATAATAGGAAGTGGGTATAAATGTAACTGGTAATTTCGGGAAATATAGATTCTTATAATATCAACCATATGTTCCTCTTTAGCATTTTCCAAAAGAGTACTCAAGCTACTTACAATTGTATTTTTTTCATTATGGAAAATTTCATTACCTACAACTTCATCTAAAACTTGAAAAACAACGTTAAATTCTTGAGTGTTAAACCTTTTTGCCATATCAACTATTAACTGTTTTCTTTCTAATACTCTTTCTCGATAATTCGGGCCATAAACATTTTGCGTTAATACTTTATAGATATTATATTTTTCAGAATTCAATTTATTTAATAAATCAATATCTAATTCTAAATCTTGCATTAATAAAAAGTCATTTATTTTATTAAATATAATACTTTCTTTTAATGTTATTTCTGTTAAGTGCTCTATAAGTTCTGAAATATACTTAAGATCATGTATTAATATATCCTTATTTAATTTTCCTGAATCTTGGTTTCCAAATTTAAAAAGTATTTTTTTTACCTCTTCACCATTTTGGTTAGATAAATCTTTTAATTTGCCCCATGCAATTTCTCTTATTTCAAGAATATCTGAAGAATATTCTAAAATTAAGTCATAGTATTTGATAGTCTTTCTATCTGACATTTCAGTGATATGATGACTGAACTTCAAAAAGTATTCAATTAGCCTAATTAATAGCATTTCAAAAACAATAGAATTCTCCCGTTCATACTGGGCTATTATCAAATTAATTAATTCTTTTTGCATAGAAAAACTTTGTCTAAAAGAAATTTCCTTAAAGCCAAAACCTTGGGTTAAAACAGAATAGACAGAAGAAAATTCTGTAGGTTTTTTTTGTAAGTATTTTATTATTAATTCGAGTGATTCCTTATAATACTTAGTTTGACTGAAATTAGATAGTGTAGAAAGAGTTTCTGATTGATTAGAAGTTTGCTTAGAAGTATCAAAATTTATTTGATACTCCTCCTCTCTGGATAGCTGCTCAATTTTATCTTGTATATAAAAAAGTGTTTCTATTTCTAGTGCAAACCAAAAAGTGTGTAAAAATTCTTCTAAATTTTCATCTGATTTTTCTTTTAGATCTTTGTAGACTTTGGTAATTTCCTCTTTTATTAGTTCATAATTTTCCTTATGATAAAAATATGAAAAAACACCGTTTAGATTTTCAATAATTCTATTTTTAATTTTTGGAAAATATGCTCTTATTAAATCTGAATACCGTAAAAGTTTTTTATCAAAAACAGTTAGATAAAAAATGTATGTACTCAAAATTTGGTCAGATATTTTAGCGACTTCTCCTTCATAAATATCCAATATTTCCATTGAATGAAGCTTTTCAGTAATTCTTAGGAAATCTACTTTTTCAAGATTTGTTAATTGAGCCATTAAATTTAAATTTTCATTATCCTCAAGATTTACAACATTTAGAAAGCTATAGATAGTTGCAGTTTTAAGAAGTTCATTATTTTCTAATTCATCTTCAAAGTCTGTTTTAACAACCCTGTAATATTCTTCCATCAACTCTATAACGTTGCCTATACTCTCTAATGTATTTTCTCTAATTGCAGTCTCGCATGCCATGATCGCTAACCTTGCATTACCTTTGGATATCTTACATATTCTCTCTATATATAAGTGATTTTTTATATCATATTCTTCTTTACATAAGGTTTCTATATCTTTATCTTCCAAAACATCAATTTTAATTAAATTGATGTTTAATCTCGATACTTTGTCTAAAATCTTTCTTTCTGCATACTCTCTTACGGATACAATTAATTTGAACTCAATTCCTTCTTTTTTTAATCCTAAGTACTCTAATATTAAATTTAACTGAGTTAGGTGATTAACATCATCAATAAATAACAAATAACTTCCAGGTCTATTAAAGTGTAACTTTAAATCATTATATAAATTTTGCCCATTATTTCTAAGACATTTAATTTCATATTCTAAGTTTGTTTCTTTGAATCGTTTAACACATTCTAAAGCGAGTCTAGTTTTCCCAACCCCTGGTTTTCCTGACAATATAGTTACTTGTTTTCTATTTATTGAGTCTATTATTAAATCTATTTCTGAATCTCTTGCATATAAAGTTGTATTTAGTGTTGTTGTTAATTTACTTCGATTGTAAACTTTTATAAAATCATCAATATCTAAAATTTGTTCTGTGTCTAATGTTATATTTAAAAAATCTGATACTATTGATGGAAAATCGTAGACCTTAAAGGAAATAGTATCTATAGTAAGTAACTCTAGCCTTATGTTATAGTGACCCACTTTTGAAGCTAATTTACTAATTTCCTCTGTAGAAAGCCTCCCTGTACAACAGCAAATAATTTTTTCTATATCATTAAGTGAAATATTCGTTTTTGTTTCATCTAAACACTTATCTAAATCATCTTCAAACTTCTTATAGAGATTACTTTTTTGAACTGTATATTCAATAAAAATATATTTATTTTCTGGTGTTCTTATTAGTGTATCTGGTGTTCCTGTTTTTGTATTATTGTTTCCTATAACAGAACCTATAGAATAGACTTCCCCATCAATTGTCTTAGAAAAATAAATATCCATCATTTTTTGAAACTCTCCACCGTTTAGTTCATTAATTTTATTTTGGATTTCATTTATTTTTGACAATGTCTACACCTCTAATCCTGTTAAATTTTCATTCTTTCCGTTAACTATAAGTTTTTTGGAGGTATATAAGTTATGCTCATATTAAGGTCTCTATATTCTAGCTAGATAAGGTCTAAATACTGTTACGCTTTTATATAACTTTTTAAGTACATTTCTATAGTTTCCTCATCAGAAATATTTTCACTTAACAATCCGTGGTTACTAGCCAGCTTAAGGTAATACTTTGCCCAAAGACTTAACAGATTTTCTTGAATATCTAATTCTTCTCTTTTCAAATCATTAGCTTTTAAAAAATCTTCATCTTCAATCGCTTTAGATAAGCTTTTTATTACTTCTTCATACTTTTTAATTGCTAACATAAAACTTGGATTACCTGCCATCATATTTTTCACTTCTAGAACAAAGTTCTCTGTTAACTTCTTTTGTTGATCCCATAATTCCAAATCAATTATTTCATGCAACTCTAAACTTAGTTGTGCACGTTCTTCTACAATAGCTAAATCTAAAAATTGAGCAAGCATTTTATTATTCCTTTCTATTTTATCTACATCAAGTAAGGTTTTTTTTAAATCATTTGTTTTTATTTTTTTAATTATTTCAGTAAAACCTTTCCACCAGTTTCCAGCCATTTAAATGCCTCCTTAAAATAATTTATAACTTTCACAATTTTACCATATGTAGACAGGTGCCGGAAATTTAAAAAAAGTCTCAGACATACTAAAATGTACCCTATAGAGTAGACACTTTAAAAAAGTCTCTCTATAGGGTACTTTTATTTGTATAAAGAAAAGATAGGATTGGAGATACATCAC
>NZ_JBIWDJ010000008.1:0-138928 GCF_044761955.1 Peribacillus sp. NPDC097225
CTCGACTTGCATGTATTAGGCACGCCGCCAGCGTTCGTCCTGAGCCAGGATCAAACTCTCCGAAGAAATGTTTGACTTGCTCATTTTGCTTTTTTTATAGTGTGTGCTCACTCAAAATTTACGTTGGCGCTTTGTTTTGTTCAGTTTTCAAAGAGCAATTTCGTTGTCGTTTCTCTCAAAGCGACTTCGTTAGTTTATCATGTTTCGTTGCTGTTTGTCAACAACTTTTTTAAAATAATTTTCAACAGCTTGTTGAGCCGTTTAAGTTGCTGTCTTAGCGACAAGAAATAATATACCATGTATAAAAAATGTTTGCAATATATTTTTACAAAGTTTTTTTAAAAAAGTTTTCATTTTCATTTCTTCTATATAAACTTCCCCTGCATTCACTTTATCTCCGTAACAAAATTAAAATATCCCGCATATTTCATCTTGAATTTATATATAGATAGATTGATATCTTTTTTATGAGGTGAAATGATGAATCTTTTATTGGTTGCGCTACTCATTTGTTATAGCATGGCTCTTTATTTATTCTGCACCGCTTTTTATGAAGCCATTAAATTCAGTAAAGAAAAAGGGAAAGTGAACGGCACGACCTTCTTATTCAGCTTTACCTTCGCCTTGATTTTCACCAGGATGACCTATTTATTCTATCCCTATGAATAAAAGCAGTAAGTCGCGTCAGACTTACTGCTTTTATATGAGTCTTTTTCAACCTTCTTTCCCTTCAGCTTTTAAAAACGTCGTTAGACCAACCAAGATGATGGTGCCTCCGAGAACTTGAGTCCATAGAATAGGCTCATCGAGAATAAAGTAAGCAAGGACCGTGGCTCCTACCGGCTCCAGAAGTATCGCCATCGAAATGGTTGTAGTACTTAGCCATTTCAATGTCCAGTTGAATAACGAATGTCCTAATAACGTTGGAAAGATGGCAAGAAGAATGAAATAGATCCAATCTTCAACGGCATAGGGCGCGAGTGCCTCGCCTTTAACAAGAACATAGACGAACAAAGTAACCGCACTAATGCTATACACGACAAATGTGTATGTTATAGAAGAGATACGTTTTACAACACTCTGTCCAAACAATAGGTAACCCGTTACTAATGCACATGCGATAAGGGCTAGGACATCCCCCCAAAGTGCCATCCCGCTGATTCGGAAATCTCCCCAGCTGATGACAAAACTTCCGGCTATCGCGATGACGCCACTACCTATCGCTCTCAACGAAAACCTTTCTTTAAAAAAGAAGTAAGCCCCCGCGAAAGCGAATAACGGCTGAAGTGTGACAAGGACTGTCGAACTGGCCACAGATGTGTAATTGAGCGATTCAAACCACAGTATGAAATGAAAGGCTAGAAACACACCAGCGGCAATCGATAACAACCAGTCCTTTTTCCGGATGAGCTTGAGTTCATGCCGGTACTTGATAAGGAAAACAGGAAGCATCAATAGAACGGTAAATAATAATCGATAAAAAGCAATGATTCCCGAAGGCGCAGTTGCTAATTTGACCAAGATCGCCGAAAAAGAAACCGAGGCTACTCCTATAGCTAAAGCCAAATAGGGATTCATTTTTGGTTTGGGCTGCATTCTCTCTCCTCTTTCCCCGAATTCTAGTTTGAAGTTTATTTTACTATGGTAGAATTATAAGGGATAGTTTATTTGAAATGGGCAATATTGAATAGATTATTAATTCTTCTATCTTTTCTGAGGAGATGTGAATGGTATGGAATGGGTGTTCGAACCTCAATCTGAACTGCAGATATTGATAAAGTTAGGGATTTCGGCTCTCCTCGGATTAATCATTGGGTTAGAGAGGGAGATGAAACGGAAACCAGTCGGACTAAAAACAAGTCTGGTCATTTCCATCGTCAGCTGTTTATTAACAATCGTTTCGTTGGAATCAGCTTATAAATTTCCAGGCAGTGACGATGTTAATATCACGATGGACCCTCTTCGTCTTGCGGCCCAAATCGTATCAGGGGTCGGTTTCATCGGTGCAGGGGTCATCCTGCGTCGCGATAATAACAGCATTTCCGGTTTAACGACCGCCGCCATCATATGGGGTGCCGCAGGTATTGGGATTGCGGTCGGGGCAGGATTCTTCCTTGAAGCGATCGCTGGAGTCATCCTGTTAATCATCAGTGTCGAATTGGTGCCGTCCCTTGTCACTTGGCTCGGACCAAGAAAATTGAGACAAAAGGAAATCTTTCTAAAGCTAGAGATCAAGGGTAAAGATGATATTGCTATCGTACTGAAGAAAATTAAAGAAGAGAATATTTACATCAAGGCGCTTCGGATTAAAGATGTCGAAGAAGACCTTCACCTTTTAACACTAAAAGTGTTGGTCGATTATAAAGTCAAGACTTCCGAGGTGTACTATACCGTCTCTAAACTCAGTGAAATATCCAGAGTGGAAATTGAAAATGGCTAATGTACAAAACCCGTTTGAATTCCTTCAAACGGGTTTTTCTTACTCATTTTACAAATTATAAAATTTAATATTGACTTTTCTTCGGATTCCGAATAAAATAATTATTGTACCATAACCCGGGGGCTTAGCTCAGCTGGGAGAGCGTTTGGCTGGCAGCCAAGAGGTCAGGGGTTCGATCCCCCTAGTCTCCATACTTCGAAACCCTTTGCTTTTAAGCAAAGGGTTTTTCTTTGTATCCCTCCCCTTTTCTTCTCAAAAAACTTCCCTTTATAATCGCCTTAACAGTAATTCATGCTTTTTCCCTCTACGTTGAAATAGCTACATTTTGCTTACCCTTGCCTCGATACCATTCTCATCTCACATCGGACGATTCAAACCAGCCACTCATCAGTTGTTTTTTCTTGTGTTTCTGATATTTTTAGAAGAGTGAAGGAGCTAACTGTTTTCGGAATAAATTCGTCAGGCACTTTTTCACATTTATTTTAACTAAAGTGGAAATAAGGGTACAATTAATAACTCTTATATAAATAATTAATGAGGTGAAAGAATGATTGCAAAGACTGAAGAAGATTTTAATGGCTTGAAAGAAATTGGCAAAATTATTGCCTCCATTAGAGATGAATTGGTACAAAGATCAGTCCCTGGCGTAACGACCAAAGAACTTGATGATATTGCTGGAGAACTGCTAAAGAAGGCAGGTGCCATTTCCGCCCCAAAAGGGGAATATGATTTTCCTGGTTATACTTGCATTAGCATTAACGAAGAAGTGGCGCATGGCATTCCAGGTGAACGGGTTATTCAAGAAGGGGATCTCGTAAATATAGATGTCTCCGCTTCAAAGAATGGTTATTTCGCAGATACAGGAATCTCATTTGTAGTAGGAGAGGGCAATGAAGTCTTAACGAAACTATGCGATGTCGCTAAAAAGGCATTTGATGCAGGTCTCAAGAAAGCAAAACCTGGTGCCAAGAAAAGCAAAATCGGAAAAGCGGTCTTTGAAACCGCGAAACAACATGGATTCACTGTTATCGAAAATCTTACGGGACATGGTGTCGGACGAAAGATCCACGAAGCACCTGCCCATATTTGTAATTATTATGATCCTTGGGATAACGAAATACTAAAGGAAGGGATGGTTATCGCATTCGAGCCATTTATTTCAACCTTTGAAGAAGAAGTATTCCAAAAAGAAGATAATTGGACCTATGCCACAGAAAAAAGCTTTGTAGCTCAATTGGAGCATACGATTATCCTTACTAAAAATGGCCCGATTATTGTCACCCTTTAATTCAAGCATAGACGGTAAAGTTTTATATTAAAATAGTAGTACACGGCGGAGTGTTCTTTACACTCCGCTTTTATCTCGTCAGGTAGGGAATATTGCGAGAATGATTCGGGGAGTGAAGGCATTTACGCTAACTTCTACTCATCATTTTCTTGATCTTGCGAACAGCGGGTACTAGAACGGATTCTTGTACTTTTGTAAGGGCTACACCCAACCCAACCATCAGCATCAAGGCGATAATCAATCCTAATACCAAGCTCACTATTTCTCCAACTTCTTTAAATACAGCAACCAATACGGCAACCATTCCACTCGCCTCCCTTTACCACCACTTTTTTACGAACTTCTCACCAAACTTAAGTGAAGGATTATTTACTTTCCCTTTTCCGTGACATTAACTGAACGAACGATTACCTATAGATAGTCTCATTATAACCAAATGTATAATATTGGTCCATTTACCACCTTTGTGAATATGAAGACACGCCCGACTCCGCTAGTCCGCTATCCATTTCTTTACTCATAATATGTAGTTCCCTTTTTGGTAATGACATCAAAAAAAGCTAGCCCAATCACTCGAGCTAGCTTAATTGAAATACATATATCATTTCATAGGATTATGATATTTTCTCTTCATCCTTCATATATTCATGCTCCCAGAAATCCGCATTTTTAATCCCCAATGCTTTTGGATCAAAAACTGGGTCCACCCCTTGTTTCTTTTGTTTCTCGTAATCCCGTAATGTTATGAGTGCTGGTTTGGCTAGAATCAGAATCGCTATGACATTGAGCCATACCATGATTCCTAACCCCGCATCCCCTAAGGCCCAAGCCACTTCTGCCGTTCGGATCGTTCCATAAAAAGTGGCGGCAAGGATAATGACCTTCAAGGTGTGCATCGCCCATTTACTATTCCGATTTCGCATCAGGTAAGCAATGTTCGTTTCTGCGATATAATAGTAGGCCATGATGGTCGTAAAGGCGAAGAAAAAGAGGGCTATAGCCACGAATCCTGCACCAAACCCAGGAATCACACTATCAATGGCCGCTTGTGTATAGCCTGGACCCGGTTCCACCTCTCCTAAGTTATTCACGATTGGTGTCCCATCTTCCGCTTGCGTATTGTACATGCCCGTGAATAAGATCATGAAGGCAGTAGCCGAACAAACGAATAGGGTGTCTATATAAACGGAAAAAGCTTGGACAAGGCCTTGCTTGGCCGGATGGGAAACTTCGGCTGCAGCTGCTGGGTGAGCACCCGTTCCTTGACCAGCCTCATTCGAGTACACGCCGCGTTTCACTCCCCACGCGATGGCCATCCCGATCAACCCACCAAATGCAGAATCCAGACCAAAAGCACTTCTAAATATTAATGATATGACACCGGGTAATTCTGCGATATTCATGAAGACGATGATAACGGATAATAGAATATACCCGAGGGCCATAAACGGAACAATTAGTTGTGCTGCATTAGCGATCCTCTTTACGCCACCGAATATGATGAACCCAAGTAAAAGGACCACGGCAATTCCTGTGATGAACGGCTCAACACCGAAGGCATTTTCCACTCCAGCGGCAATGGAATTGGACTGGACGCCTGGCATAAGAATCGCCATTGCGATAAGTGCCGCGCCTGCGAAGAGGACGGCGAACCATTTCCACCCTATCCCTTTTTCAATATAATAAGCAGGCCCCCCACGATATTGACCGTCTTGCTTCACTTTATAAATCTGGGCTAACGTAGATTCTATGAATGCGCTGGATGCCCCTATGAAAGCAATGGCCCACATCCAAAAAACCGCACCTGGTCCACCGAAGGCGATGGCCGTCGCCACCCCAGCTATATTCCCTGTCCCGACACGTCCTGAAAGGGCAATGGATAAAGCCTGGAATGAAGAAACCCCCGCTTTCGAACTCTTTCCCCGGAACATCAATACAATCATTTCTTTAATATGCCTAACTTGTAGAAAACGCGTCAATATGGAGAATAATAGCCCGACCCCCAATAAGATATAAATGACCGGCGAGCTCCATAACACTCCATTCAAAGCATCTATGAATTCCTTCAAGTAAGTTTCCCCCTTTTATCGATTAGAATATTCAAAATTATATAACAATTTATATTTTTCCACAATATGTTATGTTAGTTTTTCTTACATTTGAAATAATTTTGTCGTAAAAAAGGGGAACCTTCTTGACAGCATAAAAAAGAAACGCCTGCGTTATCCGCTGGCGTTTCTACTTTCATATGGAGGTCACAAGACTGAAGTAGCGCCTTGTATTGCGTGTTCCAGTTCACTTGTTCTTTTCTTTGTAACTGATTCGTTCCAACCAAAGTATTCAGCCATGTAGTTGGTTACGGCTTCTTTATGAGTTTGAACCAAATCGATATCAAACAGAAGCGTTCCAGTTCTGCGGAAGAAGAAATCTACAGGAGTGGCTGCCATTTCATGGTCCAGTGCATATTGCAATTGTACGAATAACACTTGCGGTAGGCCTGTACGGCTTCCCCCATCCTTTTCATTGATGGCAATGTTAAATAACACCGGCGCGTTCGACCCGTACATGGACAGGATCTTTCTTGAATCTTCAACAGAGAGCCCTGCATCTACACCCATTTGAATATGGTTCTTGATGTATTCAGGGAAGTTGTTCGACCCACCTACATCTCCACCTGAAACGCGGATCCGTTTTGTACTATGATCAGCGAACAATTTGTTCAAGTCCTCTGAAAACTTCTTGGCCACTAGGTCTACGGTCGTTTTGGCCATTTTGCGGTACCCGGTCAATTTCCCACCGGCAATCGTGATAAGACCTGAATCGGACACCCATATTTCATCTTTTCGTGAAATTTCAGAAGGGTCCTTGCCTTCTTCCAGAATCAATGGTCTTACACCGGACCAGGTTGACTCGATATCTGCATCCGTAACCTTCACTTCAGGGAACATGAAAGCTATCGCCTTCAAGATATAATCACGGTCTTCTTGCGTTACACCCGGATCTATCGGATCTCCTTCATAAAAGGTATCTGTCGTTCCAACATAAGCTTTACCCGCACGCGGAATGGCAAAGACCATCCGTTTATCCGGCGTATCGAAATAAATGGCCTGTTTCAAAGGGAACTTCGATTGGTCAATGACGATGTGAACACCCTTGGATAGCTTAAGCGTTTTTCCTTTTTTCGAGTTATCTTTTTCACGAATTGAATCGACCCATGGTCCAGCTGCATTGACCACTTTTGCTCCAAGTATTTCGTATTCTTCATCTGAATGTACGTCCCGGACTTTTACTCCAGCAATTTTACCATCTTCATAGACCAATTTTTCTACCTTCGTATAGTTGATGGGAGTCGCCCCTTTATCGACGGCCGCCTTCATGACTTCAATCGTCAGACGCGCATCATCCGTACGGTACTCAACATAATACCCTCCACCTTTAAGCCCGTCTTTCTTGACAAGCGGTTCTTTCTTCAAGGTTTCATCCGCAGTAAGCATTTTTCTCCGTTCACTTCTCTTGACGCCTGCAAGGAAATCATAGACACGGAGACCGATAGATGTGCTGAATTTGCCAAATGTCCCACCTGCATGCATCGGAAGGAGCATCCATTCCGGTGTCGTTACATGCGGTCCATTTTCAAAAACGATTTCTCTCTCTTTACCTACCTCGGCAACCATCTTCACTTCCAACTGCTTAAGGTAACGCAATCCACCGTGGACAAGCTTGGTTGATCGACTTGATGTACCAGCCGCAAAGTCTTGCATTTCAACTAATGCCACTTTCATGCCGCGTACGGTCGCATCCAATGCTATCCCTGCACCGGTGATTCCTCCACCTATTACAACTAAATCAAATTTCTCTTTTTTTAATTTATCGATTGTTTCTTTTCTATATCTATTTGAAAACCTCATATCTAACTCCTCCTTGGGGTGTTATCTTGTTGGTTCTTCTAATAATCAGCATATACTCTATTATCTTCCCATTCTAGTAAGCCAATAACCATAATCAGGATATAAATATAGAGAAAGAGACCACAAATGCACATCATCGATTTCTCGATAACGCATTCGTGGTCTCTCCTATTCTCCGGCCGAGTTATTAACTTGTTTTCAGTATATCATAGTGTTGCCTGTATTTAAAAGACTTTGCTTATTTTATTTAAAAGCCATTGCCGCGTGCACGGCCTTTTTCCAGCCTTCGTATAATTTTTCACTTTCCTTCTCTTCCATGGAAGGCGTGAAAGTCTTGTCTATTACCCACTGCTGGGCGATTTCTTCTTGATCCTTCCAATAGCCAACCGCTAGTCCAGCCAAGTATGCGGCACCCAGCGCTGTCGTTTCATTCAGTGTCGGCCTTTCCACGGGTACCCCTAATAAATCACTTTGGAATTGCATTAAGAAGTCGTTCTTCACTGCCCCGCCATCCACTCGCAATGTCTTCAGCGCAATACCTGAGTCTGCTTCCATCGCATCCAGGACATCCTTCGCTTGGTAGGCAAGGGATTCAAGGGTAGCGCGTATAAAGTGCTCTTTCGTTGTCCCACGTGTTAGTCCAAATACAGAGCCACGTACATCGCTGTCCCAGTATGGGGTTCCCAGTCCTACGAAGGCTGGCACCACATAGACGCCATCCGTGCTGTCCACTCGTTTTGCATACGCCTCACTATCCTGGGCGTTATTCAGCATCCGCATGCCATCACGTAACCATTGGATTGCAGAACCGGCTACGAATATGCTGCCTTCCAGTGCATATTCAACCTTGCCATTCAATCCCCAGGCAAGCGTCGTCAATAGGCCATGTTCGGAATCGACTGCTTTTTCACCCGTATTCATAAGCATGAAACATCCTGTTCCATACGTATTTTTCGCCATTCCCTGATTAAAGCAAGCTTGGCCGAATAAAGCGGCTTGTTGGTCACCTGCTGCACCGGCAATTGGAATCGATTGCCCGAAGAAATGATATTCGATCGTGTTCGCATACACTTCTGAAGAAGGTCTGACTTCCGGTAACATGGACTTTGGAACATCCAGGATTTCCAGAATCTCTTCATCCCACTTCAATTCATGGATGTTATACATCAACGTTCTTGAAGCATTGGAATAGTCCGTCACATGGGCTTTTCCTCCTGAGAGCTTCCAGATCAACCACGTATCGATCGTTCCAAATAGTAGTTTGCCTTCATCGGCCTTTTGACGTGCACCTTCCACATTATCAAGGATCCATTTCACCTTTGTACCGGAAAAATAAGCATCAATCAATAATCCCGTTTTCTTACGGAACATATCATTATGACCTTTTTCCTTCAACTCTTCGCAGATGGCACTCGTCTGTCTGGATTGCCATACGATGGCATTATAGATAGGGACTGAGGTTTCCTTATCCCATACGACTGTCGTTTCACGCTGGTTCGTTATTCCGATTCCGGCAATTTGTTCAGGCTTTATGCCGGATTCCGATATGACGCTCGCAATGACGGCTAAAACCGACCCCCAAATCTCATTGGCATCATGCTCAACCCAGCCCGGTTTCGGGAAATGCTGTGTAAACTCCCTTTGGGCTACATGGACCAACTCGCCCTTTTCATTGAACAATATTGCCCGTGTGCTTGTTGTTCCTTGATCCAAAGATAAGATGTATTTTTTCATAGTATTTTCCCCCAACCTCTTTAAATTAACTAGCTATATTCTTACTCTCTATTTCATGCGACTGTTTTTTTCCAAATACGTAAGCCACTATCAATAATACTAGGCTTCCTGCAAAAACAGACCAACTTACTATCGTGATTTCACCTAAAAAGAATGCTTTATAAAAGATGGCTCCGAGTCCCCCACCTACTATCGGACCTACGACTGGAATCCATGAATAGCCCCAATTCGAATCTCCTTTACCTGGAATAGGAAGAAGAAAATGTGCAATACGTGGACCCAAGTCACGGGCAGGGTTAATGGCGTATCCTGTTGTCCCACCTAGGGACATCCCGATCACAACAATCAATAAACCGACTGCAAATGGATTTAACCCTTCCGTAAATTCATTGGCCCCTATAAATAGTAAACCAAGAACAAGGATGAATGTACCAATCATTTCGCTTAATAGATTGGAAAAAGTATGTGGGATCGCTGGTGAAGTCGCGAATACACCAAGCTTGGCACCCGGATCGTTCGTACCCTTCCAGTGCGGTAAATAATGCAAGAATACTAATGTTGCACCTAGAATCCCACCAATTAACTGACCTATGATATATCCTGGAACGTCTCCCCAAGGAAACTCCCCGATAAGTGCAAAACCTATGGTGACAGCCGGATTTAAATGGGCACCACTAATGGAACCGACTGCAAAAACACCCATTGTCACAGCTAACCCCCACGCAATCGTCACGACAATCCATCCAGCATCTTTGGCATAAGATCCTTTCAATGAAGATCCCGCCCCGATGCCTGCACCAAAAAGAACCAAAATCATCGTACCTACTACTTCTCCCCAAAATGGTGTCATATTAAAACCTCTTCCCCTCTAGAATAATGACCATAAATCAATAAAAGGAGGCCCACAGCAGAACTAACCCACAAGTAAATGGGAATTTTCCGTTGTGAATCTCCTTATCTCCGTCACATCTATTAACTTGTATTTTAGATTAATATACTAGTTAATGAAAACGCTGTCAAACTATTTATCAAAAAATAGAAAATTGTTTTATATTTTTTATTTAAACATATTCCATAACTCCGTTTTGGAAGTGGTGATCGACGATGCTCCCGCCTCAAGTGCGTTCAGGACCTCATCTGAATTACGGATCAACCCTCCGGCCAAAATCGGCGTTTGCAAATGTTCCTTCACCTCTTTAATCATCCAGGGCATGGCACCTGGCAACACTTCGATATAATCAGGCTTTGTCTTCTTTACCAACTTATAACTTTTCTCCAACGCATGGGAATCTATTAAAAAAATCCGTTGAATCGCGACAACGCCCTTTTGCTTCGCTTTTAAAATCACACTGGACTTTGTCGAAATCAAGCCATAAGGTTGGACCTCCTGGCAAATGAATTCCGTGGCATACTCATCACTTTTGATTCCTTGAATCAAATCTACATGGAAAATCATTTTCTTATTACGTTGCTTGGCCATCAAGCTCACATTTTTCAGCTGTGATATATGTAAATCCAGAAAAACCCCTATCTCATAGGAACTCTCCAAGAACCTCTCGAAATCCTTCATGCTTGCCGAAGCAGGCAGTATCTTCTGATCCATCATATCCTCCTCCTATGCTAACAATCCCATCATAATCAGAACCTGCCGTAAAAACAATAGGTCCCACCATCATTCCATAAGGACGCTCGCATTTATCCAAATTCCACTAGAAAAGAATGCATGTACCCTAAGCATACAAAAAACCTAAATAAAGAGCCATTATTTAGGCCTTTTGTTGTTTTTTGATAGTCAAAGAGCCAATTTGATATTCAAGGCACCCTCAACCAGCTCAAATGACTTAATCTGCCCGAACGGTACCTTTTTCACCATATCCCAAGCGTTAAAATCAATTTTGATCATCCGATTATGATATTCAAAGAAGGGTGGTCTATTAAACAGTTTATGGTTGATGAAATTAACATTAACCGGTTTCATCCCAACAAGCTGAAACAGAATCGTTCTTTTTTCGATTTGCACCGGCTTCAACGTGACGGTGAAGGCAACCTTTTTCTTCAACATCATTTTCTTCACCTCTGTAGTCCCGCGCAGCACGATATACTCTGGTGAAATATGCACATCAATGTCTTCTTCACCTGACTTCTTTTCTATTAAACTTGCCATCATCTTTGCCGTAATGGGGATGGAAACCCCCTCCGTTGTAGCCTTATTTATTATATCCTTGAATTTATCAAACATGGTTTCCCTCCCTTGCCCTATGCAAAAAACTCCGTTGAATCATCTTATTCAAGATTGGGTAATTGCGGAACGACCCATTACCTCCCCTTCACTCCCTCTTACCATATTATCTGCCCTGTTCTAACAGGTGACCACCTTTAAATAAAAAACGCCACTCGGGATGAGCGGCAGTTAACGTCTTATTTTTTCTTCTTCAATTCGACTAGTTCACTGGTTTTTTCACCATTGACGAAGGCTTTGATCAGGCCCACATTTTTCGCGTAATATCTAGTAGAACCATCACTTTCCTTTACTTCCACAACCTTATTGAAGGTCCCTGCTGGTGTTTTGACGGTCTTACTCATCGATGTAACCTTAGCGATATACGTATTACTTCCATCCCAGCTTTCCCATTTAGCTCCGACCTTTAGCGGGTAACCTAAAGCGATAAAATACTCTGATTCGGGCCAGCCAATATAATAACCCTCACTCGTTTCTTTTTCAATATCCGTCCAGCTCTCCCCGGCTCCCTTTACGTTCCAGATTGTCCAAACCTTATTGTACTTTGCCCCTGTGCTAGAGTAGGTATATTTTTTTCCATTACTTTTATAGACATACACTTTGGACGTATCCATTTTATAACTCGCCACTTTTTTCTTGAACTTTAGAAATTCCGTGGATACATAGGCTTTTTTCTTATTATAACGGATTTCGGACCATCCTGATTTTGTTTTGGAATAGACCGTTACTTTGGTTCCTTTTTTCAACGAGCCCACTTTTTTCGCCTTATCGGAAGCCTTCTCCCTGACATTCAAGTTGCTTGCTGTCACAGTGGCACTTGATGTACTCGCCGCATCGGCTGTCGCGGTGAACGGAAATGCTAGGCTACTAATGAAAAGGATGGCCATCATCATTTTGAATAATTTGCTTACATTCATACTATATTCTCCCCCTGATCTCTTACCTAAATACCTAAATATGATATAGGTATTTTATCATAAATAATTGAAAAATAAGGTTTATAAGTAAAATAAAAGAAATTAAAAGCTATTTCATCTATAAAACAAAGACAGATGAATGCCCTCAAACAAAATAATTTAAATTTGGTATTACTCCCTACAGCATTAAAATTCTGGTAAAATTAATTCACGCTAAAATGGCGAACGATAGAATAGGAGATTACATGATAAAAAAAGGACTTTCACTATCCGTTACCCTCCTCTGCTTATTCTTCCTTGCTTCATGTTCAAATGATGGGTACCAGGATGCTTTGGACAAGGGGATTGAATATCTAGGAAAACGGGATTACCATCAGGCAGCCATCCAATTCGAATTGGCCTTAAAGGAGAAAAAAAGGGATGAGGATTCCTCCGCTTATCTAGATCAGGCAAATCATATGGATACGGCAGTCACTGCATATGAAGAAAAAGAATTTGATACTTCCCTTGAATCTCTAAATGCCGTCATTACGAATAAAAGCACGTTGAACACGTTGCAGACCGAAGCTAAAAAACTAAAAGAGGAAATCCTTGCTGATCAGGAAACAACTTCTTCGTTTGAAGACACGATGAAGATTGTGAAGGAACTTATCGCAAAAGAAAGTTACAGTTTAGCACAAAAGAAATTACAACTTTTAGAAAAAAGCTTCGAGTCGGATGAATTGCTATCAAGCTATCAATCTGAGTTGACTAAACTTACGGAACAAGTCGATCTTGCCCTGAAAGACCAGGAAGAAACGCAACCAGAAGAAAAGAAAGTAAAGAAAACTGAAGATAAGAAAACCGTAGAAAAAGCCGACGGTCAAAAAACTGCGTACCAACTATATCAAAATGGCCGTTATGGGTTCTCCATGTACTATCCCAAAGGCTTAAATATGGACACCCCGCCAACCAATGGTGATGGAGCCAGGTTCTATAATGAGGAATTTGAAATTACCGCCTTTGCTAGCCATACGAATATAATCAACGATGAAGAAACGATTGAAATGTATTATGAAGATGCTTTGAAAAATATCACAGAAGAAATCGCCTATCAGCGACTTACGGACGATTGGTATGTCATTTCCTACGAAGAAAATGGGAACGTTATCTATAAGAGGTACTACTTTAATGATCAAGTGGGCACTACCTTTATCATTAGCTATCCCGCTAGCGAACAGGAAAAGTACGGTCCAATCACTTCTCATATCGCAGAGACCTTCACCCCATCCACCAACTCATAACGGGGTGAGGACGAGGCCATGAGAATGAAAATGAATCAGGGCCAACATCAGTACCGGGGAGATTCTAGATTGAAAGGTTACATTCCCTTTGAAAATAGCCGCACCATCAAAAGAAGCAGCCAGGTCCCTTTGCCTGGCTGCTTCTTTCATTTACCCTCGTATTATTCAAAATGCAAGGTATAGTCTTCTGCTTTAATCCATTTTAATTTCTTTGAGAAAACGTAGATTAGTACAAGGTTCAACACAATCGGAAGAATGAAGAAAATGATGACCATGATGGATATGTTACTGAAAATCCATCCGCCTTCCGCCAGTTTCATGTAGTTCAAGGGACCGACCAATCCCGATAAACCAAATCCAGCACTATATGGGGTCCCTTGTATGTTTAACAAACCTGCCAACGCACCAAGAATAGCTGACGTGATTAACATGGGAAACGCAATTTTCGGTTTCATGAAGAAATTCCTCATTTGAATCTTAGGGGAACCCAACACATGGGCTAAAGCCGTCCCTAATGAATTCGCTTTGTAGCTTGCAATGGCTAGGCCAACACCAGCTGCCACGATGCCTAGGTTGGCCGCACCAGATCCTATCCCTGAGAGCATAATGACCGTCGCTACCCCAACCGTTGAAATGGGCGATAAGATAATAAGACAGAAGATAACGGAAATAATGGCTCCCATCAAAATGGGTTGCAAGGACGTCACGTTAGCGATGCCGACTCCTAATAGTCCCGTAGCGGATTTTACGTATGGCAGAATGAAGTATCCAATCATGCCTGGTACCAAGATACTTAAAGTCGGCATCAAGAGAATCGCATACGCCTTTAATTTGTCGCCAATTAATTGCAGGAACAATACGGTCAATGCCGCGGTAATTCCGGTATTGATGACAACGCCAATCCCATTAAGGGCAAATAAACCGTCAGCCGTTTTCTGGATGGCACCACTTCCGACCATGGCCGCTATCCCGATACTGGCCGTTTGAATGGATGGTAGCTTGAACGAAATCCCGACCATCACCCCAATCATGACAGGTAACAAACTCATCACGAAAACGGTGATATCGAATATATGCTGTAACACGGGAAAATGTGGAATCAATAGTTTAAGTATTTCCCCTAACAAAGCATTCGGAATTAATGAAACGACAATCCCTATGCTCATCCCCGTTAATAATTTATTAAAAAAATCTTTCATCTAAATAATCCCCTATCTCGCTATAATGCACACAATTATAAGAAATATTCTGACAATAGTCAAAGGATTTTTTTAATACTTCACCGCGAAATTGTATAAAAGTATTTTGAATAAGAGAAACTTACTTTCTAATAACGCATATATTCTAAATTATCTGTTTTCTATTGACCTTTACTAATACTACCTGTATAGTCGTAATTAATTGAATAGTTCATTTTCTTATCCAGAGAGGTGGAGGGACTGGCCCTTTGATACCTCAGCAACAGACTTTACTGTACTGTGCTAATTCCAGAAGTGTTCAACTTGAAGATAAGAAGAGAATATAAGCATTGCTGATTATACCTCTTCTTTTTTTGAAAGAAGAGGTTTTTATATTTTAATAAGGAAAGTAGGAATCTACCATGTCTATCACTTTAACGAAAGCTCCATTCAAAGCCGACCACGTAGGAAGTCTATTAAGACCAGAAAGTATACATCTGGCAAGAAAGCAACAGAAAGAAGGAATCATTACCGCAGAACAATTACGCGACGTTGAAACGAAGGAAATCAAGCGTATCGTCGATAAGCAAATAGAAATCGGTTTAGAGGCAGTGACTGATGGGGAATTCAGACGCACCTGGTGGCACTTTGACTTCTTGGAACATTTAAATGGAATCGAAGGGTATGTCACGGAAAAAGGCCTCACCTTTGATGGAATTGAAACAGAACGTTATAACGTTCGGAATACAGGAAAGATTTCTTTCAACCCCGATCACCCCTTTATTAAAGACTTTATTGAGTTTAATGAAATCGTGGACGGACGGGCTGTGGCGAAACAAACCATCCCTAGTCCCAATCAATTATTTGCGGTAGGTGTCCATAATGAAGAAATCTATCCTGACATCGAAGACTATGCAAAAGATATTATCAAAGCCTATCAAGATGCTTTACAAGCCTTTTACGATGCCGGTGTACGTTATTTACAATTAGATGATGTATACATAGCCAGGCTTTCCGCTCCGGACTTCCAGTTCAAAGAGGGGAAATATACAAGGGAACAATTAATCGATTTAGCATTGCGCGTGATTAATGGGACGTTGGAGGGAAAACCAGAGGATTTGGTTGTCACGACTCACCTTTGTCGTGGAAATTACCAATCGACTTGGGCTTTTGAAGGCAGCTATGCCCGTATCGCCCCAACTCTATTGGCCAAGGAAAATGTAGATGGATTTTTCTTGGAATACGATGATCATCGTTCAGGGGATTTTAAACCATTAGAACACATTCCAAATGACGGCGCACAAGTCGTTCTTGGCGTGGTCACTTCGAAGAATGGCGAACTTGAAGATAAAGAAACCGTTAAATCACGTATTAAAGAAGCGGCACAATTCGTGCCACATGAACACTTGTGCTTAAGCCCTCAATGCGGATTCGCTTCCACACATCTTGGCAACAAGCTAACGGAAGAGCAGCAATGGGAAAAGTTAAAATTCGTTGTGGATGTCGCCAAAGAAGTCTGGGGATAAGAACAAAAAGGGACGAGCCTATGCTCGTCCCTTTATTCAACAACATCGATCGTCCTCATCCTCTTTCTTCCCTACTACATCATCTGTCACCTTATCATTGAGCTGGTTCTTCAATGTCAATTCTGCCGCCTTTCCATCACTTGGCGACCCATCGGAAAAATACATTGGAAATAAGGAAAAGAACATAATATAGAAAGAGAAATATATGAACTGGTACCAGAGGACCGATTTCTCCAAGATCCCCTGATAAACCAAACTATATATCAACAACATGCTTATTAGGTTAAAGAGGGCTCCCCCTAGATAAATCAAACTATTCGTGAACTTATTATCATATTTTAATCCCTTGAACTCACAATGCCCATTCCAAAAGTAGTATTTTCTCACTTCTATATTGCAAAAGGAGAAAATCTTATCTCCACATCCGATCTTGATTTTTTTCTCCGTACCGCCAAACAGCGTGACAAAGAATAGATGCCCACCTAAATGAATGAGCGTGACAACCGGTAAAATCAGAAAAAAGGAAAAGAGAAATTTAGTGATATCAGACAAACCGAACATGCCAATCATCCTCCTTATTTTGAGCTTGGTGTATACAGACAAGTCCTTATTCGAAGGATGATACTCTCTTACCCGGTGTGGATCCGTTTTAACTAGTAAATATTCACATGTCTTAAGTGACTCCCCTTTAATCCACAAAAAGACCGGCAGATTATCTGCCGGTCCATCCGTTGTTATCGCTCCATTTCAAGAGTGCCAAAAACCTCATCATTACTTTCTCCCGGCTTCATCCCAACATGTTTATACTCTGGAGTGAAGACCGATGTTTTGATGGGACAAGCTATCTGCCTCTGCATCTTTCCTTCTCCATCAGGCACTTCGACTATCATGCCGCGCGCTTGCAGTTGCGGGTGAAGGGTCGATTCAGAAAAGGTCAGCACCGGTTCGACACAAGCCTCGAACTCTTCGAATATGCCCTGCCACTCTTCAAATGTCTTTTCAAGGAATGCATGCTTGATGATCCTTTTGAATTGGATGCTGCTTTCCGCATCTTGCTTCATGCTTAACTCGAACAGTTCAGGCTGTCCGATTGCTTCACATAACACTTCACGGAATGATGGCTCTAAGCTACCAACCGAGAAGTAACGGCCGTCTTTCGTTTCATAAAAATCATAAAACGTCCCGCCATTCAATACCAGCTTTTCCGGTTCAAGCTCCAATCCGCCCTGTAGATGTAGGGGCGCGGATATTGCATTCAAAGCGAAACTGCAATCAGTCATGCTGATATCGATGAACTGACCTTCACCCGTTCGCTCCCGGTAGATGACTGCCGACAAGATCCCGATGACGGCATGTAAGGAGCCTCCTGCAAGGTCGGCTATTTGTGTTCCATTTTTTGCAGGTCCTCCTTTTTGCGTACCTGAGTAACCGGACAATCCCGCTATCGAAATATAGTTGATATCATGACCTGGACGATTCTTGTAGGGACCAGTCTGACCAAAGCCAGTAAGCGAACAGTAAATCAACTTTGGATTGATTTGTTTTAATTCTTCGTATCCCAGCCCCAACCGATCCATGACACCCGGCCGGAACTGTTCAAGGACAATATCATATTCCTTCACTAGATTCTTTACGGCATCAATCGACTCCTGCCGTTTCAAATCAAGGGCAACCGATTTTTTTGAACGGTTCAAATATTGATTGACTCCCCATGTATCAACCTTGGCCGGCCGTTCTACCTTCAACACTTCCGCTCCTAAGTCTGCAAGCATGAGCGTAGCGAATGGCCCTGGCAAAAGTGTCGAAAAGTCTAGCACTTTCAGATTGGTCAACAGTGTCATCGTTCATGCACCTTCCTTTTCTACCAAATGGATGCATTCTTCCTCAGTTGGGATTTCTATCTTTTATACTCATTCTTCTTCCACCCTTTCGTTTCCTGCAAAACAACATTCACATCCAATTCAATGCGACTAACATTGGTACATGTTCAATTTAAAATAATAAAATAACCGGAACCATGTCTGTGAACATGGTCCGGAAGTTTTCAGTCATACTTTTCATCAAAATTAATTTCTACTTCTTCGAGCTTAACGAATCTCGTTTTCCTAATCAGTTTATACCCAAACCAGAGGGCGAGAAAAAGAGGGATTCCTAAGTACGCCGCCACCACACTTCCCCAATCGATATGGTCCGAAAAGAACGCTTGGATATTTTGAGCCAAAATGACGACCATTCCAATCGTAATGGCAAATATCGTCCCGATTGGAAACCATAAAGCCTTGTACGGCAACCTATCCAATGAATGCCCTTGTAACACATATGCCTTACGGAATCGATAATGGCTTATGGAAATGCCCAGCCAGAAGATAAACCCCGTTATCCCGATCGCGTTCATTAACCATAGATATACGGTGCCATCACCGAATATGGAAGCCAAAAAGGCAAGCATCCCGATGGCACAGGTTAAGATCATCCCCGCCACTGGGACCCCTCGTTTGTTCAGTTTGGCAAAAATCCGGGGTGCTTGCCCAGCTTTAGCCATCGAATATAATATACGGGTAGAGGCATATAAGCTTGAATTTCCCGCAGATAATACCGCTGTTAAAATCACGGCGTTCATCAAGGAAGCCGCAAAGGCCACTCCCGCTTTCTCAAATATGAGCGTAAATGGGCTGACCATAACATTCTCGCCTTGTAAACTTGAATTCGTATAAGGGATAAGCAGCCCTATCACAAAAATCGCCAATATGTAAAAAAGGAGAATCCTCCAGAAGACGCTTTTAATGGCCTTCGGTATATTTTTAGCTGGGTTTTCACTTTCCCCAGCTGCAACACCAACGATTTCCGTCCCCTGAAAAGAAAAACCTGCTGCTATGAAAACGATGAATACCCCCATGAACCCACCTGGAAAAGGAGCATCGTCCACTGTGAAATTTTTAAAGCCTACCGCTTCCCCTCCCATAATGCCTACAATCATGAGTAAGCCGACAATGATAAAAATGATGATGGCCGTCACTTTAATGAAAGAAAACCAATATTCCCCTTCACCATAGCCTTTGACAGAAAGATAGTTCAATAGAAAAATAAGCACTAAAAATGAGAAACTCCACAATAGTGATGGACTATCCGGAAACCAGAATTTCATGATGATGGTCGATGCGGCTAACTCGGCTGCTATAGTCATGGACCAGTTGAACCAATATGTCCAACCCAAGGCAAATCCAAAGGCAGGATCGACAAATTTCGTTCCATATGTACTAAATGACCCACTGGTTGGCATAAAGGCAGCTAGTTCCCCTAAGCTTGTCATGACAAAGTACACCATGGCCCCGACCAATGCGTAAGCAAGTAGAGCACCGCCTGGTCCCGCTGTATGTATGGCAGCCCCACTGCTAAGAAACAATCCTGTTCCGATGGCTCCTCCAATGGAAATCATCGTTAAGTGACGAGATTTCAACCCTCTGTTTAACCCCTGTTCTTTTTTCGGTGTTTCGACTGGATACTCAAAGACTTCCTCTTCGCGTTTTACTATCATATGTACATCCCCTTTTGCTTTTGCACGCAGTTCAGAAAATTCCCACTTTAGGAATTATACTACTTGAAAGTTCTGAATGGATTAATTATTCTTTTTCTTTCAGCAATTTTCATGCCACTTTTCACTTGTCAGCAAAATCCTACATCTTCACCCAATAAAACCGCGATATAGACAAATTCCTTTGCACTTACGCCATATTTCTTTGCGTTTTTGTGCCACGATATTTTGCACTTATTGGGGATTCTTCAAGAGGATAACGATTAATTTCCCTAAATTAGTTGCTTTTCTTCCTAATTGCTGTCAAGCTTATACAATCTGGACTATAAAAGAAAAGAACAAGTAGGTGACGAATATGATCGAAGTTAAAAATTCCACACTCAGTGATGGAGAGTTCAATAGAGGCGTTTTCGCAAAACGTGATATTAAAAAAGGTGAGCTGTTGCATGAAGCACCGGTTATCGCTTATCCAAATGAAGAGCATGTTCATATCGAGAAAACATTGCTAGCGGATTATGCGTTTGAGTATGGCATCAACCATACTTGCCTGCTTTTAGGATATGGCATGCTATTTAACCACTCCTATACGCCGAATGCCACATATGACATAAACTTTGATCATCATACATTCGATTTCTTCGCTTATACCGATATTAAGGCGGGAGAAGAGATTACCATCAATTATAATGGTGAGGTCGATAACGAAGATCCATTATGGTTCAATAAAGAAGACAATGGTGAAGAAGCTGAGTAATTGATGACATAAAAGCGCCTGCCGTTTAAAAAACTTTCTCCAGTTTTTTAAAGGCAGGTGCTTTTTACGTAATTCGGGAAACCAAAAAAGCTCCATCAAGGATATGCTATCCCTTGATGGAGCTTTTTTCATGCTACCTTAATTGATTGTTGAATTACTTGATTTTGATTTAGTGAAGGATTGGAGTTGGCTCTTTACCTTATCAATCATTTCAGGATTAGCGATTGATTTGATCTGGCTTATTGTTTTCTCACGCGTTTCTTTATTGCGCATTAAGTAAGCAGCTGCTCCCAATACGACGGTTCCAATCATTTTGTTTGATGGCATCTGAGTTTCCTCCTTATATTTTAGTATAGTATAGTATTTCCCTATAACCACTTCTTTAAACAAGGAGACCCAGACTTCCATCCTTCAGGCGACCGGAAACGCATATAGATTGCGTAGAAACTTGTCTTCTAATTCGTGTGCTGGCAACGGTTTACTGAACATGTAACCCTGTACCTGGTTACATTCCATTTCTTTTAAAAAGTCGAATTGCGTTTGGTATTCAACGCCTTCTGCCACGATATTCAGCTGCATGTTTTTGGCCAGCCCAATGATGGACGCCACAATTGCTTCATCCGGTCCACCGGTTGCCAAGTTCCTGATAAACGATTGGTCGATTTTCAATGTATTGATGGGGTAATCCTTTAAGTAAGCAAAGGAACTATATCCGGTGCCGAAGTCGTCTATGGCGATCTTCACGCCCAGCGCCCTTAACCTTTCAAAGGTAAAGATGGCCCTGTTCACATTGTTCATCGCCGTACTTTCAGTTATTTCCAACTCCAGATTCCTGCCATCTATATTCCATTTGTCCAACATGCACTTCAACTTTTCGATGAAATTCTCCTGCATGAATTGCCGCGTCGATATGTTGACGGCGATATGAATGGAATCGAATCCTTCTTTATGCCAGGCATGGAGTTGGGCACATGCCAAGTCGAGTATCTTTTCACCGAGTTGGATGATCAGCCCCGTTTCCTCAGCCAATGGAATGAACTCAGCTGGTGAGACGAATCCCAGCCTTGGATGGTTCCAACGGACCAAAGCTTCTACACCTGATATTTTCTCAGTCTGTGTATCGATCTTTGGTTGAAAGTATAATAGAAATTCATTATCTTTATGAATCCCCGTCCTCATTTCTTCTTCAATCAGGATTTTATCCAATCTACTTTCCATGGACTCTTTAAAGAACTTATACGATGAGTCTCCCGTTCCTTTTCCTAAGAACATCGCCAGATCCGCTCTTTTCAAAAGTTCTTCGATGTCCCCCCCATCCTGCGGGTAAGCTGATATCCCAATACATGTGGTTGTGTAGATGTCATGGTTATTGAGCTTGATTGGTTCTACCAAAGATTCCAGTAACTTTTGGGCGGCGATTTCCACTTGTTCAAGCCCGGATATCTGCGGCAGGAATACCGCAAATTCATCCACCCCGATTCTAGCTAGGAGTTCTCCTGGTTCCAGGCAATCGTCAAACCGTTTGGCAATTTCTTTTATAAACCAATCCCCTTGCCCATGCCCCAAGGTATCGTTAATGGTCTTGAATCGATCAATATCCATCAGGAGCAAAGCAGACATGCCTTCCACATTTTGCTCAATGAAGATATTTGCTTTTTCCTTAAAGGATCTTCGGTTTGGCAACCCTGTAAGTTCATCATGATAGGCCATATAATTGACTTTGGCCAAGGCCGCTTTCTGCTCGGTGATGTCCTTGGCAATTCCGTATATACCTTCGATTTCATTATCGACATATACCGGAACGGTCAAGACATTAAAAGTGACCTTGCTCTTATTTTTATGGATGGCCATAATTTCATAAGAGCGAAGGGTCCCTTTTAACGTATCCATATAGTAATTTTTACTTTCCTGCCATTCCTCTTCAGATACAAGACTTTCAATCGACAATCTTTGAATTTCCTCTGGTGTATAACCTAAAATCCTGAAAACCGCCGGGTTGATTGTTTCCAACTTCCCTTCCTTATTCATCCTGAAAATGATATCCGGATTATAAGTAACAAGGGAATCGTACTTTTGCTGGGTTAGTAGCAGCTCCTTGTTCTGTAGGGTGAGTTTCTTATCAAGGCTAATGAAAAAGAGGACAACTATCTGAATGAAAAGCATGGCACTTCCGATTCCGAGTGCCAGGAAGAGTGTTCCAATAGGAAGAGCTGAACTGGTTGGGGAAACCACGTGATTGCTGTGATACGTGGCAGCCGCCATTCCCGTATAGTGCGTGCCTGCAACCGCTATCCCGATGATATTTGCACTGATGATTTTTTCAACTAGCCGGGTAGCCTTTTGGTGTTTATAGCGAAAATTGATCTTTAAAGCCGCGACTGAAGCGGAACAAGCAATCAGTACGGAACAGATCACCAATAGCGGATCGTAATGAATGGACGCCGCCATACGCATCGAAGCCATTCCCGTGTAATGCATCGTAAGGATGGCTGTACTCAATGAGGCACCTCCAATCAATAGCTGTTTCCAATTCATCGTTTCACGACTGACAAAGAACAAGGACATCCCTGAAGCAAAAATGGCGATCCCAACCGATATCAGGACCTTAAGATAATCATACGTAATTGTTTCATGGACCTGTAAAGCCAGCATCCCGATAAAATGCATCGACCATATGCCTAGACCCATCGTAATCGCTCCACCTACCAGCCAATATTTCTTGGCTTTCTGTTTTGAATGGATGATTCTTCCCACAAGATCCAAAGCCGAATACGAAGCCAAGGTCACAATTATGAAGGATAAAATGACAAGCCCTATGTTATAGCTTCCATGTATGTGCAATTTTTTTCTCCCTCATCAAAAATTCCTGTTTCTAGTCATATATCGGACACATTTCAGCAATTTCAATCTCCACATCCATTAAATATACATATTTACCAAGCCAGTTCCTTCAAAAGACGAAAAAGAACCCGAACGACACCGTTCGGGTTCTACTTCTTGCCCATTCATTCAAGGCCCAGACCATTGATATAATTCACGCTTTCAGGACTTTTCACTACTTTTGCAGCTTGTTCTGGGTCAACGATCGTTTGTTGAATGTTGTTCAGTTTGTAAGTCAGGACGCGCTTTGTTGATTCATCGATTCGTTCCATCGGGATTTCCCCTTTTTTAACGGCATCGATTATCCCGTTATACACCTCTAATTGGTGGGGATGTTCGTGACAGACCAAGACGATGTCCACGCCTGCAAGAATCGCTTCTTTGCCCATGTCCTTAAAGGAAAAGTAATTTTTCACGGCTCCCATTTCCATATCATCCGTGATGACGATTCCTTTGTAGCCCAGCTTCTCTCGTAGCAGGTCTTCGATAATGACCTTGGATAGGCTGGCAGGTTTTTCTTTATCATAAGCCGGATATTTTATATGCGTCACCATCATGAAAAACTTGTCATTATCCACTTCCTTGATGATTTCTTTAAACGGATAGATATCCGAGTTTTCCAGGTCAAGCTGGTTTGCTTCCACGGAAGAGGTCTCGACATGTGGATCAATCTCGCTACGGCCATTCCCCGGGAAGTGCTTCAGGGCTCCTGTAACGGATGCTTCATTCAACCCTTGAATCACTTTTTCCCCATATTGATGGACTTTTTTGGGGTCCGTCCCAAATGAACGGCTATCTTTCTTCGATAAATCCAAAACAGGGGCAAAGTTAAGGTTGATTCCCATCGAATCCAGCTCTCTACCATTCAATTTAGCCACCTGATATACTTCATCCGCAGTGGCCTTTTCCCCTAACTTCTGTTGCGAAGGGATAGGGGAAACCTGTTCCCTCATCCGGGTAATGGCCCCCCCTTCTTGATCGATGGCAACCATGAGTGGAAGGGAGAACCGGCTACCTTTTGCAGATTCCTGCAGGGAGTTGGATAACTCGGCCACTTGTTTAGGAGAACTCATATTACGGTCAAAGTAAATGATGCCGCCTATATGCTTTTCTTCGATGAACTCCTGAACCTCGGTGCTCTTTTCCGTCCCCGAAAACCCGATCATCATGAGCTGCCCGACTTTTTCTTCGAGCGTCATCTTTTCTAGCATCTTCTCCACTTTTTCATCGGTATTGGTCAATGCATTAATTTCCTTATCACTTGTATCCTCTTTATTTATCTTATTCTCTTGTACGGTTGTTTCCTCTTTTTTATTGGCTTCCTTGGTACCACGATTCTCTGTCTTTCCACTTGGAAGATTCGTATCCATATTCAACTGGATGAGTACGACCGTTAAAAATGAGAGAAGCGCAATGAAGAGGAGTCCAATGTATGTATACCTTTTCTTCATTGGACTTTCTTATCCACTAATTTAATTTCAGGGTCTGAAAGCTTCCAATCAGAAGATTCCTTCACCAGATGCCATTTTCCCTTCCATGTTTGGACAAGTGTCTCTCCACCTTTCCAATCTTCAGAGACCATTTCAAACGAGACAGTGGCCTTGTTATCATTCAATGATTCAACTTCTACATACGTCACTTCATCACTCATGTTATCCTTCATTCCTTCTTCCCAGCTACTGAATTTATTTTTCCCTTTTCTGCCGGTACTGAATAAATTATAAGCTGATTCATAATTTCCGTTTGTAATCTCTTCATAATGCTCATTGACTACCGCTATTACATCTTCCTCTTCCGTTTCTTTTGCAGCAGCTGCTTGGTAAGCTCGTTCTTCAGCTTCCGCGATTTCCGTATCATCCACCCATAAATCTATTGAAGCATTTTTAACCGAGACCTC
Organism: Peribacillus sp. NPDC097225; assembly: GCF_044761955.1. Taxonomy (NCBI): domain Bacteria; kingdom Bacillati; phylum Bacillota; class Bacilli; order Caryophanales; family Bacillaceae; genus Peribacillus; species Peribacillus sp. NPDC097225. Next base: position 25,577 of record NZ_JBIWDJ010000008.1, read on the forward strand.
TTCGCTTTTCAAGGTCTTTCCTTGCACTTTTACTTCCGCATGAATCTTCATCTTCCCATCTAAAGACACCGGACCGAATGATTCTAGATCCTCGACGGTTTTGCCCGTGCTCGTTCCATTTACGAAAACGGTCGCTTCATCATAATTAGAGGTTAGATACACATCATCTCCCGTCAAATCCAAACCAACGGGAATCTTATGGCTGTCTTCCTCTAATGAATCAATTTTAACCTTATCAGTTACCGTTGTATATTCCCCTTTATAGGAGCCTTTAACCTCATGCTCAACCGGTAAGAATGGCCCGAATGTCCGCTCTTCTCCCTCTTTCAGTTCCCCCACGCCTTTCTCATTAATGGAAACGGAGGCATGTGGCTGATTTGTTGAGACCTTTATGTAAACTGGCTGAAAGCTAACACCATATTGCTTAATGATTCCCCATTTTTTCTTAACCTTTTGCAAGGTTAAAAAACCTTCACCTTTAGAACCTATTACATTATCATTTTCCAAGTATTGAGCCGTTTTTTTCAGATTTGACTTGGTTTCGGCTAGAAGATCAGGATTTTCATCGAAATATTGAATAAGCATCTTCGCATGCGCTTCTTCTACCTTCATCACATCCTGTCCACCATTCAAAATCTTCGCTACGTCCTTAGTATTGTTACTTTTAATGGCATCTTCAAATTGTTTAACTACTTTAGCCGGTTTATACATACTCTGTACTGTTATATAACCAGCAAATCCAACCATTAGCAATAGGATTACAGAAATGGAGAGAACCTTAGAACTTTTCGACTTAAAAAAAGAACCCGATCTAGGACTTTTTATCCGTGTTTCAGCAATAGGATTCTGATTTTCTATAGTCGTTCCGCACTTAGTACAAAAGGCCTTATTCCCACTTATTTTTTCCCCACAATTATTACAATGCAATGTTTTCTCCCCTTTTTTCCCTTAAAATATATGCTAAATTATAAAAATCGATTCATATTATCTCAATAATACTATATTATGTAACATGACAACGCAACAAATCTTATGAATTTAGACCTATCACTATCTAATTATACATATAACTTTTGAATTGTTTGATAGCTTAGGAAAATATGAAGGAGTGGTAAATTTGAATGAATTGCAAGATAAGCTAGGAAGTGGACTCAATAAGATTCAGGATAGCTTACAAACGAACAAACAAAAGCTTCAAAATGCCCAAACAATTAACCAGTACAAAAGGAGCATACAAGAAACCGGTATGAAACGGAACGAAATACTTTTACAGTTAGGGGAGGAATTATATAAAAAATTACGTAGCAACGAAATCCATCCCACTGAAGAACTGACAAAAAAAATGACATCTTTAATGGAATTTGACCACGTCATATACAAGGCACAACAGTCTATTACTGAATTGAACTCTCAAAGTCAAACAGAGCATGCCTGTAGTTCATGTGGGTCTCCGGTCACCAGTGAAGATAAATTTTGTGGAGGCTGCGGAGCCAAAGTGGAGTTACCAAAATTGGATACTCAAATAGAAACATCTTCCTGTCCTTCATGTGAAGAACAAATCCCATTACATGCTGTCTTCTGCAACTGTTGCGGTTTAAAGACATCATGAATGAAATGAAAGGAGACGAGGATAGCTATGTTCTGTACAACATGCGGAGAATCTAATCCGGACTATAGCAACTATTGCTCACATGATGGGACTGCACTAGGAAATTCATCATCTCTGCAACAGTTACAATTAGTAAATAATGAAACGAACTTTTGTCCCGAATGTGGAGAAGGAACTAATAAGATTGATAATTACTGCAATTCTTGCGGAAACTCCCTACTTAAATTCGGCACAACAAAGATTTCCATGAACGAGAAAGTAACACCACGAATATTAAATTCAAGGACCTTCTCGTTTACTTCTCTATTATCTAAAGATACATTACGAAAAGCCCTTATACCTGCCATTGCAGCTTTTATTCTCATGCTTCTTTTAAATCTTTTAGTGTATACGACAAATACTAATTTTTATGAGGACATATTTGAAGAATCGTTTGGGTTCACCCCAGAGGAAGCTGCCGAAAACATGGCGGATGAGTCTGGCTTCAAATTCAAAGAACCTGGAGCTATATTCGGATTCTCAGATACGGTCATGATGTCTCATACACTTTCACCAAGTTATACGTTAGATATGGAAAGCAATAACTCATATGAAGATTATAAAGGGTCCGGCGAATTGAGCCTTTCCTTCACATATGTTTTATTCATTATCATTCCCTTATTATGCTTATTCGTAAGTGGCATTGTATACAGAAAGAAACATACTGATATCTCTATACAATCTTTCCTTTCAGGAGCCGTTGGAATAGCATTGATTTACAGCCTTTTGTTGACGTTCTTATCTCTATTCAGTGGTTTTGATTATAAAATCAAGCACTCTGAAAGCGGAGAAAGCTTGAATCTAGCCATAACAACTGCTTATCCATTCTTCCAAACCTTCTTTAAAGGTTTATTGTTTGGAATCGTCTTTAGCATGCTGGGGATGTTATTTAGTATTAACTACCGCCAAATAACCAAGCAACTTGAATCATTGATTCCTTATGGGAATGCCGTCCACCAAGGGTTTTCTGCATTTATCCGTGGTTTCGTTACACTTACCATTGTAATGGTCGCCATCCTTATCAGTAAAATCAATGATGCAAAAGAAATGCTCTCGGTCCTTGATGTACCCGGTGTTAGTCAACAAATTTTAGAAAAGACCACCTTGGCAGCCTGCTATCTAGGTGTGCAATTATCTTCCATCGTTTATAGTATGCTCCATTTCACCCCACTCTCCCTAAAAGGAGAAGGGGACGGAGAAAGTGGAGAAATTAGTTTCTCCGTATTCTCCGGCTTTAGCACGGATGGTGACGTTATGGAAGGAGGAGATCTTTCATATCTAGATTTATTTTTCAGTTTTACGAACATCGACCTTTACTTGAAGCTAGCGATGATCCTTCCTATCTTATTGCTGATATTTGCCGGTTATTCTATGGCTAAGTCCAAACAGTCTTCATTCGTATCACTGGCTGTACTAAGCCTTGTATATAGTCTATTCGTTAGCGCAATAGCATCTTTCTCGGCAATTTCGCTGAATGGTCTATTTGATATGGGGGATGGAGAAAATGCCATTACCTTCTCCCTCGGCGTCAGTGTTGTCCAGGTCTTTATCGGTAGCTTTATTCTTTCCTATATTGCTGGATTTGCCGGTAGCTATTTGAACAAGTTCTTTCCCGGTTCTCTAAAATAATCACTCTTCCTCTGTTCCCTCAAGGGACAGAGGTTTTTTGTATAAAGCCTAAGCTATGTGCCCCATACTACAGTATGACCCAATAAAAAGGAGAAGACTTCATGGATGATAAGGTAAAAAAACTTGCTGGTAGGGCACAGGCCTCTCTGAGTCATGCTGTAGATTATATGAAGGAAAAGATAATAGAACTTACGGGAGGAACCTCCATCACAATTATGGAGCTCGCTCTTTATATTCAAAACCAACCGGAGACGAATCGAATCGACAAGGAACTTTTAGGGAAGACCTATACCTTTTATTCTCTAAAGAAAGAAGGAGCGACCTACCATTTGGAAATGAAAAATGCCCACATCCTCCAGTTGGATGTCCACATCAAAAATCACGATATCATCTCCTATCGTTCCTATCGTGATCATTCTAAACTGTCCAGTCCCATTAAGATTCCTAATACCCTCTTGCCAGATTGAACGTCTTGAGTGGCCCTTTATAAAAAAGGGCCACTTTTTACTTTTTATTCCTCTTAAAACGAGACATATAGGAATAATATGGGTATATGATAGAGAGAGAATGAGCAGGAAAGGAGTCGATGGTATGAATGAAAAGTGGAATGGCGACCAAATGGCAGATGTAAAGGGGAAAACAGTTGTGATTACAGGGGCGAATAGCGGCCTTGGTTTTGAAACGGCTTTTGTATTAGCGGGGAAAGGAGCAGAAGTCATTCTTGCTGTCCGGAATGCTTCGAAAGGGGAAAAGGCGGTGGATCGAATCACGTCTGCCCATCCTAAGGCAAATGTCTCCGTGATGCCACTCGATTTAAGTGATTTGAGGAGCATTCATCAGTTTAGCGATTCATTCTTGGAGAACTACGATTCCTTATCCATTCTAATCAACAATGCAGGGGTCATGATTCCCCCTTATAGTCAAACGAAGGATGGGTTCGAGCTACAATTCGGCAGCAATCACCTTGGGCATTTTGCCTTGACCGGCCTATTGCTTCCCAAAATCCTTTCGACGCCAAAATCACGGGTCGTCATATTAAGCAGTTTAGCCGCCAATAACGGGAACATAGACTTCGATCACTTGGATGGGAAGGATCAATATAAACCAATGAGGTACTATGCCCAAAGCAAACTTGCCAATCTTCTCTTTTCCCGGGAATTGCAAAACAAATTCGAACAGCACCAAGCAAACTCGATCAGTGTCGCCTGCCACCCTGGACTTTCCCATACGAACCTCATGTCACGCGGATCTGGCAAGCCCCTGAATAAGTTTGTCCACTACCTCTCCAAGACCTTCACCCAGCCCGCCAATATGGGTGCCCTTCCCACGCTTTACGCAGCAACGGAACCTACCTTAAGAGGTGGGGAATATATTGGCCCGGATGGAAAAAAGGGAAGAAAGGGCTTCCCTAAAAAAGATCCCATCATCGATTCTCTATATGACAAAAACACTTCAGAAAGGTTATGGGAGACTTCAGAATCCATGACAGGTGTTCAGTATCCCTTCACTTTTGCCAATATAAACCGATCATGATGCTTCTCTATAGAACAGGAACCAGCTGTTCTTTTTTTTCGTCCTTTTTCATGAAAGATGCGTAATTTCCCTTTTAAGAGAGATACTATAAAAAAAATTAATGAGGGACAAGCATGCTTGAAAACGGAAAAATTACTTCCTATCAATTGGCACTGATTATTTACCCAACCATCTTTGCTACAGCCATTTTGACCGTGCCAAACATATCCCATTCATATGCGGGGCGAGATATGTGGATATCTCCGATCATTGGCTCATTGAATGGTTTTTTAACAGCTTATATCCTATACCAATTACATAAGATGTACCCGAATGAAACGATATTCGAATACAGCCAGCATATTATAGGCAAGTTTCCTTCAAAGGTCCTGACTTGTTTGTATGTTTTCTTTTTCCTTTACATGTCGGGCTTCATTTTAAGGGAGTATGCCGATTTCATCATCATCACATTTTTGCCGGAAACGCCAAGAGTCGTCATCATGGGTAGCCTGGTCTTGGTGTCTGCCTTCGCCGTTTCTGGCGGTGTATCGGTGCTGGGACGTGCTTCATCTCTTTTCATTCCCATATTCATCATCCCGATTCCATTCATTATGTTGATTCTTTTTCAGGACTACGATACGACCAGGATTTTTCCGATATTGGAAAATGGTCTAAAGCCGCCACTATTAGGCGCTGCCGTTCCACAGGCTTGGTTCAGTGAAGTCTTTATCATTGCGATACTTCTACCATTCCTTAGGGATCGAAAGCAGGGGATGAAATGGATCATCATCTCAATCATCGCCATTATGCTGAGCCTTATTTGTTTGAATCTAACTGCCTTGTTCCTTTTCGGTGATCTCACGAGCTACTACACATTTCCCGTATTCAAGGCGATTCGCTACATCAGTTTCATGAATTTCTTTGAGCACCTTGAAGCGGCGATCATACCAGGATGGATGCTTGGGGCATACATCAAGCTCACGGTGTTCTTCTATATCCTAGTTGTGGGTACTGCTCAGTGCCTGAATCTTCCTAGCTATAAACCGCTTATTCTACCGTTAGGATTCCTGGTTACATTATTTGGTTTTTGGGAGTTTTACAACTTACAGGGTCAGACCGAGTTCACTAGAACCGTCTTTCCTTTTTTGCTTCCCTTCATGTTGACACTGCTCCCGGTCCTGCTATTAGTAATAGCTAAATTGAAAAGACGTTTATACCAAAAGAAAGAAGTTCCGAATGGCTCTTCATCCCTAACTAAAAACTAGCCTGTAGAAAGGAGTAGGCATGTCATGAACCAATCCGAACAAGAGAAAATAAAGCAGGACTTGCCGCTATTTAAGGATCTCCCCAAAAACCTTTCCTATTTACAAGCGACTTATTCCAATTGTTACGATGTGGTTTTTCGGACCTTTTGCATTGGGGGACATACGGATGCCGCCCTCCTTTATATGGAAGGACTATCCGATACGAAACAAATTGAAAATAATGTGATGAATACGCTGATGGAAGAGTCCCTCTCATTTTCTGACATCCATGAAGCCGTGAAAGAAAGGCTTCAAGTTCTTGATACAAAAGAAATTCGTACGTTTGCCGAATGCATCACCTATCTTTCTACCGGCTACTCGATTCTCTTGGTACAAAAAATGGATTATGCCCTGGCTCTGGGCCTTGTGAAAGTTGATAAGCGCCCGATTGAGGACCCCGAAGCTGAAAGTGTGGTACGTGGTCCCCGCGAAGGATTCATCGAATCCATACAAACCAACACATCTCTCATTCGCAGAAAAATCAGCTCCCCCACGCTTAAAATGGAAAAAGTAAAAGTGGGGAGTTATACAAAAACGGAGGTTGTCATTGCCTATATAGAGGGTAAGGCTGATAAACAAGTATTGGAGACATTGAAAACCAGGATCAACGAGATTGAATTGGATGGTGTTCTGGAAACAGGATATATCGAGGGATCCATCAAGGACAATCCATATTCGCCTTTTCCACAATTGCTAACAACGGAAAGACCCGATGTTGTGGCTGCCAATTTGCTGGAAGGACGTATCGTCATCCTAGTCGATGGGACACCTTTCGTTTTAATCGCCCCGGTCAGTTTCTATTCTTTTATCCAGTCACCGGAAGATTATTATTTTGGCTTTTTAATCGGTTCTTCTGTACGACTATTACGCTACCTATTTATTTTTTTCTCGGTTACCCTCCCGTCCTTGTATGTCGCCATCCTGACTTTTCACCAGGAAATGATTCCGACCACCCTGTTAATTACCATTGCCTCATCACGGGAAGCCATACCATTTCCGGCATTCGTGGAAGCAATCCTGATGGAGGTCACCTTCGAGGCTCTAAGGGAAGCAGGACTCCGGCTTCCTAAACAAATCGGTGCAGCCGTCAGCATCGTCGGGGGGCTAGTTATCGGACAGGCCGCGGTTCAAGCCGGAATCGTTTCCGCTCCGATGGTCATCGTCGTTTCTCTTACAGGGATCGCCTCCTTTTTAGTGCCTCGCTATTCGCAGGGTATCGCCTTACGATTATTACGCTTCCCCATTATCCTCCTTGCCGGGACACTGGGATTATTCGGGCTGATGCTTGGGATCATCACTATCGTCATTCATCTATGCAAGTTGACCTCCATTGGGGTACCTTACCTACCACCTTTGAAGAATGGTTCATGGCAAGACGCACTATTCCGGGCACCTTGGCAATCTTTACAGAAACGGAGGAGATTTTTTAATGAAGACAACCACCCCAATCAGAAAAACCTTAGGATGAGAGGAAAGGACTCCAAAGCATGAATACCATTCTTTCCAAGCCAATCAAAAAAGCCATTACAGTGACCATGCTTTGCTTTTTCACTTGTACCCTATCTGGCTGTTGGGGTAGCAAAGAGCTTTCCAATATGGCCTTGGTCATGGCAGCGGGGATAGATATTACAGAAGAAGATCAAGTGCAAGTTACCATCCAGGTTTTCATTCCCCGGGCCGCCAGCAGTCAACAGCAAGGAGCCGGTCCTGGGACGGGTGGAGTCGAAAGCCTTGTCCTCGTTAAATCCGCAACAGGGGAAAATATGGCGGATGCCATGGTGAACCTGCAAAAGTTATTTTCTCGCCAGATTTTCTGGGGCCACTGTGATGCCTTTATTTTCGGAGAAAAATTTGCCCTTAAAGGCCATTTGAATGATCAGATTGATTTCATCAATCGCCATCCTCAACCCCGGGCACGTGGTGACTTATTTATCAGCAAGGGGCCGGCTTCCGAGATACTCGAATTGGTCCCCGCTCTAGAAAGTTATATGGGGGATGTTTTACAAAAATCATCGGAATTGTATATAAAAAAACCGATCACAGTCAAGGATTTCCAGCTGATGACCATCAGTGATTCCAAGGGCGGCATACTCCCCCTTCTTGAAATATCCAAGCCTGATCAACCAGAAAAGGCAACAGAGACCATTACCACGTTTTCTGGTGTCGCTATTTTCAAAGAGGATAAAATGGTAGGATCGATTAAAGAAGATGTCACGCAAGGTTTGCTATGGATCCGGAATCAAAATAAATTGGGAGCGATAACCACATCGACCCCAGATGGAAGGAAAATCTCGGTGCACCCACTTCGGCAATCGACAAAGCTGATTCCCAAGATTGAAAACGGAAAGTGGAGTGTAACGGTTGATGTGAACGTAGACGGTTTACTGGTTCAGAACGGCAGCAATCTGGATATCATGGATGAATCTAGCTCGAAGCAGATTGAGACCTATTTACAGCATGAAATAGAACGAGATATAGAGGCTGCCATTACCGAGGTGAGGGATGGCATGGGGACGGATGCCTTCGGTATTGCTGAATCCTTTCATCAAAAGTATCCAGAAGAGTGGGAAAAGGTAAAAGACGATTGGAAGTATGTATTCCCACAAGTCACAATAAACATGGATATCCATTTGAAAGTACAAGAACCAGGTTTGATGACGAAAACATTAGGAACGATAAAGAGAGGTGAGTAGGATTTGAAAATGGCCGCTATATTGGGAGTGACTGTCTTACTCTTCCTCCTTTTTCTTTTCAACTATCCTAAAATCGACCGCTCCCATAAAAGAGAGAAAAAAACGGTGGTCCTTTTACTGGCCATCGGATGGGTTCTGGCAATCCTTCTCATATTCTTTCCGGAAATGCCGGGACCTACACAAATATTCAACATCCTGTTTGGTCCACTAAAAAAGCTATTATAACGAAAAAGAGGGAGCCTAGGCCCCCTCTTTCTTCATTTATTATTCAGCGTCAAAAACTTCTACTTTCTCCATTTTGTCGCCATTTTTCATTGCTTTAGCCGTTTCTAGACCTGATGTTACTTTACCGAATACAGTATGAACACCGTTTAGATGCGGTTGTGGTTCATGAACGATAAAGAATTGGCTTGAGCCCGTATCTTTTCCGGCATGCGCCATGGACAAGCTGCCTGCTTCATGCTTGTGTGGGTTTCCAGCTGTTTCACATTTGATTTGTGTGCCGCTTCCGCCTGCACCTGTACCTGTTGGATCTCCACCTTGGCTTACGAAGCCAGGGATGACACGGTGAAAGACTACACCATTGTAAAAGCCTGTGTTTGCCAGGTTCTCAAAGTTAGCCACTGTGTTTGGTGCTTCATTAGGGAAAAGATCAAATTCGATTTTCTCTCCGTTTTCCATCAATATGTATCCTTTTTTAGCCATTATAAAACATCTCCTTTAAAATGAACTGAATCAGTCTTAATAGTACCATTTTTAGCAAGAGAAAGAAAAGAAAGCGCTGTGTTTTCAGATTCAATTATTATACAGCGTGCGTTTCTTCTCTTATAATAGGGAATATTCACTAAAAAAGGAGAAAAAAACAATGACCCAACAATTTGACGCCTTATTCGTAAACAAACAAGAAGATGACTTTTCCTTAACCATTCAGCAACTTTCACTCAGCGATCTTCCAGAAGGTGAAGTGCTCATCCGCGTGCATTATTCTGGCGTGAACTATAAAGACAGCCTAGCGACGATCCCTAACGGAAACATCGTTGGCCGCTATCCGATTGTCCCTGGCATCGATTTGGCAGGTGTTGTCGTTTCATCTAAGGATTCCCGTTTCAAAGAAGGAGACGAAGTGATTGCCACCTCCTACGAGATTGGCGTTTCACACTTCGGGGGCTACAGTGAGTTCGCCCGTATTCCAGCAGAGTGGGTTGTCCCGCTCCCTGAAGGCCTAACATTGAAAGAAGCCATGGTTATCGGAACTGCCGGTTTCACCGCTGCACTTTCCATCATGCGTCTAGAAGAAAATGGACTCAAGCAAGAGGACGGAAATGTTCTCGTCACAGGAGCCACTGGAGGCGTCGGCAGTTTTGCCGTCTCGATTCTTTCCAAGCTCGGCTATTCGGTAGAAGCGAGCACCGGGAAAAAATCAGAACACGCGTACATAAAGGAACTGGGTGCTACGAAGATTTTATCCCGTGAAGATGTCTATGATGGCACGCTTCGTCCACTTGGCAAGCAAAAATGGATTGGTGCCGTTGACCCGGTCGGTGGAGAAACATTGGCCTCTGTCCTGAGCCAAGTTAAATATGGTGGATCGGTGGCGGTCAGTGGATTAACCGGAGGGACAAACCTGCCTTCGACTGTCTTCCCATTCATTTTGAGAGGCGTCAGCTTGCTTGGCATCGATTCAGTGAATTGCCCTATGGATACGAGGCTGAAAGTTTGGAAACGCCTAGCAACCGACTTTAAGTTGGATCATGTAGAACAGCTCATTCAACAGGAAATTTCCTTGCAGGAACTTCCCGATGTCCTACCTACCTTACTGAAAGGTCAAGCAAGGGGACGGACAATCGTCAAATTATAAAAAACAAAAGGTGACGTTAGCTCTGGCTCTCGTCACCTTTTAATGTGCCTTTGAATAGGGAGGATGATATCGACGGTGGTTCCTTTGCCGACCTCGCTACTAAATTTAATTTGCCCTTGATGCTCATGAATGATTTTTGTACTCACCATTAGCCCCAGGCCGGTCCCTTTTTCCGTTGTGCTATAAAAAGGCTCACCTAAATGCTTCATTCGTTCCTCTGTCATCCCACTACCCGAATCAATGAAGCGGATGACCAGGTTCCCTGGATCATATTCATCCAACTGGATATGAAGTTTCCCGCCATTTTCCATGGATTCAATCGCATTATTCACTACATTAGTAAACACTTGCTTTAATAGATTAGGTTCACCAAACACTGTTGAATCGTCGACTTTAGTTTCCATCGTTATTTCGACATCGTTCAGATTCGCCTGAAGCTTGGCCAACGTTATGACACTATCTAAAATGGCAGGTATCCGGGTATATTCACATGTTTGCAATTGGGGATTGGCAAGACATAAAAACTCTTTAGCCAACCGTTCGATCTTGTCCACTTCCTTCACTGACAGGTCAAGGTATTCCTGCTTGTCAGGCGTTTCACCCATTAATTGCAAAAATCCCTTGATGGCAGTTAGTGGATTCCTTATCTCATGGGCAATGCCCGCCGCCATCTGACCGACCGCAGAAAGCATATTCGTCTTGCATAATAATTCTTCTGTCTTCTTACGTTCGGTAATATCTCTACAGAAAACCTGAATGGCCGGTCGTCCCTTATAAATAATCGGAAGGGCGATGGTTTCACCATAAAATACTTCACCATTAAAGCGCCTGAACTTTTGCTCCAGTAACTCGACCGTCTTCCCCTCATCTCTCATCACTTCTATTCGCTTGCCGACCGTGTCTTGAGAATCGGGATGCACGAACTGAAAAACGGACTTCCCCATAATTTCTTCCACAGACAAGCCCAGCATTCTGGCACCTTCGGGATTCATATACTCAATGATTCCATTTCGATGCACAAAGATTGCTTCAGGTGACACCTCGATCAGGTTGCGATACCGTTCTTCGCTCTCCCTCAACGCTATTTCAGCCAACTTTTGATTCGTAATGTCCCTGTATACGAACGCCAATGCCGTCGGTTCATCTTCGTTATTCCTGATCGTAAAAAGGGTGATGCTCACATCAATTAGCTGGCCATCTTTTCTTTGTCTGACCGTTTCGAACCCCTTCTCTTGTTCCCCCGACTTGACCCTATTATGCAACTCGTCAACAGATTCCTTCAGGAAATCGGGGATGATCGGAAAAGGCTTACCAAATACCTCGTCATTCATCCAGCCAAAAAACTCCTCAAAGGCAGCATTAACTTGTAGGGTTTTACCATCTAGATCAACGATGGAAATGGCATCCGCACTTTGTTCCATGAAAGATTGAAGCTGCTTTGTGATATCATCTACTTTTTCTTCCACTTGCCCTTGTCTATCATTAATTAGCTTTTTCAACAGATTTATTCCTTTCCAATTCCGAAAATTCACTTACTCAATTTTACAGTAACAGTAAATCATTTACCAGTATTTTATAGTAGTTTTCACTATCAATGTAGTGAAAACCCAATAAAAAGAAGCTAAATCAGTCATGCAGATTTAGCTCTTCCCTTTAAATGTATTATATTTACATTCTCCAACTATCGGTTCATAGAAGCATGTAACTTATTAAGATTGGATAGCATGTAACCACTATCATGGTATACGCACAATAATTTAACACGATATACATAAGAAAAGACGACACGTAGATGTGCCGTCTTTTCTAGTCATCAATCTTGTGGATCAAAAGCCGCTTCGAAAGCAGATGATACCTTTTCGAACTCCTCGTCCGTTTCGATATCATTTAACTCTCCTTCGCCTTCAACTCTGAAAAAGAAAATATCGATATCTTCCTCTGTGTCTTCTTCAATGTCTTCTAGCAAACCTACAGCTACATATTCCGTTCCTTCAACATCCAATGTTCCCAGAACTTCAACCTCGTGCTCTTGATCACTGTCGTCAGTAAGGGTAAACACTTCACCTTCGCGAATACTTCCCATCATAATCTCTCCTCTCAAGTCCATTTAAAATGGGTTTGTTTCCATAGTATATCTACTATTCCATACAGAAACAAATTTTTGCTTTAAAAAAGGGCAATTCTTTTCCTTTTCAATAAAAAATCCAGTAAAGTGGGGGAAATCGCTAGAATTTAAATCATTCAGACTATTTTGTTTATATTGCTGTAATTTTATACCTAATCATATATACTAGTATTGCTTATTAACAACAAGAAGGAGGAATCCCCTTTGACTATGAAGAAAGTCGATCATATCGGCATCGTTGTAAGAGATCTAGAAACATCCATCTCCTTTTATCAAGAAGTGTTGGATTTGAAATTGAAAGCGCGTGTACCCCATACGAATGGTATCATTCAGCTTGCCTTTCTTGGGTATGACGGTTCAGATGAAACCGAAATTGAATTGATCCAAGGATATAGTGACACGTTGCCATCAGAAGCAACGATTCACCACTTTGCCATTACCGTGGATGATATCGAAGAAGAATACGCGCGGATCCAAAGCCTTGAGAATGTCGAACTGATTGATGAAGAAATCGTCACCTTGCCAAACGGCTATCGCTATTTCTACATATACGGACCAGAGAAAGAATGGATCGAGTTCTTCCAGAGATGAACACAAAAAGCAGAGCGATCAGCTTCTGCTTTTTTTAATGAGTCCAATAAATAAATAGTTATCAAGCTTCGTCTACCGGTATCCGGTAATCGGGATTGCTCTGGTTCCAACCTCCGCCTTCTTCCACGGATTGATTGATACTGCTGTCCCCATCACCATCAATCCAAATTCTCTCTCCATTCTCCAATGTCCGCCAATGAGGTTCCACACCATGTTCTTGATGATTTTCTTCTATTATATATGATCCATCTGACCCATTTTCTAGTGCAAGATCCGAACCACCCAATCCGCCTTCATTCCCATTTACATCAATAACGTCCGCCATATCCAAAATGGATACCCCCAACGCACCAACGGCGACTGTTTTCCCCACATTGCGTAATCCTTCTTTCCAACGTGTTTCGTCTCCATCCCTAAGTCCTCCGGCTACATCTCCAACATTCCCCACCGTCGCCTTAATACCTTGTCCCACTGCTTTCGCTGTTTTCCCAACACCGTCCCCTAAATCTTTGAACCCTTGAACCACCTTCCCATCATCTTTCGATACTAGTCCACTTCCAAGATTCCAAACTCCCTCAGCAACATTCCCTAGTTGCTTACCTGTGAACTCCGTTGAATTCTTAACACCATCGCCAACCTCTTGGATGAACTTAGATCCCGTTAATTCTCCAACTCCCTTAATAATGCCTCCAGTCACACCGCCAACTAACCATCCCGCACCTTCACCGGCACTTTTGAGAAAACCCATATTATTAGCCCCCATATCCATTTAGTAGTTCAATATCACTAATTATTGTCATTTAATAACATACCATACTAAAAAAACACAGGGAACTAATCAAAAAAAGACCCTATTGGCCCTTTCCTTTAGAATGCATATTGATATAACCCATAATATAACGGTCCGAGTGTAATGAGTAATGTGACTCCGATGAGGATACTTTTCGCACGTCCCGATATATCTTCCATTGCTGCTTCTCCATCATCATGCTTTCCGATATAACTGAAAAGTACATCCCACAGTAAACCTCCTACAAACACGAATTTCCATATTAGAGGCGTGAGTATGGCTGTATTCGTCACAAATCCAAATAGTCCGATCCACGTAATAACTGAAATGATGAAATCCACTATTAAAGAAGGGGTGCGAAGGCCTTTAAGCAAAAAAGCAATCGCCACCGTTCCTAAAATCCCTAAATAAATCGTCCAAAAAATATGCATATTCCATCCTTCTTCCGGTAAGATTCTTCAATTATATGAAGTATCGGATGAAAATGGAATACAATAATGACATTCTCTTAATCTAGTACATATATCTCATTAAACTTTTTACCTTTTTTGATTAACCTGGTAAAATTTTCGAAGAATGATAAAGGTTTTGGATTTTAACCCTAAATCATACGTCCACTTTCAAGTATTGAGGGCAGATTTTATTACGGTCGTAGATAAAGATGAATAACTAATTAAGTATGTACTAGGAAAATAGAAATGATGAAACCTACTTGAATCAACCAAGAGATTTTCACGTTAAGAAAGGAACTTCAACAGAATTATCGGGGTTTTGAATAGGAGAGTATCAAATGCTAGAAGAAGGTGATTCCGGGTGTAAATACCCAGTGATCACCTTTTTCATTCTATCTTAAATTACCAGCTTGCCTTTTTGATGCCCGCGATTTGCCCGATATGTGCAAGGTCACGGAAAACGATCCTAGACATGTTGAATTTCCGCATATATCCACGTGGTCTTCCCGTAACTCCACACCGATTGTGAATACGTGTTGGCGAAGCATCCCTTGGGAGCTTGGCCAATGCTGCATAATCTCCTTTCACTTTAAGTTCCTGTCGAACCTCTGCATACTTCTCTACTGTTTCCAGCTGTTTTTTTGCCTTTGCTATCTTTGACTTTTTTGCCACCTTAGTTATCTCCCCTTCTATAAAAATGATTATATTGTACCCGGATTACTTTGTTTCACGGTGAAGTGTGTGTTTCTTTAAGCGCGGGCAGTACTTTTTCAATTCGATTCGATCAGGATGGTTTCGCTTATTTTTCGTCGTTATATAATTCCGATCTCCCGTCTCTGTACATGCCAAGGTAATGTTTACTCTCATGTTTGTTCCCTCCTAAATGTTTTATAAATATCCTTAATCGTCATGATTACGGTTTATGATGTTTACCTTTATATAATAAAACGTAATGATTACTATTTGCAAGTTTTTTCGTAAGCTTTTTCGATTTCCCCTTGGTTCCCTACTCAACATCAACTATCTACATAAAGAAAAAGCAGGCTTCCCGACCATGTCAGGAAGCCTGCTTTTTTCTAAAAATACATCTTTAAATCTGGAATTTACGAACCACTTGCTTTAGCTCATCTGCCATAGAGGTCAATGAATGCACGGATGAATTGATTTCTTCCATCGATGCCAGTTGTTCTTCCGTTGAAGCCGCCACTTCTTCTGAATTGGCCGCATTTTCCTGTGCGTGTGCCGTTAATTTATTCGACGTTTCCGATACTTCATCTACACTGACTGAAATTTGTTGAATGGAAGCCGTGATTTCTTCGATTTTCGGAGTAATGTCTCTCGTACTTTGAAGGATCTGGGCGAATTTATTCGATGTTTCCACTGAAACCTTCACGCCCTGTTCCGCATTATCCATCACGTCTTTCATGATCGTAACAGAATTCCTTGTGTCGTCTTGCATCCCCATGATTAAATCCGTGATCAATTTAGTAGAGTTCTGGGATTGTTCAGCCAGTTTCTTCACTTCATCGGCCACCACTGCGAATCCCTTACCATGTTCGCCCGCCCTTGCGGCTTCGATTGCTGCATTTAATGCCAATAGATTCGTCTGTCCGGCAATGCCCGTGATTACATCGATAATATTCCCGATTTGATTAGAACGTTCCGATAAAGAATCGATAACCTGATTCGATTGGTTAACCGATTCATGGATGAATCTCATTTGCTTCAAGTTCTCCTCGACATAGTGGCTGCCCTCTTCTGCCTGTTTCTCGGTTTCTTTTGAAAGCTCTGACATGCTAGCCGTACTTTCGGTAATCCGTTCCACACCCTGGCTCACTTCATTCAGTGAACCGAGACTAATTTCCAGTTGCCTTGTTGAACTTTCAGAAGCCCCGGAGATTTCCTGTATCGAAAGAGCGATTGTTTCTGCTGCCAATTTCGATTGTTCAGAACTGACACTTAATTGCTCAGCCGATGATGTAACTTTATTCGTATTGGAGGAGATGGCCGTAATCGTCTGATGCAGATTTTGGGTCATCTTTTCAAAAGATTGATTTAACACATAAACCTCATCGCGGGTTCTTACCTCGATTTTTTCTATATTCAAATCTCCTTCAGCGACCCGGTTAGCCATTTTACTCAACTTCTCGATTGGTTTGGAAATAACGCTTGAAATCAATAATCCATCAGCCATTGCAAGCACGAAAGCTATCAGGCTTAGAATGATAATCTTCTTAGTTGCCGACTTTGATTTATCCTGAACCTCTTTCACCTTTTGCACCATGATGTCGTCTTTGATCCATGTATAGAATGAATTCGTTTGCTCAACCATTTTGGTACTGATGGGAACCACATTATCCCGGGCTAGGGCCTTGGCTTTTTCAGGATCGGCTCGTACCGCTTCTACAGATTTACGACTCTCCTCAATCCATTCGTCATTTGATGCTTTGATTCCATCGAGCTCTTTGGTCATTTTATCTGAGTGCGACAAATCTCTCGCTTCTTTTATTAATTCATTGATGTTTTCATTCGATTCATACATCTTCTCTTTCATATCAGGTGTTTCATATAATAGATATCCTCTTAAATACGTTACCTGACGTGCTGCATCCGTCTGGATACTTTGAGTGATTGATTGAACCTCAGAGATATTATCAAGAATATAATCATACTTCTTGTTCATATCTTTCATACTGTGATAAGAAATGAAAGCTGAAACTCCAAAAATGATGGAGACAAGAAAAAAGCTTAGTAGTAACTTATTCTTTATGGATAATTTCATTCTTTTTTACCCCTCTATTTCTTTTGTAATGGTCACGCTTATCTATCCCTTTTCATATAAAAAGCCCACAATTAAAGTGGACGGTAAATATGTTCCCAAGGAGTAATAGTTTCCTTTTCTTTTATCGGTTAAGAAAAGGAAAAATTAAATGGAGCATGGTGGTAAAATAAATATTATTTGTTAAACACTATCATTTAAGAGGGCAGGGGAATGCATGTTATTAAAAAACACAACATACTTGAATGAAGAGTATGCCATTTCAAGGGGAAATCTGTTAATACATGAAGGGAAAATCGTCACAAATCCTTCTCTCTCTGAAGGGAATGCTTCTGTCGAAGAAATGGATTGTGAAGGATATATACTAATACCCGGATTATACAATGCTCATTTTCATGGTTATTCATTAACTGCCCAAGGACTTCAAAGGGATATGAAAATTGAAGAGTGGTGTAATGACAGCAAACAAGGACACCTTCAATCCGGATATTTTGAGAAAATCGATGCACTGACCAGAAGGGAATATGAAACGATTTGTATGAAGGCTTACGCAGATATGGTGAAGAAAGGAATCACGTTCGTCAGTGAATCAGAGCCAAGTAATTGGCCGGATGCGATTGCCGAAACCATCAACCGCATTGGAATGAAAGGTTTTGTCGATACCTATGAGAAGATTCCGGAATATCACGATCTGCAAAGTGGGCAGGTCAACTTTGGTACGCATTTGCTAGAAGAAGAGGATATCACGGATGAAACCCTTGCTCTCTGTGTTTCTAGTAAAAAGGACTTTGATTCCCTCTATACCACGCATGGGATGGAAAACCAATGGAGAAGGGACCTGATTTATTCTCAATACGGAAAGTCATCCATCGAGTTATATAAAGAGCAAGGGCTACTCGATAACAAGACGATTTTTTTCCATGGCGTTCACTTGAATGAAATAGATATCGATTTACTAGCTGAGGCAGGTTCCTCTGTCGTCCATTGTCCCGTCTCGAACCTAAGCACTGGAGCAGGTATAGCCCCCGTATCCAGCATGCTTGAAAAAGGGGTGAATGTTTGCATGGGATCTGATTATGCCAGTACCGATTTATGGGAAAATATGAAAATCGCCTATTATCTACTCAAAACGATGTCCCCGACACATCCGTTCACAGCGGAGAACATCTGGCAAATGGCAACGCAAAATGGCGCGTCCGCCTATCATCAGAACATGAGTGGAAGAATCAAGGATGGATTTCATGCAGATCTTGTCTTCATAAAAAAGAACCCCCTTATTCCAGAGGTCGATACAGACGAGTTTTCCACGACCGTGCATAATCTTTTACTTGAAACGAGCGAACCATCCATTCATCATGTAATGGTCAACGGGGAATGGATCATGTTCAATCGCACCCTTACACACGTGGATGAGGAAGAAATGAACCGGGCATATAAAAAGATCCTGACGAAAGTCTATCATCAGGTTCTTGAATAGGTTTCAATGGCTCAGGGGCTGTCCCAAAAGGTGTAATTACCCCGTAATTGAATAAATAGTAAAAGGCAGAAACGTTGATTTAACAACATTTCTGCCTCTTTGTTTTTGCGAAATTCAATGGAATAAGGACTTATTAGACAGCCCCTTGTCTCATGATTTAAACGGCCCGCTTCTCCTCGGGTTGACCTTCTCCGGCCATGCTATAATGTGCATGTTTTTCCTGAACGAAAGCAATGGCGATCGCTCCTACTACCGCAGCGATTGCAATCAAGGAAAAGTTCATTTGAGCTGGCAGGTTCATCGTTAAGAGGATGCCTACAAAAGTTGGTGCAAAAATCCCACCTAGGCGACCGAACGCCATCGATGCCCCCACGCCACTGGAGCGCATGGAAGGTGGGTAATATTGTGATACCATCGCGTTGCTTATATTCTGCACCCCGACCGACGATGCACCGATGAAACCAATCAATATATAGGCAAGCACCGCATTTTGTGTAAGACCGATGCTTGCAAGGGCAATGGCTCCACATACATACAGGGGAATCATGACTTTTTTGAAACCTAGTTTATCCGTAAGCGGACCGAACGCAATCGTTCCGACGATCGCACCGACATTCATCATCGCAACAAATAGCAAACTAGAACTTAAACTATACCCTGCCTGGATCATCAATTTCGGCAGCCACGTGTTCATCGAGTATATCAGGACAAAGCAGCTGAAACAGGAAATCCAAAACATGATTGTACTGAACCCTCGTTTTTTCTCAAATAATTTCACAATGGTTGAACCTTGTTCAGGTGCTTCCGTTCTTTCGAGTCTTGTCTCCCCATTCAAACTTAACTCTGGATTGACTTTCTTAAGAATCTGCTTTACTTCCTCGTTTTTCCCTTTTTCCAATAGGAAGACCGCCGACTCTGGAATCGCTTTAGCTATAAAGGGTAGGATCAATAGCGGCAAACCCGCAATCCAGAAAATCGGCCTCCATCCAAATTCCGGGAGTATGGCACGGCTGGCTAGGGCGGCTGCAATCGCTCCGACCGAATACCCACAGAATACAAAGGAAATCATCGCACTCCGAATCTTTTTCGGTGCGTACTCCGTTGTCAGGGCAATCACGTTCGGCATCACGCCTCCCAGTCCGATTCCTGAAATGACACGAAAAACGGTGAACAAGACTGGTCCACCAGCCACCCCGGATAAAGCAGTAAAAAGACTGAAGAGAGCCGTACAAAATAAGATGATTTTCTTACGTCCGACCGTATCGGCCAAGTAGCCAAAAAAGACCGCTCCGACAACCGTACCCATTACCGTATAACTGCCGATTGCTCCCGCTGTCACCGATGATATGGACCACTCCTCAATCAATGAAGGAACGATAGAACCATAGATGACCACATCATAACCGTCGACCAGGATAATGAAAAAACCCCAAAAAATTAATAGTAAATGAAACAGGTTAAAACGACTTTTATCTATCGTTTCACCAGCATGGACTGTCCTCAATCCTACACCTTCTTCCTTTTATTTAGTACGTTGAAGCACAAAAGCAAAAGAACAGACAGATGCGTATGACACGCACCTTTAATCAATTAGTATCAAAGTCGACCACAATTAAATCTTCAAGTCCAATCTCTTCTAAATAGGCAAGAATCGCTTGATGGGATGGATGCGGCAAGTATGCTTCAAATGTCGTCCTGTCCTCAAATCTGGCAGTCATGCCTATCTCGTACCCTTGACTGCGCCCCGCAAAATTCCTTCCTTGCTGGATATCCAGTAAACCTGGTATAACATCTTTTAGAGCCAAAGTCCTAGAAATCAATTCATCCACTTGATCACCTGTTACATCATCACTTAACTTAACCAAAACAATATGTTCAACCATTCTGCTCACCCTTATCTGCTATTTAAAACATGACGGTCAAAACCGGCAATTTGTTTATATTTATTGGCAATATCCTCTAGTTCCTGTTGTGATATGACATCATGTAAATGATCGAATCCCTCTGGAGCCCGGTCCTCGACAATCTGCATGACCTCTTCCGGTCCATTCTGACGATTGGCCAGCACGATGGCCGCCGTCTTCTCAAGACGTGATTCTTCATAAGCACATAAAGCCGCTTCTGCATGTACTCCACTTAAAATGGCTTCCCCTAACGCATCCGCATCCAGTATCGCCTGGGAAGCTCCATTGGAACCAATTGGGTACATCGGATGTGCGGCATCACCAAGCAACGTGATTCTGCCAAAGGACCAGCGTGGAAGAGGATCGCGATCGACCATTGGGAATTCGAAAACGGACTCCGTTTCCTCTATTAATTTAGGTACATTCAACCATCCAAAATCCCAATCGGCGAAAGCTTGGGCAAAGACTTCCTTCTCTACTTTCCGATTCCAATCACTTCGGGAAGGCGCATCCCCTTCAATCGTCAACTCCGCAATCCAGTTCATAAGCGAACGACCACTCTCTGCCAAAGGATCGACAGGATAAGCAACGAATTTCTGGTCTTGATAGCCAGCCATGATCATTGTCTTCTCGGTTAAAAAAGATGACGATTCTGTGATGCCACGCCATAAAATCCGGCCGCTGAATTTAGGGTCACCTTCATTCGGATAATAGAATTTTCGAACTGTGGAATGGATGCCATCTGCTGCAATCATGATGTCTGCTTTATATGCCCCTAGATTTTCCCCTGTTTTTTTATTCACAAATTGAGCTTCCACGCAATCATCGAACAGTTGGAATGAAGATAGATGGTGACCGGTTATGACCGATTCTTCCCCCAACTCTTCCTTGACCGCTTTTAGTAGCAGCATCAGCAGACTTCCACGATGGATGGAATATTGTGGCCACCGATATCCTGCATTCAACCCCCTCGGTTCCTGCCAAATTTGTTGACCGTATTTATTGAAAAAACTCAACTCGGCCGTAGGCAGTCCAATCTTCTGAAGTTCTTCCCCTAATCCAAGCTCCGTAAGGACCCGTACAGCATGTGGAAGAAGATTGATGCCCACTCCCAATGCTTTTATCGTTTGTACACTTTCAAAAACTTGCACTGATACACCAACGCGGTGAAGTTTAAGGGCAGTAACAAGCCCGCCGATGCCCCCACCAGCAATAATTGCCGTATTCACTTTTGACACAGAAACCCCTCCAAATGACCTGATAAGTTATTCAAATATTTTAATTATTCTAATTATGTCACAAAACTCCAGTTTAGCAATATAAATTCTGGGATTATGCAATAAAATTTCATAGGATCATAAGGAAGTCTTACCTGTAAATCTGCTTCTACGCATAAAAAAGCTGATTGCGCATGCAATCAGCTCTCCTATTATTTATAAAATACTTTATCAATGTTGTATTTAGCATGAAGTGTATTGATGATGTACGTTTCATAGATTTCACGTTCCATCGCATCTTCTACGATGATAACCTCAATTTTTTTCACTTCATTACGATGTTCTTTAATCGGTGAAACATTATCCTCGAAATGCTTTTTGACTCTTTGTCTTAATTTACGTGCCTTTCCGACAAAGATCAACTCGTCCTTCTCATTATAAAACATGATGATGCCGCCCTTATCACGGGGAATCAAATGGAAATCAATGAATCCGAAGATTTCCGGGATGATGGCTTCATCGCCCTCAATCACTTGTTTTCTTTGTTTAATGCTGATATCCGCTGCTGGGATTTTAATATTAATCATCAAAAGTCACGTCCTCTATTTGTATATGTATGTGAGTGCTGGAAATAGTCATATTGATAAATCACACTATGTTCTAGTGGAATATAATGGGCTTGTTCAAGCTCTTTCCAACACTTGCTCTACCATGTCCTTAAAAGTAGATGGTATCATAATTTTGGCGGAAAAGCCATGGCATGAACATAGCGGTTCAGTAAAAGGCAATGGACACCCTTGTATTTTTTTAAGGAAGGAAAAGAAGAAGACCCGTTACGAGTCTCCTTCTCCATGATCAGAAATATCCATTACCACCTGTGGGCCTTCGCATTGCTTCTTAGTATAATGTTCGTTTGCGATACTTCCGTATGGCCATTTACTTGAGACTTCGAACGCTTAGGTCTTGTCCAATTATGGTGAAACTTTTGAGAATGTGGATCTAATTGATCTTTATAACTCATGTTGTATCACCTCATCGTAAAAGATTGGGATATTTCTTTTCAAAGCAATAGGAGGTTCCTATCACAGTTTTAGTATGGATTGGGGACGAGTAAACATACATTACTTCTTAAAAAGAAAATTCTACCTTTTTCCCTTTCGAAAGCACTTTCCCTTCACCATTTACGGCATCACTGGTCAGAACCGAAATCCTCCTCACATCTTCCTTTTTGAGGATGAACCCGATATTCCCTTGCTTTGAGCCCTTCGCTTTTATATCCCCATTCAAATTCTCCAGGTAAATATCATCTTTCCAAGTCAAGTGTTCTCCCCCGTCCGTCTCAAGAAAAGCGACCGGGGAAATCTTGGCGTCCGCATTGGTAGGATTATGGACTTTCACATTCATTTTCACGATATCGAATGCGTGTTCATGGGTGTAACCATGAAAGAAGTCAATCTTGCTATAATCCGGAACCACATGCATCACCTTGATATCCTTCATTTCTACCGTGATTGGCCCGACCTTCACGGTTTCATTTATCGGCTTATATTCTTTTACTGTCAATTCGCCTCGTGAATCGGAAACCTGTTGGCCGACTTGTTTCAAATCACGATCATCCGGTAACTGGGGGTTAGGAACATAGACATCCTTCTTCACCAATGGTTCTTCCATTTCCTCTGTCTTTTCTATTACGTTTGGTTTTTCATCAAAAGCTGGCTGCGTATTAAGTGCACCAAATGTGGTTAATAAAAAGGCACCAAAAAGTAGTTTGTTCACCGAATCCCTCCCAGCGTTTTATTTTCCTTTATTTAATAAGTCGAAAATGATCGTGGCATGATCCGTGTTATCGACCTGTCCGGCAAAACGGTCCTTGTAGGGCCCGAATGCATAGACGGGCACATCTTCCCCCGTATGTCCCCCGGTAGTCCAAGCCGTATTGGACCTGTTATCAAAAATGGCTTCGATTGCATTATCAATCGTCGTAACATGTTTACTTGTTGTGGCATCCTTGACGGATTGGATTTCCTCGTTCGTAAGCTTCACTTTCTTTTGATCAATATACCTTTTCAAGGTTTTTTCAACATCCTCACCCTTTACGATGGCATCCGCCATGAAGTCAGGTGTCCGTTTGGCAGCCTTAATCGGCTCACCGGACCAATTATAGACTCCCTTCGCTCCGATTGAGAACCCTCCCGTGGAATGGTCAGCCGTAGCGACAACTAAGGTATGTTTATCTTTTTTCGCGAACTCTATGGCTGCCTTGTAGGCTTTTTCAAAATCCTCCATTTCACTCATCGCCCCGACAATGTCGTTATCATGGCCAGCCCAATCAATTTGACTTCCTTCCACCATCAAGAAGAATCCATCTTTATCTTTATTCAGGCGTTGAATCGCCGAGTCCGTCATCTCTTCCAATGAAGGCGTTTCATTGGTGCGGTCAATCATTTTAGGCAAACCTCCTGAAGCGAACAACCCAAGCACCTGTTTATTTTTATCCTTTAAGAGCTGCTTTTTATCGGTAACATAACTATATCCATCTTTTTTGAACGCTTTTGTCAAATCGACATCCGGCCGGACAAAATTCGATTGGCCTCCCCCCAAGAGGACATCGATTTTATGTTGACCCTCTATTAGGTCCCGGTAATAATCATCAGCAATTCCATTCATGTTTTTCCGGTTTTCGTCATGGGCACCGAATGATGCTGGGGTGGCGTGGGTAATTTCCGATGTGGCGACAAGACCGGTTGATTTCCCGCTTTCCTTGGCCGCTTCCAATACCGTTTTCACTTCTGTCTTATCGTTATCGACTGCGATTGCTGCGTTATACGTTTTCACCCCGGCTGACATCGCGGTTGCTGCAGAAGCGGAATCCGTGATATTTTGTGTCGGATCTTCTGGGTATGTCATCTGCTGACCCACCAAGTATGGATCGAATGCCGTCCTTTCAGCCACCGTCGTAGAAGGTCTATCTTTTAAATACCGGTAGGCGGATGTATAAGAGACACCCATTCCATCCCCTATCATGAAAATGACGTTTCTAATCTCCGGTTCTTTCTTAGGCTTTCCTTTTGCCAGGACATCGTTGTTTGTGACCGACCATGTAAGACTTCCAAGAGCTAGTGTGGAAATGATGGCAACAGGCAAAATCTTTTTACTGAATGAACGTTTCAAGAAAACGACCTCCTACTGATTTAATGGATGATTCAGTTAAAATATACCGCATGAAGATGAACCTACTGTGAAGGGAGTGTAAATATATGGGGGTTTTATGTAAATGAATAGTAAAGAAAAGAAAAATAGGTGGGGAATGAATAGGTTCAGGGACTGCTACAACAAAGACAATTCCGCCACTTCAAAAGAAGTCTTCCAGTTCATGAAAGAAAGCACACACTAAAAAAAGACCGCCCCAGAAGAGGCAGCCCATGCTGGATTATTCTTTGCCTTCCCCTGGGGCCGGGCGTCATCAGTCAAAACATAATTATTGATAGCGTAAACACTATGCTGATAAATCGGGATGTCCATTTTTTTGCATCGCTCGTTGATTCAGTAATTTAAATAATGGCGGCAAAGTCACATACACCATCAACACCCTAAGTACCTGAACAGCAACGACAAACATCGGGTCGGATTCGAGGGCTACTGAAGTGGCGGTCATTTCCGCAACTCCTCCAGGCGCAAAGGCCAATGAAGTAGTCATAAAGGACATTCCAGTCATTCTGGAATCGATATATGCACAAAGGATCATCATGAATATAAAAGCAACGGTACTTAATGAAGAGACGACCAGAATTTTTTTCATTCCTACGAACATTCCCCTATTGAACTTGGATCCCACACTTGCCCCAATCATAATTTGTGAAACAATCATGATGCTATCTGGCCACCAGGCAATCAAATCCACCCCCGCAATGAGTGAACCGGAAGCTTGAAAAAATGCAACCGTCAACATACTGCCTACTAGCCACGGCGCAGGTAACTTGAGGATTTTCCCGACATGGAAACCACCCCAGGCAGCGAGAGCCAGCACAAGCGTCCATCCTATTTCAACTTCATTAAAACTTTCCACCCCACCGAAAAAACGAGCCGGAGTTGAGGCTAATGGATTAGCCCCAAGTACAAAGAAAGGTACAATCATGACAACCAAAAAAATCCGGATGGTTTGTATGATCGTCACAACTCCGGTATTGGCCCCTGCTTCCTGAGCCATTCCTGGCATAGCTGAAAGACCTCCCGGTGCCGTAGAAAAGAAACTCGTCAGCATATCCATTTTACATAACTTGTACAAAAGAAAACCGGAGCCTAAAGAAAACAACAACGATAAAGCCAAGACGATGATGATCGTGATGCTATTTTCCATGAATATTCTCAACACGGAAAGGTTGAGTTGTAAGCCCAATTCAATGCCGAGCAGGCATTGTCCTGTTCTTAACCAAATTTGCATGCTATTCGATTGACTATCAGGTAACTTCAAGAAAGCTGGCTTCCAAAAAGAAAGCAGGGCGGACATCAACAGGGATCCGATCATCCATCCGATGGATAATCCCGTTGACGCCAGAAAAGCCCCTCCTAGGCCGCATAGTATCACTAGCCAAATGCCTTTCATTGTATCTACTAATCGCTCCATTCGATGACCTTCCCACTTTTATTTTTCATCTTTTCGTACAAATCTCAAAGAAACGAACATACCTGTTCACTCTTTCCTTGCCACTAATAACATCGCCTGCCCTTGGAAAGAGAGAACTTGGTTTTCAACAACCTCGATTGAAAGAAAATCGGTTGTTTCCTTTTCAGCCGCAATCATATAGGCCATCAATTCATTTTGATCCTTTTCAGGAAGCTGCATCATTTCACACCACTTCTTAAATTCGAACTTTTTTTTGAATGTCGTAAAACTTTCAATAATAAAGCCTGTGTTTTCAATAAGTGAAATCCATTCAGTTTTTTTATAGGCCCTGTAATGGCTAGGGTCCCTTTTCTTTTCTATATAGTTATAAAAGTGATCGTATTCATCCTTTTCGGCTGCAACGTTATCTATTAGGAGGAAAAGGCCATTTCTTTCTAAGACCCGGTTTGACTCCATTACAAATCGATTTATGTTCGGGAAATGGTGGGGTGCAATCCGACATGTAACCGTCCCAAATGATTGATCGGAAAAAGGGAGCTGCTCGGCATCTCCTTGAACAAACGATACATTTCCAATGCCATTTGAGGTGATGAATTTCTCTGCTTTCTCTAACATTTCAGGGGTCAAGTCAAGAGCGGTCACTTGTTTAAATAGTGGAGCTAAAGCTTTGACCACATGACCGCCTCCCGTTGCGATATCCAAAATTATCCTTTCTGTTCTTTTCCACGATCTTTATAAGTAAATCCAGATCTTCTCCACTCGCATGCGTTTTGCTCGTCACATAGTTGGCAGCGTTTTTTCCAAATTGGGAAAGAACTTGATCTTTTTCCCCCATCTTAAAACCTCCTTCTTCTCGCTTCCTTTCCAAATAAAGAAAACCGAATTTTCTAATATAGAAAAAGTCGGCTTCCTTATCTTCATCCATTATTCTTTACTGAGTAACCGTGTCTCTTCGGTTTTCCAAGGCATACGAAGCGGCAGATGTTCCTGCAAGTTTACCATATACAGAACCTGACATTAACCCAGATCCGCCTGGATAGTTTTCGTAGAAGATCCCTCCGACCATTTCACCCGCAGCGAACAATCCCGCAATAGGTGCTTCCTCTTCATTCAATACCTCGCCTACCGTGTTGACATGTATTCCACCAAACGAAAAAGTGATTCCACATGTTACCGGGAAAGCATAAAATGGACCTTGTTCAATGCGAAGTGCCCAATTTGATTTTGGTGGGGTAATTCCATCCGTTCCTTTACCGTCTTTTTCCGTAGGATTATAATTTCCTTCTTGTACAGAATGGTTATACTCCTCAATCGTTTTCAAGAATTGTGCTTGATTAACCGGCAGCAAATTAGCAAGTTCTTCGAGCGTATCCGCCTGATAAATGGTAGCCTCTTCAAGATCATACTCTTTACGCAGATACGGTCGCACCTGAGAATCATAAATCTGATAGGCTACATGATCAGGCTGTTTCAAGATTTCCCTTCCATACTTGGCATATGTATAGTTTCGGAAATCCGCACCCTCATCGACAAACCTGTTTCCATCTTTATTTAGCATGATGCTTAAAGGATAAGAATGTTTTTTGAAGATGTCTCCTGGTTTCGTAAAATCACCGACTTTTGGAGCATTATAATCCGTCCCAATTGAATGGCAGCCGGACCATTGCCCATATTTCTGTGCTCCTACCGCCAAAGCCATAGTTAACCCGTCTCCAGTATTATATTCCGTTCCTCTCACAATAGCCGCATTCCATTCCTCACCGATAAATTCGCTCCGTAGCTTTTTATCTGCTTCAAATCCTCCACACGCTAAAACGATGCTTGTCGTATTGATCGTTAGCTCCTTGCCTTCTTGCTGTACAACGATTGACTTGATCTGATTATTCTCGAGCTTCAGCTCGGTAGCGCGCGTCTCGTACCAAACCTCTATGCCAAGTTCTATCACACGTTCATTCAGTTTTCTAATCAGCCCTACACCTTTATCATTGGTTTTTAACGGAAGACCACCCCAAAATATCCGTTTGCCGTCTTTTTCAAAAGATTGATTTTCATAATTAAGTTCAAATTCAATGCCATGGCCCTGCATCCATTGAATGGTTTTATAGGATTGAGTAACCAATTGCTTCGCCAATTGAGGATCACTCTGTCCTTTCGTAACCCTCATGAGATCATCATAGTATTCTGTTTCACTATAAACGGGCACATGAATTTTCTCGGCTTCCTCGTCAGTGATAGAAGGAATGATTTTTCTGATATCATCCAGACCATTATAAGCAGTGCGAATGGCTCCATCCGTAAAGAATGAATTTCCACCTCTCTTTTGCTTCGGTCCTCGCTCGAGTACTAGTACGCTTGCGCCTTTTTCTCTAGCTGCTATAGCTGCACATAAAGCGGCATTTCCCGCTCCTACTACTATTATATCGAAATTAGATTGAACCATATATCTTCCTCCTAACATATTTTTACTTGAGCTAAGCTTAATACACTTCAAAAAATAAATGAAATATATAAATTTAGCTTAAGTCGATAAAAAATATTTATAACCAAACAAAAAAAAGACTTAGGATGGAGTCATTCCATATCCCTAAGCCCGTTTTATTATCTTTCCTTAACAAGGAAATCCACAAAAGCTTTTACTACCGAAAGATTTAAAAAATTGGCATCGTACATTAACCACGTGTTCCGTTGCAAAGGTGTTCCCTGTTTATCTTTTAAGCATAACTTATGTAGAAAATCATTGGGCTGTAGAGACATCTCCGGGATTATTGCCACCCCTAATTCATTTTTGACCATTTCCTTGCATGTCTCCAGCTTATCTACTTCCATGGTGATACGAGGTGGAGACGAAAACTGATCATGCCACCAATCACTGATTAAATTTTTCAATGAGTTGTCGGTATGATAATTAATGAACGGCAAGCTCGGCAGCTCCTCTATCGTAATCTCTCTTTTCGAAATCAGATATAACCTCTCTTGGGATAATAGGGACTTTTCTCCCTTCCATTGATAGTTGTTCCGCACGATCCCCACATGTACCTTTGACGAATCCAGGAGGCTCATGATTTCGGTACTCCATCCCGTATTTAAATTAAATTGTATATCTGGATATTGCTTCGAAAATCTTTTCAAGATTTCAGGCAACTTATATCTTGCAAAATTACTGGAAACACCTAAACGCAACGTTCCATTGATTCCATCATTCATATTCATCACATGGTCTTTCGTTTGTTGCAATTTCCTTTGCATTTCCTCGGCGTACTTGACTATATAGTCGCCCTCAGAGGTAAAATCGATTCCTTTCTTCGTCTTGAAAAATAAAGCTACGCCAAACTCTGCTTCTATATTCTTTAATCGATAGCTTAAAGCTGGCTGCGATATATATAGTCGTTCTGCCGTGCGTGTAATGCTTTTCTCCTCATGAAGTATGTTTAAGAAAATCCAATCCTTTTCATCCATTCGAACCCGCCTTTTCTAATGTTATAATTTGTATTTATAAGATATTAAAGAAAGTATACATTGAATTTATGAGTTTATCGAATACCCTTTCCTCTCTTTCGACTTCTTCCAAGCCTAAATAGTTTAGTATGCTTTAGCTTTACTTCCTCCTTTAGGTACCAAAAAAGAACCCCTGACATTCCCCTTAAGATTGTGATGAAGTACATATGTTATAAACTTTTTTAATGACAAATCGAAAAAAATATATATTTAACTTATTAACTTTCCTGTATTACTATTTAACAAAGATAACCAATAACAACATTGAGGTGATGCAAATAGGAATTTTTAAAATTAATTTTCTGAATAATCAATCAAGAAAAGTCTTTATTGTAAGCGTATTCAAAAGGAGGGGAACCGTCCATTGCTAACTATATTAGGAGTTTCCATGGTTACTATCTTTACATATTTGATTATGACCAAAAAGATGTCACCGATTGTGGCTTTAACACTTATACCTATCATTTTCGCTATAATTGGTGGCTTTGCTTCTGATATCGGTCCCATGATGCTTGAAGGGATAAAGCTCGTTGCACCTTCAGCCGCTTTATTATTATTCGCTATATTGTTTTTTGGAGTGATGATTGATGCTGGGTTATTCGACCCGCTTATCGCAAAAATATTACAGATCGTTAAACGGGACCCTGTCAAAATTGCGATAGGGACAGCCATTCTATCCCTCATGGTAGCATTAGATGGGGATGGCACAACCACATATATGATCGTGGTTTCAGCCATGCTTCCTCTTTATAAACGAATTGGCATGAATCCTTTGATAATGGCCACTATCGCTATGCTCTCCTTAAGTGTAATGAGTGGCATGACACCATGGGGAGGCCCCGCTACACGGGTCATAGCTGTTTTGGGTCTTGATGCTTCAGAATTCTTCGTTCCCCTCATACCAACAATGATCGGGGGAGCTTTATGGGTGACCTTCATTGCTTTTTTACTCGGAAAAAAAGAACGCAAACGGCTTGGAAGTATCCCTTTCCCTTACGCAGAAGAGGATTCTATCGCTCAATCTGAGACTGCCGCTACTATAGAGGACACTCTCATTAAAGAAGAAAGCGATATAAAAAGGCCTAAGTTATTGTGGGTAAATCTCTTGATCGTCCTATCCATCATGACTACTCTCATACTCAACCTATTGCCTGCTCCCGTATTGTTTCTGATTGGCTTCATCCTTGCCCTGCTGATAAATTACCCAGACTTAGAGAAGCAAAAAGAACGGATGCTAGCTCACTCAGGTAACGCTCTAATCGTGGTCATCCTTGTTTTTGCAGCTGGCGTTTTTGCTGGAATTTTATCCGGAACAAAAATGGTGGACGCAATGGCCAACACCTTGGTTTCCATCATTCCGGAATCTTTAGGCGCCTTCTTCCCTTTAATCGTAGCGTTTACCAGTATGCCTTTTACTTTTGTATTATCAAACGACGCCTATTATTTTGGAGTCTTGCCCATCCTTGCTGAAGCGGCCTCCGCGTATGGGATTGCCCCTATTGAAATTGCCCGGGCTTCCATATTGGGCCAACCCGTTCACTTAATGAGTCCATTAGTCGCTTCGACCATCTTATTAGTCGGCATGATTGGGAAAGATATAGGTGACCATCAACGTTTTGCTTTAAAATGGGCCATTCTTTCATCCCTGATTCTCACTGGATTGGCGATATTGACTGGGGCCATATCCTTCATGTGATACACATTTTTTAACTATTACATCCATCTACCAATAATAATCCTTAAGCAAAAGCACTCCATTCCTGGAGTGCTTTTGTGTTTTATTTTTCAACCTTCATGTAACTCAGTGCACGGGTTGCGGCTTCCCTCGCCGTTTCGACAGAATCAGCTGTGGATAATGCAACAGCAACCCTTCTGCCAACCTTCGTGACCGGTTTTCCGAAAACGCGCACCTGCGTATTCGGTTGAGCCAAGGCTTTATCTACCCCGACTATAGAATATTCTGATAACTCAACCGGTGCTTTCAAGGGACGGCTTGCTCCTGGGGTGATCAGTGTGATTTCAGGGATCGGGAATCCTAGAATCGCACGGGCATGAAGGGCAAACTCCGATAGGTTTTGGGTGACCAATGTTACTAATCCTGTATCATGCGGACGTGGGGAGACTTCACTGAAATAGACCTTATCCCCTGAAAGGAATAACTCTACTCCAAATAATCCATATCCACCAAGTTCATCTGTAATCTTCTTGGCAATCCTTTTTGCTTCGATGATTTGTCCTTCCGTCATAGCATGTGGCTGCCAAGATTCTATATAGTCCCCGCCCTCCTGGACATGACCGATTGGTGCACAAAACATCGTTCCGTTAACGGCACGGACAGTTAGCAACGTAATTTCCGAATCAAAGCGAATGAACTCTTCAATGATCACTCTTCCATTTTGGACCCGGCCACCTTCCATCGCTATTTTCCAGCAGGCTTCCAAATCATCTTTTGAACGACAAACGCTTTGCCCTTTACCAGAAGAACTCATTAGCGGTTTCACGACATTAGGAAAACCGATTTCTGTAGCAGATGAAACAAATTCTTCATATGTATTGGCAAATCGATAAGCTGCCGTTGGTAACTTTAGCGTTTCAGAGGCCAACCTTCTAATTCCTTCACGGTCCATCGTCAATTTAGCCGCTCTTGCCGTTGGGATAACCGCGAACCCTTCTTCCTCCAATTTAAGCAATTCGGAAGTGGCGATGGCCTCAATTTCCGGCACGATTAAATCAGGTTGTTCTTTTTCAACGACTTCCCTAAGCTGCTTCTCATCCAACATATCAATCACATAACTTCGATGGGCCACTTGCATGGCAGGTGCATGTTCATACCGGTCGACTGCAACGGTATCAATACCAAGCCGCTGAGCTTCCAGGATGACTTCCTTGCCTAATTCTCCTGAGCCCAATAATAAAACCTTTTTTGTTCTATACATATTCCACTTCTCCCCCTCCATGTGTTCAAAACCATTATATACGAACTATATACTAATAAAAACATATTTCGTTCGTTTTTTATTTTAATTTTCCTCTAAAACTCTTGATTTCATATAAAATATTTTGTTTTTTAATCATAAATCTTTATAAACAAAGGAAGATACCATTTGATTGGAGGACGGAATGCCAAGTACGCTCAGTGAAATCAGCACCGTTCTTTACAGAATGGAGGAGTGATATCTTATACATGTCGAAATTTGTACTACGATACTTTTTGAAAATGTAAGCGCTTTCCATTATAATGTAAGTAGGTTGGATGGCATGCGTGGCCGTCAAAGTATTCGGCGTAGGCGGGGCCAATACTAGCGTTAAAAGGAGGAAAACGCTTTTAACGCACAACTATTAGCACTCCTTGGATAAGGGCTGTTAAAGATTCTTAACAGTTACTTGTTAGATATATGCACCATACATAGTCATGGACAAGGGTTGTCTAACATGCCCTTGTCTTTGCAGCAGCCCTCATCGTTTCAGTCTAATAGTTTATAAGATTAAAAGCTCTTCCACTGAAAAATCAGAGAAGAGCTTTTTCGTTTGTACCTAACATTCTAGTTCCTTCCCCATCTCATCCAGGATGGTCAAGACTTTCAAAAATCCAATAGCAGACCATTTAAAAACACAAGCTGAGACTGTAGATGATGCATGTGCTGTGATTGACATGAACTGTATACCGGCATCTACAACTAGGTAGGACCTTCGCTTAATACGAAAAAACAGGCATCCATTGCACTAATGGATGCCTGTTTAGATGTTGATTCTATTCTTAGACTTCTTGCGGTACAGCTAATCCAAGACCTTCAGCAATACGTGTTCCGTATTCTGGATCGGCTTTGTAGAAGTGTCCGATTTGACGAAGTTTAATTTCTTCTAATTCCACTGGTTTCATTGCACCCACGACATTTTCTACAAGACGTGTTTTTTCTTCGTCGCTCAACAGGCGATATAGATCTCCTGCTTGAGTGTAGTGATCATGATGATTATAGGCAACCTGATCAGCTTGTCCAGACACTTCAAACGGCGCAAGTTTGTTTTCGTTTGATTCAGCTGGTCCCCCAAAGCTATTTGGTTCGTAATAAACGGAACCTTTCCCATTATCATCGGCACGCATGAAGCCATCGCGTTGATATGTGTTTGCTTCCACTTTCGGACGGTTAACCGGAAGTTGGTTATGGTTAGCACCTACACGATAACGATGGGCATCGCCATAAGCAAATAAACGGCCTTGAAGCATTTTATCTGGAGAAGCTTCAATTCCAGGTACGAATGTTCCTGGGGAGAATGTTGCTTGCTCTACTTCAGCAAAATAGTTTTCAGGGTTTCTGTTCAATTCCACGCGGCCAAGTTCGATTAATGGATAATCTTTTTGCGACCAGACCTTAGTCACATCGAATGGGTCAAAGCGGTATGTGTCCGCGTCTTCCAAAGGCATGATTTGTACGCATAATTTCCAAGCCGGGAAATCACCTTTTTCAATCGCGTTGAATAGATCTTCCGTATGGTAATCAGGGTTTTCACCTGCAAGTTTAGCAGCAAGGTTCACATCAAGGTTTTTGATGCCTTGCTCTGTTTTAAAGTGGTATTTCACCCAAACAGCTTGTCCTTCTTCATTCACCCACTTGAATGTATGGCTTCCGAATCCATGCATATGGCGCCATGTTGCTGGAATCCCACGGTCGGACATCAGCGTAGTTACTTGGTGAAGTGATTCTGGTGAATGAGACCAGAAATCCCATACGGCAGTCGGATTTTTCAAGTGTGTTCTAGGATCTCTTTTTTGTGTGTGGATGAAATCAGGGAATTTGATTGCATCACGGATGAAAAATACAGGTGTATTGTTCCCAACGATATCGTAGTTTCCTTCTTCTGTGTAGAATTTGACCGCGAAGCCCCTCGGATCACGTAATGTATCGGCAGAACCAAGTTCCCCAGCTACCGTTGAAAAACGGATGAACATCTCCGTTTCTTTCCCTACACCATTGAATACTTTGGCCTTCGTATATTTGGACAAATCATTCGTAACGGTAAAAGTACCAAATGCGCCACCGCCTTTAGCATGGACGACACGTTCAGGAACACGTTCACGATTGAAATGTGCCAGTTTTTCTAATAAGTGAACATCTTGTATAAGCACTGGTCCACGTGATCCAGCAGTAATTGAATTTTGGTTATCGCCAACCGGGGCACCCCAGCTAGTTGTCAGGTTTTTCTTATTCGACATAAATGAACCACCTCTTCATTAGTTTTAATATACATATAATAATATAGTTTCTTAGAAAAAAATCAATACTTATTTATAATAATTTTAATATAATAATAAGATTCAATAAGCATAATTTCTTTTCTAAATGCTAGTAAAGTATAAAATATGTAGGGGAAATGAGGTATTATGCACTTATTTAGGTATTCACTATCTATATATTGGTATAACTCCAGCGGTGGCGCATTCTCTTTATTCTTGCTTTTTTATCAATTATAAGAAAAATAGAATAGTAATCGAGAATACTAGAGGGTGAAATTGGAAGTGTTATCAATTAAGATGCTTCGCTTTCTCTCATTTTATAGGAAATCAGCCTGTTTAATCAGTGAAAATTCCGTGAATTTTACTTTCACGTGTACCCATTCGCCAAACAGTCGAAAGATGCCTCTAAATATAGAAGATTTTTTGTGCCAATTCAGCAAATTCCCCCCTGATTTGCATGAGGTTTTAGTATAATAAGGAATGCATATAGTGTTTTAGGAGGTTTCCATGAATATAATCATGCGTTTTCTTGCCAATGGGCTGATATTACTTTTCATAGACTGGCTTCTCGACTCCATCACGATAAAATCTTATGGCACAGCTTTGCTGGCTATCTTCATCTTATCGATTATGAACATGTTAGTTAAACCCATTCTACAGCTCATCACTTTACCAATCACGATCCTGACATTCGGATTGTTTTCCTTCATCATCAACGCTTTCACTTTTCTGATTACGTCGTATGTGGTCAGTGGTTTTGTCATTCATTCTTTTTGGGGCGCGCTCATCGGTTCGTTTTTACTAACCATCACTCAAAGTTTACTCGTCAAAAAAGAGTAGGAACACTCGTCAGTCGACATGCTGACGATTTTTTTATCTCGTGACTTTTTCCATAACACCGTTCGATATTTCCTGGGCTATTTCCCTAATTTTTGCAAATCATCACTAGCAGTATTCACTCATTTTCGAAAAACAAAAAGGGAATGGAACCACCTTTGCATAAGTTTATCCATACATACGCTAAAAACAGGTATGAATCGACTTATGGAGGAATGACATGTACACCAATCGTAAACCAAGAATTCTTCTGTCCCTCATGCTCGTGCTCGCTTTCCTTATTCCAGCTTCATCCTTAGCCGCAACCGGGGATGGAAGCCCATCTTCTCCTTACTCCGTCTCTCAGGCTTTCGTAAACCAAAATAGTTCCATTCGTACTGTCAGTGGCTTTGTAATCGGCCAGCCCACTTCAGCCACTAGCGTCGAGTTCAGCAACTATCCAAGTGATTATGCGCTGGCAATTGCTGATAGTTCCTCGGAAACAAACGTATCGAATATGCTTTTTGTCCAAATTCCCTCCTCCTTCCGTTCTGAATTCGGATTGCAATCGAATCCTGATTTAAAAGGTCAAAAAGTCACCATAACCGGAACACTGACTTCCTACTTTTCTCATTCTGGCTTGAAGGACCCCTCAGTCATGGTGAAAAACGGGAGCACTCCAGACTCAGGAACTCCGAATGCCGGATCTTATTATGACTCGGCTACCGGAAAAACCGGGCGTGCTCTAAAAGATGCCCTCCATGAAATCATTGATGACCATACGAAAATTTCCTACGCAAATGTGTGGGAAGCCTTGCGAGAAACCGATGAAGATCCAAACAACTCCAATCATGTCATTCTTCTATATACAGGGCGTTCACAGGCAAAGACCACCAATGGTGCAGGCGTGAATGACTGGAACCGTGAGCATGTCTGGGCAAAATCCCATGGCGGATTCGGGACATCCATGGGTGCTGGCACCGATTTACATCACTTGCGGCCGACCGATGCGTCCGTCAATAGTACGCGCAATAATCTCGACTTTGATAATGGGGGATCCGAACATTCCGAAGCCAAAGGGAACTATTACGACTCCGATTCATGGGAACCACGGGATAAGGTGAAAGGAGATGTGGCGCGGATGCTCTTCTATATGGCGGTGCGCTATGAAGGAGAGAACGGTGAAGTCGATTTGGAATTGAATAACCTAGTCAACAACGGCTCAGCTCCATATCATGGGAAACTGGACGTGTTGCTTGATTGGCATGAACAAGATCCAGTCGATGCATTTGAACGAAATCGAAATGAAATCATTTATAACGACTACCAACATAATCGAAATCCTTTCATCGATCATCCCGAATGGGCTGCTTCCATCTGGGAGTAATGAAACCGGCTGCCCATTTCCTAAGGGCAGCTTTTTTCATACAGGCATCAAGTAGTAAGAAAAATTAGTTAATTAACTTTCGCTAAATAACAATTACCTTACAAACTTCATATATTCTCTTAAAAATTCCCTTATTTGGTAAGCGTTTTCATTTTTTTCTTTACAAATAAACTATTAGTATATATTATTTAATTGTAATATTTTGAGAAAAGACAATACATATTATGCTCCTCAACTCTACTAGTGATAAAATAGTAGAATGCGTTAAAAACCCATATTCCTACACAAGAAAAGAGGAAAATTATGCAAAACTCCAAAGATTCTCAATTACATAGAGGATTGGAAGAAAGACACATCGCATTAATGTCTCTTGGCGCTGCCATTGGGGTCGGGTTGTTTCTTGGCTCTGCATCGGCCATTAAATTAGCCGGTCCCGCAATTATTTTGGCTTATGCCATTGGCGGCTTTATTATTTATCTCATCATGCGGGCTTTAGGGGAAATGGCCATTAAAAACCCCGTTGCCGGTTCCTTCAGCCGCTATGCAAGCGATTTTATCGGTCCTCTCGCCGGATACATTACAGGCTGGAATTACTGGTTCCTTTGGATTGCAACGTGCATGGCCGAAATTACGGCTGTCGGCATTTACATGCAGTTCTGGTATCCAGACACTGCACAATGGGCTTGGGCATTAGGCGCACTTGTGATTATGACAACCGTTAATTTCCTTGCCGTTAAAGCTTATGGTGAATTAGAGTTTTGGTTTGCCCTAATTAAAATTGTCACGATTATCTTAATGATCGTTTTAGGATTTGGCATGATTTTCTTTGGTATCGGTAACGCTGGGGATGCAGTCGGATTCAGTAATCTATTCTCACATGGAGGCTTCTTCCCTAATGGTATCTCGGGCGTTGTTCTTTCATTCCAAATGGTGATGTTCGCCTATTTAGGCATCGAGATGCTTGGAGTGACGGCTGGGGAAGTAAAGAACCCTGAGAAATCACTTAAACGGGCAATCAATACCGTGTTTTATCGAATTTTACTGTTTTATGTTTTGGCTCTTACTGTCATTCTTTCAATTACTCCATGGGATCAAATGACAGGGGAAAACAGCCCGTTCGTTATGATGTTCGATAGAATCGGCATCCCAGGGGCGGCAGGGATCATCCAGTTCGTCGTACTGACAGCAGCTCTCTCTTCTTGCAATAGCGGAATCTTCAGTACGGGTCGAATGCTGTTTAACCTGGCACAGCAAGGCGAATCACCAAAAAGTTTCGGTCGTGTCACAAAGAATGGCGTGCCTGGCACAGCCATTATCGTATCGGCCGTCGTTCTCCTTTTTGGCGTCTACCTGAATTATATGAAAGCTGACAAAGTATTTACTTATGTGACTAGTGTGGCGACATTTGGAGCACTATGGACATGGGGCACCATCCTTATCACACACATCAGTTCCCGAAAGAAAATGAGTGGACAGGAAAAACAAAACTTAACATTCAAAATGCCGTTTTTCCCGCTCACTTCTTATTTCGCCCTTGCCTTTCTAGTATTTGTCATGGTCGTTCTCGGCTTTTCTCCTGATACGAGAATCGCTTTGATCGTTGGTCCGATCTGGATTATCCTGCTTGTCGTGTTGTACTACATAACAGGATTGCATAAGCGAAAAAAATAAATAGCGAAGAAAGGGTGCCCATTGAACACGGGCACCCTTTCTTTAGCTATTTTCCCTTCTTTTTCCCTACGATAAAAATGGAATAAAGTTACACTTAATAACCCATTAAAATGTTTTATTTAGACAATTAGAGGTAATGGTATAACAACGACCAAATATGTAGAAAGATGGTGGATGGCATTATGAATTATCGAAAATTAGCAAAAAGCGTGTTGATTCCTGTTGTCGGAGGGTCCATTGTCGGGGCAATTGCCACAAGAAACTCCAAAGAGATTTACAATGACCTCAAGAAACCTTCATTCGCTCCCCCTTCATGGGTTTTCCCCGTCGCTTGGACAGGCCTATATACCGTCATGGGAATCGCGAAGTATCGTGTATCCGTGAAGGAAAAAAACACAAAATCACCGGAACTCCTCTATGATACCCAGCTCGGACTGAACTTTTTATGGTCTTTCCTCTTCTTCAAATGGGGCTTGCGTGGAACGGCTTTCATCGAAATGGCCGCCCTATTGACCTTGATTACTTTGACAGCCTTCGAGTTTTACAGCATCGACCGTACGGCTGGCCTCGCCATGGTTCCTTATATCGGCTGGGTGACTTTCGCTTTGGGCCTTAACTACTCTATGTTCAGAAACAACTGATGAAGAAAAAAGAGCATTCCATGTTTCGGAATGCTCGCTTTTTTTGAATTGGACCGATAAAACATCCAGTTTGACCGATATATCTGCCAAACGGACTGACATCCTTCCTGAATGGACCGATAAAACTCATTTTAGTTATTGATGTTCGTGATTCTACCTTCCGTAACCGCCGTAATTTTTCCACCTTTAAAAGTGTTTTTCACATATTCAACGAAAGCCTCTAAATCGGCATGGCCGAATACGCGCTCTTTATCTTTTAACACGGTATAGTTATCGCCGCCGCTTGCCATGAAGTCATTGACAGTCACGGTGTACGTTTTTGACTCGTCGATTGGGGTGCCATCCGCTTTCTTCATTTCCGTGACGCGCTCTGCCACTGGCTTACTGAAATCAGCGGTATAGCTCAATCCGGAGATTTGCAAAGTTTTCGGATTGCCTTCAACGACCCACTGCTGTTGCAGCAATGTTTTCACTTCCGCACCTGTTAATTCAAGTTTGACCAGTACGTTTCCGAATGGCTGGATTTTTGCCAAATCGGCATACGTTACTTCACCTTGTGGAATATCGGCACGAATTCCACCTGGATTCATGAAAGCGAAATCAGATTGTAGATCGGCTTTCATTGAATCCGCGATTAAATTTCCAAGACCCGTTTCCTGGGTATAGGCGTTCGCTCTTAAAATCTTTTCATCCGTCGTTCCTAGTGGCGCTTTCAGTTCTGGGAACTGATCCAAATATGAGTTTATGAACTTCGTCGTTTCAGCATCTGGTGTGATTCCGTCTTGTGTGACTGTCACGATCTCAGCTGATTTTTTGACAATGTCCTTTGTTTTCGGATCAATTTCCAAGTCAATGTCTTCAAAAGCCGTTCCGTAAGAATACGCTTGAACGATTAACTTTCCATCGACCGTACTATTATTCTTGGCATGATTGTCTCCAGCTAAAATGACATCGACTTCATCATCGATATCTTTTGCCAGTTCCGCCACTTCCCCTGTAATGACCCCATCTTTCTCAGTGCCTGGATCATGCGAGACAACGACAATCGATTTGACGCCTTTTTCCTTTAACTCATCGACCGCTTTATTGACGGCTGGGGCCTGCTCAATGAATTCTACATTCTTGATACCGGCAGGGCTTACCTTTTGAGGTGTCGTATTCGTGACGACACCAATAAATCCGATTTCCACACCGCCGACCTCTTTAATGACATAAGGATCTAATATTGGTTTTTTTGTGTCTTTATACACGACATTTGCCACCACATACGGGAAGTTCAACTTATCGAAGACAACATCCGAAGTGGGTGACTTTCCGCCATTAATTTGGGCCATCAGCGTTTCGATTCCTTTATCGAACTCATGGTTTCCGACCGTTCCTACATCAAACCCCATATTATTCAGAAACTGAAGAGTTGGTTTGTCCTGTAATAGAGAGGAAACAGGAGCGCTCGCACCAACGGCATCCCCAGCTGAGATTAACAGGGTATTTTCCGGATTCTCTGCCTCACGCTTTTTTAAGTGGGCCGCTAAGTAATCGGCACGTCCTTGTTTGACTCCGCCAAACTCAGAAGTAGTATCCATTTGACCGTGAAAATCATTGATGCCCAACAATTGAACTTGAATGTTGTTATTGGCTAGATTGAATTTGTAGATACCAAATCCTTTATCATCCGTTTTGCCTGTATATGAAATAGCACTTTCTTCATTTAAATATTCTGCACCTTTTGGCGATGAAGTGAATGTAACATTCACCTTGTCGGAAATCGGGGCAATCGACCAGTTATTGTCTGCGGTCGGATTGATTTCCTTCTCTTGTGTAATGTAATCCATCAAGATCTGACGGTTTTCATCAGCGGAGTCGACAATGTATTCACTGCCTTTGACGCCTGGGAAATTCCCTCCGCCCGAAGCACGGTAATTATTCGTTATGACGATGAATTCTTGATTTGGATCAACGGCTTTGCCCTCGTATTTCAAGTTGGTGATCCTGCTTGAATCTGATAGCTTCTCGCCTTTTTCATCATAACGGGGAGCTTTCGTGACATCGACTTGATACGTCACGCCATCAATCACGTCAAAGTTATAGACTGCAAACTTTTCATTCAGTAATTTCTGTTCCTCTGTTTTCGCAGGATCGATTGTATTGAATTTCCCTGCAGACATTTCAAGCCATTCTTTGACCACGGACCCTTTGATTTTGATGGCTTTTAATGTATTATCGTACAAATATAGGTCACCAGCGCTGCGGATTGTCAAATCACCCGTTTTTATATCGGTGTATTCCTCGACTCCATTGCGGCCAGCCTTGAATGGTGCCCCTACAGAAAGGATTGGTAAGTCCTTATATTCAGGACGATTGTTCTTAAGATAATTTTCAACATACCATTTTTGTGCACTTGTTACGACCTGTACAGAAGGATCATCCTGCACAAGGGCAAAATAACTGTGGATTGGTGCTGTTGTTTTACCGATTGGCGTGTTAACATACTTAACCGTTGCCTCGTGGTCTTTTTTGACCGCCTTCACAACAGCCGCATCTTCCGCCGCTTTCTTACCGGTTACTTTGTCATTGATTGCCCGGGTTGAAGAATCTGAGTTGATGACTTTCCATTTTCCCTTGATATTCTGAATATCAAGGTCGATGATGCCAAGATTACTTCCACCATATCCTGCTTGGACGGCTGGTACCCCATTGATCGTTCCCTTTTTATTATCAACGCCCGCAAGGACTTTGCCTTGACTGTCTTTGAACAGGTTGTCCAATGATGCCTCATCTTGGGCCGGGAAAACTTTATGAGTATGTGAGAACGTGATGGCATCGATATTGGCCACTTTACTTAATGAATAGATAACATCCTCGGTGTTTTTGGCGTCGCCACTAAAACCGGAATGCGTAAGTGCCACGATGACATCTGCACCCTTTTTCTTCATTTCAGGGACATATTTTTTGGCTGTCGCAATGATTTCCTTTGTTACGACTTTCCCTTCAAGATTTGTTTTATCCCAATCCATGATTTGTGGAGGGGCAAATCCGATATAGCCGATTTTCACGGACTTTTCATTACCATTTATATCTTTCACTTTCTTCGTTACGATCTTGTAAGGCGTGTATTTATTTTTATCGTTATTTGGATTTTTGTCTTTGTCTATTTTATAAACGTTTGCATTTACATAGGGGAATTTCGCATCATTGATGGCTTCATCCAAATAAGATAAGCCATAGTTGAATTCGTGGTTACCGAATGTAGCCACATCATAGTCTAGTAGATTCATCGCTTTATAGACAGGGTGCACTTCTCCCTTTTTAAGCGGGGCTATATTCGCTTTGTATGTACCAAGCGGCGTGCCTTGAATGAGGTCCCCATTATCTACTAAGACACTATTTTTCACTTCTTTTCTTGCCTGTTTGATCAAGGTTGCCGTGCGGGAAAACCCTACTGAATCCGATACGGCATTTTTGTAATAATCATAACTTACTAGATTGGTGTGTATATCTGTCGTTTCCATGATTCTCAGTTCAAATGGCGCGTCGGAAACCGAA
Organism: Peribacillus sp. NPDC097225; assembly: GCF_044761955.1. Classification (NCBI taxonomy): domain Bacteria; kingdom Bacillati; phylum Bacillota; class Bacilli; order Caryophanales; family Bacillaceae; genus Peribacillus; species Peribacillus sp. NPDC097225. The sequence goes on from NZ_JBIWDJ010000008.1 coordinate 68,966, forward strand.
GTGGCCAAGCTTGTTCCGAAATTACTCGTTTTTCCATTATAGTTGGAAACGACGGATACCTTGATCCAATATCCTGACTTGTACGTGTTGAAGTGAGCAGAAAACTTTTGTGCTGTCTTGATGTCCGTCTCTACTGCTGATTGCGAAACGACCTTTGTCCCATTCATTAACTGAAAGACAACGGCTTCTTTCCCCTTATTGCCCTTTTTGGGCGTAACGGTCACAGTGGCTTTTGCCCCATTTGTGTAACTTACCGAAGGAGCGGATATGGCAAACGGTTTCGCTTTTGCCTCTCCTTTAGCGGATGCATCCACCGGAAGGGCAAATGGTGCTGTAATTAAACTTACAGCAAGGATAGGGACTAGCATTTTGGACTTGAACGACATACTTCACAACCTCTCAGATTTTATCAAATTCTAGAATAATATAACATATTCTTATCAGAATTTTTACACATTTTATTATGATCTTACATTTTTTGATAAAATACTTCTTTTGCATCATTTATTTATTGACAACAAGGGAGAATATACCATTTTATTTTTCTTATATACTTGCAAAAAAAGACCGGCTCATTATATGAACCGGCCTACTAATCTATTTGATTATCATGTGCTTCCCTCTTCCCTTAACGGTGTTTTTTCACTGTTGCAGGTTTAGGCGCCTTTCTAAAGTCCTTACGCAGCGTTTTATAAAAGGCAGCCATGATGAGTATCAGTATGATCGTGAATGGCAAGGCCGAAACGACTGATGCAGACTGTAATCCGGTCAATCCACTCGATAAGAGAAGGACCAAGGCAATTGCCCCCATCAGGACGCCCCAAATCACTCTGACGAGCACTGGAGGGTTCAAGCTACCATTCGTCGACATCGAGCTTAAGATAAAAACGGCTGAATCGACTGATGTCACAAGGAAAGTCAGGATTAAAATCAAGACGAAAACCGTGACGACACCTGTGAAGGGAAGTCCTTTAAGCATGGTAAAAAGGGCACTCGTTATATCATTATTCACAGCTGTTGCAATTTGCGTCCCTTCAAACAAGTCCATATGAAGGGCTGTACCACCAAATATGGCAATCCAGACTAACGCGATGACTGGTGGTGCGACCATCACACCTATGATAAATTCACGGATGGTGCGCCCCCTCGAAACGCGGGCGATGAATGATCCGACGAACGGCGACCAGGCAATCGCCCAAGCCCAGTAGAAGATTGTCCATTGATAGACCCAAGGATTGCCCGTATATGGATTCAACCTTAGACTATACGATACGAAATTAGAGATATAATCACTAATCCCCACAATGAATGTATCCAGGATAAATTGGGTCGGCCCCGTAATGAAGATGAACAGCATGATCACGAATACCGCAAATAAGTTATAGTTACTTAACCATTTCATCCCTTTGTTCAAACCCGTGATGGCAGAAGTTAAAAAAAGGGCTGTCATCGCGATTACGATGATAATCTTGATCCAGTTTGCATCCGGCACATTATAGGCGAAACGCAAACCACCATCTATCTGCATGATGCCTAATCCCAATGAAGTGGCAACACCCATGATCGTTGCGGTGATGGCAAGGATATCAATGATTTTTTTTGTTGGTTTCACATGCCGTCCCTTCCCGATTACAGGAGAAAGCGTGGTTGAAACCAGACCGTTTTCCTTTTTCCGGAACTGAAAATAAGCCATGGCAAGTCCCACGATTGCGAATATGGACCATTGACTGACGCCATAATGAAAGAAGGAATACCCCATTGCCAATCGGGCGCTTTCTGTCGTTAATGGTTCGACGTCTTTGTATGGTGGCGTAAAGAAGTGGGTCATCGGTTCTCCTATCCCGTAGAATACTAAAGCAATGCCAAACCCACAGGAAAATAACATGCCAATCCATGTGAACATAGGGAATTCCGGACGTTCATCATCCCCGCCCAAACGAATTTTTCCGTATTTGCTAAAAACGAGATAAATCAGGAAAACAACGAATAAGAAGACAGCGGCCAAAAATAGCCAGCCAAAAGAAGATGTAGTAAATGCTAGAGCGGCATTGGCCCCTTTCGCAAAAGTGTTAGGAACCATCGCTCCTATAATGACAACTAACGATACAATCATAGCAGAAATCCAAAAAACGCTGTTTAATTTTAAACGCATCGATTCTTCCTTTCTAAGGTGCATGGTTTTTTATTGAAATGGGTTATGTTATACAAATGGTCATTCGAGGGGAAAGAATTGAATTAGATAAAAACAAGAAGATAAAAAAGGAGCTTGCCTATTCATGAATAAACGCTAACCTGTGCTGCTTATTTCATTTTCTTTAAATCACGGAATGCTGGAATCCAAAAATCTTCTACGTCCCTTTAACAAAATCAATTCTTTAATATAGCTACCATTTCTAACCGGCTTTTTGAAAACATATCAGTCTAAATTTCTATATACCCCATTTTTCACATGATAATCATAAAATTTGGCCATACAAAAAAGGAACTGGAAATGTGGGTACATTCACCAGTTCCCCCTTTATCCTTATAAATGACGGTCAATCAAACTGGCGGAGACCGGTTGGATGCCCATCTCCCTCGACCAAATCGACAGCTGACCGATATGATGGATTTCGTGGGCAATCAGGTGCCTTAATACCTTGCCCTTTTCATAACTCCCTTCCATCCATGGTGCCTCTATACATTCAAACTCCATGGCAGGTGACCACGTCTCCAAGAACTCTTTCACTTCCGGATGATACCTTGCGGATAAGTCCTGAATCGCTTCAACTGTATGAAAGGAATCCAAATCTATCTCGAGATCCGGCTTTCCCTGCATGGCCCTGATCCAACTATTTTCGACATCGATGACATGGGCGAGCGTCTTCAATATTTGGCCCATCCCCCCGTTTCTCTTCCTTAGTAGTTCATCAGAATGGAGTTCGTGACACCAACGAAACCACTCGCTTCTTACTTGCCAGTTATAGCTAAAAAGTGTAAGCAGACCATCATCTCCTTTACCTAAAAGCTCGAACGCCTCCTATTTAGAGAACTCATAGATGAGCGGATCGAGCCTCCCTGTTCTCTTCCTTATACCGATAATAATCCTGCCGCTGTATCGTCTTGAACCCACATGATTCATAGAGCCTGAGGGCATGGGCGTTCGTCGCTTCCACTTCCAAAAAGATATCATAGCCCAGACCATGCTGTTTTGCCACTATCTTTTTCAACACCTTTTTGCCAATGCCTTTCCCCTGGTATTCCGGAAAAATAGAAAACCCGTAAATCCATGCTTCCCCTTCACTATGATCGACACGGATCTTGCCGACGGTCTTCCCATCTGTCTCGATCATCAAGGTCTTCAATGTATGTTCAAACTGAATGCGCTGATAATATTCCCTCGCTTCCTTCTCCAGAAATTGAAAACACTGAATGTCCAACTGAATCTCCGTTTCTGCATCCATTTCTCGTGAAGGGCGAATGACAATATCTTCATAGTCTGACAGTTCGGTAGGCGTCCATTTCATTTGGTACTCCGAGAAAGAAAATTCACAAGGAAGCCGTTTCAAAAACTCCTTCCCCGATTGTGATGGTCCTGGAGTGTTCAGGATGATCTCTCTGGCCTCCCTTCCCAACGCAGCATCCAATGCTTCATTCACCAGTTTAGTGAAAATCCTCCGCCTCCGGAACTCCGGGTGAACCATGCCACACATCTCCAATTTACTTCCGAAGTCATATAACCCCACAAACCCGACAAGCTGTCCTTTTTCGTAATGAAGAAAATCATTTTGCATGATGCCATTCCGGCTCCGGAGTGTATCCCAATTCAGCTTCAATGTAAAATCTCCTTGTTCACTTTCTTGTTGTAAGCATTCAAGGTCCCTTAGTTGTTTTTTATTCAAAATAGTTCGCCCCCCATCCTTCATTCCATTTTATTCCTATTCGATAAAAAATACAGCATCCTCAAATGGATTGCTGCATTTTTTTTCATATCTTATAAAAATGTTGTTTTTTCAAAAGTATTTTCACTTTACTCTATAAAACTAAAAACGTATGGGAGGGGGATTTCCACTAATTCTAAGGACCGATGCATTATATCAATAAAATGATTCTATTTGAGGATTATTTTTTCCATTTTTTGTGTTATATTCCAAGCTAGGGGAACATAATATCCTATTCGGGCAAAATATGAATAGAAGGAAATAGGCTTCGTCACCTCATGTTCAATCAGATTTTGGATCCGATTGAATATAGGATCCAAAATCCATTTTTCAACCTAGCCCCTCGTTACCCTTATGTCAACTTCTCTTTTTATGGCCAGTTTTCTTTAGGTTTTCTACTTCTACAGTTAGTTCGTTTAGTTTTTTTCCGAAGCGGAAGAGCAAAAACATTGAAACGACGAATGGATAGCCAAAATCGCTAACTAATGATACCCACACAGTAGCATCCTCAATCATCATCCTCTTCACCCCTTTTCTTGTATCTATTAAGTAAAGTGAATAATGTCCGAGCAAAATCAATCTAGCACTATCGGTTTATAGCAAAAAGAACAAATGTTCGTATATAATTGATTTATTCCCCTTGTCCATCACTTTAGAACTTAAGGAGGGATAATAAATGAACAAGTTAACGGCCCATTTCTTTTCTTATTCACTTGATGTGTTACATCAGAGATATGCTTCATTCTTTGATCAACCCATCATCCAGGTTTTTTTACAAAATCCTGAACATTTGAAGATTTTCACGGATACGCTTGAATCCCCTTCTACCAACAATCTTTGTCATCTCAACGAGACATTCCAAATTTTCTATTACAGGGCCAAGGTGTACAAATACTTATGCTCTTTAATTTACTTTTTCTCAGTTGATTATGATAAAAGGGCGCGAAAGCAACGGGAACGCTATCGAATGGATCTCGACATGACCTCGGATAGCGGCGGTATCATCGACCGAATCGGAAATGTAGATGTTCAACTTGAAAAGATGGGGGAAACCGGCGACCTTTCTTCCCACATTAGTGATGAACAACTGGTGAATGCGCTACAAAAACTAACGCCCAAACAAAATAGGGTACTTACGATGGTCTATTCCTACGGCCTAACCAACAAAGAAATCGCAGCTTATTTCAAAGAATCACCACAGAATATTTCGAGCATTCGCAAACAGGGACTCGAAAAACTGCGAAAACACTATTTGAATGAGATTTATGTTAGGAAGGAGAACAGGTACTGTGGATAACAAACTATCAAAGAAAGAATTGATGGAAATGATTGATTCTTTAGACCCCAAAATAAAAAAGTCCTTAAAGAATACACACCATCAGGACAGAAAAGACCTGGAACAAGAGATAAAGCTCAAAATCATAGAATCCTATGAAAAAATTGCAGCCATCGAAGCTCCCAACTTCGAGGAATTCCTGACAGAATTCTTGAACAAACAGAAACGGTAAGGAGTGCCAAGTTCAGCTCTTGCTGGGCTTGGGGCTCTTTTTTTATGTGGCTTTCCGTCCAAGCCTTTTTCAAGGACAAAAAGGACCTCACTTTTTAGAAAGTGAGGTCCCTTCTCCTATTCAGGCTTCAATGTCAGCGTATCGCCTTTTGGTTTATCTAGCCTGGTTTTGTGATACGTCCCATCCGCCCAATCTTCGAGCTGGTCATGATACCATTTACTTTTGACATGTCCGGATTGCCCAGGACCGACGAGGTGATAAGCTTGATTCATATCGGAAAGATCCATGACAAACCTCCAGGACCCGCCATGATTGACGGTACCGTCGTCAAGAAATGCAGCGGCCTGGACAGTGACACTGCTCCCGCCAACCGGAATCCCTCCTTCCCCGTTAAACAAATAGTTCAATGGGGAAACGCTTGAAAGCGGATGGTCGAAGCGGACTTGGTGGTACTCTCCCCACTCCCAATCGGTTAGGTCACTTCCTTGCGTTTTCTCCAATTCTTTCAATGTCTCCTGTAATGACTTCGCCAATACCTGCTCAAGTCCCCCTGCTTCTTGGATCCATGGACCTGGCTTTCCGCTCAGGGCCTCCCGCAGCAATTCATCAATCGCCGATTTCCTTCCATTAAAAAGCTTAAGGGTTTCCTCTGGAATTTCATCCGTCAGCAGGACATCCCCGATTTTTTTCATCCACACATTGAAGATCATCGGTGCAGCGGCATCTGCAGAATCTATCTGATTCCATTTTTGTAGAATTTCTAACGCCTTTTGTTCCTGCTTTCCTGATGGCCCGTTTAAGATCGTTAAAAATTGCGGGACAAATTCTCTCGCCTGCAAATTCACCTGATCCATCTGCAGACTTTGCATATCCCCTGCAGTCAGTTTCTTATTCGCTTCCAAGAACTCCTGAATCCTCATCTGACGATAGGGCTGTGCCCAGTTATTACTGATGTGGTACGGATAATCATCTGAAATGACCTTGTTATTCGCGGTCGAGATGAATCCCTCTTTTGGATTGATCGTTTTTGGAAGTTCATCGAAAGGAATATAGCTTTTCCATTCATATTCATCCGTCCACCCTGGCACCGGCAACATGCTATCCCCTTTTTTACGGATTGGAATCTTCCCGTTCGCCTTATACGCTATCGTCCCATCGTTGGAGGCGAAAACGAAATTCTGTGCAGGCGTTTCGAATTTCAAAAGAGCCTTTTCGAATTCATTCCAATTCTTTGCCTTATTCATATTCAAAACCGCTTCCAGTTCTGCTGACGGATCTAGTGCCGTCCACCTTAATGCCAGGACCGTATCTTTCCCACTTTTACCGGCGAATTCAGAAACGACCGGGCCATGACGTGTAATGGTCACCTGGTAATCAATCGTCTTACCGTCTTTCACCTTGATCGGTTCATCGATTATTTTGGCCTTTTCCCATTTCTCCTTATAAGCAAATTCATTCTCGTTCTTTGGGTTCCTCTTCTCAATATACAAATCCTGAACATCCGGACCTGTATTCGTCACCCCCCAGGCAACGTTTTCGTTATGACCCAATATGATGCCAGGAATTCCTGCAAAAATGACCCCACTCACATTGACGGTCGGTGCCTTCAGATGCATTTGGTACCAAACCGAGGGAGTGGCGAGTCCAAGATGGGGATCGTCGGCTAAAAGCGGCTTTCCCGTATCCGTCTTTTCACCGGAGACCACCCAGTTATTACTGCCATTGAATTCATAAGGTATGACGGCACCAGCAAAGCTCTTCTCAATGTCCAGCTCTTCCTTGCCGATGATATAAGGTGCATCCTTTGGATAATCCGGGAATAAGTCATAGGCCTTTTCCTTTGGGAACGTTTGGAGTAAGTACTGTCTGAATGCCTGATCTTCCCAGTTCCCGCCTAGATCAAACGCCATATACTTCCCAATCGTCAATGAATCCACAGGTGTCCAGGGTTTCGGTTCATAGCCAAGCAAAGTGAACTCGACCGGCCATTTTCCATTATCCTTCAATTCGTCGATATAGAGATTCACACCTTCAGCGAATACATCCAATGCTGCTTTCCCCTCACTTGAGTAGCCAGCGTAAGAAGATTCGGCAGCCCGCCTTAACCCAAGAGTTCGAAAGTATTTATCATTTATCACGGTCTTCTCACCAATCACTTCACTTAATTCCCCGGATGCCTGACGCCTGCTTAGGTCCATCTGAAACAAACGGTCCTGCGCCTGAATATACCCTTGAGCCAAATACAGATCATGTTCATTATCAGCCGTAATATGTGGAACCCCACTCGAATCACGTATCACTGTAACCGGTTTCAAAAGAGCAGGCAATAATAAATCCCCCTTCGTTTCAGGAAGCGACCTTGATAAGAATACATTTGCTGCAATCACGGCTATCACTATAAGCAAGAGCAGCGATACAAAAACCCAAAGGACACGTCTTTTCCATTTTCTTTTTGGTTTTGGCTTTGACTGAGGTAGGACTGCTTCCATTGTTTCATCTCCCTTTTCTAATAACTCTCTCTTTCTACTTTAAAGTATTCGCTTTCATATCCGACTTCCCTACCAATCCTTCAATATTTTTCTACTTATTCTGAAAGGATTGGATATATGCCTCTCCTTTTTCCTATGTACGATTAAGGAAAAATTCCTTTTGAACGCAAATGAAACGCATCGATGAACCGATGCGTTTCATTTAGGCGTTAAGGTTAAGATATTCAATCACCTTCTCCACTTCATCCGTATACAAAAGGGACTTATCAAAATCATGGACGGCTTTCGTCTCCGCTTCGAGGTAGTCATATCGGGAAATTAGATTCAAGTATCTTTTCCACTTATGTTTTTCCTGCAAAAGCCTCTTTTCCCTTTCAATATCTTCCGGAATCACTTCATTAATGATAAAGCAAGGATCCGAAAGAACCGGATGATTGAATCGTTCGTTTAAGGTAATCAATTTTGCTTTATCCCATTCGACCCTGACCAGGTCCGATATGGCTCCTACATTATCGACTGAATCAAGGATACGCTTTGATAGCGCCTCATACTCTTCATATTCGAGGCCGTTATCCGTCATGATCCCCACACTGAACCATTTTACTTGTGGATTGAGCGTGTTTTCTTGTTTGAAAGCCACTATTCATTCATCAACCTTTCGTCTATGTAAGTCATGTTTTCCATATATACGATTGAAGATAGCAGGCACCTGTTTCTTATGCTTTTCTTTTGATTTTATCATGATTCTTCAAAGTAAAGAAATACCGGTCACTTTTGGTCAAAAACATCATCACTCTATATGCTATAAAAAAAGGATCCTCATTCATAAGGATTCCTTCAATTCGAATACTGGATTGTAATTCCCCTCTGTTTAACGATATACTCCATGGCTTGGGCGAATGATAAGAATGATTTAACCTGGTGGGAGAAATCAAGCTTGATAATTTGCCTGACTACGGCCGGTGTAAACCCGACAAACATCGTTTCTGTACCCATCAATGCTAACGCGCCAACCAACTGGTCGAGCAGGGAAAACATGTTATCATCCTGCGTATAAGTGATGCCGGAGAAATCCAAAATCATTACTTCAGCATGGGAATCGTTACACTTTTGCAGGACCGTCGACTGCAAGGACCCCATTCGCCATTCGTCGATACGTCCGATTAACGGTACGAGCAACACATCGCTTAACATGGTTTGGACGATTGGCGTCGCCAACTCCTCCATGACTTCTTGATTTTCTTTTACTTTCTTTAAAGACTCGTTTGCCGATTTGGCAATTTTCTTATAATAGTTCACAAAACTCACACTCATGCAATAGAGGAACTCGTCCAATACGGCATCAATGATTGAACTAGCTTTCAACAAGACTTCGATAGAATAGTGTCGATTGCTGACTTCCTCTTCAATGAAGCTCCAGAAAAGGTTACGCGCCAGCTGAATCTCCCCAATGATTTTATCTAACGAAACGCCCATCTCCACAATTCGATTCCCAACTCTCATCCCGATTTCACTCATGCTTTCCATCGCCTGGGCTTTTCCATGGATCAAGGCATCAGCATGGATTTGAATGATTTGTGCCCGAATCACTTTGCTGGTTTCCAAATCATATGGCGAATCTTCTTCGAAAAGTTCGAGATGCTGGACCAATATATATTTGAATTTTTCGATTTTTTCTCCAATCAATACCAATTCTTCCTCCAAAACGGCAACAGCCTCCATTCAGCTCTTGATTAAATATCAAGCCTTTTTTTAATTTTAGCAAATTTTTATTTAAAAGCGATATAAAAACCTTATATTACCAATAGGATAAAAGAAGTTTCATTTTATTAAAATAAGGGTATTACGATAACTTGGAGGAGGGATTCCTAATGAAAAAAGAACAACAAGACTTTGAAGCAGAAAATATGAGTGACTTAGTTGAACTGATCAATAGTAAAAATAATAGCCGGAGAATCTTAGATGTACTTCGTCGTAATAAAAAAGACAAAAAAGAAAATAGAGATGAAAAAGGCAAATGAAGACCCAGACCAAAAAGGTCTGGGTCTTCATTTCCGATGAGGCTTAAATTTTGAAAGTATGGATGATGCCATCCATTTCTCCGGCTAATTTCCGCAGGTGTTCAGCAAAGGCGCTGATTTCTTCTATTGCGGCGGATTGTTCCCCCGTAGCCGTCAAGACATTTAGTGTCGCCGCCTCTGAACCCGCCGCTGCAGTGGATATCATCTCCATCGACTGTACAGCCATCCTCGTTCCCTCTTCCATTTTTTCAATCGTCTCCCCCACTTGCCCCACTTGATCAGAAAGATCGTTTATGGAGTGGTGAATTTCTATAAATGTATCTCCAGCTCCGGTCATCACGTTGATTCCTTCGCTTACCTCGCGATTGACAGACCCCATTTGCTCGGCCACCTGCTTTGTTTCTTTTTGGATATGGTTGATGATTTCACTGATTTGCTGAGTTGCATGGCTTGATTGCTCTGCAAGGTTCCTCACTTCATTGGCCACCACGGCAAACCCTTTTCCTTGATCACCAGCCCGTGCCGCCTCTATGGAAGCATTCAAGGCCAATAGATTCGTCTGAGCAGCTATCCCTGTAATCACTTCAACTATTTTCCCTATCTCGACGGAACGTTCCCCCAATCCATTGACGACCCTTGCCAATTCATTCACATTCGAATAAATGGACTCCATTTGTTGGCCCGCCTGTTCGATTGAGTTTTTTCCCGCATTCGCTTTCTCCAAGGACTTATGGATGGAGCCAGATACCTTCTCCGCCCCGATTGTTACCCTTGAAAGGCTGGATGACATCTGATAAATCACCTCAGTAGTCTCGTTCACTCCCTTTGCCTGATTTCTGGCTCCTTGTGCGACATCTTCTATCGAGCAGGAGATTTCTTCCGTCGCGCTGCTTGTCTGATGCGCTCCTTCCGCCAATTCATTGGAATAAGCGTTCATATTCTTCGATGCATCCTGAACCTTTTTCAATACGTCGCTCCAAGATTCCACAGTGTGATTGATATGAAGTGCAATCGTTTTCAAAAAACCTAACTGATCTTCACTTATCCTTTGTTTAAGGTCACCGTCCGCAATTTTCTCTAGATAACGATTAATCAATCCAATCGGACGAATGAACCTTCGATGGTTGATCACGGAGGAAATAATTCCGACAACCACACCGCAAATTGTAATGAAGACCAGATTCCATAGCATGGGCATTCCCGAAATACCATTTGCGAGACAAACGAACAGCCCAATCATGAAGGTACCTGGTACCACAACCAAGCTCGTCCGAATGATATATTGAATTAGTCTCATTAGTATCCACTCCTATGATTTTAAATTTTTTAAAATGCTCACAGAATTATCATACTATTTTCCTATTATAATTTCCACATTTATCCTTAAATAGTACTTATCTATCACAAATAAAAAAAGCCGATTTTGTTTAGCAAGGACAAAATCAGCTTTCTATTCTACTATTCACTTATTTAAGAACGGCGCTATCTTTTCCTTTGGATAGTCTTGACTTCATCACCGTCCGAAGAGATATAGACCGTTTCATCTACTTTATAGGATAAATACCGGTCACAATCTATTTCCAATATCTTTCCGTTATCGAATTTCATTGCGCAATTCGAACCCTCTTCTGTTTTGCTCACGTTAATGACTTCATTCGTCTTAAAGCCAATCGCCTTGCCATCGGAAAAATGAGGGTAGTACTTCTCGACGATCACCACTTTGTCCAACCGGCCTGGACCTGTTAAATATACAACCAATAATATGATTAAAACGGCTATTAAACCACCTAGGATTACTGTTTTTCGTTTCACTCTATCTATTACCCCTTCTTTTTATCAATCTATTACTTACTATCCTTTTTCAATAGATTATATTCAGAAACCTAGTAAATATGATAGAAAAGAGACTTTGTTTTCCTCTTTTATTTTACCTTTTTCACCATCCATATACAAATGGCCGCCAAAATGATCAAGATGGATACAACGGAAATGACTCCTCCCCAGCCGAACCGGATTAAGAATATACCGCCCGTGGCCCCCACTATACTGGATCCTCCATAATAGAAGAAAAGGTACAGAGCCGAGGCTTGGGCCTTCTCGTTTTTATCCGCCAACCTTCCGACCCAACCACTCGCAATCGAATGGGCCCCAAAAAAACCAAAGGTGAAAAGAGCCAATCCCAATATTTTCATCGATAGAGGAACTGCCAAGGTCAGGAGGGCCCCTGTTAGCATGATCAGTATCCCGGTTAGTAACACGCGTCCCCGGCTATAGCGGTCAGCGAGCTTCCCCATCCAAGTCGAGCTGAAGGTCCCGACGAGATAGATAAGGAAAATGAAACCGATCAGTGTTTGTGATAATTGATAAGGCGGTTCCATCAAGGGAATCCCCACGAAGTTATAAACGGTGACAAAGGAACCCATTAATAAGAAAGCCATGCCAAATAGCCATAATAATTGTGGATTCTTCATGTTATGTCGTAAGGATTCTATCATTCTCTTCACAGACATGTTCGTGTGCGTGACATGCTGAGAGGAAGGCAGCATCCACCAAAAGAACAAGCTGATAAGTAAGCTTAAAACGCCAAGACTTCCAATCGCTACATTCCATGAGTAGTGATCCGTCAACACCCCGACAATCAATCTCCCTGCCAGTCCTCCAATTGACGACCCACTAACGTAGATGCCCATCACATACCCCAGGCTTTTCGGATGGAATTCTTCATTGATATAAGCCATGGCGATTGCCGGGAACCCTGCAAGGACTGCCCCTTGAACCGCCCGGATAGCAATCAACAGGTAGATGTCATCCTGGACGAAACTGACACTGATCGACAGCAAAGCAGACATGGTCAGGGCTACACCCATTATCTTCTTTCGATCAATGCTTTCCGAAAAAAAAGAAACCAGCAATAGGCATATGGAGAGCGTCCCGGTTGCAAAAGACAACGTAAGACTTGCCATTGGTGGAGAAACCCCAAACTGCTTCGCAAAAACCGGTATGACCGGTTGCGTACTATATAGATCTGCAAATGTTACAAAACTTCCAAGAAATAAAGCCAAAATCGTTTTCCGAAATGATTTACCCGCAGGTTCAATATAATTCAATTCTGCTCAGACCTTTCAATTCCTTATTTCTTATGTTAATACGTCTGAACTCAATTGTCTATTTTACGAATAAGGAGCAGGCCCATTGGATTGCCAGGCATAAAAAAGTCCCTTCACAGATAGCGTGAAGGGATGGAAAATCATTAATGAACTTGTCTATCCTTCCGCTCACTCTTGACCATCAGCCAATATACAGGTAAGCCGATTATCAAAATAATTATGGAGTAGAGGGCATCCATCGGTGTATCGATTAATGTGCTAAGCACTATGTATACCGCACCGATAATTGCCAGGATAGGGATGAACGGATAAAGCGGCACTTTATACGTTTTTGCATCCGGATTTTTTTTACGTAGAATGAAGACTGCAAAGAAGGCTAGCCCATAAAAAGAAAAGACAGAGAATATCGCCATATTCGATAGCTTATCCGGATCTGTCACAATCATCATGATGATCGCAATGACCACTTGTAGAATCGTGGCATTGACAGGTGTCCTGAATCTAGGTGATATCTTCCTTATCTGTTTATGACCAGGAACCATCTTATCCTCAGCCATCGCAAGTGTAATCCTTGGGAAGGTTAGAAGCTTGCCGTTCAGGCAACCGAAGATTGAAATCAAGATTCCGATTGCAATTAATTTTCCGCCTAGCTCACCAAAAAGAACGGTGGCTGCAACATTAGCGGAATTCGTTCCATTCGCAATGATTCCATCAGGGCCCAGAACGTGTAGCATGGCCAGGTTTACAGCTAAATAGGCTACCATGACCACGACTATCCCCGTGATGATGGCCCGAGGTAATGTCTTCTGTGGATTCTTCATCTCACCAGCCATAAAGCCGACATTGATCCAGCCATCATACGCCCAAAGTGTTGCAAGAATGGCCCCTGCCATACTCACCTTCACCGTCGTTTCAACATCCATGTTGAAAACGGGCATCTCACCTTGAGCCATGCCGAACACAGCTATGAAGACGATTGGAATCAATTTGGCAACCGTTGAAACGGTTTGGATCAACCCGCCATATTTCGTCCCCAACAAGTTCATGGCCGTCAAAAAGACAATCGTGATTATTCCAATACCCATTGTATAATCCATGGATATATTAAATAAACCGGCCACCAACGCACCAAAGTATAAACAAAGTGCGCCCATTACTGCAGGTCCATAAACTAGCGTTTGAACCCAACCGCAAAGAAAGCCCCACAACTTTCCATACACTTCTTCTAAATACGCATATAAACCGCCCGTTTTAGGAATTCGTGTACTCACTTCGGCGATTGTCAATCCACTTGCCAGCGTAATCAAGCCACCAATCAGCCAAGCCAATAAGGACATCGTTGAATTACCACTTAACTCAAGTACCACTCCCGGCTTCATGAAAATACCAGAGCCTATGACTGTACCCACTACTATAGATGTTCCAACCCAAAAGCCAATCGTTTTTTTCAATTGATCATTCACATAATGTCCTCCTTCCGTGTACACACCTTCTATTTTCTCAGAAAAATTATACCACGAAAAATATACAAGAATAGTTTATCGAATAATCTAAATAATCAATCTTATGTTACAGGCCTTGTTATCTCTATATTGTATCCGTTTTCATAATTATTTTAACTTTTCTTCATTTTCACTAAATTACGAATTATTTTTTTATAAATTCAAGTTTTCATACTTTAAAATGACTTAAGACGAATGATTTAGTTAATTATACATATAATATTTCGTATAATTCCATTCTATCTTCAGTTATTTCATTTATGGTTTCGATATCGATGGAATGATGCATACAAGGTCCTCAGATTCATATCTTTATCCTTATATAGAGATTTAATCCAATATGAATATAACATTAACATTCTTTTGTGCTCGCTAAGCCACGAAAAAAGGCAGAAATGTTGATGTCGCAACATTTCTGCCTTTTTCTTTTCATTTTGTTAAACCCTGCTTCTTACCAAACAATAAATAACAGGATAATGGCTAAGACCATACGATAAATAGCAAATGGCGTCAACTTCACTTTATTAATCAATAATAGGAAGAAACGTATGCAGAATAACGCAAATATGAAGGCACTGATAAACCCTGCGATAAAGAATGGTAACACGTCAGGCGTAAAGTACTCCCAGTATTTTACGATTTTCAGCAAACTGGCTCCTGCCATGATAGGCACAGCCATGATAAACGTGAAATCGGAAGCTGCACGGTAACTCATCCCCAGCAGTACGCCGCCTGATATGGTGGAACCCGAACGGGAGAAGCCTGGCCAAAGGGCTAGACATTGTATCAACCCGACACCTAAGGCTTGTTTATAAGTAATTTGATCAACCGTTTCGGCTGTCAATTTCGGTCGGAACCTATCCGCTGCAATCATCAGCAAAGCACCGAGGAATAATCCGACGATTACCGTCTTTACAGTGAATAAATGGTCATCAATATAATCTTCGAACAATAAACCTAATACGGCCGCAGGCAGCAACCCTACGATGATTTGAAGCAAATTCAACTTTTTCCCTGCCACGGCAGAGGGGTTCTTCATCTTTCGTAATCCGAGCAAGTCCATGAACCGCCCCCAAAAGAGCACAACAACAGCCAGTATCGATCCCAGCTGAATGACGACCTTGAATGCATTCGCTACTTCACTACCAAATATTTCGGTAGATTTCAGCCATAGATCATCCACTATGATCATATGCCCCGTAGAAGATACTGGTGCAAACTCCGTCAGGCCTTCCACAAGGCCAAGGATAACGGCCACAAAAATTTCCCATATATTCATTGTTTTCACCTCATTATTTCTCCGCTTGTAAATGGAAATACCATTGTATTTTACTCGTTGTTTAAAATATTGTCTATTAATCATTGCTGAAAGAAAGAAGAGATACATGTATCATAGATTCAAGGTTCTTCTTTTCAGAAAAAGGAGTGATGCATGTGAAAAACACCCAAATCTATGCCCACCGTGGATCCAAAGGAACGCATCCTGAAAATACGATGATTGCATTCAAAGAAGCCCTACGAGTCGGGGCGGATGGCATCGAGTTCGATGTCCACCTCAGTTCGGATGGGGAATTGGTAATCATCCATGATGAAACACTTGACCGGACGACCACTCTTTCCGGGTATGTAAAGGATTTCTCCGCAGAAGAGTTAAAATCAGCGGATGCGGGAAGCAAATTTTCCGAGGAATTCCATGGTGAGAAGATTCCATTCTTAGGTGAAATTTTCGAATGGGCGAAGGAACATACATTGTGGATGAATATTGAGCTTAAAACAGATAAGCTCCCTTACGAAGGCATCGAAAAAAAAGTTGTGGGTTTAACTCGGCAGCATCACATGGAAAATCGAGTGATTCTTTCTTCTTTCAATCATCGATCGATTGAAAACGTAAAGACGCTGGCCCCGGAATTGGAGCGGGCTTTATTATTCGAGGGATTGCCAGCAAACGTCGAAGAAATTTTAGCCGAGAAAAAAGAAGCTGGCTTTCATCCTGACAAAAATAGCCTGACCCCATCCATTCATGCCACTGCGAAGAAACTTGGATACAAAGTCCGCCCTTGGGTGGCCAATAAACCAGAAGATATCGAGCGGCTAGTCAAATGGGGAGTCGATGTCATCATGACCGATTTTCCTGAGAAAGCCATTACGACTCTGAAAGGCATGTCAGCCAAATAAAATGTGAAAGAGAAGGGGAACATTCCCCTCCTCTTTCAATCCATGTTTATTCAGTTATTAGCGAGTCGATCCGCCTAATTGTTGTTCAGCCATTTGCACTAAACGTTTTGTAATTTCTCCACCAACTGATCCATTAGCACGTGATGTTGTGTCTGCACCAAGGTTTACACCGAATTCAGAAGCAATTTCATACTTCATTTGCTCTAGAGCTTGTTCTGCACCAGCTACTACTAGTTGATTGCTGCTATTGTTGTTTGCCATGTGTTTCTCACCTCCTTATATATATTTATTTACATCTCCCCCTCCAATTATGTTTTCCAATTTATTGAATAATCGTAACTTTAGGAAGATAACTTCTTCGCTCGCTATCATGAATTTCTTCCTATGCTCATAAACTGTTAGGAAACTTTCAGTAAGGGGGAAAAGACGTGCAAATTCATGTGGTTAGGCCTGGCCAAACGTTATTTGGCATCGCCCAAACATATAGCGTGAGCGTTGACCGGCTCGTTGAATCAAATAAAATTCCTAACCCAAATAATCTTGTCATCGGCCAGGCCATTGTCATTCCAATCGTCGGCAGCTATTATTTTGTCCAGCCTGGTGACACTTTATTTTCGATTGCTCAAAAGGTGGATGTACCCTATCAAGAATTAGCGAGAATCAATGGCATTTCCGATCAGGACTCCTTATCCGTGGGGTACCGCCTTTATATTCCTGCCCGAAAAAAACGGACTGCTGAATTCAACGGCTATGTCGAGCCCCGTGGTACATCAGTCGCTCCTGCCCTTGAAACAGCTGCTCAGGAAGCCGCACCTTATTTGACATACTTAGCGCCATTCAGCTTTCAGGCACTGCGAGATGGCTCCTTAAAGGAACCGTTGCTCAATAACTTTCCCACCATTGCAAGAGAAAACAAGAATGTCCTCATGATGGTCATCACCAATCAGGAAAACGATCAATTCAGTGATGAACTTGGTCGAATCATCCTGACGAACACCTCTGTGCAGAATAAGTTCCTAAACAACATTGTGACCACAGCCAAGAAATATGGATTCAGGGATATTCACTTTGACTTTGAGTTTCTACGCCCGTCCGATAAAAATGCCTATAACCAATTCTTACGTAAAGCAAGGGACCGTTTCAAAAAAGAAGGTTGGTTCATCTCGACGGCACTTGCACCGAAAACCAGTGCGGAGCAAAAGGGTGGCTGGTATGAGGCACATGACTATAAGGCACATGGTGAAATTGTCGACTTCGTGATCATCATGACGTACGAATGGGGATACAGCGGCGGTCCAGCACAGGCGGTATCCCCGATAGGACCGGTTCGGGACGTACTGGAATATGCCATCACCGAAATGCCGGCCAATAAGATTCTGATGGGACAGAACCTATACGGATATGATTGGACATTGCCTTTTGTCCAAGGCTCCATCGCCAAAGCGATCAGCCCTCAGCAGGCCATCCAGATTGCTGCCGCGAACAATGTATCCATAGAATACGATGAGAAAGCGCAGGCGCCCCATTTCAATTACACGGATGCAGATGGGAAGGAGCATGAGGTCTGGTTTGAAGACGCCCGGTCCATTCAAGCGAAGTTCGATTTGATCAAAGAATTGAACCTTAGAGGAATGAGTTACTGGAAGCTAGGCCTTGCCTTCCCGCAAAACTGGTTGCTCATCAGTGAGAACTTCAATGTCCGACGACGGGTCTGAGGGATTTTCATATTTTTTTGCATATACCATGTGGTCCTCGCATACCATCAAGTATTGAGCATGAAGTCCTTTTTCCGGATACGTGACTCCATATGATAAAAACCTTCCGTCAGGTCACGGAAGGTTTTTATCATGCTTATATTCTTACTAGAATTCTTTATATATCCGTTAACTCCTTATGAGTTCAGTTCATTTTGTCCATACTAAAAGGACTGTCGTAGGGGGGATAACATGATCCGAATCAATCCGTTCAGCAACACTTTTAAAAGGTCTCCACGTTTACTCAAACTATTTTTGACCATCATCCTATTTTTACTTGTATTCGGTTGGCTGATTCATCTAGTCGAGCCTGATAATTTCCCTTCCATATTCGAGGGAATTTGGTGGGCAATCGTCACGATATCGACCGTTGGATATGGGGATTTCACCCCACTTACGAAGTTTGGGAGAATCCTCGGGATGCTTCTCATCTTATCGGGTGTCGGGCTCATCACTTCTTATTTTGCCTACATCGCCAAAATGTCCATCTCAAGCGACCAACAATTCCTTTCCGGAAGAAAGGAGTTTAGCGGCACCGGTCACTTTATTATCATCGGCTGGAATGGACGTTCAAAACGAATCATCAAGAACATTCATGAACGCATGCATAACCAATATATTGTCTTGATTGACGACACATTGACCAAGCACCCTTTGCCACGGACGAATATACATTTTGTCCAAGGGAAAGCCAGTTTGGATTCCGTTTTGCAACAGGCCAATATTAAACAGGCGGCACGGGTCCTCATCACTGCCGATCTCCAACAAAACGAACTGCAGACCGACATGTTCACCGTGTTGGCTTTACTGGCTATAAAAGGACTGAACCCTCATGTATATTGTCTTGTTGAAATTTTAACGCAGGAACAGAAGGAAAATGCATTACGTGCGGGAGCAGATGCCATTATCGAAACAAATAAGTTTGCGAGTGATTATATGCAGGAATGTTTATGGAGAGGCATGGAAAAGCGGGAAGAAGAAAATTCGGCCACCGAAAATGGTTTAAAGATTGAACAGATGCCCGTCCAATTCGATTGGAACGGGCAAACATTCAAACAATTGGGGATTACATTATTAGATAAGGATATTCTCTTGGTTGGCATCATTTCAGGAGGCGAGACACGTATCAAGCCTCCTGCAGATGCAATCATCCATCAAAATGATATCTTGCTCATCATCGATCGTTAATCCAATAAGATTTTTTCAAGGTCCCGAACGAGGGATTTCCCATACGCAATATATTCCTGAGGAAATTCAGCATCGGGGTCTTCCGGCTCGGCAAATTGATTAAATGAAGCGGAGAGATTCCCGATATTTCCCTCGCGGTCGATGCCATCTTCATACTTATGAGATAATAAATACGGCGTCATGATTTCAACCATGGCCCCGTCAGTATCAAGTGACCCATCCACAGCTTTGAAGGGAACACGCAAAAACTGATAGCCATCTTTGTCGTCCATTTTGAAATCGAAGGTGCCGTGGTCATAATCCCAACCACCACCAATCATATACCCTTCTGGTTTAAGCTTCGTTTCCAAATCGAATAATCCAAAGGTTTTCCCTTCCAATTTAGAAGATATTTCAATCATGTTAAAAACCTCTTTTGCTAATTTTAATAATTAGCTTACCCAAAAGTCTTAAAATAACCCCTATTGATCACTATCCTCTTTCGATTGGGTAAAAAACAAATTGGCTTCGGCTGTACCTTCTGATTGATAGGCTTCCTGGATATCTGCCTGCTGCTCTGTTTTCTGTTTTTCCAGATCCTTCATAGCGTTTTGATTTCCCGTAGTTGAAGTGGTACTTATCGTTCCAGCGTAACTATTCGTTGTCGAAGATAGTTGCATGCACAGTCCCTCTTTTCTAGGTATCGGATTACATAGCATTATCAACCTTTTTTCTTAACTTTTTCTTAATCCGATAAAAAAAGGCATCATGCGTGGACAATCTAGTCCAGCATGATGCCTTCTTCACTTTATTTTATAAACGCTGTTCGAGTTCCGCCTTTTTCTCTTCATACCCTGGTTTTCCTAGCAGGGCAAACATATTCACCTTGTAGGCTTCGACCCCAGGCTGATCAAACGGATTGACCCCCAACAGATAGCCGCTCATCGCGCAAGCCTTCTCAAAGAAATAAACAAGGTAGCCGAATGTGAAGGCATCCAGTTTTGGTACGGAAACAATCAGGTTAGGAACACCGCCATCCGTATGAGCCAATAAGGTACCTTCAAATGCCTTGTTATTGACGAATTGTACGGTTTCACCAGCCAGATAATTCAAACCATCTAAATCATTTTCTGCTGCTTCAATCGAGATTTCATGACGTGCCTCTTCCACTTTGATGACCGTTTCGAAAAGGTCGCGTCGCCCTTCCTGTACATACTGCCCCATCGAATGCAGGTCCGTAGAGAAGTTGGCGGCTGCCGGGAAAATCCCTTTCTGGTCCTTCCCTTCACTTTCGCCGAACAACTGCTTCCACCACTCTGAGAAATATTGCAGACCAGGTTCATAGTTGATCAACATTTCAATGGTTTTCCCCTTATTATAAAGGACGTTACGGACGGCCGCGTATTGATAAGCCTGGTTCTCGGAAAGCTCCGATGAACTGAAGTCCGCTCTAGCGCTCTCCGCCCCTTCCATCACTTGATCTATATCCGCACCACTTACAGCAATCGGAAGCAAGCCCACTGCAGTAAGTACAGAATACCTTCCACCGACATCATCCGGAATGACGAACGTTTCAAATCCCTCTTCCGTGGCCACTGTCTTTAATGCGCCCTTTTCTTTATCGGTAGTCGCGAAGATACGGCCTTTCGCTGCTTCTGGACCATACTTTTGCTCGAGAAGCTTACGGAAAATCCGGAACGCAAGGGCAGGCTCCGTCGTTGTGCCCGATTTGGAAATCACATTGATTGAAAAGTCCTTGTCGACCAATACGTCCATGACATCTTGCATATATGTAGAACTTATGTTGTTACCAACGAATATGATTTGCGGAGTGTTTCTTTTATCAGAAGGTAAAAGGTTATAGAAACTATGTTGCAGCATTTCAATGGCTGCACGTGCTCCTAAATACGAACCACCGATTCCGATGACCAACAGGACGTCCGAATCTTCTTTTATTTTGGCGGCAGCTTTCTTGATCCTGGAGAACTCTTCTTTATCATAATCCTTCGGTAAATCAACCCAGCCCAGAAATTCATTGCCCGCACCGGTCTGTTCGTGTAGAGAATGATGTGCCACTTTTACAGCATCCTGTAAATAGGTCATTTCGTGCTTTCCGAAAAACGGTAGAGCTTTTGAATAATCGAAATGTAGATGGGACATGCCAATTCCTCCTTTATTCTTTGGTTACTCTTTTACTTTATCTGATGTATTTAGCAGAATCAAGAAATCGCTAAGTCTTTTAGAAAAAACTCCCACTATCGAATAGTGGGAGCATATCGTAAGGTTCTTATAATGAAGCACGTAGAATCGCAAGGACATCTTCGCGATTCAATACTTTAAACCGACCGAATTCTCCATTGCTCATCGCTTTATCGGCAATGACTTCAAGTTGTGAATCGTCGATATCGTAATCTGCAAGACGCGACGGGGCCCCTAAGCTGCTCCAGAATGACTGAAGGCGTTCAATTCCCTCAAGCGCAACCTCTTCACTGGATTTGCCCTCTGGGTCGACCTGAAAGACACGGACGGCAACTTGTTTGAACCGCTCGACATTTTCATGGAGCACATGTTTCATCCAATTAGGGAATAATATTGCCAGGCCTCCCGCATGGGGAATATCATAGACCGCAGAGACGGCATGTTCAATATTATGAGTGGCCCAATCGCCAAGATATCCTACTCCCAGTGAACCATTTAACGCCACATTGCCCGCATACAAAATCGTAGCACGATTTTCATAATCCTCGAGATCTTCCAATAACTTTGGAGCCGTTTCCATGACCGTCACCAGAAGTGATTCACAAAAGCGGTCCTGAAGCGGAGCATGCGTTTCTTGATGGAAATACGTTTCGAAAACATGTGACATCATATCGACCATGCCATAGACGGTTTGATTTTTTGGAAGTGAAAAAGTATTTTCAGGATCAAGGACCGAGAATTTAGGAAATAACAAAGGACTTCCCCATCCGTATTTCTCTTTCGTTTCCCAATTCGTAATGACCGAACCCGAATTCGCTTCAGAACCGGTTGCAGCAATCGTAAGGATTGTCCCAAAAGGAAGGGCTTCTTTGACGGGAGCCTTTTTGGTGACAAGA
Source organism: Peribacillus sp. NPDC097225 (assembly GCF_044761955.1). Classification (NCBI taxonomy): domain Bacteria; kingdom Bacillati; phylum Bacillota; class Bacilli; order Caryophanales; family Bacillaceae; genus Peribacillus; species Peribacillus sp. NPDC097225. The sequence continues at coordinate 91,704 of NZ_JBIWDJ010000008.1, forward strand.
TCCCAAGCGTCTCCTTCATACTTCGCACCCGCAACGATGCCTTTTGTTGCATCGATGACACTTCCGCCGCCTACCGCTAGCACGAAGTCGATTTGATGTTCCTTACACAACTCCACACCTTTACGGACAGTCGTGATCCTTGGGTTTGGTTCAACTCCTGCCAGTTCATATACTTCCACCTGGATTTCTTTCAATTCCTCCATCACTTTATCATACAGCCCGTTTTTCTTGATGCTTCCGCCACCGTAGACGAGCAACACTTTCTTTCCGTAGGCAGGAATTTCCTCTTTTACGCTTTTCAATTGGTTTCTACCAAAGATGATCTTAGTAGGATTCTTATACGTGTAATTTTCCAATATATATAATCTCCTTTTGCATTGCCTTTTTTTCAGCAGCCCCATGCCACTGCAGCAATGGATATTTTATCCCTTCATTATGACGAACATTCCATATAAATACAAAATATCCGTTTAGAAGTTTTTTCTGGGGTGTATATAATTATCTTCAAAAAGCATGATAAGTAAAGAAAGATGCTTATAAAAAAGGAGGCTATACAATGAGTGGATTACAAAAAACGGCACTTGTTTTAACAATCATCGGAGCCATCAACTGGGGACTAATTGGATTTTTTCAGTTCGATCTAGTCGCAGCGATATTCGGCGGACAAGATGCTGCTTTGGCTCGCATCGTTTATGGCTTAGTGGGAATCGCCGGGCTTATCAATCTTGGTCTTCTCTTCAAGCCAAGTCCCCAAACGTCTCGTGAAACTGAAACAAAACCAACTCAATGAATCGCTAAAAGAAAATATGTATAAAATAAAGCCGGTCCATGAAACATGTCCCGGCTTTATCAATTATTGAAGAATAATAAAAAAACCGGATGGTCCTAAGACCATCCGGTTAAAAAAATTATTTTTTGATTAAGTCTTCGCGTTCAGATTGATCGATCCACGCTTGAAGTTTATCTTTTAAAGAGTTGAATCCTTCAGTAGACTCGATGTGTGATGTTGCTTTAACAGATGCTTGGCGTTTTTTTGGAGCTTTCTTAGGAGCTTCAGTACGCTCAGGAGCTTCTTCTGTTGCGCGGATTGATAAGCCGATTTTTCCAGCTTTTGAATCGATTGAAAGTACTTTAACTTTCACTTCATCGCCCACTTTTAAATGTTCGTTAATATCTTTTACGAACCCGTGAGTGATTTCAGAAATATGAACTAATCCTTGAGTTGAATCATCTAAAGCAACAAATGCACCGTAAGGTTGAATACCAGTTACCTTACCAGTAACTACTGCACCAATTTCGAATTTTTCAGACATGGTAACACTCCTATTTTATATATATTTTTTCGGCTTTTCACGCAATACAAAATTATATCACAGAGCTGGAAATAATCAAAGTTAAGTATACCATACTTTTTCCGCTAAAACGTAAAAATTTTGTAATTGAGTGTCCATTTCGATATATGGCTATTATTTATAACTTATCCTAAAAGTTTTCATTTAATTCTTTGTCCCCATTTTTTCGATCATTAATTTTTCAAAAAATTAGCATAACAAAAAACTACCAAATTGAGATTAATCGTAGTAAGATGAGAAAATGTTTATCTCTACATTCACGTATTTCTATACCTCTAAAGGAGTTTTTCACCATGGCAAAACAAGAGCAATGGTCTTCCAAAATCGGATTCATTCTAGCAGCGGCTGGGTCCGCTATTGGTTTGGGTGCCATCTGGAAGTTTCCATATATGACAGGGACAAATGGAGGCGGCGCTTTTTTCCTTTTTTTCGTGATTTTCACCCTCATGATCGGCACACCCTTACTTATCGCCGAATTCACCATCGGCCGGAATGCACAAAAAGATGCCATTCGGGCCTACAAGCACATTTCACCAGGTAAACCCTGGGTGTTACTAGGATATGGCGGAGTTCTAGCATCCATCATTTTACTTTCCTTCTATAGTGTTGTTGGTGGCTGGATCCTTTCCTATTTATGGAGAAGCTTTACCGGGTCCCTATCAAATTTAACCCAATCGGAATACAGTGGCCTTTTCAATACCGTTATCAGCAGTCCTTATGAAACGGTCATTGCGCAGCTTCTTTTCATGGTCTTGACGATTTGGGTCGTACAAGGTGGCGTATCCAAAGGGATTGAAAAGGCCAATAAGTACATGATGCCTTCCCTATTCGTCCTTTTTCTTGTCCTTCTCGTTCGTTCCATGACACTTGAAGGTGCGATGGAAGGTGTCCGTTTCTTTTTGAAACCGGATTTCTCCTCCTTGACGGAGCAGACGATTTTATTAGCGCTAGGACAATCCTTCTTTGCACTTAGTGTAGGTATTTCCGTGATGGTCACCTATGCTTCGTACTTAAGTAAGAATGATGATATTACAAAATCGGCAATATCCGTAGTCGGGTTGAATATTTTCATTTCCTTATTGGCGGGCTTGGTCATTTTCCCGGCCGTATTTGCCCTTGGTTTCGATCCTTCAAGTGGACCAGGACTCGTCTTCGTCGTGTTGCCTGCGGTCTTTAATGAAATTACCTTCGGTGGCATTTTCATGGCGATTTTCTTCGTATTATTATTATTCGCTACGCTTACTTCAGCGTTCTCCATTCTGGAAATCATCGTAGCATCCATGATAAAGGGCGATGCTCGGAAGCGCCGGAAATCTTCATGGATAGCCGGCCTTCTTGTTTTCGTGATCGGGATTCCAAGCGCATTATCATTTGGCGTACTCTCCGATGTGAAGATTTTCAACTTGACCTTCTTCGACCTCGCTGATTATGTGACAAGCAACATCGCCTTGCCTATCGGAGCCTTATTCATCTCTCTTTTCATTGGCTATCAGATGAAAAGGCTCCAAGTTCAGAAAGAGTTCGAAATGGGGGCAAGCCCAGTATTCTCTTTCTTCAAACTTTGGTACTTTCTCATTCGCTATATCGTTCCGGTAGCGATACTCGTCGTCTTTTTGAGTTCAATCGGTCTATTTGACAAGTAATGTTTCCTTCATTCAAAACGCCGCATCGGTAATCGATACGGCGTTTTCTTTTCACAAAATATCCATATCATTCCCACTGTGTACAAGTTAAAATATGGTAAAATGACCTTATTACTACTATTTCCTGAAAAAGGAGTGATTGACATGTCAAATATCGCAAAGAATATTCGGCAATACCGGGAAGATCATAATCTCACTCAACAAGAACTGGCTTTGAAACTACGTATGGGCACCAAGAAAATTGAAATGTATGAATCAGGGGAAGTCACGCCTGATACCCAGACCATTTTACGGCTTTCCACCGTTCTTGATATCCCTGCCTCAGAGCTAATCCAAAATGGCCCCGTTGCGAATGCTTCAGGTTTGGATGAAGAAATGGAAGAACTCATTCAGGAAATTGGACTCAAACAGGCTAAGCTCATCCTCCGTACCGCGAAAGATTTCAGTGAAGAACAAATTTTAAATATCATGCATCATTTATATAACACACAAACTAAATTGTAAAAATATCCATATCAGGCGTATTATTTTCTATAAACTGGATATACTATGATTAACACTTTCTATGTTAATCCATTAAGATTAACTCTTTTTTCTAATTCCCCCTATGGATAGGGATTCGCCGTATATTACGGCGAATCCCTATTTTTTTGCGTATGGGGTTTTAGTACTTGCTATATTTCTGCATGAACCGATCCATTCTTTTAATGGCTTCCTGAAGCTGTTCCATGGAAGAAGCATAAGAACAACGGATATGCCCCTCACCACTTTCCCCGAAAACATCTCCCGGTACCACGGCCACAAGTTCTTCAGTCAGCAGTTTTTCTGCGAACTCCATGGAAGTCATGCCCGTTTTCTCAATGGATGGGAAGGCATAAAAAGCTCCGCCTGGATTATGGCAGTCCAGACCGATTTCGTTAAATGACTTTACGATATAGTTGCGTCTTCCTCTGTAGCTGCGGCGCATATCTTCCACATCTTGCATTCCATTCTTCAAAGCTTCCAATGCTGCAAACTGTGCCATGGTCGGAGCGCACATCATCGCGTATTGATGGACTTTGAGCATCGCTGCGGAAATTTCCGGAGGCGCACATACAAATCCAAGACGCCATCCAGTCATCGCAAACGCTTTAGAGAACCCGTTGATGACGATCGTACGCTCAAGCATGCCGTCGATGGCGGCAAATGACGTATATTTCTCATCATATGCAAGCTCCGCATAAATCTCATCGGAAAGGACTAATAAATCATGCTTTTTGATGATTTCAGCAAGTGCTGCCAACTCCGATTTCTCTAACTGAGTTCCAGTCGGGTTATTCGGCGAACAAATCAAGATTGCCTTCGTCCTTGGTGTGATGACCGCTTCGAGTTGCTCCGGCATTAACTTAAAGTCATGCTCCCTGGAAGTTTGGACAGTGACCGGCACCCCTCCTGCCATCGTTACCAACGGTGCATAGGCAACGAAACAAGGTTCGACGACGATGACTTCCTCACCAGGATTCAAGATTGTCCTAAGGGCAATGTCGAGGGCCTGACTTGCACCCACCGTAACAATGATTTGATTCTCGGGATCATACGAAACCTCAAACTGCTTTTTCATATATCCACTGATTTCCTGCCTCAATTCCATCAAGCCGGCATTAGCTGTATAAGAGGTGTATCCTTCTTCCAATGAGTTGATTGCCGCTTCCCGGACTGCCCAGGATGTAACGAAGTCCGGTTCTCCCACTCCAAGTGAAACGACTCCTTCTAGATTGGCAGCCAAGTCGAAAAATCGACGGATACCCGATGGTTTTAGCTCTGAAACCGTTTTTGACACGAAACTCGTTTTAATCATGGTGATACCACTATCCTTCTGTCTTCTTCTGTTTGTTCAAAAATTGTCCCATCATGCTTATATTTCTTCATAATAAAGTGAGTTGTCGTGGAAATGACAGAATCGAGCGTCGAAAGTTTTTCCGATACAAACCTTGCCACTTCATTCATTGAACGACCTTCCACGATGACGGAAAGGTCATACGCACCGGACATCAAATAAACGGACTCCACTTCTTTGAATCGATATATACGTTTGGCGACTTCATCGAAACCAACTCCGCGTTTTGGGGTTACTTTAACATCGATCATGGCTGTCACACCGTGATATTCATCTACTTTTGCCCAGTTAATCACGGTCAAGTAACGTACAATCACACGCATATCTTCCAATTTCTTCAACGTTGCTTCAATGTCCGCTTCAGATAACTCGGTCATTTTAGCCAAATCCTTCTGATCGATCCGGCTGTTATTTTCAATGATTCTTAAGACTTCCAATTCCCCTTCATTCAAATGCATTGGAAAACCTCCCTATTAGAATTCATAAATGTAGACATGATGGTTTGGCTGGCAGAAAGCCCGATCAATTTCCTTTTAAAGCCTTGTTTAAAGGCATGTATGACACGATTAAATTAATAAGTTCTATTCTGTCAGGATAAACTTACACTATTATACCAAAGTTCACGTAATATCTGTTATAGTAATTGTATTTTTTAATGGGGATAATTTCTGGTATTGTTATGTAACAGGATAAAGAGGAAATTATTTAAAACTAAGGAAGATAAGCAACAGCAGTAGCTTCTTATTTTGCTTAGGAATGGTAGAGGAGAACACGAATATGGAAAGTTACGTAAAGAAAGACATTGAGCAGATTGGGGATATCGATATGTATTATGAACACATTCATGTTCATGACTCTTTCCCCACCCTGGTATTAATCCATGGGTTTTTATCATCAAGCTTTAGCTTCCGGAAACTGATACCCCATTTAACGAAAGACTATAATGTCATCTCGATAGACTTACCTCCATTCGGTCAAAGTGGGAAAACTAATCGCTATACATACTCTTTCCGGAACATCGCAGGTTCCGTCGTACAGCTTTTGGAAGAAAAGAACATCAAGAAGTTCAGCATCATTGCGCATTCCATGGGTGGACAGGTTTCCTTGCAACTCATCAAAGCTTATCCTGGCCTGGTCGAGCGCGCCGTCCTTCTTGCCGGATCCGGGTACGAGCCAAGCTTCCCGAGAAAGATGAAGATGCTCAGCTACTTCCCTTTCTTTTCATTTGGGGTAAAGGGATATCTCCAAAGGTCCGGCATCGAAAAGAATCTAAGGAATGTCGTCCATAATCAGACGATGATCGACGATGAAATGCGCCAGGGCTATCTCGATCCTTTCATGAAGAAGCATGATATATTTCGTGCCTTAGGAAGGATGTTACGTGATAAGGAAAGCGATTTATCATCCGAACAACTTCATTCAATCGATACGCCCTGCCTGCTTGTTTGGGGGCGGTATGATCGAGTGGTTCCGATCGACATTGGAAGAAGACTACATGAAGACCTCCCCAATTCCAAGCTCATTGTCATGGAAAACACGGGCCATTTACTTCCTGAGGAGAAACCCGAAGAAGTGTATCAGTTAATCAAGGAGTTTTTAGACGAATAGACGAAACCATATAAAGAGGGATGACCCGAATTCGGAGTCATCCCTTTTCTTTAAATCGAGCAGCTGGCATCATTTTTGATGATCAGCAGTTTTTGTGCAACCTGTAGACACCGTTCCAACTGGACGGGTTCATCAAATGCAAATTCGTAGATGGACTTGATTTTTTCCGCCAGTTCCTGAAGGTCATCTATATCGCGTAAGGCCACGACCGTGTCGGCAATCTCCGGTTCATATAGTTCCCCGCCAATCCCATACGGATCCCATTCTTGCAAAGTAGCCACAAACGCTATATTCATTTGTTGTGTATCCATTATAATCACCTGCTCCATAATTTCGGAAAGAACATGTTATCATAGTATCATAACAAGTATCTTTTCGTTAAGACGTTAACAGGGCATGATAAAAAATGATTTGGCGGTGAATATATTGAACAGATCTATTTTTGATGAACACATCAGTAGGGAACATACCGGTTCTGTAAAGTGGGACAAAATGGCCCTTACATCATTATATGGCAGGGAAGACATCCTGCCTATGTGGGTGGCCGATATGGATTTCCCTTCTCCTGAACCTATTCAAAAAGCATTAATCGAACGAGCGAATCATCCGGTCTTCGGATATACCGTCCCTTCAGAGTCGGTGTACGGCGAGATTCAAAAATGGGTGAAAGACCGGCATCAATGGTCCATCACAAAAGACATGATCACATTCAGTTCTGGCGTCGTTTCAGCCATCGGTTCCACCATTCAGGCCTTTACGGAACCTGGGGATAAGATTCTGGTGCAATCTCCTGTCTATACCCCTTTCTTCGACATGATTAAAAACAATGGACGGGAAGTCGTCAATAGTCCCCTTCTCTTGGAAGCTAACAGATTTGCAATCGACTTTGAAGATCTTGAGGAAAAGTTGAAGACCGGCGTTAAGCTATTCCTCCTTTGCAGTCCCCATAATCCTGGCGGTCGCATTTGGACAAAGGAGGAGTTATTGCGCATCGGGGAACTTTGCTTGGCCCATCATGTCACCATTGTCAGCGATGAAATCCATGCAGACCTCTTTCACTCAACAGCCATGCATCATCCTATCGCTTCATTGGCGGACAAGTTAGCCGAAATCACGGTCACGTTAATGGCACCAAGCAAAACGTTCAATATCGCTGGGCTACAGGCCTCGTTCTTGATTACCAGCAATAAAGAGCTCCAGGTCAAACTGCAGAATGCCCAAACAAGACAGGCCTTTCACGGTTTGAATATTTTTGCCTTAACGGCCATGGAAGCCGCCTACCGGGATGGGCTTAGTTGGCTCACCGATTTGATTGAGTATATTGAAGAAAATGTTAAAGTGGCCGAGGCGTTCATTTCTGCTGAAATTCCTTCCCTTCGCGTCATGCATCCTGATGCCTCTTACCTCCTATGGATTGACTGTCGCGAACTCGGTCTTTCCGATAAGGAAATACAAGAACGACTGATCCATAAAGGAAAAATCGCCTTAGAGCCTGGAACAAAATATGGTGCAGGCGGAGAAGGATTTGTCCGGATGAATATCGGCTGTTCACTCAGCCTGCTGCAAGATGGATTAACTCGTCTCAAACTGGCTTTTTCATAAAACAGACAAAGAACCAGGCGAATTGCCTGGTTCTTTGCTTTTGGCTATTGGTTTTCTTCCTCGACATACGGATCTTTTTCATAACGCGGCAAATCTCCAAAGGGAGTCTGAGTATCCTCTTCTATTAAATCATCTTCTATTTCCTGGTATTGGACGTTATGATAAACCGTTAAGTTTTCCCCATATAGATCCACACCGGCTATATTCTCATAGTTCTCGACGAATCCTACATTTTCAGACGAATCGATATACGTATCCTCATAATCACTTGGTGGATAGGCAAAGTCGGAAGGCGTCTCCGATGTACCATATCTAGCTACGTCTTGCCAGCTATCTTCCGCATCATATCCGACAGAGCTCGTCCCATCGCAATCATATGTGGCGAAGCTTGGACCAAGCACCTCCTCTTCGACCGGACGATTATGGGAAGTCTCTTGAGATGGGCTATGCTCCACACAAAAAGTCGTGGTCGGAACAATATTCAGCCTTTCAAGCGGAATCTCCTTCGAACAAACCTCACATTTTCCATAATTCCCTTCATCAATGGCCTTAAGCGCTCGATCGATATCCCTGATTTCATCACGATAATGCTCCCCAAGTGCCAAATCTTTTTCACGTTCGAATAATTCCGTTCCTTGATCCGCCGGATGGTTATCATACACGGATAGTTCCCCTGTCCAATTTCGTACGTTCTTTCTTAAGCCAAGTGCGTAAGATTCCTCTAATTGCTCTCCCAACCGGTGCTTCGTTTGCTGAAGTTGCTGTTGGAAGCTATTTAGTTGCTGATTGGATAGCATATGCAACACCCTTTCATAATCAACCTTTCCCTAGTATTTCTCTCTTTGGCGCATTCCATAAAGGTATTTTTTCCCTCGAGAATAAATTGAACAATCCTGCAAAAACTAACTAATGATACCAAATCTTAAAGGAGGCTATCTCATTGTATTTTTATAAAGAGGATCTAATTAATATGATCGTACCGGACAAACCCGATCCCAATGCTGCAAAAGTTCTTCAAGAAGCGCTCGGTGGCCAATTCGGAGAAATGCGTACATTGATGCAGTTTTCGTTTCAAAGCGCCAACTTCCGCGGCAAGGAAAAAAAATATCGGGATTTAATCCGAGGGGTGTTCCTTGAGGAACTGAGCCATGTGGAGCTTGTTCAGACCACAATCAATCAGTTACTTAATGAAGCAGGTGGGAACCTGCCGGGAAATTCAGGTCCAAATGGTGCCCCGCTTGAGGAAGTGATCCAGTCTGGTGCGAACCCTCATCATTTTATCATCGGTGCCAAAGCTTCCCTTCCCGTAGATGCAGGAGGCAACCCTTGGAATGGGTCATGGGTATACGATCATGGAAACTTAATTGCCAACCTTTTAAACAATGTGATGCTTGAATCGACGGGGGTCCTTCAAAAATCGAGAATTTATGAAATGAGCTCCAATAAAACCTTGCGTGAAACCATTGCGTTCCTCATGGTACGTGACAACGCCCATCAAAATGCGTTTGCAAAGGCTTTAGAAACACTGGGAGTGGATTGGGGTAAAATCTTCCCTGTCCCAAATTATGACCTGAATAAATATCCGGAATGCCGGAAATATGTAGATTTGGGCTACCATAATGCCCAATTCAACTTCAGGCTTGACCAAACCCGGATCGGCGAAGTATTCCAAGGGGAGACACCAAGCCGTAATGGCGGCAATCTTTCTGTCATGGAACCACCTAAAGGATTTCCAGTTCCAGAGATGCCGGACATGCCTAGTGAACATGCTCCAGGTTTGAATGACCTCAATAACTAAACGAAAAAGCGGACACATCGCTGTGTCCGCTTTTGTATGGATTATGGATATTAATTATTGATATATTTTTCGAACACATACCCGAAATCTTTCACATGGTACTTCTTGCGGCTATCCATCAACCAGTCAAACGCAACGGCATTGATATCCTTGAAGCTGGACACCATTTGACTGCCATCTGTACGGACTTGATTCAATGTCGATGAGGCCAAGTTTACGCTTTGTTGCGCAAATTGAAGGGCATAGGCATTCTCATGGCAAATTTCCGAAATTTTAACGAGTGATTTAAATAGATCCTTCAATTCCTCGATGAATTTCTTATGCACGTCAATCGAGAAGGTTTTAGCACCGATCGAGAATTTAATCTCAGCATCTAAATCGACGGTACCAGCGGTTTCTAATGTCACATGCGAAAACTCATACTGGCTATAGCTATATCTGGTCAGCATCCGTTTCTTGCTGATGGCACTTGTTCCGTCGAGATGGATGAACGCTTGGTTCGTGAAGCAATATTCATCCGTTTTCGATTTAATCAGGAAATAAATTTTCTCGTCATCTTCATGCATGATGTAATCATCAGCATCGACCTTATCATAATCAGCAGGCTTAATCACACTTCCTATATCACTGAGACCCAGAGCATCTGCTGCCATTTTCTTAAACATATCCATTCCTCCTATTTAAACTAGTTTTTCGAGAATGATTTCATCCCGTATTGGAATGCCATCGGAGCTGTAAAACGGGATTTCCGGTTTTGTCTTTCTTGATTCTTCCACGGCATTCCTCACAATCTCGGAAATGACATACCCACGTTTTTGAAAGAACTTCAAAGCCTGTAAATTATCATTCGTGGTAATGGCTTTAATGGAGTGGCAATTCTTTTCCTTGGCGATATTCTCAATCACATAAAGTAAGGATGAGCCCACGCCCTGATTCTCATGCTCACTGTTCAGGGAAATGATTTCACATTGTTGATTCAGCACTTTATACGTGACCATCCCCATGATTTTCTCATCCCCATCCATTACCGCAAATCCATCGAGTTCCGCATAATGGAACATGCCGATTGAAAAGACGACTTGAGTCGTCTCCCAATGTTCCATGAAGAAGCTCTTGACCGTATCTGTCGCAATCATTCTCTTCGCTATGATTTGCATAACACTTTCCGCCCCCAAAACTCTCTCTCTATAGCTTATAGTATAAAATGCTTATGCCAAAATGGGAACTAGTTTATTTGTTCCATGTTTTCCTGTTTTGCTAAAACAAGGTAGTCAGAAGCACAAAGCCGTTCAAGAAAGGGAATCATCTTGTAGATGCCGGTTTCTTTTCGTCACTTCCTCCTCGAACTTCTTCGTCTTCAATTCTTCTTTCTTCGAGTATCTGATGATGGCCCTCATCGTAAACCCAGCTGCAATCAAAAAGATGACACAGGTAATGCCTGCGGGAATATATTCACTTTTGTCTTCCGGAAAATAAAGAAACATACCTAATAGTGCGGAGTATAGAACGTCCATCTATTTCATCCTTCCTGAAAAATGATCTTTTTCCTCATTATAACAATTATTGAATCAATCCACTAGTCAAGTTCCTCCCTTAGAAATTAAAAAAGCGAGAGGCCCTATGCCCCCCGCTTCACGTACCTTCGTTTATAAAATCGTAATGCCTTTAATGACTACATCCACAGCTGGCTTGTCTCCCGCAACCGTCTCTACATTGGCGATCGTATCGACAACATCCATGCCCTCGATAACTTGGCCGAATACGGAATGTTTGTGGTCTAACCATGGTGTTCCGCCATTTTCCATATAAGCACTGATGATTTCTTCCGGATATCCGGCTTGCTTCATTTGTTCACCCATTCTGCTGTCTACATGCTGTGCCTGAACGATGAAGAATTGGCTTCCGTTCGTTCCTGGACCCGCATTCGCCATGGAAAGGGCTCCGCGCAGATTGAACAGTTCCATGGAGAATTCATCTTCAAAATTCGTGCCCCAGATGCTTTCCCCACCCATTCCTGTACCTGTCGGATCTCCACCTTGTAGCATGAAATCCTTTATGACACGGTGGAAGATGATTCCATCGTAATATCCATTCTCAGCGTGTGTTAAGAAGTTTTCTACTGTTTTAGGAGCATGCTTGGGAAACAGCTTGATTTTAATATCACCAAGCGTCGTCTGCATGATCACCGCTTTTTCATTTTCCGATATTTCGGTTGTTAATTGTGGAAATGTTGTCATGGTTCATTACCTCTTTCGTTTTTAAATAAATGGCTCATATCTCCATTCTTTAACCTTCATTTCTACACTTTACACGACTTCGGAAAAAAATGCATCTTTGATACAGTAAACAAATTCATTGTATAAAATCATCGTACTTATGTATCATGTAGGGAGTGAACAAGAAAGGTGGATGAAGGAATGTCCGAGCATGAATTCAAGGTTGGCGATAAGGTAACCGCCATTTATAAAACAGGGAAATATATCGGGGAAATCACCGATATCCGTCCTTCTGCATATCTTGTAAAAGTATTGGCAGTCATGAAGCACCCTATGCAGGGAGACCTTCATAATCCGAAGCAAACGGAAGTATCCATGTTTCATCAACGACGTGCCCTGGCATTCCGGGAACAAACCAATGTCCCGATGAATATGGTGAGGGTATACGATGGGGACATTCCAGATTATAAGGAATCCTTACGGGTATCTGTTGAGAAGATGGCCCGCACTTTAACCGAAAGCCAAACAGAATGGAACAACAAAAGTTTGGAGCTGCTTGAAGACCTAGCAGCGGATTATTTTAAATAACATATAATAAAAGCCAAATCAATAGAAATTGATTTGGCTTTTATAACGCTAAATGATTCAATACTTTGGATAAATCGATGCGGTCACCGATTGTCGTCGGTTCGTGATTTTTCATATAACTTTTGTCTTTCTCCACCAGTTTAAAGATATTATACGTGGTAATGGCATCATCAAGGGCCCTATGATGCTTACCTGTCCCCTCTTTTCCATAGGCCTGTACGGCTTTCCATAATCCCGTTTGATTTTGATCTCCGAAGAAACGCTTGTATTCCAGGCAAAGATCGCTCTGTTTCCCCGTGAAAGGGAAATTCAGACCTGCTTTTTGACAGTTCTGACGAAGCACCTTCATATCCATGTTACCCCAGGTGACGATGGTCGTTGGATGCTTCTCATCCAATTTTGCTAAAAAGGTAACCAATTCTTCAAATGAAATTCCACGATCCACCTGGTTTTGGGTGATATTCAGGAATTTCTTGCATCGATTCGTCAATTCTGGAAACCTTGACGGATTAACGTAGGAAGAAAACTGTTCTTGGACTGTATCGTTTACGACTGCGATTAAACCGACCTCAATGATTTCCGGGTAGAAACCAACTGGATTTGCCTTTCCTTCGGGCATTGTAAATTCAAAATCAATGAATACATACTGCTGTTGTCCATCCATTTTCCGAACCCTCCTTATTCATGACATCTTTCCACCGACTAAATTTGGTTATTTTTTCCGTAAGAATATTATAACAGAAGATTGAAATAAGTTTTTATTTGATTTTCATTAAGCCAGAGCCATTCACCCAGCCAGTTTTTCTCCATTGCGTTAAGCAACTTCAGAAGAAACCCTTTATCATCTTCCTTAATTGGATTATGATGGATGAAACGAAGCGAAAGGACCACTCTTTTTTACCCACATCTTTTCCATTAAGTTACTAAAAATATATTAGTTAGGAAGTTGAACTATGCGCGCGTACCTTGGCTATATCACGATTTTCTTCTTAGTTCCTGTCTTATCCATCTTCATCTTTCTTTCCTATCAGGAGTGGTCTTTAGCTGAAACTCCCCATCATGTCTTGGATGAACGCATCCCCTTCGATCAGATTGACCTGGCTCAGACCAGTTACATGACGGCCGCAAATGGGAAAGTGATTAGTGAAATTCCCAATGGAGAAAACCGGATCTATTTGAAGCTTGACGATATCCCCGTGTTTCTAGAAGACCTGTTCATTGTCACGGAAGATCAAAAATTTTATGAGCATAGGGGAATTGATATAACCGCGATCAGTAGGGCCTTGCTTGTCAATTCACAGAAGAGTGCAATCAAACAAGGCGGGAGTACCATCACCCAGCAATTGGCCAGGAATGTTTTCCTTACCCATGACAAGACGTATAACCGAAAGCTAAGTGAACTCTTTTACGCCTACCAGCTAGAACGGAAACGGTCCAAGTCCGAAATCATCGAGCTCTATATGAATGCCATTTACTTCAACAACGGGGCTTACGGAATCGAGGCGGCTTCCCAACTCTACTTCAGCCAATCGATCAAGGATCTATCAAAGGCCGAAGTGGCCTTTCTTGCAGCCATTCCTAATAATCCCGAACTCTATAACCCTCTTAAACACTTTGATAACACGAAAAAGCGTCAAGAGCGGATACTAAAACAAATGGTTGTCCAAGGTAAACTGGAGCAGAAGGAATTCGATAAACTCATTAAAAAGGAAATCAGGTTGGACTTGTCCACCAACATCGATTTATACCCTGATTATGTGACATATGTCCATCAAGAGTTGAAAAACCTGGTCGCTTCGGCGGAAGGTCTGACAAAACCATTGAAAAGCTCGGATGAAGTCACACGCAATCAAGCGGAAGCCAAACTGAATGAACAGGTCACAAAGCTTCTGAAATCTGGCGTGACCATTCACACGGCACTCGATATCAATCTACAGACCCAGGCCAAGTCGGCCATGCAATCGAAAATCGGATTCAATGATATCGAAGGTGCATCAGTGGTTATACAGCATCATACGCACCAGCTTGTCTCTTTGATTGGGGGAAAGGATTATAAAAAAAATTCTTTCAACCGGGCATACCAAAGTTACAGGCAACCTGGTTCGACCATAAAGCCTCTTCTGGATTATGCACCTTATATAGAAGAAACGGGAGCGGATATCAATCAGCTTGTTAGCGGGGCAAACTATTGTAGCAACAGCTACTGTCCACAAAATTACAATGGGGCGAGCTACGGCATGGTCACTATAAGGAATGCTTTTGCACAATCCTATAATACGCCGGCCATCAGGCTTTTTGAAAAGACCGGCATAGAAAAGAGCTTCAGCTATCTTAATGCCTTTCAATTCAAAAAGGTGTCCATCCAAGATCACCACATCAGTTCGGCCATCGGCGGTTTTGAATACGGGATGAGCCCTCTTGAAATGACCAATGCCTTTACCTCATTCAATGATGGCCGCTACCAGCCTGCACGGGCAATCACGAAGGTCACAGACCAAGAAGGAAACGTTCTTTATAAATGGAAAAATCAATCGAAAAAGGTGTGGAATAAAGACACCGTCAGCAAAATGCGGCAGCTTCTTCACGAAGTCACCACAAATGGGACGGCACGCTCAGCCTATTTCCCGTCTGAATATATCGGGGGAAAAACAGGCACAACCAATGATGCCAAAGACATTTGGTTCGTCGGCCTGACAGGAAACTATACAACCGGCGTCTGGGTTGGGAAAGATAAGCCAGCCAACCTGCAAGCCGTCTATTCGCGACAGCCCCAGATAGAGATATGGAAGGCAATCAGCCAAGCCGCTGAATGGTAAAAGCAAGTCATGATAAGACGACGGAGGGATTATGATGCTAGGAATCGCAATTGAAAAATCACAGGATCATTTAATCATTAAATGGCAACTATCCACAATAGAAATACCCATTTCCGAAATCATAAAGGTGACTCAAGATGATACATATGCGGGTGAAGATAAACGTGCGATTAGAATTGGCACGCCATATGCTACAACGGATCGTATCGTGCTTCATACTGTATCTGAAACGTATATCTTGTTCACAACGAATGCCACTTCCATACAAAACAAGATCAACGCACTGATATAAGGAACCAAGTACACGATGAAAAGAGCTGCCGGATGTTCCCGGCAGCTCTTTTCTCCGTATATGGATGAGTATTCGCTATATCGGTAGGCTGGCAATCACGCTGTTATACAACTTCAATCCTGAATAAGCGACGATGGCGACTAACGCGGTCCATACGAAGATGGGAAAGAAGATGAGCCCGACCAGCCCAGATACATTCACACTGGAGCTTAACTTAAACACAAAGTAAATCAGGGCCACGACATTCGTGATAAGGAAGATGGAAATGAGCCCCGGGAGGAATTGGACGCTGAACAATGAACAAGCTCCGCCGATCACATAAATGACCGACCCCATCCTGATGCTCGTCAATGCTTTCCCATCCGAATCTTTGGAAAAGAATAGAAGGGAAAGCTCAATGACCGTGTCCGAGATTAACTTCAGCGCTGCAAACACCATGAACATGACCAACAACAACACAATCATCAAGGCAAGCTTAATTCCTGTCTCGGAAAAGAACTCCAGCATCCCTTGATAGATTCCTAAATCCCCGAATAAGATAAGCACCTGCATTTCCCCATAAATCGCAAAGGACAGACTAAACAGTAGTATCGCAATGATCGGGAAATAACTAAGTAAATACGTGTTTTTCATTTTTTCTCCATCCATGTATCTTTTATCCTATTATTATGCAAGATATAAAAGGATTTCACAATGGATTTTTACATATATTCCCCTCTTTGCACCCCTCTGAAAATATTTTTTGAGCCGTTTCACGCTCCTTTTCTACCTATATATAAAACTCGATATCAATCAGCATTCCTCGCTCCTTATGTCATGCAAACCCTCAAAAATTGGGTTATACTTTTAGGAATGACACGTAACACATATAAAAAAAACACATTCAACGAAGATACTTTACCGTCTAGGATTGTGTAAAAAAATGCATAATAAGGCGATGACTTCGTTTATAAGGGGGGAGTTTATGTCTTTGCTTCATTGGGCGGTATTATCACCATTTCTTTTGGCCATCTTAATACCGTTTTTATACAAGTATTTACGTCGAATACATACTGGCTGGTTTGTACTGATTCTACCCGTTCTTCTATTTAGCTATTTTTCCCGGTTCATTTCTTCAACCAAACAAGGGGAGTCCATTACTGAACGGGCTACTTGGATTCCTTCACTAGGAATACATATTGACTTTTATGTAGACGGGCTAGGTCTTTTGTTCGCTCTGCTCATAACGGGGATTGGTTCACTCGTTATTTTGTATTCCATCTTTTATCTATCAAAAGAAAAAGAAAAACTGAACCAGTTTTATGTCTTTCTCTTACTATTCATGGGCGCCATGCTTGGTGTGGTCCTTTCCGACAATTTAATCGTTCTCTATTCATTTTGGGAATTTACAAGTTTGTCATCCTTTTTACTCATTGGGTATTGGAACGAAAGGGAACGCTCACGTTATGGAGCTCAGAAATCCCTTCTGATCACCGTCTTTGGCGGATTAAGCATGCTTGGGGGAATCGTGCTCCTTTCCATCATGGGAAACACCTACAGCATAAGGGAACTGATAGCTCAAAGCGGCGAACTGTTGGATCATCCGCTTTTCATCCCTGCTCTTCTACTCATTTTACTGGGTGCCTTCACTAAATCGGCACAGTTCCCATTTCACATCTGGCTACCTGATGCCATGGAAGCACCGACACCAGTCAGTGCCTATCTCCATTCCGCGACAATGGTCAAGGCTGGCATTTATCTGGTTGCCCGTCTAAGCCCGGTGTTTGCGGAATCCGGTGTCTGGTTCTGGCTCGTTTCGATTGCCGGGTTGGTCACCTTATTCTGGGGTTCATTCTCAGCTGTGAAACAAACGGACTTAAAGGGGATTCTTGCCTTTTCCACCGTCAGTCAGCTTGGTTTGATCATGTCTCTATTGGGAATCGGAGCCGCTGCCCTTCACTATGACACGCTGGGAGACAATATATACCTGGCCGCAACAGTGGCCGCCGTCTTCCACTTGATTAACCATGCAACCTTCAAAGGAAGTCTATTCATGGTGGCAGGTATTATTGACCACGAAACTGGTACAAGGGACATCCGCAAGCTTGGTGGCTTGATGCAGCTGATGCCCATCACCTTTACGGTGGCCATCATCGGTGCCTTTTCCATGGCCGGGCTTCCTCCGTTCAATGGGTTCTTAAGTAAGGAAATGTTCCTGGCTGCCATGGTGAATGTATTGGAACTGGATATATTCAATATGGAGACATGGGGCGTGTTATTCCCGGTAGTGGCTTGGGTTGCTAGTGTTTTCACTTTCATTTACAGCATGATTGTCGTTCTTAAGCCTTTTACAGGGAAACTTCGACATTTGGATAAGAAACCGCATGAAGCACCGATTGGCATGTTGATTTCACCGATTATCCTTGCGTCTTTGGTCCTTGTATTCGGGATTTTCCCTAATCTACTATCTTCGTCAATCATCGAGCCGGCTGTGGCGAGTATACAGCCAAGCTTGGCAGACCCGGATTATCATGTTCATATCGCATTCTGGCATGGTTTCCAGCCGGAAGTATGGATGACGATCGGAATCATTGTGGTAGGGATCATTTTATACAAAACGTTATCCAAATGGAACGGCATCTATCGGATAGTGCCAGACCGTTTTTCATTGAACTCCCTTTATGATCATGGATTAAAGGGGATGGAACGCTCGGCATCTACCATCATGAAGTTTCTCATGACAGGGTCGATTCGAAACTATCTGCTCTCGATTTTCCTTTTCTTCATCCTTTCCTTAGGCTTTTCCCTTTACTGGAAAGATGCCTTTGTACTCGATACAGGAAACTTTGCTCCATTCGGCGTCTATGAAGTCGTTTTGGCGGCTATCATCGTGATTGGATCGATTGCCATTCTATTTGCGAAATCCCGTTTAACATCGATCATCCTCTTAGGGGCGGTCGGCTATACCATTTCCCTATTTTTCGTCTTGCTTAGAGCACCGGATTTGGCATTGACGCAACTTGTCATTGAAACCATCTCCGTCGCGCTTTTCCTGCTCTGTTTCTTCCATTTACCATTACTTGCAAGCAGGAAGGAAGAGCGGATGACATTCAGGTTGAATAATGCCTTGATTTCAATTGGCGTTGGCGTGATCGTCACATTGATTGCTTTATCAGCGCATAGCAATAAGCTATTTGCTTCCATTTCAAGTTATTACCTTGAAAATGCGTATAAGGAAGCAGGAGGAAAAAACGTGGTCAATGTCATTCTCGTTGACTTCCGCGGACTTGATACGATGTTTGAAATAAGTGTTCTTTCCATCGCAGCACTCGGGATCTTCGCGATGATTAAATTGCGACTGACTGGGAGGAAAGATAAATCATGAAACAAAATGACTTGATTCTTCAAACGGTGACAAAGGTTGCGGCCTTTGTTATCCTACTTTTTTCCGTTTCCATCTTTTTAGGCGGCCACTACTCACCGGGGGGCGGGTTTGTCGGCGGATTGATGACATCAGCGGCGATTGTCCTTCTTTTACTCGCCTATGACATTAAAACCGTCGCGGAGATCTTGCCGATTGACTATAAACTGATGATAGGTGCAGGTTTATTCATCTCTGCCCTGACTGTAGCCGGTTCGCTCCTGTTCGGGGTTCCGCTCATGACTCATGTGTACCGTTATATCGATTTTCCCATCCTTGGTCACATCTCGCTTCATACAGCGGTACTTTTTGATTTAGGCGTTTACCTCGTGGTTGTTGGTGTAACGATGACCATTATTCAAACGATAGGGGAGAGTGAATAATGGAACTTTTAATGGCCATTGTCATAGGAATTCTATTTATGTGTGCAACCTACTTGATGCTATCCAAGAGCATTTTGCGGATCATCATCGGTACAGGGTTGCTTAGTCATGGGGCCCATCTTTTGATTTTAACGATGGGTGGTTTAAAAGGAGGTTCCGTCCCATTGCTTGGGGATGTGGCGACGTCTTATGTTGACCCGCTTCCACAAGCTCTCATCTTAACGGCGATCGTCATCAGCTTCGGTGTCACTTCCTTTTTATTAGTACTTGCCTACCGGACCTACCAGGAACTGGGGACGGACGATATGGAAGAAATGAGAGGTACCGACACAAATGATTAATCTACCATTCTTGCCTGTTTTATTACCGCTTTTTACAGGCATCATCCTTATTTTCTTTTCAAAAAAAATCAAGCTTCAACGAGGGATTTCTTTCATTTCATCCCTCATCGGAATCGGGATTGCTATCTATTTGGTCCTTTCCGTTCATAATGAAGGGATCTTGACACTGGGAGTCGGCAGCTGGGATGCGCCTTTCGGTATTGTGATTGTCGCTGACATGCTTGCCTCCTTACTCGTTCTGACCACGAATATCATTGGATTGGCGATACTGGTTTACTCGTTTTACTCCATAGGGAAAGAACGTGAGGCCCATTATTACTATCCTGTCTTTCAATTTTTACTGATTGGCGTAAATGGGGCATTCCTTACCGGTGACCTGTTCAACCTATTCGTCTTTTTTGAAGTCATGCTGATGGCCTCCTACGTACTCCTTGTCTTGGGAGGAACGAAAATTCAGCTGAGGGAATCATTGAAGTACATCACCGTCAATGTTCTTTCTTCCTCCTTTTTCGTCATCATGGTCGCTTATCTGTATTCGGTGCTCGGCACGTTGAATATGGCACACCTGAGTCAGCGGATAGCAGAGGCAGGACAACCTGCCATCCTATCGGTCATCGCGATCGGCTTCTTGATCGTCTTTGGCTTGAAGGGAGCCATTTTTCCGCTATTCCAGTGGCTTCCGGGTTCTTACTATGCACCGCCTATCCCCGTGATGGCCTTATTTGGAGCCTTGCTTACCAAAGTCGGGGTCTATTCCATTTTCAGGACCTATACACTCATGTTTCATCATGACCAAGATTTCACCCATATGTTTCTCCAAGTCCTGGCGATTTTAACCATCATCATGGGAGTCATCGGTGCAATCGCCTATTGGGATGTTAAAAAAATCATCATTTATAATATCATCATTGCCGTCGGCGTCATCATCTTCGGAATTTCGTTGATGAATGAACCAGCCTTATCCGGATCGATCTTATACATCATTCATGACATGTTAATCAAAGCCGCACTGTTTTTATTGGTGGGCATCATGATTAAGATCAGTGGCTCTGATGATTTACGGAATATGGGCGGATTGATCAAGCAATATCCTGGCCTTGCCTGGACCTTCTTCATCGCAGCCTTATCACTGGCCGGAATCCCTCCATTCAGCGGATTTGCCGGCAAGCTGATGATCCTTCAAGGGGCAGCCGACAAAGGAGCCTATATTGGCTTGGCGATGGTCTTGCTATCAAGTTTGATGGTCCTATATTCTGTGATGAAAATTTTCATACACGGTTTTTGGGGAACCCCGAAAGTCGCGTATACCCTAGGTAAGGCAACGGTCAACACAATGCTTGTCCCTGCGGTCCTGCTTGTCGCCATTTCCGTCTTATACGGAGTGGGAACAGAAGCGGTTTACCCCTATATTTTACAAGCCGTTGACACATTAATGAATCCCGATATTTATATCGATGCGGTTTTAAAGGAGTAATGCCTGATGTCCTTTCAAATTTTACTGAATGTATTCCTGGCTATCATCTGGATGTTTTTGAAAAATGAATTCAACGGAAGCACCTTCATCATTGGCTATGTTTTAGGACTTGGCATCCTGTTTATCTTCCGTCATTTTTTCACCAGCCGTTTTTATCTCAACCGAGTGTATGCCGTCATCCGGCTGTTCTTCATTTTCGCCAGGGAGCTCCTGTTATCCAATATTAGCGTACTTAAGGTCATACTTAAGCCAAGGCTCGATATGAAACCGGGTATCTTCGCATACGAGACCGTGCTTACGAAGGATTGGGAGATTACCGTCCTATCCAATTTAATCACGCTGACCCCAGGCACCCTGGTTGTGGAGGTTTCGGAAGACAATCGCATCCTTTATATCCACGCGATGGATATCGCTGATAAAGAAGAAGCCGTCGACAGCATTAAATACACATTTGAAAAAGCAATCATGGAGGTGAGCAAATAATGTTCGATCTTTTACTTAAAATCGCTTTGCTCGGTGTCTCACTATCCATGCTCGGGTTTCTATACCGGTTAATTAAAGGACCTTCTGTTCCTGACCGGGTCATTGCCCTGGATGCGATGGGCATCAACCTCATCGCTCTCGTGGCGCTCGCATCCATCGTCATGGATACGAATGCTTATTTAGAAGCCATCCTGTTGCTCGGCATCCTGTCATTTATCGGAACGGTCGCTTTCGCCAAGTTCCTTGAGAAAGGGGAGATCATCGAAAATGACCGAAATCGCTGAATTTCTTTCTGCAGGCTTTATTTTGATCGGTGTCTTTCTATTCTTGGTATCCGCCTTCGGCATTATCCGGTTGCCTGATGTTTATACACGAAATCATGCCGTATCCAAAAGTTCCACCCTCGGGATCATGTTCATCCTGATTGGGACACTCTTATACTTTTATTACAAGCACAGTCATTTCGATTTCCGTGTCGTACTAGCCATCATCTTCATCTTCATGACCAGTCCAGTAGCCGGACATTTGATCAACCGCTCCGCCTACCATTCTGGCGTTAAAATGTGGGATCAAAGTGTCCAGGATGATTTGAAGAAAAGCCGATGAAGCAAAAAAGGAGCTGCCGTTTTACCCAACGGCAGCTCCTTTTTGTTCACTCTCACTTTGGCAGGTCGATGACTGCCAGCGTACATCTGGAAACGCAGACCAGGTTTCCTTCTTCATCCCGGATCTTCACATCCCATATCATGGTCGTTCTCCCATGATGAAGGATGTTCCCTTCTGCAGTGACAAGGCCCGAACGGACACCCCTTACATGATTTGCGTTGATTTCAAGCCCGACGACCGCTTGTTTCGTGCCGTCGACCAGCTGGAAACCACCGATGCTCGCAACCGACTCGGCCAGGGCGACCGATGCGCCTCCATGCAATAGACCAAATGGCTGTTTTGTCCGTTCATCGACGGGCATGGTCGCAATGACTTTCCCATTACTCAATTCCTTCATTTCTATCCCAAGTGCGCCAATCAACGAACCTTCCACATTGATATCCATCTTAGACCCATCCCTTTCATTTTAGAATTCTATCATTAAAACCATTCTACCTTGTCTGGGTGAGTTATAACAGATATAAATGAATAACCATTCATTATTGGTGAAAAAAGAGGATGATCCGGGTACCTTCCAGTCATCCTCCATCTCATATACATGCCTGTCTTACTTGGATATAACCTGCTTCAGCTCCGACCAGTTTGTCAGTCTTGGGATGGACTCTATCTCACGGTTATAGGAATTATCGATGGCATATACCTTCGTTTGAATGCCCACCAACGTTTCCAAAACGGCCGGTTTATCATCGAAATAATAGTCCAGCTCCAATTTCTTGATCGTTTCAATTTTTTCATGGTCTTTCATGCCACAATAAAAATGGTCGTCCTTTACAGGGAATCCATTCTCGATCATCCATTGTTTCGTCCGTTCACCATGCTCGGCTTTTCTTGCCGTAATATAAAAGATTTCATGTCCTTCGTTTTCAAGGGTCTGTAATGCTTCCACTGCCCCCTCAAACGCCGGGCACGAGGAATAATAGATTTCTTCGGCAAGGCTATTCCACATTTTTCCGCCTTCTTCTTTACTCATCTCGAACAATTCATGAATCTCCAAGGTTTTCAAGGCTTTGAATTTTGTTAACTCTACATTTTTATTGAGCTTTTCATTATATAACTGGAATGCATATTCCCTTAAATTAATCAAAGTATCATCTATATCAAAACCGAATCTCATCTTCTTCACTCTCCATTTAAACATACGCGGTAAACAAGGATTCAAAAGATTTCTCCATGTCCACCTGCAAGGCCTGTAGCTTTTCAATATAAGCTCTTCTTTTTGGCTCCGCCCTTTTGAGCCCCGTTAATCCGCTATCTCCCAGAAGGATGTGTTCATAAATTTGTTGGGCCACTAGTTCAGCGTCACCAAGGGCACAATTGAGTCCGAAAGCACCAGTGGGGGTCATGGTATGGGCCGCGTCCCCCACTAGCAGAACACCATCTTTGGTCCACGTTTCACATGAGCAACTATGAACGTCCAATAAAATGAAGTCCTGCCAGGATTGGATATTTTCACGGACCACACTCCGTAACTCTGGGAAATTCATGATCAACTTTTCAATAAAAGGTTCAAAAGGCTGTTTCCGAAGCTGAGGGTACGAACCATGTTCTATATTCCATCCGATTTGGATGAAACCACCCGCCTGAGTGAAGAGTGCCAACTGGGAACCATTGACCAATGCATTCTTGATTGATGGCTTCCATCCGTAAGGGGCCGGTATTTTAGCCCAGAGTAAATCATAGCCGTGGTTCTTGACCTCAACCGGGATTTTCGCTTTTTTCCGGACCGTTGAAAACCTTCCATCCGCCCCGACAATCAATCGGCTCTGAATGGTGAATTCACTCCCATCCTTAACGGCTTTCACTCCACAGAACCGCCCCTCTTTGTCCTGGACGAGATCTGTCACCCTCGTGTTCAGCATCAAGTGGAAGGAATCTAACTTTTCAGCTTCATCCAAGATCACCTTCAACAGATGCTTCTGCGGAACATGAATGCCCAGATTATCTTGATGGGCGTCCGGATAAATCTCTTTTACCAGTCGCCCCTCCTGCCAATATTCAATCTGTTCCATTCTAAGCAGGCCCAGATTCTCCACTTTCGCAAATAAGCCAAGCTTTTTAAGGATGCTCTCCCCTTCATCGTTTAAGAATTCCCCTCGAAATTCCTGTGCGACTGCCTGATTTCGCTCAAGGAGGATGACCGAAATGTTCTGTTTGGCCAATAAATAGGCTAAAAGCGCCCCTCCAGGTCCTGAACCGACAATGCAAACATCCGTTTTACCCATCATGCTTCTCACCTGTTGTCTATTTTATTTTGGATAAGCCGTTATGCGGATGTCTTCCCCAAACGTATCAACATGAGAGATGGAAACATCCAAGGCTTCATCCATTTGATCTACATCGTCCCCTGAAAAAGGAGTAAGTGAGTTTCTTCCACCCAATAGTTTAGGAGCTACATAGATTAGATATTTATCGATGAGTCCTGCCCTTAAGAATGAAGCATTTACCTCGCTTCCGCCTTCAAGCAAGACATCCGTTATCCCCTTTTTATATAGTTCGGCCATCAGGATCTCCAAATCCAACCCTGCTTCTGTTTTGGGGACCATGATGAATTCGACTCCCCTTTCGCTTAGGGAGGCGATTTTTTCCAACGAGGCATTTTCATGCGTGACAATGACCGTTCTCGCTTCTTCTACCTGTAAGACATGGGAATCTAGAGGCACACGGAGTTCACTATCCAAAATGATGCGGACCGGATTTTTTCCCCCGCCTTCAGGAAGCCGGGTCGTCAAGGATGGATTATCGGCCAGGACCGTTCCGATGCCGACTAAAATTGCATCGACCTCATTACGTAGCAAGTGGACCGAGTGACGGGATTCTTCCCCTGTAATCCATTTCGAATGTCCAGTGTGGGTCGCCAGCTTCCCATCGAGCGTCATCGCAAATTTGGACAGGACAAAAGGCCGCCCTGTCGTCATATTATGGATAAAGCGTTCATTCAGCCTTCGTGCTTCTTTTTCCAAAATGCCCACTTCCACTTCAATGCCTGCCTCTTTAAGAAGCGCGATTCCTCTCCCTGCAACTTCCGGGTTGGGATCTTCCATGGCCACTACGACCCGTTTAATTCCCGATTCCTTCACCAAGTTCGCACATGGTGGTGTTTTCCCATAATGGGAACAAGGTTCAAGCGTCACATATAAAGTTCCACCTTTGGCATACTCTCCCGCCATTTTGAATGCATGGACCTCGGCATGCGGTTCACCGGCTTTGCGGTGAATCCCTGTTCCGGCAATCACGCCGTCTTTCACAATAACAGCCCCGACGATGGGGTTCGGGTTCGTCTTCCCTTTAGCACTGCCCGCTAGGTCCAAAGCCAGTTTCATGTAATATTGATCATTATTCATCATCACAGCTCCCCTTCACACAATTACAGTGGGATCCTCTAGTGGGATATGCCCGGATTTCTTGATTTTTGTATCCAGATAGAAACTATTCGTTTCAGTCAAACCACCCCAAAGCGGGATATGATTCTTCGCCGTCAAGCCATGCTCCTTAAGCGCTGCCAGCTTTTTAGGATTATTCGTAATCAGCGTTACGGGTTTATGACGCAGAGCTTTCAACACCGTGATCGCTCCTTCATAAGATCTTGTATCATCTTCGAATCCCAAAGCATGGTTCGCTTCAACGGTGTCAAATCCTTCTTGCTGAAGCAAGTAAGCCAATGATTTTGTAAATAAGCCAATACCTCTTCCCTCATGATCCGCAAGGTAAAAAATGGCGCCGGTTCCGGCGTCGGCAATCATCCTCATCGATTGGTGAAGCTGGTATCCGCAATCACAACGTTGACTGCCGAATATATCCCCCGTATGGCAGATACTGTGCATACGGACGAGTGCATCCTCCGCTTTCTCGAAATCACCATACACCAATACCGAAGATTGCTGGCCAAAAGCCAAGTTGGCAGTCGAAAGCGATTCGAGCACTGCTTCTTCAACATTATCCTCGCCATCAAGCTGAAGCCAGGTGTACCATTGGAAGACAGCCGAAAAGTCACCTTGCTTAACAGGGAGATTCACGGGACCGACCAGGCATAGATCATCTTTACCCGGTGTTTTCAGGATGTTCATTTTATCTATTAAAAGGTCTTTTATTTGCTTTGTTATTTTCATAGTAAAATCACCTATTTTTTAGTTTTATATAGTACGGTCTTGCTACTTACTTAAGGTAAGCAAGTATTTTAAGTATACTACCAAGTGAGGATTTTTACAAATAATAGTGTACACTTCTTTCTATTTTCCAAGTAAGAAAAACGGCTTTCTAAAACACTATCATAATCTTCTACATCCACTCATATTTTAACCTATATAATAAACCTGTCTATGGAAAGACATAGGAAAGGGAGGCAAACCTTTGGCTGATATCCCTTATTTTTTTTTCGACCAAGATTTTTTCCAGAGAAACCGTGATTGGGGAATGCCTTATCGCAATCAGGTAGATCCGCTGCTTCGCCCTTTCTCCGCCGGAAACCCCGACCTCTTGATTCAATCGGCTAAATCTTCGCAATCGTTAATGGATGATGCAAAAAAAGTAGTGGATATGATTGCCTCGTCCAAACCATTTTCGACACGGCTCATGTCCGCCGCCCAAGAATCGAAAACGGCTGCCGTCACCGACATGATCAAAAAGACAGGTATTAAAAACGAACCAGATATCAAGTACAATCCCGATGGCATCCGTTTTGATTTTTATCCGAAAAAAGGAGAGATAAATTGCCATGTCATCATCAGTTTGAAGTGGAGCAACATATGAAAAAACCGAAGCCTCTTTCCGGCTTCGGCATCGATCCTAGTTCTTGCCCGGATTGAATGTTTCCACAAGAAGGGCAAGGGTACGGGTCATGACTCCAGTCGCCCCGGCCGTACCCAGTTCATTTGCGCTCGCTGTCGTGGATGTTCCCGCAATATCGAGATGGACCCATGGGGTCGATTCGGCAAATTCACCGACAAAGGCACCACCCATGATGGCATGCCCGGCTCCTCCCGGCGAATTATTCAAATCCGCAATCTTACTATTACGCACACGCTCTTTATCCTTTTCGGTAATCGGCAGGCGCCACATTGGCTCACCGGCTTCCTCAGAGGCCTTTTGAACTTGTTCATAGAATTCCACGTTATTGGTCATGGCACCTGTCATATCATTGCCCAAGGCCGTTATAACACCACCCGTTAAGGTGGCAACATCGACAAGGTATTCCGCACCATGGTGTTTCGCATATGTCACGGCATCCGCCAATACAAGCCGTCCCTCGGCATCCGTATTCAGCACCTCGATGGTTTTACCACTCATGGCGGTAATCACATCATCCGGTTTAAATGCATTTCCACTGATCATGTTATCGGTAGAAGGAATGACGGCAACGACATTTTGATCCGGGCCCAATTCCCCGATGATTTCCATCGCACCCAAGACGGCCGCTGCACCGCCCATATCCGTTTTCATTCCAACGATTCCAGCCTTCGTTTTTAATGAGTAACCTCCTGTATCGAAGGTAATTCCTTTTCCGACCAACCCGATTACATCCGTCCATTCTTCTTTTCCCTGATATTTGAGGACGATCATTTTCGGTGGTTCGACCGATCCTTGATTGACCGCTAGAAGAGCACCCATTCCAAGCTTGAGCATGTCTTCCTTCTCGATGATTTCAACCTCGAATCCATACCGGTCCCCCAATTCCATGGAATAGTTCGCTAAATCCGTGGAGGTCAGTAAGTTCCCAGGTGTATTAACTAGCGTCCTCGCTGAATTCGTCGCTTTCCCAAACACACGGCCGACATGTAGGGCCGCTCCCACTTCATCCGTTTGGCACTCACTATAAACCGTGATGGCTTCCAAACTTTTTTCTATCTGGTTCGATTTCTGTTTATACCCGGCAAATTTATAGCCTGCCAGCTCAAATGCCTCGGAGAATGCATGCGCCGCATCCAGTGCGTCCAACTGTTCAGTCGTGAAGGTGTCCAAAGCGATGCTGATTGTCGTAAGCCTTGATTCAGCCACCACTTTGCGGGCCTTCCCTAAAGCTTCCCTTAAAGTCTCGAAAGATAGTTCTTTTTCTTTCCCTAGACCGACAAAAATCAGCCTCTTTACGCCTAGTTTTCCTAAAGTATGTATTTTAGTGATGGACTTCTTCTTGGAAGAGATATCACCATCCTTCACCAATTGTGTAAGATGTCCCGATAATTTCTCATCCGCTTCCTGCCCAATCCCCGTGAATTTAATCGGCCGATCAAACACACCCATTAACAGGCATTCTTCCGTAACATCTAAGTTTAATGTATGTTTCACTGTAAACATTCTGATACGCCTCCATTCGAATACTCCTATTATAACCAAATTCCCCGAAATTTCCGAATTCAATGCACAAAGTGGATTTGAAATGCCCGCTTCATTCATTTAAACAAGATGATCCATTCGATTTCACTTAACCAATTTGTACATCAGGATATCATCGACATATTCATTTTCACTCATTTTAAATTCTTTAACCTTACGACCTTCTTCAATGAACCCCATTTTCTTGTACAAAGTAATAGCACCGTGATTTGATGCGAAAACGCCTAAACTCACTTTTTCGATGAAGGGATTGCTCTCTGCCCAATCCAATAATGCCTGTAGTAGCATACTTCCAATCCCCATTTCTCTATAACCCTTTCTTATCATCATGCCAAAGGTGCCTGTATGGGACAATCGCATTCTATTTTTGGCCATTTCGAATACTATCCAACCAACGACTTCTCCCTCACTTTCAGCTACCAGTAATGTTTCTCTTTCATGATCCAATATGCTCTGAACCCATTCGCTTTGTTGGGAAGATGTTTTATTGAACTCTGTGGATAACGCGATTAGGAATTCACCTTCTGACACAACGGATTTCTGGATGTCTAAAATCGCCTCGGAGTCTTCCAGTTTTCCAGGACGACCATGTAACTAACCGGGTCTTTTGAAATAGACAATACTATCTCCTCCTTATAAAACATATGATTACTATTCATATTCTTTATCGACCTACCTAGACCTTCTAAAGAATCGCCTCTTCTTTCTAAATCTTAGCTCTATTTCACCTGCCTAGTAAGGAAGTAGTTTAGAAAGCCGCCCTTTAGAGAAAGAGTATAAGAAAGATCATATTTATTTCCAATAAGCAGGGAATCGATAGGATATGATGGAAAGTATTAGTAAGGATGAATATTTTCCCGTCTCACCGTTACTTTATAAATGGAAAGAAGGCTGAAACTTTTGGAATTTTTTTTAAACTTCCCTTTAATTGCCGCTTTAATCGCCATTTTCTTTGCCCAATTCATTAAAGTCCCGATTCATTTCATCGCCTTTCGTAAATGGGATTGGTCGTTGATCAACTCAACGGGCGGTATGCCAAGTTCACATTCAGCCGCCGTGACTGCACTTACCGTAGCAGTGGGGATTGAAACGGGCATGGACTCACCCATCTTTGCCGTTGCGACACTTTTTGCCATCATCACGATGTTTGATGCAACGGGTGTTAGGAGGCAGGCAGGGGAACAGGCTGCCGTCCTGAATCAGCTTGTCACAGATTTCAATTTATTTGTCGAACAAGCGAAGAATTGGCAGAAGAAAGAGGAGAAGCAGAAGCAGCAGCAATTGAAGGAATTATTGGGCCATAAACCGATTGAAGTCTTTTTCGGAGCATTGACTGGAGTATTCATCGCACTTGTTCTTCACTTTTTAATCTTTCAAGGGTAGGTGACTTATAAATGAAATTAATCTCTCTTTGCCCAAGTAATACCGAACTCTGTACATATCTCGGAATCGAAGACCAGTTGATTGCCATCGATGACTATTCGGATTGGCCCGACTCCATACAGCATCTGCCTAAAGTCGGTCCAGATCTGTCCATTAACATCGATCTCGTGGAATCATTAAAACCTGATTTGGTTCTTGCTTCCCTCAGCGTACCTGGTATGGAAAAAAACATCGAGGCACTCAAAAAACGAAAGATTCCTTATATCATCTTTAATCCGCAATCGCTTGAAGATATCGCCCAGGATTTACTGACCCTTGGGGAAGCCGTTCAGGTACAGGAAAAGGCCGCGTTGCAGGCGGACAAATTCCGTTCCACCATCCGGCAATATAAGATGGTAGCGGACAGCATCGACCATCCCCCTTCCCTCTACTGGGAATGGTGGCCCAATCCCCTTTTCTCACCTGGCGGGGTCAATTGGTTAACGGAAATCAGCCGTCTGGCTGGAGGGTATAACCTCTTTGAAGAAGTAGACATGGCAAGCATTCAAGTGCCATCGGAAGAAGTCCTAGAAAAGGACCCGGACCACATTTGTTTAGCATGGGTCGGCGTCCCGTTACATAAGGTCAACCCTGAATTAATCAAGAAACGGAAGCGCTGGTCGGAAATGAAAGCCGTCCAAAACCATGCGATTCATATCATGGAAGAACCCTTATTCTGCCGGCCGTCCCCCAGATTGCTGGATGGACTATCCAAACTGGCTAGGACGCTTCATCCCGAAGCCTACCTCCACATCCCTACAGATTGAACGGCAAAAAAGCCGGCTCTACATTGAGTCGGCTTTTTTGCGAGCATTCATGTATTTAAAACACAAAGGAAGACATGCTTGTATGGACCGCTTTTTCGGCGATCGTATGTTTGAAGACCTGCCTCACTTTCATTTCATTCAACTCATATAACTGTTCCTCTGAAAAACGCCCGTTTCCTTTTTGTACAAGATAGACCTCCAGGGTTTTCTTTCCCCACTTCTCATATACATCTTGCACCGTGTCGTAATACAGGTCAAGGTGGTTCCCTTTAATCGCCCCACCCTTATCGGCTACCACCCCAAAACCATAATCAGGGATCCAAAGGATGGTACCTAGCGGAAACACGGATAGATCAGCAGCAATGGTCGAAAACATATCCCGCTTCACCTTCACCCCAGAATAGGTAATGCCATAAGACGGGCTATCCGGATATTTACCGGTGGATTCATAGCCTGCTGTATATCCCGTTGCCAACACCTTATGTTTTGGATACTTCGAAAGCTCTATAGCCTCTTCTATCGTTGGCGGTCCCCCACTTTTTTTCGTGGACGATGCTATAAAGGTCGCTTTATGGTGCCCACGATGAAAGGCTTTGTATTCCAGCTCGAATACCGTATTTTTCCTAATCGTTTCTTCCAAAGGATGGACTTCGGGCTCGGCTCCAAAAACATGATGAACGGTTGATTCAATAGCCAAGAAAAACAATAGGATGATGGCAACCCGCAAAAATAATGTCCGTATGATTTTCATATGTATGTCATTCCACTCCTCTCACAAGGATATTTGTTCCCTAACATGAGGAAAAGTATTCATATAGACCCAAAAATGACTACATATCACTAGAAAAACAGAAAAAAGGACCACCACTAAATGGCAGCCCCACCTATTTAAAACATTTGGTACCCCTTATTCCTCAATATCTTAATCGTGATTCCAGCCCCTATTGCACCAATTAATCCACTTGATAAAATCATCAGATCCGCCGCATGCAAGGATGCTAGGCTCGTCCCAAGTTCGGAAAACGTGTCACTGGGTTGTCTGAAATATTCAATCAACTTGGCTTTATTCACTATGACAAGGAATACGATAGGAAAAAGGACGACCATGATCCATGATGATCGAAAAAGCATGTTAAGTAAAAAGCCTATCCCGAAAAACAATACAAAGAATAAAAGTATTGAGATGACCAATACCGGTAATGGCATAATCTTCTAGACCTCCTTAAAAGAACCACTTTTAGTTTACAGAATACATAATTGGTTCGTCAACGACATAATACCAATTAATCCCTTGTGATGCATCATTGTCTTACATAAATAATTTATAAGAGGTATATCCGAAATGATTCCCTGGATTGACTCCGTCGAGCATCGTCTGCATTCTTTCTTTTTTAAAGGATAAAAGATGATTCAATAACACAGACTGCTTGCCTTCCGCAATGAGGGCTTCCGGATCATAGAACTTAGCTTCATATAGCTCGTCCATTTGAGCCGATACATCAAAACTAAGCGGCTTAAGTAAAAACACCAACATATTATCACTTATTTCCCCTTTGATGACTCCACTCCTGACGCCTACCATCCCTTCAATTTCCGTATGAATCCCCGTCTCCTCCAGCACTTCTCTAATGACTGCCTCATCCACCGTTTCATCATTTCGAACGAAGCCGGCGGGGAGGGACCATTGACCTTCCAATCCTCCATACCGTTTATTAACGACAAGCCATTCGCCTTTATCGGAAATCACGAGACCCGATACAGCCAACCAGACATTTTTGCAGCGTTCCAATCATTTCACTCCTCATTTCTCTCAATATTTGTATTATAAACCTTTTTTTTCAGTCATACACAATAGAAAAAAGCCATCCCGGAAATTTCTTGAATGGCTCATACCTTTTATTATGAAATTACAGGATGTTGAATTTACCCTTTTTCGCAACCAAATAAGGGCCGCCTATCAATAATAACGCTCTATTATCCACCATTTTCTTCATGAACGAGGCCGTTTTCCCCGTCACTTTCTTACCAAAAACAACCCCGATTGCATCATGCTCACCAAGTGAACATACCGTCCCTTTGTTTTCGAACGTAAAGGTATCTAGGTCGGTTTGGTTGCGGACCAACTTGGTAATGTTCTTCGCAATGACTTCTCCTTGCTGCATGGCAATCTGTGCGGTAGGGGGATATGGCCGGTTTATTTCTTCATTGATGATCAATGAACAGTCACCCACGATGAAGATATCATCATGACCTGGTGCCCGCATATCGAGGTTCACTTTTATGCGACCACGCATTGCATCGAATCCCGAAGCTTCAATGACGGAATTCCCACGAACTCCAGCTGCCCAAACAACGGTCCCTGCCTTGATCTCCTCGGTTTCCTCTTCACCAATTGCCACGATGATTCCTTCAGGGGTAGCTCCCTTGATGGGCGTGCCAATCTTGAATTCCACTCCTTTTTTTTGAAGATATGAAACGGCATAATCCACTAATTCGGGATCGAAACCAGGAAGTACCGCCGGTGCAGCTTCTACACAGTACATGCGGACTTTCTGAGGGTCAATATCATATTCCTTACACAGCACAGGAACACGATTGGCTAACTCCCCAAGGAATTCAATGCCCGTAAACCCAGCTCCACCGACTACGATGGTCAAGCGATTTTCGTCTTTTTCCATTTCCGAGCTATATGTGGCAAATTGCAATTGGATATGATCCCGTATTTTCCGGGCCGAGTTTAAATTGGAAATGGAGAAGGCATATTCCTTTAATCCTGGAATGCCGAATGTTTCTGATTCTGGGCCAAGCCCGACCACTAAGATGTCATACGAAACTTCGCCATTTTCTAGAATGACTTTTTTCTGTTCGGTCTTGATTTCTAAAACGGAGTCTTGAACGAACCTCACTTTACTTTTGTTGATGACATTCTTGATGGGATAGCGCACACGATCATGATGAAGGGTTCCGGCAGACGCCTCATGCAACCAGGTTGTTTCATAATGATAATCATTTTTATTCACTAAGATGATTTCCGCTTCATTTTGTCCCAATGCTTTTTGTAATCGGGTTACGGTCATCAAACCGCCATAACCTGCTCCCAAAATAACGATAGTTGGTTTTTTCAAGTAATCTTCCACCTTTACAGTATTTTTCTTTATCCCGCTTTCCATCTCAATTTCTATGCGATATCCTTAATTTCCATTAAAGAAGGCAATCCTATTCATATGTGATGCCTTTCACTAATTAAAGTTCACGAACGAACCAACAAATTCCATATAATTGAATATTATTCCATTCTCTCTCATTTTTCAAGGAAACCGATTTCCCCCTGATTAATGGATAAGCCGTCCACTTGATGCGGTAATTTTTCATTTTGATGAATAGTATGCCTGATTGCTCGCACGAACTTTCTCATTTTTCAAAAAATTTATCCATCTTCTTTAACTTCAACTATGTTAAAATGAAGAAAGAATTTCAACAAACCTAGTATATCGGAGGGATAGCGTTGGAAGTAAATGAAAAAGTATATGATATTACCATCATTGGTGGTGGACCTGTAGGCTTATTTACCGCATTCTATGGTGGTATGAGACAGGCATCAGTCAAAATCATTGAAAGCCTCCCACAATTGGGTGGACAATTATCCGCTCTTTATCCTGAAAAATACATCTATGATATCGCAGGTTTTCCTAAAGTGCTGGCTCAGGAATTAGTCAATAATTTGAAAGAGCAAATGGCGAAATTCGAACAAACCGTCGTCTTGGAACAATCCGTTCAAGAAGTGGAGAAACAGGCCGATGGCGTCTTCATGTTAACCACGGATAAAGAAGTACATTATTCCAAAACAATCATAATCACTGCCGGAAACGGGGCTTTCCAACCTCGACGCATCGAAATCGAGAATGCTAAGCAATATGAGGGTACGAACCTTCATTATTTCATTGATGACCTTAACCGTTTTGCAGGGAAAAAAGTGGTGGTCTTCGGAGGCGGCGATTCCGCAGTGGACTGGGCACTCATGTTAGAGCCTATCGCTGAAAAGGTGAGCATTGTCCATAGAAGGGATAAATTCCGCGCTCACGAACATAGTGTCGAAAATCTAAAAAATTCTAAAGTAGAAATTAAAACCCCTTACATACCTGCAGATTTAATTGGTACGGAAGATCGAATTCAAACAGTCGTCCTTAAGGATACGAATGGAGAAGAAACCGAAACATTGGATGTTGATGCAGTCATCGTCAACTACGGCTTTATCTCCTCTCTTGGTCCCATCAAAGAATGGGGGCTCGATATTCAGAAAAACAACATCTTAGTCAACTCCAGAATGGAAACGAACATCCCCGGAATCTACGCGGCTGGTGACATCGCAACCTACGATGGCAAAGTCAAATTAATTGCCAGCGGCTTTGGCGAAGCCCCTACTGCCGTCAATCATGCGAAGCAATACATTGACCCAAAAGCAAAAGTGCAGCCCATGCACAGCTCTTCCATGTTTTAGCATCCCATCACTCATTAACCGGCTCTGAATTGAGCTGGTTTTTTTATTTGTTTTATTAACTTGTGGATAACTTCCGGGAAAGCAGTTATCCATAATGGGTTCTAGATGTTTTCGGACTCTTCGATAAAGGGTAATGAATGTAAGAGAAGAAAAAGAAAGGAGTTTACATTCATGAATATCTTAATAGCAGGCGCGAATGGAACGACTGGTAAGAAAATCATCGAAGAACTATCAAAAACCCAACAGGATACGGTATATGGAATGATCCGGAAAGAAGAACAAGCACAAGGGATAAAAGACCTTGGCGGACAGCCCATCCTCGCTGATTTAGAGGAAGATGTGGATAAAGCGGTGGATAACATGGACGCCATCGTATTTGCTGCTGGTTCAGGTCCGAAGACAGGACCTGATAAGACCACGGCTGTGGATAAGAACGGAGCAATCAAACTGATTGATGCCGCTAAGAGAAAAGGCGTCGGGCGCTTTGTCATGTTAAGCTCCGTCGGTTCCGATCAGCCCCAACAAGGCCCTGAAGGAATGCAACACTATCTCGAAGCCAAGCATGATGCGGATGAACATTTAAAGGAGAGCGGTCTCACTTATACCATCGTCCGTCCCGTCGCATTGACCAATGACCAAGCGGTTGGGAAAATTAAGGCAGATGCAAAAGTCGATCATGTCGATACTTCCATACCACGAGCGGATGTCGCTAAAGTATTGGCCCAAGCCATCTCCGAAAAAAACACCTTCAATAAAACGTTTGAAATTCATAGTGGTGACCAACCGATCAAGGAAGCCTTGAAAACCCTATAAGAATGATGGAAAAAAGGGGGACACTTCAAAATGTGTCTCCCTTTTTCCATAAGAAAACCCTAGGGAGATTTTAGTCTTCCTAGGGTTTCATTCATATTATTTATCTGTTTGTTTTTGCTTTTTTTTCAAATACTCCGCACGCAGATTTTCAATATGCTGCTTTTTATCAAATTTGGCAGTCGTCTGCTTTTCCTGATATCTTGTCACAGCTGCCTGGCCTTTGTAATCCAATTGATATTTTCCCACTATGTTCACCTACTTTTCCTGTCTTTAAAGAGAATCTATTCAATAAATATATCATACCTTATTTTTGTGAAGTAAACCTTATTACTTTATTTGTGTCCTGCTAACCTTCCATATATACGGTTCATGCACACACGTAATACTAACATAGCAAGGGACTTTATGCTTTAATCGACAAAAGACGACGAATCCACATAAGCATTTCATTATCACTTTAGAATGCTCGCTTATACGTGTTTATTGGATGAGTCTTTTATCCTGACATAAAAAGACGCCTCCCAACGTATCGTTACATACGTCAAGAAGCGCCAGATATAAACGTTGATATCGAATTAACTAAACGCTAACGATCACTGACCGTCAACCAACCATTAACAGTTCTCCGGCGTACCTTTTTCGGTAGCCGTCCTGAAGGAAGATCCACAACCGCATGACGCGATGGCATTAGGATTTTCAATCGTAAATCCTCCACCCATCATCGTTTGTTTATAATCGATGACCGTTCCATTCAATATGCTGGCATCCTCTTTGTCCACAAGGATATGGATCCCAAATTGCTCCAACTTCTCATCCTTCTCGCCAGGTTCCTGTTCCAACCCCATGCCATAGGATAATCCACTGCAGCCTCCGCCTTTTACAGCCACTCTTAAAAACGATCCCTCTTCTTCGTTTTGCTTCATCATTTCTTTTATCTGAAAAGCAGCTGCTTCCGTAATCTGAACAACTTCACTCATTATAAACCGCTCCCTCCTAAAGATGTGAGATAGAATCTTTCTTTACTTATAGTATATACCAAAGAAATTCCCCTGCTCAATTTTCCAGCTTGAAAAAAATTAAATGTTCCAGATCATTATCCCCCCACATTTCATGAAAAAACTAGATTAAATCGTGATTTATGGGTATAATTACCTGTGTGATTAGTCTTACAAGATTTTATGAAGGAGGTAATCTCTATCGAAGAATTACAGCCTCTATATGATAAAAGTATAGAATGTCTTCATTGTAAACAAACATCAACCACTAAGAAAATACGTTCACGCTTTATTAAAGTATCCCGTTATGACACTGATTTTTGTCCTATATATGAAAACCCGGACGCTAACGCCCTTTACTATTATATTCACGTTTGTCGACACTGCGGTTTTTCCTATTCTGAAGATTTCTCACGATATTTCCCACCTACCACAAAAGAAGTCATCGAAGAGAAAATCTGTTCTAAATGGAATCCCCATCATTTCAGTGATGTACGTTCCGTTGAAGATGCAATCAAAACCTATAAACTGGCCAGTTATTGCGGTTCCTTGAAAAAGGAGAAACATATCATCCTGGCCGGTATTCATTTACGGATTGCCTGGCTGTATAGATTTCAAAATAAACAGGAGCAGGAAAATAGGTTCCTACGACTTGCTCTTCAGGAATATGAAGCATCTTATTCATCAGGGGACTTCAGCGGCACGCAAGTATCGGAAGTCAGGATTTTATACCTTGCCGGAGATATATCCAAAAGGATCGGAAATACACAGGCAGCCATTAAATTTCTTTCCATGGTACTTGAAAGGCAAAAACACGCCAGGGAATCGTCCATTATCCAAATGGCCAGAGACCGGTGGCATGAAATCAAGGAAGAATCGGAAATGGGTGGTATCGCGGCAAATGCCTGAGGAAATGTATCCTCCACCAAAAAGGAGGCGGCCCAACATGTTATTCGGCTGCCTCCTTTTTATTTATGTCGATTAAAACATTTGATATTCATCAATAAATTTATATATATTTTTCACAAGTTCATCCGTTGTATCCCCAGAAACTACTTCGCCATTAACAAGGGCATACAAAGAACTGGAACATTTCCCACAATATCCTAGGCAACCATATTCAATAATATCTAAATTAGGATCCTTCTCTAATCTTTCGAAAGCTTCCTGTGCCCCACTGGCCAGATTGCTTACACAGAACTCAATGATTGGATACATCGTTTCACCTCGCTGTCATTAACAGTTTATCCTAAACCTTTTCACATTAACAGTCAATAAATACGCACAAAAATACGCCGTTTTTAAGATATCGGTTGTGATTTACAGTTATATTCGTTATACTTTTGTCGGGGTATGTAAACAAGAAATCATATAATATTTTTATTATTCTACAAATTAGGCATATATTTATTCACATAATTCCATAGGATACAAATGGGGAATCCTATAGTAGGATAATTTATTTTCACAAGTGAAATACTTAACATTATTTCTAGAGATCAAACAAAGGGGAAAAAACATATGAAGAATTTAGTCATACTTGGTGGTGGGTATGGTGGTATGCGCATGTTACAAAGATTGCTGCCTAATCAGCTTCCTGAAAACGTGAGCATCACACTAATCGACCGCAATCCTTATCACTGCTTAAAAACCGAATATTATGCACTAGCAGCAGGTACTATTCCTGATCAGCACATCCGTGTTGCATTTCCAGAACACCCTCGCTTAAAGAACGTATACGGAGAAGTACTTTCCATTGATATGGAGAACAAACAAGTCATTATCGAGAACCAAGAGCCCGTTGCTTACGACGATTTAGTTATCGGCCTTGGATGTGAAGATAAATATCACAATATTCCTGGTGCTGATACACACACATATAGCATCCAAACCATCGATAAATCACGTCGCACTTATTCAGCTTTGAATAATTTGGGCGCTGGTGCAACCGTATCAATCGTTGGCGGAGGCCTTAGCGGTGTCGAGTTAGCCAGTGAATTAATTGAAAGTCGTTCTGATTTGAACGTAAAGCTTTTCGACCGTGGACCACATATTCTATCTGCTTTCCCAGAAAGACTAAGTACGTTTGTCGAATCATGGTTTGATAAACATACCATCGAAATCGTTCATCATTCTAATATCACTAAAGTTGAACCTAACCTGCTTTATAATGGGGATGAAGCGGTTCATAGTGATGTTATTGTCTGGACAGCCGGCATACAACCAAGCAAGATCATTCGTGACATGGATATCGAAAAAGACCGTCAAGGAAGAGCCGTTCTTACACCACAGCATTTCCTTCCTACCAATGACAGCATTTTTGTAGTCGGCGACTGCGCTAGTTTGCCACATGCACCGAGTGCTCAATTAGCGGAATCTCAAGCCGAACAGATTGTTCAAGTTCTCTTGAAAAAATGGGCCAATGAACCACTTCCTGAAAGTTTCCCTCCCGTAAAATTAAAAGGGACATTAGGTTCTCTTGGGAAGAAACAAGGTTTTGGACTTGTCGCTAACCGTCCTATCACAGGAAGAGTGGCACGCCTAATGAAATCCGGGATACTTTGGATGTATAAATACCATAACGGTTAATCTAAAATTTCATGAACCTATTCTTGAACTGACTCAAAAAGCTGCTATAAAGCTTCCTCCTGGGTCAGTTTTTTCATTTCCCTTTATATCCGTAGTTCTCCATTAATTCCACAACTTTTTTCAGGTGAACGTTCCCTTCGGCCACAATCTCATCTTCAATGAGGACAAGTGGATAAAATAAATCTTCTTCGACCATCTTCGCCGCCATGTTTTTTTGCCTATCAACATCAGGCGGATTCAACATATCAATATAAGTAATGGAAAATGGTTGCTCTGGAAACTTTCGTGTCAATGCGGCTTGAAGCCATTCATATGTATCTTTCGAAGAGGGAAGATTAACACAACTCGCACATATTTGCGTCGCCCCATATACCTCTATTTCAATTTTTTTCTTTATCATCTGTTACCTCCACCATGTATTTTCTCTGTGATTTTTGGAATCTTTTCCCTATTAATGACAGATTCGAAAAGAATAGATTTAATTTCCGCAAAGTTACAGTTGGATTTTTTACTATGTTCGCATTATAATATGATTAGGAAAGGAGTCGATTGCAATGTCTGACCAACAAATGGAAACACAAGTTCAAGATGTTCTAGATAAACTTCGTCCGTTTCTACTTCGTGATGGCGGTGACTGTGAACTAGTTGACGTAGAAGATGGAATTGTAAAATTACGATTACTAGGAGCATGCGGAAGCTGCCCAAGTTCGACCATTACTCTAAAAGCTGGGATTGAGCGCGCACTTCTTGAAGAAGTTCCCGGGGTAGTGGAAGTTGAGCAAGTTTTCTAATTAGCCTTTAATAACGGGTTGAGCATTCAACCATATTAGATACAACACATACAGACTAAATATATTTAGTCTGCTATAGAAATAAAGCTGACTCCGCTTTATCAGTCCTATCAATCCTTGATTGATACGGCTTAAAGGGAATCAGCTTTTTTACTGTTGCAATGAACATCTATGATTTATTAAAGCTCCATTCCTTCTTCTCTTCCTCTGATAGGATCGCCGTCTGGCTTCCATCATTGTCGACCCTCAGCTCTTTCACCTGAAAGTCAGGAAATGCTTCCTTCAAACTTCTTAGCAGTTGTGCTGTTTTTTCGCCAGACACTAGGCTGAGGACGGTCGGACCTGCTCCACTTAGAGCGGCACCATAGCCGCCTTCCCGACGTACAATTTCTTCGATTTCCGCTAAATGCGGCACTAAGCCAGCGCGATAGGGTTGATGAAATCGATCGTTCTGCATCATTTGACCGACAAGATTCCAGTTATTTGTCAAGATTCCCGCAAGTAGCACATTAGCTGCCGCACTTCCGCTTATTGCTTCTTTATACGGAAGTGTTTCGGGAAGGACATTCCTTGAATCCTCTGTAAGCAATTCAAAGTTGGGAATCACGGCAATGACATTTACCCCTTCTATCGGAAATGAAAGAACATCCGTTTTTTCATCCGTATGCATACCGACGACCAAACCACCATGAACAGATGCCCCTGCATTGTCCGGGTGTCCCTCAAAAGTAGAGGCATGTCTGTTTTTTTCCTCAGCGGATAAGTTCAGTTTAGCGACTAGATTCGCTAATTCAATCCCGGCTACGATGGCTGAAGCACTGCTTCCAAGTCCCCTGGCAAGCGGGATTTCACTAGAAACGGAAATCCGGCACGGTGACAGGTCTTTCCCATAATATGCCGCCGTTTTCTTTGCGATTTGAATGATGTAATTCGTGTCATCTTTCGGGAAAACGGACATTTCCTCAGAAAGCGGAATGACTTCCCAATGATTCGATAGGGATCCGTGTATCTCCAAGTACAATCCAAGGGCAAGACCGATTGAATCGAACCCGGGCCCAAGATTAGCCGTACTTGCTGGCACACGGATCAAAAACATCTCCGATTCCGCACTCATGCCTGGTTCACACCTTGTAAATGTTCTAAAATGATTTTTTCATCCATTGGTAGTAATGTCGGATGAATCGTGCTTGTATCGACAGCCACGTTCGGATCCTTCAATCCATTTCCAGTAAGGACAGCCACAACTTTGCTTCCTTTTTTGATTTCGCCGCTTTTTAATTGTTTATACACGCCGGCAATGGAAGCACATGATGCCGGTTCAGCAAATACGCCTTCCTTTTTAGCCAGGAAGTGATAGGCTTCAAGGATTTCCTCATCCGTTACCTCATCAATTTTACCA
The DNA here is from genome assembly GCF_044761955.1 of Peribacillus sp. NPDC097225. Lineage (NCBI taxonomy): Bacteria > Bacillati > Bacillota > Bacilli > Caryophanales > Bacillaceae > Peribacillus > Peribacillus sp. NPDC097225. Next base: position 133,843 of record NZ_JBIWDJ010000008.1, read on the forward strand.
TTTGATTCACTTGCCGCTTCCACAGCAAACTTCCAGCTGGCAGGATTACCAATTCGTATCGCGGTTGCGATCGTTTCAGGGTTTTCAATGACCGCATCACGGACAATCGCTGCTGCCCCTTCGGCTTCGAACCCTCTCATTTCAGGTAGCCCTGTCCGTTTTCCTTCATTGTACTCCTTAAACCCTTTCCAGTACGCGGTGATATTCCCCGCATTCCCGACTGGCAATGCCAAAATATCAGGTGCAGATCCAAGCGCATCACAAATTTCGAACGCAGCCGTCTTCTGGCCTTCAATCCGATATGGGTTAACAGAGTTTACTAGAGTGATAGGTGAATGTTCGCTAAGGGACCGGACGATCTTTAAAGCTTGGTCGAAATTGCCTTCAATCGAAATGATCTCTGCTCCATACATAACCGCTTGAGCCAATTTACCCATGGCAATCTTTCCTTCTGGAATGACAACAATGCAACGGATATTGGCACGCGCCGCATAAGCAGCAGCCGCAGCTGATGTATTCCCCGTGGATGCACAGATGATCGTATCACTTCCAGCCTCGATCGCTTTGGCAACGGCCATGACCATTCCACGGTCCTTAAATGATCCCGTTGGATTGGCTCCTTCGTATTTTACATGGAGCTCAATTCCCCACTCTTCTGATAAACGGTCCAATTTAATCAAAGGTGTATTTCCTTCTAAAAGGGATAATGCCGGTGTATCTTCATTTACAGGTAAAAATTCTCTATATTCGCTAATTAGTCCTTGCCAACTCATTTGTTGTCCTCTCCTTCTACACGGTATGTGCTTTTCACTTCTTTTACCATATTGTAATCATTCAATTCGTATTTAATTTGATCGAAAGCCGCCATTGGGGCTTTATGGGTAACCAATACAATTTCCGAGGACTCTTTTTCATCCAGCGGCAATTGTAGGATCTTATCGAAACCGACCCCATGCTCCGCGAATAAATTCGTGATCCTAGCTAGGACACCCACTTCATCCTGTACATGGAGTCGAATGAAGAACTTAGCCAGAATCTCCGTATGATCTTTTAATTGTTTCGGGTATTGAGGAGAAACGGCACTTCTCCCGTTCACGCCCAATCTCATATTCTTGATGACCGTTACCATATCCGAAACGACAGCCGTTGCTGTTGGCAGGCTACCTGCCCCAGGGCCGTAAAACATCGTTTCCCCCACTGCTTCACCATAAACGTACACTGCATTATACTCATTGTTTACAGAAGCTAGTGGATGTTCCTCCGGAAGCAAAGTCGGCTGCACGCTAACTTCGACCCTATCCCCCGTTCTAGTCGCTACGCCAATCAGCTTCATGGTATAGCCAAGCTTTTGGCTGTATCTCAGATCCTCTTCGGTTATTTCGGTGATTCCCTGCACTTCGACATCATGCAAGCCGATATTCATGGAAAAACCGAGAGTCGATAGGATGGCCATTTTCCGTGCGGCATCCAGTCCACCTACATCCGCGGTCGGATCGGACTCGGCAAAACCCAGTTCCTGAGCTTCTTTCAGCACGTCTTCATAAGCCCTTCCTTCTTTGCTCATCTTCGTTAGGATGAAATTTGTCGTTCCATTAACGATCCCCATCATTTTTGTGATCCGGTCCGAAGATAGCCCATCAACTAAACCGCGCAATATCGGGATGCCCCCGGCCACGCTTGCTTCATAGAATAAATCACATTGGTTTTCCGTGGCTAACTCCAAAAGTTCCGGACCATACAGGGCCATCAGGTCCTTATTGGCCGTTACGATATTTTTTTTATTTTTCAAGGCTTTGATTAAGTATTCACGCGTTTCTTCAATTCCGCCCATCACTTCAATAACTAAATCGATTTCAGGGTTTGAAAGAATATCCTCCGGATTGGAAGTTAGCATACTGTTATCCACCGATACGAGTCGTTCCTTTGACGTATCTTTGACCAGTATCTTCTTAATGGTGATTGAGCAACCTACTTGGTGCATGAGCTTGTCTTGATGTCTCTCAATGATTTGTACGACTCCGGACCCGACAGTGCCCAGCCCCAATAATCCGATCGAGATGGCTTTCATTTTGGTTCCCCCTTAAAGTATCTGTTTTCCCCAAGAAAACATTTGTATTTGTATAGTAGACATTATATGTTTTATTCGTTCAATTATCAATAGTTAGAATATACAGTTTTCAATTCTTTTTCGAAGTCCTTGCTAGGTATGACAGGAAAAACCGACGTTTAAGGGCGAACCTCGTATTTATTTCACAGAGTTCAACGAATCATACGTCCCCATGATTATGTGCGGATTCTTCTCGGGATCCATCCACTTCAGCAAGCTAAGGACATTCTTCTCGGAAGTAGCTGTACAACCCGCTGTTGGCTTGTTTTCCCCTCTCCATATATGAAGGAAGATTGCACTGCCCTTTCCCTTGATGATCGGATTCCTATTATAATTGATGACGGCTCCATATTTATAAAGTTCATGGTTCATCCTTTCGAAAGATTTCCATTTCTCATACGGATTCTTTCCTTTATACGTGACCCACTTGTTATAGTCGTTGGACGCCGGATCATCGATCCAATAATCATACTTGGTTGTTTTCCGGTAATCCATCTTCACTTTATCTGGCTTGGATGTGCTTCCAAAGGCCGTTCCGAAAGAATACATCCCGACAGGTGCTTTCCCGTCGCCCTCTTTCTTATTCTTCGTGAATCCATTCTTCCCGGTAACGCCCTTCATATCGCCTAAGGCTCGCCGCCATTCACCCTTCTTCTTCTCATAGGTTCGGATTGTCACCTTCATCCCACCCATGGTTTTGCCTGTGGCGGCTACGAGTTGGCTGATATCTTTCCGCTTATCCAATTTCTTGAGGATGGTCTTCTCGCCTGAGCTAAATACTTCCCTGGCATTTTTCATGGCAATAAAACCAGTATGGTTGGAATGGCAAACCTTATACCAATTACCCGTCTTCCCAATGACCGATAACTCTTTATTTTTCCGATATGTCTCTACTGTTTTACTGTCCGTCGATGCCGACTCTTTCAAATCCGTTGTCGTTTTAAGTACAATTTTGAACTGCGTCGCATCACAGCTGGTTTTGATTGTTGTCTTGGCAGAAACCGCAGCTGGAAAAACGAATAGGACAATCAATAAAGCCAGCATTGTACGTTTCATTGCATGCATCCTTTCTCCACTTGAACAAGTTTCGAAACCACTTATCGAACTATTCTAAAAAATCATATTATTATCATAACATAGTAAATGAGGTGGTATCATATTTCTTCCAGTTTTTTTTAAATCCAATCAATCTTCGGAAGGTTAAAATGGTTAACTGGAATTTCGGCCAAATCGTAAAACTGCTTGAGAAACGTCTCATACTTCTCCGATGTATTCGTGATGGAGGACAGCTTATCTTCCAATTCATTCGATCTTGCTTCTGATACTTTTGAGAAATACTCTTCAACTGCCTCAAAGTAATGAATGGGAAACAGCATTCTTGAATACAGTAAGCGTGCCGAGAAACTGGAGAATGGTTCAATGCCTTGATATTCACGAAAAAAGGTGTTGATGCCCCGTTGATGCGTATGCACATTTTGAAAATAATGCTCCCTCACCCATTCCGCGGCATCCCGTGTCCCATGGTCAAATACCCAATCAAACGGATTCTTCATCCACTTATTGTTCTTCCAGGTATCATTTAAAAACCGCTCATAACACACCGTACCGCTGTCTATAGGTTGTGGTGTATCATCGATTTCCGTGTCGACTAAATATTGAATCGCATTCTCACCTAGTACCATATAATAGGGAAAGGTTTCTACAAACATTTTTTCGAATGGGTTATCCGGATGGGCTTTTAATTTGTCCCTCCAAATGTTCTCCAGCTGATCGATTCTTTGCTCCCAAAGTTCTTTCCATTGGCCAATCCGTGAACAGGATCGAATCGTCTCCGTTATGGCTCTTCCACGTTGGTGGAACCTTGCTATGTGACGTCCCGGATTGAAATTTTTCGGCCCTTCCAAGTCCTCATTGGCAAGGAGGATAAATAATTGGTCCTCCGCTTCCGAAACAAAACTGCCGTGATTGGCAAGGACGAACGCTGAAACATGACGATCTCCTAGGGCAATCATGTGCTCAGCCATTCTATGGCGCTCTGCCAATTCCTCTTGTTCCCTGTCTTCTAATGGAACGATGCTGTAAATGAAAGGCCCGGAACGAAAGCTAGGAAACCGGCTATTGGCTTCCTCCCGCTCCACCTCGATTCCGTAATTATTAAAAATGATTTCTTCTATCATAGCGTTTTCCTCCCTTATCAAATGGATACAAACAAATTGGGCATCATATACTTATATATATGAGGAATACGCTCTTTTCTGAATAACTATCGATACCGAAAATTCACGCATGAAAAATTTATCCTATAACTATGGAGATTGGATGATGAAATGACTAATATAAAACAATCAATGTCTGAACAAACAGCTCGAAAATGGCTTGGTGAACGAGGAGTGAAAGTGGAGGATATCGCAGAGCTGGTCATGTATCTACAATCAAGCTACCATGAAGACTTGCAAATGGCAGACTGCCTCCACAATGTTGAACGGGTCATTTCGAAACGCGAAGTGCAGAATGCGATCCTTACCGGCATCCAACTGGATATGTTAGCCGAAAAAAAACTGCTTGAAGAACCCCTTCAAAGCATCATTGAGATCGATGAAGGACTATATGGCGTGGATGAAATATTGGCTTTATCCATAGTCAATGTATACGGGTCGATTGGCTTCACCAATTATGGATTTATCGACAAGCAAAAACCGGGTATCCTAAAATATTTAAACGATAAAAGCACCGGCAAGGTCCATACCTTCTTGGATGATATCGTCGGTGCCATAGCCGCTGCTGCATCCAGCCGGCTCGCACATAGGGTCGAAAACGTGGAATGACGCCATAATGGAAAGCGGGGAGGAGCACGTAGGTTAAAACAAAAAAGATCCAGGTCTGCATAAAGTGTACCCTGTGTAAAGGACATTTTAAAAAAGCCTAAGCAATTTTTAAAAGATGATCTCTGTATTGAACAGGGGTCATCTTTTTTAGGTT
>NZ_JBIWDJ010000009.1:0-88196 GCF_044761955.1 Peribacillus sp. NPDC097225
GTCACACCCGTTCCCATTCCGAACACGGCAGTTAAGCTCTTCAGCGCCGATGGTAGTTGGGGGTTTCCCCCTGTGAGAGTAGGACGCCGCCAAGCAGATGATTTATATCTTCTAAGAGTTTTAGGAAACATTATATTATTCCGCAGTAGCTCAGTGGTAGAGCATTCGGCTGTTAACCGAACGGTCGTAGGTTCGAGTCCTACCTGCGGAGCCATATGCTTCCATAGCTCAGTAGGTAGAGCACTTCCATGGTAAGGAAGAGGTCAGCGGTTCGAATCCGCTTGGGAGCTTCCCAAACTACCTTTTAAAAATTTTTACGGCCCGTTGGTCAAGCGGTTAAGACACCGCCCTTTCACGGCGGTAACACGGGTTCGATTCCCGTACGGGTCACCATTTTCAATTCACTTTTTGGAGGATTAGCTCAGCTGGGAGAGCATCTGCCTTACAAGCAGAGGGTCGGCGGTTCGATCCCGTCATCCTCCACCATTTTTAATATTGATTTGCCGGTGTAGCTCAACTGGTAGAGCAACTGACTTGTAATCAGTAGGTTGGGGGTTCAAGTCCTCTTGCCGGCACCATGTTTCACTTATATGTGGAGGGGTAGCGAAGTGGCTAAACGCGGCGGACTGTAAATCCGCTCCTTCGGGTTCGGCAGTTCGAATCTGCCCCCCTCCACCATCTTTTTTCAAAAAAATGTGGTTCAGTTATATACTTTCTTCTTTAGGGGAATATATAATTACCGCTTTTTATTTTGCTAACTATTAATTTACATATATTGGGCTATAGCCAAGCGGTAAGGCAACGGATTTTGATTCCGTCATGCGAAGGTTCGATCCCTTCTAGCCCAGCCATATGCGAAAGTAGTTCAGTGGTAGAATACAACCTTGCCAAGGTTGGGGTCGCGGGTTCGAATCCCGTCTTTCGCTTTATTTTTATTAGATTTTATACTTAGGGGCCTTAGCTCAGCTGGGAGAGCGCCTGCCTTGCACGCAGGAGGTCAGCGGTTCGATCCCGCTAGGCTCCACCATCTAACTACATACACCAACACTTACGCCTTAAACCTCTTCGGTTTAAGGCTTTTTTTTTTGAAAAACAACTTTCTATGGCTGTATCTTTATACATAAAAATGTCCGGTTGAACCATTCTCCTTAACAGTTATAAAATAACAGAAAGGGGGAATAGTATGTCTATTCAAAAAATTTCAGTTATCGGTCTTCCCATGGATCTTGGTCAAACAAGGCGTGGGGTTGATATGGGGCCAAGTGCACTCCGTTGTGCAGGTGTTGTCGAACGAATCCAACAATTGCAGTTAGAAGTGGAAGATTTAGGAGACATCATAGTGGGGAGGCCCGGGACGTCTGAAGAGGCTGGCTCAAACTTGAAGAATCTATCACTTGTTTCTAAGGGGAATGCACAATTAGCAGCAAGGGTAGATGAAATTATTTGTAGTGGATCATTCCCTCTAGTTCTTGGGGGAGATCATTCGATAGCAATAGGAACACTTGCTGGGATTTCGAAGCATTATGAGAGTTTAGGGGTAATTTGGTATGATGCCCATGGAGATTTGAACACGGAGGAGACTTCTCCGTCAGGAAACATACATGGCATGCCACTCGCTGTCAGCATTGGACTCGGTCACCCTGATTTAGTTAATCTGCATGGGTATGCACAAAAGGTGAAACCAGAGAATATCGTCATTATTGGAGCCCGTTCCTTGGACGAAGGAGAAAAGGTACTAATACGTGATAAAGGCATCAAGGTCTATACGATGCATGAAATTGATAGGCTTGGTATGACGAAAGTGATGGAAGAATGCATTGAATACTTACGTGATAAAACGGATGGGGTTCATCTATCCCTAGATCTTGATGGGGTAGACCCTGCAGAGGCACCTGGAGTAGGAACACCAGTGCTTGGGGGGATAAGCTATCGGGAAAGTCATTTGGCCATGGAAATGCTTGCGGAGTCAGAGTTGATTACTTCAGCTGAGTTTGTAGAAGTAAACCCCGTACTAGACGAGCGTAATAAAACGGCGATCGTGGCGGTAGCCCTGATGGGTTCTCTATTTGGAGAAAAGCTATTATAACTTAACGCAATATATAAAAGAAACAGTAACCGGTTTTTTTATGGGTTACTGTTTTTCTATATGCTAGAATACAAAAGTATATGATTTAGATAATGTTGAACGAAGGTAACGTTATATGATTCCAAGGCAATCTCCCTCTTCACTTTACTGTTTGCTTTTTCGTTCCGCTTTGGGTCAATTGAAAATATTGATTCATCAGGGTATCAAGTTTGCTACTCACTTCGACCACTTCGTTATCTATCATAGAGGAACGGGAAGCTAAGATAATCATTTTCTGTCTATATCGCTCAATGTTATCTAGTATTTGTTCTGCAGTCATTATCAAGGTTCACTTCCTTTATTTTTACAATTTCTTACTATATATATCCTTGTTTTTTTCGTTTTAAACATAAAATGTAAAAGTTTGCTAAAATAAAAGTAATAAATTATGAAACCTTTTAGCTTGCGATTCGTAATAATCGTATAGCCGCATGAAGCGGGGGTAAAAAACAAAAATGGATGGACTTGTTAAAGAGAGAATAAACCAAGTGTTAAAGGGAGACCACAATGCATTTGGGGAAATAGTCGAAATTTATAAGGATAAAGTTTTTCAAATCTGTTTTAGAATGCTTGGAAACCGGCAGGAGGCTGAAGACCTGTCCCAAGAAGCTTTTGTAAGGGCCTTTGTGAACATTCGCAGTTTCAATATCAATATGAAGTTTTCAACATGGTTATATCGCATAGCGACGAACCTCTGTATCGACCGACTTCGTAAGAAAAAGCCGGATTACTATTTAGATGCGGAAGTCACTGGTACAGAGGGATTGAATATGTATTCTCAAATTGCATCGGACATGGCGATGCCAGAGGAAGAAGTAGAGTCGTTAGAGCTTCAGGAAACCATCCAGGTCGAAATTATGAAGTTGCCGGAAAAGTATCGTTCGGTCATCGTATTAAAATACATTGAGGAATTATCGTTAAAGGAAATCAGTGAGATTCTTGATTTGCCGGTAGGCACTGTCAAAACGAGAATACATCGTGGGCGAGAAGCTTTGCGTAAACAACTGCGCCATTTATAAAAAGAAGGTGAGAAAAATGAACTGCCACGAGGAAATCATTAATTATATGCATGATTATTTAGATGAGGACATTAAACCCGAGCATAAAGAAATTTTAAGGGACCATCTGCTTACATGTCCTGCATGCCGAGATTTTTTCAATGAAATGAAAAAAGCAGTTGCCCTTGTACAAAGCACTTCCCATATCAAGGCCCCGGATGATTTTACGGCAAGGGTAATGGCCCAATTGCCTAAGGAAAAGAAGGCTACGGGGGCAAAGAGATGGTTTAAGGCTCATCCGTTTATGACAGCCGCGGCGATGTTCATTGTATTAATGACAGGATCGATCTTTTCCACTTATAATCAGGACGAACATTTTTCCGTCTCCAAGCAACCTAACTTATTGGTAGAAGGGGAAACCGTCATTGTCCCTAGTGGGGAAACCATTGAAGGGAACGTTGTGGTTCAAAATGGGGACATACGCATAGAGGGCGAAGTAAAGGGGAATGTGACAGTCATTAATGGTCAGGAGTATATGGCCAAGGCAGGAAATGTTACCGGTGATATAGAAGTCATAGACCAAGCCTTTGAGTGGATGTGGTACAAAATAAAGGATATTGGAACATCTCTACTTCCTTCTTCAAAAGAGGAAAGAGATGGGGAATAATGAAGCTGAGCATAAGCATGGTTCTAATCAGAACGGTGCTTTTGTTCAGCTTTATATTGTATCCAGACAAAAATAGTGGTTACTAGCACTACTTCCCATATAAATTTCTGTACTAGTTTTAGAAGTATGATTTAAAAAATGGTATACTATTAAGGTTATTACATAATGATGGTTATTGTGTTTTTGGAGTATTACGGACTGGAGGAAACAACATGTCTATATCCAATTTGAATGTTTGGGACTATGTAGTAAATTTCATTGATATTTTCCTTGTTTGGTTTGTGATATATAAATTGTTAACTATAATTCGAGGCACGAAAGCCATACAACTGCTAAAGGGAATTTTTGTAATTGTCATTGTGAAAAGCTTGAGCAATCTGTTTGGTTTCAATACACTCGGATGGTTAATGGAACAAGTCATGAACTGGGGTGTTCTGGCAATTCTCGTCATTTTCCAGCCTGAATTGAGAAGAGCACTTGAACAATTAGGACGAGGAAAGATCTTTTCAAGGGGCAGTGCTCCGGAAGAGAATCAACAAGAGCGTTTAGTAGAAGAAATTCTAAAGGCCTCTACGTATATGGCAAAAAGGCGTATTGGAGCCTTGATTACCATTGAAAAAGGAACGGCACTGGGTGATTACGTTGAAACGGGAATTCCTTTAAGGTCCTATATTTCTTCTGAACTGCTCATTAATATTTTCATTCCGAATACACCCCTCCATGATGGGGCTGTTATTTTACAGGATAATCAAGTCGCAGCAGCAGCTTGCTATCTGCCCTTATCGGAAAGTCCGTTCATTTCAAAAGAGCTGGGCACAAGGCATAGGGCTGCCATTGGAATGAGTGAAGTAACAGATAGTGTAACAATTGTTGTTTCTGAAGAAACGGGAGGTATCTCTGTCACCAAAAATGGGGAGCTATACCGCGATTTAAATCAGGAATCATTTAGAGCCATGCTAACAAGTGAACTGGTATTGCAGAATGTCAAAACAACTTCCTCGGGTATCTGGAATTGGAGGGGGAAGAAAAATGGATAAATTCACGAATAGCGCTTGGTTTATGAGAATTGTCGCTTTCGCCTTGGCTGCTCTATTATTTATATCCGTTAATTTCGAGATGGAGTCCGATAAAAAGTCCCTTGGATTGTCCACTGCGCCTGAGAATGGTACGGAAACCATTGAAAATGTTCCGGTTGAAGTGTACTATGATCGTGAAAATTTAGTGGTCAGCGGCGTACCTGAAACGGTGGATGTCACATTGAAGGGGGCAAAAAGCCTTCTGATCAACGCAAAAAGCCAACGGGATTTTAAAGTATATGTAGATCTTTCCGATCCCGAAATCTCGATGGGGGACCGAACTGTCACATTTAAAATAAGCGATTTAAATGAAAAGCTCGTGGCAACGATAGATCCGGAATATGCGGAAGTAAATGTTCAGGAACGGATGACGAAAGAGTTTAAGGTCGATGCAGAATATAACAGTTCATTACTGGAGGAAGGGTATACCGCTGGGCAGCCAACAGTAAATCCTGAAACCGTAAAAATTACGGGTGCCAAAGATGTAATTGAAAAAATATCCTATGTAAAGGCCAACCTTGAAATAAGGAAAGGGCTAAACGAATCGGTGAACGGGCAGGCAACGGTAAAAGCGCTAGACCGGGATTTGAATAAATTAGATGTCGCGATTGAGCCAGCTTCCGTGGCAGTTTCGTTAAAGGTCAGTATTCCTTCCAAAAAGGTATCAATCGTGCCAGAGCAAACTGGGAAGGCCAAGGCCGGAGTTCGTATCAAGAGTATTAGTGTCGACCCTACAGAGGTAACTCTATATGGACAAGAAGCATCATTGGATAAAATAAATGCATTAAATCTTCCAGTCAATATCTCGAAAGTAGATGGAGATACCGAAATGGAACTTAATCTTTCAAAACCTGAAAGTGTGCAGAAAATGTCCTTAAGTAAAGCTACGGTGAAGATTCGTACCGAAAAAGTGGATGTGGAAGATAAGGATACTGAAGAAGAGGCAGAAGAAGTAGTTGTCGAAGAAGAAAAAACGGTAGATAAGGTTGAACCGGAAACCACGGAATCCAAAACTTTCACCAACTTGAAAATAATCCCGGTAGGTAAACAGGATGATCAAGAAGTGGAATTGGATACGGATGTGATGAGCATTACATTGAATGGGAAAGCGGAAGATCTAAAAAAAATATCTAAAGACGACATTTCGCTCACGGTCGATGTAAGTAATTTAGATGAAGGTAAGCATGATGTTGAACTGGCAGTTAAAGTCCCCGCGGGAGTATCTTGGGAATTAGATTCTAAAAGAGTTGCAGTGTCAGTTTCCATGGCCCAAGAAGAGGAAGAAACGTAACCTGGCCTTAACATCATTTAATTTAGTAATGATTTGAAGAAGGAGCGATACAGATGGGTAAATATTTTGGAACAGATGGAGTTAGGGGAATAGCAAATACGGAGTTAACGCCGGAGTTGGCATTTAAACTAGGCCGTTTTGGCGGCTATGTCCTTACTAAGAATTCAGAAAAACCAAAGGTATTAATAGGGCGCGATACTCGTATTTCAGGGGAAATGTTAGAAGGTGCTCTTGTTGCCGGATTATTATCCATCGGCGCTGAAGTCATGCGACTGGGCATCATTTCGACACCGGGAGTGGCCTATCTGACAAAAGCCTTAAGTGCTGAAGCGGGTGTTATGATTTCAGCTTCTCATAATCCTGTAGCGGACAATGGAATTAAATTCTTTGGACCGGATGGCTTCAAGCTCTCAGATGAACAGGAAGCGGAAGTGGAAGCATTGCTTGATCTGGAGAATGATGAGTTACCGCGTCCTACGGGCGGAGACTTAGGCCATTTAAATGACTACTTCGAAGGCGGCCAAAAATATCTGCAATACTTAAAACAGTCGGTTGACGAAGACTTTACGGGCATACATGTTGCGCTTGATTGTGCTCACGGTGCGACATCTTCCTTGGCTATGCATCTATTTGCTGATTTAGATGCAGATATTTCGACAATGGGGGCATCACCGAATGGCTTGAACATCAATGATGGGGTCGGTTCTACCCACCCTGAGGCTCTGGCTGAATTCTTGAAGGAAAAAGGGGCAGATGTTGGACTTGCTTTCGATGGCGACGGCGACCGCATAATAGCTATTGATGAAAAAGGAAATATCGTAGATGGCGATCAAATCATGTATATCTGTGCGAAATACTTAAAAGAGAATAATCGATTGAAAAAAGGAACCGTGGTTTCTACGATCATGAGTAACCTTGGCTTTTACAAAGGGCTTGAGGAACATGGTATACATAGTGCTCAAACAGCAGTTGGCGATCGCTATGTAGTGGAAGAAATGCGTAAAGGTGGCTATAATCTTGGTGGAGAGCAATCCGGGCATATCATCTTCTTGGATTACAATACAACTGGGGACGGCTTATTAACGGGTTTACAGCTTGTGAACATCATGAGTGAGACGCAAAAACCTCTATCTGAGCTTGCGAGTGAGATGCAAAAATATCCGCAGACACTCATTAATGTTAAAGTAACTGACAAGCATGGGGTAACGGGGAATGAAAAAGTACAGGAAGTCATAAAAGAAGTGGAAGCGGAGATGGGTGGTAACGGCCGGATTCTGGTACGGCCATCTGGAACTGAACCGCTTGTCCGTGTTATGGCTGAAGCGCCTACTATTGAAGAATGTACGCGTTATGTAAACCGCATCGTAGCAACGGTAAGAGCAGAAATGGGACTAAACGAATAAACAACCTATGCATAAAGGGGAACGAAAATTTCCTTTTATGCATATTTTTATTAAGAATCATATTTTGTTTTAATGGTAGTAAAGAATTGACCTATGTCCCATGTATAGGGTATGATTATCCTGATTTACAACTACTTTTACCATAAAATGGTTATAAGGGAAAAGGAGGCCAGGCAAGATAATAGGAAAACTAAAGCGCCTGAACTAAACTGGGTCGAGACGGGTTTAGTTGACGAGGAGGAGGAGTATCGAATGTTCGGCGGATACCTCCCGGCTGAAGTACACAGCCGTAATAATTCCAATTTTAAAACAGTGGGGCAACCGACTGCACAAAGAGTTGGAAATGTACAATGGGAAAAAGCCTTCGGGTATTTCCTTTATAAAAATATCAGAGATGAGGGGGCAGGGATGCCCTCGTGCATTCCTGTTCCCTCTAATCAGTTGGAGGAACAGAAATTATGTGTGGAATTGTTGGATATATTGGTCTAAATGACGCGAAAGAAATCCTGTTAAAAGGTCTTGAAAAGTTAGAGTACCGTGGGTATGATTCTGCTGGTATAGCTGTGCAAAATAAGGAAGGCATCAAGGTCTTCAAGGAAAAGGGACGGATTGCAGACTTACGCGGTGTTGTGGATGAAGGGACTACGGCGAATACAGGGATTGGACACACTCGCTGGGCCACTCATGGTGTACCTAGTCGTGATAATGCTCATCCTCACCAAAGTAACTCAGGTCGCCTGACATTAGTTCATAATGGGGTCATCGAAAACTATGCGATTTTAAAACGGGAATATTTGAAGGATGTTGCTTTTAAAAGCGACACTGATACGGAAGTCATCGTTCAGCTTATTGAGAAGTTCGTGAATGACGGCATGGAAGTGGAAGAGGCATTCCGTCACACGCTTACCCTTTTAGAAGGTTCGTATGCCCTTGCCCTATTGGATGCTGAAAACGAAGAAACGATTTTTGTTGCTAAAAATAAAAGCCCACTCCTAATCGGTGTTGGAAAAGACTTTAACGTTATCGCTTCTGATGCAATGGCTATGCTGCAAGTTACCGATCAATTCCTTGAATTAATGGATAAAGAAATGGTTATTGTCACAAAAGAAAAAGTGACAATTAAAAACCTTTCAAACGAAGAAGTATTTCGTGCTCCATTCACGGCGGAACTCGATGCGAGTGATATTGAAAAAGGTACGTATCCACATTATATGCTTAAAGAAATTGATGAGCAGCCTACTGTTATCCGTAAAATCATTCAATCTTACCAAAACGAAGAAGGTAAACTGGCGATTGATTACAATATTACAGAAGCAGTAAGCGAGGCAGACCGTATTTATATCGTGGCTTGTGGAACAAGCTACCATGCAGGCCTAATCGGTAAACAATTCATTGAAAAAATGGCTAAAATTCCGGTTGAAGTGCATTTAGCATCAGAGTTCACATACAATATGCCGATATTATCCGAAAAACCACTGTTCATCTTCATTTCGCAAAGTGGGGAAACGGCAGATAGCCGTGCAGTTTTAGTGGCCATCAAAGAGCTTGGCCATAAAGCATTGACCATCACAAATGTACCGGGCTCTACGCTGTCACGAGAAGCAGATTATACGCTCTTATTACATGCAGGTCCTGAAATTGCCGTGGCTTCTACGAAGGCCTATACGGCTCAAGTAGCGGTATTGGCGATATTAGCTAACGTAACTGGCCAGTTCCGTAACCTTGCATTCGATTTCGATCTTGTCAAAGAGCTTGGAATAGCTGCGACAGGCATGGAAGCTCTTTGCGATTCGAAAGAAGAGATGGAAGAGATTGCTCGCGAATACCTGTCTGTTACGCGTAATTGTTTCTTCATCGGTCGTTCCCTTGATTACTACGTGGGTCTTGAAGGTTCCCTTAAGCTGAAAGAAATCTCATACATCCAGGCAGAAGGATTTGCCGGCGGTGAGCTTAAGCATGGAACGATTGCCCTAATCGAAGAAGGCACACCTGTTATCGCTCTTGCTACGCAAGCAGGAGTCAATCTAAGCATCCGTGGGAATGTCAAAGAAGTCGTCGCCCGTGGCGCTAATCCTTGCATCATTTCAATGAAAGGGTTGGAAGAAGAAGATGATCGTTTTGTCATCCCGGAAGTGAACGAACTATTAACACCTCTTATCTCTGTCATCCCGCTTCAACTCATTGCGTACTATGCTGCCCTACACCGGGAGTGTGACGTGGATAAACCACGTAATCTTGCGAAAAGTGTAACGGTTGAATAAGTAGCGTCATATCTATAAATGTTTATAAAAATTTATTTACCCATTTAGATACCATTATCTAAATGGGTTTTTTTATGTCCGAAAGAAAGAGAATATCTAAATGGAAAAATAAAAACAGGGACATATATCAATTTTCCTTCCCACCACAATAGTGTGTGATACATAATATATGTCAAGTACCATATAACATATAATGGTAAATCAATCGTTAGATAAGCAATATAAAAAACTTTTTGGCCTATTGAAGGGGGAGGAAGATGTTGGGTTTGATTGAGGTTTATATACAAGAGGTCACACGCAGGTTGCCTGAAAAAAAACGCAGGGATATTGCACTCGAGTTGCGGTCAACCATTGAAGAGATGCTTCCTGATGATTATAGTGAACTGGATGTGGAGGAGGTTCTGGGCGAATTGGGGAACCCAGCGACAGTGGCTAGTGGGTATCGGGCTCAGCCGATGCACCTGATCGGACCGCGTTATTATGATTTATATATTTCACTATTGAAAGTGGTTTTTCCCATAGCAGCGGGCATTGCACTCATTTCGCTGATTATCGATTCTTTTATGGGGTTTAGCCAAGATGAAGCAGTTATTCCTAAAGTGATTACCCTTATAGTCGAAGGCATATTGCGGGTCCTTGAAGTCGGCTTTCAAGTCTTCTTCTGGGTGACGATTGTCTTCGCGGTTCTGGAGCGAACGGATAAAGGAAAGGACCAAAGTCCACTATCGGCAAGCCTACAGAAATGGACCCCAAATGATTTGAGAAGTATCCCTTACATTCACAAGAAGAAAGAGATTACGAGGTTCAATGTATTCAGTGGACTGATGTGGACAGCGATTTGGACGACGGTTACTTTTATGCAAATCAATTTGTCGGGGTGTATGAAGGTGGAGATAGGATCGAACTCGTGATTCCGGTCTTCCAACAGGATATCCTACTTAACTATTGGCCGTTCATTCTTCTGGTGATCGCCATGGAAATCTGGTTAGCTTTTTATAAGAGTATCAAAAGGCAATGGACAAAAAAACTGGCAAATTTCAATTTGGTTCTTGAAATGATCACAACCATCGGATTCATTGTCATTGTAAGTAATCCGGATGTAATGAACCCTGAATTCCTTACATATATGGG
Source organism: Peribacillus sp. NPDC097225 (assembly GCF_044761955.1). Lineage (NCBI taxonomy): Bacteria > Bacillati > Bacillota > Bacilli > Caryophanales > Bacillaceae > Peribacillus > Peribacillus sp. NPDC097225. Next base: position 10,953 of record NZ_JBIWDJ010000009.1, read on the forward strand.
GAGTTTATCCGATACAACGGCCATGCAGTTTCGAAATGCGATTGTAGGAGGCTCAATTACCATCTTCATTTTAGCCGCAGCATTAAATGTATTTGATGGATACCGCAAGTCTAGAATCCATTGATGACATGTATTCGATAAGGGTTCCTACCCGCTGTTATCCAACCAGTTGAGAACAAAAGCCACCCGACATAAGCAAAGTATCAATGTTGGATGGCCCTTGTCTTGTAAGATTATTGTTGGAGTTTTATTTTTGCGTCTTCATGCGATGAATATTCGCGATTGTACCACCATCCACACGTAAATCTATGCCAGTGATATAGGAAGCTGCATCGCTAAGCAAGAATTCCACAGCTGTTGCGATCTCGGATGCTTCTCCTTCACGGCGGAGTGGTGTGTGTTCGAGCATTGTTTTCATTTGCTCTTGTTGGGATGCTTCCTGACGCCCCATCGGCGTGTTAATGGTACCCGGAGAGATAGATGAGATACGTGCACCTTTTTCACCCCAAGCCCACGCTTGGTCTTCCACATATAAGACAACCCCTAATTTAGATAGGCTGTAAGCCGCTCCTGAGTCGCCTTGTGTAAATTGCTCCATGGTCTCAATATAGTTTTCGGTTAAAGGCTGTTTTAAAATTTCCGTATAAGGACCTTGACGGGGCGCCATATAGGCACTCATCGAAGAGATACATACCGCAGCAGTACCTACTGTAGCAAGTGGAAGAAACGCATCTAGGACAATTCCGGTGCCAACAGAATTCACTTCTGTAATACGTTTCGAATTGGCCATCGTCGGTGACAGCCCGGCTGTGTGAACCAATCCTTTTAATATCCCAAGTTCGGCAGATTTTTTAGCTAAAGCAGCAACATTTTCCCTTGATGTAATATCGACAGTTTGATAATGGACATCAGTTATACCTTTAGTCGCTAATTCCTCTTTTGTTTGGATTAAACGTTCTTCAGAAACATCTGCCAACAATATGGTTCCTTTTTTGCCTACCAGTTCTGCAGTGGCTTTACCCATACCACCAGAACCGCCTGTAATTACATACACATGCTTATCCATTTCAATTCCCCCTAAACTTGATATAAACTTAGTGTAAACGGTTTTATAATAAAATAAGCAAGACATTTCCACTAAAAATGTCCAGAGGAGTGTCAAAAATGGAAACGGCAAAAGAATCGATAGTTGCCGCTTATTTACAGCTTTTATTTGAGAAAAGCTTTGAAGAGTTAGCTGTGAAAGAAATTGTTCAAAAGGCGGGCATTTCCCGATCCACATTTTATTTGCATTTTGCAGCCAAATACGAACTGATGGATGAGGTGAGACGGAAGTTAAACGACCGGTTCTTGTCATTTTATGAGATGGATTACCAATGGGGTAAGCCAATCACCCTCCATTTATGTGAACATATTTTCAAATATCGCTCATTTTATGAACTCGAATTTGCAGAGGCGGACGCTATTCAAAAATTATCAGATAAGCTTGCAGCACATTTACAAGAAGTGTTCCAGGATCCAGACTATGCCCTATTTGCGAGCTATGGCACCATCGGTTATTTGGGTTTTTGGGTAAGGAACGGGTACGCCATGAGTCCGGCTGTGGCAGCGGAAAAACTATTGAAAATCGGCCTGACAAACTGGACAAAAGTATTGGATGCAAAATTAGATGGAATAGAGCGGTAGCGGGAAGCTGTAGACCTGAAAAAGAGGGTAGGAACTGATGAAATCGATGGAAGGAACTAAACGCCCGAGGAGCAAAGATAAGAGACGAATCTTGTTTTAAAAGTGTGCAAGTACTTTTGTTTTGAAAAAGATTGCTTAAAGTATTTGCAATCCCTACCATTTGATGGTATGCTTAGGTTAATTATTCATGTTCGGTACTAAGGATACTAAAAGTACTACTTTTCGTTTCGATGATGACTTAGAGCAAGGATAGTAATACAATGTGCTTTGGCACTAGGAGGCAACAACAATGGAACAAGGTAAAGTGAAATGGTTTAACGCAGAAAAAGGATTTGGCTTCATCGAACGCGAAAACGGAGACGATGTATTCGTACATTTCTCAGCTATCCAAAGCGAAGGATTCAAATCTTTAGACGAAGGTCAAGAAGTTACTTTTGAAGTAGAACAAGGTCAACGCGGACCTCAAGCTTCTAACGTTCAAAAAGCATAATTTCTAAAAACAAAAAAGGCAGACCCTATTACTAGGGTCTGCCTTTTTTGTTTTATTCAATAATAAAAAACCCTGCTCAATGTTGAGTAGGGTAAATGGAATGAGTAAAGTAAATCGCTTAAAAAGGTCTACCTAGTATAACATAGTTTTTTCAGAAAAAAGAATTTGTAAATGAAGAGGTTGGACAGCGGGAACTTCTTTTTTTGAGTCAGGGACCATTATTCATACACATTCAAACACAGGTTTGAGTATAATGTGAAATGTGGTATATTATAATCAAACGTAGGTTTGAATGAATGGATGTGAGAAGATGGATGAGATGAAGGATATGTGTGAAGTTCATCTGCATGATCAAGAAAAGGTGAACCGTATCCAAAAGGAAATCGGTCAGGTAGATATCTCAAGTATGTCAAAGTTGTTTAAAGTAATCGGTGATGAAAACAGGGTGAAAATCTCGTATGCACTTTGTGAGGATGAAGAGTTATGTGTATGTGATTTGGCAAATATCATTGGGGCGTCAATGGCAACAACTTCTCATCATCTCCGTACTCTATATAAACATGCAATTGTGAAATACAGAAAAGAGGGAAAGTTAGCCTTTTACTCTTTAGACGATGATCATATAAAACAATTAATCCTTATAGCGATAGCACATCAGCGGGAGGTGAGGGTCAATGGCTGATTCCCAATTAAAGACTTATCGGATTCAAGGGCTGTCCTGTACGAACTGTGCAGCCAAATTTGAAAACAATGTCCGGGAACTTGAAGGTGTGAAGGAGGCAAAAATCAACTTCGGGGCTTCGAAGATTTCTATTTCAGGAAGTGCTTCGATTGAAGAAATTGAGAAGGCTGGAGCCTTTGATAACCTGAAAATTCGTACTGAACAAGAGCAGGTGACAATAAAAGAACCAATTTGGAAGCAAAAAGAAAACATTAAGGTTTTTCTTTCGGCTATCCTCCTTTTTATCAGTTGGATTTTGGAACATCAATATGGCGAGGGTAGTCTTTTGCCGGTTCTGGGTTATGCCACTTCCATTTTAGTTGGTGGATACTCCTTATTCATCAATGGGTTGAAAAATCTCGTAAGACTTCGTTTTGATATGCATACGCTGATGACGGTCGCCATTATTGGAGCGGCTATACTTGGCGAATGGGGCGAGGCAGCCACTGTCGTCATTCTATTTGCTATAAGTGAAGCGCTTGAAAAGTATTCGATGGATAAAGCTCGAAATTCCATTGAGTCCCTTATGAATATTGCCCCTAAAGAGGCACTAATCAGGAGGGGCCATCATGAAATGATGTTGGCTGTCGATGCAATCGAGGTGGGAGACACCATGATTGTCAAACCGGGCCAGAAGCTTGCGATGGACGGAAGGATCATAAAAGGTGCATCCACACTGAATCAGGCGGCCATTACTGGTGAATCGGTGCCACTATTTAAAACGGTCGAAGGAGAAGTGTTTGCTGGTACGTTGAACGGCGAAGGTCTTTTGGAAGTGGAAGTCACGAAAAGGGTTGAGGATACGACGATTGCAAAGATTATTCATCTTGTAGAAGAGGCACAAGCGGAAAAAGCCCCTTCCCAAGCGTTCGTTGATAAATTTGCAAAATTCTATACACCGGCAATCATGCTGATTGCTTTGGCACTTGCAACCATTCCACCAATGATGCTGGGCGGAGAATGGAGTGAATGGATTTATCGCGGATTGACTGTGTTAGTTGTCGGCTGTCCATGTGCCTTGGTCATATCCACACCCATTGCCATTGTTACAGCTATCGGAAATGCAGCGAAAAACGGTGTTCTGATTAAAGGTGGAATCCATCTGGAGGAAGCTGGAGCTTTGAAGGCGATTGCATTTGATAAAACGGGAACATTGACAAAGGGAATACCTGAAGTGACTAACTTTTCCGTAATGGTGGATGAAATGAGCGAACGGGATGCTTTGAAAATAGCGGCTGCTTTAGAAAGCCGCTCGCAACATCCATTGTCCACGGCCATTCTTCAGAAAGCGGATCTGCAGGATATAGACTATCGTTCTCTGATGGTAGATGATTTTTCTGCATTGACAGGCAAAGGGTTAAAAGGAACAATCAATCAGGCAGTCTATTATATTGGAAAACCACAACTCTTTGATGAAGTGGGGTTAACCATTTCTGAAAAGGCTCAACATCTGATCAATAACTATCAGAATGAAGGAAAGACAGTTATAGTTCTCGGTAATCAAACTAATATTCTAGCCCTGGTTGCCGTTGCGGATGAAATAAGAGAAAGCAGTAAGGAAGCTATCAGTAAATTACATGCTTTAGGGATTGAAAAAACAATCATGCTGACCGGTGATAATATCGGGACAGCGAATGTGATTGGAACAGCGGCGGGCGTTCATGAAATTCAAGCAGAATTATTACCGCAGGATAAGCTATTCTTCATCAAACAATGGAAACAGAAGTATAACCGAGTGGCCATGGTTGGCGATGGTGTTAATGATGCCCCTGCTTTAGCGGCTTCCACGGTAGGAATTGCAATGGGGGGAGCGGGTACGGATACGGCCCTTGAAACAGCCGATATCGCTCTAATGGGTGATGATTTATCGAAATTGCCCTACACCATCTCATTAAGCAGGAAGACATTACAAATCATTAAGCAGAACATTACGTTTTCATTAGCGATTAAATTATTGGCCTTATTGTTGATTGCACCGGGCTGGCTGACACTTTGGATGGCGATTTTTGCGGATATGGGTGCGACGTTACTCGTGACCTTGAATAGTCTGAGGTTGCTCAGAATAAAAGAATAATAGATAAAGGGCTTCTGGATTTCTTGAAGGGAATCCAGAAGCCCTTTGCTATATCTAAACGTTTCATGTGAAACTCTGGAAAAGTGCCTCCATTATTCTTTGGAATTGTTAGACCACAATCCATCATTAAGAATTAGAACCACCAACGGATGTTAGTTCCCGGACTTTGTTGTTTTAATGGACATTAGGATATATTGAATGCATAGCCAGGTTAAAACTATGAACAGGATAGGTAGTATGCTACAATTTGGCTGACTTTTAAAGGAATGCATGCCATCGTTAGGTACGGTTGTTGAATAGATCAAAGGTATTAAAGGAAGGGATTTGAAAGATGGAATTACATCAAAAGGCAATATTAGTTGGAGTCAATCTGAACGGTCAAAAGGATTTTGAATATTCGATGGAGGAGCTCGCCAATTTAACCGAAGCCTGTGAGGTAGAAGTGGTTGGAACGATCACACAGAATCTACATCGTGTCACTTCCTCACATTTCATCGGTACAGGTAAAATTGAGGAAGTAAAGGCGCTAGTTGAATATAAAGAGGCAAATGTCGTTATCTTCAATGATCAATTATCCCCCTCACAACTTCGTAATTTGGAGCGGGATATGGATTGCAAGGTGATCGACCGTTCCATCTTGATCCTGGACATCTTCGCACAACGGGCGAAAACGAAGGAAGCACAGCTCCAGGTAGAAGTGGCAAAACTTCAATATATGCTTCCACGCCTTATCGGCTTAAGAGAATCGTTAGGTCGACAAAGTGGAGGAGTGGGAACGAACAAGGGTGCTGGGGAAAAGCAGCTTGAACTTGACCGTAGGCGGATTGAGGAAAACATCAGTGTTTTGAATAAGGAATTGGAGGAACTTGTAGCACACCGTCAAACACAGAGGAAACAACGGAAAAAGAATGCCATCCCTGTTGTGTCATTAGTCGGGTATACGAATGCCGGGAAATCATCCATCATGAACGCATTGATGGAGATGTTCCAACCGACATCCGAGAAGCAGGTACTCGAGAAGGATATGCTCTTCGCTACACTTGAGACGTCCGTTAGAAACATTCCCTTGCCAGATAACAAGGAGTTTTTACTCACAGATACAGTCGGGTTCGTGTCTAAACTACCACACCATCTGGTAAAGGCATTCCGGTCTACCCTTGAAGAAGTAGTGGAAGCAGATTTATTAATCCATGTTGTGGACTATTCCAATCCTAATTATGAACAACAGATAGAGATTACCGAAAAGACTTTACAAGATATTGGCATCAAAGAGATACCGACCATATTTGCTTATAATAAAGCGGATTTGACCGATATGGACATTCCAAAGGTTAACCGTGATTCCGTTTATATGGCGGCCAGAGAGAAGGTAGGCCTTAAGGAATTGATTGATCAGATCCGTAGCCATGTATTCATGGACTATATTCATTGTGAAATGCTGATTCCATATGACCAGGGAAAACTAGTATCTTACTTCAATGATAATGGCCATATAACGGAAACGGAATATGAGGAAAATGGGACCAAGCTAAAGCTTGAATGCAAGAAGACCGATTATGAAAAATATCATAACTACGTGATTGAAAAATCCTGATGTTTTTTCCAGGCACTGAACTGAATTTAAATAGAATGTTTCGAAAGATTTCCGTAACCATGAATCCACAAGTTATACATATATCGTTTAGTTGTGTATAACTTGTGGATAACTTTCAAAAAGCCTTGAAAAAGTTTTCAAGGCTTTTTTTTTGTGGACAACCTGTTGATAAGTAGATTGTTTGATATTCCCTTACTAAGACCTTAGGAATGATGTCGAGAATGTAGCGAGAAGTGTAGGACGTTGACTTTTTTTATCAGTTTTTGTAAAGAAACATGACATAGTGCACATTAAGTTGTCCGCATTATTTTACACTTTGTATAATGTAACTCCCTATCTATCATTATAAAATAAAGAATATTCATTTAATTTTGAGATTCATGAATAAGTAGGGGGCTAATGGTGATTTTTTAAATGTAACCTGTAAGATAAAAATGACAGTGCTACAGCCATAAATCATCAAAAGTAGGGATAGGATATTGCTAGTTCATTGACTATAGGCAATTCCTCCTTTTTTATTTTCCACAATAATTTTTTGGAAGGAGAATAGTAGATGGATATGACAAGCTCGTTAAAAGACGATTTGAAGAGAAACTTTCAGGAGGCAGAGAGGGGCTTAACCCCAAGAGAGGCATTGGAAGAATCTAATCGATGTTTATACTGTTATGATGCTCCTTGTATCCAGGCCTGCCCCACAGGGATTGACATCCCGACCTTTATAAAAAAAATCGCATCAGGAAATCTAAAAGGGTCGGCCAAAACGATCATGACGGCTAATCCAGTCGGTGCCAGTTGTGCGCGGGTATGTCCGACAGAAGAGTTATGTGAAGGGGCATGTGTTCTAAATCATTCTACAAAGCCAATTCCTATTGGCGATCTCCAGCGTTATTCCACAGATTGGGCCATTCAAAATAAACAAGCTCTATTCAAGGCTGGCAAGAAGAATGGCAAAACGGTTGCCATTGTCGGCAGTGGTCCTGCGGGCTTGTCTGCAGCAAGGGAATTGGCCTTGCTTGGCTACAGCGTAACCATCTTCGAAGCAGAAAAGAACCCTGGCGGATTAAACACTTACGGAATAGTGTCTTTCCGATTACCTCAGCACATCTCCTATTGGGAAGTCGATCAAGTAAAGAACCTTGATGTCGAGATCCGAACGAATTCAAGGGTTGGGGTGGATATCTCCGCTAACCAACTGATTAAGGACTATGATGCCGTTGTTTTGGCAATTGGTATGTCGGATGTACCAAAGCTTGGGATTGAAGGGGAGGACTTGGCTGAAGTCTACGATGCAATCGATTTCGTAAAAGCAACGAAAACGGAGGATATCACCGATAAGTTCGTTGGGAAGAAGCTGATGGTCATTGGAGCTGGAAATACAGCAATCGATGCTGCAACCTGCTCGGTCCGTCTTGGTGCTGAAGAGGCTGGTATCATTTATCGTCGGACCCAGGCGGAAATGACGGCGTATGATTTTGAATATGAGTTTGCCAAACAGGAAGGTGTCCGATTCCATTGGCTGACGAATCCTTCAAGAATCGTTGCCGATGAAAAGGGCCAGGTAACAGGCATTGAATGTGTGAAGATGGAACTGAGTGAGGCAGGGGAAGATGGTCGCAGACGACCGGTTCCAATTGCAGGCTCTGAGTTCATCCTTCCGGCCGATGGTGTGATTCGTGCGATTGGTCAATCACGTTATGTTGGTCTACTTGAACAATTTAACATCGATCACGATGGAGGTGTCGTTACCTTAACTGGAGACTCCTATAAGACGTCGAATGAAAAAGTGTTCGCCTGTGGCGATGTCATATTTGGGAAGGGCCAAGGAGAGGCTATGGTCGTTTCCGCTGCCCAGCAAGGGAAAATGACAGCCTATGAAATTGACGGAGTGTTAATGAGCAAGACAGAAGATATAGCTTAATAAAACAATAACTAGGAGGCGTATCAATGGCTGATTTATCAATTAATCTTGCAGGTATCAAATCTCCTAACCCCTTTTGGCTTGCTTCGGCACCACCAACTAATTCGGGTTATCAAGTGCAGAGGGCTTTTGAAGCCGGATGGGGAGGAGCTGTTTGGAAGACGCTTGGGGATCCAATCCTAAATGTTTCTTCCCGCTTTGCAGCCGTTGGGTTTAACGGCCAAAGAGTTGCTGGATTCAATAATATTGAACTAATTACGGATCGACCTCTTGAAGTGAATCTTAAAGAGATATATGAAACGAAAAAGAAGTTTCCCAATCACGCAATCATAGCGTCCGTAATGGTCGAGCCACAACAGGAAAAGTGGCATGAAATTATCAAACGGATAGAGGATGTAGGCGTTGATGGTTACGAGCTGAATTTTGGATGTCCGCATGGCATGGCCGAAAGAGGGATGGGGGCTGCTTCAGGGCAGGTACCTGAACTGGTGGAAAAGCAAACATATTGGGCGAAGGAAGCGGCTTCGAAACCTGTCATCGTCAAGCTGACCCCAAATATTACGGACATCACGGTTACGGCAGAAGCAGCCGTAAGAGGCGGTGCGGATGCAATTAGTATGATCAATACGATCAATAGCCTTGCAGGGGTGGATATTCACTCCTGGAATACAATCCCCCATGTTGGCGGAAAAGGGGCCCATGGCGGGTACTGTGGTCCTGCAGTGAAGCCCATAGCCTTGAATATGGTGGCTGAATGCGCAAGGAACCCAGGGATTAATGTCCCGATATCCGGTATTGGGGGGATTTCTAACTGGCAGGATACGGTCGAGTTTTTATTGATGGGGTCGACTGGCGTACAGATTTGTACAGCCGCTATGCATCATGGTTTCCGGATCGTCGAAGACATGATTGATGGATTATCCAATTACCTTGATGAAAAAGGGATTGCTTCTGTAATGGACATTGTCGGTAAGTCCGTATCGCGCTACTCCGACTGGGGAAATCTGGATTTGAATTATAAAGTCGTGGCCCGCATCAATAATGATGTGTGCATCAACTGCAATAAATGCCATATAGCCTGTGAAGATACTTCCCACCAATGTATTGATATGTTAAAGGACACTTCAGGCAACTCATTTTTACGAGTGCGTGAAGAAGATTGCGTCGGCTGTAACCTTTGTTCAATCGTGTGTCCGGTCGATGGAGCGATTGACATGATTGAAATGGCCAGCGATCTAGCCCCTATGACTTGGAATGAGCGTCAAGGTTTGCTAGGCAACATCGGTAATGAACGTGTGGATTTCGTAAAATAATGGAGGGGTAAATTATGAAAAAAATTATTAAGAACGGCACTATAGCAACGGCTGCAGATACGTACCAAGCAGATATTTTGATTGAAAATGAAGTCATTACAATGATTGGTAAAGACCTATCAGCCGAGGGAGCTGAAATCATTGATGCCAAGGGCGCACTAATATTCCCAGGGGGTATAGACCCACATACCCATCTAGATATGCCGTTTGGTGGGACGACCACGAAGGACGATTATGAAACGGGAACGATTGCAGCTGCATATGGGGGCACGACGACGGTCATCGATTTCTGCTTAACGGAAAAGGGGGAGCCTTTAAAGAATGCCATTGAAACATGGCACAAGAAAGCGGACGGCAAAGCCGCCATCGATTATAGCTTTCATCTCATGATCAGTGAAATCAATGATGAAGTTCTGGCTGAACTGCCAAGCATCATTGATGAAGAAGGGATTTCTTCCTTTAAAGTGTTCATGGCATACAAAAATGTTTTTCAAGCAGATGATGCAACGCTTTATCGGACTTTGCTGCAGGCGAAAGAACTTGGTGCCCTTGTCATGGTCCACGCAGAAAATGGAGATGTCATCGATTATTTAACAAAGCAGGCACTCGCAAAGGGACAGACCGATCCAATTTATCATGCCTTAACTAGACCTCCTGAGCTTGAAGGAGAAGCGACCGGAAGAGCAGCGAAGTTGACGGAAATGGCGAATGGACAGCTTTACGTCGTTCATGTCACTTGTGAAGATGCGGTTGAGAAGATTACTGAAGCAAGAAATAAGGGCGTCGATATCTGGGGAGAAACATGTCCTCAATATCTGGTGCTGGATCAAAGCTATCTTGAAAAGCCCAATTTTGAAGGGGCCAAATACGTATGGTCGCCACCATTGAGGAAGAAGAAGGATCAGGATGTGCTATGGAATGCTTTAAAGACAGGCCAGCTGCAAACCATAGGCTCTGATCAGTGTTCCTTTGACTTTAAAGGACAAAAGGACTTGGGTCGGGACGACTTTACCAAGATTCCGAACGGTGGACCGACGATTGAAGACCGAATGAGTATCCTTTATTCAGAGGGAGTCAAAAAAGACCGCATCACCCTGAATCAGTTTGTCGATATTACTTCTACAAGAGTAGCCAAGTTGTTTGGTTTATTTCCACAAAAAGGAACGATTGCAGTTGGATCGGATGCCGACCTTGTTATCTTCGACCCGAAAGTGGAGCGGACCATTTCCGCTGAAACCCATCATATGGCTGTAGATTACAATGCTTTTGAAGGACTGGAAATTACAGGTGAACCCGTTTCTGTCTTATCTCGTGGCCAGTTCGTCATTCGTGATAAACAGTTTGTAGGGGAAGCTGGTAAAGGGCAGTTCTTGAAGCGGGCTAAGTATAATACATCGCTTGAGTCGGTTTCAGAGAATAAGCTTCCGGTCTAAAGTTAAATGGACATGTAAAGCAAATTAAAGGGGGATTTTATGGATGAGCGAAAATAAGGATTATTTAAAGTCTCCCGATTTGCTGCCTATACCGCATAGAGAGAAGAACATTAGCGCAGTAGGATTTGGCTTCATCTGGGTGGGGATGGCTGTCGTATTGGCCGCCTTTGCCATTGGAGGGAATGGGGTCCAAAGCCTATCGCTTGGTTGGGTCGTACTTGCGACAGTAATCGCCTGCGTAGTTCTTGGCTTCTTGATGACAATGACAGGGGATATAGGCGTTGAACATGGAATTTCATTTCCTGTATACATGAGGGCGCCTTTCGGAACGATTGGCACTCATATCCCTTCACTTGTCAGGGCGTTTGTTGCCTCTTGCTGGTTTGGATTGAACACTTATTTCGGTGCAACTGCGATGAACGCTATCTTTGCCACTCTTTTTAACTTTAATAATTGGTTTATCTGCTTTTTGGTTTTTGCCATTTTGCAATTAGTCAATACAGCCATGGGAATCAAGTCAATCGAACGGTTTGCCGATTTGGCAGCCCCGGTTATCATCTTGATTTCTGGCTGGATGTATTTTACGCTTTCTGACCAAGCAGTCGCACAAGGTAGGGAAGTCTGGTCATGGATTGAGAGTCCGGCAACCGGAGGGGCGGCTGTAACAGCTTTCATGGTCGTCATCATGTCGAATATGGGGTTTTGGGGAACGTTGACCGCGGATATGCCGACACTTTCCCGTTTTATAGAGGCACCAAAAAATGAGAAGAACTGGTTCAAACGCAATAAAGGGCAGATTATAGGGAACGTTATTACCTATCCTATTACCCAAACCTTCATGGTTATTATCGGAGCCGTTTCCTACATGGCCGTTTCCAATTATGATCCTGTTGTTGCTATACAGGGGTCAGCCAGTGGCATTACCCTTGGTGTTCTATTACTAATGATCGTTTTTGCTCAGTGGTCAACGAATACTTCGGCTAATGTTATTCCGGCAGCAACCATCTTCTCGAATGTAATGGGACCAAGAATGCCGTTTTGGTCGGGAGTTGTGGTTGCGGGAATCATTGGAATCGTTGTTCAGCCATGGAGCCTTTTCGGTATCATCATTGAGGTTTTGTTAATTGTCGGTGGGATCTTAGCCTCCATTGTGGGTATTTTGGTGGCTGATTATTACTTTCTTCGTAAGCGCCGTGTCAATGTACCAGAACTATATGAAAGTGAAGGGCAATATAAGTATAAAAACGGTGTAAATTGGGCGGGAATCATTGCCTGGGTCATTGGTGGAAGCGGGGCAACGATTTTTTCCAATTACTCATTTATAGTCGGTTTTATACTCGGAAGTGCAACCTATTATGTACTGGCTAAATATTGGTGGTTCAAGAAGTACGAACAGGCAGAGATTATAGATCCGAGCGATGAGAAATATTTAGGAATCTCCGTCGGCAAGGATTGGGATATCGGAAAGAGAATGGTTGACGAAGAAGAGGTACTGAACATGCCTTTAGGCGGGGAAAACGTTAAATAAGGAGGAGTGGGACATGTCTGAATACCAAGAGTATCGCTTAGAAAGGGAACAAATTGATTTTTTACTTGAACGAGGGTACAGAATCACCCGGGTTTCTGAAAACTTAAGTGGCGCTTTCCTTGATTTCGAATTGATTGAAGGAACGAAGCAGGAATGGAAGCAGTTGAATATCAAGACTCCAGAAGGCAGAAAATATTTCTCAACATTGCTTTTTAAAAAACTAAATTAAAAACATGTATCCCCTAAGGATGTAAAGCTGTTAAGCTGGCCTATTTTCAGTTGAATAGGTCATTTTTTTATGTTCATTTATGGATAGATAGTAAGAATATGAAAGGGGGAAACTACTAGGAATGAAATGCATAGCATGATTTCTACAAAAATAACTGAAAATTTTGTAGAATTTTGACGTTAGTTATTATGTCCAGTATCTGGAGATTTACAGACAGTCCGTTTATAATAGGTTCTATAGCTATAAAAGGATGGTGGATGGATGAATACGTCGATTACAATTGAGGAAATTCTAACGCGCAGGCATTTTAACCGGACGGATGTGGTCGGAGGCGAAGGTGGGTTAAAACGCCAAGTCAAATGGGTCCACTGTTTGGAAGTCACCCAAATCAGTCACTTGTTAAATGGAAACGAACTAATTCTTACCACCGGTCTTGGGTGGAAGGATTCAGATAGTACATTCCTTTCTTTTTTAAATCAGCTCATTACATGTAATGCGGCAGGACTCTGTATAGAGATGGCTACCCATGCCATGGCCATTCCACAGAGTGCGATAGACCTTGCAGACGAGCATGGCTTTCCCCTCATTTTATTTAATCAGGAAGTTCCTTTTGTTGAAATTACTCAGGACATTCATTCCTTAATCATTAATAAACAGTATCAGATGATCTCCAACCTAGAAACCTACTCACAGCAGTTGAATAAAAAACTCCTCGAAATTGACCATTATGAACCAATTCTAAAATTTCTTCATTCGTATTTAAATGTTCAGGTGATGTTTATTCCCAATGAGAATGATATAGCCTGTATTCCAAAAATAAAGAAAAAACTCATCCAGCAATTGTTAGCCGAAGTATATGAAAAGCAAAATTTAAGTAAATTCGTTCTGAAACAAAGGATTCGTGTCCTTGGTGAAAATTATGCGGAACTGGTCATTTATAGTAGTAATCGAGAAATGACCGACTTTGATTCCCTTATCTTGGATCGAACGGCTACGGCTTTAGCTCAATATCTATTACGTGAAATCTATTTAGAGGAAAAGAAGATATCTGAAGAGAGCAAATGGCTAACGAACTGGCTCGAAGGGGAATATAGTGATGAAGTCATCCGGGAGCAACTATCTTATATTGATCCGAAGATGCAATTGGAAGGCGGCATCGTATGCATTTGCAAACAACACTCAAGGTATAATAAAGGTTCTGCTAAACTAGAAGGGACTTATTTTAAAATCCTGTTTAGATCCGTTTTTGAACAATATGGATTTCAGATTTTCTCTATGGAAGTACACCAACATCTGGTCTTTATTTTAGGGGATAACCGTTCACCTGGAGATTGGAAAGAGAGAGTGACGGGGGCCCTGGATCGAATCAGAATGATGGATGCTACGGGTCGCAACCGAATGAATGTGCTTTCAATAGGGTTTGGGAAATATGTTCAAAAGTTAAGTGAAATTTACAAGAGTTATGAAACGGCACGTGAGACCTTGTTGCTTCAGGAAACATTAACTGAGGAAAGCAGAAGCTATTTTTATCAAGATTTACATATGTATCGAATGATTGCGCTCATTAACAAACATGGAAACTTGGAAGAAACCGTGTATGAATATTTAGGTCCGGTCATCGAGTATGACAGACGAAATAACGGGGAGTTAATGCCAACCTTGAAAACGTATCTTGCCTGTAATGGATCTAAACAGGAGACATCCAAACAATTATTTATCGTAAGACAAACACTTTACCACCGCCTTGAAAAGTTAGAAAGGCTATTAGGTGCCAATTTCATGAAATCTGAACAACGACTCGGCATTGAGTTCATGATTTTTGCTTTAGATTATTTGAAACTTCGCAAGACGAAGGTAAACGGAAAAACAGCGGATGGGTTTGTGGAAAACTGAAATGTAAAAAGCAGATGATAATAGGGTGTCTTATGAGGCATCCTTTTTATTATGAATAAAAATTTCGTCGCAGGTAGGGGATAAGGTTCTATAAAAAATATGCTGACATCAAAGAGTTGGCCTTTACAGCTTTTGATGTCAGCGGCTTTTCTTATTATTCATCTTTTTTAGAAAGGCAGTGGTCACATTCCACGAGGTAGGATTCAGCCTGTTCCATAATTTGATCGCCGCATTCGGTGCATTGCTTGGGTGGAAGGGTCCTGAAGAATTCCATTGGATTTTTAGTTTGCATATTTGTTCCTCCTTTTAGTTGTTTAGTAGTCTTCGGTTTTAGAAAGGCAACGGTCACATTCCATCAAGTAGGATTCAGCTTGTTCCACGATTTGCTCCCCGCATTCGGTGCATTGCTTGGGTGGAAGGGTTCTGAAGAACTCCATTGGATTTTTAGTTTGCATGATAGGTGGTACCTCCTTCTTGTTTTTTAATAGTTTTCGCTTTTAGAAAGGCAACGGTCACATTCCAACAAGTAGGATTCGGCTTGTTCCACGATTTGCTCCCCGCATTCGGTGCATTGCTTGGGTGGAAGGGTTCTGAAGAATTCCATTGGATTTTTAGTTTGCATATTTGTTCCTCCTTTTAGTTGTTTAGTAGTCTTCGCTTTTAGAAAGGCAACGGTCACATTCCATCAAGTAAGATTCAGCGTGTTCGACGATATGGTCGCCACACTCTGGACAATGTTTGGCAGGGATACTGTTGAAAAATTCAATGGATTTTTTAGTTTGCATGATGGTTTCCTCCTTTATTAAGGTCTTTTCTATTTTTAAGACTTATTCACTCTTCACGTTTAGAAAGGCAGCGATCGCATTCCATCAAGTAAGATTCTGTTCCATCAAAAAGGGTTTCACCACATTCGGTACATTGTGCTAATGATTGGTCTTTCATGTTTTCTAATTGACTCGTTTGCATGTCACACTCTCCTTTCTGTAGTACAGTTTTTAATATCTGTCTGTTGTTATAATACAGTATATACCCGATGGTTAAAAAAGTATAGGCATTTCACAGAAAATTTAAAAATATTTCCAAATTAGTATGGAGAATCCTATTGTAACAAGGGTTTTCTGTGATATATTTTATTATTTTTTTCTTTTTAACTAAACCTGATTACTATGTTTGCCTAAAAAGTGGGATTGATGGGATGGAGCGGCCAAGACTAAATAGATTAATTTATATAACAGAATAGTACAGGGGATTTTTGCTAGTACGGGGGTGAGATTCGAAGGGTTTTCTAAGATTTTAACTCATCGGTGGGGTTATTTTCGCAAAAGAATGGGAAATTGGTTTTAGTATTTTAGTAAAGAGGTAACTTGTTAATAGCAATAAATAACAGGAGGTCACTTATGTCTAAAAAAGTTATGGTCATTATTAACCCATCCTCTGGAAAAGAAAAAGCAGGAGAAATTTTGCCCAATGTGGAAAAGGTGCTTGGAGATATTTATGAACAAGTAGTGGTTCGGAAAACGAAGGGCGAGGGTGATGCTTCGCGGTTTGCAAAAGAAGCATGTGAAGGGAAATATGATGCCGTAATTTCAATGGGGGGAGATGGTACGGTAAATGAGACGGTCAATGGTCTCGCGGAACAGGAGCATAGGCCCATATTAGGGATTATCCCACTCGGAACAGTGAATGACTTTGCAAGGGCACTTAATATACCGTTAGACCCTATCAAAGCAATGGAGATGTACACAAAATCTGCGGTTAAAGAAGCGGATATCGGTAAGATCAATAATCGGTATTTCATGAATGTATTGGCGGTCGGGGCCATTGCAGAGGCTACCTATAATGTGAGTGTGGAGCAGAAAACGCGTCTTGGCTCACTATCTTATTTTTTGGAAGGAGCAAAGACGTTAGTCAAGAAGACACCATTCCCTATAACTGTGGAACATGATCATGGAAGGTGGACCGGTGAGACTTATTTACTGTTTGCTACGATGACAAATTCTGTCGGTGGTTTTGAACAACTTGCACCAGAGGCGGAAGTGAATGACGGGAAACTCCATACATTCATCATCAAAAGTCTTTCCATTCCACTCATCCTCAAAATCATTCCAAGTTTAATTAAGGGAGAAATCAAGAACCATGAAGAAATAGAGTACATTCCAACCTCTAAGCTTCACGTATCTACATCAGAGGACCTCATTGTTAATATGGATGGTGAAAGAGGTAGCGAAATGCCTTTTCAAGCGGAAGTATTGCATAATCACCTGCGTTTGTTTGTTCCAGGAGCGTCATAATTGAGTGAAATTGATCGTGTATAATAGAAAAGCTGTTCGACCACAGGCCGTACAGCTTTTTTTAATACTATGAAGTGTGATTATCACAGTATATGATAATGGCGCTTCGAAAGAATGTGGACAAACCGGGTTTGTATTTATCGATAGTAGCTGTAAAACGTTCATCCTGGACATATAAATCACCAAGTCCACGGAGTATTTCCAGGGTACATTCATAAAAGTTTTCTGTGATATATTTTTGCCATGCTGCGACTGCTTGTTGAACCTGTGGATCACCAGGACCATGACTCATTCCTTCTATTAATGTTTGATAAATGTCTTCTTGAGTTTTGGTTATGGACTTCCAGTCACCTTTTGAGTAGCTATTGGTTTTTTTCAAAGTTTCGTCGACTATCTTTTTCCCATATAGTTCTTGCGCTTCTTTAGCATACTTCTTTTGGTAGTGCTCTATCTCAGACATATCAAAGCCTTCAAACATCTCTTCTTTGTTCATGGTGCCGCCTCCTTCGATTATTAACAGGGTCTGATCAATCGTTTGAATCATCTCTTCTAGTCGTTCTTTCTTTTTTTTGAGGAGATCTTTATGTTGAAGCAAAGCACGTTTGCGATCAAAATCAGGACTTTCAAGAATGGATTTAATCTGTTGAAGTGAACACCCGATTTCTTTATAAAAAAGGATTTGCTGTAATGTCTCTAGATTTTGATCGGAATAAAGCCTATATCCGGAAGAAGAAATCGCTTCTGGTTTAAGTAAATCGATTTTGTCATAATGGTGTAACGTCCGTATGCTGATATTTGCTATATCGGCAATTTCTTTGATTTTATATAACACTCCAATCACCTCATCCTCATCTTAATCCCTTACGCAACGTTGGGGTCAATAGGTTTTAGTTAAAATGTATAGATAATTCCTAATAATTCAAGGGAAGGATAAGCTAATGAATGAACGGAGGGGGTATATTATGGTACGCTTATAGTTATGAAAATAGTTAAGAAAGGAAGTTGAATGTTCGTATGGAGTTTTTTCTTGTTATATTAGCGCTTCTTATCTTAATTGGAGCGTCTAATGTAATCAATCATTTTGTCCCTTTTGTACCGGTGCCGTTAATTCAAATAGCACTGGGTGTCGTAATAGCACTCTTACCTTTAGGTATACATATACAAATGGAAACAGAACTCTTTTTGCTTCTGTTTATAGCACCGCTTTTATTTAACGATGGTAAAAATGTGCCTCGTACAGCCTTATGGAAGTTGAGGACACCGATTCTCATGCTTGCTTTAGGCCTCGTGTTCGTCACCGTTTGGGCTGGAGGATATCTTATTAACTGGATGATTCCTTCTATCCCATTGCCTGCTGCATTTGCATTAGCGGCCATCCTTTCTCCTACGGATGTTGTCGCGGTCAGTGCTCTGGCTAGTAGGCTTAAGTTACCGAAAAGTATCATGCACCTTCTTGAAGGGGAAGGGTTAATGAATGATGCTTCAGGTCTGGTAGCTTTTAAATTTGCTGTTGCGGCTACTGTCACGGGGGTCTTCTCCTTGGTCGATGCAACATTTAGTTTTATTTTGATAGCTATTGGGGGATTTGTAGGTGGGGCTGTTTTGTCCTTCATTATTATCAGGCTACGTGTCATCATTCGCCGGTTGGGTATGGAAGATGTAACGATGCATACGTTGATCCAAATCCTAACACCTTTTATCATTTTCCTCGTTGTGGAGCATTTCCACCTTTCAGGTATTTTAGCGGTTGTGGCAGGGGGAATTGTTCATGCCATAGAACGAGATCGGGAGCTATCACCAACAGTCGAATTGCAGGTCGTATCCAAGAGTACGTGGTCTGTCATTCTATATGTATTAAATGGTTTGGTATTCGTTCTATTAGGTCTGCAAATTCCTAGCGTGGCCAAGATCATATTCCAAGATCCAGCATTCCATAATGGACAAGTGATTCTCTATATTGTAGTCATTACTCTGTTCCTATTTATCCTAAGATACATCTGGATTACTGCCGCTTGGTCAATCGGTTGGATGACGTATAAATCCGGTGTCCAAAAACCGGACTTCATGGCGGCAGGAATCATTACCATTTCCGGAGTACGCGGAGCGGTTACACTAGCAGGGTCTTTTTCGATTCCCTATATATTAGCGGATGGCAGTCCATTTCCGGAGCGCTCGTTAATCATCTTCATTGCAGCGGGCGTCATATTACTTTCTTTGATCGTTGCAAGTGTCTTCCTTCCTATCGTGGCCCGAACAGAGGAAGAAGAAGTGGTGGATAAGCAGGCTGATAAGCTAAAATTGGCTACCATTCATGCACATCAATCGGCGATTAAAACTGTGGAGTCTCAAATGACGGATGAAAACCGGGAAGCGGCTATGTCCATTATTTCGAGATACCATACGAAAATCAATGCGCTTTCCTATGTTGAACAGGGCAAAAGTTCAAATACAATTGGAGAAGAAGAAAAAGAACTTCGCTTTAAAGCTCTTGAGGCGGAGAGGAAATTCCTGGACCAACTCATTAAAGAGGAGAAAGTAGATAGGGAATCCGCTTATATTTGCTTGGAATATATCCAACGTATGGAAGGGGCAGTCACTAATCGGATGAAATTCCGTTTTTACAGGTCCTTGACACTTTTTAGACGATCGATGTTAAAGGTGTTTAAACTATTCTTCCCGAATAAAAAAGAAATAAGAAGAATTAATTTGGAGAGACTAGAAAAGGTGAAAGACCTTAAGATCAGGATGTATAAAGTGGCTATCCAAGAGATACAAGCAGGCATTACACCTGAAAACCATGAGACCTCTTCCATGATCATCGAAGAGTATAAATTACTTATTTTGAGATACAAAAGAGAAAATAAAGGTCGTAAACCTAGTAAAATGGTCAATTATGAACGAGAACTATTTTATAAGGCGATTCAGGCAGAACGTGACGACGTTCAGGAAATGTTTGAAAAAAGAAAAATACCAAGGGATGTTGCCAATAGAATCCGGCAGCAAATCAATTTACGCGAAGCACTTAGTATCAACGAAAACAGTCATTGACCATATTCAGGATAAGCACGGTCGAATTAATCGACCGTGCTTTTCGTGCGCTTGGAGGAGTTTCAACCGTAGAGAAAAGGAAAAGATAAAACAAAGCGAGTGGGATATCGATAAGGAACATTCGCACACCATCTACTAAGTGATTGGAATTTGTCTGAAATGTTACAGCCGGTTCAAAAGTCCATGTTGAATTCGTGGCTGTTTTAATTTCCCTTCTGCCTTATGGTACACTTTGTTTATTGATAAGTATGCTAATAGAGGTGTGAAAATATGAAAACAGTTGTAGTCATTGGCGGAGGAATTACAGGGTTGTCGACCATGTATCATTTACAGAAGGTCGTGAAGGCCGATAACCTTCCCGCAAGATTAATCCTGATAGAAGGAAATGATACATTAGGCGGTAAAATCAATACGATTCATGATGGTGCTTTTAAGATGGAGGCGGGTGCGGATTCGATTGTTGCCAGAAAACAACATGTAAAACCATTTATCAAAGAATTGGGTCTTGAAGATGATGTGGTCTACAATGCCACAGGAACATCATTCATCCATACGGACGGGAAACTGAAGAAAATACCTGAAGACGCTCTATTCGGTATTCCGATGAGCCTGGAGTCCTTGGCAAAAACCGAACTCATTTCTCCACAGGGTAAGGTGGACGCGTTAAGAGATTTTTATACAAAAAACGAGACGTTTACGAAGAATGATTCAATCGGTTTATTTCTGGAAAGCTTTCTGGGTAAGGAACTCGTTCAGAAGCAGATTTCTCCAGTTTTATCTGGCGTTTATTCAGGTAAGTTACATGACCTGACCATTGCCAAGACATTACCGGAAATGCTGGATTATAAAAATGAATATGGGAGCATCATCCGCGGCTTATCGGAGAATAAGGATAAATACAGGAGCAAGGGGAACAAAAAGTTCCTTTCGTTTAAGAATGGTTTATCGATGTTGGTTGAACGGTTGGAAGAACTCCTCGATTGTGTGGACATTTTAAAAGGGAATCCGGTTGAAAGAATAAGGAAAAATGAAGAGCGCTATACGGTTACCTTAGTAAATGGAGAAACCATCGAGACGGATTTCATCGTTCTAAGTACGCCACATACGACTACGCAAAAACTATTGGGCGACACTGAACTGGACCAGGACTTTGCCGGATTGCTTAATAGTTCTATGATCAGCATATACCTTGGATTCGATATCCCCGACAGTACACTGCCTGATGGAACAGGATTCATTGTCGGTGAAAATAGTGATTTGATGTGCAATGCCTGTACCTGGACTAGTCGGAAATGGGAGCATACTTCAGAAAATAGCCAGTTGCTAGTCCGGCTCTTTTATAAAAGCTCCAACCCTGATTATAATCGGTTACAGTCATTATCGAAGCAAGAATTAATACAAGTGGCATTAGGGGATATTAAAAAAAGCTTGGATATTTCTGAGTGTCCTGTATCAAGCGAAGTTACGAAGTGGCAGGACAACATGCCGAATTACCACATTCAACACCCTTACATTGTTCAATCCCTAGAGCAGAAAATGAAAGCGAACTATCCGAATGTACTTCTTGCAGGTTGCTCATATTATGGGGTAGGAATCCCTGATTGTATTACGGATGGAGAGAAAAGGGCCCAGGAGATTGCGGCCAGATTATGATGAAAAAGGACTGCCGAAAATGGCGGTCCTTTTATTATGCACATCTTTCGGCAGAATGGATTGGGCATCTAAACGGGTAAACTTTCATTAAACGATTGATTAAATACTGGTAAGGATACAAGAGTCAGCCTTCCTTTTTCCCAGTTGTTGGCGGACTATCTAGCCATCTCATCGCAACGGGATTTTTTCCTTGCATTACCGTTGAACTTTTACTTAATTCCTGTATAATAAAGACCGTTAAATTAAAATTAAATTAAACTTAAAGTTTACTAATACAAAACTTTATTGACTGTAAGTTTACTATTCCTAAACGGATTGAGGTAATACTATGCATATTGGCAAAAAGATTAAAAATCTCCGTTTAAAAAAAGGATTGACTCAGGAAGAGCTGGGAGAGAGAACGGATTTAAGTAAAGGGTATATCTCGCAGCTGGAAAGAGATTTAAGTTCACCTTCAATAGAGACTTTTTTTAATATCCTTGAAGTACTTGGCTGCACCCCAAAAGACTTCTTTGATGAAGAGGAGCAAGTTCAAAAGGTAGTGTATGAGGAAGAAACGCAAACCTTTTTCATTGATGAAGAGCGCGGTTATCAGATTCAGTGGCTTGTACCAGAATCCAATGAAAAAGAAATGGAACCGATTCGGCTGACACTTCAGGAAAAAGGGGAGTTCAAGCAGTTTGAACCCTCGTTGTCAGAAACCTTTGGATATGTATTGAGTGGCAGGGTGATTGTGAAGCTTGGTACTCATACCTATTTTGTAAAAGCTGGGGAATCCATTTACTTTCATGCATCCGATGAACATCAAATCATCAATGATTTTGATGGGGCATCCGAATTACTGCTGGTGGTGACGGAATCATATTTATAGAATTTAGTGATTGCAAACGCTTGTCTATTTGAAAAGTAGAACATGCGGTTCAATGGAAAGAGGGAAGTCTCTATGGCAAATGAAAAGATTATACGGTTTGAAAATGTTACGAAGCAATTCGATGACGATACAGTTGTTCTGGATAATGTCAGTTTTGAAATTGAAAAAGGGAAGTTTTATACACTACTGGGTCCATCGGGTTGTGGTAAGACGACCATCCTACGATTGATAGCAGGGTTCACGGAAGCTTCAAAAGGTGATATTTATTTTGAGGGTGAAAAAATCAACAATGTTCCGGCCAATAAACGTCAGGTCAACACGGTTTTTCAAGACTATGCCCTATTTCCACATTTGAATGTGTTTGAGAATGTGGCATTTGGACTTCGGATTAAAAAAATGAAGAACGCCGACGTCGAGGTTAAGGTGAAAGAAGCCCTAAGTTTCGTGAATTTGGATGGCTATGAAAAACGCGAAATCAGGGAGATGTCAGGCGGTCAGCGTCAGAGGGTAGCGATTGCACGGGCGATTGTGAATGAACCGGAAGTCATTCTTCTAGATGAACCATTATCAGCCCTGGATTTAAAACTGCGTACCGAAATGCAGTATGAATTGCGGGAATTGCAACAAAGACTTGGCATTACTTTTATCTTCGTCACTCATGACCAAGAAGAAGCGCTAGCGATGTCAGACGAAATTTTCGTCCTTAATAAAGGGAAAATCCAACAAAGCGGAACGCCTATTGATATTTATGATGAACCTTTGAATCGCTTTGTTGCCGACTTTATTGGCGAATCCAATATCGTAAAAGGAAAAATGATTGAAGATTACCTTGTCGAGTTTGTAGGGAGACAATTCGAATGTGTGGACCAAGGATTGAATCGTAATGAAGCCGTGGAAATTGTCATCCGACCTGAAGACTTAGAGATTACTTCAGTCGATCGAGGGAAACTGCAAGTTCGGGTGGACTCTCAGTTATTTCGTGGCGTGCACTATGAAATCAGCTGTTATGACCATGATGGAAATGAATGGCTAGTCCAGTCGACGAAAAAGGTGACCGTCGGGGATGAAATCGGTCTATATTTTGACCCAGAGGCCATACACGTCATGCGTTTGGGAGAAACAGAGGAAGAGTTCGATAAGCGTTTAGAAGCGTACCATGGTGGAGAAAGCCATGAAAAATAAGTTTTCTAGAAATATTTACTTTATCCCTTATATCTTATGGATTGCATTTTTCGTCATTGCGCCGATACTACTGGTTCTGTATTATTCCTTTTTCGATATCGAAGGCAATCTGTCGTTAATTAACTATCAAAAATTCTTCACTCCCGTTTATTTGAAGATGACACTCAGTTCGTTTTGGTATGCCTTTTTAATTACAGCGATCTCGCTATTAGTAGCGTATCCAACAGCGTATCTTCTGACCAAGACCAAACACAAGCAACTTTGGCTGCTGCTGGTCATTGTACCATCATGGATCAATCTGTTATTAAAAGCCTATGCGTTCCTTGGCATATTCGGCACATATGGCATGACGAATGCCTTTTTGGAAGCGATAGGAATCGGAAAACAACAGATACTCTTTACTGATTTCAGTTTCATATTCGTTTCCGTTTATATTTTTATTCCATTCATGATTTTACCAATATTCAATGCGTTGGACGAAATGAATCCGACTCTTGTAGATGCAGCTAATGATTTAGGCGCATCACGTTGGATGACTTTCCGACGCGTGATATTCCCGTTAACGATCGATGGCGTTAAGACCGGCTGCCAGGTTGTTTTCATCCCAGCCCTTTCACTGTTCATGCTGACAAGGCTAATTGCTGGAAATCGGGTCACTACGCTCGGAACTGCAATTGAACAACATTTCTTGGTGACCCAGGATTGGGGAATGGGTTCTACCATTGCCGTCTTTTTAATCATTATTATGTTCCTGATTATGTTCGTAACGGGTAACCGAAAGCAGGGTGTGTAAATTGAGAAAAAAACTATCGCCGTTATCGAGGGTTTTCCTTGTCCTGATTTTTCTGGTACTCTATGCGCCGATTTTCTTTTTAGTCTTTTATTCGTTTAACAGCGGTGGAACGATGTATGACTTCGAGAGTTTCACGCTGGATTGGTATAAGGAGCTTTTCCAGGATACAAGGCTGTTGATCATTGTTTTAAATACGCTTGTGATTGCCTTATTGTCGGCGCTAATCGCCACGATTATCGGGGTCATCGGTGCCATTGGGATCCGTTCTTTTACAAACAGCCAAATGAGGAATTCATTCTTATCCCTGAATAACGTCCTGATTGTAAGTCCAGATGTCATTATTGGTGCTTCCTTTTTGATTCTTTTCACAATGGCTGGCATCAAGCTTGGGTTCTACTCGGTACTGCTATCACATATCGCTTTTAGCATTCCAATTGTTGTGTTACTGGTGCTTCCAAAGCTTCAAGAAATGAGCCCTACCTTGATTGATGCAGCCCGAGACTTAGGGGCGAGCCGATGGAATGTAATGTCGAAAGTCATTCTGCCTTATATTTCACCGGGTATTTTTGCCGGTTTCTTTATGGCATTGACTTATTCACTGGATGATTTTGCGGTTACGTTCTTTGTAACGGGTAATGGATTCTCTACTTTATCAGTGGAAATTTATTCATTGGCCCGCCGTGGGATTTCCTTGAATATTAATGCGTTATCGACCTTGCTATTCTTTGTCACACTAATATTGGTCGTTGTCTATTACTTTGTTACGCAGCGAGTCAAGCATACAGGAATGGGGGGGAAAAGATGAAGAAGATTGTCCAAATGTTCCTAGTCATTTCAATCACCTCTGCCTTGCTGTTGTATGTGACATCGAAGTTGAACTCATCGCAAGGGTTTACAAGTAGCGATACACTGACCATTTATAATTGGGGAGACTATATCGATACGGATTTGATTGACCGATTCGAGGAAGAAACCGGGATCAAGGTCATTTACGAGACATTCGATTCGAATGAAGCAATGATGACAAAGATTGAACAGGGCGGTACCACCTATGACGTGGCTATTCCGTCCGAATATATGATTGATAAAATGCGTAAAGAAAATCTGTTGATTCCACTGGATCATTCCAAACTTCCAAATTTGAAAAACATCGATGAGCGATTTATCGATTTACCTTTCGACCCGGAAAACAAGTTTTCGGTCCCTTACTTCTGGGGCACCGTTGGGGTTGTTTATAATTCCAAGATGCTTGGGGGAAAAGAAATAACAAGCTGGGAAGACTTATGGGATAAAGATTTGAAAAATCAAATCCTTTTGACGGATGGTGCTCGTGAAATAATCGGCATGGGTCTAAACTCGTTGAATTATTCCCTAAATGATACGAATGAAAAACACCTTCAAGAAGCGAAAACGAAGCTTGATAGCCTTACTCCAAATGTAAAAGCGATTGTTGGAGATGAGAGCCGCATGCTCCTGGAAACGCAGGAAGCAGCTATTGGAATCGTCTGGTCCGGAGTGGCCTCCGAAATCATGGCGGAAAACGAAGCCCTTGAATATGTGGTGCCCAAAGAGGGATCGAACTTATGGTTCGATAATATGGTCATCCCAAAAACAACGAAAAACGTGAATGCGGCCCATCAGTTTATTAATTTCATGTTAGATCCCGAAGTGGCTGCACAGAATGCGGAATATGTAAGCTATTCCACTCCGAATAAAGCAGCCTTGAAGTATTTACCGGAAGAAGTAGTGAAGGATGAGAGGTTCTATCCATCTCCTGAACTGACTGATAAACTAGAAGTGTACGAAAACATCGGAAAGAAAAATCTGGCCCGTTATAACGACCTTTTTCTAGAATTCAAGATGCATCGCAAATAAATGGAAGCCTGGTTTGAGAAGGTGTTGTCCTCCTTCTCGGACCAGGCTTTTTTTTGCATAGTAGATAAGTCGCCCACTGGATAAGCCGGTTTCCTTTGATACTCTAAAATGTCGGTGGAGAAAAAATTATGTTAGTATAATCATTAAGAGCAGAGTGAAGAGGAATCTTAAGATATTCTTAATAATTTCCTGCTATTATAAAATGAAAAATCAAGGGAGAGAGAATATGAATTTATTGAAAAGCACGAAGACATATGTATGGGCAGGCGCCATATTAATTATCGCCGCCATCCTAATATATGCAATGGTAGTCTCTACTGATAAGACAGTCGCGAGCGTAGGCGGAGAGAAAATCAAAGAGGCAGAGCTACAAGATACGCTTGTCAAAAATTATGGAGCAGAAACGGTCGATCAATTAATCACTGATAAAATCGTTGAATTAGAAGCAGATAAGGAAGGCATTAAAATTACAGAGAAAGAAATCCAAAAAGAAATCGATACCTTAGCTGAATCATACGGTGGAGAAGATGCTTTAAAAGAGCAATTGGAAGCGAGCGGTTCTTCCCTAGCGTCATTGAAACAAGACATCGTGGTTTATCTTCATACGAAAAAATTAGTGGAACCTAGGATTACTGTTACTGATGATGAAATCAGCGCGTATTTTGAAGAAAATAAAGATACGTTTGCCCAAGAAGAACAAGTGGAAGCTAGTCATATTTTAGTGGAAGACAAAAAGACAGCGGAAAAAGTAGAAAAAGAACTTGCTGCTGGCGGAGACTTTGCTGAGCTGGCAACCAAGTATTCCACTGATGCTGGAACGAAGGAAAAAGGCGGAAGCTTAGGATACTTCGGAAAAGGTAATATGGTTAAAGAATTTGAAGACGTTGCCTTCAACATGGACGTTAATAAAGTCAGTGACCCGGTCAAAACGGAGTATGGATACCATATCATAAAAGTTACGGGTAAAAAAGAAGCTAAAAAAGCGAATTTAGAAGATAGCAAGTCAGAAATCAAAGAAGCGCTTCTAAATAATAAATTACAAGAAGAATACACGGTTTGGTTAGCAGAAGTGAAGAAAGATTACGATATAACGAATAAATTCGAAGCAACGAAATAAGATACGAGGGAAAATGGTGCAAAATCGGTAACATACGATTTTGCACCATTTTTTGTTTATATACGATTTTGTGAGGTGAAATCTGGCGATATTTCAATTGTTTTTAGTGGTTTTAGGGTGTTAAAATTAATCGATATGAAGAAAGGTTTACATAAAATGGACATGTTGACGGGCTATTTTACAAGGTATACGGAATGGGTGATGGAAGAAAGTTTCATGTGAAAATAATGTTAAAGCCTTTAAACCAATAGGAACTGTTTTAGAAAGAAGGGGAAGGCAAGTGAAGTCGTTAAGAAAGTTATTGCCCTATCTGAAGCCATATACGCTGTTTGCGATTTTAGCACCGTTATGTATGTGTATAGAGGTAGCGATGGATTTACTACAACCCACTATGATGCAGCATATCATTGATGAGGGAATAGCCAACCAAGACAATGTGTATGTGACCAAACTAGGCTTTTTGATGCTGGGAGCTGCAGTGATTGGACTGATAGGTGGATTGGGTTGTACCGTTTACAGCACGAAAGCCGCTGTTCATTTTGCTTCAGATGTACGTAGGGATGTTTTTTGGAAAACGGAACTTTTTTCTAGTAAGAATACTGATTCATTCGGGACAGGTAAGCTGATCACGATTGTGACAAATGATATTACCTCTGTGCAGTCTTCTCTTATGATGACCTTACGGATATTTGTCCGGGGGCCGCTCATGTTTATTGGGAGTGTCATTATCGTCTGGGTGACAGCACGTGAATTGTTTCCGGTATTAGCGGTCGCTGTACCTGTTTTGATGGTCGCCATTATTTATTTTTCCTCACAGGCAGGGAAGTTATTTAAACGGGTTCAAGAAGCCATGGATCATGTGAATACAAAGCTCCAGGAGACACTGAGTGGCATCCGGGTCATTAAGGCATATGACCGCCAGGAATTTGAAAAGGAGAGTTTCAAGGAGTTTAATGATAAGCTGACGAAACGAAATGTAGCGGCAGAGCAGACCATTATGGCCTTAATGCCCATTTTGTTATTTGTTATCAATTTGGGTGTGGTGGCTGGTATGTGGATGGGTGCAATCAGGGTAGAAAACGGAACGATGCAGGTCGGTGTCATATTAGCTTTCATCAACTACTTGAATATCATCATGAACGGATTGATGTCGAGTAGTCACGTCTTGATGCAGATCACGCGCTCCTTTCCTTCGGCAGACCGGATTCAACAAGTGTTAGATACGGAAATTGATATTAATGAACCTTCCAAACCAGCATCTGTTCAGGCAAGGACGGGGGATGTGAAGTTTGAACGTGTGAATTACAGTTATAGCAAAAATGGTGAATATGTGATTAAAGATATTAGTTTTCATGCCCGAGGAGGACAAAAGATAGGTATTATCGGTTCAACAGGCAGTGGGAAGTCCACCCTCGTTAAGTTGATTCCGCGTTTATATGATCCTGATACCGGTACGATTACTATTGATGGCATCCCTTTACAGGATTATCCTCTAAAAAGCCTAAGGGGTGAGATTGGGTATATTCCTCAAAGGGCCTCGCTGTTTTCCGGAAGCATTGAAGAAAATCTACGGTTCGGAAAAGAGGAGGCGGGGACGGCAGATATGGAAGCAGCGACTCAATCCGCGGCCGCTCTTGATTTTGTTAAGGGCTTTGAAAAGGCATTCTCGTATAGGCTGACTCAGGGTGCCAACAATTTGTCAGGTGGGCAAAAGCAAAGGTTGTCTATTGCAAGGGCTTTTATCCGAAAACCTAGGATCTTGATCTTGGATGACTCGACGTCAGCGATAGATGCCCTATCGGAAGCAAAGGTCCTACAGGCGTTGAAGCGGGAATTTACCGATTCGACGGTGTTCATTGTTTCATCCAAGATATCTTCGATTATGGATGCCGATCAGATTCTTGTGATGGATGACGGAATGATTGAGGCGAAGGGTACTCATGAAGAACTACTCGCCAAAAGTCGTGTTTACCAGGATATTTATCGGACGCAAAGCGGAAGGGAGATAGCTCCCCATGAATAAGCAGATGAATCAACCTCCAGTATCAGATGTGATGGGGAAAGCCCGCGGACCAAGAGGATTTGGTGGCCCGGTCGTTCAAGCAAAGAATAAAAAACAGACGGTTAAAAGGATTTGGCAGTATGTAGAGAAGCAGAAAGCGGGTTTGATCATAGCGATTTTATTTGTGGTGCTCTCGACATTACTTGGTCTATCAGGACCTTATCTGATTGGAAGAATCATAGATCACTATATTATTCCGAAAGATATTACGGGTACGGTAAGAATGCTAGGGGTACTTGCAGCTGTCTATATCGGATCGTCTCTGTTCACCTGGATGCAGACAGCCATCATGATAAATGTATCGTTACGGACCATTCGAACGCTGCGTAAAGACTTATATAATAAATTTCACACGCTTTCCTTACGATTTTTTGATAACCGGGTTCATGGAGATTTGATGAGCCGGGTGACGAACGATATTGATCAATTGAACAATGCATTAAGTCAAAGTGTCATCCAAATTTTTAATTCGTTGCTCATGATTGCCGGTGTGACGATAGCGATGTTCTCCATGAATGCAATTTTAGCGGTGGTAACCCTACTGATTGTCCCGCTGATGATACTGACGACTAAAAAGATCATCAAATACAGCAGCAGTAACTTCATAAAAAGGCAACGTGACTTAGGGGAGTTAAATGGGTTCATCGAGGAATCCATTTCAGGAACGGAAGTCATCACTTTATTTGGAAAAGAAGAAAAGGTCTTCAGCCAGTTTTCCACCGTTAATGAGAGGCTTCGCCGTTCTTCAATGGCCGCTGATACAGTTTCCGGGTTCTTGGGGCCAATTAATAACTTCATTAACAACATCGGCTTAGCTATTGTCATCGGTGTCGGTGCTTTGATGGCCGTAAAGGGAACGGTCACGGTGGGACTCATTGCCGCTTTTGTGACCTACTCCCGGCAATTTTTCCGACCAATCAATCAACTGTCCAGTCTACTAAATACCTTTCAATCAGCCATTGCAGGAGCCGAACGTGTATTTGAAATCTTGGATGAAACGCCTGATATGAAGGATAAAAAGGGTGCAATACCCGTCGATGCCTTTAAGGGGGATGTAGAGTTTACAGATGTCCATTTTGGCTATTCCAAGGATCAACCGATTCTAAAGGGAATTAACTTTACGGCATCAGCCGGGCAGACCATTGCCCTTGTTGGTCCGACCGGATCGGGGAAAACGACGATTATTAATTTGCTATCCCGATTTTATGAAGTGGACCAGGGTCAAATCAACATGGATGGTCGAAACATACAAGACTATAAAATTAGTGATTTACGAAAGAAAATCGGCATTGTTCTCCAGGATACTTTTCTATTTTCGGGGACCATTTTAGAAAATATCCGATATGGCCGGTTAGATGCAACAGATTCTGAAGTGATTGAAGCGGCTAAGGTTGCTTCGGCACATGGCTTCATCAAACACTTGCCAGATCAGTATCAGACCCGGATCACAACAGGCGGTTTGAATTTAAGTCAAGGGCAAAAGCAGCTTTTGGCCATAGCCAGGGCCATCTTGGCGGATTCGGATGTGTTGATTTTAGATGAGGCGACATCGAGTATTGATACAAGGACGGAAATTGAAATCCAAAAAGGAGTGAACCGCTTGACGGAGGGGCGCACGAGCTTCGTCATCGCCCACCGATTGAAAACAATAGAAACCGCCGACAAGATTTTGGTTATAAAAGATGGTGAAATCATCGAAATGGGTACCCATCACGAACTTATGATGAGTCGAGGGTTTTATAAGGATTTGTACGATAGTCAATTCAATATTTAGTACGAAAAAAGAGCAGAGTTTTCTCTGCTCTTTCTTTATGTGTTAGAAGTTGGATGAGATGGATTTTTCATTTGATAGTTGGGATTTGGTGACCATTTCATCGCTATCTTTTTCGCCTTTTTTATTATCTTCCTTTTCCGTTTTCAGGGATTGTGCAGGAGTTTCCTTCAATTGCTTCCCAGCCACTACGACTTTAGAGCTAATGTCCTTCAATTCACTTGTTGCATCTTTCGCTGAACCGAGGGCGTTGGTGGAAATCTCTTTCACTTCCGATACTTTTCCTACGACTTCTTCATTAACGGTTTCATATAGGGTTTCAACGTCACTGATTGCCTCTTTGATCGTTTCGGTTGCACCCTTAACGCCGGATACCATTTGTTCCTTCACTTCACCGGGATTTTGTTTTACCTGTTCAATCATATTCATGGAATTGTCTTTTAAAAGAACTGCAGAACGTTTCATTTTATTTCTTGTGTTCGAGTCCAATAATGTTAAGGCACCGCCGACAATTCCTCCGATAATAATACCTTTTAGTAGTTTGCTATTCGATTCGTTTTGATTATTTGATTGAGTCATCTATACTTCCTCCTTTAAGAATGGTTAGTATGTTCTTACTTTCTTGTTTCCCTAATTTTCCATGATTTAAACGGATAACAATAAAACTGTCATCTAATTGACATATTAATCCAATTTATAGTAAGATGGCAAATAGTTAAGTGACTGAACTACTTTTTATGGGGTGAAGGGATGAGTGATAAACAAGTTACCGAATTGATTGATCGATACATGAAGGTTTCCTTTCATGTGAATAAGATGGGGGAGCTTCTCATTAAAGACGAGATTTGTGATGTACTGACAAATGAACAATATTATACTTTGCGTTTCATAAAACAACAGCAATTCTGTACCTCGACCGAGCTTAGTGAGGCTTTCCATGTCAATAAAAGCGCAGTCACATCGAACATTAAACGCCTTGAAGGCAAAGGCTTGATAGAGCGTGCACGTGACCTTGATGACCGAAGGGTGGTCCATTTGAGGCTTTCCGAAAAGGGAGAAACATTATTTCAGGAAATGGAGCAGAAGATTCATATAGTCGTAGAGACAATCATGGGGAATTTTAAATATGAAGAGATTGTTAGTTTCCTGGATACATATGAAAAGCTTTCATGGACTTTTGCCGAGATGAAGATGGGGATAAGGGAGGAAAGGTAAATGAGAGCAATTTTAAAAGGAAAATGGGCAATCGTCATTATCTGGATTGCCATTACAGTTGGATTATTGTTCATAGCTCCTAATATGGCGGAACTCGTCAAGGAAAAGGGACAGTTGGATGTTCCGAAAGAGTATTCTTCCGGAATGGCGAATGAACTTTTGAAGCAAGTGCAAAATGAGGATGAATCGCAGGTGGCCCTGGTTTTTCATAGTGAAAAGAAGCTGACTGCAGATGAAAGGCAAGAGATTGAAAAGGGGATACAAAGGTTAGAAGTGAATAAAGGGGAACTGGGCATCAAAGAAATACTGACCCATTTTAAAGAACCATCCCTTAAAGAACAGTTGGTTTCGAAAGATCAATCCACGATACTGACCTCCATCACCATGACCAAGGGAGACCGTGAGGCAAAGGACGTCATTGACGCGCTTTATAAGGAATTGGATCAAATAGATGTTGATCATTATTACACGAGCAGTTGGATAATCGATGAAGATCTTAATACCAATTCCCAGGAAGGATTAAAAAAAACGGAGGGAATCACCGTCATCTTCATATTGGTGGTATTATTGGTGGTCTTCCGTTCGGTAGTGACGCCTCTCATTCCGATGATTACAGTAGGCTTCACCTATTTATGCTCCCAATCCATCGTTTCCTTTTTGGTGGACCGTTGGGATTTTCCCATCTCGTCCTATACCCAGATTTTCTTGGTCGGGATTTTGTTCGGGATCGGAACGGATTATTGCATTCTCTTGTTAAGTCGTTTTAAAGAGGAATTATCAGGACAGGAGTCATTGACGGAAGCCATTGTAGAAACGTATCGTACGGCTGGTAAAACGGTCTTCTTCAGCGGATTGACCGTGATGATCGGATTTGCGGCCATTGGCTTTTCCACGTTTAAGCTATATCAATCAGCAGCTGCCGTGGCCATCGGAGTCTTTATTCTGATGGTTGCCCTGTATACAATCGTTCCATTTTTCATGGCAGTGCTTGGCAAGAAGCTATTCTGGCCTTCAAAAGGCAAGCTTGAACATAGCGATAGTAAGTTGTGGGGCAGATTAGGAAACTTCTCCTTAAATCGTCCTTTGCTGGCCTTGCTTATCGTGGCGATTGTTTGTGTTCCCTTTTTATTTATGTATGAAGGGAAGATTTCTTATAACTCTCTTGAAGAGGCTGGGAATGATGTTCCCTCAATCATGGCCTTCAATATCATTGCCGACGAATTTGGTCCGGGACAATCCATGCCAACCCAGATCGTCATCCAGAATGATGAGCGGATGGATTCAGAGGATTATGTCGGGCTTGCGGAGAAGATCAGTGTGGAAATCACGAAGGTGGATGACGTCGATGTCGTCCGTTCTGTAACCCGTCCGACCGGTGAGCCTATAGAGGATTTGTTTGTCTCCAATCAGGCCAAAACGTTGGAAAAAGGAATCGGAGAAGGGAATCAAGGGATTGAACAGATTAGTGACGGATTAAAGACGGCAGGAAGTGAACTTTCAGAATCTGGTCCGCGTTTAAAGAAGGCGACAGACGGAATCGGAGGCCTGATCTCTGGAACCAATGAATTGAAAAACGGGGTAGGCCAGGTAGAGACCGCTTTAACGAGTATTGAAGCAGGTATCCGTGATGGCTCCTTAGGTACAGGGGACGTGAAAAAAGGACTGGAAGAGGTCAAGTCTAACCTTGAAAAGCTGGCTACAGGCAGTGGAAAGCTTTTGGAAGGCTACCAGCAGTCCACATCTGGATTGAATGAACTTAAAGGCGGGTACAAAGATATTCAGACAAATCTTAATGAGGTGTCGAAAAGTCTTACGGGGCTGAACGCATCCTTTGAAAAAATGGAAGCTAGTAATCCGGAGCTTCAGCAAGATGTGAACTACCAAACAATCAAACAAACGGTCCAGGGCGCACAGAGTGGGGTAGGAACGATGGCAGCTGGACTAACGGAACTCAATAAGAATCTCGGCCTTGTATCTGGTGGCTTGAATACCGCGAATAAAAGCATGGCGGAAATCGTGAACGGACAAAAAGCCCTGGGGAAAGGTCTAACCCAGTTGATCACAGGGGTGGATACCTTGCAAAAAGGATTAACGACCATGGCCAATGGACAAAGCGAAGTCATTAAAAATCTATCCCAGTTTGAAGGGGGCCTAACAAGCTTAAGCAGTGGTCAGCAAGAGCTATTGAATGGCTTTTCCAGCATGGGTGGTCAGCTAAACCAATTGGAAGATGGTTTAAATAAAAGTGCCGATGGCCTGAATGAAGTCCATGATGGATTATCATCTGCACAGGGCTATTTATCCGGTCTTGCGAAGACGGATAAAACGGTCACAGGCATGTACATTCCAAAAGAGGTGTTGGAAAGCAAGGAATTTGGAGAATCACTGAATACCTATCTATCTGACGACGGCAAAGTGATGACACTTGATGTAATCTTCAAGACGAATCCATATTCCAACGAATCCATTGAACAAATTGATAGGATTGAGGATGCGGTCAAAAATGTAACGAAAGGAACAAAACTAGAAAATGCCAACATTGCTATCGGCGGAATTACAAGCACCCATCATGATTTGAGCATGATGTCAGAGGCTGATTTCTCTAAGACAGTGGTGTTGATGCTTTCAGGTATTGCAATCGTTCTATTCTTTATGTTTAGATCGTTGGTTATGCCAATCTATTTAATCGTGTCTCTTGTTTTGACATACTTCACGGCAGCGGCGATTACAGAATTGATATTCGTTAACATTCTGGGGTATGCGGGCATAGGCTGGGCCGTTCCATTCTTCGCTTTCGTTATCTTAATAGCACTCGGAATCGATTATAGTATTTTCTTGATGGATCGCTTTAATGAGTGGAAAGGTAAACCGGTAAAAGAAGCGATGTATTTATCGATGCGGAAAATGGGGACGGTCATTATCTCCGCGGCCGTGATCCTTGGTGGGACTTTCGCTGCCATGATGCCTGCAGGCGTTCTGTCACTCCTAGAGATTGCGACTTTAATATTGGTAGGCCTAGCTCTATACGCGTTCATCATATTGCCACTGTTTATCCCAGTGATGGTTGCAACGTTCGGAAAAGCTAACTGGTGGCCGTTTATGAACCAACAGCAATCTGAGAAATGATACCAAACGAAAGGCACCCCACCTGGGTGCCTTTCGTTTGGTTACTTAGCATTAACGCGTTACATAAACATCTTTTGCTGCTTCTTCTTGTTGGGCGATATTATCGTATCCATAACATACGGGAGCCCCATTGGAGGGGTCTATCATGATCCGTGCATCGATTTGAAAGACCTCTTTCAAGACTTCCGGTGTAATCGTCTCGGAAGGGGTTCCAACCTTCATGATTTTTCCATTCTTCATGGTGATGATTTCATCAGAAAAGCGGGCCGCATGATTGATGTCATGTAAAACCATGACGATGGTTCTATTTTGTTCTATGTTTAACCTTTCAACGATCCGTAGAACTTCCAATTGATGAGCCATATCAAGGTATGTCGTAGGTTCATCCAATAATAATATGCCCGTTTCCTGTGCTAATGCCATGGCAAGCCAAACCTTTTGACGCTGCCCACCGGATAGGTTGGCTATTTCCCTATCACGAAAAGGGAGGGTCTTGGTAATGTCCATGGCCCATTCAATCTTTTCTTTATCGTCTCTGGTTAATTTATTGACATTATTGCGGTGTGGATATCTACCATATGAAATAAGTTCCTCCACTTTCAATTGAGAAGGTGCGACAGGGTTTTGGGGAAGCAAGGCCATTAACTGGGCAATCCGCTTTGTATGAATGGACTGTAAATCCTGCCCCTGCAGATAAATGGTCCCGTTTTTTTGCTTAAGGATGCGCCCTATTGTTTTTAGTAAAGTGGATTTACCGCATCCATTCGGTCCAATGATGGTTGTGATCAGTCCTTCTTTTATTTCCAAATTTAAATCTTTGAACACTGTGAATTTTTCATAATTGGTTTCCAGATTTTCCATCTGCAGAATGCTCACGGGCCATCTCTCCTTTTATCTTTTTTCTTTTATTAATAAATAGAGAAAATAGGGAACACCGATAATGGAAATGACGATTCCTACTGGCAATTCAGCCGGTGCAAACACCGTCTTTGCGATATAGTCGGAAGCGATTACCAGGAAGGACCCAATCACCCCACACACAGGAAGCACATGTTTGTGGTGGATTCCTACAAGGTGTTTTGCAATGTGTGGGGACATCAACCCGATAAATCCGATGTTACCTGATACGGAAACACATGCACTCACTAAGCCGATACTGCTGAGCAAGAGAATCGAAGTTTCCTTTTCTACTGATATTCCGAGGCTTTTTATACTGGTCTGTTCCAATTGAAACAAATCCAATAAATAGGCCTTCCTCATAATGATGGGTATTAAGATTATTAGCCAAGGTAACATGGCGACGATGTATTTCCAATTGGCCGAGTAGATACTGCCTGAGATCCATACAGTGGCCATTTCAAAATCCGAAGATTTCATCTTCAAAGATATGTAGAGGGAAAGGGCCCCAAATGCCGAGCCAATCGCAATCCCGGTCAGTAAGAAACGACTCGTATCAAGGGAACCGTTTTTCCACGAAATAAGGAATATGATGAGGGCGGCTAAAATTCCACCAACCAATCCAAACAACGGAACGCTCATGATGGACAGCCAATCAGAACCTGCTCCAATATATTTACCTTGAAAGAAAAACATGAAGATGACGATGGCAGTTCCGGCCCCTGCATTTATTCCCAAGATGCCTGAATCCGCCAAACCGTTTCTCGTTACACCTTGAATGACAGCTCCTGCAATACCTAGTGCAAGTCCCACTAGACCGGCAATGACAATGCGGGGGAGCCTAAAATCAAAAATGACCAAATCGTAGTCTGCGACCGGGTTTATACGGAATAACGTCCGAACGACATCCATGACGGTCATATCAAAGGTACCGCTTACCAAGCTTAAATAGCTTGTCGCTATGATTAGGCAGATACCGACTGTCATTGTGATAACCAAGCGTTTCGATGATTGACTATACACTTTTTTCTCCTCCTTTCGTTCTTATTAAATATAGGAAGAAAGGGATGCCGATTAAGGAGGTGACCACTCCGATCGGCGTTTCGAATGGATAATTAACGAACCTACTGATTACATCGCATAATGCTAGGAAAATTCCACCGATTACACCAGCACAGGGAACGATCCATTTATAATCGATTCCTATTAAAAAGCGTGTGATGTGTGGGATGATCAACCCTATAAATCCAATCTTGCCGACGAGTGCCACTGCAATACCCGTTAGGCATACGACAGAGAGTAGGGAAACAAGCTTAACTAGTTTCGTACGTTGACCTAAGTTGATGGAGACTTCATCCCCCAGAGATAGAATGGTGATGGATTTGGAAATGAATAGAGCAAGGATGATGCCAATTGCCCCAATGGGGATCGAAAGTTTCAGGATGTCCGGATTGATCTGATGCAATCTTGCATTATACCAAAAACTAACACTCTGGGAAATTTGGAAGTAGGAGGCTATCGCAGCCGATATACTACTCAAAAATGTTCCGATTACCGTACCGATTATGGCTAGGCGTACCGGGGATAAACCATTATGTAGTAATGAACCAAAACCAAAAACTATGCCAGCCCCTAAGGCAGAACCCAGCATCGAAAAAAGAATCATATGGAAAGAAGACATGCCAGGAGCGAAAACCATGCAAAGAGTGATGACAAATGCAGAGCCATCGGTCACTCCCATGATTGAAGGGGATGCAAGATAGTTTCTTGTCATCCCCTGCATGAGTGCTCCTGATATGGCTAAAAATGCCCCAACAAGAAGGGCACCCAGAACCCTTGGCAATCGTGAAGTGATTATAATAGCATGATCGACGTTCTCTGGGTCATAATGCAAAAATGCATTCCATACTGTTATAAAGTCTATATTTTTTGCACCATAAAGAATGGACAAAATGGTTGTCAGAATAATTAAGACGGGTGCCATACATAGAATTATGATCGGTAATGAATTTATTTTTGCCATATCAATCAACGCACCTTACTGCTTATTTAGCTAAATTTTCCGATGCAGCTTTTAAGAAGGCTGTTTTACTCCAAGCTGTTCCACCTTGTGCAAGCGGATCAACAGAGTTCACAAACACCTTATCGTTTTTAACAGCCTCGATGCTCTTCCAAATGGAGTTGCTTTCCAATTCTTCTAAAGCTTTTGGTTTTTCAGCATTTTCGCTTTCTGAGAACTGTAGGAAGATATAGTCCGGGTTAATTTCAGCAAATTTCTCTAATGCAATCATTTCTTGCGCTTTGACTGGTTTAATTTCTTCAGGAACCGTTAATCCTAAATCAGCATATAACACTGGGTTGAAGTATACATCTTGAGGATAGAGGAATAGACTACCGTTTCTTACCCTCACAACCATTACCTTTTTATCCTTCAGGTTTTCGCCGACTTCCACTTTTGCTTTTTCAGCATCCTCTTTGTATTGAGAGATGATGGATTCGGCCTTGTCTTCCGTGCCGGACAGCTTGGCCATTAACCGTAAGTTGTCCTCCCAATCAGTAGAAATATGTGAGTAAGGGAATGTTGTAGCCACTTTATCTAATTTTTCCGTTACCGTACCGTCGGATTTGGATGTCCACATGATAGCATCTGGTTTAAGGCCAAGAATGGTTTCGTAGTTTGGCTGCATTTTCTCACCAATTGACTCTGCACCCTCAAGGTCTTTCACCAAATATTCTGGAAGTTTTCCACCTACCGTTATAGCACCCACTGGTTTAACTCCTAATGCAGCGGCATCTTCCATTGACTCCAAACTTGCTGTCACTATTCTTTTAACTTCAGAAAGAATCGTATATTCCTTGCCAAGATAGCTTATCTTTTGTGTCTCTTGCTTCTTCGTTTCGGTCGCACTGCTTTTTTCAGAAGTATCTCCTGAACTGTTTTCAGCATTACCGCAAGCTCCAAGTCCAATACTAAAGACTGCCGCCATGCCAAGTACCATTAACTTTTTCTTCATGTTCTGACTCCCCTTATTCTAAAATATTTTTTTAAAAATGTGTTACAAACAATATGTAGATGCTCTCTAGCGCAGTTAAAAATTTATTTCGATACCTGTCCAACTAGGAATCTAGTGAGTTAAACGAAGGTAACCAGTGATAACGATTATCATTATCATGCAATATACAATATATAGGTAATCCACAAAATTATCAATAGCATTTTTGTAAAAAAATAAAATATCATCATTAATTTTCTATGAAAAAGATATTCAGGAAAGGTGTGGTTGCAAATTTCACCAATGTTGATAAACTAAATGAGAAACATTATCATTTAGTGGGGAGTAAGTACTATCAATAAATGGGTTATGAAATACATGATAACTAGAAGTGAAGATTAATAGTCGAAAATTAGGTAATGGGAGGAATGAAAGAATATGGAGAAAGAAAAGGATAAGGCAGCAATGGTGGGTCACTTTAGGGAAGATAGAGAAGTAGTCTTGAAAGGGACGAGTCAATTCCTCATGAAATCTAGTAGGGAAGGACGGATGTACCAAATTTTCACCTATCGACCAAAAGAGGCACAGCCAGCAGGAGGATTTCCAGTCATATATGTGCTCGACGCCAATTCGGTGTTTGGAACCATTGTCGAGGCCATGCGTTTGCAGTCGAAGCGACCTGAAAAGACAGGGATCGTACCTGCCGTTATCGTCGGTATTGGATATCCGATAGACGGAGCATTTTCCACCGACCGTTATTATGACTTTACATTGCCCGTCGATTATTCAGAATTGCCAAAGAAACCTGATGGGGGGGATTGGCCTCCACATGGAGGGGCGGCGAACTTCTTGAATTTCATTGAAGAAGACCTCAAGCCCGAGATTATGAGTTCCATTAACATTAACCGGGGTAGACAAGCGCTTCTCGGTCATTCATTAGGTGGCTTATTTACCCTGTATACCTTATTCAGTAATCCTCAAGCTTTTCAAACATATATCGCGGGTAGTCCCTCGATTCATTGGAATAAAAAGTGGTTTTCGGAAGAAGAGAATCATTTCCTGAGTCGATTGGGAAGGGATGATAGGGATATCTCCTTATTTGTAGGTGTGGGGGAATTCGAAAAAAATCACAAAAGTGGCATGAATGAAAATGCATTAGAACTCTCTAACCGTTTAAGAACTTCAACGAAAGGCCGGCTACATGTAAAGTTCACGGAGTTCGAGGAGGAAAATCACGTGTCTGTTTTACCTCCATTAATTAACAAGGGACTACGTTTTGCTTTAAGGGCAAATGGACCTGTGTAGGAATAGGTCTTTCTTAGCAAATCGATGAATACCCATTGACCGTGAAGATAGAAATGTATAACATTACCTGTAGAATTTAAATGATAATGATTATCATTATTGATAAAAGATGGAGGGAGAGCAGGTTAAATGGTTCTCTACCAAACGATTTTTGTAATGAAACTGAGAATCTGTTGCATGGTTGCACTAGATTCTCTTATCAAGAAAGGGAGAGTTAAGTATGTACTTTCAGGAATGTAAGGGGAAAGTGGCACTCGTAACGGGAGGAGCACAAGGGATTGGAGGTGCAGTCGTTCAGTCGTTAGCCAAGCTTGGTATCGTAGTAGCGGCGGTTGATTTCCAAACAGATAAATTACAGAAACACGTAGATGCCTTGAAGTCTGAAGGTTTAGAGGTATATGGGTTTTCAGCGGATGTAAGTGATAGTCCAGCCATCGACCGCATTGTTGATAGGGTCGAGCGAGAGATTGGTCCAATAGAAATATTGGTGAATGTAGCCGGGGTTCTTAGCCCGGGGCTAATCGAGTCCTATAGTGATCAAGACTGGCAAAGGACTTTTGCCGTCAATTCCACTGGTGTCTTCAATGTCTCCCGTTCCGTGAGTAAACATATGATAAACAGGAAAAAAGGTTCGATTGTTACAGTGGGTTCCAATGCAGCGAGTGTCCCACGAATCAATTTAGCGGCCTATGCGGCATCCAAGGCAGCGGCCACCATGTTTACTAAGTGCCTAGGCTTGGAATTGGCTCAGCATAATATTCGTTGTAACATCGTTGCTCCTGGTTCGACCGCTACGGAAATGCAGTGGTCTTTATGGGAAGGTGATAATGGGGTAAAACCGGTCATCGATGGCATGCCTGAATTATATAAAGTAGGAATTCCACTGAAAAAAATTGCGGAACCTTCTAACATTGTCGATGCCATTCTTTTCTTCATATCCGACCAATCAAATCATATTACCATGAGTAATCTTTGTGTAGATGGTGGAGCTACATTAGGAGTCTAATAAGCTCGGAAGACCACTAACATATCTGACTATTCAATAACGAAGGGGTTATAGCACATGACTAAACATCCATATAATTCGACTGTATTGGAAAAACCGATGTTGGAAGATTACCAAGATGGCGACTTCTTTCTATCAAGCCCGAACCAAACCTTATTGGGAAAAGGTTCCTTGCTAACGGTTCCGGGAAATGAAGAAAAAGAGAATCAGATGGAGGATCTTGCTAACAGGGTTGCAGCAACGTTGGAGCGAGCAAAAAGGCTTGGACAGGATAATCCAATCGTCACCGGCGCCATACCGTTTGATTATAAGAAGCCCGCTAATCTGCATGTGCCAGAGACGATACATTCAACTGTACGTGTTCAAGAATATGGTCCTAGTAGAACAGTGGAGACGGGCTCAGTCCCTACATACCAAATTAAATCGGTTCCAGAGCCTGCCCAATATAAAGAAGGTGTCGAAGAAGGACTAGTACAGATAGCCAGTGGTCATCTGGACAAAATCGTCTTGGCTCGGTCCTTGCAACTTACATCTTTGGTAAGTGTAAATATCAATGAGTTGCTTCATAACTTGGCAAGACAAAATACAAAGGGTTATACATTTGCCGTTGATTTGGGAGAGCAAGAAGATTCAAGCGTTTGCACCAAAACATTAATCGGCGCAAGCCCGGAACTACTTGTTTCAAGAACTGGCTTACACGTGGTGGCTAATCCGTTGGCAGGCTCCCGACCGCGAAGTGACGATCCAGTGGAAGATCAAAGACGTTCGAAGGAATTGCTTTCTTCTTCAAAAGATTTACATGAACATGCTGTCGTAGTAGAAGCAGTGGCGGAAGCACTTCGTCCATTTTTCAAAAAGATGGAAGTCCCCAAAAGCCCATCGGTAATAAGTACAGAGACAATGTGGCATCTATCGACAGAAGTGAAGGGGGAACTTGCGGATCCTGAAACTTCTTCTTTGGAGCTTGCCATCGCGCTTCACCCGACTCCTGCCGTATGCGGTTCGCCGTTTGAGCGGGCAAGGGAATCCATCTTGGAGATTGAACCTTTCGATCGGGGATATTTCACGGGAATGGTTGGATGGTGTGATGCAAATGGTGACGGTGAATGGATCGTCACGATTCGATGCGCAGAAGTGGAAGAAAAGGCGCTTCGTTTGTTTGCCGGAGCCGGCGTGGTCGGAGAATCTAAACCGGAAGAAGAACTTGCCGAAACTTCGGCTAAGTTTCAAACCATGCTTCGCGCAATGGGGATTGATACGGAATTATCAAAGTAATTGGCATGGAGGGGAAAGATGATGTTAGAAGGTTTT
Organism: Peribacillus sp. NPDC097225; assembly: GCF_044761955.1. NCBI lineage: Bacteria > Bacillati > Bacillota > Bacilli > Caryophanales > Bacillaceae > Peribacillus > Peribacillus sp. NPDC097225. Next base: position 54,348 of record NZ_JBIWDJ010000009.1, read on the forward strand.
ACTTCGTGGCCTAAGGATTTGGCTGATTTATATAGAAAAGAAGGTTGTTGGAAAGGGGAGACCTTTGGCGGCATGCTACGTGACCGTGCCAAGGAGCATGGAGATCGGATTGCCATTACCGGAGGGGAAAGAAACCTGACTTATGCAGAGTTGGACGACCGTGCCGATCGGTTAGCGGTCGGCCTTCAAAAGTTAGGGATAAAGAAGAATGACAGGGTCGTCATCCAGCTTCCTAATGTCGTTGAGTTTTTTGAAGTCATTTTCGCCTTATTCAGGATCGGGGCTCTTCCTGTATATGCCCTTCCTTCCCATCGCAGCAATGAAATCGGGTATTTTTGCGAGTTCACTGAAGCCGTTGCTTACATCATTCCAGATAAACATGGTGGATTTGACTACAGAACACTTGCCCGAGGCGTTCAAAGTAAGAATGATAGCTTGTTGAATGTGATTGTGACAGGGGACGCAGAGGAGTTCACAAGTTTGGAAGGTTTATACGGAGAACCTGACGAATTGGTGGAAACAATCGTCCAGTCTAGTGATGTCGCTTTCCTACAGTTATCCGGCGGAAGTACCGGTTTATCAAAGTTAATTCCAAGAACACATGATGATTACATATACAGTTTAAGGTTAAGTGCTGAAATTTGTGGAATCAATCAAGATAGCATCTATCTAGCGGTGCTTCCTATCGCCCATAACTTTACGATGAGTTCTCCTGGCATCCTAGGCACATTATATGGTGGGGGACAGGTTGTCCTTTCACCTGGTCCTAGCCCTGATGAAGCATTTCCTCTCATTGAAAAACATGGTGCGACGATTACCGCACTCGTACCGCCCCTTGCATTGAGATGGCTTGAAGCCGTTTCATCCCGTAATGATGATTTATCAAGCCTTCAAGTGATGCAAGTTGGAGGAGCGAAGTTTAGCGCTGAGGCCGCCCGTCGAGTAGGCCCGGCCTTTCAGTGTAAATTACAGCAAGTATTCGGCATGGCGGAAGGACTAGTGAATTATACGAGGCTTGATGATTCAAATGAGCTCATCGTGAACACTCAAGGAAGTCCAATGTCAGAATTTGATGAAATTCGTGTGGTTGATGAAGAAGATAAGGAAGTTGCGCCCGGTGAAGTAGGGACATTATTGACAAGGGGGCCTTATACGATTTGCGGTTATTACAAGGCACCGGAACATAATGAGAAGGCCTTTACTAAAGATGGATTTTACCGTACGGGTGACTTGGTAAGCATAAATTCTTCAGGCTACTTAGTCGTTGAGGGCCGAGATAAGGATCAAATCAATCGAGGTGGCGAAAAAATTGCGGCAGAAGAAGTGGAAAACCATCTGCTGGCCCATGAAGCCGTTCATGATGCAGCCATTGTCTCGATGCCTGATGAATACCTTGGGGAGCGGTCATGCGCATTCGTGATACCAAGGGGGGAAACCCCTAAAGCCAGAGAGCTCAAACAGTTCTTGAAGGATAGGGGTCTGGCTACATTTAAAATTCCCGACCGAGTGGAATTCATCGAGACCTTTCCTAAAACGCCATTAGGAAAAGTAAGCAAAAAGGCACTTCGACAAATCATTTCTGACAAGCTAAATGAACGTAAAATAGCAACATTATTAAAATAAATTAGAAAAAGGAGTGATTTGATGGCTATTCCCGCTATCACACCATATGCAATGCCAGTTGAATCTGATTTACCAAAAAATAAGGTGGCATGGAAGGCGGAACCGAAGCGTTCGGTTCTTCTCATTCATGATATGCAACAATATTTTATCGATTTTTTCGAAAAAAATGATTCACCCATACCGGAACTATTGAAGAACATAACAACCATCAAGGATCGTTGTGTGGAATTAGGCATACCGGTAGTTTATACGGCGCAACCGGGAGATCAAAATCCTAAGGACCGTGCGCTCCTGACAGATTTTTGGGGAACGGGGCTCGATGATGACCCGAACCAGACAAGAATCGTGGGCGACGTTGCTCCGTCTGATGACGACATCATGCTGACTAAGTGGAGATACAGTGCATTCAAACGAACCAATCTTCTTGAATTAATGGAAGAACAGGGACGTGATCAACTTATTATTTGTGGAGTATATGCCCATATTGGATGCCTTTTAACGGCAAGCGAAGCGTTTATGCAAGATATACAACCATTCCTGGTGGCCGATGCGGTCGCTGATTTTTCGTTGGAAGAACATAAAATGGCCCTGAAATATGCCGCAGAGCGATGTGCGTTTACAACTTCAACGCTTCAGTTGCTTGACCAATTACAAGTCAGTGAACAAACATCACCTGCTAGTCAGGAAGGAGCCGATTGGACAATAGAGGAATTAAGGATGATGATTTTCGACCTTCTTGGCGAAGACCCTTCAGAAGGTCTTGAAGATCATGAGGATTTAATCGATAGAGGAATGGACTCCATCCGCATGATGAGCCTTGTGGAAATGTTGAGAGGAAAAGGGGCGGAAATCAATTTCATGCAAATGGCTGAGAAACCGACAATTGCTGATTGGTGGAACCTGCTATCTTCCCAGAAAGTTTTAGCTTGATCCGATGTGAAAAGGAGGTAAATGAGGTGAGTAATATGGAGAACCAAAAAACTCGCATGGCATTGTCCGGCGCACAGTCAGGCATATGGTTTGCGCAGCAACTAGAGCCGGATAACCCGATTTACAATACGGGTGAATACATAGAGATTAAAGGGAAAATGGAAGTAAGTAAGTTTGAAGCAGCGCTCATGCAGGCAGTAAGGGAGGCCGAAAGTTTACACATCCACTTTGGGGAAGACCAAAGTGGACCCTATCAAGTCATGGGTGAGGCAAATGAAATTCCTTTTCAATTCTTGGATGTAAGTGATCAAGATAATCCTGAAGAGAAGGCCTTACAATGGATGAAAGAAGACTTGCTTCAACCTATTAACCTAAAAATGGACAGACTATTCTCTCAAGCGTTGTTTAAGGTCGGGCCAGAACGGTATTTCTGGTATCAGCGGATTCATCATATTGTTATGGACGCCTTTGGATTTTCACTAATATCGCAGCGAGTGGCGAAGCTGTATACGGCACTTGTCCAAGGTCAACCATGTGAGGAGGCAGCCTTTAGTCCCTTCGTTAAGCTATTGGAGGAAGATGCTAGATACAGGGCGTCCGAGAAATTCGAAGCCGATCGTCATTTTTGGCTGGAGCGCTTTGCTGATCAACCGGAAGTCATGAGCCTTGCTGAACGGGCTCCTAGGACATCTAACGGTTTTCTTAGCCAAACGGGTTATTTATCGACTGTTGCCACACAATCCTTTAAAAAAAATGCTCATAAATATTCGGGGACGTGGCATGAAGTGGCCATGGCTGTCACTGCTGTATATATTCATCGTCTGACGGGAACGGAAGACGTCATCCTCTCCCTGCCGATGATGGGGCGTTTGGGCTCTGCTTCAATCAATATTCCGAGTATGGTGATGAACTTACTTCCCCTGCGTATAACCGTTCGACCGGATATGGCGTTGAAGGAAGTAGTGAAGCAAGTATCAAGCGAAGTGCGTCATATCCGCCGCCATCAAAACTATAGACATGAAGAACTTCGCCGTGACCTTAAGCTTCTTGGAGATAATCAAAGATTATTCGGTCCGCAAATCAATGTCATGCCTTTTGATTATGGATTGGACTTTGCGGGTAATCAAGCCATTACACATAAGCTGGCCACAGGCCCGGTCGATGACATATCGATAAACATATATGACAAGTCTGATGGAAATGGATTAAGAATCGATTTGGATGCTAACCCGGAAGTGTACGATTTGGAAGAGCTAGGCATTCACCATACCCGATTCTTAAGGTTGCTCGAGAAGGTGGCCACTGCAGAAGAGGTCCAGATGATCGGGGAACTTGAAGTGCTTTTACCAGAAGAACGTGAGAGGGTCATGCATCAGTGGAATCAAACCGCCGAGGAGATTCCGCCTGCCAACTTGCCAAGCCTGTTTGAAAAACAAGTAGCTAAAAGCCCATACCTAACAGCCCTGGTAGATGAAAAGACGGTCCTTAGTTATGAGGAATTGAATAAGCGTGCCAATCAATTTGCCCATCTTTTATTGGAAAAAAATCTAGGTCCGGAAAAATTCGTGGCGATTGCTTTACCACGCTCTGCGAACATGGTCGTGGTCATGTTGGGCGTATTAAAGACAGGGGCTGCATATTTACCAATCGATCCCGATTATCCCATTGACCGCATTGAATACATATTGAACGACGCGAAGCCTATTTGTCTAATAACAAACCGTGAAATTGCTTCAAAACTACCAAGTGGTGGTGAAACGGAACTCATCTTATTGGATGAGGCAGAACATGCTCTTTCATCAGGAAAATATTCCGATGGAAATGTGGATGAGTCAAAGAGGAATGGAGCCCTATCACCTCTTAATTCAGCTTATATGATCTATACATCCGGTTCCACAGGGAATCCGAAAGGTGTCGTCATTCAATCAGAAGGCATGATTAATTTCCTTTCTTCCATGCAAAGCCAGTTTTTCTTAAATCAAGAAGATAGGCTTCTGGCGGTCACTACCATCGCATTTGATATATCCGGTTTAGAAATGTACCTGCCACTTCTTAATGGAGCCAGCTGCGTCGTTGCAGCCAAGGAGAAGATTCAAGAACCCAAGGCGTTGGCAGACATCATTACCGAACATGATATTACCATCATGCAGGCGACACCGACGCTTTGGCATGCCATGGTATCCAATTATCCAGATGTAATCAAGGGGCTTAAGGTACTTGTTGGTGGGGAGGCTCTTTCCATTAGTTTAGCCACTGCATTAAAGGATTTAGGGTGTGAAGTAACCAACTTATATGGTCCAACTGAAACGACGATATGGTCGACATCTAAAAAGTTGGATTCCAGTCAGACAGGCATGCCCGCCATAGGATCACCCCTTTGGAATACACAGGTGTTTGTACTCGATGCAGGTTTACAACCAGTCCCTCCCGGAATCGTTGGCGAATTGTATATTGCAGGGAAAGGGCTAGCCCGGGGGTATTTAGGTCGCCCGGATTTAACAGCAGAGCGTTTTGTTGCCAACCCGAATGGTCCTAAGGGCAGCCGGATGTACCGTACAGGTGATTTGGTTCGTTGGAGGGTGGATGGTTCACTGGATTATATTAGTCGCGCTGATCATCAAATTAAAATACGTGGTTTTCGGATCGAGCTTGGAGAAATCGAGGCAAAGCTTGTCCAACATCCTGAGGTTTTACAAGCGGCCGTGATTGTTCGCGAGGAGATTCCTGGTGATAAACGAATTGTGGCTTATATTGTTCCTTCGCTGGATTCGAAAGTGGATCCAGGGGAACTTCGCGCATTTGTGGGCAGTAATCTTCCGGATTATATGATTCCATCGGCAATCGTTGAGATGCAAGAGTTGCCGCTAACTCCAAATGGGAAGCTTAATCGTAAAGAATTGCCAGTGCCCGATTTCTACTCGCTAATTTCAGACCGAGCACCAAGAACACCTCAAGAGGAAATTTTGAGCGAGTTGTTTGCTGAAGTTCTAGGTCTATCTAGAGTAGGAATTGATGATAGCTTCTTTAATTTAGGTGGGCATTCACTCCTTGCATCAACTCTGATGGCACGAATACGCAATACATTCGGAGTGGAACTCGGCATAGGCAAGATTTTTGAGTCACCGACCGTGGCGGGTCTTGCAAAACAGCTCTCCAATGGAAAAAGTGCACGATTGCCCGTGAAAAAAACGAGTAAGCCCAAAAAGATACCCCTTTCCTTTGCACAGAGGAGATTGTGGTTCCTACACAGTCTTGAAGGCCCTAGTCCAACCTATAATATTCCGTTGGTCATAGAATTATCAGGAAACCTTGATACGAATGCTCTCGAGGCAGCAATCAATGACCTGGTTGCTCATCATGATACGTTACGGACGATTTTTCCAGTAACGGAGGGGAATGCCCATCAAAGCATCATTGACCCTTCTGAGGCCCGGGTTGAATTGTTAATAACTAGAGTAAAAGCGGCGGACCTAGATGCGGAGATTGCAGTCGCTACGCGTTATAGCTTTAATCTCGCTGTGGAGCCATCCATTTATGCTCAGCTTTTCTCAGTGGAACCGGATCAGCATGTTTTAGTTTTACTTTTACATCACATTGTAGCCGATGGATGGTCCCTTACCCCTCTTACGCGAGATTTGTCTGCGGCTTATAAAGCCAGGATTCTTGGAGAGGTACCTAACTTGACTCCTCTTCCTGTCCAATATGCGGATTATGCGCTTTGGCAGGAAGAATTGTTGGGAAAAGAGAACGATCAAGCTAGCTTAGTGAAAGAACAGCTTGATTATTGGAAGGAGACACTGGCGAATCTTCCCGATCAGTTGGAGTTGCCTATGGATTTCCTTCGGCCTATCGAACCAAGCTATAAGGGGGATACATTGAAGTTTATGATTTCTCCTGTCCTGCATCGTAGATTAGTGGATGTGGCTCGAGAAAACGGAGTCAGCTTATTCATGGTATTGCAGGCGGGACTTGCGACCTTGCTTACTCGCCTTGGAGCGGGTACGGACATTCCGATTGGAAGTCCGATTGCAGGGCGAAGCGACGATGCTTTGAGCGAAATAGTGGGATTATTTATTAATACCTTGGTGCTCCGTACGGATACTTCTGGAGACCCAACTTTCCGTGAACTTCTTGAAAGGGTAAGGAATGTTGATTTACAGGCGTATGAACATCAAGACTTGCCTTTTGAACGCTTGGTAGAAGAACTGAATCCACCACGTTCACGATCTAGGCATCCATTATTCCAAATCATGCTTGCCCTGCAGAATACGCCTGAGCCAAAGCTAGAGCTTCCGAGCATTCATTCCAACCTAGAGCTATATAGTGTGGGGACTTCCAAATTCGATATGACGATTGAGATTCGGGAAATGCATGATGATACAGGAAAACCGGATGGAATGAGCGGGTTTCTTGAATATAGTGCAGATCTATATAAACCTGAAACCATCGAAAGGATGCTTAACCGATTCGTACGAGTATTAGAGGGGGCTGTAATGGACCCGGACCAGACAATCGGACGATTGGAAATATTGGAGCCAAAAGAACGTCAAGAAATTCTTGTTGATTGGAATCAGCATGGTGAAGAAATCCCTGATTCCTGTTTACCAGCTTTGTTTGAAGAACAAGTGAACAGGTATCCAGATAAAATCGCTGCTGTATATGAAGATGAATCCCTAACATATGAAGAGCTAAATCATAGGGCAAACCAGCTTGCCCGTCTGCTAATGGCTAAAGGGGTTGCATCGGAGCAATTTGTAGCATTGGCCACACCAAGATCATTGGATATGGTGGTTGGCATACTTGCTGTACTGAAGGCGGGGGCGGCTTATTTGCCTCTAGATCCTGAATATCCTATCGACAGATTGTCTTTCATGCTTCAGGATGCGAAGCCTAGCTACGTCCTTACAAGTTCCAGTGTGGCAACTAGCCTTCCGAATCTGCATGATATCCAACAAATTGTATTGGACGATCCGAGCACGTTAGTGGAAATGTCACGATATTCAACAGATAACCCACTAGATCGTGAACGGAAACAGCCTTTATCACCATTAAACGCAGCTTATATTATTTATACTTCAGGTTCAACGGGTGTACCGAAAGGGGTAGTCGTCCCCCATCAAAATGTAGTACGGCTCTTTGGGTCGACAGAAGACTGGTACCAGTTCAATTCGGATGATGTTTGGACGATGTTCCACTCTTATGCTTTCGATTTTTCGGTATGGGAAATATGGGGGGCGCTTCTTCATGGCGGGAAGCTTATAGTTGTACCTCATTCAACCAGCCGGTCACCAGAAGAGTTTTTACAGCTCCTTGTGGATGAAGGAGTCACGGTTCTTAACCAGACCCCATCTGCCTTTTATCAATTAATGCAGGCGGATCGTAACAAGCCGGAACTTGGACAGAATCTAACGTTACGGTATGTGATTTATGGTGGGGAGGCACTTGAACTAAGCCGCTTGGAGGATTGGTATAGCCGTCATCCGGAAACTGCGCCGCGATTGATTAATATGTATGGAATTACGGAAACGACCGTTCATGTAAGTTATCTGGAACTTAACAGGGAAGTCACCGCCGTGAAGGCGAACAGTCTCATAGGCTGTGCCATACCGGATCTTGGGGTGTATATTTTGGATGCGAGTCTACAACCGGTACCTGCAGGAGTAACTGGGGAGATGTATGTCTCTGGTTCAGGTTTGGCCCGCGGGTATCTTGGGCGCCATGGTTTGACGGCAGAGCGTTTTGTTGCTAATCCATTCGGTCCATCAGGAACCAGGATGTATCGGACCGGAGATTTAGCCAGATGGCGTGCTGATGGCTCATTGGACTATATGGGACGGGCCGATCACCAAATCAAGATTCGCGGTTTCCGTATCGAGCTGGGAGAAATTGAATCATTACTTGTCCAGTGTCCTTATCTGGAGCAAGTTGCCGTCATCGTTCGTGAAGATCACCCAGGTGATAAGAGATTGGTGGCTTATGCTGTGCCAGCGGCAAATGCTGTTTTCAATCCAGCCGAGTTACGCCGGTTTGTGGCAGCAAGCCTTCCAGATTACATGATTCCATCTGCATTTGTCCAAATGGCCGATTTGCCTTTGACGGCAAATGGAAAGTTGGATCGAAAGGCGTTGCCAGTACCTGATTTCGGTGCAGCCGTTTCAGGACGTGGACCAAGGACCCCACAGGAAGAAATCTTATGTAAACTTTTCATGGAAATTCTTGATCTTCCACACGTTGGAATCGATGATGGATTCTTTGATCTGGGAGGGCATTCCCTGCTTGCCGTCCAGCTGATGAGTAAGATACGTGAAGCGCTTGGCGTTGAGTTGAGCATCGGAAACTTATTTGAAGAGCCGACAGTTGCTGGCCTAGCAGAAAGGCTTGAAATGGGTTCGAGTCAGAGTGCTTTGGATGTCTTGTTGCCACTACGCAAAAGTGGCGAGGAACTTCCGCTGTTCTGTATACACCCAGCGGGAGGGTTGAGCTGGTGCTACGCCGGGCTAATGACGGCTCTTGGTCCAGATTACCCGATATATGGACTGCAAGCTCGGGGAATTTCTGAGCGTGAGCGCTATCCGGAAACACTGGTAGAGATGGCAGCGGATTATATCGAACATCTCCGCAAGGTCCAGCCAAAAGGCCCTTATCGTTTATTGGGTTGGTCACTGGGTGGAAATGTGGTGCATGCCATGGCTACCCAACTGCAAAACGAGGGGGAAGAAGTCCAACTTGTGGCCATTCTGGATGCATTTCCAAGTCAATTTTTGCCGACTACTAATGCTCCTGGTGATGAGGAAGCATTGATCGCCCTGCTTGCCTTGGGTGGGTATGATCCTGATAGTTTAGGAGACAAGCCATTGGATGATGCTAGTGCCATAGAAATTCTGCGCCAAGATGGAAGTGCATTAGCTAGTTTGGAAGAAAAGACAATCCTTAACCTGAAGGAAACCTATGTGAATTCTGTTCGAATCATGGGTGAATATGAACCAGGAGTGTTCAATGGTAATGTTTTGTTCTTTAAATCAACACTCATACCAGAATGGTTCCCTAGCCTTTCAACGGATACATGGAAACCATATATAAATGGATTGATTGAACAACATGATATTGAGTGCCGTCATAAGGATATGTGTCAACCTGAGCCACTTGCGGAAATCGGACAGGTGATTGCAAACAAGTTTTCAAATATGAAAAAAAATTACGCATTAATTAATGAAGGTGGAGATGAATAATGACTAACCCTTTTGAGAACGAGAATGGTACGTATAAAGTATTGATAAATGAAGAAGGTCAATATTCCCTCTGGCCTGCCTTTTTGGACATACCAGAAGGTTGGTCCACCATTTATGGAGAAGAAAGCAAAAAGAATTGCTTGGACTATATTAATGCCAACTGGACGGATCTTCAGCCTAAGAGCCTAAAGCTCGTATCGAGCCTTGATGGCGTAAAGTGAACGTGCGCATACACGAGAATCCTAAATTAGTCGTTTGCATGGTTTATGTGATTGCCATGTTCATGGTTTCGATGGACGGCACGATCGTCAATGTCATTCTTCCCGTCATCGGCCAGGAATTCAATGTCATCCCCTCAGCCACAAGCGGTATTAATATAGGCTACTTAGTAAGCCTCGCGGTCTTTCTCCCTATATCGGGGTGGCTTGGGGATCGATATGGTACCAAGAAAATTTTCCTATTCGCACTTGGGGGTTTCACACTCGCTTCCCTTCTATGCGGATTTGCGACAAGCCTAGAGACCTTGACCTTATTTCGGGCCTTGCAGGGTGCAGGCGGTGGACTCCTTACTCCAGTAGGAATGGCAATCTTATTTAGGACATTTTCTCAGAAAGAACGAATGAAAGTGTCAAGGACCCTTGTCTTGCCCATTGCCTTTGCACCAGCCATTGGTCCGGTTGTCGGTGGTTTCTTTGCGGAACAGCTATCTTGGAGCTGGGCTTTTTATATCAACATTCCTTTTGGAATCATCGCTTTCCTCATCGGTTTGCTGTTCTTGAAGGAACATAAAGAGCCATCGGCCGGCAGGCTTGACCTGACAGGGTTTCTGTTATCAGCTGCCGGCTTGTCGATGGTCATGTATGCACTGAGTACCGGTCCTTCAAAGGGATGGAGTTCTCCAGTCATTATGTATACGGGACTGATTGGCTTCATACTTGTCTGTTTGTTTGTATGGCGAGAATTACGGGTCAAGGAACCCATGCTGGATTTAAGCTTATTATCGGACAAATTGTTCCGTTCTCTTGGCCTTATTTCTCTATTATCGCAAGCAGCATTAATGGGCATGCTCTTTATATTCCCGTTAATGTATCAGAATGCCATGAATGCCTCTGCCCTGGATAGTGGATTGGCCACTTTTCCTGAGGCATTGGGGCTTATGGTAGCATCCAGGATGATTCCTTGGACTTTCAAGAAATTGAATGGCCAGCAGGTGATCTGTCTTGGGCTACTTGGGACGGCCTTAATCTTTGTCCTCATCAGTATTGTTGGTCCGACAGCGAATCCTTGGTCTTTACGACTCTTATTATTTAGTGTCGGCATCTGCTTGGGACATGCAGTGATTGCTGTACAGTCTTCCATTTTCACGAATATTACTTCAGCATCGATGGGAAGGGCAACTACATTATTCAATGTCCAGAATCGATTCGGCTCAGCTGTTGGGGTAGCCGTACTAGCGAGTGTGTTGGGAGCCTTGGGGACAAGCGAGGTGGCAAGGAACGGAATAGAACAGATTAACTTAACATCCTATCAATATGCTCTCCTTGGCTCATCAGTCTTTCTTGTTATAGGTCTTACTATCTCGTTACGTCTGAAGAAAGAAGACTTTAAGACCATCTTGCCAAGTCAGCAATCGACTGAAATTCCTAAGACAGAACCAGTCAGAATGAGTAAGTGACAAAATTCCAGATGGAGATGCTTGAAATAGAGGGTTGCTGTGATTCTAATCAGCGGCCCCTATTTATTTGTTTGAAGAGTATAAAAGGGGGGCTAGATGTGATTGAACTATATAGTTGTAAATTGCCTGCGAGCAGGGAAAATGCGGGTATGGACAATTTGCTTGTTCATGTTTCAAAAGAAAGGCAGAGCCGATTGAAAAGGTTTGTGAAGACTGATGATGCATATCGTTCCCTGATTGGGGATTTGTTGGTGCGTTTCGCATTAAAAGAACGATACGGCTCGATGGATAGGGAACTGAGAATTCAAACGAATGAATATGGCAAGCCGTTTTTATGTGACTTTCCTTCCTTCCACTATAATATCTCCCACTCTGGTGAATATGTAGTGTGTGTGGTTCATGATGACGCAGTGGGTGTGGATATAGAATACATAGGACCATTTGATTTACCCCTCGCCAAAGAGCTTTTTACTAAAGAAGAGTATCAATACGTTTTGAATGATAGAGAAGGCGGCCTTGGAGCCTTTTATGACATCTGGACCTTGAAAGAGAGTTATGTGAAAGCGGTTGGTGAAGGCTTATCCATGCCATTACAGGGGTTTTCTATGAAAAAGTGTAGCAATGGATCCATCCAAATCACAGATATGGAAACAGAAAGACAGATTAGGGATTACATATGCAGACAGTACACAATAGACAATCACTACTGTTTATCTGTTTGCGCCCATCATGCCAATGCAGATCAATTTAGAAATGAACCGACATGTGTCACGTTTCAGGATGTATGCGAGAGTTTGAATGTTCATTCCTGAATATGTACAGGGCGTTGGAAAACGGTGCTTAGATAGGGACGAGATAAAAACAATGGCCTTTGGCCTGAATCTGGTATAGATCCTATTACTGATGGAGGAATGAAATGTGAAACAAATTAATGTTGCCCAGGTTATAGAAGGGAGTAAGTTTAACTCTTTTCATTTAACTGTTTTACTATGGTGTATTTTCCTCATCCTTTTCGATGGATATGATCTAGTCGTTTATGGAGCCGTCATTCCAACCTTAAGTCAAGAGTGGGGGACATCACCGGGCATCTTGGGATTGATAGGGAGTTTGACGTTGGTAGGCGGTTTAATAGGCTCACTTATTTGCGGGATCGTAGCGGATAAAGTAGGGAGAAAGAAAGTAATCATAGCTTGTGTTGCTATTTTTGGTTCGTTTACTCTATTGACAGGTTTAGCGAAGGGACCGGTAGATTTTGCGATATACCGTTTTCTTGCAGGGCTTGGTTTGGGCGGCATTCCGCCGTTATTGGTGGTGCTCACCTCTGAATATTCTCCCAAGCCGATTAAGAATATGATGGTGGGTATCATGTTCAGCGGATATTCGATTGGAGGTATATTAGTCTCTCTTTTCGGAATGAAGGTCATTCCGGAGTTGGGATGGGAATGGATGTTTTTCATAGGGGCCATTCCCTTATTGGCCATTCCCTTTTTAATTAAATCTTTACCTGAATCCCTTTATTATTATGTGGAAAAGGGAGAATATGAAAAAGCGAAGGGAATAGTGGCTCGTTTAAATCCCTCCTATGTTCCCCATGATGCAGATCGATTTATCATGAATTTATCAACTTCCGGTGTTCCAGTGGTAAAGCTCTTCGAGAATCGCCGTGGAAGATCCACCATCATGTTTTGGATCGCATGCTTTATGGGATTGCTGATGGTATATGGATTGGGTACGTGGTTGCCTCAACTGATGATTAAAGCAGGCTATCCGTTGAATTCCAGCCTGCTGTTTCTTTGTTGCTTGAACATTGGAGCAATCGTCGGTTCGGTATGCGGGGGTTGGCTAGCAGATCGAATTGGCTCAAAACGAGTGTTGATCAGTTACTTCAGTATAGGCGCGGTCTGCTTGCTCCTCCTCGGTTTTAAACCAGGGTCATTCTTTCTATATGTTTTGGTGGCAATAGCAGGGGCTGCGACAATTGGATCGCAAAATTTAAACAATGCTTATATCTCCATGTTCTATCCGACACAGATAAAGTCGACAGCACTGGGGTGGGCATTAGGTATAGGTAGGTTTGGGGCTATAGTGGGACCAACAATCGGTGGGCTGTTAATCGAGTGGGAGTTGCCTATTTATATAAACTTCCTCAGCTTTGCGATTCCCGCTTTTATTGCGGCGATCTCCATTAGTCTTGTCCAAAATAAATATAATAGCACCATGAATCTTGAACTCTCTTCTCCCAAACGATATCAAAAGATTATTTGAATACTTTATTGATCGCGTCAAAGGAGGGATGGGATTTTGGCTGAGTATACTTGCCAAGTATGTGACAAGACATTCAAAAGCTATAATGCAGATGCTAAGTATTGCTCTCAACCGTGTAAGGGAAAGGCTTATATAAAATATCCAATAAGACATTGTGAATCATGTAATCGACCCTTTAAACCAAGAACTGCATCAAATAAATATTGTTCAATGGGATGCAGTCATAAAAGTAGGAAAAATCCGGTCATTATTCATAGCTAGACCAAGGACCATCAAAAAAAGAACCCAATTTGAACATTCAGATTGGGTTCTTTGCCTATATATTAAGACCTTATGAAAACGAAAGAACCTTTGGCTCTTGTACATCCACTATATTTTGGACCTCTGTGCCGTCAATCGTCTCTTTTTTCAACAGGACCTCTACAAGCTCTTCGTATTGTGGACGGTTTGATTCGATCAGTTTTTCCGTTTCTTGAATGGCCTGGGTGAAAAGGGCTTGCATTTTTTGTTCTTTCTCACCTTTATTGAATGTTAAGGTGAAGCCGTCTTGCAACATGCCCGTATCGACCATCTGTTCAAGTAAATGCTTTGCCTGTTGAACGTCGCCACCAACTCCGACACTATGTTCACCAAGAAACATTCTTTCTGCGACACCGCCTGCTAAAATCATTTTCACTTGATCTAGCAACTCACTTGCCGTAGCTAAATGAAGTTCTTTAGGAATCGGAGCCACATACCCAAGGGCCTCGCCACGAGGGATGATGGTCGCTTTTCGAACAGAACCCGGTTTAGTGAGGGCAGCAATCAGGGCATGTCCACTTTCATGAATGGCCACCCGCCGCTTTGTATCCATATCGCTCAACGTTCGGGAAGTAGCCCCTAGAATGGTCCGGTCAATCGCGTAATCAAGATCTTGTTTGCGAATCATTTCCTGATCATGACGTAGCGCATGACGAGAAGCTGTTTCAAACAAGGAACGTAAATCCGCCCCGGAGAACCCGGATGTACTCTCAGCTAATTCATCCAAGGAAGAAAGGACATCGGCCGCCAGTTTCTTCCCTTTTGTATGAATGGCAATGATTTCTTTTCTTCCGTTTGTATCAGGAATCGGCACCTGGAACGAGAAATCGATTCTGCCTGGACGAAGAAATGCCTCATCAAGCATGTCCTTTCTGTTTGTGGCTGCCACGAATAGAATGCCTTCGTTTGAATGGCCTCCGTCTAACTGGACAAGAAGTTCAGTCAAGGTTTTTTCAGCTTCTTCCCCACCATGGGCTTTCCGTTTACCGGCCAATGCGTCCACTTCGTCGATGAAAATGACAGCAGGTGATTGTTTCCGGGCATTTTGGAAAAGGCTACGTACACGAGCTGCCCCCACTCCAACGAACATTTCATTGAAGGCCGAACCGCTAGTCGAAAAGAAGTTGGCGCCCAATTCTTTTGCAATGGCCTGTGCCAATAATGTTTTCCCGGTTCCTGGAGGACCGTATAGTAAGATGCCTTGTGGAGGCTTGATCCCAATTTTAGCTGAACGCTCCGGTTCTTTTAGAGTGGTGAGGGTTTGCAGGATCTCTTGTTTGATTTCGGGTTGCAAACCACCTATATCGGCTAAGGTTATATCGGGAAGTGCTCTAGGTGTAGAGATATTTTGTTTCTTGCTTTTTACGCGTAAACCGCCTTTTGATTTCTTCTGTATAATAATTGCGGTTGTGACTAGTGCCGCCAGCAATCCGCCTAAAATCCATAATGCAGACTTATTTGTCGATGAAAATGAATAGCGAACGTTATAAGTTTCGACTAGTTTGTTGACCATTTGACTGTTCGGAGGGATGTTAGAGACATATTTACCTTCTGGTGTAGTGATATGAAGTGTTCCATTTCGCTTTTCTTCAATAGAGACGAGGGCACCATTTTGGGCCTGAATGGTCTTTTCAACGGACGAGAAAGGAACGACCATTTCTTTTGACTGAGTCACAACGTACCAAGATATAACACCAATTATCACAATGAACACCGTTATGAACGGCAGCAACTTCGAAACTAATTTTGAGTTCGAGTTCAATATTTCATCTCCTTTAAGAATATATATTCAGTATAAAATTTTTAAACGCGTTAGCCATAGGTCATAAGTCCTAAAAATAAAGGTAAATACTTCCATGTTTTGATTTATGTGATGGGTGCCGCTTTTCTCTAAGGACTGAGTCGGATAGTGGACATCCAGTTGTTAACCTGCATGATAGACTTTTTAAAAATGAAATGCTAAAGTGAAATGGTCTTAGTGATGAAAAAATATAAAGGTAGATGAGTTGAACATTTATGAATAAATTTATGAGGGATTATATGATTACGATGAAGGATATTGTTCGGGAAGGCGATCCAATTCTGCGTCAGGTGACTGATGAAGTTAGCCTGCCAATTTCTGACGAAGACCGAGAAACATTAGAATGCATGATGCAGTATTTAAAAAACAGCCAAGATCCTAAACTTCAAAAGAAGTACCACTTACGAGAAGGGGTAGGCTTGTCAGCCAACCAAATTGGCCTGAATAAACGAATGTTCGTTATGTATTTTCCAGATGAAAAAGGAAAGGTTTACGAATATGCTATAGTGAATCCGAAAATTGTCAGCCATTCGGCATCCATGATTTACTTACCTCAAAGTGAAGGCTGCCTTTCTGTGGATCGTGATATCAAAGGATATGTGCCACGTTATGAGCGGGTGAAAATTAAAGCATTGGACAGCAATGGAGAGAAAATCGAGATGCGATTGAAAGGATTTGCAGCGATTGTTTTTCAACATGAGCTGGACCATTTAAATGGAATGATGTTTTATGACCGAATCAATTCCGAAAATCCTTTCAAGCTTCCAGAAAATGTGGAAGTGAAGAGCTTATAATGGAAAAAAGGCAAAGCCCCCATGCTTTGCCTTTTTGCTTGTTTAAGGTTGTGACAGTGTTTCCGTTGTCAAATGCTTTTGTAAATCACTGAATATGGCCTTGCTCATATGCTGGTATCCTTCTGACGTAAGGTGAATGCCATCGTCACTGATTAAATGGTCCAGATCACCGGCAGACTTTATATAAGAACGCACATCGATCAATGGCACCTTCAAATCCTCGGCCAGTTTTTTTAACTGGCGGTTATACATGCCATGCCAATGTTCAATCCCACCGACTTGAGAGACAAAATGTCCGATGGATGGTCCGAACCGATTGGCAATCGACCGATAATATCTGGCGGGATCCAGTGGGGGAAGAGTTAAAAGAAAGGGTGTGACATGCTTGTCCTGAACTTGCTTGACGAGTTGAGTGATATTTTCAAGGTACCGTTCAATCGGAACGATAGGCTCATGGTCTCCTTCAGGATTCTTCGCGACTTCCTCCCAATGGAAATTACAATCGTTACCACCGACTTCTATCAATACGATATCGGGATTTTCTGACATGACATCTTTCTGGACACGGCTAACTAGCAAGTCAGAATTGTCATTAAAGACCCCTTTATTCAAAACTTCAACGAATGGCAAGGACTCTGTCAACTTCGCTAAAGAGCTTGGGTAATTCTCTTTAATGATGCGAAGCCGGCCTTTAACGTAGGAGATACCTCTTGTTAAACTATCTCCGAAACAGACAATTCTCAAAATCTTCACCTCGATCGGTTAATGTGTTACTTATCATTTTAGTGGCATAATTGTATTTCGGCAAACTAAAATTTTTCATTCTTGAAAGAATGTTGTTTTATTAAAAGGATACCCGATTTTCTTAAATGAAAACTTTAAAAAGCGCTGGAAATCCAGCGCTTAAACATTTAGTGTGACGTTTTTTCCTTTGGTGACGTTTCTACTCTTGCTTTTCCCATGAAGAAAACAACGATTGCTGCCAAACCAATAGGAATCAGGGCTAAAGTGAAGATTAATGATATCGAATCAGACATGGCATACACGATTTTATCCAGGATCATATCTGGGATTTGGGCACGCGCATCTGACTGGAATAGCTGACGTGGATCCTGCGTAAGAACAGATGTTTCCGGCCCGCCTTGCATTCCTTTAAAGGCATCCGCCATCTTACTTGTGAAGGCGTTGTTCTGTATCGCCCCATAAATGGTAACGCCTAATGTCATCCCAAACGAACGGAGGAATGAATTGGTTGAGTTAGCAGACCCACGATACCTCGGTTCCAAGTTGTGGATGGAAGCGATCGGTAGAAGGGAGAATGAGAAGCCCATACCGAATCCAGTAAGAATCATATAACACGTTAGTAGTGTCCTGCTGGTTTCCGGGGTTAACGTTCCTAATAATAGCATTCCTGCAAAATAACAAACGACGGAAATCGTCATTAAGTTGCGGAAGCTGGTCTTGGAATTGAATATTCCCCCGATAGCACTACCGACAACGGACCCCAGCATCATTGGGGTTAGGATTAACCCTGCATTGGTAGCCGAACCTCCATAAACAGCCTGCACGAAAATCGGAATATACACAGTTAAAATGATGAACGTTCCGCCGTATAGGATTGCCAAGATCTGAGACGTTGCAAATAACCGCCTTTTAAATAACCATAATGAGATAATGGGATCTTTGGCCCTTTTTTCGAAAAAGAAAAATGAAACAAAAAACACGACAAAACTTGCAAACAAAGCAAGGATAGGAGATGAAGTCCATCCATACTCGCCACCAAGCTCGAGGGCGAACATTAAACTGACGACAGCGATAACGAGAGTCGCGGCCCCGCTATAATCGATTTTCTGTTCATGCGTATTGGCCTTTTCCTTGTAATAACGAAGAATGAAGAATAACGAGATGAAGCCGATTGGAACGTTGACGTAGAAAATCCAATGCCAGCTGGCATACTCCGTAATATAAGCTCCTAATAGAGGACCTAATACACTAGATGCTCCAAATACAGCCCCGAAAAGGCCGGTAAGTTTCCCACGTTTTTCAGGTGGGAAAATATCAAAGACGATGGTAAAGGCAATTGGCATCAAGGCACCTCCACCAATACCCTGAATGGCCCTGAAAATACTTAACTGGACAATGCTTTGAGCCATGCCGCATAGGGCAGACCCAATTAAAAAGACGATAAGCCCAAAAATGAAAAATCGCTTCCGACCGTACATATCGGAGAGTTTGCCGAATATCGGCATACTTGCCATCGTGGCGACCATATAGGCCGATGTCACCCAGACAAACTTATCGAACCCGCCTAAATCGGAAACAATCGTCCCCATGGCGGTTGCAACAATCGTATTATCCATTGCTGACATCAAAATTCCCAATAACAGTCCGGCAACTATAAACTTTTGATGTTTTGGTTGTTTCTCCAAAATGTTTTTTCCTCCCTTTTTATGAAACAATTCGTTTATTCATTTGCATGAATGAATGATAATCACTATTATGGAAACTAAATATTTATCTTGATTATCAAGATAAATTCAAGTGTAAAAGGGGTGGCATTTTATGTCAAGTGATAATGGGTTGAATTCAGACCTTTTAGAGAGTTTAACCCGGAGCCTGCAAAGGTACGGAATGAGGTCTGTATTGTTCCAACAGAATATGGCTCACAAAATAGGTGTGGCTCACACGGATTTAAAGACTGCTGAAATATTGAATGAAACGGGCCCTATTACAGCTGGAGAGCTGGCGAAGATTACAGGGTTGAGCACAGGCTCGGTCACGACGCTCATCGACCGTCTTGAAAAATCGGGCTATGTAAAAAGGGAAAGAGATCATATAGATGGTAGACGGGTAAAGATTGTCCCCATAGCATCAAGGCAAGAACAGATTAAATCACATTATCATTCACTATCTGCAGCCACAAAAGATCTTTGCACGTCCTATGAAGATAAAGAACTCACGATCATTCTTCGATTTATTGAAGATATTACGAAAATCATGGAAAAAGAAAATGAAATATTAATGAATGAACGAAAAGAGTTCTTGAAATAAGTAATTATTTGTCCCCATAAGCTATTCACCAAATAAGGTTATAAAAGTATGGTCTACCTTGATAACTGAAATGTAAATTGGAACAAAATATATATTGATAATGATTCTCACTACTGCTAATATAAATCTAGAATTAATATATATTTTCAGGGGAGAGTTTAGAGTATGAAAACGAAAGCAACCTTAGCCGTTTTATTATCAACCAGCCTATTATTTGGGTGTTCGCAGAAAAATGAAGAAACCAAGCCTGCAGAGGTGGATGCTAAGGAGACAAGTGCGAGTGCGCTGGATGGTGTATCCAACGACTATCGGGAATTTGCGATAGGTGAAATAGAAGAGTTTGTAAAAGCGACGGAAGAATTCACGACGGCAGTAACGTCTGGAGACATTGAAAAAGCGAAGCAGTTATATGCACCGGCTCGCATGCATTATGAGCGCGCTGAACCTATCGCTGAAATTTTTGGAGATCTTGATCCTAAAATCGATGCGCGTGAGGGTGATGTTGAGGAAAAAGAGTGGGGCGGATACCACCGAATTGAGATGGGGTTATGGGAAGAAAACACAACAAAGGGTTATGAAGAGTATGCTGAACAATTAATGAAGGACGTTAATTTGTTGCGTGCTAAAGTGGAAACAGTAGAAGTAACACCTGATGTGTTAATCACTGGGGCCGTTGATTTACTTAATGAAGTGTCAACATCCAAGGTGACTGGAGAAGAAGACCGCTATTCTCATACGGATTTGTATGATTTCGTTGCAAATGTAGAGGGCGCTGAAAAAATATATGAATTATTGACACCTGCCCTTAAGGAAAAAGACGAGGCGCTTACAACTGAAATCAAAGAGCGTTTTGCCGGAGTTTACAGCTTGCTTGAAAAACATAAAGATGGTGATGGATACGTTTCTTATACGGATTTAACAAAATCCGAGGTTAAATCATTAAGCCAGGCTATCGATGCTTTAGCTGAGCCACTTTCGCAAATAGGAATTGTAATGGAGGAGTCTTAATTGAAAGAACAAATATCAAATGACGAAACTTCACTTTTTTCCAAAAAGGTAAGCCGTCGTGATATGTTGAAAACAGCTGGCATCGGTGGGGTTGGAGTTGTAATAGGCGCATCGGGCCTAGGCGGGATGCTAGCTCTATCTGACTCAAAGGCAAAGGGACAAACGAATGATACTGTCCCTTTCTATGGGCCTCATCAAGCGGGAATCACTACAGAAGCTCAGGATAATCTTTATTTTGCTTCGTTAGAAGTGACATCCGAAAAAAGGTCAGACTTAATTCAATTATTTAAAGATTGGACAGAAGCGGCGGCCCAGATGACATCTGGCAAATCGGTAGGCGAAGCTTCCTCGAACAGGAGCATGCCACCAAAAGATACAGGGGAAGTAGAAGAATTATCCCCCTCTAACTTGACGATCACCTTTGGAGTAGGTCCTAGTCTATTTACGAAGAATGGGAAAGACCGCTTTGGCTTGAAGTCTAAACAACCTGCCGAATTGAAAGATCTTCCTTCGTTTTCTTTAGATGCCTTAGAAGAATCATGGAGTGGAGGGGACATTTGCATTCAAGCCTGCGCAGACGATCTCCAGGTTGCGTTTCATGCCGTCCGGAATCTTGTGAGGATCGGTAGAGGAAAGACGATTATCCATTGGGCTCAAACAGGTTTTCAACGTACGAAAAAGGCTGATTCTCAAAAAACGACGCCTCGTAATTTGTTTGGTTTTAAAGATGGAACCGTGAATCCGGATACGAAGAAAAGCAGTGAGATGAACCAACATGTCTGGGTAAAGCCGGGGGATGGCCCTTCTTGGCTTGCAGGCGGTAGCTATATGGTCGTCCGCCGAATTCAAATGTACATTGAAGTGTGGGATCGGACCACGTTGAAAGAGCAGGAAAATACATTTGGTCGTCATCGTGACAGCGGTGCCCCATTAGGGATGAAGAATGAATTCGATACGGTTGATAAACATGTTAAGGATGAAAACGGAAATCGGGTCATTCCTGAAAACTCCCATATGATCCTATCCCGTGGTGATGGAACAGCTAAGATTCTGCGACGTCCCTATTCATATGCTGATGGAATGGATCCTAAGACTGGAAGCTTCAATGCGGGGCTTCTGTTTATTTGTTTCCAACGAAGCCCAAGTAAACAATTTATCCCGATGCAAGAACGTCTTTCAAAGAATGATAAGTTAAATGAATATATCATCCACCGGGGGAGCGCTATATTTGCTTGCTTGCCGGGTGTAAAAAAAGGTGGCTATATCGGGGAGTCCCTTTTCGGATGAATTTAGTAAAATGAGAGACCATAAAATCGCCAGCATGGATGGGAATCCGGGTTGGCGGTTTTTATCATAAAAGGGGAGTTTGTCATGTCTGTTTTTAAATGGAGAACGGGATTGTTCGTTTTATTAACTAGTTTCATATTTTTAATGTCTGCTATACCAGGTGTTTCAGCCGGGGAAAATCACGATCAGCTTTTCGTATATATTGGAGACAGCCTAATGAAAGTGAAGTCTGGAGATCTTGAATCGGTTTCCAGTAATCTCTCTCTTTTTGAAAAGGACTGGAATGTGATAAAAACGGACAGTGAGGATGCCAAAAAAGTTGACGATTCATTACTGTCTTTGAAAAACGCTGTGAATAATCAAGAAGACGCAGGAGAAATGAAAAAGAAGTTATCCGCTTTATCAAGTGCCCTTGTTCAGTATGATACGGCAGAAAATCCGGTTGATAAAACCGATTATAAAGATCGCCTAGAAGCGTTACTTCCATTAATCGATGATTTAGATGCGACGATTAGCGAAGAGGACTTCAGCAAAGCTAAAAGTCAGTATCAAAACCTCCTCAATCAATGGAATAATGCGGAACTTGTAGTACGGGAGGAAAGTGTTGCTTCGTACGGTAAGATGGAAACCTATATGGCCTTTGTTCGGATAGCCATCACGCAGGATCCTCCAGATCCAGAAAAGGCACGAACTAATCTTGACGAACTGAAAGGGCTAATTCAAGGCTTTCTGGAAGGCAAGGTAGAAAAAGAAGACCAGCAGACTTATACGTTGAGCGATGTAACAGACCTTCTACAAAGTAGTGTTAAGGATATGGAAGGAAACGATATCAATTCGGCAATTGACCAGTTGAATGAAGTATTAATGATTTGGCCAAATGTCGAAGGAGAAGTTTCTACGAGGGACAGTAAGCTGTACAGTGACATGGAGACTAAGGTACCAACCGCCATTAGCTTACTGCAATCGAAGAAGATACAAGCAAAGGAAGCGAAAGAAATCGTTTCCGATTTACATGCACGACTACTTCCTTTAATTGATGATACGAGCTATACGACATGGGATGCGGCCTTGATTCTTTTACGTGAGGGATTGGAAGCACTCCTTATCGTGGCAACACTGTTGTCCTTCCTAAAGAAAATTGGACAGGCAGACAAACAAAAGTGGATTTGGTCTGGCGTCGGGGCTGGCTTGGCAGCAAGTGCAATCCTTGCCGTTATTATCAATATTGTATTTTCACAGATTACCGCTGCCTCAAGCCGGGAGTATATTGAAGGAATCACGGGCATAATCGCAGTGCTAATGATGCTGACCATCGGAATGTGGCTTCATAGTAAATCGAACATCCATGCATGGAACCGTTATATCGGCAAGCAAATGGACCATGCTATTGCAACAGGCAGTATCTTGTCTTTTGCGTTAATTAGTTTCCTATCGATTTTCCGAGAAGGAGCGGAGACGATCATCTTTTATGCCGGAATGGCTCCGTATATGGAACTGAAACAGCTATTGACCGGGATATTGATTGCCTGCTTGCTATTGATGGTCATTGGTTTCGTCATGCTCCGTTACAGCGTTAAGCTACCGATGACGGTCTTTTTCAAAGTGGCGACGATCTTCATCTATGCATTGGCATTTAAGATTCTTGGTGTCTCCATCCATGCACTTCAAGTTTCTCAAGTGATTAAGACGCATACACTTCACACGTTCCCGTTCATTGAATGGATCGGCCTTTATCCGACAGTGGAAACGATAGTACCTCAAATGGTATTGTTACTCCTGATTATAGTGGCTGCGATTTGGGTTAAAAAGAATAATTCTGCAGTTGCATAAAAAAGCAGGCCTGACATGATTAATGTCAGGCCTCCCTTTTTAATGAAGAGAACGGCGATAAGTATATTGTTTCCATTGATAAAGGATGAAGCAACCAATGCAGAATCCAAGGATGGCAATAAATGAGGCCATCCCGACCATTACGGTTAGCACATAGCCGATAACGTTGAAGCCCAGTAAGAAGGAGAGTAAGCCGAAACCTAGGCAAACCACTGCAATAACCTGGTTAAACTGTTGCTGTGCAGGATCTTCAGGAATGTATTTAGAGGGGTCCTTCTTCAGAAAGAGCTTTGCAAGGCGCATAACCGGATTAAAATGTAAAAGAAGACCAGATAGCCCCGCTACTAAAGGTATGGCCAGTATCCATTCTTGACCGGTTGCTAAAGCGAGGACTACGCTTAAAAATATGACCCACTGATTTGTTCGGACTAGAGGACGCGGAATGGGATGAATTTTATCTGACAAATTTAAAACCAACCTTTCTGATGAGTTTTATATTATTTTATCTGTTTATACATGATTTGGGAAGGGGAACTTTTTAGTTTATAATTATTTTAATTTAGTATTGATTATTATAAGAGAGGTAGTATAATACTAATATGAAATAAAAAGGAGGACGGTATGATGGTAGCAAAAGTTTGTGAAACATGCGGTACACCAATAAAAAGATTAAAACACTCTTCTTTATGCCAATGCGGTCCCAAAATACTGAGTAATCCATTCTCAACAAAAACAAAAAAATAATCGATTATCATAAAAATATAGTAAACCGACTATTGGCATGATAGTCGGTTTTTTGTCTATATAGAAGGGTATAGGTAAATACCTTTCTATATTTATTAGGTAATCCATAATAAATATTTTTCAAAAGAATAGAAATGTTGTAGGATTAGAGAATAGGTGAAAATGTCACGGTAGGATATGGAGTAGTCCTCCAGAAGGCCAAAACCATCACGTGACGGTTGGGAGGGGTTATATTGGGAACGAGACATTGAAAATCGGTGAGCTGGCAAGCATGGCAAATGTTACGAAGCGAACGGTGGACTATTACACGAATAAGGGTCTGCTAAAAGCAGAACGTTCCGCCTCTAACTACCGCTATTACTCAGTTGAGGAACTTGAGCGATTACGCCTTATTGAGAAATATAAAAGAAAAAACTTTTCTTTGGAAGAGATAAAAGAACTTGTAAAACCAAATGCGAAGCCCCTTACTGAAATCGAGGAAACGGGACTTCAACTAAAAAGTAAAATGGATGGCTTGAATGAGGAATTGCGGGAAGTGATTAGCCTGATTGAAAAGGATGGAAAAAATGAACTTCTTCTTAAAAAACAGGTTTCTCATGAAAGCATTGCGTTGATTCAATCATTATTAGTGTTGTTAATTTAAAGAAAATTATCCCGATAGTTTATTGCACGAAGGTGCATATTACTCTTAAGGGCATTTCACTAAATGGTTTAGGATACGACATTCATATTTCGTTTGACATAATAGAAATCACCATTTATACAGGAGGTGCTTGGGACTGAACTATTGATTCTTTTCATGTAACTAGGATAAGGAATCGGTGGTAAACCCGAACATATTGGAGATATTTATAAAATTATTAGCAGTAGCTGTATTAATAGCATTAACCGCATTTTTTGTTGCCTCGGAATTTGCAATCGTTAAAGTCAGAAGTTCCCGCATCAATCAATTGATTGAAGAGGGAAATAAAAGTGCACTGGCAGCAAAAAAAGTGATTTCACATATCGATGAGTATTTATCTGCATGTCAACTGGGGATAACAGTCACTGCATTAGGATTGGGTTGGTTGGGTGAACCCACAGTGGAGGCTATTCTTGAACCCCTCTTCCATAGATGGGGTGTCGAGGAATCGTTAAGTCACATTCTTTCTTTCGTGATTGCTTTTGCGTCCGTTACATTCTTACACGTTGTTATTGGTGAACTTGCGCCAAAAACGGTTGCGATTCAAAAGGCTGAGGAAATAACGTTACTGTTCTCTAAGCCATTGATTCTTTTTTACCGCATATTATACCCATTCATCTGGGTATTGAATGGTTCGGCACGTGTCCTTACAGGCATGTTTGGATTAAAGCCGGCTTCCGAGACTGAAATGGCTCACTCGGAAGAAGAACTGCGGATTATCTTATCGGAAAGCTACAAAAGTGGTGAGATCAATCAATCGGAATATAAATATGTAAATCAAATTTTTGAATTTGATGAGCGTAATGCCAATGAAATCATGGTTCCAAGAACGGAAATGACCGTTATTGAAATAGGAATGCCACTATTGGAAGTTGTGGAGCTCATTCAAGAAGAACAGTATACACGTTACCCTGTCATAGATGGTGATAAGGATAATGTAGTGGGAATGGTCAATATTAAACGTCTTTATACAGCGACCATCACCGAGAAGAATGTTTCGGAATTGACGGTGGATAGTTTCGTTACACCCGTGATACGGGTTCTGGAAACTATCCCTATCCATGACTTGCTTCTGAAAATGCAGAAGGAACGGATTCATATGGCTGTTTTGACTGATGAGTATGGTGGTACAGCTGGTCTAGTTACGGTGGAAGATATACTTGAAGAAATCGTCGGGGAAATCCGTGATGAATTTGACCAGGATGAACGACCACTTATCCAAAAAGTAGATGAGGGACATTATGTTTTTGATGCAAAGACGTTAATTGAAGATGTTAATGATACCCTTGCCATCCAATTACCTGAAGATGATATAGATACTTTGGGAGGATGGTTCCTGACAGGTAGATTTGAAATTGCCGTTGGTGACCAAATTGAATTTGAAGGATATAATTTTACCGTCACAGAGATGGATGGCCATCATGTTTTATATGTTGAGGTAAAAAAAATCAAATAATCATAGGTGGAAAATCGGGCGTGTGTAGCGTCCGGTTTTTTTGTTTGGGTTAGAAGATGGTATCCCAGTAAAAATGCCGGATTTTAGGATAGTTCAAAGGTAGGATTCTGGTTGAAATGGCCATTCAAATGTTGGAAAAGTGACGCTCAAGGTATCTATTTACTGTATAAGAATGATAAAATAGGGAGTGGACATTAAATCTTGCTGCATAACCAAATGCAAGTTAAATAGGATGGAATGTAAGGGATAGGCTCATATATTTGGAGTGGTAAATAATATTCGCTTA
This sequence comes from Peribacillus sp. NPDC097225, assembly GCF_044761955.1. Lineage (NCBI taxonomy): Bacteria > Bacillati > Bacillota > Bacilli > Caryophanales > Bacillaceae > Peribacillus > Peribacillus sp. NPDC097225. The sequence goes on from NZ_JBIWDJ010000009.1 coordinate 81,309, forward strand.
CTATAAATAATGAAAAAAGGCGGGTGGGTAAAATGGGTTTTAAGAGAAAACAAATGCTGGGATTCGGTTTAATCCTGCTTTTTTTAGCTATACTCCTTTCTTTTATGGTGTTTACACTCAATAATCTAAAAGGCAGTATGACTGAAATCGTGGAGGACCGTTATTATAAAGTTTCTGCCGCGATGGAAATACGCCAGTTGTTTACACAGTCAGACCGTGAAATTTTATTTGCGGCAAATGAGGCCAACAAGGCAGAAAGAGCGGAAAGCCTTAAAGTCATCAATGAAAACCACAGCCTGATTGAGTCGCAAATCGCTGAATTGTCGGGTACGTTAAATAAAGCGAAGGCAAGGCAATTATTGAAAGAGTTTGAAACACAATATGCCACATACTCTATAACCGAGGCACAAATCATCCAAAACATACAATCGAAAAACCCAACGACGGACATTAGCGAGCTAATGGATGATCAAAGGGATAAGCGGACAAAGGTTATCAGTACGATGGGTGCTTTTAAAAATTATCAAGAAAGTGTTATGAATGATACGTTAAGTAATGCGAAGCAAACCTATGAAGATATGATTAATTTCACTATTTTCGCAGTCATCCTTAGTATTCTAGTCATTTCCTTGACTGTCGCATGGATGATACGCAGCACATCAAAAGATTTGCAATCCATTACGAAGGTCATCAACAATATTGATTTTAAAAATTTATCGGTTGTACCGAGAATTCCTATTCGCACAAATGATGAAATAGGCGATATCGCTCGTTCCTTCAATGAAATGGCCGTATCACTTGAAACGTATAATCGTAAGGAAAAAGAGTTCACTGAGAAAATTAGCGAGCGCAACTGGATACAAACCCGAGTTGCTGATATTGCGACCATGTACCAACGCATTGTTGATGTAGAAGTGCTTGCTGACAGGTTCATCACCAGACTTGCACCGATGATGGGGGCGTCTCTTGGGGCGTTTTATATCAGACGCGGTGATGGGGAAAATATGCGTTTTGTAAAAATATCCAGTTTCGCAGGCGATGGTGAAGGTGCGGGAAGACGTGAATTCCGTATGGGGGAAGGCTTGATTGGTCAATGCGCCCTTGAAAGAAAAATAGAATTCATTGAGAAGATTCCTGAAGACTTCCACTTGGTTACAACAGGGTTAGGTGAAGTAAACCCTAAAAGTATCGTTATTGCTCCCGTCATTTTTGAGGATGAAGTGGTAGCTATGGTCGAATTGGCAAGCTTGGAGAATTACTCTAAATTGCAGAAACATTTCTTGACTCAAGTCTTGGACACTTTGGGGATTACAATCAACAATGTCGAAGGCCGAATGGAAATTGAACGCCTATTGAAAGAGTCACAAGCACAGACTGAAGAGCTACAAGCTCAATCAGAAGAATTGCAATCCCAGTCAGAAGAAATGCAGGCCCAATCAGAGGAACTGCAGACACAGGCTGAGGAATTGCGGATGATTAACGAGCAATTAGAAGAGAGAAACCGTGAAACGGAAGACAAATCAAAAGAGCTTCAAATTGCCAAACTAAATCTTGAAAAACAAGCAGAAGAATTAAAACTAAGTTCAAAATACAAATCCGAATTCATGGCCAATATGTCCCATGAATTACGGACACCGCTTAATAGCATCTTGATTCTGTCGGAAATGCTATCTGACACGAATGACAGTAAATTGAATGAGGAACAGAAGGAATTCGCCCGTGTCATTAATTCGTCCGGTCAGGATTTATTAACGCTCATCAATGACATACTGGACTTATCAAAAGTCGAGGTTGGGAAGCTTGAAGTTGTCTTTGAGGAAATGAATATGAGTGAGTTACCGGAATTGTTACATCGAAACTTCGATCACGTAGCGAAGAAGAAGAATATCGATTTCATCGTTAGAAAAGATAAGGATGTACCTGATATTTTCTTCACTGATGAACAGCGGTTCCAACAAATTCTTAAAAACCTGTTGTCCAATGCTTTTAAATTCACCGAAAAAGGCTCAGTCTCTGTTCAGATTAAAAAGGCTGACGAAGAAAAAGTCGCACAATGGATTCAAACGAAAGGTGCGAGCAATTGGGTTGAAATCAATGTGAAGGACACGGGCATTGGAATTTCGAAAGAAAAGCAAAAATTAATATTCGAAGCGTTCCAACAAGGCGATGGAGCGACGATGAGGAAATATGGCGGTACCGGACTTGGACTTTCCATATGCCGCGAGTTTGCTAAATTACTAGGCGGATGGGTTATAGTGGATAGCCAAGAGGGTGAAGGCAGTACGTTCACCTTCTTCATTCCAAGCATGCCAGAAGGCTTTAAAAACATGGGAGAAGCGATTGCTGCTTCCCCGGAAGTGGCAGCGGCCAGCCATGAAGGAACTCCCGCTAGCGTAGTGGACGAGAAACCGGATGTGGTGATACTTGATGATGATTCACAAGAGAACGCTAATCCTTTCCGCGGCAAGTCGGTCTTGGTAGTGGACGATGATCGCCGTAATATCTTTGCTTTGACAAACGCTCTGAAAAATGAGGGCATGGAAATCCTTACAGCGGAAAATGGCTATGAATGTTTGGAAATCCTTGAAAAAGGAAAGAGTATAGATGCCATATTAATGGATATCATGATGCCAGGCATGGATGGTTATGAAACAATGACTAGAATCCGTGAACAAAATGAGTTTGATAATCTCCCAATCATTGCCTTAACCGCTAAGGCGATGAAAGGTGACAGGGAAAAATGTATAAGAGCCGGTGCATCTGACTATGTAAGTAAACCATTGAAATTGGAACAGTTACTTTCTGTTCTTCGCGTATGGCTAACGAATTAATAGTACGGGTAAGGAAGGTTTTAATGGAATGAAGGATACACTATCGATTGAAGAACGAGAAAATATAGAGATTGAGTTGCTCTTGCAAGCCGTTTATTCAGTCTCTGGCTTTGATTTCAGAAAGTATATGCGATCTTCCATACAACGGAGAGTCGAAAACCGGATGAGATTAGAGCATATAAGAAGAGCGAGTGGAATGATTGAAAAGGTTTTATATGAAAAAGGATTTGTTGAAAAACTTCTGAATGACTTTTCAATAAATGTTACGGAAATGTTTCGTGATCCTGACTTCTTTAAAGCTTTTCGAACGAACCTTGTTCCACTGCTTAAGGAACTTCCTGAAATCCGTATCTGGCATGCTGGTTGTTCAACTGGTGAGGAAGCCTTTTCGATGGCCATCATGCTAAAAGAAGAAGGGCTCTACGATAAAGCGAAAATCTATGCAACCGACATGAATGAAACGGTAATAGAACATGCTCAAAAGGGAATTTTACCCCTCAATCGCATGCAGTCTTATACAAAGAATTATCTACAAGCAGGCGGAAAACGGGAATTTTCGGAGTATTATACGACGGACTATCAAAATGCTTATCTTGATCCAAACCTGCTTAAAAATGTTGTGTTTTTCCAGCATAATCTCGTGACGGATGGTTCGTTCAATGAATTTCATATCATCATGTGCCGGAATGTAATGATTTACTTTACCGGAGAATTACAGACTTATGTAAATCAATTATTTTATGACAGTCTTTGTAAGGACGGCTTTCTTGCGGTCGGCAGTAAGGAATCCATTCGTACTTCTTCTTTTTCAGAAGTGTATAAGGACTTTGATGCAAGAGAGAAGATTTATAGGAAATTATAAAAAAAGGAGTTCGCTAAAAACCTGGCGAGCTCCTTTTTTCGTTATTAAAGTAAAACTCCTTAATTTTTTGAATGTAACTATATTTTAAGTTTAGGTGCCTGAAAAAACGGGTACATTTAATTAGTTAGATGTGTGTTTTTTTGTCATGCATGTTCTTATTTTTAAAAAGTAGCATAAGTAAGATATAATATAGTTCGGAATTCTTTTTTCAGGAAAGCCTTGCATTATATAGTACATGATAAAAGATAAAAGTGCCGCTCGATATAAGCCAAAAGGGGAATAAAGCAATGACGATTTTAATCGTAGATGATAACCAGGTTAATCTCTTCGTTATAGAGAAAATTCTTAAGCGAGCTGGCTATACGGATTTTCTATCATTGAAGTCAGCGCATGAAATGTTTGACTACCTACAAGTGGACAATCCTCAGCCAATCAAGACTTCTGTTGATATTATACTGCTTGATATTATGATGCCTGAAATTGATGGAATAGAGGCTTGTAGAAGACTCCAAAACATACCACACCTAAAAGACATACCGGTGATTTTTGTAACGGCACTTGAAGATTCAAACAAAGTGGCCGAGGCTCTGGATGTTGGTGGAATCGATTATATTATGAAGCCTATTAACAAAATTGATTTATTAGCCAGAATCCGTGTAGGGTTAAGGCTTAAATATGAAAAAGACTGGCATAAAATGCAGGAAGAAAAAATACGGAATGAATTAGACCTTTCGATGCAAGTGCAAAGCAGTCTATTGAGTGAGCCGGTGGTAGATAATCACTTAACAATAAAAGCATCTTACCTCCCTGCAAATAAATTAGCCGGAGATATGTACTATTGGCACCGGATTGATGAAAAACGGTACGGAATCATTATACTTGATATGATGGGCCATGGAATATCGGCTTCACTTGTTTGTATGTTTATTTCCTCTGTTCTAAGGGATGCCATCCGAAAACACACGGATCCCGTTGCGGTGATAAACGAAATGAATCATTGGATGAGTGTCCTTAATAAAAAGGAAAACCCGATTCATTATTATTTCACTGCCATTTATATGGTGATTGATACAGAACATAAAACTCTGGAATATGTAAATGCAGGTCATCCACCGGGTTTTGCCTTGATGGATGATGGGGAAGTGTTGTCCCTTTCAAAGGGGACATGTCCTGTTGGTTTCTTCACGGAGATGAAAGTGGAGAAAACGATTGTTCATTATGAAGATAGAATTCAAATTCTTGTATTTACCGATGGAGTCATGGAGGCAATCGATAGGGAAGGAACGGATGGACTGGATGAAATAAAAGAAGTCGTTTCACGGGATTGGTTGGATTGCGAGGGAAATGCTCCGATTGATCTGGTCATGCCTGCTGAACTCCATCTCGACCAACCTGATGATATGTGTGTGGTCGTAATCCAAGCTACTTGATAAAGAAAGAGGCTGCAGAATAATCTGCAGCCTCTTCTGTTTATAGGTGGGGGTTTACTTGTCGTGATCGTAAGGCATGTAATTGTGGTTTCTAAAACCTTATCTATGGGAATCTTTTACCTTGCCGATTCCTTCTTGGACATTACCTTTTAATTTATCAAGTTTTCCTTCAGCTTGTAAGTGAGGATCATTCTTAGCGTTTCCGACTTGGTCTTTTGTTTCACCTTTTGCTTTATTGACAGTACCTTTTATCTTGTCTGATAATCCGCTCATTATGAGTTACCTCCTTGTTTTTGTCTACTTTACTTATACCCGTGGGATATTTGAGTAAACCATAATGAGAGAAAAATCTTAAGAAGCAATCGTTATATCTTTGCTGTGTTTCTTAATGAAATGATAAGCACGCTCCACGATTAATTCTTTATCATAATCAAGCGAAGCAACATGATAGGAGTTAGTAAGGGAGATCAACTCCTTGCTATGAGAACTGACGGAATTATATATTCGGTCCGAACATTGAGATGGGACAACATGATCTTCGGGAGAATGGAAGATGAGGGCAGGGCAGCTGATGTCCTCGAGTTGTTCATTCGTATGTTCCATAATAGTAAGCAACTGATTAATAGCTGTGATAGGTACGCAATCATAAGTGATTTCTGTAGTATCTTTGTCTTTAATGTCAGGAGCCCCTTCTGTAATGAAACGCGGAGCAGTTTGGTTGCGATAGGTTTCATATTCAGGGACTTGAAGGGCAGCGTTGATTGTCATTATTCCATCACAAGCTACTTTTGTTGCCAAATCCAAAACAAGGGCACCACCCATAGATTGCCCCATTGCGAACACATGCGTACAGGTTTGCTTTAGCTTTTTATAGGCAGTCTCGATATCCTTGATCCACTCTTGGTAAGGGATCGTTTCCATTTCAAACTCATGTGTTCCGTGACCCTGTAAGCGAGGTGCGTAGACGGTGTAACCTTTGGCGGCCAAACTTTTACCTAAATACCCTACGCTTTGTGGGGTTCCGTTAAAGCCATGGCAAATGAGGATTCCGATAGAGTTCCCGGGATAGAAGAATGATTCTGCCCCTGGTATAACCTTTGCAACTGTCATGTGTCCATCTCCTTCACTATTCTTATCGTTCGTTTACTTGATATAAAAAATGACTATTCCGATTATATTACTTGGTTAAATGATAACATAAGAAAATTCACCAAGTCAATATTAGTTTGTACCTTTCGTAGGGTGATGTCAGGAGATGCCAAGAATCGGCTGAATCTGAGTGTTAAAGGAGTTTAGGGCTCATAGAGAGTTGCCTTCCTTCTATATATAGTACTAATCAAAATCTCTTGTAGATTTCTTTGGAATCAGCAGAGGAAAGGGGATGCACAAGCTTCTAAGGAATTTATAAAATACCCGTTGACTTTTATGAAAAAAAGGATTAATATAAATAAGCACTAAGAAAACAAACGCAAAACTTCATCGCTTATAGCTGAATGGCTAGAAGAAATGACACAATAAAAACTATTGACTTCTTATAAAGAAAATGATAAGATGAAATGGTCGCTGAAAAACACAGCGATTAAAAATAAGTTAAAAACTTCGTAGAAGTTGACAACTAATCGATAGTGTGTTATGATGAATTAACAAGTTGTTCTAACGAACAACGAGATAAATTGCTCTTTGAAAACTGAACAAAACAAAGCGCCAACGTAAATTTTGAGTGAGCACACACTATAAAAAAGCAAAATGAGCAAGTCAAACATTT
>NZ_JBIWDJ010000010.1:0-62356 GCF_044761955.1 Peribacillus sp. NPDC097225
AAATGTTTGACTTGCTCATTTTGCTTTTTTATAGTGTGTGCTCACTCAAAATTTACGTTGGCGCTTTGTTTTGTTCAGTTTTCAAAGAGCAATTTGTTTACCGCTATCTTAGCGACTTTATTATCTTAACACCTCTCAACCAACTTGTCAACAAGTTTCGAATGTTTCTTTTCTCGTTATGATGTCGTGTTGATGTCTTGTTTCGGTGTAGTTAATATAATATCACCAGTAGAAATACAAGTCAATTAAAATTGTGATATTTCTCTGTTTTTTTAAATCCTATCTATAGAGTACAACTTCCACTAGTATACCCACTTTATCCTTTCTGCTTCAAAGACATGTCGTTAACATAAATCTATAAATAGAAGCAGGGGGCAACTTCAATAGTCACCCCCTGCTTCTATAACGCTTATTTATTAAAAGAAATAATATTTACTTCTTTAATATCGACTTTTCCACTCTTTTCTATCTTAACGCTTTCCCCTTCAGCGAGGTTCGTAAAGACAATCGGAGTAATAATAGAAGTCGCATTATTTTTAACATAGTCAATATCTACTTTAAGTAGTGGTTGGCCGATTTTCACCTTGTCATCTTGAGCGACGAGCGCTTCAAACCCTTTACCTTCTAATTTAACTGTATCGATTCCGACGTGAATCAGGACTTCTCGCCCTGTTTCCGAAACGATACCAATGGCGTGTTTAGTTGGAAAGAGATTGACAATCGTCCCGTCAACCGGAGAAACTACCAAACCATCATCCGGCACAATAGCAAAGCCATCGCCCATCATTTTTTCAGCAAATACTGGATCAGGCACTTCAGCAATCGGCTTGATTTCTCCTTTAATAGGAGAAACGAATTTTTCAGAGTCAGAAGACCCTTCCGTCCGTAATGGTTTCGGAATCACATCTTCTATTTGATTTTCTACGCCTTTTTCTGGTGAGGCTTCAACCCTACTAGGTCTTTTCCCATCCATAATTTCTTTCATTTGCCCTTTAATCGTTTCGGAACGCGGGCCAAAGATGGCTTGGATATTGTTACCGACTTCAAGCACTCCTGCCGCACCGAGTTTCTTCAATCTATTTTTATCAACTTCTTTAATATCATTAACTGACACACGAAGGCGCGTGATACAAGCGTCCAAATGCGCGATGTTTTCTTTTCCGCCCATCGCTTCCAAAATATCTCCAGGAAGGTTACCTGATTTCTTGGAAGACACACCAACTTCTTCATCATCATCTTCTTCTACCTCGCGACCAGGAGTTTTCAAGTTGAATTTCCTGATTGCAAATCGGAATCCGAAATAATAGATAAGCGCAAATACTAAACCAACCGGAATTACGATCCAAGCATTTGTTTGCGGATTGATTAAACCGAATAATGTATAGTCGATTAACCCGCCGGAGAAGGTCATCCCAATTTTCACATCAAGCAAATGCATCGTCATGAATGATAGACCTGCAAACACACAGTGAATAGCAAAAAGAATCGGCGCTACAAATAAGAATGAGAATTCAATTGGCTCTGTTATACCTGTCAAGAAAGCTGTAAGAGCTGCCGATGCCATTAAACCACCGACAATTTTCTTGCGTTCTGGACGAGCTTCGTGATAGATGGCCAATGCTGCAGCCGGTAACCCGAACATCATGAATGGATATTTTCCTGTCATGAACGTACCAGCCGTTAAATTCTCCACTCCATCTTTAATTTGCGCCATGAAGATTGCTTGGTCACCTCTGATAGGTTCACCCGACGAATCGATGTAGCTACCAAATTCAAACCAGAATGGTGAATAGAAGATATGATGCAAGCCGAACGGAATTAACGCCCGTTCCACTACCCCAAAGACAAATGCACTAAGCGTCAAATTAGCTCCAAGCATGTTTTCTGAGAAGGAATTTAATCCAGATTGAACGGTCGGCCAAATTACAATCATGACCAGTCCCAAAACAACCGCGCTTACCGCTGTAATAATAGGCACGAAACGTTTTCCCGCAAAGAACCCTAAATACGAAGGCATTTCAATTTCATAGAACTTATTATACAAAAGGGCAGCCATGACCCCGACGATGATTCCGCCAAATACTCCCGTACCTAACGTAGGTATTCCAAGAACATTGCTGTAAACGGCACTATTATTCTTGATATCATTCAAATCAATTCCTAAGACCGTTCCCATCGTTACATTCATGATCAGGAACCCGATGATTGCTGCCAAACCGGCAACTCCATCTCCACCTGCCAGTCCAATCGCTACACCAACCGCAAATAATAGCGGAAGGTTTCCAAAAATGATATTCCCAGAATTTTCCATGACGGACGCTACCATTTCCACTCCGCCATTTTCTAGAAAAGGAGCGATATCCAAAAGGGCAGGGTTTTGTAAAGCATTACCGAGTGCAAGTAAAATACCGGCAGCAGGCAAGATCGCTACAGGAAGCATTAAAGATTTCCCAATTTTTTGCAAGATACCAAACAACTTCTTAAACATTAGGTTTCCTCCTCATTTTGTTTTCACACTAATAAAACGGTTACATTTCATTAAACTGCTAATACACTTCTAAGCTGTTTTGTATGCAAAAAAGGCATAAGTAAAGGTAGGACCGAAAAAGAACATGTGGGTATAGATTACCCTGTTCCACTCTCAATCATTCTCCTTACTTATGCCTGATCGAATCAGTAACACGTAGGTTAATGTTTTATTTAATTTTATTTTGCAATCGTTGAATATGCATCGTTAAGTAGACAGCTTCCGCATCACAAACCGGTTTGCCTAATTTCTGTTGCATAATTTTTATTAGTTTCCAAGACAAATTGTAGCATACAGGATATTCTTCTTTCAATAGCAAAGTGATTTTTTCAGGTTCATCCACCGTTTCCCCTGCCAATACGCGATCGATCATAAACCTTAAATGACGAATCAGCCGCGAATAATCGATGCTTTCTTTATTTATCTCAACGTTCAACTGCTCTTCTATAATGGAAATCAGTTGAAAAATCACCTGGGAATACTGATTGACGTCAGATAAATCCTTATTTGCTATGGCACTATGGATATGAAGCGTGATGAAGCCAATCTCTCCATGAGGCAGTCCTATCCCGGTCTTATCTTGAATGAGGTCAACAACCTCGACTGCGATATTATGCTCAAAAGGATAGAGGGTGATCGTCTCTTTTAAAAATGGGTTTTTTATGGTCATCCCTTGGGAAACCCGTTGAAGGGCGAATAGTAAATGATCAGTTAAGCCCACATGTATATGCTCATTAAGTTTTCCAGGGACCCTTTTGTTTATCAAATGAATGGATTCAATTATGGCCGCTTGAAGATTTTGATCGATTTTCGGCAATAACTTCTTGTAATTCTCCTGTTCCTTCTCGCTTTTCAAAACAAACGTTTTCTCTGCGAGTTCCGGACTTAGTTCATCGCCTTTTTTTCGATTAAATCCCAGGCCCTTTCCAATAGAAACGACCTCACCATATGATGGGTGATTAGCAATTACAACATTATTGTTCAATACCTTTTCAACGATAAAACCGCTCATTTTTTTCCCTCTTTTTTGAAAGAATTATCCCATCCATTACAAAACATTTATATCTATACTATACACGTAAAGTCCTTCTTCTTACAACACGAGAAAAGAGGCCTATAATAGGCCTCTTTTCTCGTGTTGTTTCACTTTAAAAATATGAAGTATAGAAGGAAGACCACTCCAAGTCCCCACATGATTGGGTGAACTTCTTTCGCTCTCCCTTTCATTGTCATCGTAATGGGATAAAAGATAAATCCACAGGCAATCCCTGTTGCAATCGAATATGTCATGGGCATCATGATAACTGTGAAGAAGGCAGGCACCGCTACTTCAAATTTATGCCAGTCAATGTTTTTAAGCGATGAGGCCATTAGTACACCTACAATGACTAAAGCTGGTGCAGTTACCGCTGACGTCACGACGGAAAGTAGCGGGAAAAAGAAAAGAGATAGGACGAACAGTAAACCTGTAACCACTGCGGCAAAACCGCTACGAGCACCGGCAGCGACACCCGCTGTCGACTCCACATAAGATGTCGTCGTCGATGTACCAAGGATGGCACCTGAGACAATGGATAGAGAGTCAGCAAGCAACCCTTTTCCAACTCTCGGAAGAACATTATCCTTCATTAAACCTGCTTGTTGAGCGACAGCCACCAACGTACCGGCTGTATCGAAAAACGCTACGAACAAGAAGGTCAAAATCACGATCAGCATTTGACCTGTAAAGAGCTCACCAGGATTTCCGAAAGCATCGAACGCAACTCCGAATGTTGGTGCGATACTTGGAATCGCTCCAACGATTTTCTCCGGCACTGGCACTTGCCCAAAAATCATGCCAGCTATGGCAGTGATCACCATTCCGATGAATACACCGCTTTTCACGCCTTTGGTCATTAGAATGACGGTGACGATTATCCCGAATACCGCGAGCAATGTACTTCCGTTCGTTAAATCACCAAGTCCGACCAGTACACTATCATCATTCGTGATGATCCCTGCATTTTGAAACCCTACAAATGTTATAAATAGTCCAATACCAGCTCCGACCGCATATTTCAATTCGACTGGAATGGCATTAATGATTTTTTCCCGAATACCAGATAAGGATAGAAGGACAAATATGAGCCCTGAAATTAAAACACCGGTTAAAGCCGTTTGCCACGGGATTCCGAAACCGAGTACAACCGTAAAGGCAAAAAATGCATTCAATCCCATTCCTGGTGCAAGCGAGATTGGATACCTGGCTATGAGACCCATCAATATGGAACCAATTGCGGCAGCCAATGCCGTTGCGGCAAACACTGCTCCATAATCCATTCTCAATTCATCAGGGTAATCCTCTATGCCCTGTAACGTTAACATCACTGGATTCACAACCAGTATATAAGCCATTGAGAGGAATGTAGTTAAACCGCCGAGTATTTCCCGACGATAGCTAGTACCCAGTTCATTAAAACGAAAGTAATTTTTCATAATGAGTCTCCCCTATCATAAGTTCGTATAACACAAAATGAAAATACCCCATTCGCTTCCGAACGGGGGCTCAACTACTAATATGTAAAGAATGCGCGCGTGACCTACCCCACCCATTCATTCACATCGTAGTCAAGCTGTTAACGGCAGCTTGGTAGAAACTTTCGGGCCATATTCCCGATATTATACGACGATTATGTTTAATTTATTATTATAGGTATAGTGTACCAGTGCGTAAAACAGCCGTCAATATAAAAAGCGAATAATTTTAATTAAAAAATATAGAACGTTCGCCTTTTAGTTATCATTTCCATTTCACGAAGAATATCCACCCTCTATCATCCACAAATAAACCCAAAAAGATAAATACCAAAAAAAACCAGCGAAGGTAAAACCCTCACTGGTTCGATGTATATACTATTCCCACTCAATCGTTGCAGGTGGCTTGGACGTTATGTCATACACAACGCGGTTAACATGGTCCACTTCATTGACGATTCTTGTGGAGATGATTTCAAGTACTTCCCAAGGAATTCGAGCCCAGTCGGAAGTCATTCCATCAATTGATGTGACAGCACGGATACCGATTGTGTAATCATACGTACGGGCATCTCCCATTACCCCTACACTACGAATGTTAGGAAGGACTGTGAAGTATTGCCAAATTTCACGTTCTAAACCATTCTTCCTGATTTCCTCGCGTAAGATATAATCAGACTCACGGACGATTTCAAGCTTTTCATCTGAAATTTCTCCTAATACACGAATTCCCAAACCAGGACCTGGGAACGGCTGACGCCAAACGATTTCATCAGGAATGCCCATTTCGCTTCCTAATGCCCGTACTTCGTCCTTGAACAAAGTATTCAATGGTTCAATTAATTTGAATTGCATATCTTCCGGTAGACCGCCGACATTATGATGTGATTTAATCGTTTGTGCCGTTGCCGTACCGCTTTCAATGATATCTGTGTAAAGCGTACCTTGTGCAAGGAAATCGATGCCTTCTAGTTTCGTTGCTTCATCATCGAACACGTAGATGAACTCGTTACCGATGATTTTACGTTTCTGTTCAGGATCGGAAACGCCAGCAAGTTTCGATAAGAAACGTTCTTTTGCATCCACTTTAATGACGTTCATATTAAAGCCATCACTGAAAGTTTTCATAACACTTTCCGCTTCACCTTTACGAAGTAAGCCATGATCAACGAAGATACATGTCAGCTGATCGCCAATCGCTTTATGGATCAACACAGCCACTACGGATGAATCCACTCCACCGCTCAATGCGCAAAGTACTTTTTTATCGCCGACTGTTTGACGGATTTTTTCCATTTCAATTTCAACGAAATTTTCCATGGACCAGTCACCTTTACATCCACAAACTCCGAATACGAAGTTCTTCAGGATTTCATTGCCGTGTACGGAGTGACGTACTTCTGGATGGAATTGAACGGCATATAATTTACGTGACTCATCACTCATTGCCGAAATCGGACAAGACGGATTCGTTCCATCGACCGTGAAACCTTCAGGTGTTTCGACGACCAAGTCACCGTGACTCATCCAGACGATTTGTTCTTTTGGAAGATCACTGAATAATTTAGATTCATTTTGAATCGTAAGAGTCGCTTTTCCATATTCACGGTTTTTGGCGCGTTCCACTTTTCCGCCAAAATGTTTTGTCATCAGCTGCATGCCATAACAAATTCCGAAAATTGGAAGACCTAAATCGAAAATACGTTCATCGCAGCCAAATGCACTTGCATCATATACACTGTTAGGGCCACCTGAAAAAATGATCCCTGTAGGATTCATTTCCTGTAGTTCCTCCACTGTAATGGTATGAGGATGAAGCTCACTGTACACACCGAATTCACGAATACGTCGCGTAATCAATTGATTATATTGGCTTCCGAAATCAAGTACTACAATCATTTCTTGGTTTTTCTGCAATTCTGTTTTCCCCGGCACAAACGTCACCTCTATCAATGTAATTCACCCAAAAACGAGTGATTTTTCATATAAAAAAATAGTATCATAAAAAAAGGAAAACTAAAAATCCACCCACAACGATATACGGAAAAAGTATATACGAAGGCAGATTTTCAGCTTTCCTGTAAATCTGCCTTCATAGTCAAATCATTTACGGTGATTCGGTAGAAACTTTCGATCCATATTATCGAGGATATATGAAGGACAGTATTAGTTTAAGTTATTGTATCAATATAATAAAAACATGGTCAAGAGCTAGTTTTTTTCATAAGCGTTTCCCAGTCACTGCGAAAACGCTCCCACTCCTCTTCTTCTGGATCACCACGGTAGGTCATTACTTCGTATCGAGCTGTCATTTCCTGCATTAAATTCGTCTCATAAACCGCATCTACATAGGCTGCATATTCCCGCAAGGTTTGTCCTTCAGGCCGCTCTAACCCTGCCCGGACCAACTGTTTCAATAATAATTGGTACGCCTGTACAAAGTATGGACCGGTTTTCTTTTTTAACCGAAGGATTTGTACAAAAGGGAGCCATTTCCTTCTATACAAATACCCTACGGCAAGAAGTAAAGCTATGCATAAAATAATACCGGCACTCCACATTAATAAAGTATTTTGGCTTAAAAGGACACTTTTCTTAGTTGATCCAGGTTCATTTTCGGGTGTATCCGGGCGCTCTCTAGTCTGCGTCTCATCTTGCTCCACTAGTTTTTTGTCTTCCTGCTCGGTTTCCTCCGTATTTTCCGAATTCAAATCCGAATTGTAAAAATCCATTTGCCCATTGAATCCCTTCGTAGGCTCAAATGGTACCCATCCCAATCCTGAAAAATAAACCTCCACCCATGAATGGGCATTATTATTGGTCACTTTATAGGCGGATTCACCTTTATAAATTGATTTCTCCCCTTCCGTATATCCCTTTACCCATCTTGCCGGAATGTTGGCGGCACGTAATAAAATGACCATCGCCGTTGAATAATTATCGCAATACCCAATTTGGGTCTCGAACAAGAATTGATCCACATAATCCTGATTATCGCCTGGATACGGAATGTCTTCTTTAGAATAGCTGAATTCAGGACCGTCGAAGTGATTTTCTATCGCCTTTGCCTTATCGTACCAATTATCCTCATTCACCGTAAGTTCGTTGGCCATTTCATAGATACGGGTGGGCAATCCCTCCGGAAGCTGTGTATTGCTTTCCATGAGGACATCCATCGTTTCATCCTGTTCCGTAACTTTCCGTAAGTCAGCCAGATCATAACTAGGCATTTCATAAACCAGTTCATATTCTTTCGTGGTAAGGGGCTTACTGCCATCGTCTACTGAAATGTACTTGTCCATATTTGTATAATATTTAAACCAATCTCCGTTCTCAGCCTCTACCTTCTTCAGGTACCCTGATTGGGGATGAAGAAGGTGAGAGTAACTTTCCATCATGGTTACCCTTGTATTCATGTCTTCCGTTTTCAACACTTCAGGAATCTCAAATTCTTTTATATCCTTCAAATCCTGACCATTAGAGAAACTGATATAGTCTTCCATTCCCTCAACGGAAACCCATCCTTTTCCGGTATAGATATCTTTGTTCTCGACTTTCCAATAGTGTCCGGTATTGGCCGTATTATAAAAAATGACCGTATTGTCCGGCTCTATCGACCCACCAAGTGATGAATCATCTTCGTCGTACCCCACCCGTTTATCAACGGAGCTTTCATCACTTCCTGTCACCTTATCGGAATAAGAAACAATGAACGGTACAGGGTCCGGCCATTGTGACGCGAACTTCGGAGCAGTGAAACCAACGAAGACGCTTACTAACAGCATCCCCGCTAGCATGATGGCCCATTTACTGAATGGACCTCCTGAAAACACCAATCTCTCTTGTATGGACAAGCGTAGCATGGCCAACACACCAAGCATCGAAAACCCGATGATGATGATCCTGATCATGGCCATATCCCCATCATAAGGTGTGAATGTATCGAGAATCGATAGGAAAATGATCGTTAATATATAAAGTAAAAATATGTTTCGTCTCACCGTCACCCAGTAATGAATCAAGTATGTCACAAGCCAAAGAAGCACGAAAAACAACAGCGTTCTAAAGGGGTTGGAAAGCAGCTCCCACTTCCCCTCATACATATTCGAAGCGTTAGCCGTTATATCCAGCAAATCACCAGTAAGCCATTTGAAGGTCAGGAAAGGATCTGACGAATACAAGAAATGGACCGCAATTAATATAAAGGCACTTACGAGGATGAAACGTACAAACCAGTGGATACCGAAATAGTGTAGGAGCAAGGAAAATAACACAAAGATAATGAAAATCAAGATATTTCCTGTATCCGTAAGCTTCTCTACGGGTCGTAACCATTCGGTAATCAATAGAAGACCAAATATATATAAGAGAACATGCATCCACCTTTCCGATTTGGTAGAATCAGCGTTCATTTGCCTTCACCTCGGTTCGTTCATTTTGAAGGTGACCCTGTTCAAAGAAGACCAACTTTATTCCACGAGCCAACGCCACCGACTTCGCACGTATTTCCTCACCCGTGAAGTCTCCCTGACTTTTCACGCAAAATACCGTCATCGCTTTATTTCCGGTAAATGCATTCCAACCTTCTATCTTTTCCATCGTTAATTCGGACACAATGAATATTACAGAAGCGTTGGATGGTACAACTCCCTTGTTCTTCTTTCCATTCCAGACGCTTGTATGTGTGGCCCTTGATTTTGCAAGACGGTAAAAGAGTCTTCTCCTCTGTTTACTGCCTCCTTTAGCCGGTACGACCTCCATTGATCCCGTACTGGTTAACCCAACATCCATACCCTTCTTTATCAAGGCATGCACCAAAGAGGCCGCAAGTACGATAGCTTCTTCGAAGAAGGGAGAGGCGTACTCATCAAGCATAATAAATACATCGCAGTTTTTCTGCACTTCAAATTCCTTCGTCATGATTTCACTTGTTCGGGCCGTTGCCTTCCAATTTATCCAGGATAATTGATCACCCGGCTGATACTCCCTGATTCCGGACACGACCGAATGTTCCCGCTGTATTTTTTTCGTCGTACCAACTTGTCCTTGATCGAAGACATGCTCCAACTGTTTATAATTCAACTCCTGATAAGCCGGGAAAACGGTGAGTTTCAAAGGGGCATGCACTGTCGCTTCTTTTTCATAGAGTCCAAAGAAGTCCCCTATTTTGAAACGAACCGATTGGATGACATGTTCTCCTCTTGGCAGATTCTCCAGGGTATATGTCAATTGGAAGGATTGTTTAAATCCTGGAAAAACCAATGTTTTCTTTTCCAGTTCCATCGGCAAATCCTCTTCTACCACCATATATAAAAGAGGCAGTCTGTTTTTCCGGGAGAATACCAATGTCATATCTACCGACTCTCCGGCCTGGCATTCGTGTTTACTAATTCTTCTCTCCACTTCAAAAGCCTGAAGTGGATAAAACAGCAGAATCATAGAGTACGCACCGAACGGCAAAAAGGTATAGAAAATGAACCAACTGATAAACCCGCCTTGAAACATCGCAAAACAAAAGGAAATGAGCATAAGCACTATGATCCCACAGACATTCCTGTTTTTCTTCAGTATGGTAAGCACATTCCGCATTAGGTCACGGCCCTCTTCACGGGTACCTGCGTCGTAGCCACTATCTCATGTATCACCATGTCAGCATTCACCCCCGAGTAATTCGCTTCCGGATTAAGGATTAGCCGATGGGTAAAAACGAACGGAACCAAATGCTGCACATCATCAGGTAGAACGTAATCCCTTCCCTTTAGGAGCGCATAGGCTTGGGCTGCCTTCATTAGGGCAATCGATCCACGTGGGCTCACCCCAAGATATACACTTTCATGCTTACGTGATTGATTGGCTAACTCGACGATATACGTCTTTATCGTATCATCCACGATCACGGCCTTTGCCTCTATCTGCAAATCTATCAGTTCCTCTAACGAAATCACGGATTCCAATTCTTCAATCGGAGCCGTATATTGGGCCCGATGCAACACTTCTATCTCTTCTGCCACTTCCGGATACCCCATCTTCATTTTCAATAAAAAACGATCTAGCTGTGCTTCTGGAAGTGGGTATGTGCCTTCGTAATCAATTGGATTTTGAGTGGCCATGACGAAAAACGGTTGTTCCAGTTTCCTTGTCACACCATCCACCGTCACGCTTGCCTCTTCCATTCCTTCAAGTAGGGCGGATTGCGTTTTCGGCGATGTCCGATTGATTTCATCGGCCAAAATAATATGGCCCATGATTGGCCCCGGTCTAAAGATGAACTCTTGTTCCTTCGGATTGAAAATCGATACCCCCGTTACATCGGACGGTAGCAAGTCAGGCGTGAATTGAATCCGTTTGAAATCCGCCCCGATGGACTTCGCTAGCGCCCTGACCAAGACGGTCTTCCCAACGCCCGGGACATCTTCCAATAAGACATGTCCACCAGAAAGGAGCGCCACAAGACTTAGTTCTGCTATATCTCTTTTTCCAATAATGACCTTTTCAATGTTTTCCAAAATCATATCCAGTTTCTGATTCACTTGTTTATAAACCATTCTCTACCTCCCATGATTATGTAAATCACTCATGCTTAACCCTTATTTATTCGACATCCATTTTACATTAACCTCCAATTTATCCTTACAAAGTGAGTTTACTAGAATAATACCCCTATAAAAGAGATTTCTTGAAATCTTTTCACTATTTAAGTAATTAATTATGATAGACTGGTACTAAGTGAATATAAACCTTGCAGAAAATAGGTGCTGACTTGTCAGCTTAATAGGGAATTCGGTGTAAAACCGAAGCTGTTTCCGCAACTGTAAGTGCTAATGAAATAAGAAATATGCCACTGTTTGTGAATGAATCCGCACGCACGATACCATTCATTCAATCCAAATGGGAAGGTTCTTAGAGTAAAATGATGCACGAGCCAGGAGACCTGCCTTTTTTTTATCGTATTTTGCTCTTCGGAAGTTAGGAGGATTGTACGGCAATCTTCCATCTTTTTTTCCGTTCGAGATACATAGATGATTGTTTGCCGACCAATACCTTTGGTCGGCTTTTTCTTTTGCGCCGAAAAGCAATACGAAGGTCATTCACATTATTAAAAAGGAGGAAAAATTATGGAAAAGAAGGATGCCCGCTTTTTATGCTACCCATTCATGCGCGAATCAGTTTCAACCGTTGATTATGAAATTCGCACCGATTCATTGACGACTCAAATGGGACTGGCAGCGTCGTTCACGAAAGAGATTCCTGAAGTCTACAGGGATTTATTGGAACTGTTGCCGATGGCTTATCATTTAAATGGTTCTGCCCGGGGGAAATTGGCCATAACCGAAGACGGTCTAAACCGCCTAAGTGAAATCTATGACTATTATGTCGCTGAAGTGAAAGAACGCATCGAAACATTTGTGCTACCCCAAGGATCGACGGCAGCCTGTATTTTGCATACTTGCCGTAGTGAAGCCAAGAAATCCGTCCGTGCCTTGCATAAAGTCAGTACGGAAAAAGATGTGCCCGCGATTCTTTTTGATTATGCTCATTTGCTTGCCAATGTTCTATTCGTGATGGCTGTCTATGTCAATAAACAACTGGGTGTCGAAGAGATTCCCTTTATCAGCAAATCCTATCCAACCAAAACAATGAAAAAGAAAACGGAGGAATAAAACATGATAAGAACAGTAAGATCCAGTTGGATTGCCCTTCTGATGGTCGCCCTTTTCCTTACAGGATGTGCCTCGAATGATGATCAGAAATCGATAGAGAAAAAAGATCCTGCAACAACTGAAGAAGTCAAATCCTATACCGTCACCGATGATAGTGGAAAAGAAATCACATTTGATAAGGTTCCGGAAACGGTCGTTTCACTTCAACCCAGTAATACGGAGATTTTATATGCCCTTGGTGTAGGGAATAAGGTGATTGGAGCGACAGATTTCGATAACTATCCTGAGGAAGCTAAAGATGTCGAGCGTGTCTCTGATTCGATGACGATCAATTCCGAAAAAATCATCTCTTTGAAACCGGATGCCATCATTGCCTACACAATTGGCGATGAAGCAGCATTAAAGCCGCTTGAAGATGCGGGAATTCCCATTTTCATTATTAAATCAGCCGTGACCTTTGATGATGTATATAGCGATATTGATCAAATTGCCAAAGTCATGGGCGTAACGGACCAAGGGGATGACCTAGTCAAAAACATAAAAAAACAAATCAAAGATGTTGAAGAAAAAGTGGCGAGTGTCGATTCTAAAGAAAAAACATATTTCGAAATCAGCCCTTCTCCGGAAATCTATACAGCGGGAGCTGAAACCTTCCAGCAAGAGATCTTGGCGTCTGCCGGTATCGAAAATATCTTTGCCGACCAAAAGGGCTGGGCGAAAATAGCAGATGAAGAAGTCGTCAAGCGCAACCCGGATGCCATCATCACAACCGTAGGCTATGTGGACAATGCTGTGGATGAAATCAAATCCCGTAAAGGTTGGAAAGATGTCAGCGCCGTGAAGGAAGACCAAGTATATCAGCTTAGCGAAGACGTCATGTCACGTCCCGGACCGCGTATCGGAGAAGCCGTAGAACTAACTGCAAAGACCATATATCCGCAATTATTCAAATAAAGACACACTCAAAAGGGGTAATTACGCCGAAATCGTATATATAATAAAAGGCGGAAACGTTGATTTAACAACATTTCTGCCTTTTATTTTGTGCATGAATCCTCTTGAAAGAGGGCTATTAGACAGCCCCTTTGATTATTAATCTTTATATTTCTCTTTCATTTCTTCTTCTTTCTTTTTAATTGATTCTTTTAAACCCTCCCCTTCATTTTTCACTGTCGTGTTCAATTCTTCATATTTTTCGTCATAATACTCTTTTATTATTTCACGGCGTTGTTTGACTAAACTGCGAGCTTCCTCCCAAGTCTCATAATTTATTTGTTTCTTATCCTTTAAATAACTCGTAGCCTCATACATGCGATTGCTTTCATCAGAGGAAAGCCTAGAAAAACTGTTTTTTTCATCAAGTAAAGACGATGTCTTCTTATTTTGTTCATCCCGAACGGTACTCCAATTTTCATTGCCCCAATTCCACCATTGGTTCCACAGATCTCTACGCTCTTCATCCCACATCTTATTGAAATCATCGGCATTATTGACCATTTCGAATTTCCCTCCGCCAGCTTCAGCAACTTCACGTAATTGTTTTTGCCCCTCACTATCCATATCGAACCCTATGATGTTAATCACTGGTTCAATATTGGAATCATGCAAGTCTTTAGCTGCTTTCACTGGATCACCGTCGCAGGTTTCGATTCCATCGCTGACGACATAAATGATATTTTGACCTTCTGAACCCGCTTTTTCAAAATCTTTCTTTGTTTCCGAAATGGTCTTGGCAATCGGTGTCCATCCTGTCGGTTTAAATTTATCTAAAGCTTTCCTGAAGTCCCCTTTATTATATGGGGCCAAATCATAAACCACTTCCGTACTATCACAGGATATCTTCTTATCTTTATCATCGTTGCTTCCTTTATGCCCATAGACACGGAGCATGACATTTGCCTCTTCCGGAAGGGAAGCTACAAATTCATTAATCGCTTTTTTCGCCAGCTCCATTTTTGTTTTCCCGCCTACTTTTTGGTTCATGCTCCCACTTGCGTCAAGCAAAATTGCAATATTCACGTCGATTCCCAATTCACCACTGCCGTCGATGGTGATTCCACCTGGCATCTCTGTTACCGCCGTTTCAATGGAAGGGTCGAATGCTTCGAAAAACTGATACTTTTCTTTGTAGTTTGCGCCTTCGCCCATTAGTTTTAATAAGCTCTGATAAACTTCGAAGCTATCCTTTTCCTGAAAGTCCTGATTGTCTAATGCTCTATGTATAATGGCTTTATTGTATTTATTCCCTGTGTACTTCCCAGGGTTTTCTTTAGTCATTTCTTCAACGGTGGTAGCAATCTCGAAATCTTCTTCCAGCTCTTCATCTTCTTCTGAACGCCCTTTTTTTTCGGTATTCTCACCACGTACTTCTTCCTTTTCTTCTCCGTTCATCTTTTCATCTTTCGTATTATAACCAGAAAGAGCAAGCAAAACGAAGAGAGTGGCCAGACATATCATCCCTAGCTTCCACTGTTTTTTCTCCACCATCGCACCTCCAATTTTACATTTTTATCCACAACATCCATTACCCTATTTTTTCATTAAAAAACCCATTCTCTTTTAACACTAAAAATCTTTTGCTTCTATCCAACTTCGGTTCTTTCCCCATACATATGCTAAAATGAATTATCACATTTTGACGATTCGAGGTAATGAATATGTATAAAAAATTCTTTATATGGGTCTTTACCATCGCCCTTCTTTTAGGTCTCCTGATCACCCTTTCAAAATAAGGAAAAAGAAAAACCCGACTCCTAAATCTGGAGTCGGGCTTCTTCATTTCTTATTTCCTTCTTGATTCAACTTACCCATTCTTGGGATAAGGATAACAAACAGACACACTACGGCAACTCCTAAAACAATCGCCAGTAACAATGATAGATCAAAGTTCAGAAAAGAGTTCTCTTCTTCCCTATCTCTCTTTCGAATGGGGACTTCTGAAGAAAACAACCCCATTTCTTCCGCTTTGGAAGCAATGATATTATTATCCTCCGTCATAGGAGAAAGAAAAAGGGATTCTTCTATCGAATCTATGACATCATACTTTCCTCTTTCAAAAGTAAGTCCTTTTACTTCTTCCGGAATTTTCTCCTTCTGTTTTAATAACACCTCATCATGAAAATATTCAGTTTGGATATTGATATCCTTTTCCTGATACACATTCGGCTCCACGATGGGTTCCTCCTCAGCTTGCCCATCAATAGGCTGGCTGAAGAGGATGAAGAAGAACACGAGAATTACCTGTTTACTCCGCTTCATGGGCCATCTCTCTTTTACCTGCAAGACGCTTCATAACATAAGGAAGGACCGCAGCAACCAGCGTGAGTATAATCAAAATGGTAGTAGCCGGGATAAAGGCCAACTGATTCCCGAATTGAATGGACATATAGACATTGGCTACCGGATGATCGACATTGAAGTTAGGCATGATCAGGTCTAATAATGGAATCGTAAAGAAACTGATTAAACCAATGACCAGAATCGCCCCGACAAATGGTCCTATCGCAAAGGCAAGCTGTGTGAAAGCTGAGCAGAAGAATAGAAGCAGGACAGTGAAAACGGTCCATTTAATCGCCTGCATATCGCCAAGCGGATAAATCTTCAGCCCATACATGCTAATGATCAAGCCGACGATCAAGTTCAGTAATGCGAATAAGGCTGCATGCACCAGCATCGGAACGGATGCATAATGGTGCAGGAAGAAACCAATCAATAATCCTGAGATAAGGATGATCACTAACATCACGATTGGTGGGATATTAACCTTTTCTTGTTGCAATACTTCCCCGCTGATTTGAACGGGATTCGCCAAATACTCGTACACATACCCGTTCGACTGATCATCCACTAACGTATTATTCAAAACACTGTAGACATCGGTTTTGATTTTCTTCGTGGAATCCACGTTTTGTGCCCAATTTTCATTAAGCTGATCGGCTCTTTCCTGAACGGATCCCACTTTTGCTTGAAGGTCTGATGTATCTTTCGTAACGGTATCTTGACGCTCTGCGACAGAATGGACTAGCTCCGAAATATAACCGACAGTGGTTGCCGTGGAATCCTGAAGAGATACAAACATTTCTCCGTTAAGACTTCCAACAGGGGCCTCCTCCATCTCGGGAGTCTCCATATTACCGGTCAGATTTGCCGTTACTTCTTGAGCCCTCGCTGATATCGCTGCTAATTCCTCCAGCGTGGCTGCATGTTCCACTTCAACATTTTCGTCATATTCTGATATAAAGTCGAGCATCGAGCTAGATAAAGCCCCAAAGTCTTCTTCCACTCCCAAAAGGCTTGATTGGACAAGTTTCGCCTCTTCATCGACGATACCAGAAACTCCATTTTTCATATTTTCTAATTCGTTCATATTGGCGGTAAATACTTCGTCCAAACTTTCTTTCGTTTCATTGACTCGTTGAACAAGTTCCCCGTAGGAAGAAAGCGAACCATAATAAGCTAGAAGGGCATTTGAGTCACGGCTCAGGATGGATCGATTAAAGACATCCACTAATGCCGCCCGTCTTTCTCCTCCCACTTTTTTAAGTAGCTCGTCTTCTGTTTTCTTGATTTCCGTAAGGGTCTCATTGATGGTCATACTTTGGATATCCTGTAATTTTTGAATATCCTCCTGTGATTGCTCCCATTGATTACCCAAGTCCTTATAATCTTTTCCCAGCTTTTCATAATCAGTTTGTAGTTTCTTATAATTTGTTAGTAACGTATTATATGAATCTATCAATGCATTGAATTGCACGACAACTTGATTATAGTTTTCCGTTCTTTTATTCAAGGTCCCGCTCAGACCATTGATTTCCTCTTGCAGACTGCCTGCAAGAGAGCTAATTTGATCTTTTGCCCCTTCACTGCCTTCTGCCGGCACCAAACTTTCAAGGGTCGTATTCATACCATTAATTTTATCCAGTAACACTTGAAGTGAGATATCATCGATTGCTTCCTTTTTTGAAGGCGCTGCCTCTGAATCCCCTTTTCCTCCTGTATCAACATCTTCTATCGGTGTATCGCCTCCACCGATTTCATCTTTATCCCCCGAGCTGTTGGCCAAACTTCCACGTTGCTCCAATAAAGTTGTCTGAAGCTTGTTTAGTCCGTCCTCTTCCGATTGTTTAAATTGATCAATCGAACTTTGTTGTTCATCCTTTATTTTCGAGATTTGTTCCACCTGTTTTTCTTTCATGTTGCTGGAGAAATCCTCCAGGTTACTAGTGCTGCTCTCGATTTTTTCTTGCATCATCACCACGTTCTCATTCATGCCTTGTTCATTCAGACTAAATCCCGGTTTAGTATCCTTTTGGATATTCGGTATCGTCTGGACTCCCTCATTCAGCACCCCATCATACGCTTGGATGCTATCCATGATCAGCTGTTGATTTTGGGTGGATGTCAAAGCAAAAAGAGCACTTTGCGCTTTCTGGTATTCCTCAAACGTCACAACTTCCTCCACGAAAGAGGCCATTTGTGCTTTTGTTTTTCCCATTTCACCTAATGTTTCATTGGTGGTTTCCCCTGCACTCTTCGTGGAAGCGAAAACCCCTTTGAGCATATCCTTATGTTGCTTGATTTCCCCAGCCAGGCTTTCTGAGCTTGGGGTATAAAATTCATACATCGTGTTTTGGAAAGCGATTTCCTTCGTCAAAACTTTATCGAATTTTTTGCGGATATCTTCTACCGATTGAGATACATAGCTCCAGTATTGCGTGGAAATATGCTTATTCATTTTATTCTTGGTCTTCTCTAACTCTTTTTGGACCTTTTCCATATTTTCCGCATTTAAGCTTGTCTGGACCTTGTATTTAACCCCCGCTTTGACTGGTTGTTCTTCATTAAAGGTATAAATGTTCTTGGAAAAGTCCGATGGGAAATAAATGATCGCATCATACTTTTTATTAGCCAATCCACTTTCCGCGGCACTTCTGTTGACGACGACCCAATCATATTCAGAATCCTTGTCCAAAGTCGTGACAAGTTCTGATCCGACTTGAATCTGGTTCTTATCATATTCCGCCCCATTATCTTCATTGACAATAGCAATCTCACGAGAAGCCGTTTCTGTTTTCTTCATTGGGTTTTGACCGATATAAGAAAAAAACAAGATGGGCAGAGCAATGATCACAAGTATCTTCCCAATTAATAACAACGGCTTTATTGTCTTATTCAACGTCTTTCTCCCTCCTTCTTATTCACTTAGTGGAATCTGGATTTTACTTTCCCTGCCATTTAGAACAAAATAACCGTACC
Organism: Peribacillus sp. NPDC097225; assembly: GCF_044761955.1. NCBI lineage: Bacteria > Bacillati > Bacillota > Bacilli > Caryophanales > Bacillaceae > Peribacillus > Peribacillus sp. NPDC097225. Next base: position 18,958 of record NZ_JBIWDJ010000010.1, read on the forward strand.
CTGGCTGAATTTCTTCTTCTTTTCTTGAATACGAGAGCGTATATAAACTCTGATCCGATTTTTTCAGAAGCAAGATTGCCTGCCTGATCTGTTTCAATTCCGTTGTCAGGGAATCATACCCCTTCGTGAAGTCATTCGCATTTCCAGCCACGAGCATGGAAAAACCTAAGTGGCTGTATTGTTTCATTAAACCGCTTATCTTGTCCTGAATTCTTCCATCAATCGCTTGCTGGAATCTTGAAATGCTGTCGATAACAAAGATGACGGATGAAAAATCAATCTGTTTCATCGGCTTCTGTTCCAAGGCCTCTAAATACTGGCGTTCACGAGCCTCAAATATTTCCGTGATGTGATCGAGCCATTCTGTAATTTGGTCTTTCGTTTCTACGTAACGTACTGTCTCCCTGCTTGCATAAGGTGATAGACCGCGATCCACTCCATCAAATATGCCAACTTCCCCGACCGTCTGGGTAAGAAGCGTTTCTAAGACCACTTTAAGCATGTTCGTTTTCCCTTTACGTGACTGACCGACAATAAGTAAGAATGGGTTGGCATGCAAATCTACCCATACAGGAGATACGCTCTCTTCTGAAAGGCCGATTGGTATGAGCCCTTTCTTGGTAGATGGTGAATAGTACGTCTTGAATGACGCCAAGTCTAGGCGATTTGGCAACATTGGAATGGCTGGCGGCTTAGCCAAATCCTTGTATCGAGTCTTGTTTTCAGCCACGACCTGTTTCATTTCTTCCAAAACGGCTACATCGTCTTCTCCATCTGCTGGCAGATACACCTGCATCAGATAGGTCTGGTCTGTCTTCACCAATGCCCGCCCAGGTACTGGTTCATTTTCATAAGGCGTCCTGCCTAAAACGGAATATTGTTCCGAACTGTCCATTAGGTAATGAACGACCTTCGTTTTTAAACTATTCATCAATGGCTGACGGATGGCATTGATTCTTGTAGCGGTCAAGATCATAAAGATTCCAAGTGATTGTCCATCACGGGCAAACTGGATGAATTGCGCTTCCTGGTCTGGCATTTCATCCTTCACCAAGTCAAAGTTGTCAATGACGATGTAAATAATCGGCAACTTATCTTCAACTAGGGCGTTATAGAGCTTGATATTGCTAAGTTCCCGTTCAGAGAAAAGCTGTTTCCGCCTTTCCATCTCCGTCCTCATGAACAACATGAATTTCTCGATTTTCCTCATCTCATCCAATCTGAAATAATCTCCTGTGTGTGGCAGCTGTCGAAGTGGCAGCAGTGCACTATTTCCAAAATCAAAAATGTAATAATGCAGTTCTTCAGGTGAAAATTGATCGATGAAATTGAATAGAAGCGTTAATACCGTCGTTGACTTGCCATAGCCGGAAGATCCGAAAATCCCGATGTTTCCATCTTCTATCCAGTTGTAAACATAATCCGTCTGGCTCTGCAATTCGGGCTCGTCTTTCATTCCTAGATAGAACTGGTTTTCCGTTTGGCTTCTTTGATCAATTCGTGATAGTCGATTTGAAAGAGGAGGCAGCCAAGGACTAGCCAGTTTTGGAATTTTCATTTCTTTCTGCGTCGCTACAATATGATCTGCCACAGCTTCAATTTCACTGATTTTCTCTTTACGTGTGCGAGAGACTTGCTCCGTTACATTGGATATCTGGACAAGCCCTAGATCCGTGACGAGTGCTACTTCATCCTCGGATCCCACTGTATCCTCCATATAAGGGGCGCCGCTCCATGCCGACTGAAACAGTTCGTACACCTCATTATTGCCTACTTGTAAATAACCACGCCCGGTGACGGTAATGTTCGCAGCATCGCTATTTTTCAAGATCTCCTTACTATCATTGGCATCCTGCACCTTTAAGGAAATCTTAAAACGGGCATTACTCCAAATCTGGTTATCAATCACACCACCTGGCTTTTGCGTGGCCAGAATCAAGTGAACACCCAAGCTCCGGCCGATCCGTGCCGTACTGACCAATTCCCGAATGAAATCAGGTTCTTCATTCTTAAGCTCGGCAAACTCATCCGAAATCAGGAATAAGTGTGGCAATGGCTTGTCGGCTTTTCCTTCTTTATATAAATCCGTGTAATCATTGATATGATTGACCTCATAGCGATCAAACAGGCGCTGGCGTTTCTTCAGCTCGCTATTGATCGAGGCAAGTGCCCGGGCACTGAAGTTCTTGCTTCCCTCAATATTCGTAATGACTCCAAGTAAATGGGGAATCTGCTTGAAAGGCTGTGCCATTCCTCCCCCTTTATAGTCAATGAGCAGAAAGGCAACTTCATGGGGATGATAGTGAACAGCCAATGAAAGAATATAGGTCTGCAACAATTCACTCTTCCCTGAACCCGTCGTACCGGCAACCAGACCGTGGGGACCATGTGCCTTTTCATGTAAGTTCAGCTCCACCCTATCTGTCTTTCCTTTCAATCCAATCGGCACCGCTAACGACTTGGAAGACTGATTCGTCAGCCAATTCTGGCTGATTGGCAGCTCCTCCACTTCACGGGCTTTTAAAAGTTCCAGGAACGAAACGGTTTCAGGGATGGAATTATTCATCCCTTTTTGATGGTCAAGCGACCGTAATAACCGGGCGTACCGCTCATTTCCTTCCTTACCGTGCTCATCTAGCCGGAAAGGCGTATGAACGGCTTTTGTTTGCTGAATCAAGATTTCTCCCTCGTGATCATTGATATACTTCACTAATGTATGGACATTTTCCGATAAGCTCTCCTTGGCATCGGCTGCAAAGATGGTTGATATGCCCAGCTCTTCGGTCTTCCCTTCCAAATACTCAAGAATGACATGTTCCGCAATCAATGTACGGTCGGTGACAATAAATACGAAATGAGGGGTGAATCTCACTTTTCCTTTATTCTCGTCAAGGTCCCTTTCTCTGAGTAACTGGTAAATGGAAGATAATAGTTGATCGCGAGATTGTTCATTATAGATGAAGCCTTTCGCGTATGCATGTGGCAGCTGGAAATGAGGCAACCATTTCATCCATTCCCATTCCTCATAATCCTTTTCTGGGAAAATCGCCACAAACCGGACATCATGATAGCTATGGAAGAAAGACAACTGGCCAATCATCTGCTGCAGCTCGCGTTTGACGACTGTTTCCTTTCCGACTAGGCCCATGGAGCCGCTAGACAAATCAATCGTTAAGGGTAGATCGTCAAGGCTTTTGTAAACATCGACAAGTTCCTGGGACTGTTCAAGTAGATCATCAATATCCCGATTGGACATATCACTGCTGTTTACCTTGACCTCATAACTGGAAGGAATGGACGCCGTACCGACCCTGAAGTGGAGAAAATCTTCACTTTCCATTGTGCGCTCCCATATTCGATCGCTAATCTGATTCGTCAGTTGCTTCATTTTCTCAAAAGAAGGGTAATGGTAGAGTAATACTTTCTTTTGCTGTGCCGATAACTCGCCCAACTCTTCTCGCTTTTGTTCTAGATACCTTGTATAGACGCGTAACCGTCTTTCAGCTCTTAGCTTCTGTTTCTTTTTATCTTTAAAGTATTGAACCGTGGAAGTCACCATGGTGGTGGTGAACATCACAATCGATATGAGGATGAATATTCCACGCGGCTGAACAATCATGACGACTCCCATGACGATCAACATCATTAATGGGGGCATTAGGATCAGCCATAGCCCACGATTCTGGTCTTCCGATTCCTGACTTGGGAATGAGATGGTCACTTTCTCATCCGGCAATTCATAGATCATCCGTGGAGTCCTGCGGTACTCGGGATAGCTTTTTTTCATTTCGGATATAGGCTGCATGATTTCGGATAAGGACGTTTCATAACGATCCGCACTTTTGATCATTAATATGTCGCCTTCTAGTAACCTCAGTACCATATATGGGCAACAGATCAAATCGCCATTTTCCAGTGCCGTCATTTCCCCCACTTTTTCACCATTCAAAAAAAGCCGGCCCTCTGTAGGTTCGAGCAACCATTGTCCCTGACGACGAACAAGGGAAAAGCCATTTCCACTTGGTTCCTGCTTGCATATCGTCGCTCCTGATTGGGCGGATATCGATATTTCTTTCAAACTATCTATATAATAAAGGCTTTCATTCAGTTCTCCGGGAGCATAAAAGATTTCCACAGCTTCCTGATTTTCGTGAAAAATATAGGACTGGAAAGGCTTTACCTCCCCAATCTTCTCTTCGCCCCTGAATACCATATATTCATCAAGCTCTTCATCTTTCCTCAACTCAATGTGTCCCTCGTTAAAGGGAAGCGAATAAATCGTGATTGTATCCTTTTGTGATGATCCAATCGTAATTGGGTCCAGTTGCTTCTCCCTAATCGTATAAGATTGGTATGTCTTCTTACAGAAAATCCATAGTGAACTCATTCTTTCTCACCTCCGCAAAGGGCACATACGTACTCAATCTTTGCTATTCTCTTTCTCTTTTTCTTCAGCTGATTTTCCCGAGGCTTCCTTGCTATCAGGTTCTTCTTTAGAAGCAGGTTCCTTTTTCTTTTCCTCTTCTTTTACAGCTGGTTTGGCTTCCGGTTCCACTACGCTTTCTCTATTTGGCTCTGTAGTAGGCTGCTCCTGTTCTTCCAATTGCGTGGCCTCTTCAAGCTGTTTTTGATATTCATCCATTTCCTTTTTATACTCCTTAAGCTCCGTATCCACTTCTTTCACTTGTGTCTCCTTTTCTTCACCGGACAAATCCTCATTAGATTTAATTTGTTCCTTTTGTGTCAAAAGTCCATACATAATCAATTCTCGATCTTCCATGATTCTCGCTAAGTTGATTGCATCCTCGCTTATGCCCCGGCCAATGTATATCCAATAGAGAAGATACTGACTATCGGTCTGTAGCGTAATGGCCTTTAAGATATTTTCCTTCTGAAAGTCCATCAATGACCCATGGGTAGTGACATAAGATTTAGAAAGCTCATACTGAACAACATATGGCATTTTCTCAGGATTGAAATGTTCCAATCGATCAATGACTTGGCTATATTCCTGTTTCAGGAAATTCTCCCCGCTTTCCACATAAGCCTCTTGCCTTGGTTGAGAAAAGAATAGTGTATAAATCGTAAAGAATAAGAGAGGGACTAAGATTATGCCTATTCCCCATAATGTGTAACGCTCCATTTTCCACTTTTTTTCTGGAATATGCACAAATGTTTTATGTTCTTTTTCCAGAAACTCTATTTGATTCTGGACATACAAGATCAGCCCTTCCCAAGTCTCTTCCGCTAAGATACTTTGAGTTTCTTTCGATAGTTTAAGAGTTTTATGGTAAAGAAGGTACTGATCAAATGTATACTGACTATCAACAAGAGCTGCAATCGTCGCCTTGGTTTCCTGAAACAGCTGGTTGGCGTTCTCCTCATACGGCGGCAGGCTTTCTTTTACGCCATAATGAAGAAAATAGGGAGTAAAACTTCGATCGAAAACCAGATTCTCCGGGCAGACGATTACCCGTAACCGAGTTAACTCATGTCTCCTGATCTTGTTAATCATTTGATGGGAAGCCATCCATCGATTCAAAGAACTTTTATTGCGTGCCTTGTTAAAAGCAAAAAAAGAGGTGGGCGGTACAATGCTGATCTGCACCTCATCCTCTGAAACCTCTATAGTTTTATGAAGAACCGAATCCACTTCCTGAATCAGCTGTAATTCCAAGGGATTCTGCATCAGCAATTTAGCACGTTGGAAAACGAATATATATCCATCATCATTCTTCTTCATTACCGCTTCCATTTGCTTTTCCAAATATGATGATTTTTTCTCACCCATTCTATGTACTCCTTTACCCCTGCTAAAGGGCTTTAGACTTTTTTCCTATATGTAGGACATGCCTCTTCCATTAAAGAATCTCGAGCCGATCCCCCGTCGTGATGCCACTATCCACTAATGTGTCATAACCGGAACAAACAAACTCCTTATTTTGAACCCGCACCCAATACCCTTCCCGTGGCACTTGTGCAATCCCCTTTACCTCCCAGACAATTTCCACAACCTTTTTGACGGAGCGGTAATTGGACACTTGGAGATCAAAGACCTCGCCCGTATATCTTTTTAAATCAATGGTTAATTGAATATAAATGCCAATCACCTCATTAAAAGAAAAAAACGCCACGATCTACAATCAGATTCACGGCGCTTTTCCCTAAAGCTTCTATCTCGTTTTTATCTAATTATCCGCGAATTTGGCTAGCAATTTGATTATCTGTATCTTCAAGGATTTGAGCAGATTTCGTCAATTGTTGAGATACTTCATTTAATAAACGAGCCATATCATTAAATGAAGGTTTTAATTCTTCATATTGTCCAACGAAGGCTTGACTAGAAGAACCTTCCCAAATCCCTGTTAAGTGATCCCTCATTTTATCCAAACGGCCAATAATATCAACGACCTGCTGGCTTTCATTATCATATTGTCTAGCTACATCCTTAAGTTCCGATGGGGTTACGCGAATTTGTGACATAACAATTCCTCCTTTAATGTGTTTAGTTACATTTTAATAGAACTATACAAATTCTGCCATAAAAATTAACAAACGGGTCATAAAATGGTAAATTATGATTATACAAATAATCCTAAATCTACCATCATAGAAGTCTAAGTACCTGTTTCCATACATTTCTAAACCACTTTGGGCGAAATATATATCATTTTTTTCCATATTTTCAAACAAACCGCTCTATATACCTACTATTTTTTCCTTTAATAGGATTAATTCGTCCTTTCCATTATAAAAGGTGACCTTTGTACCCCTATCATTGTTTTAATCAATCGTTTGATTAAAGACTTTAGGTCCGGCCAACACTAACTTGGGAGGAAATGTAATATACTTCTTTGAACGATGTTCACTATAAACAACCCGGATATCATGATCATGATTGTAAGCTTCTGCTCACAAATAGGCCAAAGGACTTCAAGCTTACGAATATCCCATTCCCTTCTGCCTGTTTTTTGAAAACATTTGATGATTTCAGAAGTAACATTTCCCATTATGATAGAATTATTTACATTAGTTGGGTAATGTGTAAAAAACGGTATAAGCGGAATGCAAAATAGATGATTGGATATTCAAATCGTACAGCATCTTTGAAGGGGGGATATTTAAATGAAGGGCAAAAAAGTCATGGCGCTAGGAATAGGTGTAACCGTATTGCTGGGAGGATGCTTAAATATGAATCTTTCAAAAGATAAAGAAGTAGAAAAGGAAATAGTCGCCACGAGTGGTGAAAGAAATGCTTATGAAAAAGATCACTTTGTAAGAATTCAAGACTATCATGGGGCTGGGTACACCCTACGCAATAGTGGAAAGGAAATCCGTCACCTCGCTGCAAGTCACCGGGAAGAGATTCAAAAGGCAGTAAAAGCATTCTTCCTCGATACATATAAGACGGAAGTTATGGTCCATAACATAATCGGTGCGGTTGATGGGGCATCTGTTTTTGTTGAGTCAATTGGCGAACCTCATTTTTATACCTTTGCCATCGTCCCCATTGATCTCGATAGGAAAAAAGTAAAAACAGATGAAGTTTGGTCTCAAGAGGGACAAGTGGAAAACGCCCTTTCTGGTGCACTATACGCCATGGCTTTTGATGAGGATTTCACAAACTTAGATCGCTACTTAAAAGAAACCACAGCCAGTTACCCTATAGTGGGAACACCAATAAAGGCCATTGAAAAAGTAGGCGCTAAAGGATACGCAACCTCTCACTACTATGTAAATCCAGTAGGAGATTCATTTGATTCCCTCTATAAAATGTATCTAAAAAACCCGGATATCAGTAAGGATGAATTGAGGGATTTTCTTCAGAAAGAGGCATTTGGACCAGAGGATATCATTTTCACCATTTATTTATACATGAAAGACAAAGATAAGGCCCCTGATGAAGCCATTTTCAATAAAATCGTCTCTGACATCGAAAAGATGGAAGGCATCCCACGTGGTTCATATTCCATCATATTGAATGATAACTTAATCGATCGAAGACGAGCAATTGGGACGAAGGAAAACTCGTTAAAAAGAACAGCACCAAATGAAATCATGAAAGATTAGGGAGGATCTTCTATGGCTGTTGTTAATACCCTATCAAGCCACGCCACCGATGATAATGATTTAGTCGAGCTTGCCGGATACCATTCTTATGTTCACTATGATATAGATGAAGTGTTCAAGGTGAATGAAAAGAAATTCAGGGTGATAGATACCATCTATAACACGGATACCGGTCTTGATGCACTTACTGTTCAAAATGTTAAAACAAGAGAGCTGACCGTGGTATTCGTTGGCAGTGAGCAAATGGATACGGATTGGATTGGAACGAATACAAAACTGCTTAGCGATGCCCCCCCTGCCCAGGTCCGAGAAGCCGTAGCCTATTTTGAGCATATAAATGATGAAGTGGGTGAGGTATCTTCCGTCTCTGGAAATTCCCTTGCTGGTGCTTTAACCAATGCGGTCGGAATCGATAATCCAGGAGTAAAAGCCGTTACCCTAAATCCAGCGATCCTTCCTGCTGGTATGGTTGATCCGGATAAAGAATATGCTAATATTACAAATTACTATAGTAAGTTTGACTTTCTGACGGGGACGGAAGAGACCATTAAGATGGGCGACCGGATTCCTGGTAAGAAGTACGGAATAAATAACGGCGTCCCCTCCTTTTCCATGCTTGGCTCCAACCATACTGGATATATCAAGCAAGATGCAAATGGAGAATTTACATTAGAGATAGGAATAGAAGGAGAACCAGGTCACGGCTTTGTCCATATTGGAGCTGACGATCATATCGTCACAAGTCTCTGGACAGGCGCCCCTTTGTATGGGGGCCAGAGTGAGCGAATCGAAATGAACCAAGAAAACATGATGCTACTGTCCCATGGAATACGTGATAATGTGAAAGGCCGTCTTGGCAAGGTCAGGGAATATGTCGGTAACTCAGTCCGTATCGTCCATACCGAAAATGAAAAATTCAATCAACGGGTAATAGGACTTCAGGATGCCTTTCAACAAAAGTTCGAGGAAACTGCCGGGGAACCTGTCTTTATGGGTATCACCACAACGGGTTTTGTCATGAAGGCATGCATAGACGAACTAATTAGGCTCTTGGATAAGGCAGAAGACAAATGCAGGATTCTAAATAATGTCCTGAACTCTAAGCCTGTTGAGATAGTCGAATGTATCACATCCGTGAATCTAAGCGTCGAGATTCTTTTCGATGCTCCAAAAGAGTACTTGGAGCAATTGAAAGCGGATATCGATGACTTAGTGGCAAGTGCAGGGACTATTATTTCGAATGAAATCCCGGAGTTATTTAAAGGCGGAAAAGACCTTTTTGTAGATGCAGTTGTAGGAGAACTTGACGCGCACTATGACATACTCGAAAGAAATAAGGAAAGCGTCTATAAACAATTACAGGATTACGAGCGCCAAGTTCAGGACATTGCCGATACGTTTCACGATAAGGACGCCAGTATAGCAGGAGCCATACAAACCAGCGCATCCCCGACAGATGGAATAGGCCCTGTCCAGAAAACAGCTCTTATCACTTTAGAGCCCCCCCCCTACCTAAAGGTCGGCATGAAAATCAAAGAGATTCAAGTCCAAATGGCACATAATCAAATCAACACTTTAGGGATGACGGTATTAATGCCGATCCTCATAAGCGTAAAAACAGTACTGACACTGATCGAGGCAGCATTAGACGCCATCATTCTAGCTGTTAATGCCGTTTTGACAGTAGGAATTTACGGTAATCCTGTGAGCTTGCTTATAAGTTTATTTACGGATTATGAACAGAAAATAAAGAACGCCGTCCAAGAAGTATTGGAGCCTATCATAGAAATGGAAACATCCATAGAAGGCATTCGTCTAGGAATGGACCGTATGATCATCAATCTTCCTGAAATGCTTAGTAATTTTAAACCATATATCGATACAGCGATTTTCGAACCTGGAAAATTTAGTGATGTTCGTCTATACAATGTTTCTGCTCTAGCCGTTCTGGATGACATGGAAGTTTTATTCGAGGATATTACCTTTCAACTATCAGGTCAAAAAGCAATGGCAATTGAAGCCACCTTGGAAATATCGAAGAACGTATTAGGAAACATTCAGCTCTTAAAAGAACAAGTCAATCGGGGAACACTATAATCCATGAGATTGACAAGGATACAATCCCACTGCCTCTACTACTCTATCATTCAACCGTTGGGATTGCTTACTCCTCATTCGAGTTTTATCCACGTTTTGCATTTCCCCCTATTTTAAAGAAGGAAATCTCTTTATAATGAAAGCATCCTGTTCTCCATCCTAATAATGACCATTCAACAACAGCCAAGGTGGAAAAAAGATGAAAATGTATAAGTTAACGGAAGACTTTTCCTCACTTTATAAAAAAGGAGCAAGATTCTTCGTCGTTTCTGACTCGGAGTTTATCGGTGTCAAAAGCTATGTATTGCTATCCGAAGACTTGAGGGGCAAAATTGAAGTAACGGACGATGAGTTGAAGAATAAATTTGTTTCCATTAAAGGGAAGCCTCACTAGTTTATAAAACAAAAAAAAGAGGGATTTTCATCAATGAAAATCCCTCTTTCCTTTATTTCAAGTCTTCAACAGAATCAATATCGACGTAATCTGGCACAACCAATCCATTCTTCGTTCCTTTAAGGTTTGGTCCTAAATCGATGATATCTTCTTTATATTTATTGTAATATTCAAGATGCGTTCCTGGAAGCCATGCCGCAACAAATGCATCCGCACTTCCATTTGCAACGCCAGCAAACATTGGTCCCACTTCAACTTGGCTTAGTGTTACATCATAGCCATTCTTTTCGAGAACCTTGCCAATCACATTTGTACTGGCTATTTCCGTATCCCAGGCCACATACACAAGATTGATACTTTCACCATTTCCTGCTTTTGCACCTTTTGTCCATTCAGACACTTTATCAGGATTTGCACTGATCCATTTTTCCGCTGCTTCAGATGGAGACTTGCCCCCAGCAACTTCGACCATCACATCTTCCATATCGCCCGTTTCCCAGAAGAATTGATCTAGGATTTTATACGCCCCAGGCGCATCCTTTTCGAGTCCTTGTCGAGCAATGGTATTAATGTTTTCAGCACCGCCAAAGGATTCATTCGGATCGTCAAGATACTTCAAATCGTATGTTGAGAACATCCAATGCGGTGACCAACCCGTAACGATAATCGGTTCTTTCTTATCAATCGCTTTCTTCAATTCCGCAACCATCGCGGCTGAAGAACCTTCGACAAGATTCCAGTTGTCCAAATCGTAATCTTCGATAGCCGTTTTGGTTAATTTCATCAAACCGGCTCCCGGCTCGATACCGATGATTTCATAATTGGTCTGTTCACCAAAGTTATTTGTACCGCCTTGCATGACTTCTTCTTTTTTCAAGATTGTAAATAACGCCGTACCGACCACAAGGATCGCTAGAACTGAGAAAAATACTTTCTTGCTAAGAAGCTTGCCATACGCTGGTTTACGCAGGTTTTGCGTGATGCGATCGAGAATGATGGCAATGATAACAATCGACAAGCCCGCTTCAAAGCCTTGTCCGACGTTAATTTGGCTTACTGCCCGGTAAACATCTGCCCCAAGGCCAGGTGCACCGACCAAGGAAGCCGTAACGACCATAGAAAGGGCAAGCATGATGCTTTGGTTAACTCCCGCCATAATCGTTGGCATCGCCAATGGCAATTGTACCTTGAATAGCTTTTGGCTACTCGTTGAACCGAAAGCATCCGTTGCTTCAATCAAATCATTGGGCACTTCCTGAATGCCAAGACTCGTCATTCGAATCGTTGGTGCGATGGCAAAAATGAACGACGCGATGATCCCTGGCACGACCCCTATTCCAAAAAACAGGATGGCCGGAATCAAGTAAACGAATGCAGGCATCGTTTGCATGAAATCCAGAACGGGTGTCACGATTCTTCTTACCGTCTTACTCTGTGCACTCCAGATACCGACTGGGATCCCTATCAGAATGGTGAGGAACCCTGATAATAAAACGATAGCAATCGTTTGTATGCTTGAGTCCCAATATCCTAGATTATCAATTAATAATAAGCTAACGAACGTAAATATTCCTAACGGCCATTTGCTTGTATAGGCAACTAAAAGAGTTAAAACAATAATCAATACGATGGAAGGTCCAACACTCATCACATCTACTAAGAGGTTCAATAACCCTTCGATCGCATTCGTTATAAGAGTAAATAATCCGGCAAATGCAATCGTTATCCAGTCCACTAAAGAGTCGACCCAAGCGCCTAATGGGATTTTTGGTATATTCATTGAACTTCACTCTCCATTTCTATCAGTTCATTCAATGAATCTTTATTACCTGCCAATGCCCCAATGACGGCACCACGGACAATGATTCCTTTTATTCTTCTCTTATCATCAATGACCGAAATCGGCAGACTGGAAGTTGCCATCACGTCCATAAGGTTTACAAGTAATTCTTCCTCAGGAACCGTCGGGATATCCGTTGACATCACCTCAGAAATAGATTGGTCATTTCTCAATGCCTGGCGTGCTTGCTCTGCCGACAAAGCCCCTAATAAGACTTGCTTACGATCTACGACGAATATGCTGGAATAACCTTGTTTGCGCATGATCTCAAGGGCAACCCTTGGACCACGGTCCACTGCGATTTTCTCAGGCCGCTTCATCACGTGAGATGCGGTAAGCACCTTGGATAAGTCCACATCTTCAACAAACTTCTCGACAAACTCATTAGCCGGGTTCATCATGATTTGTTCTGGTGTTCCCAGTTGGATGACGCTTCCGTCTTTCATAAGCGCAATCCTATCCCCGATTCTTAATGCCTCATCAAGATCATGGGTAATGAAAATGATCGTCTTTTTGTATTGCTCTTGAATTTCTAGCAATTCATCCTGCATGTCTTTACGGATCAACGGATCAAGCGCACTAAAGGCCTCATCCATCAACAAGACATCCGTATCGCTTGCAAGCGCACGTGCAAGACCGACCCTTTGTTGCATCCCGCCGCTAAGTTGTGAAGGCATCTGTTCTTCATATCCCTTTAACCCAACCGCTTCAAGCGCACTCATGGCTTTTTCACGTCGGATTTTCACATCCACCTTTTGAATTTCCAGCCCGTACTCGGCATTTTCCAGTATCGTTTTATGAGGGAATAAAGCAAAGTTTTGAAAAACCATGCTAATTTTCTGTTGCCTAACTTTTCTTAAGCGGGCCGCATTCATCTTTACAATATCTTCATTTTCGATTAGGATTTCGCCTAAAGTTGGATCAATCAATCGATTGAACATACGGATCAAAGTCGATTTTCCACTTCCGGATAACCCCATGATCACGAAAATTTCACCGGGATAAATTTCAAAATTGACGTTATTCACACCAACCGTTTGACCCGTTTCTTTCAAAATTTCCTTCTTTGACTTGCCTTGCTTCAATAAATCCGTAGCTGCTTTTGGGGATTTCCCAAAAATTTTCGAAACATTTCTGACCTCTACATATGGCTTCATTCAGTCACCTCGTTAGTTTGTTGACCATATGATGTTCAGTTCTGCTGTTTTCCTCATCTTGTGATGAGTCATCATGATTGTATAATTCTACTCTCTTAAGCTAGTCCAACCTGCACTTTCACACGAACGTCAAAAGGGGGAATGACGTAACATAATGGGTAAAACGTTACACTGTATACCAAAACGAACGCACTGAAAAATACTTAACATTCACATAATTAGTCCTGGTCATATGTGTAAAATAATTGAGTTTTTTTAGTAGAAAAAAGAGGTGCGATAGTAGAATACATGGATATCATTTAGAGTTTTCCTTAGACCACAATCAAGTATGTGTCCCTAATAAAGACAGAAGTGGCCAAATTAAGCGGTGGTTGTCCTAAACCACAACACATTAAGAAAAACACGTTTACAATGACCATGATTCATCGCTTGATCATTTACGTGTGATTATTTGAGCATTTCAAGTAGAAAAAAAAGGAGTAATCACAACTGAGGATAGTTGCAGAAACGGTGTATACCGACTGACATTTAAATGGTTTTTTACTTGGATTTTTTTGTTCGTCCCATCCCTAGGACTAAACGTTTATCCCTAAAGTACTTAATAACCTTAACAAAGATTGAAATAAGATTCAAATGAAGCGTAGTGTAAACCGTGATGATACCTGGCTTAATTGCATGATAAGATCCCACTATTCTCACGCGGATAATTTGCTTCGATTACCCTCGGTTAACTTTGACGTACCAACGGTGTAAGCCCTTACCGAAAAACCGCGTAATTGGTTCCGTACCGAAGACGTAAAAAGTTTTTTTAAAAAAATGAAATTGTTTCACATTTTTGGGTAAATCCTACGGGTTGATTTGGATAAAATTAGTAGGCAATTAGATGGATTCTACAACCCATCTAACCAGGTTTTTCAAACAAAAACGTTTAAGGCATTCCATGATTTCTATTTCACTGGTTTTCTGGCAGAAAGAATAAACTCTTCCTTTTAAAAAATGTTAGAATAGTATTAATATTCAATTAGAAGGGATGGGATAGAATGATTAAGGAAGTCTTTTTGAACAAATTGTCTGACTCCTACATACACGTAAAGGCATTGAAAAAGGACGTTTTTTCATCACATATCAGTTTGGAAGAAGCCTATCGAATTCAACATGCTTTCACTGCCGCAAAAAGAGCAAATGATGAATGCCTGAAAGGGTATAAAATCAGTATGACTAGTCCCGAAACACAAGCCTTGTTTAACGCCAAGGAACCGTTGTATGGACAGTTAACCGATAAACAAATAACCAATAAGATTTCTTTAAGTAAGCAAATGCTAAGTCCGCTGATCGAACTGGAGTTAGTCTTTATTGTCAAAGAGCCCTTGACTGCCGCTTCTACTGAAGAAGAAATAATCAACAAAACACAAATTGCTCCCGGATTAGAAATTCCTGATTCCCGCTTTGAGGATTGGTTTCCTAAAATGCCAAAAGAACAGGTTTGCGCAGATGGGGCAGTTGGCGGAAAAGTAACTATCGGGGAAGCAAAAGACTACACTTACACTGATATAGACAATATCAATGGCAAGTTGCTCTTCAATGGACAAACCATTGATGAAGGTACATCTTCGGTTGTAATGGGGCATCCGCTCAAGGCCATCATGTGGCTACTTGAAAAACTCGGGCAACATAATTTAACACTCGAACCAGGCATGTTCGTATCATCTGGCACATTCATCCTACCAAAAACACTAGAAATCGGGATGTATACTGGTCAATTTGAAGGAATCGGCTCCGTTACGTTATCGGTTACGGAATAAATAAGGACCGCAATGTCTCAGTGAAAAAGGGAAAGGCCTCAAAAGCCTCTCCCCTCTCCATGCATCTAATTCGAAAACGCCTCTCCCATATTTTTTCTCAACATACCCTATCCAGCAATTTGATTGAACCCGTTCAATAACTCTCGTAAGATCACTTTCGAAGTGCTTAAGACTACTACCCTATCATCCAAAACTTCTCGTTTACTAGACTCTACTGAAAATTGAAAGAAAATTACGATAATAGTATACTGATTTTGAGATTCAGTGGTAATAAAATCCATACTACAAAAGGAAGTGTCAATATGAAAGCGCTCAGATGGCATAATACTAAAGATGTAAGATTAGACAATATCGAAGAGCCACATGCAAAAAAAGGCGAAGTTAAACTTAAAGTCGAGTGGTGTGGAATTTGTGGGAGTGACTTGCATGAGTATACGGCAGGACCCATATTCATCCCAGCGGAAGAACCACATCCTTTAAGCGGGGATAAAGCTCCGATTGTCATGGGGCATGAGTTCTCTGGAAAAGTCATTGAAATTGGTGAAGGCGTCACTAAAGTAAAGGCCGGGGATCGCGTTGTTGTGGAACCCATCTATTCATGCGGTGAATGTGATGCATGCAAACAAGGGAAATACAACCTTTGCAACAAAATGGGGTTCTACGGACTTGCTGGAGGCGGAGGCGGATTTTCCGAATACACTTCTGTTCCAGAACATATGTTACATAAACTTCCTGAAACTGTTTCATATGAGCAAGGAGCACTTGTCGAGCCCTCAGCTGTGGCTCTTCATGCTGTAAAACAAAGCAAACTACAAGTTGGCGATAAAGCTGCCGTCTTTGGAACTGGCCCAATCGGTTTATTGGTTATTGAAGCCCTTAAAGCAGCCGGGGCGGCGGAAATCTATGCGGTTGAGTTATCGAAACAACGTAGACAGAAAGCAGGAGAACTTGGAGCCATCGCAATTGACCCAAATAACGGAGATGTTGTAGAACAAATTCAAAACCTTTCAAATGGTGGAGTGGATGTTTCTTATGAAGTCACAGGAATCCCACCAGTCTTAACACAAGCCATCAACTCCACTACATTCAATGGTGAGACGATGATTGTAAGTATTTTTGAAAAAGAGGCCCCCATTCATCCGCAAAATATCGTTCTGAAAGAACGTACAGTAACGGGTATCATTGGCTATCGTGATGTATTTCCTGCTGTCATAAGCTTAATGGCACAAGGATACTTCCCGGCCGACAAACTAGTAACTAAGCGTATCACGCTTGATAATGTAATTGAAGATGGCTTCGAAGGTCTATTAAAAGAAAGAAATCAAATAAAAATATTAGTACAAGCTAAATGAGATGAAAATCCGTTAAAGAATGTTCGGATAGATGAACTGGATAGTCTAACGACTATCCAGCAACATGATCTTTATTCATTCCTTCCTGTTTTATCTATATGTAATTGCTTGCCTTCTTCGTTATTGAACACTTCACCAAGTTTACGATGGACCAAAAGAAGTTAAACGCTTGTCTACTTCATTCAATACCAATTCTTCATCTTCTATAGATCTAAACCCGCTTTAGTTTGGTCCTTTTTGATAATATCTTCTAGCTATCGTTAATTTAAATGGCTGGAATAAGTTGTTTTAAATTAACGAGATACACCTAAGTAACTATATGATGGAGGACATTCAATGAATCAGACACTTAGAAGAGCTATTGTTGAATCCCAAGAATACAACCTTTCCACGAAAAGCGCTTGGAACCTTTACCAAGAAAAAGGACAGTATCCTGATAAAAGCATCCGGGCTGAGATTTTCGATTCATGGGAAAATTCCAAGAAACTAGGCATCAGCCCATTCCAGAATAAAATTAATGAGATCATTAGCCCAAACACTTTGAAGACTCGGCTCGATAAAAACGAGCAATTGCTTTCATTCGCTACCCCGAAAATAAACAGTTTGTCAGATATCCTACATGACTCTAAAACGATGCTTTCCATTACGGATAAACATGGTACTATTCTGCATTCCTCCGGTGAAAAGGGTGTCTTGGAAAATGCTGAGCGGATTAGTATTTTCACGGGGGGCACCTGGAGTGAAACATCTGCAGGAAC
This sequence comes from Peribacillus sp. NPDC097225, assembly GCF_044761955.1. Lineage (NCBI taxonomy): Bacteria > Bacillati > Bacillota > Bacilli > Caryophanales > Bacillaceae > Peribacillus > Peribacillus sp. NPDC097225. The sequence goes on from NZ_JBIWDJ010000010.1 coordinate 36,428, forward strand.
AAACGCGGTAGGAATGGTGTTGAAGACGAAACAACCTTCTCGAGTTTTGTTTTCTGAACACTTCTGTGAAAAAAATCATGATTGGTATTGTGTCGCCTCCCCCATTTTGGATCCTTTTACAAACGAGCTAATAGGAATCATCAATATTGCAGGTTGCTCTAATCAAGTGCATCAACACACGATTGGGCTCGTCATTTCAGAAGTGAACAATATATCGAAATCTATTGATCGGCAATATCATGAGTATATTCTGCGTAATAATTTATTTTTGAATACAGCACTAGAAGGTGTGGAGGATGCCGTATTTGTAGTGAATACCGGAAAAAGCATTATAGAAAAAAATAGAGTGGCCAAATCGCATTCCATCCTAAAAGATGTTCAATCAATCAAGCATCTCCCTGAATTAGATAGACTTGTTGATTCTGTCTTACTCTACGGACTGAGAATAAGAGAAGAAAAAGTAAGTCATGATGAAAACAAGCAAAAATTCATTTGCTCCATCTATCCCGTTACTTTCCAAGACGAACGGCTAGGTGCAGTCATATTTCTAAGAGAGAATTCAGCCTATCCATCTTCCATCGGACATACACCTTCATCAGGCCGTTCCTTACATACTAAATCTACACGCTATAGCTTTGATGATATGGTCGGTTCCTCCAACGATTTTGTAGAAGTCGTGAAAAAGGCGCGAAAGGCATCGTTAATCGATGCTACACTTTTCCTAACAGGAGAAACCGGGACGGGAAAAGAAGTTTTCGCGCAGGCAATCCATCAGGCAAGCAACCGCCGTGATCAGCCTTTCGTAGCGATAAACTGTGGTGCCATCCCTCATGGATTATTTGAAAGTGAACTATTCGGTTATGAATCTGGGGCCTTTACCGGAGCTAAGGCGAAAGGCAATCCCGGGAAGTTCGAGCTGGCCCAAAAAGGCACAATCTTTCTTGATGAAATTGGAGATATGCCGCTTGATTTACAAGTTCATTTACTTCGAATACTCGAAGAGAGAGTCGTCATAAGAATTGGCGGAGATAAACCAATACCTCTCGATGTTCGTGTCATCGCTGCTACTCATAAAAATTTAGCGGAAGCGGTCAAAAAAGGCGAGTTTCGTGAGGACTTATATTATCGACTTTGCGTGATCCAAATGAGAATTCCTTCTTTGCGGGAAAGAATCGACGATGTTCCTGAGTTAGTCACCCAATTCATGGAGACCATGGGTGGTCAATTCGGAAAACCAGACATTCTGGTACACCCCGATACCATGGACTGCCTGACACAATACACATGGCCAGGAAACATAAGAGAATTAAAAAATGTTATCCAGCAAGCCCTATTCAATACGGAAGGAAATATGGTATTCCCATTCGACCTTCCTCCTGAATTGGTTAAAAATATAGGGGAAAACGAGAAAGAAGCGCTTATTGAAGCCATGATCAGAGAAAACGGAAACATTACCAACGTTGCAAAGACCCTTTGCATTTCCCGCTCTACCATCTATCGAAAAATCAAGCAGTATCAACTGAAACCAGAAGATTGGCTTGGATAATTAAATAACATGCAACGACAAAAGCCCAAACTTATCCACTCACTGATAGAGTGATACAGTTTAGGCTTTTTCTGTGAGACATTGATACATTTACTTGTTTCATTGGAACAGTTCTATATAGGAGATGATGATCAAAATAATGGGTGATAACCATTGATATTCATGGAGATGAACGAAATTCCACCCCCCTGCTCTATGTTGGCACGCCACTTGCATAATGTATTAGTGTAGGAAAAATTCCACTTCAAGATGAAAGCCAGGTGATGTAAAGATGAAGGAATTTGACGTGATTATAATTGGCGCAGGTCCTGGAGGATATGTTTCTGCCATTCGGGCTGCACAGTTAGGAAAAAAAGTCGCCATCGTCGAAAAAAAGAAAATTGGCGGGGCCTGTCTTAATGTTGGCTGTATCCCTTCCAAGACACTTTTAAAGCATGGAGAAATGATTGAAGAAATAAAAAAGGCAAACAGCTGGGGAATTGAAACGGGTGAATTATCCATTAATTTCTCAAAACTGATGAAGCGTAAAGATCAAGTAGTGCAATCATTGACGAGTGGTGTGGAACATTTGTTAAAGACAAACAAAATCACTTTACTTCAAGGAGAAGCATCCATAACGGAAAACTTAATCGTTTCAATCGGTGATGACAAAATAAAAGGCCAAAATATTTTATTGGCAACCGGAAGCAAGCCCTTCATCCCTCCAATCAAAGGGCTGGATCAAGTGGATTACCTTACTACCGATTCATTTTTTGACTTGCAGGAATTGCCGAAAGCCATGGTGATCATTGGTGGTGGAGTCATTTCGGTAGAACTGGCTTTTGCCATGGCGCCATTGGGAACGAAAGTGACAATTGTCGAAGTTGCTCCTGACATTCTATTAACCGAAGATGTGGACGCACGAAAAATCATCAAAAAGGAAGTGAAAAGGAAAAACATCCAAACCATCGTTAAGGCCGATATCCGGGAAGTGAAAAAAGATCAGGTTATATTAGCAGACCAAGAAATCTCCTATGATACCCTGCTAGTCGCAACCGGTAGAACCCCTAATATTGAGTTGGTACAAGACCTAAAAATAAAAATGGATGATACCAACAAGTTTGTGGCAGTCAATGAATACTATGAAACTAGTAAGAAACATGTTTATGCAGTAGGAGATTTAATCGGAGGCTATCAGTTGGCTCATGCGGCGAGTGCAGAAGGTCTAGTTGCAGTACATGCAATGAATGGCGAAGCTCCCCAACCCATAGATCAGACTGAAATCCCTAGATGCGTATATACTCATCCCGAAATTGCTTCATTTGGGCTAAGTGAAGAGCAAGCCAAGAATGCCAATTATGATGTAAGCGTCACCACCTCTCCCCTTTCTGGAAATGGAAAAGCCATTGCCATGGGAGAAACAGAAGGTTTTGTTAAAATCATCTCCGATCGTACATATCAGGAAATTTTGGGGGCGGTTATTGTCGGTGCCCACGCAACCGAGTTAATCGGGGAAATTTTGGCTGTGAAACACTCAGAAGGAACGATGAATGAGCTTGCAAGCCTTATACATGCACATCCTGCAGTGGCTGAAGCAATTGGAGAAAGCGCAAATGCATTATTCAAACAAGCGATTCATATGTAAACACCAAACAAGGAGGAATTACGAATGGAAAAGAATGAAGCACTTTGGATTTATCAAAAGATGAATGAAATCAGATTTTTTGAAGATGATGTACACCGCACCTTTGGAAAAGGTTTAATACCAGGATTTGTCCATTTATACGCGGGTGAAGAAGCCGTTGCAACCGGAGTGATGAGTTTATTGGATGACGAGGATTATATTACAAGTACTCACCGTGGACATGGACATGCCATTGCAAAAGGTTGCGATATCAATGGCATGATGGCTGAAATCATGGGAAAAAAAGATGGCCTGGGTGGAGGAAAAGGCGGCTCCATGCATGTTGCCGACGTTGATAAAGGAATGCTAGGCGCCAACGGGATTGTTGGTGGTGGGTTTGGACTAGCTGCCGGTGCAGCTCTTAGCATTAAGACATTAGGTCGAGACAATGTAGCTGTTTGCTTCTTCGGCGATGGTGCTTCAAATGAGGGTACGTTCCACGAAGGGCTAAATCTTGCTTCCATCTTAGATCTACCTGTTATCTTTGTGTGTGAAAATAACCAATTCGGCGAAGGCACGCCTTTTAGATATGCAAGTGCCTCTAAAACAGTGGTCGAAAGGGCTCCAGCTTATAATATGCCAGGTGTACGTGTGGATGGCATGGATGTCGAAGCCGTATACAACGCAACAAAAGAAGCGATTGAACGGGCCAAATCCGGTAAAGGTCCTACATTAATTGAATGCGACACATACCGGCAATATGGTCACTTTGAAGGGGACGAACAAAAATACAAGACGGATGAAGATCCCAATAAAGACCGTGATCCCATTCCTGAATTCCGTGAAAAAGCGATTAAAAATGGTTGGATGACTGCAGAAGAAGCGGATTCCATTGAAGCAGCGGCAGAAAAAACAATCAAAGAGGCAGCTGCTTTTGCGGAAGCGAGTCCATTACCGGATGAATCCACTCTATATACGGATATATTTGCATAAGAATAGGAGGAATTATAATGACGAATAGACAAATTACTTTTATGTCCGCTATTACAGAAGCGATGGCACAAGCGATGCGAAAAGATGAAACGGTTATATTAATCGGTACTGACGTTGCCGGGGGTGCTAAAGTAGACCACTTAGTTCAAGATGATGGTCGTCATGATGATGCATTTGGCGGTGTTTTCGGTTTATCTAAAGGACTGGTTTCAGAGTTCGGCCGTGGACGTATCATTGACACGCCTATTGCGGAACATGGTTATTTTAGTGCAGCGGTCGGTGCTGCCGCTACAGGTTTGCGCCCTATTTCTGAATTGATGTTTAACGACTTTATCGGGTTTGCTTTGGATCCCATTTTAAACCAGGGGGCCAAGATGCGGTATATGTTTGGCGGAAAGGCAAAAATCCCGCTTACTGTCCGGACCGTACACGGTGCGGGAGCAGGTGCTGCGGCTCAACACTCCCAAACATTATATGGAATGTTCGGTTCTATTCCAGGCGTTAAAGTGGTCGTTCCTTCCAATCCCTATGATGCCAAGGGTTTGATGTTAGCAGCAATTGAAGAAGATAATTTAGTCATTTTCTCAGAAGATAAATTGCTATATGGCATGAAAGGCGATGTGCCTGAAGAATACTACACGATTGAAATTGGTAAAGCGAATGTGACTAGAGAAGGAACGGACCTTACCATTGTAGCCATCGGCAAAATGGTTCAGGTAGCTCTTGAAGTTGCAGAAACATTAAATAAAGACAGAATCTCAGTTGAAGTAATTGATTTAAGAACGGTGGCACCATGGGATCAGGAGACCGTTTTGAAGTCTGTCAAAAAAACGGGACGGCTCATTGTCATTGATGAATCCAATCCACATAACAACACGGCTACGGATATTGCCTCGGTAGTTGCAGATAAAGCTTTCGATTATCTTGATGGCCCAATCAAAACCGTTTGTGCACCAAATACACCAGTTCCATTTGCTTCTAACCTAGAGAAAGCCTACATTCCAGATGCAAAAAAAGTGTTAACAGTTGCCGAAGAATTAATAGCTGATTTGAAAAAATACGTAACGAACTAGGAGGTGAACCTACTATGAGTGAAGCGATCGTAATGCCTAAATTAGGAATGACCATGACAGAAGGCACAATTGTGGAATGGTATAAAGAAGTGGGAGACTCAGTTAATAAAGGCGAACCCATTTTAATGATCAGTTCGGAAAAATTAAACCAAGACGTTGAAGCCCCGATAACGGGCGTTTTGTTAACTAAGAATGGTGAAGTGGAAGATGAACTGGAAGTCGGTGCCACGATCGCCGTGATCGGAGACGAGGGAGAAACGATTGTAACGGATGATTTACAGGCCGTTCAATCGGATTCCCCTGCTACCCCTGAAAGTTCGGAGGCTAGTGGTAATACAGCCGTATTAGTGAAAAACGAAGAAAAGACAAGTAAAGGCGACCGGACTTTCATTACTCCACTAGCTAAAAAGATGGCCAACGCTGAGAATTTGGATATTGATTTAATTAAAGGTACCGGTGGCAATGGTAGAATTACCAAACGGGATATTCAGCATGCATTAGCAAGCCGAGTGGACGATACTCCCCCTGCCCCACCTTCACCTACACCGGCAATTGCGGAAAATGTAGGGGAAGGACTTCCTCCAATGCGAAAAGCAATTGCTCGGAATATGCGGAGAAGTTTGGCACAGACGGCACAATTGACTTTACATCGTAAAGCCAATGCAGATCACTTGATCGATTTCCAGAAAGTGTTGAGGAAAGAAATTGAGTCAAGTGAATTAGATGTCAAACTCACTTTAACCGTGTTAATTGCAAGAGCAACTGTACTTGCTTTACAAGAGTTGAAGAAAATGAACTCTCTCTATCATGAAGGCCAATTGACAGAGTTCGATGAGGTTCACCTAGGAATCGCCACTTCGCTAAAAGATGGCTTGTTAGTCCCTGTTATTAAGGATGCCCATCAAAAAACAATCGGCAGCCTAGCGAAAGAAATAAAGGAATTATCGGAAAAAGCCAAAAATGGAGAAGCGGGCGGAGACTTGCTTTCCGGCTCTACATTCACCATTACCAACTTAGGAGCCAGTGGAATCGAATACTTTACACCAATTTTGAATTCGCCAGAAACAGGCATTCTAGGGGTAGGAGCTTTTCAGGATGAACTGACCCTAACAGAAAATGGCACAGTCAAATCGGTTAAGAAAATTCCATTCAGTATAACCTTTGACCATCAAATTCTAGACGGTGCAAGCGCCGCAGAATTCTTAACAATTTTGATTAAATATATTGAATCTCCTTATCTATTAGTTCTTTAAGTTTTAAAAACATATAAAAATGTTTTCCAATTTCATCTTATCCCCTTCCATTTTCCCTATGGACCGGTGATGAAGCATAAAAGAGAAGCTGACCATAAAAGGTCAGCTTCTTGTACTTTTAGTGAATCGTCTTTACTAGATCTTTCATTTCTAAAAGTTGTTTTTGTTGAGTCGTGATGATGTTTTGGAGAATGGTTTTCAGTTCGGCATTTTGTGTATACTTCAAGATACTCTGGGACATTTTGATGGCACCTTCATGATGCGGAATCATTTCTTCCAGGAAGTCTTGATCGATATTCCCCGTTGGTTTGGCCTCTTCCATTGAGGCAATCATCGTTTTATAAATCGTTTGATAAGCTTTTAAGTAGGCGGCTTCTGCCTTCTGGTTTACTTGCGGATTCGTTTTTATTTTATTTCTAAGAGCTTCCATTTTCCCTATACCGGCAAGCTGATCTCGTATGATGTTTGCAGCTATCAGCTTGACCTGTTCATCATGGCCATATTTCAAGACATTTTCAGCCATCGATATCGCTGCTTCGTGATGGGGAATCATTTCATATAGAAAATCAAGACTAGGGTCACCTGTCTTAGGTGCTTGCTCCATTCCTTTTTTCATGACTTGCAGGATCCGTTGATAATTATCGTAATACGCTTTTTCCTCTAAACCTACCTCTGCATGTGCCTGAATGCTAAACATGCAGAGTATCAGTGTAAGAAAACCTATAGTGGCTGTTCGAGTACATACCCTCATGATTGTCCCCTCCTATATGTATGCATATTTTTATTTTGCAAAATGGAGGCTTATTTTATTCAAGGTAGAATGGCTTCTTCCATTCAGTCGGGGTCGGTTAAACGCTGGCTCTAGAGTAAATATGGTGTCTAAACTGGACCGAAGAAAAAATAAAGAGGCAGAAATGTCGTTATAACAACATTTCTGCCTCTCACTTCTTAAACGGATTGCTTATGACGGAACTACTTGTTCCTGAACGATAGGGCCGTCTTCCATATAATTAGATTCCCGGTTTAGACGAACTTTTAGGGATTTTTTCATAGTCTGTTGGATTAAGAGTATGAACCGATCCATCTGTCACACCAGAGATTATTCCCATAAGGCCTGTTTCAACCGTTTTCACTAACTGACCTTTCTGTTTTTGCCCAAAGTTTTGTGTTTGTCCACTCACTTCAAATAGAACCGTACCACTTCCATTTAACGCAAACGCTCCTAAAGCAGTACCTGGCAGATCAACGGTTTGATCGTACAGTGAAATATTCGTAAACACAGAATTTCCTTTTGTTTGTAATGCATTATAGGCAGTAAGAGTTAACTGACGGGAGAAATCATATTTAAAGTTATCTGCATACTCTTTATACTTAGCCCCTGCAGGTGTGCTAGGATCGTTGACGAATTTTCCTGATATAGACATCGTCACACGGTCATCCGTTCCTTCGATATACGGGAACCCTTGGTGATGAAGATCGATAAAAACATCCACTTTACCGAATTTCGATTTTAACCCTTTATATATGTCACGTACCGTTTGTGATTCAGGTGTAATGAACCAGCCTGGCTTTTCAGATGCCCCTGGGAAGTCTTGAGGCTGTGGCACATAGTTTAAGTTTGGATTAAAGTCACGATTCACATCAAATCCCGGTTTGCTAGCATAGTCGTCTCCGGATCTTGGAGTCGTGTAATAATTCCAAGTTGGTTTAGCATTCGAGAGTTGTGGGAATTTCCCTACCACCTCTGACCATGTCATCTCATTTCCACGACGATCAAGCTCTGATCCATCTACGTTCATCATTGGTATAGCAACGATTGTTAGTTCATCAAGCATTTTTTTCACATCAGGTGAATTACTTTTACCTAGGTTTTCAAGAATGTTTAATAACGCAACCGTTCCTGTTTTTTCATTTCCATGAATTTCACTTTGGATAAGAACAACTTTTTTACCATGCCCTACCGTCACTTTGTGAATGGAACGACCTTGATTTGTTTGTCCAGCCACTTCCACTTTCACTTTCCCCTTACTCACTTGCTCAAGCTTATTTAACTTTTTTACAAGCTCATCATAATTAAGGAATGCTTCGATAGAAAGATTCGTTCCACCGGTCGGATTTGGTCCTCGTTCAGCGAAGCCGACATTCGGGCCAAGTAATGTTGCAGCTACTATTGTTGAACTTAGAACCTTTATAAACTTCTTTTTCACTTCCATTCCCCTATTCTGAATATTATTTATTAGTTAGTACATTCTATTAATCCCTCATTTTTCCTTTTAAACTATGATAAACACCTAGAAAGACCTACCTGTTTTAACGGCACCTATGTCCTTTTTCACAGAGACTAACTTTTTACGATAAATAAAAAAGAATCCATTTTGAGCAAAGGTTGATCAAAATGGATTCTTATCTATTCATGTTGCGCTTATTTAGTTCGAGCATTTTCCTTACCTGTTTGCTTTTCAATCGTGCATATATGACGAAAATATCCCACCTGTTAGTAGATACCTTAGTTTAGTTTTTAGTAAGGTATTGTTTTACCTTATTCGCATCTTTATAAGGATATTGATATTCAAGATTACTAGCTACTTCAATCGCTACTTGCTCAAACAAGGCAATGGTTTCAAACAATGCATGCCACACCTGTTCATAATCTCCGGTAGGATAGGTTTTCATCAATCTTTTCCACATCTCATTATTAAGATAACGCTTCAAATACTTACTATTTTCCCCTACACTCAAAGAAAAATTTGTTTCTATACCAACTTTCCACTCAAGCATGGTTAGTAACATTTCTCTTACACCGTTTAAGTGGTCATAAGCGTAGAGTATCTCTTGTCTCCATAACCCTTTTGCTACATAAGTGGAAACCCACCAAAATTCATTACAACAATCTGCAAAAAATTCAGCCGAAGGCTTTTTTACCCAGTACTCTTTATCCGTTGGTTCAGAGAGCTTAGGCATATTCCCATCTTTATCTAATAAAATAACGGTTAATCCTTCTTCTAAACAATATTTCTCTTTTTCCTCAATCGGAACCAGCATTAAATCAAGTCGATTACCATCCTCGAATAACATTAAGTAGGTGAATCTCCCATCCAATTCAGGTGGAAACATCACCATATCCTCTGGTGTTTGCATGATAATTCTTTTCCCAAACACATTTACCCAATCAGGATTAAAAAGAAACGATTGTACGTCAGATACAAGATAGACCATATCATAATCTCTTAAAGTATCTTTCGGTACATTAGAATTTGTCCGAGAACCATTCATGGCAACAGCTCTTACTCTCTCATCTCTCTCAGCAACTCGTAATATCAATTCCATCATTTCTTTTTCTGAACGCATTTATTCTCCTCCGACTATTTTATTCTTTATACGCATTCCTTATAGATGGGCCTCACTATTAAAGTACAGGTTAGCAGATTCTAGCCCCCATAACAAAAAAGGCCATCGTCAATCAGAGAGATCTTTCTCTTTTATTAACACGCAAAAGGGCGCGCAAATGATATTAAGGGAGATAGCGAGACTCCAAAAAGTTTAGGACATTCCATTATAAATAAAATGATGAATATTTACGTTCATATACAAAGAAACCTCCTATCAGTTCATTAAACTGATAGGAGACCTTCCACTTAAAAAGCTATTTGGGTAAGCATCATTTCTCATTACCCATTGCTTTATCAAGAAATACAATTTTCCCTGATTGCTGATTAATCCTTCACAATATAACATTTTCGAATCTTGTCGTTGCCTTTAGTCTCCACGTAAACCTTATAAGGTCCCACTTGATATACGTCTGTGGCATTGTTCTTGATTAGTATCTCCTCAGTGAAGTTCTCCGTCGAACCATCGGAATATGACTCTTTAACGCTGATTTTCAGCCTGTTCTGCTTACCATTCAGTTTCCCTACCGTAGCCAACGGCGTCGCCTTGTCGACAGTGACTACCGGCAGCATTGCCGCACCAAGTATTTTGGTGCCATCATAGATAACGACTGCATAATTCGCGCCGGGGTCAACATCGCTGCCTTTAACGCTGATTGTCGCTTTGCCTTTTGCGAATTTCGCGGTAGCTACTGAAACACCATCCTTTACCAATACTGCTTTGGAACCGTCAGGGACATCCGCTGTGACGGGGATTTTGGTGTCACGATCTCTCACGATACGCTCCACCGGTGCTAGGCTAATTTCCACGCCCAGATTGGTTGAGTCTTCGTATAAATAGTTGGACACGTACTCATACAGCTTCACACGACTATTGTCTGCATAATTTTCCAATGGCTCCGTTCCTCCTTGGCCAATGAAACCGTTTTCATTACCATGCAGTGCATAGGTGTAATGGTTGGAACCCGTATGGGAAAATAGTGTCGTCTCACCTGTATCGGGATCTATGCTGGTATTAAACCATACCGCCCGATCTAGTGCACGATCACCAATAGTTGTGTCTGTCCGTAAAGGAGCCGTATCGTCATTGCTCAAATCCCGCCACAAAATAGTGGGGGCGACAAGTCCGCCGTGAACTAGACTCAACATTGTGTATCCCTTGTATCCCTTCGCTTTTGTGTATGGTCCCGGGTCGGGGCTGGCACTCTCTTTAAAGATAAATCTCATATTATCCTGAATCTGCTTCGGCTCTTTAATAATGTCGTCCTCTATCGTGACAGGAGTACCCGCAATACCTCGTTTGGGGGTGGTCACACCGCCAGTGGCCGGGATAGATGGTACATTCCTATTGGTCAGGGCCAAGCTTGAGTTGGATGAGACAACGATATATGTCTTACCGGATTCAATCGTTTTGGCCAATCTCCAAAAATTTTCCGGAACATTGAAGTCTGTAACACGCGCTGGAATAATGGGAACCCAGTTTTGATCCCAAAGAGATTTCTTCAAGGTCATTGTTTTCAAATCATCAGCGTCTATACTTTTATCTGTTTGAATAGTGAGCGTGCCACCTGTATGTTTTGGTAAGGGCTTAAATTCCTTACTGTTGAGCATGGCTTGCTTACCGTTGTCCTTATTATAGAACGCCTGAAATAATTTGAGTTTACTTTTACCATCACTAAAGCGGATATTGACGGAGGAGCGGAAGCCCGTATCCGTATAGTTTTGGTCCTTCTCCCATTCAGCGGTCATATGCCCGAAGTGTATTATATACTTCGTTGATCTATTCGGGTTTTCCTTCCTGGCTATCTCTACCGTCGCCACGGCTGGCTTCCCGTTGCTCACCGCTCCACTTGCAGGGTCGAGCTTAACTTTGACGTCAACTTCATCGTTGTCGTATTGATGTGCGACATTGGAAGCGGAGAAGTCAATGTTTGATACGCTCTTTGGTACGTTAACATCCAATTTGGTTTTACCCTCGACATTGAAAACATCATCCCCGAATTTAAATGAGGTGAGCTTTGGCGGCAACTCATCAAGTCCTAGATAGGCCTCCGGATTTATTATGGCCCAATACGCTTCTTTAGGGGCACGCTTGGAGTCGAATGGCAACGGGTAACCCGTGCTGCGCCAGCTGTTATTATCGGCCACACCCCAGAATGTAACACGTTCTATATTATCGGAATACTTCTTATATAACATGAACAGCTTGGCGTACAATACCGCTTGCTCCTTCAATTGCTCTTTGGTAGGCGGAACCTCGGATGAAGTACCGTTAAATTGTACGTCGAGTTCAGTTATACTAATCTCCAACCCGGTTTCACTATATATCTTTAATACTTCCTCTAAATTATCCACATTGAGTCTGAGGTTGTAATGCCCTTGTATCCCGATGCCCTCAATCAGTTTCCTGCCATTTGCCTCAGGGTGTTCATTCGCATATTTTTGGTTGAGTTCCTTGGCCATTGAGGCAATAGCGATTGCTTTGTTGGGGATTTCTTCGTCGTTAAAATCATTGTAGTAGAGAATGGCGTCCGGATCAGCCTCACGCGCGAACAAGAAGGAATCATAGATATAATCCCAACCATTTCCGCCGTTAGCGTAAGCATCAAACCATCTTGATGGACGTTCTATTGGATTAATGTCAGAGCGAAGCGCCTTCCGCCAGTCGGTCGGGTTTTCTGGATTATCCCTCATTGCTTCGTTAACAACGTCCCAGGTGTCGAGCTTATAAGAGCCCTGACTATAGTGCCCGGCGATTGTCGATATATACTTTTGTAAGCTCGCCCGGGCCTCGGTATAATTCAGACCAGCAGGCGGCCAGCCAGCCGACTGATTATGCCACGCCAACGCGTGTCCAATCGTATAGAAACCGTCAGCATTAACTTGGGTTAACAATTTGTCGGCTGTTGTGAATGAAGGTTCGCTAGTTGCATTGGGCCAAATGGAGTCCGGTTTCGTAGCATTTTCAGGCGTCAGCGCATTATAGTGGAATTTCATAAAATCATACTTCGCTGAATCGGTTAAGTCGCCCGGACTTACAGTATTCCCAATAAGGAAATAGTCTTTGTAGACATCTTTCAGTGACACGACCTCTGCCTTTGAAGCATCCTTAACCTCAGCCGCTGAAGCATGGTTTACCTGCATTGCGGTATCGATAAAAAAAATTATGGTAAAAGCCAGCGTTAAAAAATACGTCAGAAGCTTTCTAGCTTTTCTCTTCAAAAAATCATTCCTTTCATAATTTAAATTTCTCTTTTTTTATTCTCCATTACCCCAAGTAGCCAAATAGTCGATACATGACATGACATGTCCTTTGCCTCTTTGTGGTCCCCTATTTTGCTCTGCATGATAGACAGTTCCATGACAGGTTCTACATTAAATTAACGGACTAGCTTCATCTCCTCTACTGTTATTTCTAGTTTATCTTGTTAACTCACATGCAAATGGTAGTATTTGACATAATAAAGTTAATCCCTTTCTTTTACCAAAAATAATAAATAAAAAAAGGAAGGCCTCCCATCAGTTCAGTAAACTGATGGGAGGCCTTCCTTTTTAAAATGGCGACTCCTACTCGGATCGTTCAAGTTTAGATGGTTTTCGTTGTCCATGATTCTACGTCCCAAATATCTGTTACTACGTCTTGGTAAAAATCAGGTTCATGAGAGATAAGGACTACGCTTCCCTTATACGATTTCAAAGCTCGTTTTAGCTCAGCTTTTGCATCTTTATCCAAATGGTTGGTTGGCTCATCAAAAACAAGGATATTGCTTTCTTGGTTAAGGAGTTTGCATAACCGGACTTTCGATTGCTCTCCACCACTTAATACGGATATTTTACTTTCAATATGTTTTCTAGTTAACCCACATCTCGCAAGAGCAGCGCGTACCTGTCCTTGGCTTAACTGAGGAAACGTATTCGATATTTCTTCGATGCACGTGTTTTGATTTTTCGTTTTCACTTCTTGTTCAAAATATCCAATATACTGATGTTCACCGCGTTCAAGTGAACCAGAAAGAGATCTTATTTCTCCGAGCATGCTACGAAGGAGTGTAGTCTTACCAATCCCATTTGCTCCAACTAAAGCTACTTTTTGTCCACGCTCTATATAAAGATTTAACGGCTTTGAAAGTGGCTCATCGTATCCAATGACAAATTCTTTCGTCTCAACAATTAATTTACCTGAGGTCCTTGCTTCTTTAAAGTTGAAATCAGGTTTTGGTCGTTCCTGTGCTATTTCAATAACATCCATTTTATCGAGTTTTTTCTGTCTCGACATGGCAAGGCTGCTGGTAGATGCCCTTGCCTTATTACGAGCTACAAAATCTTTTAAACTAGCAATTTCTGATTGTTGTCTCTTAAAGGCAGCTTCAACTTGTATTTTTTTAGCTTCATAGGCAATAAGGAAATGGTTGTAATCACCCACGTAGCGATTTAATTTCTGATTTTCTAAATGGTAGATCACATTTGCAACGCTATTAAGAAATGGAATATCATGAGAAATTAATAAAAAAGCGTTATCGTATTCTTGCAGGTAACGTCTTAACCACTCAATGTGTTGTTCGTCTAAATAGTTTGTAGGCTCATCTAAAAGAAGAATATCTGGTTTCTCAAGTAAAAGCTTAGCTAATAAAACCTTCGTTCGTTGCCCACCGCTTAAATCATTAACATCTTTTTCTAATCCTATACCATCAAGTCCAAGGCCACGTGCCACTTCGTCTACCTTAGAATCAATAATATAGAAATCATTATTTGTTAATATGTCCTGTAATGTCCCAACTTCCTCTAACAACTTTTCCATTTCTTCAGGTGTAACATCTGAAATCTTTTCATAAATGGTATTAATATTCGTTTCAACGTCAAAGAGATATTGAAAAGCCGTTTTTAATACGTCACGGATTGATATTCCCTTTTGTAAAACCGTATGTTGATCAAGATAACCGACTCGTTGGTGCTTTGACCACTCTATTTTTCCATCGTCAGGCTGAAGTTTCCCTGTAATGATATTCATAAACGTCGATTTACCTTCGCCATTTGCCCCAATTAAAGCTATATGTTCACCTTTTAACAAGCGGAAGGAAACATTATCAAAAATCGTACGATCGCCAAAACCATGGTTTAGGTCTGTAACCGTTAATACACTCATATATTTAACCTCATTTAAATTTTATTTTGTTTCGTTTAGTTTTAGGAAATAATTATAAAATCGTTCATCTGATTTTTATAGTTCAATATTGAACTATAACATAGAAAATGGAATAGTCGTATGGGATAAATTTGAAAAAAAGGGATGGGTGTATACTAATCTTGTTAAATCCTTCAAAGGAGTATTTATATGAATCAGAAATAATTGGAAGAAAAAATCATCGAAAACTGCCAAGGTCAAGAAAAGATGATGATCCTCGTCTTTTCGCAGTGGTGCATCAATCATGATCTCGAACCTGGCATTGAGCCATCGAATTAACCGTAACAAAAGATGAAGCCGGTGAAGTATCGGATGAAACCATTATGGGGGTATAATCCTTATTCGGAAATGATGATCTTGCTTTTGTCGTGACAGAGGAAATACAAAAGAGGAAAAATAAAGATAAAGACGAAATACGTTGTTTCAATATTGTTTTCGCATATACGGCTTGATGCCCTCTCTTAGCTGAGGCAGGGGTAAGTCTTTCACAAATAATGAAACGATTCTGGCACAAGAATGAAGACATGTTTATCTTCATGTGAAAAAAGAGGCTTCCCAAAAAGTTCAAAGAACTCATGGAAAACCTCTTTTTCAGATCTTATTCAGGAAAACATTACTATTTTCACTGAATTTCAAGCGGAGTTATTACATCATGCCGCCCATTCCGCCCATGTCAGGCATTCCCATTCCGCCGCCAGCGCCAGCAGGTTCTGGTTTATCAGCAACAACTGCTTCTGTTGTTAAGAACATAGCAGCCACGGATCCAGCGTTTTGTAGAGCTGAACGAGTTACTTTAGTAGGATCGACGATACCCGCTTCGATCATGTTCACCCATTCTCCAGTAGCGGCATTGAAGCCAGTACCGATTGCTTCGCCTTTAAGGCGTTCTACGATTACAGATCCTTCAAGTCCAGCATTGTGAGCGATTTGGCGAATCGGCTCTTCGATTGCACGAAGAACGATTTTCACGCCTGTTGCTACGTCGCCTTCTGCTTCGATTTCTGCCACTTTATTGTATACGTTTAGAAGAGCTGTACCACCACCGGCTACGATTCCTTCTTCAACAGCAGCACGAGTAGAGTTCAATGCATCTTCAATACGAAGTTTACGTTCTTTAAGTTCTGTTTCAGTAGCTGCTCCGACTTTGATTACTGCTACTCCACCAGCTAATTTAGCAAGGCGTTCTTGTAGTTTTTCGCGGTCGAATTCAGAAGTTGTTTCTTCTAATTGAACACGGATTTGGTTTACACGAGCTTGAATTTGAGCTGTGTCTCCAGCACCTTCAACGATTGTTGTGTTCTCTTTTGTAACAACGACTTTAGAAGCACGTCCTAAAGAATCGATTGTTGCAGATTTAAGGTCAAGGCCGATTTCTTCCGTGATCAATTCGCCGCCTGTTAGAGCTGCGATGTCTTCAAGCATAGCTTTACGACGGTCACCGAATCCAGGAGCTTTAACTGCCACTGCATTGAATGTTCCACGAAGTTTGTTCACAACAAGAGTTGCAAGTGCTTCGCCTTCCACGTCTTCAGAAATCAATAATAGTGGTTTTCCTTGTTGTACAACTTGCTCAAGTACAGGAAGGATTTCTTGAAGGTTCGTGATTTTTTTATCAGTGATTAAGATATATGGATTTTCAAGAATCGCTTCCATTTTATCTGAATCAGTTACCATGTATGGAGATGCATATCCGCGATCGAATTGCATACCTTCTACTACGTCCAATTCAGTTGTGAAGCCTTTTGATTCTTCGATTGTGATAACGCCGTCGTTACCTACACGTTCCATAGCTTCTGCAATCAATTGTCCTACTTCTTCATCAGCTGAAGAGATAGCAGCAACTTGTGCAATCGATTCTTTGTTTTCAACAGGTTGAGAAATGGCTTTTAATTCTGCAATCGCAGTATTAACCGCTTTTTCCATCCCTTTACGGATACCCATTGGGTTAGCACCAGCTGTTACGTTCTTAAGACCTTCACGGATCATTGCTTGCGCAAGAACCGTTGCAGTAGTCGTTCCGTCACCAGCTACGTCATTTGTTTTGCTTGCTACTTCAGCAACCAATTTCGCACCCATGTTTTCGAAAGCATCTTCTAATTCGATTTCTTTAGCGATTGTTACACCGTCATTGGTAATAAGCGGTGAACCGAATTTTTTCTCCAGAACCACGTTACGTCCTTTTGGTCCAAGCGTTACTTTTACTGCATCTGCAAGAGCGTCAACGCCACGAAGCATTGAACGGCGAGCTTCTTCACTAAATTTAATTTCTTTAGCCATGTATAAGTACCTCCCTAATCATTTTAAGAAAAATTTTCGTTCAGTTAAGTATGATGTATAATTAGCCAATGATAGCTAAGATATCGCTTTCACGTAAGATTAAGTATTCATTATTTTCGTATTTAACTTCAGTACCAGCATATTTTGAGAAGATAATTAGATCGCCTTGGGCAACCTCTAAAGCAACACGTTCGCCATTTTCAAGGACACGGCCTGTACCAACCGCTACGACTTTACCTTCTTGTGGCTTTTCTTTTGCAGTATCAGGAAGAACAATACCGCTTGCCGTTTTTTCTTCAGATTGAACTAATTCAATAATAACGCGATCACCTAATGGTTTTAACAAGTGAAACAACCTCCTCATTTTCTCTTAAATCAATTGCCTGATTTATTAGCACTCATCAACACCGAGTGCTAACACATTTATAATATTAAATAAATCGAGCCCTTTTTGCAAGTATCTTGTTGAATTTTTTTTATTAATTTCTGATAAATTTCGGGTATACTACTCTAGGATAATGATTCCTAAAATGTTTTTTGGAAATGTTCTCTTTTTATATACCTATAAGTGGTGTTATGGGCTGTTTTTTGATACCCTTTTTATATACGTTTATAGATTGTCCCCATGTCAGGACTCTAAAAAAATGGCGGACTTAATTAAAGGAGTTTTCATTTTTGAAAAAAGAATATTGGTTCGTCATCATTACTTACATTGCCATGCAATTATCGGGTATTGTCGGAATGCCGATTTTCACGGTGATTGGTTCTGCAATGGGCATACCAAGTGATGAGCTCGAAGTTAAATCGGCCGCTTACTGGATCGTCTTCAGTTTTCTTGCAGCACTAATAGTGATTCTATTCTTGTTGCGAAAAGATATGAAGGAAAATACTGAGCTTACACAGACTTCGGTTCCCGTGTCCTTCCTATGGGCAATAGCGGGTGTCTTCCTAGCCTTTTTCGCTCAAAATATAGCTGGGAACATCGAACAAATGCTTGGGGTGGAGACTGAATCTGAAAATACTCAAAATCTGGTTTCACTCATTTATAAAGTTCCGATGGTCATATTCGTTACCTCTGTGATCGGTCCTATTTTGGAAGAAATCATTTTCAGGAAAATTATTTTCGGATCGCTTTATAAACGCTTTAATTTCTTCATTTCGGCTTTACTCAGCTCGGTTATTTTCGGCTTGGCACACGGTGAACTCGAACATCTTCTTTTATATGCAGCAATGGGCTTCACTTTTGCCTTCCTATATGCCAAAACGGGCCGTATTCTCGTATCCATAGCCGCACATGTCGCTATGAATACCCTTGTTGTCATTATCCAGGTGGTATATAGAGAAGATATCGAGAAATTGTCAGATACTGCACAAGCCTTTATCGGAGGTTTATTATGAAACGTCAGTCACCTTTATTCATCGGAATCGTATACGCAGGCTTGGGCATTCTCTTTACAACGATTGCCGTCCAGACAGTCAATTCTTCCGGATGGGGATTTTTCGCCTATATCCTTGTATTGATTGCGACTCTTGACTTGGGATCCGGGATCCGTATGATTCTCATCCACTTTAAGATAAAGTCTATACAAAAGAATAACAAAAAATAAAAAACACGCTGCATAATCGCAGCGTGTTTTTATTCTTCTAGAACAGCTTCTTCTACTACAGGATAGTGCTTTAAAAAGTAGATCAGCGATTGAAGCTCAACCGCCAGATCAATATGATGAACCCTTATGGATGGGGGTACAGTCAGCCTGGCTGGAGTGAAATTCAGTATCCCTTTTATATCGGCCTGAACCAAACGATCGGTTATCGTCTGGGCCTCTTGGGCAGGGACCGTCAAAATCGCTACCGTAATATTGTTTTCCTGCAAAAGTGTGTCTATTTCGTTCATATGATAGATCGGCACATCAGCGATGGTCTTTCCGACCTTGTCTTCAGAAACTTCAAATGCCATTTCAATTTTTGTATTATTGTTTTTCATGAAATTGTAATTTAAAAAGGCAGTCCCTAAATTCCCCACTCCAATCAAGGCTACTTTTGTCAGTTCATCTTGATCCAATGTTTTTCTGAAGAAAGACAATAAATAATTGACATTATAGCCGTAGCCCTTCTTTCCAAGTGCTCCAAAGTAGGAAAAATCGCGGCGGATCGTTGCTGAATCTACCTTTACAGCTTCACTCAGCTCAGCTGAGGAAACTCTTTGTTTACCTGAGGAATGTAAGTTTTTTAAAAATCGATAATACAAGGGCAACCTTTTAGCCGTTGCTTGCGGTATCTTTGGGTCATGGTTCATTGTTCTTCCCCGCCTTTATACATGCTTTTAAAATGATTACATTTGATTTAGCTGCCTTTTGTAATCACTGCTGGACACGCCACCTGTTTTCTCCACTAAAAATGTAGGCCCGATAATCATTCCTTTATCCAGTGCCTTACACATGTCGTAAACCGTTAATGCGGTTGCAGATGCTGCTGTTAACGCTTCCATTTCAACACCTGTACTACCCTTTGTCTTAACCTGTGTTTCAATTTTAAGCCGGTACCCTTTTTCTTCTTTTTCCCAATCAAAAGCTATATTGACCCCTTGTAGGGAAATGGGGTGACACATCGGAATGATATTGGATGTATTTTTGCTGGCCATGATGCCTGCAACCTGTGCTACCGCCAATACATCACCTTTTTTCATTTGTTGATTCGTGATTTTTTCATATATTTCTTCGTTCAATAAGATGCTGGATTGAGCTGTTGCCGTCCGGATTGTCTCTGGCTTCGTGCTCACATCAACCATTTTGGCTCTGCCTTGTTCATTAAAATGCGTTAAATCGCTCATAAAATTACCCCTCCTAAATCATACACTATTATCCTACATTATGTAACAGCTTGTTTTTCACCTTTAAAACCAAAGCTGTTGCCGTTAAATACTATAATACGTTACACTAACAATAATCAATTGAGGTGAAATCCATGATTCTATTACAAATCAATCAACTATCGAAATATTATGGTGCTGAGCTAATCTTATCAAATATGAAGCTTGAAGTTCAAAATAAAGACCGGATTGCCCTAGTCGGTCGAAATGGAGCAGGAAAGTCGACCTTGCTAAAAATTATAGCCGGTCAAATTTCTCATGATGGTGGCGAAATCATCAAGCCAAAAGACATTACAATCGGTTATATGGCCCAGGATACTGGATTGGAATCCGAACTATCCATTTGGGACGAAATGCTGACTGTATTCGAAAAACTGATTGGACAAGAAAAAGAACTACGGCGACTCGAGGCTGCCATGGCCGACCCCGCAACATTTGAAGATGAAATACGTTACCAAAAGGTGTTAAGTGAATATGATGCCCTCCAGGTTACATTCAAAGAACAGGGCGGGTATCAATATGAAGCGGATATCCGCTCTGTCTTACATGGTCTCCAATTTGGAGATTTTGATCATTCCACTTTAATTTCCACATTGAGCGGTGGTCAAAAGACACGCCTTGCCTTGGGGAAATTACTTTTAAAGAAACCTGATATTTTAATACTGGATGAGCCTACAAACCATCTGGATATCGAGACACTCTCTTGGCTTGAACAATATTTGCAAAGCTATCAGGGTGCAGTACTTATTGTGTCCCATGATCGCTATTTTCTTGATAAAGTTGTCAATCAGGTCTATGAAATTTCAAGGAATAACATGAAAAAGTACTATGGAAATTACAGCTCCTACTTGGAAAGAAGAGCAGAAGACTATGAACGTGAAATGAAACAATTCGAGAAACAGCAAGGGGAAATAGAAAAACTGCGAGATTTTGTCCAACGTAATATAACTAGGGCATCGACGACCAAAAGAGCCCAAAGCCGTCGTAAACAGCTGGAAAAGATGGACGTATTGGACAAGCCTCAGGGTGATGAGAAATCCGCCAATTTTTCCTTTCAAATAGAAAAACAAAGTGGCAATGAAGTGCTTCATCTTCAAAACTTGGCCATCGGCTATGCGGGGGAAGCAGTGTCTCAAAACATTAACTCCCGGATGACAAAAGGCGAAAGCATTGCCCTCGTCGGACCGAATGGTGTCGGTAAATCTACATTATTGAAAACCGTCATTTCAAAGCTCCCTCCGATTTCCGGGGAATTCCGCTTTGGAACCAATGTCGAGGTCAGTTATTACGATCAAGAACAAGCCAATCTCATTTCTAATAAACGCGTCCTGAATGAAATATGGGATGATTACCCGACTAAACCGGAGAAAGATATCCGGACAGTGCTCGGCAATTTCCTTTTTAGCGGGGACGATGTGTTGAAAACCGTTTCGACTTTGAGCGGTGGGGAAAAGGCTCGCCTTGCTTTAGCGAAAATGATGATGGAAAAGGGAAACTTTTTGATTCTGGATGAACCGACTAACCATTTGGACCTGGAGAGCAAGTTAGTCCTTGAAAATGCTTTGATCGATTATCCTGGAACCATTCTTGTTGTCTCGCATGACCGTTACTTCATTAATCGAATCGCTACAAAAATCATAGAGCTATCCAAGGACGGCAATGAAGAATTCCTCGGGGATTATGATTACTATGTAGAGAAAAAACAAGAGCAAGCTGAAATTGAAGCCCTTGAACAACAGGGTAAGGCAAATACAGTAGAAATAAAGGTCGAAAAAACAAATTATAAACTGGATAAAGAAACGAAAAAAGCAGAACGGCAACGCAAACGTCGAATCGAAGAGATTGAATCGGCGATGGAATTGCTGGAAACAGAAATTACCGAATATAATGAGCTTCTATGTGACCCAGCGGTTTTCCAAGACCATGAAAAAGTGATGGACATACAGACGAAACTGGACAAGGCACAAGAAACATTAGATCAGTATCTGGAAGAATGGGCCGAATTAGAAGAGTAAGATGAAGGCTGGGTCATGTGACTCAGTCTTTTTCTTATGAAGCAATAAGTTATCCACAGTCTTATACACATAACAAGCACGACTGAATCAACATTATTTTAGTTTACCCACACTATCCACAAAAATTTATCCACTTATCCACAAAATTACTATTTATACACAGGTGTTTTGAATAGTGAAAAAATTTTATCCACAAAATAAGCATGATTTGTAAAAAACAGAAAAACAAGATACCAAAGTTCGGTATCCTGCCTTCATTAGAAAACTTCTATATCCAACCCAGGATTTCCGTTCAAATCTAGTCCTGAGCGTTTTCCCTTTTCAAACATGATGCTGCCTGCAGCACCGATCATCGCCGCGTTATCCGTACAAAGATGCAAGGGTGGAATGACCAGGTCCATTGACAAACCTGAAAAAGCATCCGTAAGAGCATTTCTGAGCCCTTTATTGGCAGCAACTCCTCCAGCAAGTAATACCTGTTTCACTTCATATTCCTTGGCAGCCTTGACGGCCTTCTTCACAAGAACCTCAATAACACTCGCCTGGAAGCTTGCCGCTAAGTCCTGCGGCTCAATATTTTCGCCACGTTGTTCTGCATTATGCAAGGTATTAATGACAGCTGATTTCAAGCCGCTGAAAGAAAAGTCATAGCTTCCTTCTTCTAACCAAGCCCTTGGCAGTTTCAAAGATGGTGTCCCCTCATGAGCAAGTCTATCGATATGTGGACCCCCAGGATACGGAAGCCCCAGTGTTCTTGCGACTTTATCGTAAGCCTCGCCTGCCGCGTCATCTCTTGTTTCCCCAATTACTTTAAAGGAACCAGGCTCAGTCAATAACACCAATTCGGTATGTCCACCTGATACGACTAAAGAAAGGGCAGGATACTGTATTTCTTGTACCAGTCTATTCGCATATATATGTCCTGCAATATGGTGCGTTCCCACAAGAGGGATTCCATGCGCGAAAGCAATGGCTTTGGCTGCATTAACGCCTATTAACAAGGCTCCTACTAACCCTGGGCCTTCAGTGACAGCTATGGCATCCAAATCCTCATATGTCACACCAGCTTGAAGCAGGGCCTCCTCCAATACGATGGTGATCTGCTCAACATGATGACGAGACGCTATTTCCGGAACGACACCACCAAACCGTTTATGGCTTTCTATTTGTGAAGCCACAACATTGCTTACTATCTCTGTTCCATTCTTAATGACGGCTGCAGCTGTCTCATCGCAGCTCGTTTCAATACCCAATATCAATTGATCTTTTTTCATCTGAAATTCACCCACATAACATAAGCATCTTCTTGATTATCTGTATAATATCTTTTCCTTATTCCACCCTTTTGAAAGCCCAGTTTTTCATAGAGGGAAATGGCTACAGCATTGCTGACCCGAACCTCTAGCGTCATCCGGACCACCCCCATGCTGATCGAGATTTCTATCATTTTTCTTAGCAGGGCTTCACCAAGCTTTTGCCCTCGATACTCGGGTAAAATGGCGATATTGGTAATATGCGATTCATCAATGACAATCCAGGCCCCGCAATAACCGGCAATTTTCCCCTCATCTTCAATAACCATATAAACAGCATATTCATTATGATTCAGTTCATTAAAGAAAGCTTCCCGGCTCCAAGGCAAAGTGAAGGACTGTTTTTCCACGTTCAAAACTTGCTCGATATCTTCCGTTTTCATCTTACGAAACGTCATTGTTTTGCTCATCATAATCGGTCGCTTTCCTTTTATTTTATTTACCCTGCTGTTCAAGCCACTTTGCTTCGGCTTCAGCCATACGAATATAGTTGGGAACGAAGTGGTGTATATCGACTTCATCCTTATTCAAACCAATAAAAGCAAGTTCGCTTGGTCTCGCATTATACAACTGTACAGGAGCAAAGACAGCTAAATCCCCCAGTACTTCTGTAATGGCCTCACGATGAATCTCCACGTCCTGGCCAACAAACAATACTGGTCGATTGTATTCCTTTACCTTCATCGCCCATTCAGAGCTTAGAATATTACAATCTTCCGTGACCGTTTTTAACGTGCCATGATCAAATTCATATAAACCTGTATATACCTGGCCACGTCTAGCATCGAACAATGGGGAAACCAAACCATCAAAATAACGGCCATTCGCTGCTAGCACTTCTAAACTAGAAACAGCGGATAATGGAACATTCAGTGTCCAGGCCAATGTTTTTGCTATCGTTACGCCAATTCTAACTCCTGTATAAGATCCAGGACCCTGAGCGACAACGATTTTCGTCAGCTCTTTAGGAGACGTATCACAGTCCTTCAATAAAGACTCGATTGCAGGCATCACCCGAACGGAATGGTTCTTCTTTAAATTCGTCGTGTACTCTCCGATCACTTGGGTACCATTTATTAAAGCAACCCCTAAAGTAAAGTTCGATGTATCTATCGCTAAAACCTTCATGAAATTATCTCCTTACATAACATAACATACCGTTCGCCATGAGCTTCCAAAACAAATCGGCGACTCGTATCACCAAGACGATAAATATTAATGGTCAGAATGTCCTCGGGGAGTTGGTCTTTTATTAAATGGGCCCATTCCACGACTGTCACACCATCGCCATCAAAATATTCATCAAAACCTAAATCCTCTTCTGACTCTCCTACCCGATATACATCCATATGATATAAGGGTAAGCGACCGTTGTATTCCTTTATAATCGTAAAGGTAGGGCTATTCACCGTACGTGAGACCCCTAATCCCTTAGCAAGACCTTTAGTAAATGCAGTTTTCCCTGCCCCTAAATCTCCCTCTAAAGCCAGTACATCGCCACTGCGAAGCCTCTTAGCCAATTCCTGCGCAAACTGTGCCGTCTCTTCCTCATTTTCAGAAATCCATTCGAAATGTTGCATATATCCGTCACCTTTATCATTCAATTAAGTAATTGATCCCCAGTTAAAAAAGGGCTAAATTCTACCTATAAAAAACGCATTCATTCACCATTGATTAAAAAAAAGATTCTATATGTAGTGTACCTTGTTTCAAAAGAAGAAACAAATAAGTTATGGATATTATAAGATGAAAATCCGGTAAAACAAAAAAAACGAAACAAAGGTTTCGTTTTTTTCATGATTGCGGGGACAGGATTTGAACCTGCGACCTCCGGGTTATGAGCCCGACGAGCTACCGGACTGCTCTACCCCGCGACGGTATGAATGATACATTTATATAAAAAGTACAGCTTGGCGACGTCCTACTCTCACAGGGGGAAACCCCCAACTACCATTGGCGCTGAAGAGCTTAACTGCCGTGTTCGGAATGGGAACGGGTGTGACCTCTTCGCTATCGCCACCAAACATTATACTTTTTCTTTAAGACTTATATTATTATAATACAAATCGTTCTGATAAGCAAGGAATTTCTTTTCCTTTTTTAAAGAGATGGATTAATAAAACATAACATTAATTATAGTATGGCTTATTTCACAAAAAAATATTCAATTGATTCGTAAAAATAAAAAAACGAAACATCGTTTCGTTTTTTTCATGATTGCGGGGACAGGATTTGAACCTGCGACCTCCGGGTTATGAGCCCGACGAGCTACCGGACTGCTCTACCCCGCGACGGTATGAATGGTACATTTATTATAAAGTATAGCTTGGCGGCGTCCTACTCTCACAGGGGGAAACCCCCAACTACCATCGGCGCTGAAGAGCTTAACTGCCGTGTTCGGAATGGGAACGGGTGTGAC
>NZ_JBIWDJ010000011.1:0-55182 GCF_044761955.1 Peribacillus sp. NPDC097225
TCACACCCGTTCCCATTCCGAACACGGCAGTTAAGCTCTTCAGCGCCGATGGTAGTTGGGGGTTTCCCCCTGTGAGAGTAGGACGCCGCCAAGCATATAATATGGAGGATTAGCTCAGCTGGGAGAGCATCTGCCTTACAAGCAGAGGGTCGGCGGTTCGATCCCGTCATCCTCCACCATTATTTTTTACACCTGCCGGTGTAGCTCAACTGGTAGAGCAACTGACTTGTAATCAGTAGGTTGGGGGTTCAAGTCCTCTTGCCGGCACCATTTTTATAGTAAGACAAGCATGAGCCATTAGCTCAGTTGGTAGAGCATCTGACTTTTAATCAGAGGGTCGAAGGTTCGAATCCTTCATGGCTCATCATTTTTTCATGCGGGTGTGGCGGAATTGGCAGACGCACCAGACTTAGGATCTGGCGCCGCAAGGCGTGGGGGTTCAAGTCCCTTCACCCGCATCATTCATGCGGAAGTAGTTCAGTGGTAGAATACAACCTTGCCAAGGTTGGGGTCGCGGGTTCGAATCCCGTCTTCCGCTCCACTTTTCGTATGTGCCGGGGTGGCGGAACTGGCAGACGCACAGGACTTAAAATCCTGCGGTAGGTGACTACCGTACCGGTTCGATTCCGGTCCTCGGCACCATCTTAATATGCGCCCGTAGCTCAATTGGATAGAGCATCTGACTACGAATCAGAAGGTTGTAGGTTCGACTCCCGCCGGGCGCACCATGTTTTTTTGCGGGAAGTAGCTCAGCTTGGTAGAGCACTTGGTTTGGGACCAAGGGGTCGCAGGTTCGAATCCTGTCTTCCCGACCATGTGATTTTTAATGAAATGGGGCCTTAGCTCAGCTGGGAGAGCGCCTGCCTTGCACGCAGGAGGTCAGCGGTTCGATCCCGCTAGGCTCCACCATTTTTTCAAAAAAGAAAACTTATATTATTTTGGCGGTGTAGCTCAGCTGGCTAGAGCGTACGGTTCATACCCGTGAGGTCGGGGGTTCGATCCCCTCCGCCGCTACCAATAAATATAAGGACCTTTAGCTCAGCTGGTTAGAGCAGACGGCTCATAACCGTCCGGTCGTAGGTTCGAGTCCTACAAGGTCCACCATAGAATTTTTTCTTAGCCATGGAGGTATACCCAAGTTCGGCTGAAGGGATCGGTCTTGAAAACCGACAGGGGAGTCAAATCCCGCGGGGGTTCGAATCCCTCTACCTCCTCCATTTTTTTAAAAGCAACAAGTTGTTTTAAAACAACCTTACATATTAGGAAGTAAAAAAACAGTATTCATGAAAACTTGGTGCAAAATGATTCATTATTACCGTCGCGGGGTGGAGCAGTCCGGTAGCTCGTCGGGCTCATAACCCGAAGGTCGCAGGTTCAAATCCTGTCCCCGCAATCATTAGGTCCCGTGGTGTAGCGGTTAACATGCCTGCCTGTCACGCAGGAGATCGCGGGTTCGATTCCCGTCGGGACCGCCATTTTTTAGGCTCAGTAGCTCAGTCGGTAGAGCAAAGGACTGAAAATCCTTGTGTCGGCGGTTCGATTCCGTCCTGAGCCACCATTACAATTTCATATTACGGCGATTGTGGCGAAGTGGTTAACGCACCTGATTGTGGTTCAGGCATTCGTGGGTTCGATTCCCATCAGTCGCCCCATTTTGCGGGTGTAGTTTAGTGGTAAAACCTCAGCCTTCCAAGCTGATGATGAGGGTTCGATTCCCTTCACCCGCTCCAATATGGGCCTATAGCTCAGCTGGTTAGAGCGCACGCCTGATAAGCGTGAGGTCGATGGTTCGAGTCCATTTAGGCCCACCATATTTTATTGTTCCGCAGTAGCTCAGTGGTAGAGCATTCGGCTGTTAACCGAACGGTCGTAGGTTCGAGTCCTACCTGCGGAGCCATGGGGAAGTACTCAAGAGGCTGAAGAGGCGCCCCTGCTAAGGGTGTAGGTCGCGCGAGCGGCGCGAGGGTTCAAATCCCTCCTTCTCCGCCATTCGGCCCGTTGGTCAAGCGGTTAAGACACCGCCCTTTCACGGCGGTAACACGGGTTCGATTCCCGTACGGGTCATAAAAAGAAGCATACTTATGTATGCTTCTTTTTTTATGACTGTTTTTCTTGAAGAGATGCGACAAGGTTGATGCAGTCTATTTACTTATTATAGATGTATTTAATCAATCCGATGTTTAATAAAGCTAATTCTATCTATTTAACCGATTGCGTAATGTGCATTCCTACCATAATGATCACTCCTATTCCTACTAATACTCTATCAATGTTAAGTTCGCTGAAGGCTGTGCAATAAAATAGCCTATTCCCCCCGTTGAAACAAACATTTCAGCAGCAATTACACCAACCAAGGACTGCCCGATTCCTACACGTAATCCAGATACAATTTGGGGTAAAGAACCTGGAAGAGCGACCGTAAGGAAAGTTTGAAGCTGAGAAGCTCCGAAAGCCTTTGTCACTCTTGTGAGATTGGGGTCAAGATTCTGTACACCGGACATGGTATTGAGAATAATCGTGAATACACCTTCGAGAAAGACGAGTAATACTTTGCTAGGAAATCCGACTCCCACCCATACCATGATTAAAGGCAGTAGGACAATGCGAGGGGTACCTAGCATTGCGGTTAGAAAAGGATCAAAAGCTTTATACCTAAAGGTTTGTACCATCCAGTAATTAGTCCGATGCCTATCCCTACGAAAGCAGCTAGAATGAATCCTACGAAAAAATTCTTAAGTGTGAATGCCAAATTTTCCAAAAGTACACCGCTTACAGCTAGTTGATATCCGACCTGTACCATTTGCAATGGAGAACTTAAAAATATAGGATTGATTACTCTAAATTGATAGAGTAACTCCCAAAAGTTGAGTACACTTAAGAAGCTAATCAAACCTATATAGGGTGGTCAGCTACATCGTAGGAGTCTTTTTTCTATAAGTTTGATGTTTCCCTCTATAAAGGAAGAGACCTTTTATTAGGATGGGCATATAATATGTCTTCCGTCACTGGACGGTATCTTAATTTATAGAATATATAGGAGCCTGTAATCCTTTTACAAAAAAAAGACCGCAAGTAAATTCAGAAGAATTTCTTGCGGTCTTTTTATATTTCACTTTTTACTCGAGATTTGCGTGTCGGCCATACATTTTATTCGTATCCAATCCCTTTTTATCCATTATCCTTAAAATGACGCTATCGAAGAAAAGTAAAAGAGTCTGCTCAAATAGAGAGCCCATCGGTTGGATTGTTTGGTAATGACCTTCCGACTGGTCTTTTGGTGAACCAGGCAGCTTTATTGAGTAATCCGCCAATTTTCCAATGGTCGATTCGGGGGAAATGGTTACGGTAGCAATGGTTCCACCGATATTCGTTGCTTTCTCTGCTATGGAAATCAAACTTTTTGTTTCTCCCGAACCGGTTCCAAGGATTAAAAGGTCATCTTTTTCGAAGGTGGGGGTGACGGTTTCACCTAATACATATGCATCTATCCCCATATGCATCATTCGCATGGCAAAGGATTTACCCATCAGCCCGGATCTTCCTGCACCTGCTACAAAAACTTTCTTTGCTTCAAGAATCCGATTAACCAATTGTTCAGCTTCTTCGTCAGCTATTAAGTCTACTGAACGACTTAGCTCTTGTATGATTTTAGCCATATATTGAGAAGTCTGCATGATACTTATTAGCCTTGTTTAATTAATTCTTGTATTTGGGCTGCTGTCCCTTTAATATCATCTTGTCCAGTGATGCCTCCGCCAACAATGATAAGGTCAGGTTGTACTTTAATGACTTCCGGAAGTGTATCTAATTTTATGCCGCCTGCAATAGCCGTTTTTGCATTCTTTACAACGCGTTTAATGGTTTGAAGGTCCTCAAAAGAGTTTTTTCCAACAGCTTGAAGATCGTAGCCAGTGTGCACACAGATATAGTCGACGCCAAATGCATCCAATTCTTTCGCACGTGTTTCAAGATCTTTCACAGCGATCATATCAACAAGGATTTTTTTGCCTTGTTTTTTAGCTTCTTCAACAGCGCCTTTGATGGACATGTCTTCAGCTGCACCAAGAATCGTGATGATATCAGCGCCAGCTTCAGATGCCTTCATCACTTCGTAACCGGCTGCATCCATAATTTTAAGGTCAGCTAATACTTTTAAAGAAGGGAAAGCTTCTTTCATTTCTTTAACAGCCCGAAGCCCTTCATTAATAACTACCGGTGTACCGATTTCTACGATATCTATATATTCTTCCACCTGTTTAACCAATTCAATTCCTTCTTGAATGTTTACTAAGTCCAATGCCAATTGTAATTCCATTTATCCTTCACTCCCACTAGTATGTTTTAGTATGTTGCACAGTAAGTATGTACCTCTCACGTTCATTCAATGCACAGCAAGAAAATCATCTTGACTATACAATGTATCATATACTAAGTATAATATTTTTGTTAGTACGCACTTTTATTATACATAGTGTTAAAAAGTATACTATGGGATTTAGGATTATAAATATGGAGGTAATTCAGATGACAAGGCTAGAGAATAAAACATTCAATTGTGAGAAGGAATTGACCCTATCTGTTATAGGGGGCAAATGGAAGATGCTTATTTTATGGCACTTAGGCAAGCAGGGGACCAAGCGTTTTGGTGAATTGAAGGCACTTATGCCGGGCATCACTCAAAGAATGCTGGTTAACCAGCTTCGAGAACTGGAAGAAGATCTTATTGTTCATCGCGAGGTCTATCCAATCGTACCTCCCAAAGTGGAATACTCTCTGACAGAACAAGGAGAAAGCCTGATGCCGATTCTTGATTCGATGTATAATTGGGGTAAAAATTATATGGAGAATGTCGTTGGAGGCCAAGAAGATAGTAAAGAGAGTATCAAGTAGAAAACGATTTCTTTTAAGCCTTATAAGGATAGCATTAAAAAAGTGCTGACCCCGTACAAAGTTCTGTACAAGGTCTGGCACTTTTTTATTTTTCATCTATATAGCTGTCTTTCTTCTTGTAAGGGATATTGCCCATTTTAGAATCAATCTTCCGGTCATCGAGCATGTCTTCGTATTCTTCTTTGTTCTCGTTGGATACGACTTGACGATTTTTTCCTTCTATATCATTGGCTGCATATCCTTCATAGTCTTCAGGGAATGTCTCGGTATCGTCTTCTGTATCATAAAGTTCGTTATAGCTTGTGCGATTATGCTGATAGTCTGCCGGAGTGTCTGATGTTCCGAATTGGGCGACTTCACCGAAACTGTCCTCTTTGACCGTATTTTCGTCGTCTGTATCTGAGTGGCGCCTGTTCTCAAAGTTATCTCCCTTAGAAGGGATCAGGATATCTTCCTCAGCTGGCCTATATTCATCGGTCACGTCGTCATGGACTTTTTGTTCTGGCGTATGCTCGATACAATATAAGGTGGAAGGAACCACTTCAAGCCGTTCATATGGGATATCTTTGCCGCACTCCTTACAAACACCGTATGTTCCTTCTTTTATGGCTTCTAGGGCAAGATCGATTTTTCCGATTTCCTCTTCCGCGTGCTCATTGATGGCTTGATATCTTTCCTTGTCGAAAAGCTCGGTGCCTAAGTCGGCGGGGTGATTATCATAGGAAGAGATTTCGCCGGAAAAGTCGGTTTGTGACTGTTTGGTTACAGTCTCATCATTCTTGATTCTTTGTTGAAGCTGTTCTTTTTCACTTAACAGTTCTTCTTTTAATTTCAGGATTTGTTTTTCAGTCGCCATTGGTTTCCTCTCCTTTTATAAGTACGATTATGGTTTCATCGTTGTTTTTTGTGTAGTTATTAGTAAGTACCCGAATCAGCGGGGTGGGAAACAACGAAAAAACCCCATGCACCATGCACGGGGTTTAAAGCTTTGCGTTTATTGAATGAAATAATGGATGAGTAAACCGATGAACATCAGTAAACCGAAGAACGTATTCGTTTGTGCCGTTGCTTTCATCGCTGGCACCATTGTGATGGCTTCCGTTTTACCTGCAAAGCCTTTGATGGCAGTCAGGGCCTTCGGAATGCTTAGGAAAGAAAGCAGGATCCAAGGTGTTACGTCTCCCAAGAGAATCAGTCCGACAACCCACACATAACAGAATGCAAACATGACGGACATGAAAGTTAGTGCATTTTTCCTTCCCATAACGACAGGCATCGTTTTGCGGCCATGGGCCTTATCGCCGTCATGGTCCCGAAGGTTATTCGATAGATTGATCAACCCGACAAGAACACCGCTTGGTACGGCAATCAGGATGGCTAAGGAAGAAACTGTACCGGTCTGGATGAAGTAGGCGATCAAGATGATCAAGAAGCCCATGAATAGACCGGAAAAAAGTTCCCCGAATGGTGTGTATGATATCGGTAGCGGACCTCCGGTATAAAGGTAGCCGACCAGCATGCAAACAAGGCCGACAGCGGCAATCCACCAAGATGAAGCGGCGCAAATATAGATTCCTAGTAAAAGAGAGATTCCATACATGCTAAGGGCCAAGGTCATGATCAGCTTCGGGGTCATGCCATGACGGACGATACCGCCACCGATGCCGACTGATTCTTCGGTATCAAGGCCCCTTTTGAAATCATAGTATTCATTAAATAAGTTCGTTGCAGCTTGAATAAGGATGCTTGCGATCATCATGGCCGCAAATAATAACCAATTTACGCCATCCTCTAACAAGGCAAGGACGGTTCCAAGCAGGACGGGAACAAAAGCTGCGGTAAGTGTATGTGGACGAATTAACTCCCACCAGATTTTCCAGGTTCGTTTAAGGGGAAGCTCGTCGTATTCTGTGTGCATTATTTCTCTCCTCAAAATCATGATCAGTACCTTAAAATTATAACAAAGATTGAATTTGTTCACAAAAGGATATCCTATAAAATGTAGGAAAAGTGTTCGAGCGTGTCGAAGGGATTTGATGAGCCGGGACTTCCAAATTGAAGGAGATGCTACATCATTATCTAAGAATCATATAATAAGGAAAAAAGCAGGCATGATTTGTCTGTTCGAGGGTGGTTTTATTGACATGAGGTTAAACGGAGGTGTATCTTTAAATAGGTTAAAAAGCTTTTAAAATGTACGATTTGGGGGGATATTTTTGGCTATCTCGAAAGAAACTGAACGGTTTCAGGGACTGGCTATGGCCATACAAAAGGCGAAGAACTTGAATGAACAAGTTCTATTCAGTCATATTAAGAAAATAGAGTGCAACAACCCCCTTTCATTTTATCAAGCTGGAAGAGAACGGTATAAGGGTGAACGCTTCTTTTGGCAGGATCCCGCAAAAGATATAACCATTACTGGTTTAGGCAACGTTAAGAAAATCCAGGAGGCACCAAATGCCGACCGTTATAGAGAAGTTGAAATGAGCTGGATCAAGCTGCAGAATACTGCTGTTACAACAGGAGTGACCGATGTGGATGCGACCGGCCCTTTGCTATTTGGGGGCTTTTCTTTTGATTATGAAACCAACAGTTCGTTCCTATGGAATCAATTTGGGGACAATCTGTTCTATATACCTGCCTTCATGCTATCGATAGTGGAGGGGGAGGCCTACTTAACGACAAACCTACTTTGTTCGCCGGATGATTCAGAAAAACTCTTCATAGATATGATAAACGAAAGGGAAGCATTCCTTACCGAAAACTTGGATGATGGCGAAATACCGGCCAATGTCTTTGTTGAGCAGAAGGAAGTCGAACCTGAGGCATGGAAGAAGACCGTTGCGCGGGCCGTTGAGGAAATTAAGACGACGGATCTTGATAAGATCGTTCTGGCAAGGGAATTGCGCCTTGTGTTTGAACGCTCCATCGATTCGAAACAGGTTCTAGAGCAACTGCTTGCCGAGCAGCCGATGAGCTATATTTTCTGTTTAGAGGCAGGCGGTGACTGTTTTGTCGGGGCCACTCCTGAGCGATTAATCAAAAAGCAGGGAAATGAAGTCTTTTCAACTTGTCTTGCCGGATCAATGGGCCGGGGGAAAACCGAAGAAGAGGATACTCGTCTAGGTAATGAACTTCTTTTGGATCAAAAGAATCTACAAGAGCACAAGTACGTCGTTTCGATGATTACCAACGCTTTTGAAGCCGTATGTGATGAGGTCATCATTCCATCAGGACCGAAGTTGATGAAGAACCGTCATATACAGCATTTGTTTACACCGGTGAAAGGTACGTGTAAAGCGGATACGACTATTTTCGAGTGTGTCGAGAATCTCCATCCAACGCCGGCATTGGGTGGGCTTCCAAAAGAGAAAGCTGTCACACGCATTCGGGAAATAGAAGGTCTGGAACGAGGCTTTTATGCGGGACCACTCGGCTGGGTGGATTCGAAGGGGAACGGTGAATTCGCGGTTGGAATCCGTTCCGCACTATTACAGGACAATGAGGCATCGCTTTTTGCAGGATGTGGCGTGGTAGAAGATTCCACACCGGAAAGTGAATTCCAGGAAACGGGGATTAAATTCAACCCGATGTTAAGTGCTTTAGGAGGAAAAATGAATGAATGACCGAGATGCATTGACAGCCTATGCTGCTTCATTTGTCGATGAGCTGGCACAAAATCGAATGAAGCATGTGGTCGTGAGCCCTGGTTCACGTTCTACACCTCTTGCTTTATTGATGGTGGAACATCCTGATATTCAGGTACATATTAATGTCGATGAGCGTTCGGCGTCTTTTTTTGCTCTTGGATTGGCTAAGGCATTAAAAGAACCAGTCGGACTTCTTTGTACGTCCGGAACGGCTGCGGCGAACTTTCATCCTGCCGTCATTGAGGCTTTCTATTCAAGGGTGCCCCTAGTTGTCCTGACAGCTGATCGCCCCCATGAACTGCGAGATGTCGGAGCTCCACAGGCCATCGACCAAATCAATTTATATGGAAAACAAGTGAAGTGGTTTGTCGAGATGGCGCTTCCGGAGAGCAGTGATGAAATGATCCGGTATGCGAGGACCATTGGGGCGAGAGCGGTAGCGACGGCATCCATGGAACCTTCAGGACCTGTCCACTTGAACTTCCCTTTACGTGAGCCACTCATTCCAGATTTAAAACAAGCCAAGGAATATAGGCAAAGTAAGGAAACGCCGACTGTGATGATCGATAGTGGGATACGCTCACTAACGGCCGCACAATTAGACGGATTGACCTCTACTTTGTCAAAAGCAAAACAAGGCATCATCGTGTGTGGGGAACTTAGGAACCCAGAGATGAAGGATGCCATCATCACATTAGCAGACAAGCTTGGGTTCCCGATACTGGCTGACCCGCTTTCTCAGTTACGGAGCGGTACACATGACAAAGACGCCATCATCGAGGCTTATGATACATTTTTGCGCGATGAAGCTGCCAAGGCTGCATTCCAACCGGATGTCGTGCTTCGATTCGGCTCGATGCCAGTTTCGAAGCCCCTGCTTTTATTCTTGAAAAAACAAAAGCAGGCTTTGACATTGGTCATCGATGGTGGTGCAGGATGGCGTGAACCGGCTGGATTGGCCACGAGCATGATCTATTGTGATGAAGTCGACTTTTGTCATCGCATCGGTGAAAAATTACCTGAAGCAACAGACAGAGACTGGCTTGGTTTGTGGCAATCCATCAATGGAGCGACGAAGAAAGCCTTATCTTCCATCCAGGATGAATCGGAGTTGAGTGAAGGAAAGCTCTTTTCCTTACTCCAGGACATGATGCCGGTAGGTTCGACCATATTTGTCGGGAACAGTATGCCTATCCGGGATTTGGATACGTTCTTTTTAAACAACGAGAAAAGCATCAAGACGATGGCGAACCGTGGGGCAAACGGAATTGATGGTGTCGTTTCCACGGCAATCGGGGTGAGCACGGTTACCGAAAATACGGTGCTGGCCATAGGTGATTTAAGCTTTTTCCATGATATGAACGGATTGCTTGCAGCCAAACTGCAAAAGCAGAACATCACGGTCCTGTTGATCAACAATGATGGCGGAGGGATCTTCTCCTTCCTTCCACAGGCGAAAGAGAAGGAACATTTCGAAACGTTATTCGGAACGCCGCACGGACTTGATTTCTCCCATGCTGCTTTGCTTTATGGAGGGAAATATAACAAGGTGCGGAATTGGGATGAATTAAAACAAGTGTTTACGGATTCCTTTGAAATACCTGGATTGAAAATCATTGAAGTGCCTACAGAGCGGGAATCCAATATGCAAACCCATCGAAATTTGTGGAGTTTTGTTTCCCAGGAAATAAAGCGGGTGCTTGATGGGGAAATTTCATGAAAATTGTCAGTGGAGATGTCACATATGCTGTTGAAATAGCGGGAAATGGTGAACCTATAGTATGTCTACATGGGTTCACCGGGAACCGGGATACATGGGACTTTCTTGTTCCCATGTTGCAGGACCGCTATTCTTTGATCATGGTTGATATCATCGGCCATGGGGAAACGATGGCGCCTGATGATTTCCAGCGGTATGGGATGGAGCAAGTAGCAAAGGATTTGAAGCTTATTCTAGAGAAATTGAAGCTGCGAAAAGCCCATATCCTTGGTTACTCGATGGGTGGCAGATTAGCATTGGCGTTCTCTTGCTTGTATCCAGAGTATGTTCATACATTGATGCTGGAAAGTTCCTCTCCGGGTCTAAGGACAGAAGAGGAGCGAGAACACCGCAGGGGCAACGATGCGAAGCTTGCCAAGCGAATCCTTGAACATGGCATGGAAGCGTTTGTCGAACAGTGGGAAAACATCCCGTTGTTTGAAACCCAAAAAAGGTTGTCCACAGATATACAAACTGCCATTCGACAGCAACGACTCGCAAATACACCGATCGGTCTGTCGAACAGCTTGCTCGGCATGGGGACAGGAAACCAACCATCCTATTGGGAAAATCTTGAGACCCTGGATTTTCCCGTGTTGCTTGTGACAGGTGAATTGGATGAAAAATTCTGCCATATCGCTGAAATGATGCAAAGTCGATTGAAAAATGTCGAATGGAAAAAAATTAATGACGTCGGGCATGCAATTCATGTGGAAGATGGGCAAAAGTTTGGTAAAATAATAAATGGGTTTTTAAAGCGAAATTAAGGAGGAAATACGATGACAATTCAATGGGAAACTATTCGTGAATATGACGAAATTTTATACGAGAAGTATAATGGCATTGCAAAAGTATCGATTAACCGTCCGCATGTACATAATGCATTCACGCCAAAGACGACTGCAGAAATGATTGATGCTTTTGCTAGAGCACGTGATGATGCAAGCATCGGTGTTATCATTTTGACAGGTGTAGGCGGAAAAGCCTTCTGTTCAGGTGGAGACCAAAAGGTACGCGGGAATGGCGGATATGTTGGGGAAGATAATATCCCACGCCTGAACGTACTTGATTTACAACGCTTAATCCGTGTGATTCCAAAACCGGTCGTAGCGATGGTTGCAGGTTGGGCAATTGGCGGCGGTAATGTATTGAATGTCGTTTGTGACTTAACAATCGCTGCTGACAATGCGGTCTTCGGTCAAACTGGTCCGAACGTGGGAAGCTTCGATGCCGGTTACGGTTCAGGTTACCTAGCTCGTATCGTTGGACATAAGAAAGCGCGTGAAATCTGGTACCTATGCCGTCAATACAATGCACAAGAAGCATTGGATATGGGCTTAGTCAACACAGTTGTGCCTCTAGATCAATTAGAAGCCGAAACAGTTAAATGGTGTGAGGAAATGCTTGAGAAGAGCCCAACAGCGCTTCGTTTCTTAAAAGCAGCGATGAACGCCGATACAGATGGACTTGCTGGACTTCAACAACTTGCTGGAGACGCAACTCTTTTATACTACACAACAGATGAAGCAAAAGAAGGCCGCGAC
Source organism: Peribacillus sp. NPDC097225 (assembly GCF_044761955.1). Taxonomy (NCBI): domain Bacteria; kingdom Bacillati; phylum Bacillota; class Bacilli; order Caryophanales; family Bacillaceae; genus Peribacillus; species Peribacillus sp. NPDC097225. Next base: position 11,844 of record NZ_JBIWDJ010000011.1, read on the forward strand.
GCGTTCAAAGAAAAACGTGATCCAGACTTCGGACAATTCCCTCGTTTCCCTTAATGAAAAAAGTAAGAGAATGAGTGGTTAGATTAGGGGGCAGCTTGGCGGAATTATTCGTCGAGCTGTTTTCTATATACAAAGGAAAAGGAGAGGGCTCTTGGATGACTGAAGAGAAATTGCCGAATTGGCTGAAAAACCGTGCTCATTTATCACCTGACCGTCCGGCGATCGAGTTTGAAGGGAGCACGTATACGTTTCTTGAATTACATAGGTTGACGGAAAATATGGCGGGGAAATTGGCAGCTAGTGGGATAAAGGCTGGTGAACCATGCGCGGTTTTACTTCGGAATCATATTGATAGCGTCGTCATGATTCATGCACTCTTTTATTTGGGCGCGAAAATCGTGGTGCTCAATAATAAGCTGACGGTCAGGGAATTATCTTGGCAAATCAAGGACAGCGAGTCAATGAGGCTGATTTCGGAAGAAGGGTTTATCGAAAAGCTTTCCGGGATCCAATCGTTGCTTCCGGATGTAGAGGTTCTTTTTAAAGAAGAGTTGCCTGCACAAGGAACCGCTGATATACGCGATGCCTTCTATCTGGAAGATACTGCGACGATCATGTATACATCGGGTACGACGGGCCATCCAAAAGGCGTCATCCAATCGTTCGGCAATCACTGGTGGAGCGCGGTCGGCTCCGTATTGAACCTTGGCTTGAGGGAAGAGGACAGCTGGTATTGTGCAGTCCCGATTTTTCATATAAGCGGGTTATCGATTCTGATGAAAAGTGTAATCTATGGTATGAAAGTCGTGTTGGTCGAGAAATTCGATGAACATGAGGCAAACCGAGCCATCTTGAATAATGGTGTGACGATGATATCGGTTGTGACGGCGATGTTGAATAGAATGCTGCATGACCTTGGTGCTGCGCGTTATCCGGAAACATTTCGTTGCGCACTGCTAGGCGGAGGCCCTGCACCTGTACATATGCTCGAAGCCTGCAGGGAAAAAGGAATACCCGTTTATCAGACCTACGGCATGACGGAAACAGCTTCGCAAATCGTGACACTTGCCCCGGAAAATGCGATGACAAAGGTTGGGTCTGCCGGTAAGGCCTTGTTCGCTTCCCAACTAAGGATAGAGAAGGACGGCAAGATATGCGGACCGGGTGTACCGGGTGAGATTGTCGTATCGGGTCCGAATGTAACGAAAGGCTATCTCAATCGTTTGGATGCGACAGAGCAAGCGATTTCAGAGGGCTGGCTTTACACGGGGGATCTGGGTTACCTTGATGAAGAAGGGTTTTTATACGTGCTTGACCGGCGTTCGGACTTAATCATTTCTGGAGGGGAGAATGTCTATCCAGCCGAGATCGAGAATGTCCTAAGTACGCACCCAGCCGTTTTCGAGGCGGGTGTCACCGGTATCGATCATGAAACATGGGGGCAGGTGCCGCTTGCTTTCGTTGTCAGGCATAAAGGCATGGAAGTTAGCGAAGCTGAGCTGTTGGCCCATTGCCGAGAGGGGCTAGCTGCTTATAAAATTCCCCGCAACGTATTATTTCTTGAAGAACTGCCACGCAATGGTGCAAGTAAGCTGCTGCGGAGGGAACTGAAGAAGCGATGGGGGGACCAGAAATGAAGTTGGCATCCATCACTTTAAGGCTCGTGAAGGCCCCTTTAAAGCGGCCATTCACGACCCATCTGGAAACCGTGACGGAACGGGAAGTCATCGTTGTCGAAGCACGAGATCAAGATGGGATTATTGGATACGGGGAGGCAGTGCCGTTTTCGAGTCCATGGTACACCGAGGAAACGGTGAAAACCTGTTTTCATATGTTGGAGGACTTCCTGATTCCTAAGACTTTGGCATTCGATTTGAAGCATCCCAATCAGCTTGCGGGTCTTTGGAGCGGTATCAGAAGGAATGCCATGGCAAAGTCGGCCTTGGAACAGGCAATCTGGGATCTGTATGCCAAGCAAGAGGGCATCTATCTCGGAAAGCTATTCGGCGGGGAACGAACCGAAGTGGATGCTGGGGTCGTCGTTGCCTCGGATCACATAGAGGATGCACTCCGGCAAATAGAGGAAGGCTTGGCGGTCGGCTATCGACGCTATAAAATCAAGATCAATCCAGCAAATGATACGGAATACCTGACGCAAATCCGGAGGGCCTATCCAGATATCCCCTTGATGGTGGATGCGAATTCGGCCTACTCGCTTTCGGATGTCCCGCATCTGCAAAAGCTGGATGACTTTCAGCTTATGATGATCGAGCAGCCTCTTGGGCATGATGATATCGTCGAACATGCCATTTTGCAAAAACGGCTAAAGACACCGATTTGCCTTGATGAAAGCATCAATTCCTACCATGATGCGAAAAGTGCGCTGATGCTAAAGAGCTGCGGAGTGATTACGATCAAAATGGCAAAGGTCGGAGGTTGGTCGCAAGCGGTCAAGATTCATGATCTTTGTGTGGAGCAGGATATTCCCCTTTGGTGTGGTGGCATGATCGAGTTTGGCATATCACGTGCCCATAATCTTGCACTGGCCACGTTAAAAGGATTCACGATTCCGGGAGATATTTCTTCCTCGTCACGTTATTGGGAGCATGACATCATCGAACCGGAAGTCATCGTGAAAAATGGCGTCATTAAGGTTCCGGACAAACCGGGAATCGGTTTTGACATCCGTGAGAAGCGGTTGGATGAACTGACAAGCTATAGGGTCGTTTATAAGTAATGAAAACCCCGATGCAATAGGGGGGAGATTATAGTGAGTAGATGAAGCTGTCATGGGGCAGCTTTTTTGCTATGGATAAAGGAGAGAACTGGATCGGTTTCCAGTTCGGCGACTCTATTACAATCGTAACTGGTTTTACCTTCCTCCTCATTTATCGATTGAATGATTAGTCCTTATTAAAATAACTCAAAAATGGGGCTTTGTCTATTTTTCCTTTTATGGATTATTTTGTATAATGTAAGAAAGCGAAAACATTTTAGAGAAAGGGAGGGGGGAAGAATATGAAAAAGCCGTACCTTATTGCAGAGGTTTTGTTAAGAAGGGGGATGCCGGATTTTGTCATTAAGGAAATCACTGCATTAGCGGAGTGCGAGTTGTTTCTTTTGAAAAGAAAATGGGGAATGTATGACCGGACGAAGGAAGCATGAAAGGAACCGTCTTCATGGTATGAATCGGTCCCTTTTTATATGGGCTATTCCTTGTTAAGGCGGTATCGATTGACAGGGCGGCCAATATTGCCATACTGGACATCAAGTTGAAGGATTTCTTCATCATGTAAGTACTCGAGATAGCGTCGGGCCGTCACCCGCGCAATGCCGATTCCATCGGCGACGTCCTCTGCGGATAGAGAGCCAGGTTGGGTTTTGATGAATTTCGTGACCTGTTCCAGAGTGGACCCGTTCAACCCTTTGGGGACATCTTTTTTCAATGTCTGCTTAGGAGACGATTGGTTTTGGAAGAGAAGGCGATCCAGTTGGGTTTGAGAGATAGAATGATCTGGCTCAACTTCCATGCGAAAGGCATAATACTGCTCAAGTGTATGTTGCAGCCTTTCGAATTTAAAGGGTTTGATTAAATAATCAAAGGCTCCATTCTGAATCATTTTCCGGATGGTTTTCTGATCATTGGCCGCCGAGATGATGATGACGTCGACATCAAGTTGGTCTTTCCTTATTTGATAAAGCGTATCCACGCCATTCAAGTTCGGCATGAAGATGTCCAAAATGACAAGATCCGGTTTTAGCTTCTTGATTTTTTCAAGACCTTCCAGTCCATTATTAGCCGTATCCACCACGGTAAAGGCGGAAAGGCGCTCGATAAATTGTTTATTTACCTCCTGGACCATTGGGTCATCTTCAATTAAAAGTACACATATTTGATTGGTCATTTGATCTCCTCTATATCCTGCATGGGAAAGGAAAGAAAAAAGCTGGTCCCTTCGTTAGGCCGCGTCGTAAAACTCATTTCGCCATGCGCCTTTTTTACAATTTGATTGATTAGATAAAGTCCTATTCCCGATCCCTCGGAACCTTTTGTCGTGAAACCATACTCGAAAATATCCTTATGTATAGGTTCGGGAATGCCCGGTCCATTGTCTTCCAGCACGATTTGACAATGCCGTTCATCTTGATAGATGGACAGATAGACCTGCTTGGATTCTTCGGTCGAATATTTCAGTGCCGCAAAAGAATTCTCTATCAGATTTCCGACAATCAAGACAAAATCATGATAATCCAAGTCAGGTGGAAAGCGGTCCAGCTTCGTATGCTTATCCATGGTAAGCTCGATGCCAAGCTCCCTGCCTATGGAAACCTTACTCAAAAGCAGCCCCACTAAATTATCATCGTGTATGTGCTTCGTTAAGAACCTGGTCAATTCCTCCTGTTCCTCGGTGATCTGAAAAATATACTGTAGAGCATCGTCTAAATTTCCTAGTTGTATCAATCCGGCGATCGTATGTAGCTTGTTCATATGTTCATGATTTTGTACACGCAGAGCTTCCACGAATGCCTTTACGCTTGTCAGTTCCTCGGCAAGCTTCGTCACATCCGTCCGGTCTTGGAAAATGGCCACGGCGCCGACGGTCTTATCGTCTATCTTGATCGGTACCCGGTTGCTCAGGATGTTTTTTTGCTGGACGGAAATTTCCTGATTGACGATGGGAGTTGTCCGTTCCAAAACTTCTGGGAGGCGGGTATCATCCACCACATCCGTGATTTTTTTGCCGATCACGGAACCGCTTATGTTCAGCATCTGTTTGGCCTTTTCATTGAATATCGTAATGATCTGATTAGTGTCAATGGCGATGACCCCTTCATGCATGGCATTGAAGGCGGCCGTCCTTTCAACGAGCATCTGGGAAATCTGGTGGGGCTCAAGCTGGAAGGTTTCCTTTTTAATGCGCCTGGCCAGTAGCCATGAGCCGCATACACCAAACAGAAGCGTCAAAAAGAGAAGAAGCAGGATTTCCGTCTTTAAGTCAGTGATGACTTCCGGGATCGTCGGCAGGATGTTCCCGACAAGGACGACACCTATCTGTTTGTTTTCTTCATTTAGGATGGGAACGAAGGCACGAACGGAAACGCCAAGTTCCCCTACGGCTTTCGAGATATATTCATGTTCTGCAAAAGCGGCACGCTCATCATTGCTTTTCGATAAGGTCCCCAGTTGGCTGTAAACCGGATGGGAGTACCGCATATGTTTTTCATTCAGGACAACGATATAATCGGCCTGATGAATTTTTCTTAAATTTTCAATGATGGGATTCAGTTCGGTCCAGCCTTCCGGTTCCAGGACCATCTTTTGTACTTCGGGAAGTTCTGCAATCGTATGGGCCGTGATCATCGAACGGGCACCGGTTTCCTCTTCCCTGATGGAGACGATATTCCCAAAAATGATAATCCCACCAATGAGGATGGAAAAGGCCACGATTATAAAGGATAGCAGGGTGATCTTTAATTGAATCGGCATATGAAAGGATTTATCCATTTGTTTTCCTCCATTAGATCTCTCCTTAATACTACCAGAATCTTCGGTTATTTTCGCCCAATTTCCTAGGTTGTCATACAACGGTGAAAAAGCTGTGATAGAATGAACGTATAATGTGAAGCGTTCGGTAAGGAGATGTCACTATGCGTGCTTACGGGGGATACCTGGTGTTAATCGGAATAGGGGTATTGGTTGCGGTTTATATCGCCTTTCAATCGTTCTTTACAAGCTTTGGGTTCGATTTGCCCATAGATGAGGAACAGGTTGGAATGGAGGATCAAATCGTGATTAAGTTCAGTCATGTGGTGGCTGAGAATACACCCAAGGGTTTGGCGGCAAGCCGGTTTGCGGCCCTTGTGGACGAATATACCGATCACCGTGTCAAAATTGAGGTGTATCCGAATCAATCGTTGTATAGTGATCGCGAAGAAATAGAGGCATTACAAGAAAATAAGGTGCAGATGATTGCACCGACCACTTCTAAAATTACGAACATATCGGAAAAATGGATGCTTTTGGACCTTCCTTATATCTTTCCCACGGATGCTGCCCTCAAAGAAGCGCTGAATGGGGAAGTGGGAGAAGAACTTCTGAATCATTTAGCTGAGGTAAATATCGAGGGTCTTGCCTTTTGGTCCAATAACTTTAAACAAATGACAAGCAATGAGCCCATCCGCCGTCCTGAAGACTTGTCCGGGAAAAACTTCCGGATCATGCCAAGTCCTGTGCTGGAGAGTCAATTCGAACACTTTGGCGCGTCAACCTCGAAGTTGGAGTTTAATGACACATTCAAAAGTCTCGAAATCAAGAAGACGGATAGCCAGGAAAATACGATCTCCAATATCTATTCCAAGAAGCTATATGACGTGCAAAAATATTTAACCATAAGTGACCATGGCTATTTAGGGTATGTCGTCATGATGAATCAATCCTTTTGGGAAGACCTTCCTCCGGATATCCAACAGCAAATCACGCGGGCGATGGATGATACAACATCTTGGCTTTGGGACAAGGCGAAGGAAATGAACCAAACCCAGCTACAAGCCATTGAAGAGAAATCCACGATTGAAGTCTATACCTTATCCGATAAAGAGAGAAAGCTGTGGATGAAAGAAATGACAAGCATCTATCCTGAATTCGAGCCAGTCATCGGAAAAGACTTGATGGAGAAGATGGAAAGAATACGCGAGAAATATATCGAGTGAAAAAAAACCGGACTCAAATCCAATCTTTGAGTCCGGTTTCTTATGAACTTACAAATCCTCAGCGGGTTTGAAGGTGCGGCATCCAGTTTGATGGCTTGTGTGAGCACGTTCTTCGGAATAGTGCTCGATTTTAATCATATCAGCGGAACAACGATTGCCGTGCTTCCAAAACGTACAGCTGTCAACAGCACATTTTACATCCTGAGCCATATGAATTCCTCCTCCTTTAATGGTACATCTATAGCTTTGAACAAAGGAAGTGCATTTACACTGGATTAAAAATGGAAAAGAGGCGAACCATGTGGGTTCGCCTCCTGATATGTTTAGTGTAATGCCGTTTGTAGGGTCTTGATGTTATTTTCCATGAGGCTGAAGTAATCCTCACCGGCTTCGATGTCCTTATCTGTCAGAACGGAAAGATTGTGGAACTCGAGTGCTTCCGCTCCCATTTCCTTCTGGATGATTTCGGTCAGCTTGGAACTGATATTCTGTTCGAAGATGACGTAATGAAGGTCTTCATCTTTAGCCATGGAGACGATGTTAGCCAGCTGTTTTTGGGACGGTTCATTTGACGATGTAAGTCCGGTTACCCCGATTTGTTCTAGGCCGTAGCGTTCTTCCCAATACCCATAAGCAGAATGGGAAACAATTACCTTATTCGTACGGCCGGCCTTGATTGTTTTCGCGAACTGCTTGTCGAGTGCCTTCAATTTATCTGAAAGCTCGTTAAAACGCAATGTGAAGTAGCTTTCCTGTTCCGGCATCTGCTTCGTTAACTCGTCTTTCACGGTTTCGGCCATCTGAATGGAATAGATGGGGTCTAGCCATAGATGTGGGTTGACGCTGCCATGATCATGGCCATCGTCATCGGTTTCTCCATGATCGTGTTCCTCATTATGTTCATCTACTGAAACGGTTTCACCTACAGCGACCGTAGTTACGCCTTCACCCTTTAAGATCGGTTCAGCTTTTGTGACAAAGCCCTCTAAATTATATCCAATATAGAAAAATAGGTCTGAGTTCGCCATGCCTACAATATCCTTTTGGGAGGGATCGAAGGTATGCTCATCTGTACCCGGAGGATAAACCGTTTCAACGTTCACAAATTCGCCCCCAATGGTTTCCGTGAAATATTCCAGAGGATAAACGGTCGTGTATATATCCAGCACATCTTTATCTTCCTTCTGCTTTCCTTCAGACTTGCCGCAACCTGTAAGGGCCAATGCTGCAATGAGTGAAAGAGAAAGTAATAATTTTCTTTTCATGAAAAAATTCTCCTTTTTAAATAATTCGTATTGATTACGATTTAAAATGTATGGTTTTGAAAACGAAATGATTACGATTTGACTATAGTATAATACATAAAATCGTTCCGAAAAGCAAGGTTTTTTTGACTCGTTCCTTCTTATTACTGTTTTTTCTTTTTTTCTGGAACAAGGTCAATACCACCTGGATGGAACGGATGGCATTTAAGAATCCTGATGATGGCTAGCCAGCTTCCTTTGATCGGACCGAAACGGTTCACGGCCTCTAAACCGTAATGAGAACAGGTAGGGTAAAAACGGCAAGTTGGCGGTTTTAATGGAGAAACCACGATCTGATAAAAACGTATGATGCCCATGATCATTTTTTTCAGCAAGGCACTTTCATCTCTTTTCGAATAAATTCACTATCGTTTATTATACCATATTTCTTTTGTTTTCTAGAAGGTTAATAAAGGATGTGGGAAAGGATTTTAGGCCTGGTCAGCCAATTGGCATAAATTTAAAAGGGTGAAATATATTGTGTTTCAAGGTAAAATAGAAGAGACATACAATTAAGGAGTGAATAAAATGCCTTCAGTTGAAAGCTTTGAATTAGATCATAATGCTGTTAAAGCCCCCTATGTAAGACATTGCGGTGTCCATAAGGTCGGAACAGATGGTGTTGTTAATAAATTTGATATCCGTTTCTGCCAGCCGAACAAGCAAGCGATGAAGCCGGATACGATCCACACTTTGGAACATTTGCTCGCGTTCAACATTCGTAAGCATTCCGAGCAGTACGATCATTTTGATATCATCGATATTTCGCCAATGGGTTGCCAAACAGGATATTACCTGGTTGTGAGTGGTGAGCCGACCGTGACGGAAATCATCGACGTATTGGAAGATACGTTCAAGGATGCCCTGCAAATCACGGAAATTCCAGCTGCTAACGAAAAGCAATGCGGCCAAGCAAAATTGCATGATCTTGAAGGGGCCAAGAAATTGATGAATTTCTGGTTATCACAAGATAAAGCGGACCTTCATAAAGTATTCGGTTAAACTCTAAAAAAATCCTGTCTTTTCCAAGACAGGATTTTTTTTATTTATCTTGGTCTTTTTCCTCTTCTTCGTTTTTTGGCAGCGGGTCAATTGGATCGACAGTATGCTTGTAGCTATAGCCTTTACCGATCGTCAGGACGGATAGCCCTAGTACAATCAAGATGACTATGATGGATATCACTAAAACCGTAAACATATTGACAGCTCCTTTGGGACAAATTATATATTCATTTTAGCATAAGAATTGAAGCGATAAAGGTTTCAATTTTTGTGGAGAGGGAACTATATAGGTATAACCAACTAACGGAGGTAGATATTATGACTCAGAAAAAATTAGGTAAATTAGTAAACAAAGAAATTGCAAACTTCAATGTCCTTTATACAAAAATCCACAATTTCCACTGGTTCGTAAATGGACCTCACTTCTTTGAACTTCACCAAAAACTAGAAGAATTATACACAGAAATCGGTACAGACATGGACGAGCTAGCTGAACGACTTTTAGCCATCGGAGAAAAACCGGTCGCTACGCTTAAAGAATATTTAGAATTGACGACTCTTGAAGAAGCGACAGGTAAAGAAAATACAGAAGATATGGTACAAAGCGTCATCACCGATTTCGAAAAACTTTCTACGGAATTCCTAGAAATCATCGAAGCCGCTGAAGAGGAAGATCCAGTAACAGCCGATATGCTTACTAGCATGAAGAAAAGCTTGAACAAACATGCTTGGATGCTACGTGCTTATTTAGGAAACTAAGCTTAGAATGAGATGGGCCCTACTTCGGTAGGGCCTTTTTTTGTTTCTAGATCTATTTCGTCAAATCACTTCTCGTGTCTTCTGTCTCGGTTTTCATTCGTGGTGTTCTTGCTACACGCCGAGTCGCTGCCACACAAAGCACCACAGCTATATTCACAGCTATGAGTGTGGGACCAATCTCCTCATGCAGAAAGACAGCTGCAAGCAACAGCCCGAAAAATGGTTGAAGGAGCTGCAGTTGCCCAACCGCCGCTATACCACCCTGAGCGAGACCACGGTACCAGAAGATGAAGCCGATGAGCATGCTGAATAAAGATACATAAGCAAGGCTCAATAGTGAAGGTCCACCAATGTCGTCCCACGAATCCGGGGATAGATAGACGGAAAGTGGAAGCATAAGAGGAAGGGATAGAACGAGAGCCCAACAGATCACCTGCCAGTCCCCTAGCTTCCGTGAGAGTCGAGCGCCTTCAGCATAACCGAGACCACATATGATGATCGAGGCCACCATGTAAATGTCGCCGATTGGGGAAGCTTCCCCATCTTGGATGAGGGCATAGCCTGCAACCAGGAAGCTACCAGCAGCAGAAAATATCCAGAAGGAGGGACGTGGGCGTTCCCCACCCCGAATCACCCCAAATATAGCCGTCGAGAGCGGAAGTAGACCAATGAAGATGATAGCATGTGCCGATGTGACAGATTGCAGGGCCAAGGCAGTCAGCAGTGGGAAACCGACCACGACACCAACCGCTACGATCATAAGAGGGACGATATCCGTTCTTTCAGGACGTGACTGCCGGAAGAGAAGAAGAAGGGCACCTGCCAATACACCTGCTATCGCCGCGCGGCATAAGGTAAGGAACACTGGATCGAAATCCGCTACAGCTAAGCGAGTCGCAGGCAGTGAGCCGCTAAAAATCAGTACGCCAATAAAACCGTTCACCCAACCATTTGATGTTTTCTTCATTACAATCACTCCCAATCATATTTCTCCAACATCCTTTTTTATCTGCGTCTTATTCCTTTTTATGGATTACAATGAATATAAACAGAAAATGGTTCTTAATAAACAGCCAGTTTCTTTAAATAAAAGCATGCCAGTTAGGAGGGATCATCGAAGTGGATATCACATTTTTTTTAAATCGAAACCACGATACGCCCCTTTATCAACAGCTCTATCAGCTTTTCAAGAAAGAGATGCAGGAAGGGCATCTTCAAAACGGGATGAAACTTCCTTCCAAAAGGGTGCTCGCGTCTCAGCTTTCAATCAGCCACACGACAGTCGAGCGTACCTATGATCAGCTTGCGGCTGAAGGGTACATTGTGAGCAAGCCGAGAAGCGGCTGGTATGTGGATTATAGGGAAGCCGATTTTGTACATATGGCAAACGACTCTTCCATTAAGCCCAAAGTAAAGGAGAATGAACAATGGATTGATTTTCATTATGGCCATGTGGATTCAACTCACTTTCCTTTTTCTTCTTGGCGAAGAAGTATGGTCAGTAGCTTAGATCAATATGGTCAACAGCTTTATCGGCCAGGGAATATATTGGGGGAACCTGTGTTGAGAGAGCTTATTGCCGAACACTTATATCATTCACGCGGTGTTCATTGTCAACCTGAACAGGTCATTTTAGGGGCGGGTAATCCTATACTGTTGCAGATCTTATGCCAAGTTTTTGGGCGGGATATTTCCATAGGGTATGAGGATCCGGGCTTTCCGAGAGCGAGGAGGATCTTTGAAATCAATTCTATGAAGATTCCCCCTATGCCAGTGGATGAAGAGGGAATCTGTATGCAGGGAATCCGAAATAAAAATCCATCTCTTGTGTATGTAACGCCTTCTCATCAATTTCCACTCGGCACCACCATGACGATCAACAGAAGAAGGCAGCTCCTTAAATGGGCAGCGGATAATCAATCTTATATCATTGAGGACGATTATGAGGGGGAGTATAGATACAGCGGACAGCCGATTCCTTCTTTGCAAGGGATTGACCAGCATAACCGGGTCATTTATATGGGCACTTTCTCTAAATCCCTTCTCCCCTCGTTGCGCATCAGCTATATGGTTCTTCCTGCACCTCTATTAGAAAAAGGTACCGAAATCACTTCCTTGTATAAACAAACGGTATCCTGTCACATTCAGTTTACGCTTGCTGAATTTATCAAAAGGGGTGAATGGCAAAAACACATCAACAGAATGAGAAAGCTGTATCAAAAAAAGAGAGAGATGGTATTAGAGACCATCCAAAGCGAATTAGGAAGACATGTGAAGATTCGGGGAGGAGACTCAGGACTGCATATCTTGCTTGACGTGGACTCACGGTTTAATGAAGGAGAGCTTATTGAGAGAGCAAAAATGCATGGCGTGAAAATCTATCCCGCTTCACTGTTTTATACAAAGCAACCTCCGACCACCACTGTCTTAATAGGGTTCGCAGGGGTATCAGAAGAAGAAATACAAGTGGGCATAAAGAAATTGAAAGGTGCCTGGGATTTAGAAGACGATAAGTTGAAGTAGGTAGACTGAGGAAATTAGGAGGGTCTTCGATGGAACGCAATATTCGGTTATTAACAGATACGGATTTAGAGGAAGCAGCAAAACTGTTCACCAGCGTTTTTAGTTCCAATCTTTGGAATGAACCTTGGAGTGTGAAGACTTCTTACAAACGCTTGTTGGACATAAGCAGGACTCCTGGATACATAGGAATCGGTTATTATAATTCCGAGGAACAATTAATTGGATTTTTAGTTGGAAATGAAGGGAAATGGGCTGATAACAAGAGCTACTATATAAACGAGATTTGTGTGTGTGGTAGCATTCAACAAACAGCTATTGGCACAAACTTGTTAAACTATTTGACGGAAATCTTAGCAGAGAAAAAAGTTGATTCGGCCTATTTATCCACTGAGAGAGGCGAAGGAAAACCGGAGATGTTTTTCACGAAAAATGGTTATACGACAAGTGAGTCTAGAGTGTTAATGACGATGAAGATATGTTGAATCGAAATGATCGAATTTTTTTAAGAGAGAATCTACAATCAAAATGATAGCAAATTATCTAAATAGACATTTTAATCGTTATATAACACTTTTTCAGCTCTATTTGTTTCAATAATGAAGATTATCAAAAAAAGGGGCTGTCCAAAAAGGGGGGAGCCCGAATTGAAAAAAGTGAAGAGGCATAAACGTTGATGTAACAACATTTATGCCTCTTCACTTTGTCGTCCGTTTCCTTCCTAGTATAGTTCCAGCTTTAGTTGTTCTCTGCTATGTATATCTAAAAAAAAGAATCGAAATAACATCAAAAAAGGACCAATATGTTCACATAATGGTCCTTACCGAAGACCTGAGCAATGTACAGGTATAACGTTTTTTTTTATAAGAACTCTTGTTTTTGTATGCCTTCCTTCAGAAATAAAAAAGGAAGGCATACAAAAACCTAATATCCAAGCTTAGACAAAGTATTGAATGAACTGATTTTTTTGTAAAGCTTTTATTCCCATTTTCTTTACTCAAATTGCTGACTGTGAAATACCTACAAGAAAATATCTTTCGTTTTTTGTACATTTGCAAACCATTGAGCATGTATATCATTATGGTGATTGATAATTTGAGAAGCATTTAAAATGTTAGAGTCGTATGTGCTATGACCATCCTCTGCAAGAATCACTTCATAACCTAGGCTATATGCACGACGACAAGTAGCATCTACACAAACTTCCGATTGAATCCCTGTTATAATAATTCGACTGATTTTTTTGTTTACTAATTGTTGCTGAAGATCCGTTTGTTGGAAGGAATCAGGAAAATCTTTTTCAATGATAACGTCCTCTTTAAAAAGAGGGATCGACGGATGAACTTCCCATCCACGATTTCCTTTCTGATTAAGGGTTCCCGCTTTACCATTGTGTTTCGTGAAAAAAATGGGGATCTGCTCAATACGGGCTTTTGAAATGAGAAATTGAATATTGTTTAATAATTCATCTCCTTTATATATCAGTTTTTCCTTCAAAAATGGTCCTATCTGAAGATCAATTATAAGTAATGCCGTGTTTTTTTCCGTGTTCATAAACATCCCCGCTCATTCTGGATTGTTCCTTTCTAATGCTTTTTTAAAATGAGGTAATATTCTATCTAGTTTCCCCTAAATCAAGAGTTTATCCCTAAGATGATTAGCCTATTAAAACCGGAAAAATTAGAGGAAGTACAAGCCGTTGTATGACAATTTTTAGCGAACTTCGGCAATAAATAAGGGTAACCCTTTTAACAGACAACAAAAAGAAAGGCGTCCCAAGATGCGGGACGCCTAATATGGTATGTAATTAATGTATATTCCTTGGTGAAAAGTGAGTAGGTTTCGTATCATTTAAACTATTTTGTGCGAATTTTCCTTTTAACGTTTCAATAATGTAAAGGCCCATAAGATCGGTTAGTTCTTGGTCATCCATCTCTTGAAGCAATTCGAAAATTTCCTTGCGGTCCAATTGTTCCAGGACAGCAAAGGTTAGCATATCAATGTCTTCTTCATCACCAGTCAATTTATTACGGTACATGTTGTACAATTCTTCAATCAACTTCATAACTTTCACCTCACATTTCTTGAAAATCCGTTATCTCTTTATATGTAGGTTATCAAAAAAACCTCATGATGCATATAAAAATCTGTAGGATGCTTGGGCTTATTATATGTTTTACCCTTTGAAAGATACTTTAATCTATTATTTAACATCTTTCCCATTTGTGCAAACAAATTTTTCCATCGTATGAAGGTGGAATCTGGTGAGAAAATAAGCGTAGGAGTTAGGGAAAGGATGATGACGAATGGAAGAAACCAGGAAAAAGTATTACGTATACATCCCAAACGGGCAAATCACGCAGGACCGGGAAAGTTCTCCTTGGAATTTTGAAATCGAGGCAACGGATAATGAAATCATCCAGCTTCGGGAATTGTTCGATTACAATTATTCAGTAGGGGAAGATAATTTTTATCGTGCCCACGTACCGTATTTACAATATCATTATGACCGTGAAAACGATGAACAGGATGTCACGCTTCAAAAGATTTATGAAATGATCTATATGCTAGGAACAGAAGAAGGCAAGCGGCATATCGAAAGCATGGGTATTCTGCAGGCAAAGCGGACAGATGATGGCCTCGAATATTAGAGGTCATCTTTTTTGCTACATTCTCATTTTTTTATCTTATAATAAGTATAACTCAAATGGAGAGAAATGGGTGAAATAAGGATTGGTTGTGGGAAATATGAAAAGCTTTATAGACGAAAATGGATATATGGTCGAGTTTTCACATGATGAGGCTTTCGGGGATGCCTATCATGTATTTGTCATATGCCGATACAGTGGCAAGTGGGTATTGACGAAACACCGGAAGCGCGGGTTGGAATTTCCAGGTGGCAAGCGGGAGGATGGAGAAACGATTGAAGGGGCAGCTAAGCGTGAAGTGTATGAAGAAACAGGCGGATTGGTGAACGAGTTGATTTTTTTAGGGCAATACAAGGTCCATGATCCCATAAAACCGTTCATCAAATCCATCTATTTCGCCGAGCTAGGTGGTCTGGAAAGCAAAAAGGACTATCTGGAGACGGACGGACCGCTCCTTTTGGCTAAGCTGCCGGACGTCCCAGGGAAGGAGTACAGTTTTATCATGAAAGACGAAATCCTGCCGCTGAGCCTGGAACGGCTTCAAAGCATGATGGAAGGATGACATGAGCAAAGAGACAGTCAGCAGGCTGTTTTTTTTACGACAATAAGTGGTAAAATAGTAATGGATATAAATACCTAGTTATGGAGTGAGTGAATTGAGGAAAAAAGGTACATTACTATTGATTGTCCTGTTCATGTTTAGTCTGGTCTTTCCGTTAACGCATACCTCAGCAAAAGCAAAGGCGAAGGTCTATCCCGTACATATGAATGATAGTGGAACAGGTGAATTTTCCAAAAAGCTAAAAAATGGGTTGAGCGTGGGAATAGAAGAAAGAGATGAATGGAACTATACGCCTTTTATTAAAAAAGGGAAAAAGAAAGTGTGGAGCTTGAAATATTTATCGAGCACATTTGGATATATGCAATATACAGAAACAAAAGAGAAGGATACGTTTCTGTATTATACGGAAATCGCTGGCGGCGGTGCGAGAACGACCATCGTAGGCGTCCATTCTAATGGTAAAGTCTTTTTGAAAAAAGGATATACAAGTGGAGCAGGATTAGACACGAAGTTCCTTTCTGCTAATACGATAGAAGTGGCAATAGAAAGAATGAAGAAAAATTGGGATCCAGGTAAAGAACCGAATGCTGAAAAATATACGGATACTTGGGACGTGAAAAAATATTCATTATCTAAAAATGGGAAAATGAAGCTTGTTAAAAAGTACGTACAAAAAAACAGGAAAACTAATTATTGATTGTAAAACAGCATGGCCCCTTACAAGGCACATGCTGTTTTGCCTATCATGAAAAGGAATAACTACAAAAAAACTGCCGATGTACGATCAGCAGCTAGGTCAGTCCTTGATCAATTTTCGTTCAAGCAGTTCGACAAGCTGGTACATGATTGTTGCGAAGACGGCGATGATCATCAAGGCAAGCATCACGAGGGTGAAATTGAAGACTTGGAATCCATAGATGATTAGGTAGCCGAGCCCTTTTGCCGAAACAAGGAATTCTCCGACGATGACACCCACCCATGAGAGTCCCACGTTCACTTTCAAGGTGGAGATGATGGTTGGAAAGGAAGCAGGTAATATGGCTTCCCGGAACGACTGTAACCGTGTGGCCCCGAATGTTTGAAGGACCTTCAGATAGTTTGGGTCGACTTCGCGAAAAGCGGTATAGACGACGATCGTGGTGATGATGATGGAAATGATCGCACCCATGGAAATGATCGAAGGGAAGCCGGGACCGAATGCGACGATGATGATGGGACCAAGGGCCACTTTTGGCATCGCATTTAAAATCACGAGATAGGGGTCAAGGATATTGGATAGTCTAGGAGACCACCAAAGCACGGATGCGAGCACCGTCCCAAGCAGTGTCCCGATAAGAAAGCCGAGTACGGTTTCGAATAGCGTCACACCCGAATGGGAGAGCAGGGAACCATCAGCCACTTTCGTTAAAAATAAATGCCAGACTTTCGAAGGGGAACTGAAGATGAGCGGATCGATCCATTTCATCCGTGAAAACAACTCCCACCCACTGAAAAAGACGATGAAAATGAGGAGCTGATAAACACGGACCAGCTTTTTTTCTTTTTTCAACGAGGCTTTATATTGGCCATGAAGCTGTTCAATATTCAAGACTTTCAAGCTCCTTCCAAATTGTTTGGAATAACGCGGTGTACTCTGGATGATTACGGGCATGGAAAGGTGTCAGTTCACGCAGTTCCATAGGCACATCGAATGTCTTATGGATTTTACCCGGTTTCGCAGCGAACAAATAGATCCGGTCACTCATCGCAATCGCTTCACCGATATCATGGGTCACAAGGACAGCAGTCTTTCCGAACGATTTCAGTGTTTCCGATACAAGGTCCTCCAGTTTCAGTTTCGTTTGATAATCCAGGGCGGAAAACGGTTCATCAAGAAGCAGGATCTTCGGGTCAACGGCGAGTGTCCGGGCCAGGGCAGCACGTTGCCTCATTCCACCTGAGAGTTCGCGTGGATACGACTTTTCAGATCCGGCCAACCCGACCTCATTCAATAACTTCAACGCTTTGACCCGTTCCAATCCTTCATTTTTCTTCAATAGACGTAATCCCAACGTAACATTTTCATCTATCGTCTTCCATGGAAAGAGGTAATCCTGCTGAAGCATATAGCCAATCGGAAAATCATGATCCGTCCCAAGCGGTTCGTTCTCGAGCAGGATTTTCCCAGAGGTGGGTGGAAACAGTCCGGCGATGATGGAAAGCAGGGTCGTTTTCCCGCAACCGCTCGGGCCAAGAAAAGAGACGAATTCACCTTTTTCAATATCGAGAGAAATGCCCCCAAGTGCGGTTTGAGCCGCCTGATTTGAAAAATACGTGTGGTGAATGTCTTCGATCGTCAAAAATCCCATGAGACATCCTCCTTACTCTGTACCTTATTTGGTGACTTCTTTTGCAAAGTCCGTATTGACAAGCTCATCATGGCTGATGCGTGTAGGCAATTCACCGGCTTCGTCCATGATATCCTGCAAGTTATTCCATTCTTCTTCATCCAGAATCGGATCCGGTGCAAAGGAACCTTGCTCCTTGTAACGGTCGATAACGGTCTCCATCGTGTCAACGTCGATATCTTCGAAGAACGGTTGAATCACTTTGGCGACCTCTGCTGCATCATTTTCCTGCACCCAATCCTGTGCCTTCTTCAAGGCTCGAGTGAATTTCTCTACGGTCTCTTTATCGTCCTTCAGATAACTTTCCTTGGCCATAAAGGTGGTATAGGGAAGATGACCGGACTCTGCACCAAAGGAAGCGACAATATGGCCCTTGCCTTCTTTCTCGAACACACTGGCAGTCGGTTCAAACAATTGGACGAAATCACCTGTACCGGATGCGAAGGCAATGGATAACAAGATACATACAAATCATGGTATGGGAAGATTAGTGAATCTATTTTTATGGTCTATGTCATGATTTCCAGTTTGGCGGAATAAATAGAGGGGGAGAGTTTTGAGTTAAAATAAATAAAAAAACCTTCAATCCTTTTCAGATTGAAGGTTATCGAATATTAATTATAGGCTTTTTCTTTTTTTTTGTGTAAACCAAGTACCTCTGCTGTAGAAGCATGAACTTCTTCAAGAACGTCTGGGTTATCTTTCAAGGAAATGCCGTAAGATGGAATCATTTCTTTAAGTTTCGGTTCCCATTCTTGCTTCTGTTCAGGGAAGCATTTGTCGATGATTTGAAGCATAACATGAACGGCTGTTGAAGCACCTGGTGATGCACCCAATAACGCGGCAATCGAACCATCAGCCCCTGTAATGACTTCCGTACCAAATTGAAGCGTTCCTTTTCCTTTATCCGTATCCTTGATAACTTGAACACGTTGTCCAGCTACGACCAAATCCCAATCTTCAACTTTAGCGTTAGGGATGAACTCACGTAATTCTTCAACGCGTTGTTCTTTCGATAACATAAGTTGCTGAACCAGATATTTAGTCAAAGGCAATTCTTTTGCGCCTGCTGATAACATCGTCAAGACATTATTCGGTTTGACGGAAGTGATTAAATCAAACATGGAACCTGTTTTCAGGAACTTCGGTGAGAAGCCGGCAAACGGTCCGAATAGCAATGATTTTTTATTATCGATGAATCGTGTGTCAAGATGCGGAACAGACATTGGTGGCGCTCCAACTTTAGCTTTTCCGTATACTTTGGCATGATGTTGCTCGATGATTTCTGGATTATTACATACCATGAAGATTCCGCTGACAGGGAATCCACCAATATGCTTTCCTTCAGGGATACCGGATTTTTGCAGTAAGTGCAAGCTTCCGCCCCCGCCGCCGATGAAGACGAATTTAGCATTATGGCGTTCAACATTACCCTTGGCGTTACGAACTTTCAATTCCCAAGAACCGTCGTTAGCCCGTTTAATGTTATCAACAGAATGTTTATATTTAATATCTACATTTTTATTTTCTAAGTGGTCAAATAACATACGCGACAAGGCACCAAAGTTAACATCTGTTCCAGAGTCGATTTTAGTGGCCGCAATGCGGTCATTCGATGGACGGTTTTCCATGATAAGTGGAATCCATTCCTTTAATTTTGAAGGGTCTTCAGAAAATTCCATCCCTTGGAATAGAGGGCTTTCAGATAGCGCTTTAAAACGTTTCTTTAAGAACGCAATATTTTCTTCCCCTTGAACCATGCTCATATGTGGCAATGACGTGATGAAGTCTTGTGGATTATTTATCAGCTTGTTCTTTACAAGATAAGACCAAAACTGAGTTGAAAGTTGAAATTGTTCGTTAATTTTAAGGGCCTTGCTAATATCAATAGAACCATCTGGTTTTTCAGTTGTGTAATTAAGTTCACACAGTGCTGCATGACCTGTCCCCGCATTATTCCACTCGTTAGAGCTTTCTTCCCCCGCGCTTTCAAGCTTTTCGAACACCTTGATTTCCCATTCCGGTACTAGTTCTTTAAGCATTGTCCCCAAAGTCGCGCTCATGATCCCGGCACCAATTAAGATGACGTCTGTTTTGATTTCTCCGTTGCTCATCATTACCATCCTTATACCCTAAAATTTGCAGAAAGGATGTAGGTGGTCCTGCTTAGGCGTCACAATAAGCCAAGGCGTGACCTGGTCACACATCATTCCTGTCTTTATTATAAGCATATCATACTGTATTGCTTTTTTTAATAGATTAAAATAGCCAATAATACTATATCGTTAAAATATAGATGATGTGAAGTAGTGAACGTAAATTATATCGCTGCTTTGGTTATGAGCATAAACCCAATACCAATAGGTAAAACCAATGAAACATGACCTACCATTTATACATTATCTCCATTATATCTTAAAAACACTCTCAGAAAAAGTTTATCCAATTGGATTTTCCACCCGTATTTCTTATAGGAGGAAAGTAATGGAGAACGTAAATAAAGACGAAATATGGGACTGTATAGTTTGATAAATCCGGTCGATATTTATTTTACACCTTTTAATGAAAAGAATGCATAATAAATGTAAAAAAAGAGCATTTTGATTATTTGGTTTGTTAATCTTATTATCGATAGAGTTCAATAATTTGTTTGGCAATATATTCGGAACTGAAATGAACGCCATCTTTAAGCCACCACATGATGACACCCAGGATGGAGGAGGCGAGAATATCCATGGATAACGCTACTTCCTTTGTCCGGTCCCTTACACGTTTTATGGCAATGGAGTCCTTTAAGATCATATGCAATTTTTTCTTGAACCCCGGGTGGGCAAAAAGCACGGCAAAAAGCTTTCGGTGTTTATAAAAGTAATCCAAAAATGTAATTAATTGCTCTTCATGATTCAAATTATCAATTTGCAGGATGGGTGACAATTCCGACGATAAATCGTCGAAAATATCATAGACCAACTGTTTTAATAAATCATTAATATCGACAAAGTGTAAATAAAAAGTTGCACGATTCAGCTCTGCGCGGTCCGATATCTTTTGTACGGTAAGCTTCGATATATCAGGGTTTTCCATCAGTATATCTGTGACGGCCTTTTTAATCATTCGCTTAGAGCGAAGGGCACGGGGATCCTGCTTTTTTTGTGTCGACAACGTGAACCTCCTTCATCTATTATTTCGAACTTTTTCAATATATTTTACAAATCTGTTGTTTAATTAACACTTCATAACAAATTGTGAATAGGCATCCAAAAAAATGAATGGTACTATCTATTTTATTGACAAGGTGTTAAAAAAGCAAATGAAGTGAGGGGTAATATGTCGGAACCAATCAATAAAAAGGTATTATTAACCGTGTTGATTTTAGGGTGTTTTTTATCCACTTTAAATCAAACCCTTTTAAACGTTGCACTAAGTAACTTAATGGAGGTATTTTCTGTATCCGCTACAACCGTGCAGTGGATATCCACTGGGTTTATGTTGGTGAATGGGGTGTTAATCCCGATTACGGCCTATTTAATGAAACGTTTTTCTACACGCCAATTATTTATAAGTTCGATGCTGTTTTTATTAATTGGCTCTATTTTGTGCGCGGTAGCACCGAATTTCGCTATTTTACTGATGGGACGTATGATTCAGGCCATTGGGGCAGGAATTATTATGCCATTGCTAATGAGCGTCGTCATGTTTATTTTCCCTCCAGAAAAAAGGGGAAGCATGATGGGGTTGATGGGACTGGCGATCATATTCGCTCCAGCCATTGCACCGACATTGGCCGGTTTCGTTATTGAATATTATTCATGGCGCTGGTTATTCATCGGGATCATTCCATTTGTCGTGATCGTCATATTATTAGCGGTGAAATATTTAATCAATGTTTCGGAAACAGAAAAAGTGAAGTTGGATGTAGCAAGTGTTATTTTATCAACCATCGGATTTGGTCTTATTCTATATGGCTTCAGTAATGCCGGGAGCCATGGGTGGGATGATAAGGTTGTCATAATGACCATACTTGTAGGGATCGTGACGATAGCGATTTTCTGTATGAGACAAATAAAATCATCTTATCCGTTCCTTAACTTATCGGTTTTTAAGAATAAAGTATTTACGCTAACTTCCATCATTAACATCTTCGTTACGATGATGATGTATGCGGATATGATCCTATTGCCGATCTATTTACAAAATGGTCGAGGATTCACTGCATTTGACGCCGGTTTATTATTATTGCCGGGTGCTATCATCAACGCCTTGATGTCTCCGGTCACGGGGAAATTGTTTGACCGCTTAGGCGCGAAACCGGTATTCATCATCGGGTTGATTTTCATTATTCCGTCCATGTGGGTGGTTACAGATTTAACCGAATCGACGACCTTCGTCTTTTTGATGGTGCGGACCATTTTCCTTCGCATAGGATTGAGCTTTATTACGATGCCATTAAACACGGCCGGTTTGAATGCCTTACCGAAAACACTAGTGACACATGGTACAGCCGTGAATAATACGGTTCGCCAAATTGCAGGGGCAATTGGAACGGCTATTGTCGTTACCGTGTTTACGGCACAAACGACAAAGCATGCGGAAACATTGTTGGGGGATACACCAAATGCTACAGGTGAATCCATCCGCGCACTAGCTTCGATCTTGGGTTCGAGTGATGCCTATTATTTCATGACCATCCTAGCGATTATCGCGTTCGTGTTAACCCTGTTTGTTCCGTCTACAGCAAAGATTAAACAACCATCATAATTGGTCAGCCAGTACTTTCGGGTACTGGCTTTTTTCTATCCTTATGTATCTCATTCTGCCCCAGTATTCTACGGGTAGTGATTAGAAGACTATTAATACTATCATCGTGACGGCCATAGATTATAGGAATCCATGGCAACGGGGTGATGGCGATGACAGAGGAAGCAAATGGAGGGAAAGGGAAACTGATTGTATGGGACACAACGGAATACCAGCACAGAACAGATGAAGAATACGATTATTTGTTGGAGATCTCCGATTATAAGGTGAAGGTGACTTTGAAGTTCGCTAAGAGTGAGGCGAGGAACGAGGTGGCGAGAAAAGGGCTTAAAGCGTTTTTTAGGGGGATATGGTTTTGAGGCACCGTTTTAATGAGGGTTTTATTTTAACCGAATGAAACAGGGAAAAAGGGGTGTGAAAATGAAACGGGTTTGGTGCCTGTATCGAGTATCCACCATGAAGCAGATGGCTACGGATGATGATATTCCCATTCAAAAAAACGCATGCCAAGAATTCGTGAAAAATAGGCCGGATTGGCGCATCACTCAGGAATTAATAGAAAAAGGGGTTTCGGGCTGGTCGAAGAAAGCGGACGAAAGGGATGCCCTGAATACGATTAAACAAGGGGCCCTGGACAAGGAATTGGATGTTCTTTTGGTGTTCATGTTTGACCGATTAGGGAGGCGGGAGGATGAAACGCCTTTAATCGTCAATTTCCTGAATCAGAATGCCGTAGAGGTCTGGTCCACGCAAGAAGGAAAGCGGAACACGGAAACACATATCGACAAGCTGTTGAACTATATCAGTTTCTGGCAATCCGACGGGGAAAGCCAGAAAACTTCTATGAGGGTACGGGAAGCTAAAAAGCAGCTAAGTGAGCAAGGCTATTTTCAAGGTGGGGCCGCCCCGATTGGTTATAGAATCCTTGAAACAGACCGGGTGCATTGGAAGAACAAAGACAGACACCTGAAAGAGTTGGCGGTGGATGAGGAAGAGTCCGCCATGATAAAGCTGGTTTTCCGTTTATACGTGGACCGACACATGGGGTATCGAAAAATTGTTGATTACTTGAACAACAAAGGCTATCGAAATAGGGACGGGAACATATATGGGGTAAGTACCATTCAGCGCATCTTGGCCAACCCGATTTATATCGGGAACAAACGCTATAAAGGCTTTAATGGGGAAGACGGAAATACACAGCCATATAATGAGAAGTTACGAATTATTCCGGATGAAGTATTCAAGGAAGCGGAGCGGATCAGGAGTGCAAGGAGCAGTAAATTAAACCGGCAAGACAAGGAAGGCATCCCGTTGGCAGGGAAGCTGATGTTTTCGGGGTTGGCCTATTGCCAGTATTGTGGGGCAAAGTTGAGTGGCAACTACTTGTACCGCAAAAGTAAGGGGAAGGAGGATCACTCCGCCAAAGTTATGTATCGCTATAGGTGCCCGCTTAATAAAGGCAGGATGAATGGCGAACATGTAAGCAGTACGTGGGAAGGCAGAAAATACGATGCCATCGTGATGAAAAGGGTGAAGGCCGTTCTGTCTCAACTGGATATAGGCTCCTACTTCGCTCTCTCCTCTCACAAGGCATCACATCTAGCCCAGCTTGAGCGGAACCTAAAGCAGCTGGAGAAGGAACATCAGGTTCTGACGAAGCAATTGGCTAAGCTACATGGTGAAATCATCAAATCATTGGGGGGAGATAGTGCATTTACCCCGGACCAACTGTCGGGTGCCATGGGAAGTGTAGAGAAAAAGATAGCTGAAAGTACGGCACGTATGACAGGATTGAAAGCAAATATCGAAAAGGAAGCCTCATCAAGGCATGTCGATCTAGCTGACCAGTGGGAGGTCGAATTCGAGCAGGCGGACAATGATTTGAAAAAGGCTATGCTTTCCAGGGTTGTGGATAAAGTGGTTTTTGGAAAAAATGAAGTCCAGATTACGTTCAATTTAGCTCTTCGGGAATGTTTACATGAAAATACGGAGGAACTTCCTGATAGCGAGGCGCCTTGAAGTATGCATTTTGTTACTGGATGCGAATGCGGTCGCGATGTTCGCAAAATCAATATTCTGAATGAGCGTCAGATCTTTTTGCGGGTCGATATTGTGTTTTTTCAAGACAAATTCCCCCGCCATTTGCGGCATTCCGCCTTTACGCTGTCCGAGGAAGGTGGAGTCTTTCAACATATCCCATTCAAAATTTTCAATCTTTTCACGTGAAACAAGGAAGGTCCCATCCGTTTGCGTTAGCTGGGCAAAGTTAATGACCGGGTCACTGGACCCTTGCGCCTGGACATAGATGGATGTTTCCGATCCGACGAGTGCAATGTCCGCACCATCAGACAGTAGAGTGGTCATCGTCTTATCGCCGCCAGCAGTCGTTTTTAAATCGATTTTTAGGCCTTCTTCTTCAAAAAAACCTTTTTCAATCGCGACATATTGCGGCGTATAGAAAAGCGAGCGTGTCACTTCGGCCACACGGACCTTCGTCGTTTCTTCTTTCTTTGAACCACATGCCCCAAGGGGAATGACTAGCATGCATACAAGTAAAAATAGGACACCCGCTTTACACCATTTCTTCAATTTACCTTCCTCCTTGATATATAGGAATTTTGCCTATCTTATCGTATGAACGAGTGGGAAAATGGTGAATGCCTAACAGGGGATAAAATCGATTGAATGTTTTACAATAAGGGAAACAGAAAGGGGGAGCGGAACATGGAGAACGGAAGGATGATTTCAAAGCAACGGTTCCCTTCACCACATCCTGGCATTCACCTTTTTTTAGTCACATACATGTCTCAAGGTTTGAAGGTAAAGGGATTACTGGCTGAGCCGGTGGATGGGGACATTCACGATGCTTTCCTTTATTTACGGGGTGGCATTAAAAACGTCGGCAAGGTAAGGCCTGGACGAATCATCCAGTATGCGGCAGAAGGGTTCATCGTCTTTGCCCCGTTTTATAGGGGCAACCAAGGCGGCGAGGGGGACGAGGATTTTGCCGGAGAAGATCGGTTCGATGCGATAGCAGGCTTTAACCTGTTGGAGCAGCATCCACGGGTGAATAAGGAGCATATTCATATCCTCGGCTTTTCCCGGGGTGGCATCATGGCACTATGGACGGCGATCCATTGTCAGACGGCTGCGTCCCTTGTCACATGGGGTGGAGTGTCGGATATGTTCATGACGTATGTCGAACGAGTCGATATGCGGCGGATGATGAAGAGGGTCATCGGTGGTAGTCCTAAGAAATGCCCGGAGCAATATGAATACAGGACGCCGTTGTTTGCCATCGAGGAATTGAATGTTCCGGTTCTGATCATTCATGGGGAAAGGGATGATAATGTATCGGTGGAACACGCCTATCGACTGGAAAAAAGGTTGAAGGCCCACGATAAGCCTGTCGAAAGTTGGTATTTCCCACAATTCACGCATTTTTTCCCGCCTGCGGTCAATCGAAAAGTGGTCGAAGATTTAACAACTTGGATGAAAAGTAAAACCGAATAATGGTAGAATGAAGTATATTGACCAGAGGAGGAGATATACATGGGCATGCCTATGGAACTCAACACCATGATCGTGACAAAGGGAAACGAAATTCGTGAAGAAGAAAATGTGTTCAGCCTGACGAAAGCCGGGTACCGAATATATCCAATCGACATCCCGATTGATGTCCGTAAAACGATTCAATCCGATTCAAGTGGAACGGCCGTCATCCGCAAAGTCGAATGGATGAATGAAAAAACCAACATTACATATCAATTGATCTCACTGAATTCAACGAATTGAATACATGAAGCGCATGCGAATCTAGCATGCGCTTTTTTATGTGGTAGAGAACGGACGGAATTCGACCGAACTATCCAGCATTCCGCCATTGGTGGCACATAATTCGACGTTCGTGCGATTAATTCGACATTCACGCGGATAATTCAACATTCACAGCGTGCAGACCGGTCGTGGGCCGTTGATTCGCCCACGTTATAAGATCAAACCGAAATTTTATGAAGAATTGTTTGATATTTATAAAAAATCCGGGACACCGGAGTATAATGGATGAGATATTGCTGTTGAAAGAAGGAATGTAGATGGAGGATATTAATCTTTATACGTTGCTGTTTTTGGTGATAGCGGGTTTCATCGCTGCGTTCATTGATTCTGTTGTGGGCGGGGGCGGTCTTATTTCCATACCTGCTTTATTGTTTACGGGAATTTCACCATCTGCGGCTTTAGCGACGAATAAGTTTTCGAGCTCGATGGGTTCCTTGACGAGTACGATTTCATTTATTCGGGCAGGGAAAGTGAACTTCAAATTTGTCATCAAGTTTTTGCCGCTGACCATAATCGGGTCGATATTGGGGGCCTATGTCGTTCACTTTGTTTCGCCTGACATATTGAAGCCGTTGATTCTGTTGATATTAGTGATTGTCGCGATTTACACGATCGTCAAAAAGGATTGGGGTAAAGAAACCTTGTATAAGGGATTGACCCGGAATAAGCTCATCCTGATGTTAGTGGTCATTTTTGCAATTGGTTTTTACGATGGTTTTCTTGGACCAGGGACGGGTTCTTTTTTATTGTTTGCCTTTTTGATCATAGGATTTGATTTTGTTCAAGCGGCTGGCAATGCCAAGATTTTGAACTTTGGCAGTAATATTGCAGCACTCGTTGTTTTCCTATCGATGGGCACGGTCAATTTTGCTTACGGAATTCCGATGGGAATCGCCATGGTGGCCGGGGCTTTAGTCGGGACGAACTTCGCGATTAAAAAGGGATCTTCCTATGTTAGGCTATTATTCATTTGCGTCACCGTCTTATTGATCGGCAAGAATATCTTAAACTATTTCCATGTGATTTAAATGCAAGTATACATACCAGTGGCCGTGGAATGATCTGCGGCTGCTTTTCCCTGTTTACAGAATGGAATTTCTGTGTGATAATTGCCTGACGAACGTTCGTTAGGATAATGAGCGTACCAGTGCGGGTAAAATATTGGTTGATGAAGGGTGAAGGTAATGAAAAGTGAAGAAATTAAAAAAGCGGCACTCAAACATTTTGCGGTTAACGGATATGAGGGCACGTCGCTTTCTCAAATAGCTGATGATGTGGGAATTAAAAAACAGTCGATTTATTCTCATTTTAAAGGAAAGGATGATTTATTTTTAGCCGTCCTTACAGATGCCAAGGAGATGGAGCTATCCTTTTATGAGGCGTATTTTAAGCAAAAACAAGATCCGGAAAGGATGCTATATGGATTCTTGGATGAGATGAGAAGGATGTTTCAGGAAAATGAGAATTTAAAGTTCTGGCTCAGGATGGAGTTCTTTCCGCCTACCCATTTGTATAAAGAGGTGCAGCAGGAAGCGGCGGATCTCGAGAATCAACAGGAAGCACTGTTAGAAAAGTTATTCGATTCATGGATAGCAGAAGGGGCGATTCGTTCGGGAAATGCCCGGACGCTAACATTGGCCTACACAGGTGTGATCGTGGCCATCTTGGTCGAACTTGTATACTCCGATGACCCTAAGCGGTTGGAAGATAAATTTGACGCATTATGGACCGTATTTTGGAGCGGAATTTCCAAGTAAGGTTAAGCAATAGGAGATGGGAACATGGCAATGAGAGAACAACAACAGAAAAGTCTTCTGGAAATAGAATCGACGGTAAAGATCTTCTTACGCTATTTGATTCCTTCCATGATCGGAATGATCTTGATGGCATTGAACTTTGTCGTCGATGGCGTCATGGTCGGTAACAAACTTGGGTCCGTTGCCCTTGCAGGGGTAAATATTGCTGGGCCCATTTATACCATTTTTGTCGCCATGTCGATCTGGATTGGTGTCGGCGGTGCAACGCTATACTCCCAAAGCATGGGAGCGAAGGATTATGTGCGTTCCCGCTTCATTTTTACGCATTCCATCGTTCTAATTACAGGCTTCACCATCGTCATTGGTTTGATTGCCTATATGTTTCACAATCAGCTCGTTTTCGCATTAGGGGCAAATGAAGCGACCGCTCCCTTTGCGACGGATTATATGAACGTTTTCTTGATGCTCGGTTTTGTTTTCACCTTAGAAAATGCCTTGAGTATTTTTATCCGGAATAATGGAAATCCGACACTGGCCATGACGGCATTGATCGTGACGGCTGTTTCGAATTTCGTATTGAACTATATCATTTTGTATGTGTTTGATTTAGGGGTGCGTGAAATCGCGTTTGGGACAATCACCGCGTCGGCGCTTGGAATCGTCGTGCTTTCCGCCCATTTCTTCACGAAGAAAAACACCCTTCGTCTGGTCAAGTTCCGGTTTGATAAGCGGCTTTTCCTTTTGACCATGTCAATCGGCTTTCCCAGCTTTTTATCTGAACTCGGTGTATCCGTCTTTACGATTGCGCATAATAATGTGTTTTCCCGGTTGGCGGGAACGGACGGATTGTCCGCCTTTTCCATTGTCAATTATGCCCACAGTGTGATGCTATTGATGTTTCTTGGCATCGGGTCGGCCATCCAACCGCTCGTTAGCTATTACCATGGAGCAAAAGATGAGAAGCGAAAACGCGAGACGGTTCGCATCGCCATTTTTACGGCCATCGGTGCGGGGGTATTCATTACCTTACTCGGACAAGTGACGGCACCGTATATAGTTGCTTTATTCGGAGACTTTTCACAAGACGTGAAGGAACTTGCGACAATTGGCATTCGGATTTTCTTTGGCGGGTATATTCTGATGGGGGTCAACTTCGTCATGATGACCTATTTTCAATCGGTCGGGCAAGTCAAGATGGCAGCCTGGATCACGATTGGCCGGGAATTTCTCTTCATGCTCATATTCCTGGTAACCCTTCCTTTCCTATTCGGAACCAATGCGGCATGGCTGTCGATTCCTTTATCAGAAGTAGTCATTTTCTGTACCATCCTGCTTTATTTGAAAAGAGAAGGTACGTTTTTTGGTAAAAGAGGTCATGGAATTTAGAGATCACCTATTCGGTGGTCTTTTTTTGTTTTTTTAAAATTTCTGAAAAAATATTGACAGAATGATTAACTCTGTTATATATTATTAATACAATAAATATTTTGTTATATAACAGAGGAGGAAAAGTAAAATGAATATGTATACTAAAGCGTATGAAACCTATTTAATGACTTGCGAAAGATATGGAATCGAGTCGATTAACTTTCACCATTTCATCAAACATTTAACCAAGGATCAGTTAGACGAATACAGCAAATTAGCCATTTAAATTGAAAAGGACGTGTTCTTGTAGATGGATCTAGCCGATGTGGAAGCCTTATAGAAACCCCACCCGTTACGAATAGTAGAGGTGGGGTTTTGTTATGTCTAAAAAGGAAAAAGTGATATGGATTCGACGAGGAAACCTAATGACTCTTTAGCGAGCATTAGGTTTTTTTTTCCTTGAAGTGACAAAATATTATGTAGAATATGGTAAAATGGATATAGGACTTTATACTCTTATATGATGGTCAAAGAAGATAGAAAACCGACTTGGGGGATGCTATATGAAATTAACTGTATCAAAAAAATTATGGGGTAGTTTTTTATCTTTACTTGTATTTTTATTGGCCATTGGAACTGTATATTTGTTGATTATCGATGATCTTAATAAACAATATACGTTTTTATTGGATAATCGCGTGAAAAAGACTCAACTTGTGGATGACCTGATCATCAATCAGCAAGATTACTCCAACGATATTCGGGGATATATGATCTATGGAGATGCCAAGTATTTAGAAGGCCGGTCCGAGAAGAATGATAAGTTTGAAGGTGCCTATAAAGAGTTAGAAAAGACGATAGAAAAGAAAGAAGATCGGACTTTACTGGAAGAGGCATATAAAGCAAAATGGAAGTATACAGAACTTTCAGAAGAAATAATCAATAATGTCCAGAAAGAGAAAACACAGGAAGCTTTGGTCATTGCGAAAGAGACCAGTGTACTAGAAGAAATAATCATCGAAAAAGCCATACAGTTAAGTGACAACCAGAAGGTTTATATGCAAGAGAAAAGGAAAGAGATTGATGCTTTGGTGAAGGATATGCTGAGCTTCATCACGTTGGTCATCATCGGAGGCTTCATACTTAGTATCGTAATGCCGACTGTCCTGAGTCGCAGCATTACCCGCCCGGTCCGCAAGCTCACTGCGGCTATTGGTGAGGTTGCTGGAGGGAATCTCCAGGTGGAAAGCATACAGGTCAGGAACAAGGATGAGATTGGGGAAATGGCCGGTGCATTCAACAAAATGGTTAATGAACTGAAGTCGATAGTCTCGAGTATGAGGGATTCTTCGAGCCAGTTAGCCGTTCAAGCGGAGCAAATGTCGGCCAGTTCCGAGGAAAGCCTTGCCTCTTCGGAGATGGTTGCTAAAACGGCAGAGGATAATATGCAAGGAACGAATCAGCAGGTGGTCATTATTGAAAATTCGGTGGATTCCATGAATGAAATGGCTGCAGCCGTCGGGAGAGTTACGGAAAGCAATGTCGACATGCTTCAATCTGCTGAAACGGTGAATTCGCTAGTTCGTGAGGGATCATCCAGCATGAATGCGGTGACAAAGGAAATGAATCATATCAATTCCACCATTCAGGACTCGGCGAAAATCATGGAAATGATGACGAGCCATTCAAGTGATATTCAAAGAGTGACAGCCTTGATTACGGACATTTCCGACCAAACCAATTTACTGGCATTGAATGCCGCGATCGAGGCTGCCCGTGCCGGGGATCATGGAAAGGGTTTTGCGGTCGTGGCAGATGAAGTCCGGAAACTGGCTGAGCAATCGAAATTGTCCGCTTCAGAGATTGCAAACATGGTCAGCATGATTCAAGATGCGACCAAAAAAGGGGTGGAATCCATCAAGATGGGAACCAAGAAAGCCGAAGATGGACTCATTGCATCGGAGAATTCCTTGCAGGTGTTCGACCAGATCAAAGTGGCAGTCGGTGAAGTGGGAAAACGGATAGAGTCGGCATCCAATGCTATCGAAGACATTCAAGCCATGACCGAAGAGGTGGCAGCAGGGGCCACTTCCGTAAAGGAAATTGCGGTGAGCGCTGCTGAACGGGCACATGATACAAGTGCAGCCACAGAAGAGCAGCTAGCGGCGAATGAACAGATTACGACAGGCGCCCAATCACTAGCAATCCTGGCCGAAAACCTACAGAAGGAAGTAAGCCATTTCAAGATTTAGGAACACGATGAAGAGCCCGAACGATGAACACCACTCCCACGGTGTTTTAGTCGTTCGGGTTTTTTCTGTTGCAATGCGGCTTGTCACATGAAATAGGAGGAAGGGGATGGGGATAGCCAAGGGGTGTGCGCGTAGAAAGCTAATGTGGGGAAGAGGAGGATATCCAGGGACTATGCATTCTTGCTTTGATGATAAAGAAAAGGACCAAGCGATTTTCGCTTGGTCCTTTTTCCTATCTTTATTATGCAATCGGCCCGCCAAGTTCTTCGATTTCGTTTGGTACGCTACCGAATTTCTTGAAGTTTGCACGGAATTGAGCGGCAAGGTCTTTTGCTGATTTTGTGTATGCAGCAGGGTCTGCCCATGTTTTGATTGGTTGAAGCACTTCATCAGGAACACCAGGAACATGAACCGGAATGTTCAAGCCGAAGATATCATCTTGAACGGTTTCAATGTTGGCTAATTCACCTTCAAGTGCTGCTTGGATCATGGCACGAGTATAAGCAAGCTTCATACGGCTTCCAGTTCCATAAGCTCCGCCAGTCCATCCTGTGTTAACCAGGTATACTTTTGCGTCATGCTCGTCGATTTTTTCTCCAAGCATTTCAGCATAGCGTGTAGCAGGAAGTGGTAGGAAAGGTGAACCGAAGCATGTAGAGAATGTTGCTTCAGGAGACGTCACGCCTCTTTCTGTACCTGCCAATTTGCTTGTGTATCCGCTCAAGAAGTGGAACATGGCTTGTTCTTTAGAAAGTTTGCTGATTGGAGGCAGTACGCCAGAAGCATCAGCCGTTAAGAAAATGATTGTATTCGGGTGTCCCGCAATACTTGGATTCACGATGTTATCGATCGCTTGCATTTGGTATGCAGCACGGGTGTTTTCCGTTAATGAGCTGTCATCGTAATCCGCCACGCGTGTTTCGGGATCTACCACGACATTTTCCAATACGGCGCCGAAACGGATGGCGTCGAAGATCTGTGGTTCTTTTTCACGTGAAAGGTTGATGGTTTTTGCATAGCATCCGCCTTCGATGTTGAATACACCGTTAGAAGACCAGCCGTGTTCGTCATCACCGATCAGTTTACGGTTCGTGTCGGCAGATAAAGTCGTTTTACCAGTACCGGACAATCCGAAGAATAAAGCGACATCGCCTTCACGACCTACGTTTGCCGAACAATGCATTGGAAGGATTTCTTCTTCCGGAAGTAGGTAGTTCATGATTGAGAAAATCGATTTCTTCATTTCACCTGCGTATTCAGTTCCACCGATTAGGATAGTACGGCGTTCGAATGATACCATGATGAACGTTTCGGATTGCGTTCCATCAACTGCTGGATCCGCTTTGAAATTAGGTGCGGAAAGGATGGTGAATTCTGCTTCGTGCCCTCTTAGTTCTTCCTCATTCGGACGGATGAACAATGTATGAGCGAAAAGGTTGTGCCAAGCATATTCATTAACCACTCGGATAGGAAGGCGTGATGATTCGTCTGCTCCAGCAAAACCTTTGAAGACAAAGACTTCTTCTTTTGTCTTTAAGTAGTCCACAACTTTACTATATAGTTTATTGAATACTTCCTCGGAAATGGGTTGGTTCACTGGGCCCCAGTCAATTTTGTCCTTTACAGAAGCTTCTTCCACAATATATTTATCTTTAGGTGAACGGCCCGTGTATTTGCCCGTTTCAGCTTTTACTGCGCCGGTTGAAGTTAAAACGCCTTCATTTCTGCTTAATACTTTTTCAACTAATTGAGGAACTGAGAGTTGAGTTTGCACATTATTTCCTGCTAATAATTGGTGTAACTCATTAACGTCAACAGAATTCATATATGAGATACCTTCCTTTGTTTAAGTTTTTATAATACAATTAGTATAACACATTGGATTAAATAGTCTATACTATTTAACTTTTTTTGTGAATGAAAATGGAATAGTCACATTAATCAATTATCTCACTTCGAGTGTAACCTTATGTATAGTGCGGGCATATACTTGCAGTGAGTCATCCTGGATGGATGTTTTTGAATCTGGTTGAATCGGGAGACGATCTGGATGAAGTGAATCTAGGGTGTGAAAAACGATTGCTGCCACAAGTCTTTGTGAAGTCCCGTTTTAGGATTAGTGTACCTTTTCATTTATAATAGGAAGAAAAGAAGTGAACAACCATTTATGTATCTGAAAAAGGGATGAATATAGGGGTTCGGATGGTATGTTCATTTTGTCCGATTTATCCATTGTAAGTCAATGGTCTTATCTTCTTAGTTTACACTCTTTAAGAATACTATTTATAGTCCGGCTGTGCCAGATAAAAAGTTTTTTTTATTTTTCATTGGGGAAAAATGTTCTATTTAGAAAAACATTGACAAATTCAGACTAAATACGATAGTATCTTAAATTGTACGGATTCTCTTATCCCGAGTTGGTGGAGGGACAGGCCCTTTGAAACCCAGCAACCTGCCATATTGAACTTGACTCCAAGGTCAATCGCCGAAAATAAAGCGATGAACCTTCAAGGAATAGTGGTGATGGTGCTAACCTGAGCAAGGTAAAAAACCCTTGAACGATAAGAGTGAAAGGATAGATGATAGAATTTTTAAACCTTTCCTCATTTGCCAGGGAAGGTTTTTGTGTTTTTATTCATTAATTCTGTGTCTATGATTGAAACTAATAAGGGAAACGAGTTCCGTAAAAGATCAGGCTCATGCCTACAACATACTAACTTCCAAGGAGGAAATAAGATGTCAAAGAAACGTCTATTTACTTCTGAATCTGTGACAGAAGGCCATCCGGATAAAATTTGTGATCAGATTTCAGATTCCATTTTAGATGCAATCCTAGCTAAGGATGCAAATGCACGCGTTGCGTGTGAAACAAGTGTAACGACAGGTCTTGTACTTGTTGCTGGAGAAATTACAACATCGGCTTACGTGGATATTTCACGCATTGTCCGCGATACGATTGCAGGTATCGGGTACACTCGTGCGAAATATGGTTTCGATGCCGAGACTTGTGCCGTGCTAAGCTCGATCGATGAGCAGTCTGCTGATATTGCAGCGGGTGTTGATAAAGCATTGGAAGCACGTGAAGGTACGATGTCCGATGAGGAAATCGATGCTATCGGTGCAGGGGACCAAGGTCTTATGTTCGGATTCGCGTGCAATGAAACGGAAGAGCTTATGCCACTTCCCATTTCATTGGCTCATAAGCTATCATTCCGTCTTTCTCAAGTTCGTAAAGATGGCACGCTAAGTTATTTACGTCCTGATGGAAAAACGCAGGTAACGGTTGAATATGATGAAAATAACCTACCTGTACGTGTAGACACAATCGTCATCTCCACACAACATGATCCTGAAGTGACACTTGAACAAATTCAAGCCGACTTAAAAGAACATGTGATTAATGCGGTCGTACCGGCTGACTTAATCAATGAAGATACGAAATACTTCATCAACCCGACTGGCCGTTTTGTAATCGGCGGACCTCAAGGGGATGCTGGTCTTACTGGCCGTAAAATCATCGTTGATACGTACGGCGGATACGCTCGTCACGGCGGCGGTGCTTTCTCTGGTAAAGATGCAACAAAAGTGGACCGTTCTGCTGCATATGCCGCTCGTTACGTTGCGAAGAACATCGTGGCTGCCGGCCTGGCTGACAAAGCGGAAGTGCAATTGGCCTACGCAATCGGCGTGGCTAAGCCTGTATCCATCTCAATCGATACATTTGGAACGGGAACAGTAAGTGAAGAGGTGCTAGTGGAATTGGTAGAGGCGAATTTCGACCTACGTCCAGCTGGTATCATCAAGATGCTTGACCTACGTCGCCCAATCTACAAGCAAACAGCTGCATATGGTCACTTCGGCCGTACAGATGTTGATTTGCCTTGGGAGCGTACGGATAAAGCAGAAGCTTTAAAAACACAAGCTAAAGCGTAAATCATATGAGAAAAGGTGCCTTGCTTTAATGCAAGGCACCTTTTTTGATGGGCAAAAATAGGATTAAATATGGCTTCCTAGGGAATAATTCAAGGAATCCTATTTTTAGCTAAGCGTTTTTTTGTAATCATACGATTGGTGTTACTTTATTCGGTCAGCCTGTTTATAGAGTTGTCCTTTTTCAGCATATTCCCGGACAATGCGATCCATATCCTGGCGATCTTCCTCATTAATTTCACGAACGACTTTGGCCGGCCTTCCAAAGGCTAAGGTGTTCGGCGGGATAACCTTTCCTTGGGGGACAAGGCTCCCTGCACCGATGAAGGCACCTTCACCGATTTCCGCTCCATCAAGGATGATCGAACCCATGCCGATGAGGGCTCTCTTTCGAATTTTGCAGCTATGTAGAATGACTTGGTGGCCAATGGTCACTTCATCTTCGATTATCAGTGGGTTATTGGGACTTTGATGAAGTACGCTGTTATCTTGCACGCTTACTCTTTTCCCGATGATGGTGGGTGCCACATCGCCGCGAATGACGGTATTGAACCAGATCGTTGATTCATCACCGATTTTGACATCGCCTGTCACGACGGCATTTTCAGCAAGATAGGCGCTTTCGGAAATTTCTGGTTCCATGCCTTTGAATGGATAAATAATCAATTTTCATCATTTCCTTTCCGAAGTGGATAATTTTGCTGTATTATTTTAATATACCGTATCAAAATAGCCTTGGCTACTATTTGATTGAGCACAATTAATTAGGTTTCGTTTTTGTCGAAAACCGAAAATGTGGTTATAATTTACCATATAGATTATTTTTCATTCTGCATGGAACGTTTACAACTAGAGAAAAGTGAAAGGGGGATTTCGAATGTGGAAATGGGAGACGGACGGAGATGCAAAAGGCGTCATCGTCATTATTCATGGGGCAATGGAGCATCATGGCCGTTACAAGTGGTTAACACAAATGTGGCTTTCAGCCGGATACCATGTCGTCATGGGCGACCTACCCGGGCAGGGAATGACGACACGCGCCTTCCGGGGGCATATCGATTCCTTTGACGAATATTTAGAAGAAGTAAAAAGCTGGATTGAAGATGCATACGATTATTCCCTTCCTGTCTTTTTATTAGGACATAGCATGGGTGGGTTGATTGCGATCCGCCTGCTTCAGGAGGAAGAATGGGACATCGCGGGGGTCATTTTATCATCGCCATGCCTCGGTCTGATGACGCATCCTCCCAAATACTTAACCGCCATTTCACACGGCATGAATATCGTGATGCCAAAATTCCGGGTGGATTCTGGGTTAACTCCCCAAATGGCGACGAGGAATTCGGAAATCCGTGAATCGGATACGAACGATACATTGTACATTACCAAGGTTTCCGTTCGCTGGTATCGGGAGCTTGTACAGGCAATGAAGGATGCTTTTGAAGAGATTCCGGAGTTTCAGGACGTGCCTTTACTGATGATGCAGGGCGGAGATGACAAGGTCGTCAACAAAAAGGCGGTCCGGGAGTGGTTCAACTATAACTTGGCCAGCGAAAAGCAATACAAGGAATGGCCGAAACTATATCATGAAATTTTCAATGAACCGGAGCGGGATGACGTATTTCAATATGCACTGAGTTTCGTTGAAAACCGGTTGAAGATATTGGGCTATGTCGTTTAAATAAGAAAAAAGCTGCTGAGAAACTTCAGCAGCTTTTTGTTTTGGAGGAACTTGTCAAAGACATGTTCGAACGGCTTCAATTCTTCCATCGTGTTCTATCTTCGGTCAATGCAGTCAGGCTAGTGACGAATTGGCCAAATGATTCACTTGTATCTCGTTTGATTTTCTCAGTCAATAAATCTGCCCTGCCAGTAACGAAGTCGATAATTGTTCCATGTTTCTACACCCACTTATCCATTTTTTCCTCATTATAATGGGTAAAAGTTTAAAAGTTCGAAAAAATCGGTCGAAATTACAAAAACACCACCGTTTATTGAACGGTGGTGGGAGTTCTACCTTTTTTCTATCGCAATGAGGAACGGAGGAGAATGAACTTGGTTGATGAAGTCGTATTTCAGGACATGGGCTTTTTGTTGAGACAGGTTCTGTACATAGTGCATCAACGCATCCCGTTCCGTTTCTCCTCCTGGATGGCCGTGATAGATGACGAGGACGATGATGCCCTCTGGCGCCATCATGTCGAACAGTTTTTCAAGAGAAGCGATTGTCGTATCGGCTTGCGTGATGATCGATTTATCGCCTCCAGGTAGATAGCCAAGGTTGTAGATGGCCCCGGTGATCTTTCCCGCATGTTCCCCGGTGATATACGTATCAAGCTGTTCATGTCCATCGTGGACGAGGGTGCAACGCTTTTGTAAATGTTCCGTTTCCAATTTATTCGCGGTAGTGTGAATGGCTTGCTCTTGAATGTCAAAACTATAGACATGACCGGTTTCGCCGACCAATTGGGCGAGAAAGACGGTATCATGGCCGTTGCCCATCGTTCCATCAACGGTGATGTCCCCTTGTTGAACGGCTCTCTCAAGAAGTAGCTTCGCAAAATCCAAAACGCGATTCAGCTTCATGGTGATGGGACCTCCTCTGATTGATAATGTTTTCCCTGCCAGCTATTGCGGCGTTTCAGTTCGGCATCGATGGCGTTCAGGACATCCCATTTATTGACGCTCCACATCGGCCCGATCATCAAGTCTATGGGGCCATCGCCGGTAATGCGGTGGACGATCATTTCTGGGGGAATGACTTCCAACTGATCGCATACGAGATTTACATAATCGTCCCGTTCAAGAAATTCAAGCATCCCTTTTTCATATTGCTTGACCATCGGCGTTCCTTTCAAAAGGTGAAGCAGGTGGATCTTGATTCCCTGGACATCCAGTTTAGCGACTTCACGTGCGGTCTCCATCATCATTGCATAATCTTCGTTAGGCAAGCCATTGATGATGTGGGTACAGACTCGGATCCCGTGTTTACGCAGTTTATCGACGCCTTCCTTGTAGCAAGCATAGTCGTGGGCCCGGTTGATCAAGTTCCCCGTTTCATCATGGACCGTCTGCAGGCCAAGCTCGACCCAAAGATAGGTACGTTGATTCAGTTCGGCTAGATAGTCGACTACATCATCAGGCAGGCAGTCCGGGCGTGTCGCGATGGAAAGCCCGACCACTCCATCCTGAGTGAGGACGCTTTCGTACTTTTCACGAAGCTCTGCCACGGGGGCGTGCGTGTTCGTGAACGCTTGGAAATAGGCCATATACTTGCCGTCTTTCCATTTGTGGTGCATTTTTTCACTGACTTTCTTAAATTGGACATCAAGCGGTTCGACGCGATCGCCTGCAAAATCCCCCGATCCTGCGGCACTGCAGAAGGTGCAGCCGCCATGTGCGACTGTGCCATCACGGTTCGGACAGTCGAAACCGCCGTCAAGCGCAACTTTGAAAACTTTATGGCCAAAGTGATGGCGTAAATGGTAATTCCAAGTATGATATCGTTTGTTATCCGTTGCATATATAAACGGGTTTGCTTGATCCATATCAGCAACCTCCTACGTGTAATAAAGCGCAACCTATATTATACAACATTCCGGAGAATAGGTCTTTTTCTTAAAAAAGAAGCGTATAATGTATCTTGAAGGTTAATTTTAGATAGTTAAACAGGTGTGTTCGTTTATCTAAATTGAGTCGGGAGCTGATGAATATGACCGTTCAAGTAGAAGAAGTCATAAATCAAATGAAAAAGAAATTAGCAGAAAATAACCAGGTGCTAGAAGTCAATGATGATGGGACTGTGTTCAATGCAACGTGTACCTTCAATTCTCCTGCCTCGGACGAACAAATCCTCGCTTTTGAGGAAAAGACCGGTTTGCTGCTGCCAGATGAATATAAAGCATTTTTGAAGATAACGAATGGGTGTCGCCTGTTCGATCATGTTGAATCCGGGGGCGAAAATGATCTATACAGCCTTGAGGATATCATAAATTACACGTATGAAGAAGATTATGAAGGCTGTTATAAGGTGGCCTGCATTTATCAAGATAATATTGTGATCCATGGAAATGACGTGGCCAAAGGCAAGCAGGATTATATCATGGTAAAAGGTCATATCGATGATTTCGATGAAAGCAAGCCGCTTCATATGGGTTTCGCGGAGTGGCTGGAGCAATTCATTTCCCATCAAGGGGTAAAGTTCTGGGATAAGTGAAAAAAAATGATAATCCTCCCGTTCTTAGTTCAAACTAATTGTGATGATGTAATGTCATCCAAATGAACGTGAAGGAGAGGGTTTGAAATGGCAACAAGACAATCCGTTGGTCAGTTATTGGAGCAATGCGAAGGGGCTCTCCGATTTGCAGATTATGAATATAACGAAGCATCAAGGCTGGGCCATTACAGTGATGAGGAATTCCAGAAGTCACAGCTTTATATCGAAGAGGCTTTGACGAACTTGGACAAAATGTATGGAAGTGCGGATGCCCAGCAACGGGATATGCTTCAAAGGATGCAACAGCAATTGAATGATATAAAGAATGATATGATTTTATTGCGTCATTAAAGGTGTATGTGGGGGCTATGGAAGCATAGCTCCCTTTTCCAATGTGCACGATTTTGAATGGTGATGCATATATAATGAAAAACCTGGAGATAATGTTGGTGACCGGCTATTGCAATTATCGGTAAAATTGACTAGAATGAAATAAAATCAAATATTCTTATAAAGACTATGAAGAGAAGTAGTAGCAATTAGAACCAGTTTAGAGAGTTGACGGATGGTGCAAGTCAACCTGGATTGATTGTGAACTCGTCTTGGAGTCACAGGTGTGAAGCGATAGTAATGCCTGGCGTCCAATCCACGTTACGGAACTTTTAAGCTGGGCGATTGTTTGTTGTCGCCAATGTGGGTGGTACCGCGGGAAGATATACATAATCCTCTCGTCCCAATTTGGGATGAGGGGTTTTTTATTGTTTTTTTATACGGAAAATAGGAGGAAGTCTAATGAGTTTTGAACATAGAAGCATAGAAACGAAATGGCAGCAATATTGGGAAGCGAACAAAACGTTTAAAACGGGAGAAGATAGCGGCAAACGTAAATTCTACGCGCTGGATATGTTCCCTTATCCATCTGGAGCGGGTCTTCACGTTGGACATCCGGAAGGATACACGGCGAGTGATATTCTGGCACGGATGAAACGGGCGCAAGGATACAATGTGCTCCATCCAATTGGCTGGGATGCATTCGGTCTTCCGGCAGAGCAGTACGCAATCGATACGGGGAATGACCCGGCTGAATTCACGGAACACAATATCAACACGTTCCGTCGCCAAATCAAGGCGCTTGGTTTCTCTTATGACTGGGATCGTGAAATCAATACGACGGATCCGGAATATTATAAATGGACACAATGGATTTTCTTGAAATTATACGAAAAAGGCCTTGCCTATATCGATGAAGTCGCTGTGAACTGGTGCCCGGCACTTGGTACGGTTTTAGCGAATGAAGAAGTCATCGATGGGAAAAGTGAACGTGGCGGACATCCGGTCGAACGCCGTCCAATGAAGCAGTGGATGTTGCGCATCACGGCTTATGCCGACCGTCTGATCGACGATTTGGATGATGTGGATTGGCCAGAAAACATCAAGGATATGCAACGTAACTGGATCGGCCGTTCTGAAGGGGCTGAAGTCACGTTCACGATCGATGGATTCGATGAATCATTCACGGTGTTCACGACACGTCCGGATACATTATTCGGTGCAAGCTATGCGGTTCTTGCTCCAGAGCATCCTTTCGTGGATAAGATCACGACATCCGAACAACGTGCTGCCGTTGACGCCTATTTAGACGAAGTGAAACATAAAAGTGACCTGGAAAGAACGGACCTTGCAAAAGATAAATCAGGCGTGTTCACGGGTGCTTATGCAATCAATCCGGTCAATGGCGAAAAGATGCCGATTTGGATTGCCGATTACGTATTGATCAGCTATGGAACGGGTGCAATCATGGCGGTTCCTGCTCATGATGAACGTGATTATGAATTCGCAGTTAAATTCGACTTGCCAATCAAAGAAGTCGTAGCTGGTGGAGATGTGACGAAAGAAGCCTATACGGGCGACGGACTTCATGTGAACTCCGGATTCCTGGATGGAATGAATAAAGAAGAAGGCATCACGGCCATGATTAAATGGTTGGAAGAAAAAGCAATCGGTACGAAAAAAATCACGTACCGCCTTCGCGACTGGTTGTTCAGCCGCCAACGTTACTGGGGTGAGCCAATTCCAATCATCCATTGGGAAGATGGCACCATGTCAGCACTTAAGGAAGAAGAGCTTCCATTACTTCTACCTAAGGCAACGGACATCAAGCCTTCAGGAACGGGGGAATCACCACTTGCGAACATCACGGATTGGGTGAATGTAGTTGACGAAAACGGACGTAAAGGCCGTCGTGAGACGAATACCATGCCACAATGGGCAGGTAGTAGCTGGTACTTCCTTCGTTATATCGATCCGGACAATACGGAAGCTCTTGCCGATTCGGAAAAATTGAAAGAGTGGATGCCGGTCGACATTTATATCGGTGGTGCCGAGCATGCCGTGCTTCACTTATTGTACGCGCGCTTCTGGCATAAATTCTTGTATGACATCGGTGTCGTACCAACGAAAGAACCGTTCCAAAACTTATTCAACCAAGGGATGATCCTTGGCGAGAATAATGAAAAAATGAGTAAATCAAAAGGGAATGTCGTGAACCCTGATGACATCGTGGAAAGCCATGGTGCGGATACGCTTCGCATGTACGAAATGTTCATGGGGCCATTGGATGCATCCATTGCCTGGTCGACAAACGGATTGGACGGTTCACGCCGATTCCTGGATCGCGTCTGGCGCTTACTTGTCAATGAGGACGGTACGATGACCGATAAATTGGTCGAAACGGATGACAGTGGCAAGCTTGAAAAAGTGTATCACCAAACTGTCAAAAAAGTGACCGAGAACTATGAAGAATTGAAATTCAATACGGCAATTTCACAGCTGATGGTATTCATCAACGATGCCTACAAAGCGGAAGCACTTCCGAAAGAATATATCGAAGGCTTCGTGAAGTTGTTAGCACCGGCTGCACCACATATCTCAGAAGAACTTTGGTCTAAGCTGGGTCATTCTGAAAGTATCGCTTACGGAACATGGCCTGCGTTCGACGAAGCGAAGCTCGTCGATAACGAAGTGGAGATCGTCATTCAAATCAACGGAAAAGTCAAAGCCAAACTTATGGTGCCGACTGATACGACGAAAGAAAAACTCGAAGAAATCGCGATGGGCGAAGACGCCATCAAAGAACAGATTGATGGTAAAACCATCCGCAAAGTCATTGCCGTACCTGGCAAATTAGTTAACATCGTCGCAAACTAACAATCAAAAGAGCTGCCCCGCATTAAAGTGTACCCTGTGTAAAGGACATTTTAAAAAAGCCTAAGCAATTTTTAAAAGATGATCTCTGTATTGAACAGGGGTCATCTTTTTTAGGTTC
>NZ_JBIWDJ010000012.1:0-53255 GCF_044761955.1 Peribacillus sp. NPDC097225
CCCGTTCCCATTCCGAACACGGCAGTTAAGCTCTTCAGCGCCGATGGTAGTTGGGGGTTTCCCCCTGTGAGAGTAGGACGCCGCCAAGCCATTTCAAAGGTCAGCCATTAGGCTTGGCCTTTTTTTGTGTGCAGAAAGAACGA
The DNA here is from genome assembly GCF_044761955.1 of Peribacillus sp. NPDC097225. Taxonomy (NCBI): domain Bacteria; kingdom Bacillati; phylum Bacillota; class Bacilli; order Caryophanales; family Bacillaceae; genus Peribacillus; species Peribacillus sp. NPDC097225. The sequence goes on from NZ_JBIWDJ010000012.1 coordinate 144, forward strand.
GTTGCATTATGGAATCTGATCATTGAACTTCAAATGAGAAATTGTTTTTTATGAAAACAATCTCGGAGACGGGGAATTTTTATATAGACATACACCTAATGTAAGCCATTATCATACATTATTAAAAGCAGCCCCGAGTTCTCTTAAACTATTTTAATTCTATGTATGCGGACAATGGTTTTTGGGGAGAATGCAGCTATGGAGGTGGAGATGTTGGGGAAAACAACAACCAAAACAACAGCAGGGGAATCGTGCGTGGTATGTGAACAAGTAAAAGGCATGGGGATACACCTATATACGACTTTCATCTGTGAAGAATGCGAAAGGGATATGATTGGGACGGATACGAATGACCCCAGGTATAAGTACTATTTGAAACAGTTAAGGAAAATTACGAATCCGGAAATTTGTTCATAATGTAAGTAGTTGTAGATAGTTGTAGAGTTAGAGAATAAAGAAATGGCGATTTCTTTATTCTCTAACTCTTTTTCCATGAGGAGGGAAATGAACCGCTTGATTGAACTTTTACCTTTTAGATAAGATAATCTTGGACAAATTTGATAAAATGAAGAACATTATGATGTTGAAGGAAGAGGGAAATGAATCAATTACATACGCCATTGTTCGATGCGATGAGCAATTTATATAAAAAGGGACCCATTTCATTACATGTCCCGGGCCATAAAAATGGTCAAGTGTTCAATGAAAAAGGTCGTGCACTCTATAAGCCCCTACTTGGAATAGACGCTACAGAAATAAGTGGCCTGGATGATTTACATGCTCCAGAAGGTGTCATATTGGAAGCTGAGAGACTACTTGCTGACTTATATGGAGTCCAGAAGAGTTATTTTTTGGTCAATGGAACAACTGTAGGTAACCTAGCCATGATCCTTGCGGCCTGTGGGGAGGGAGACAAGGTACTGGTTCAAAGGAATTGTCATAAATCCATCTTGCATGGCCTGATGTTGGCAAATGTACGGCCTGTTTTTTTACAACCTATATTTTATCGGGAATGGGAAGTAGCGGGTGGCATCAGTTCAGATCTATTGGGTGAGGCCTTGGATGTACATTCGGATGCCAAGGCTGTCATATTGACCAACCCGAATTACTATGGACTTGCTGAAAAAGGATTGTCTGGCCTTGTAAAAATGGCACATGAAAGAGGTATTCCCGTGTTGGTAGATGAGGCACATGGTGCTCACTTTCAATTGGGAAGCCTTTTTCCCGACTCCGCGATACTGGCGGGAGCCGATGCAGTTGTACACTCAGCCCATAAAACATTGCCAGCCATGACGATGGGGTCCTACCTTCATATTCATTCTGATTTGTTGGATTTGGACAAGATGACTTTCTATTTACAAATGCTACAATCGAGCAGTCCTTCTTATCCCATCATGGGGTCTCTTGACTTAGCGCGCGGATATCTAGCATCATTTACAATAGAAGACCAAAACCAGCTCATCAAAAGGATTTCAGACTTCAGAGGGGAGTTGGGCAAGCTCGGCACGATACGAGTACTGGAGGCACCATTGGGAACGTCTGCCGACCCCTTGAAAGTCGTCATCCAGTCCACGACAGGCTTAAGTGGATTTCAGTTACAGAAGTTATTTGAAGGGGAAAACCTATATCCGGAACTTGCGGATCCCTACAATCTTTTGATGACTCTTCCTTTAGTAAAGGAAGAACAGGATTTTCCTTTTAAGGAAATCATCAAAAAAATCGAACGAGCATCAAGTGCGATGAAAGATAGATCAGGAGAACAAAATGAAGAAGTTGTTCCACAAAGTGCACTCGGTAAAAACGCCATGACGAGCCTTGCCTATCCATACTCTGTCATGAAACAAAAAAGTACGGTCCAAGTTGAGTTTGGAAAAGCAATCGGTGCGGTATCTGCGGAAATGGTCATTCCTTATCCTCCTGGCATCCCCTTGATTATGACCGGGGAAATGATTACATCAGAGCATATCGATAATTTAGGGAGACTGTTAGCATTGGATTCAAGATTCCATGGAGGTTCTTTCCTTTCAAGCGGGAAGCTGATTGTTTATGAGGGCAGCCAGGTTGGATAAAATGATATACTACAAACAAAGAACCTTGGAGGTACACCAATGAATCGTGGGATTTTTATAACAATGGAAGGGCCTGAGGGAGCAGGGAAAACAACAATCATTCACATGCTCGGGTACGCCCTCCAACAAGAAGGTTATCAAGTTTTGCTAACACGGGAACCAGGTGGCATCCCGATATCCGAACAAATAAGAGAAGTTATCTTGAATAAAGACAATACAGCAATGGATTCAAGAACGGAGGCTTTACTATATGCTGCTGCAAGGCGGCAGCATTTGGTGGAAAAAGTCATCCCTGCACTAGAAAAGGGGACCATCGTCCTCTGTGACCGATTCATTGATAGCTCTTTGGCCTATCAAGGCTATGCAAGGGGCTTAGATATAGAAGATGTATACAATATTAATAAATTTGCAATTGGTGACATGATGCCTGATGCGACGTTCTTTTTCGATATAAAACCTGAAGAGGGTTTAAGACGGATACAGTCAAACGGGGACCGTGAAGTGAATCGACTGGATTTGGAGGCTCTGGAGTTTCATGAAAAGGTATATGAGGGTTATCAGCTAACCATTAGCAGATGGAAGGATCGTTACGTTATCATTGATGCCGATCAATCAATCGAGGAAGTTTTCCAAGAAGCGAAGAATCAATTAATGATAGCTTTGAAGAAGAGATAACGGTACGCTAGGATTTCCATATTATTCAACTGCACCCTATTCCATGTAAGCACAAATTGTTATAATGGGAGTAAGGTAGTGAAAATTCATAGTAAGCGGAGGATGATGAGAATGAAAATGATCATTGCTGTCGTTCAAGATAAGGATAGCCATCGGCTGCTTAATGAATTAGTGGATCATAATTTCAGGACAACCAAGCTCGCCAGTACGGGTGGGTTTTTAAAATCAGGGAATACAACCTTTATGATTGGCACGGAGGATACACGTGTCGATCAGGCGATTGAGATAATCAAGCGGAGTTGTCAGTCGCGTTCTCAATTAGTCTCCCCGGTCTCACCAATGGGTGGCAATGCCGAATCGTATGTACCATATCCGGTGGAAATTCAAGTAGGCGGTGCAACCATATTTGTCCTGCCGGTTGAAAATTTTCTGCAATTTTAACGGCTAGATATATGGAGGTTCTTTATGAAAATCAACCATGACATACCTATTAATTTGGATAAAGCCCGGCAGGATAATAAACAAATGCAATCAGGTAATGGAAGGTTTCAACAACTGGTTCAAACACAGGACCAGAAGATGCAGGTTCAAACTTTGAATCGTTTAATCGGGGACATTGAAGGGGCAGGTCAGCGCCTGGTCCGATCCCGGACCTTTAGGGAACTAGCCAAATATAAGGCATTAGTGAAGCGGTTTGTGCGCGAAGCTGTTGAGTATGGTCTTGAACTGAAGCAGTCCACGAGCTGGAATCAATACGGACAGAGTCGACCATTGAAGACCGTGGAAACGATTGATGCGAAACTGATCGAGTTAAGCGAGGAAATTTTAAATAAAGAGAAGAGTTCGCTTGAGATATTAGAAATGATAGGCGAAATTAAAGGACTGCTGATTAATTTATATACGTAAGTGAGTGATGATGTTGGATAAAACATGGCAGGAAATGAGACAAATTCAGCCGCAGGTTATGACGATGTTGCAAAATAGCATCACGAAGAACAGAGTGGCTCATGCGTATATATTTGAAGGGGATACAGGTACAGGTAAGAAAGAGGTAAGCAAAACTTTTGCAAAAAGCTTACTATGCGAGAACCCGGTCGAAGGCTTTGAGCCATGCGGACAGTGTAAGAACTGCAAACGAATTTCTAGTGGAAACCATCCGGATATCCATTTGATTGAAAAAGATGGACTGTCCATTAAAAAGGAACAAATTAAGAGTCTTCAAGAGGAATTCTCAAAGAAAAGTGTGGAAGCCAATCGGAAAGTGTACATGATTACCGATGCGGATAAGATGTCAGTCGGGGCAGCGAACAGTCTCTTGAAGTTTTTAGAAGAACCTGTAGGAGATACGGTAGCCATACTGATGACCGAACAAGTTCAGCGCATTCTACCGACCATTTTGTCGAGGTGCCAATTGATCTCGTTTAAACCGTTATCACCGGAGAATGTCAAACGAAAGCTGATGGAACAGGACGTGGACCCACAGATGGCCGCTGTCGTCGCTCATTTAACACAGAATGTGGTAGACGGAATTGACATGAGTCATGATGAATGGTTTGTACAAGGCCAAAAAATAGTGGTAAAATTGTATGAAGTGTTAAAACAGAATTCCCTGAAGGCCTTATTGTTCCTTCAGACGGATTGGTTTTCGCACTTTAAAGATAGAGAACAGGTAGACAGAGGCCTTGATTTGTTACTTCTTATTTATAAGGATTTATTATATATTCAATTGGACAAGAAGGACCTGATTGTATTTCAAAATAAACTGAAGGAATTTGAAACTCACGCTCTTCATCTTTCTCCGAGACGACTCGCTGAACATATGGAGTTTATTTTGGAAGCGAAAAGGAAGTTGATGTCCAACACAAATCCACAGCTGTTGATGGAACAGCTTGTGCTGAATTTGCAGGAGGGATCATGATTTGTATGATGTTGTAGGTGTCCGTTTTAAAAAAGCGGGCAAAATATACTACTTTGATCCGGGCGAATTCGCCATTCCCAAGGACGATTTTGTTATAGTGGAGACTGTCCGCGGTGTTGAATTCGGTAAGGTTGTTACAGCCCGTAAACAAGTAGATGAAAATGATGTTGTCCTGCCATTGAAAAAAGTACTTCGGGTTGCAGATGCGAAAGATAAGCTAATTGTTGAGGAAAACAAGTCTGCTGCAGAAGAAGCTTATTATATATGTTGTCAAAAGGTCGATGAGCATAAGCTGGATATGAAGCTCGTTGACGTGTCCTATACCTTTGATAGAAATAAGGTAGTGTTTTACTTTACTGCGGATGGTCGCGTGGATTTCCGTGATTTAGTCAAAGATTTAGCAGCCATATTCAGAACCAGGATTGAACTTCGACAGATTGGAGTCAGGGATGAGGCTAAAATGCTTGGTGGCATTGGACCATGTGGCAGAATGCTTTGTTGCTCGACATTTCTGGGAGACTTTGAACCTGTTTCCATTAAAATGGCGAAAGATCAGAATTTATCACTAAATCCTACAAAAATCTCAGGATTATGTGGTCGATTGATGTGCTGTCTGAAATATGAAAATGACGAGTATGAGAGTGCGAAGGAAATGCTTCCTGATTTAGGTGAGATGATTGATACGCCTGGTGGCAAAGGCAAGGTAGTGGGGCTTAATATTCTAGAACGCGTACTTCAGATTGAACTAATCGAGCAGGAAAGAGTATTAGAGTATACTTTAGATGAGATTCTAAAAGAGGGAGCCGTTTCTATTCAAGCCACAGATTATTAAGGTGGTGGGAGAGCGTGGATAAGAAAGATATTTTTGAGTCGGTTACCAATATGGAAGCCCAGATAGGCCAATTATATAAACAGCTTGGAGAATTGAAGGAGAATCTTGCGGAAATCCTCGAAGGAAATCAATCGCTCAAGTTAGAAAATGAGCACTTGCGTCATCGATTGGGCCTTGCGGATGCCGAGAGTGAACCTGTTTCTATAAAAGAGAAACAAAAGACGAAGAACCGTACTGAGAGTACGAATAAGGTTATGGATATAGGGGAAGGCTATGATAATCTAGCCCGTATCTATCAAGAAGGCTTCCATATTTGTAATCTGCATTTTGGCAGTTTACGTAAAGAAGGAGATTGCCTGTTCTGTTTATCTTTTTTAAACAAGAAGTGAAAATGGAATAATATAAAAGAATGTTCCATCTCTTTTACGTGATAGATAGACCGTTTACAATATATAGTGATTCGGGGTCTGACGCATACTATGAGTCAGGCCCTTTTTGTTACGAGTGAGGGTTAAAGTAAGGGCTTAATCCTGCTTTTTCTACATATATAGGAGGGTTAATAGCAATGGTAGAACTAAAAGGGGATGAACGGCTGGATTACCTGTTGGCGGAGGATTTACGGATCATCCAGAGTCCATCGGTGTTTTCTTTTTCATTAGATGCCGTTTTATTATCCAGGTTTGTAAGCGTACCGATCCAAAAGGGAAGGCTAGTGGATCTTTGTTCAGGCAATGGCGTCATACCCTTGTTGCTAAGCACAAGGACTAAAGGGTCCATTACGGGCATCGAAATCCAGGATCGCCTATATGACATGGCTCAAAGAACCATGGAGTATAACGGGGTTTCCTCGCAGATTGAAATGGTCCATGCTGATATAAAAGAAATCCCAAAGCAAATAGGATACAGTAAATATGATGTGGTAACGTGTAACCCACCGTACTTCCCGACTCCGTCCATTGAGGAAATCAATAAAAATGAACACTTTGCGATTGCCCGTCATGAAATCATGTGCACATTGGAAGACGTCATGCGTGTTTCAAGTCAGTTACTTCGTCAGGGTGGAAAAGCGGCATTCGTCCATAGACCTGGTCGTTTGATGGATATCCTACGACTGATGAGGGAGTATCGGATTGAACCGAAGAGGTTGCAATTCGTTTATCCAAAAAGTACAAAAGAGGCCAATACGATTCTCATTGAAGGAATTAAAGACGGAAACCCGGATTTGAAAATCCTACCTCCACTCGTTGTGTACAATGAACAGAATGAATATAATCCTGAAATCAGAAAGATTTTATATGGAGACGAATAGGCACTATTTCTACGTCTTAAAATGCAGCGATGATAGTTATTACGCGGGATACACCAATAATTTAGAACGAAGGATCAATATGCATAATCAGGGGAAAGGCGCTAAATATACGCGTGGACGGACCCCTGTGGAACTGATTTATCATGAAACGTTTGAAAACCAGACTTTGGCCATGAAGGCAGAATACCAGTTCAAGCAACTAACCAGAAAACAAAAAGAAAAGTGGATGGCAAAGGAGGAGACATAATCTATGTGGCAGCAAAAGAGTTTTGAAAAAGAGGGGTTGGAACCGGCTTTATATCTAGTCCCTACTCCTATAGGCAATCTTGAAGATATGAGTTTCCGCGCTCTTAGGATTTTAAAGGAAGCAGATGTCATAGCTGCCGAGGATACGCGAAATACAAAAAAACTATGTAATTACTTTGAGATTTCTACACCTATCGTCAGTTATCATGAGCATAATAAGGAAAACAGCGGACGGCAAATGCTTGAGCGACTTCGTTCAGGCCAAGTGATCGCTCTCGTCAGTGATGCCGGTTTACCAACGATTTCCGATCCAGGCTATGAACTTGTGAGGGAAGCAATTGCTGAACAGTTTAAGGTTATCCCCTTGCCAGGAGCCAATGCGGCATTAACGGCGTTGATTGCCTCAGGGCTTTCCCCTCAACCCTTTTATTTCTATGGTTTCCTAAAGCGGGGAGCAAAAGAAAAGAAACAAGAGTTGGAAAAGTTAAAAAAAATGGAAGCTACTTGGATTGTATATGAATCGCCTCACCGCTTAAAGGAAACCTTGAAACATATGCATGAAATCCTAGGAGACCGACAAATAGTCCTATGTCGTGAATTAACCAAGAAGTTTGAAGAGTTTATTCGCGGTACATTAAGTGAGGCAATGAATTGGGCGGCTGAAAATGAGGTGCGCGGTGAGTTCTGTTTGATAATAGAGGGTGCTCAAGAACAGGAAGAAGACCCAGAAGAAGCATGGTGGTCAGCTTTCGACATTGTTGGGCATGTCAACTATTATATCGAAACGAAGAAAATGCCTTCAAAGGATGCCATAAAGCAAGTTGCAAAAGATCGAAATATGCAAAAACGCGACGTATACCAGGCATTTCATATAGATGCCAACTAAATGGACAAAAAAAAACTTCCGATATTCGGAAGTTTTTTATCTATATTAGTTAGAAGTTGCAAAGTTTTGTTGAATTTCTTTAATTAACATTTCTGCACCTTCACGGCTAAGAATTAACTTACCATTAGCAAGTGTAAGATTGTTATCAGAAACTTCACCAGTTACTTGACAAGTCATGTTAGGTTTATATTTTTTTAAGATAATGCGCTCATCATCCACATAGATTTCTAAAGCATCTTTCTCAGCGATGCCTAATGTACGGCGAAGCTCGATTGGAATAACTACCCGGCCTAACTCATCAACTTTACGAACGATTCCTGTAGATTTCATTGAAAATTCCCCTCTCAAAATACAATTTAGTACCTTTTTCTATTTTTTTCGTCATTATTCGACAATTTTTTTTATAAATTTATAATACCAGCCATTCCCATATTCGTCAATGATTTATTTTCATTTTTCTGTAAGAGCTCATTATCGCTTTTTATAAAGGATACGAAAAGTAATAAAGCAAAAAAGCCTTAGTCCTAGCTTGTCTGCGGAACCATTTACTTCACCAAGATTCGACAAACTATGATAATGGAGCTCTATCTCTTCCCTATTATAAGAGTAATGTTATTTTAGTTTCAAATCAAAAATTCGGAATATAGGATAATATTCCTGTAAAACGTCCAAATAGAATGGGAGATGTTGCGCAAAATATGAATAGTAAGGTATATTTTGTTGAGGTAAGAGGAAATGCTGAAAATAGGGTGAAGACAACCTTGCAAGCATTAAGCACTGATTAGAAATTCTTTGCCTTTCATTCGAATTTCAGGATGAAATGATTGTTGATTCTTGTCGCATAGAATGACAGATAGGGTTAAAATAGAGATAATAGTTTTACTGTGCTCTAATTGGCAGGGGCAAGTCCTTAGCCAGTTTTGCAAATGATGAGGAGGCAATAAAATGCAGGAAAAATCAAATACATTTTATATTACAACACCCATATATTATCCAAGTGGTAATTTACATATAGGGCATGCGTATACGACGGTGGCAGGAGATGCCATGGCTCGTTACAAAAGGATGCGTGGCTTTGACGTTATGTACTTAACGGGAACGGATGAACATGGTCAGAAAATCCAGCGCAAAGCAGCTGAACAGGGCATCACACCTAAACAGTATGTGGACAATATCGTGTCTGGAATAAAAGAGCTTTGGAATAAGCTTGATATATCTTATGATGACTTCATAAGGACGACAGAAGACCGCCATAAAGAGGTTGTGGCAAAAATATTCAAGAAGCTGCTGGATCAGGGCGACATATACTTGGATCAATATGAAGGATTATATTGTACACCATGTGAATCTTTCTTTACGGAACGCCAAGTCGAAGAAGGTAATGGGAAATGTCCAGATTGTGGCCGACCAGTCGAGAAGGTTAAGGAAGAGTCATATTTCTTCAAGATGAGTAAGTATGCTGACCGTTTATTGAAGTTCTATGAGGAAAACCCTGAGTTCATCCAGCCTGAATCAAGAAAAAATGAAATGATCAATAACTTTATCAAACCGGGATTAGAAGATTTGGCCGTTTCTCGTACAACTTTTGACTGGGGAATTAAAGTACCGGGAGATCCGAAGCATGTCATTTATGTCTGGATTGATGCGTTGACTAACTATATTACAGCTTTAGGGTATGGGACGGATGATGATTCTAAATACAGGAATTACTGGCCGGCGGACGTTCACCTAGTAGGGAAGGAAATCGTTCGTTTCCATACCATATACTGGCCGATCATGTTAATGGCTCTCGATATGCCGCTTCCGAAAAAGGTATTTGCCCACGGCTGGTTGCTTATGAAAGACGGCAAAATGTCGAAGTCAAAAGGGAACGTGGTCGATCCGGTTACATTGATTGATCGATACGGTTTGGATTCCTTACGTTATTACCTTCTTCGTGAAGTCCCATTCGGTTCTGACGGGGTATTTACTCCAGAGGGATTTGTAGAACGGGTTAACTTTGACTTAGCGAATGATCTAGGTAATTTATTGAACAGAACCGTAGCCATGGTCAATAAGTATTTCGACGGTGTGATTCCAAACTATCAAGGGTCGAATGGCGAATTTGAAACAAACTTGCTTGAAATGAATCAAGATACGGTACATAAATATGAAGAAGCCATGGAAAAAATGGAATTCTCCGTTGCCCTTACGTCCATTTGGCAGCTTGTGAGCAGGACCAATAAGTTCATCGATGAAACCCAACCGTGGACGTTGGCTAAAGATGAAGCCAAAAAAGGGGAACTTGCAAGTGTTATGGTCCATTTGGCTGAATCTTTACGCCGGACAGCCGTCCTATTGAAACCATTTTTAACGCAGGCACCGGAAAAAGTCTTTACTCAGCTAGGCATTCAGGATGAGAACTTGAAGACATGGGATAGTCTCAGCGAGTTTGGATTAATTCCTTCCGATACAAGAGTGTTAAAAGGGGACCCTATCTTCCCGCGTTTAGATATGGAAGAGGAAGTTCAATATATTAAAGAACAAATGCAGGGTGGCACGTCCAAAGAGGAAGAAAAGGAAGAAGTCGAAATTCCGGAAGTTGATGAAATCACAATCGATGATTTCACAAAGGTTGAGTTGCGTGTAGCGCAGGTAATGGAAGTCGAGCCCGTAAAAAAAGCCGACAAACTGCTTAAGCTACAGTTGGATCTTGGGTACGAGAAGCGGCAGGTCGTATCCGGGATTGCTCAGCACTACAAACCAGAAGAATTAGTAGGGAAAAAAGTGATATGCGTGACCAATCTTAAACCAGTGAAATTACGTGGGGAGCTTTCTCAAGGAATGATTTTGGCTGGCAGCCAAGATGGCGTCCTATCTGTTGCTACAATAGATGCTTCCATTCCTAATGGATCGAAAGTGAAATAACTCAAAAAAACATAAAAGTGTTTCATATGAAACACTTTTATGTTTTTTATTTATATGCCCCAGTGCAGCAGGCATCTACTGAGACCATTCTTTAGTCCCTGCCTTCAGGGAGGGACTATGTAATCTTTTTGTTACCTAATTGAGAAACATAAAACTCTCATTACGAAATAAAATAGTGCTAGAAAGGAAGAATAAACATGCTTTTCGATACACATGTACATGTAAATGCAGAGCAATTCAATGAAGATCTTGAAGAAGTCATAGAAAGAGCGCAGGAAGCGGGCGTAAAAAACATGGTTGTCGTCGGCTTTGACCGCCCTACCATCACTAGAGCAATGGAACTAGTGGAAATATATGATTTTATGTTTGCGGCAATCGGTTGGCATCCTGTTGATGCAATAGATATGACGGAAGAAGATCTCCAGTGGATTGAAGAACTCTCCGCACATCCTAAGATAGTTGCTATAGGGGAAATGGGCCTTGACTATCATTGGGACAAATCGCCGAAGGAAATTCAAAAGGAAGTTTTCAGAAAACAAATACGCCTAGCAAAAAAGGTAAAGTTGCCTATCATCATTCATAATCGTGAAGCAACCGCAGATATCGTGAGCATATTAAAGGAAGAAGGTGCTTCAGAAGTGGGAGGCATCATGCATTGCTTTAGTGGTAGTGCCGAAACAGCTTTGGAATGTATCGATATGAACTTTTATATTTCATTGGGGGGACCCGTTACCTTCAAGAATGCGAAGAAACCAAAAGAAGTAGCAGCAGCTGTGCCATTGGATCGTCTATTAATTGAGACGGATTGTCCTTACCTAGCACCCCATCCCTTTAGAGGAAAGCGTAATGAACCATCCTATGTGAAACTCGTCGCCGAGCAAATTGCAGACATCAAGCAACTTTCCGTGGAAGAAGTATCCCAGGCGACAACGAGTAATGCCAAGAAATTATTCGGCATTAATTGACATCATTTTGGGTCACGTTCTCCCGGGATTTGCTATTTAGAAAGCATTTTTTGAAGTTTCTACAAATCTCTCTCCCTACATAGGTGTTTTATGTCGAGAAGTCACCCTTTCCTTTTCTATGAGGAATATGCATAATAGGTAATAATTTCCTAAATGAGAAGTGGATGGGTTGACAGCTCGATAAGTATGTCTATATAATCACCGGGAGGAAGGAGGAGTTTTTCATTCTATCAAAAACTATGAAAAACCTTATTTCCAGACTTGTAGGTAAGAAGCGAATAGCGGTTGCGATATGCACGGCAATTCTCGTCACTACGGCGCTGGGAATACTGATCCATAAAGGAACAATGCATACAGTCACAATCATGCTTGACGGGAAAAAAGAGGTAGTGCGGACACACGCGGCTACTGTAAATGATATGTTAAAAGATTTAGAGATTACGGTTCAAGCCGCAGATTATGTACATCCTTCTGTTGACAGTGAAGTAGCTGATGATCTAGAGGTAGTGTACAAGCAGGCTCGAAAAATTGTCATGGTACAAGATGGTGAGCAAGAGGAAGTCTGGTCAACCGCCGATACCGTAGAGGAATTTATCAAGGAGCAGGAGCTCGGAGTAGATGAGAAGGATAAAGTTACTCCTTCAAAAGACACGAAGCTTAAAGCAGATATGGAAGTTAGCATCGATAGAGCCTTTTCACTGAACTTGGTGGTAGGTGGAAAAGAAAAGCAGGTTTGGTCAACTTCGACTACGGTCGCTGACTTTTTAAAGCAACAAGGTGTCAAACTCAATGATTTAGATCGAGTTGAACCAGGATTAGTGGAAAAAGTTGAAGCAAAGAATACGGTAAACGTTATTCGAATTGAAAAAGTCACCGATGTAGTGGAAGAACCTGTCGATTATGCTGTCATTACTAAAAATGATGATTCTTTATTAAAAGGGAAAGAAAAGATCGAAAAAGAAGGAAAAAAGGGTATTACTTCCAAGGAATACGAAGTGATCAAAGAAAATGGAAAAGAAGTCAAAAGGAAATTGCTTTCTGAAAAAGTTGTGAATAAAAAGCAGGATAAGGTCGTAGCGGTCGGAACTAAGAAGCTTGAAACCCAAGAATCACCGAGAGCAACGAATGTGAATTCTACCAGCGGAAAAGAAATTTACGTCTCATCAACGGCCTATACAGCAAGTTGCCACGGCTGTTCAGGTGTTACTTCAACAGGAGTGGATCTGAAAAGTAATCCTAATGCCAAAATCATAGCAGTCGATCCAAGCGTGATTCCCATGGGCTCGAAGGTCTATGTCGAGGGTTATGGCTATGCTACTGCTGCCGATAAGGGCGGAGCGATTAAGGGAAACAGAATAGATGTATTCTTTTCATCGAAAAACGACGCTTATCGTTGGGGTGTAAAGAAAGTGAAAATCCGAGTACTGGATTAATAAGTTTTCTCTCGCAGGAGATAAATTGTCTCCTGCTTTTTTGACGTTTTATTTTACCATTTGTTGAAACCAACAGTATAAACCTGCTTTAATAAAAGAGACGATTCAATAAGTTATAAAATTTCAGTGTAAACTAAAAGTGAATCGAGTGATGGCGTGAGAAGCCATCCCGATGGAAAAGTCGTGGCAAGGTCTGTTACATAGTAAGTCTTGCGCTTTTCTGTATGGAGGAAAACATGAAAAAGATTAAAGAAATCATTGTTGTTGAAGGTAAAGATGATACAGTAGCGATAAAAAGGGCGGTCAATGCGGATACCATAGAAACGAACGGTTCCGCCGTGAATCAATCCTGTATAGATCAGGTAAGGTTGGCACAAGTCACACGTGGTGTTATCATTTTTACGGATCCGGATTTTCCAGGACAAAAAATCAGAAATATCATTTCAGAACAAGTAAAGGGCTGTAAACATGCCTTTTTAACGAAGAAAGAGGCGTTGCCTAAGTCAGGCAGGGGAATAGGCGTGGAGCACGCTTCACCTGAAGCGATTCGTAATGCCTTGAAAGACGCACAACTCATGGATGAGGAAGCCCAAGAGGAAATATCCCAGCAGGATTTAATAGATGCAGGTTTAATCGGTGGTGCGGGAGCTAGAGAGCGAAGAGAAAGACTTGGTTCCATCTTAAAGATCGGTTTTACAAATGGTAAGCAATTATACAAGCGATTAAAAATGTTTCAAATATCAACTGAGGCTTTTAGCGAAGCGATTGTACAGATAAATCAGGAGGAAAATCATGAATAAAGATATAGCAACCCCTGTCAGAACGAAAGACATCCTAAAGAAGTACGGATTTTCGTTTAAAAAGAGCCTAGGGCAAAATTTCCTAATCGATACGAATATCCTGAAGCGGATTGTCGAGCATGCGGAGTTGACAGAGGAAAGTGGAGCGATTGAAATTGGGCCAGGTATAGGGGCGCTGACTGAACAATTAGCGAAAAGCAGCAAAAAGGTCACAGCCTTCGAAATAGATCAGCGCTTACTTCCGATACTAGCCGATACACTGTCTCCATACGACAATGTGAAAATCATCCATGGGGATGTCTTGAAAGCGGATGTCAAGCAGGCCATCGAGGAAGAGTTCAAGGATATCAAGGATATAATGGTCGTAGCCAACCTTCCTTACTATGTTACTACTCCCATCATTTTGAAGCTTTTGTCAGAGGACTTACCGATTAGAGGCATCGTATGTATGTTGCAAAAGGAAGTCGCCGATCGAATCGCAGCTAAGCCAGGCACGAAGGAATATGGTTCTTTATCGATTGCCATTCAATATTATACGGAAGCAGAGACGGTTATGATCGTTCCAAAAACGGTGTTCATGCCGCAACCGAATGTCGATTCGGCTGTTATTCGCCTCACAAGACGGGTTACACCGATTGTCGAAGTACAAGATGAGGACTTTTTGTTCGTCGTGACCCGGGCGAGCTTTGCACAGCGCCGAAAAACGATATTAAATAACTTAACAAGTCAGTTGCCGGAAGGAAAAGCGAAAAAGGAATTGATTCTTGCTGCTCTTAAGGCCGTAGAAGTCGACCCGACTAGGCGAGGGGAAACATTGAGCATTGAGGAATTTGGACGCTTGAGTGATGCATTACTGCCGAATTTTAAATAACCATTACCAATCTAACGTCGGAAAGGGGTTCTATTCTCCCTCATCCGGCTTTTTTTTTGGATTAGAGCGGGTAGTGAACCGATTCCCGCATATGATATACCCCAATTTTCACTTTCACCATTCGTGGAGCGTTAGCATAACTTAAGAAAGAAAACAATCTAGGGTGGGCTTTAAAATAAGTCTTCTCATGGGGTGGAGCAATGAATGTTCAGATAAATGATATTGTCGGTCGGCTCTCTTATAAATGCGACGTACTATTTCGGGTAATTGATATCCGTGATAATTACGGCAAACGTGAAGCGGTTCTTTACGGGGAAGATATTCGGCTAATCGCAGATGCACCTTTTCAGGATTTGATGATTATAAACGATAATGAGCGAAGTGTCCGTCAAAAGTCCAATGAAGCACTCCAAGAACAATCCTACCGCCTATTAACGCAAGATTTAGAGCTTCAGCAGCAAAAAAGCGGATATCAATCAAGTAATGGGTACCGCTATAGCGGAGAATACTTTCAAATACCAGGCAGAGTGCTACATGTAGACGGGGATGCTTCCTATCTTCGAAAATGCCTGGACCTTTACCAGAAATTCGGCATACCGGTGAATGGCGTCTATTGTAACGAAAAAGAAATGCCCCAGAGAATTGGCAGCCTACTGGACCATTACCGTCCAGATATCCTTGTCGTCACGGGTCATGACGCCTATTCTAAATCAAATGGACCGATGTCCGATATCAACGCCTATCGTCACTCCAAGGATTTCGTGCAAACCGTCCGTGAGGCGAGAAAGAAGGTATCACATCTAGATCAACTAGTTATATTCGCTGGTGCTTGTCAATCCCACTTTGAATCGATCATCCAAGCAGGGGCTAATTATGCAAGTTCCCCTTCGCGCGTGAATATTCATGCGCTTGATCCCGTATATATTGTCGGTAAGGTAAGTTTCACGGCCTATATGGAGAATCTTCATGTTTGGGATGTTCTTCGCAATACGTTAACAGGCGAAAAAGGATTGGGCGGGATTGAAACAAAAGGCATGCTTCGAACAGGACTCCCCTTTAAACCTTTCCAGGAAGAATGATGAGCTGCATTTTGAAAGAATGCAGCTTAATTTATTGCTTGAAATTTCGGATATCAATAATTCTGACAGGATTTTTTTAATCGAAAAAGGGAGCAGAGGACTCAGTAGCGAAAATTTTTCCTTTTTGATAATGAATAGTTCGCTTACATATATTTTCAATTACTAGGAGATAATAAAAATGTTAACGATTTTTGCGGAATTAAGGTAAAAATATATTGACTACATTTTTAACTGCTGATATAATTTATTATTTTGTTTGCGTATATTAACAATTTGTGATATACTATAATTAGTGAGGTGGACCGAAAATGCCAAAAACTCTAGCTGATATTAAAACTGCACTTGATTCAAACCTAGGTAAAAGATTGCTTTTGAAAGCAAACGGTGGAAGAAGAAAGACTGTAGAACGTTTTGGAATTTTGGCGGAAACTTATCCGGCTGTTTTTGTAATTGAACTCGACCAAGATGAAAATGCGTTTGAAAGAGTATCTTACAGCTATGCGGATGTATTAACGGAAGCCGTGGAACTAACCTTTTTAAACAAACAACAAGAGATTTAACTTAGAGGAAGTAGCAGACAATATGTTTGCTACTTTTTGATTTGTCCAAAATCCAGGTGTGACCAGTTCAGGGTGGAATAAGTAAGCATGAAATAGCGTATGTAACAAACAATAGGCATGTGACAGCATGTGAAAGGGGTTGTTTCGCTTGAGTAGAAAAAAAGGGATTATGTCCGAGGACTTTAAAGAGGAATTGGCAAAAGAACTTGGATTTTACGATGTTGTCCAAAAAGAGGGTTGGGGCGGAATTCGAGCCCGCGACGCAGGAAACATGGTAAAACTTGCAATCGAAAAAGCACAACGTCAAATGGTGGATAAAGAATAAAATCTCACTAAAATGAATCATGCTGTCCTTACGAAATGGGCCAGGCTCTTTCTTCAATGTATAGCGATATCCTTTTATGCTTACATTGTAGATACAGGAGTCTGGCCTTTTATTATAAAGAAACATAAGCGAATAACGGGCACTAAGTTGCATGGCAAGTCCTTCAAGAAGGAGCAACGGCCCCCTCTCCCCGCAGTCCTTTTCTCCCCTCTAAGGTATTCTCCACTTCAATACATTGTAAATACGATGAAAAAACCTTTAGAATAGAAACAAATATGATAGAATAGGACAAGAACTTTTAAGAACGTTAAAGTAGGTGGACATATTGAAGCTTATGGAAAAAGCCCCGGCTAAAATTAATTTAGCTTTGGATGTGCTTTTCAAACGGCCTGATGGGTATCACGAGGTGGAGATGATCATGACGACAGTCGATCTTGCCGATAGAATAGAGCTAAAAGAAATAAAAGGGAACCACATTCAAATTCTATCTCATAATCGATTCGTTCCGGATGATCATCGGAACTTGGCGTATCAAGCTGCATTCATTTTAAAGGAACGTTATGGAATTAATAAAGGTGTTTCTATTACAATAGAGAAAAATATTCCTGTAGCAGCCGGACTTGCAGGTGGAAGCAGTGATGCCGCTGCTACATTAAGAGGATTAAATAGACTGTGGAAGTTAGGACTTTCCATGGATGAACTTGCTGAAATAGGGGCAGAAATCGGTTCTGATGTTTCGTTTTGTGTATATGGAGGGACGGCTTTGGCTACAGGACGTGGGGAAAAAATCATGCATCTTCCTACACCGCCCAAATGCTGGGTTATTTTAGCCAAACCGACTATTGGCGTATCTACCGCTGATATATATAAACGATTGCAGGTTGCCAAAATGGATCATCCTGATATTCCCGGTATGATTTCGGCCATAAGGGATAATAGTTATGAACGTGTATGCGACGGTCTGGGAAATGTACTGGAGCAGGTTACATTGCAATTGTATCCAGAGGTGGCCAACATTAAAGACCAAATGAAGACGTTCGGCGCAGATGCTGTCTTGATGAGTGGAAGCGGACCGACAGTCTTTGGACTAGTGGAACATGACTCCCGTATGCAAAGGATCTATAACGGACTACGAGGATTTTGTGATCAAGTCTATGCTGTCCGCATGTTAGGTGACCGTAGCGACCTTGAATAAATGCGGACAATGATGTTATAGTTGCATTATAATATTCGGAAATGACAGAGGGTGTGTTACAAATGAAATTTCGTCGCAGCGAGAGGCTAGTCGATATGACCAATTATTTATTAGAACATCCAGGGGAACTCGTTTCACTGACCTATTTTGCTGAGAGGTACAGTTCTGCCAAGTCTTCAATAAGTGAGGATTTGACGATCATCAAGGATACCTTTGAGCAAAGAGGAATAGGTTCTTTGACGACCGTACCGGGTGCCGCGGGTGGCGTAAAGTATATCGTTTCCATTAAACGGGAGGAAGCCGATACCTTTATAGATGAGCTTTGTGAAACAATCGCTAGTCCTGAAAGACTATTACCGGGCGGCTACCTATATATGACCGATATCTTAGGTCACCCGCAAACTGTGAATAAGGTCGGCCGGATCATCGCTTCCATGTATGCCAAGAAAAATGTCTCGGTTATAATGACGATGGCTACTAAAGGGATATCATTAGCATACGCGGTGGCGAACTATTTGAATGTTCCCGTCGTCATAGTAAGAAGGAATAATAAGGTGACAGAAGGCTCTACCGTTAGTATCAACTATGTCTCTGGCTCGTCTAAAAGAATCCAGACAATGGTCCTTTCAAAGAGAAGCTTGGTTGAGGGATCGAATGTGCTGATTGTGGATGATTTCATGAAGGCAGGAGGGACAATCAACGGGATGGTAAGCCTTCTGGATGAATTTAAGGCGACTGTTGCCGGGATTGCTGTCCTCGTAGAGTCCGAACATACGGAAGAGTGTCTCGTGGAGGATTATGTGTCATTAATCAAGCTGACGCAGGTTGTTGAAAGAGATAAAAAGATAAACGTTAGTCGTGGAAACTATTTTACTAAAAGGGATTAAGGGGGATTTTTCATGAAAAAAGTACACACGAATGAAGCACCAGCAGCAATCGGTCCATATTCACAGGGTATCATTGTGGAAAGTTTATTCTATAGTTCGGGTCAAATTCCTCTTACTGCTTCCGGGGAAATGGTGAATGGAGACGTAAAAGAACAGACGCATCAGGTATTTAGGAATCTTCAGGCTGTATTGAAAGAGGCAGGTGCTACTTTAGACACAGTCATTAAAACGACGGTATTCATTAAAAGCATGGAAGACTTCAGTTCGATTAATGAGGTATATGGAGAGTATTTTTCTACACATAAACCGGCGCGGTCTTGCGTAGAGGTCGCACGTTTGCCTAAGGATGCTCTTGTGGAAATAGAAGTGATTGCGCTCGTTAAATAAACGGGCTCTTTTTTTTTGCCTTTTCTAGGGGGATTGTAGTGGGTACTTTTCCAGTATTTTCAGGATGTTTTTAATATTTTTTCAAAACTAGGCTTAATTTTCTAAAAAACTTACAGATAATAGAAGGATTTCCCGTTTATTTGTTGAATATGTACTTTAAGATTTAACAACTAAAAGGGATGGTGAGCTTAAATGGAAGTTACTGACGTAAGATTACGCCGTGTGAATACGGATGGTCGTATGAGAGCAATCGCATCAATTACACTCGATAATGAATTTGTGGTTCATGATATTCGAGTAATTGACGGAAATAATGGTTTATTTGTGGCTATGCCAAGTAAACGTACTCCAGATGGGGAATTCCGTGATATTGCGCATCCGATTAATTCTTCCACACGCGGGAAAATTCAAGAAGCTGTCTTGACAGAATATCATCGTTTAGGAGAACTTGAAACCGAATTAGAGGAAGCAGGAGCAGGAGCTTCTTAAGTGTTTTACATGGTCCATTATAAATAAGTGCAACCAGAGCCTACTTCTTAAGTAGTGCTCTTTTTTATTTTTATGACTTGTAAATATTGAATCTAGAAAAGTAACTGGTACTATCTTCAAAATTACAAATACCCCTTTTGTTTTATGTATAAACATTTTTTTTAGTAAATTTTATTTTTTATAAGAAAAATAATTACTTACCATTAAAGTAAAAATTGATCAATTGTGATTGATGGTCATTACAAGGGCATTCGCCGCATTGAAAGCATTACTTTTACATAGGGAAATAAGGAATGGAATCACTGTATAAACGCGGGTGTTATAGCATTTCAGGGAATGGACCTGCTACTTGATAGTCGCTTTTCACGTACATGGGTGAGAGAAATGCAGCTCATTTTGCAAAGGGGATTATAATGAATGGGGGAATTTTAATTAGTTTTTATTCCCATATTAAGGTCAAAGGTCTGATGGACAGAGGTTAACATTATCATCTACTTTCAAATGTTACCTTGAAAAGAATCCTTATTTAAGATAATATTTTTAATGGATAAAAAGGTGAAAATGGAGGCCTGTTATGAGTAATCGCTATGCAATAATTTTGGCCGCTGGGCAAGGCACTAGGATGAAATCTAAGCTTTACAAGGTTTTACACCCTGTTTGCGGAAAACCAATGGTACAACATGTTATCGATCAAGTCAATCAACTTCAAATAGAAGATATTGTAACAGTTATTGGGCATGGAGCAGAAAAAGTACAAGAACAACTTGGGGATTCATGCAAGTACGCCTTGCAAGAGCAACAATTAGGTACGGCACATGCTGTTATGCAGGCGGAAAGCGTATTAGCAGGTAAAAGTGGAATAACACTTGTTATTTGTGGGGATACGCCCTTAATCAAAGCAGAAACGATGGAAGCGCTTATCGCTTTACATGAAAAAAGCCAGGCGAAGGCAACCATTCTGACAGCGTATGCAGATCAGCCAGATGGATATGGCAGAGTCTTACGTAGTGAAAATGGACTTGTCGAAAAAATTGTCGAGCATAAGGATGCTTCTGTTGAAGAACGATATGTTAAGGAAATTAATACGGGAACATATTGTTTCGACAATCAGGCCTTATTTAGCGCACTGAAAAAAGTTTCAAATGAAAATGTCCAAGGTGAATACTATTTACCGGATGTTATTGAAATCTTAAAACAAGCAGGCGAAACAGTTACGGCCTTTCAATCAAGTAACTTCGACGAAACTTTAGGTGTAAACGACCGCGTCGCTTTATCACAGGCGGAACAAATATTACGGAAACGCATCAATGAGTTGCACATGAGAAATGGCGTCACAATCGTTGATCCGCTTACGACGTATATTGAATCCGATGTGAAAATTGGCCAGGATTCAATCATTTATCCTGGTACAATGATTAAAGGGCGAAGTGTTATCGGAACAGATTGCCAGGTTGGCCCACAATCGGAAATCATAAATTGTGTAATCGGGAATGGAACGGAAATTCGCCAATCGGTTGCACAGGATAGCCAAATTGGTAACTCTGTGAAAGTCGGCCCGTTTGCGCATATCAGACCGGAATCGGATATACAAGATTCCGTGAAAATCGGAAATTTTGTCGAAATTAAAAAGTCCGTATTCGGAAAAGGAAGCAAAGCCTCTCATTTGAGTTATATAGGGGATGCTGAGGTTGGAGAGAATGTTAATATAGGCTGTGGATCTATTACCGTGAATTATGACGGTAAAAACAAATATTTGACGAAAATTGAAGACGATGTCTTTATTGGCTGCAATTCAAATCTCGTTGCGCCTGTAACGATTGCAAAAGGAGCATATGTTGCTGCGGGGTCAACAATCACCAAGGATGTACCGCAGGAAGCTCTGTCAGTTGCCCGGGCACGTCAAGTTAACAAAGAAGATTATGTGAAAAAATTAAAATTCAATAACTAACCCACGGAGGTCATCATGTCAAATCAGTATTTAGATCCTAATTTAAAAGTATTCTCTTTGAATTCAAACTTTGGTTTAGCCCAAGAAATTGCCGCAACAATTGGCGTTGAACTTGGAAAATGTACCGTAACGAGTTTCAGTGATGGTGAAGTTCAAATTAACATAGAAGAAAGTATTCGTGGGTGTGACGTTTATGTCATTCAATCAACGAGCCAGCCTGTAAATGAGAACTTGATGGAACTTTTAATCATGATTGATGCTTTAAAACGTGCTTCGGCAAAAACGATTAACATCGTTATGCCTTATTATGGATATGCACGCCAAGATCGTAAAGCACGCGCACGTGAGCCGATCACAGCTAAGCTAGTAGCAAATCTATTAGAAACAGCTGGCGCACACCGAGTTATTACATTAGATCTTCACGCACCGCAAATTCAAGGTTTCTTCGATATTTTAATTGATCACCTAGTAGCGGTTCCAATCTTGTCTGACTTCTTCAAAGAAAAAAATCTTGAAGATATCGTCATTGTTTCTCCTGACCATGGTGGTGTGACACGTGCCCGTAAAATGGCGGATCGTTTAAAAGCACCGATTGCTATTATCGATAAACGCCGTCCAAGACCAAATGTGGCTGAAGTAATGAACATCATCGGTAACATAGAAGGAAAAACAGCTATTCTGATTGATGACATCATCGATACAGCAGGAACCATTACACTTGCAGCGAATGCCCTTGTAGAGCATGGAGCTAAAGAAGTGTATGCATGTTGTACTCACCCGGTCCTTTCAGGTCCAGCTATTGAGCGCATTCAAAATTCATCAATCAAAGAATTAGTCATCACAAACTCAATTGTCCTTTCTGAAGAAAAGAAAATTGATAAAATTGTTGAATTGTCTGTGGCTCCATTGATTGCTGAGGCGATCATTCGTGTGCATGAAGAACAATCTGTTAGTACATTGTTCGATTAATAGTCAGTTTTAAAAAACATGGTGGGCCTTATGGTCCGCCATTTTTTTATTCTCTGGTTTTTAAAAAAGTTCTCCCTACTCCCCCTTATTCTTTTTTGGAGTCGTATTTCTAGCGTGCCAATATATGTTTAATCTTTCTCTGATAAGGGAAGATTTAAATATATAGTGAAACTGTAATATTTTATATTCAGGAAGGCGGAGGATGTATGAGTAATCTATTAGTAGCTAAAGAACGTAAGGGGACTAAACATTCTAATTTAAAGGACTTAAGGGAAAGCGGAGAAATTCCGGCCGTCGTATATGGGAATAAAAATGGCAGCACAGCCATTTCAGTCAACAACGCGGATTTCCAAAAAACAATAAAAGAAGTGGGCCGTAACGGAATTATTTCGTTAGATTTAGAAGGAACTAAACATCAGGTCATGCTTTCTGATTATCAGAAGGATCCGTTGAAAAACCATGTATTTCATGCCGATTTCTTAATCGTGGACATGAAAGCAGAACTACAAGCACAGGTACGCATCAATCTCGTAGGTACATCCAAAGGGGTTAAAGATGGTGGCGTCCTACAGCAGTCACTACATGAGGTAACTGTTTCAGCTAGACCTGATGATATCCCGGAATCAATCGACGTTGATGTCACAGAGCTTCAAGTAGGTGAAACAATCTACATATCTGACGTCCAATCAAACCAAAAAGTCACAATTGAAAACAGTGGGGAAGAAGTCATTGCTTCTGTATTACCACCTCGTCAAGAAGAGGAAATTAGTACAGGTGAACAGCAAGATGGTGGAATCCCAGAAAATGAGGAAGGCAGGGAGACTAAGCCTTCACCAGAGTCATGATGCCGGGATTATAGAAGTTAATCATGGTATAATAGGCGTAGCTCTTTATGAGTTGCGTCTTTTTTTGCTTCTCTGCATTCGTTAAGGAGTTATTGCTTTTAATTAGAAATAATTTCTAATTAGTTCTCCGGTCGCTTGCGGAAATACTTAAAATTGAGGTACTATTTTTCTAAGGTCACTTATGATTTTTAGAATCTTCGGTCAAACGTAACTCTCTAAATATCAGGAATGACGGAGTGTGAATCATGAAAATCTTTGTAGGGTTAGGAAACCCGGGTAAGCAATATGAAAAAACACGGCATAATGTCGGGTTTGAAGTGATAGATGAGTTAGCTAAAAATTGGTCCATTTCACTTGACCAAGCCAAGCATAAAGGCATTTATGGTGTGGGAATGGTGCGGGGCGAGAAGGTCTTACTACTTAAGCCTTTAACCTACATGAATTTGTCGGGAGAATCCATATCGGCCGTCATGCAATTTTTCAAAGTGGACGTATCGGATGTTATCATCATTTATGATGATCTTGACTTACCGCCCGGAAAAGTACGGCTTCGTCAAAAAGGAAGTGCAGGCGGACATAATGGGATTAAATCAACCATTGCCCATTTAGGTACCCAGGACTTCAATCGAATTAGAATAGGGATTGGCCGTCCAGTCGGTCGTATTCCAGTGCCTGATTATGTCTTGGGCCGGTTTTCTAAAGAAGATTGGGATCATGTCGGGGCTACAATCGAAAAAAGTGCAGCCGCCTGTGAAACATGGCTAGAAAAACCATTTACTCAGGTCATGAACGAATATAACCAATAAGGTTAGAGTAGATATAAGATAAGGAGAAATTTCTTTCTGTTTCGCTGAATAAATCTCCCCTATTTTAGTACATACTAACGGTATTATTAAATAGGGGGTTATCGAATATGGCTCTCCATTATCGTTGCCGGCATTGCGGAACTAAATTAGGTTCACTTGAGCATGACGCATTGACCGCGGAGCAGTTGGGGTTTAATCAACTTACTGATGAAGACCGTCAAGAGATGATCGTTTATGATTCCGAAGGGGATATGCATGTGAAGGCAATATGTGAAGAATGTTATAATTCACTGCAAAATAACCCAGAATATTATGAAAGCGATTATATTATTCATTAGCGGGAGAGGGCTTTGGACAAAAATCCAAAGCATTTTTCCGTTCATTTTAGTATATATGGATTGAAAAATAGAGAATAGGTTTGATTCGGTTATAGAGAGAGTAAATACAATCAAAAGGATTTACGCATGATCAAGAGAGGAGGGACAGACTGTGGATGGATTACAACACTTGTTCTCTAAACAAGATGATGTTCATTCGTTAATAGCAGGCATAGACGAAGGATTAAAAGAACAAATGGTATCTGGCTTGACTGGTTCTTCAAGATCACTTCTGCTGGCATCTGTATATGAGAAGACGAACAGATCAATCTTAGTAGTGACCCATAACTTACTACAAGCTCAAAAGTTCCAGGAGGATTTATCGAGTTTTATCCCGGAAGATGAGCTATTTATATATCCAGCCAATGAATTAATTGCTGCAGACATGAGTGTGGCCAGTCCTGAATTACGGGCACAACGCGTAGAAGCATTGAATTTCTGGGCAAAAGGTAAGAAAGGAATTGTCATTGCACCGATTCCTGGTGTCCGCAGAATACTTCCTCCGAAAGATGTTTGGAAGAAGCATCAGCTTTCCTTTAAATTAGGTGAAGAAATCAATCTGGAATCCACATTGGGTAAATTCATCGCTATGGGGTACAATCGGGCTGAAATGGTGTCTTCCCCTGGGGAATTCAGCATCCGGGGCGGTATCATCGATATCTATCCGATAACGGACCCGGACCCTATTCGGATTGAGTTATTCGATACGGAGATTGATTCTATTAGAACGTTCTCATCAGAAGATCAGCGCTCCATTAAAAAGCTTCAGACCGTAACAATCGGCCCGGTTAGCGAAGCTTTATTGGAAACGATTCATATTGAATCCATTATTTCGAAACTTGAAAGCGGATTAAGTAAGAGCTTGAAAAAGGTAAAAGATGAAAAAACGAAAGAACAATTGGTCCAAACCATCAGCTATGAACTTGAGCAGCTTAAGGACGGTAATAAGCCTGATCAAATCTTCAAATACCTAAGTTTAGCATATGATAAACCAGCTAGTTTAATAGATTATCTTCCCGTAAATGGATTGGTGTTCCTGGATGAAATCAGTAGAATCCAAGAACTTAATGATTCTTTGGAAAAGGAAGAGGCGACATGGTATACAGACCTTATAAGTCGGGGGCAGATTATCCATGATATACAAATGGCCCATCCAATGCATGAATTAATTGCAAAATCAAATCGGCCGTTTGTGTACCTTTCTTTGTTTTTACGTCATGTGCCGCATACGAACCCTCAAAACATCCTTAATTTTTCCAGTAAGCAAATGCAGAATTTCCATGGACAGATGAATGTATTCAAGGCAGAACTGGAACGTTGGAAAAAAGGGAATTTCACGGTGATCATTCTTGGGCAAGATGAGGAACGAGTAAAAAAGCTCCATTCCATATTAGCAGATTATGATATCGAAGCGGCAGAACTCCTAAATGCAAACAGCATCCTTCCTGGAAAGGTGCAGATATTACGCGGCAGCCTTAATAGCGGTTTTGAATTGCCAATGCAGAAATTCAGCATTATTACGGAAACTGAATTGTTTAATAAGAAGACAAAAAAGTCGATTCGCAGGCAAAAACTATCAAATGCGGAACGGATCAAAAGTTATTCCGAATTGAAAATCGGTGATTACGTCGTTCATGTCAATCACGGGATTGGTAAATACTTAGGAATTGAAACGCTAACGATAAACGGGGTACATAAGGACTATCTGCATATCAAGTACCAAGCGGATGACAAATTATATGTTCCTGTTGATCAAATTAACCTTGTTCAAAAGTATGTTGGTTCAGAAGGTAAAGAACCGAAGCTTTATAAGTTAGGCGGAACAGAGTGGAAACGTGTAAAAAGTAAGGTTCAGTCTTCTGTGGAGAACATTGCAGATGATCTAATTAAACTCTATGCAGAACGAGAAGCAGCAAAAGGCTATGCCTTTTCCCCTGACGGCGATATGCAGCGGCAATTCGAAACTTCATTCGCCTATAATGAAACGGAAGATCAACTGCGATCCATTACCGAGATTAAAAAGGATATGGAACGTGAAAGGCCGATGGACCGTTTGCTATGTGGTGATGTGGGTTATGGAAAGACGGAGGTGGCCATTCGTGCCGCTTTTAAAGCAATCATGGATGGTAAGCAGGTCGCTTTCCTTGTTCCGACCACGATTCTTGCTCAACAGCACTATGAAACATTGAGGGAGAGATTCCAGGAGTATCCAATATCCATAGGGCTAATGAGTCGCTTCCGTACAAAAAAACAGCAAACGGAAACGATAAAGGGAATAAAAGCTGGCACAGTGGACATCGTTGTCGGCACACACAGAATTCTATCTAAGGATTTGGTATATCGTGATTTAGGCTTGCTGGTGATTGATGAGGAACAACGCTTCGGTGTAACTCACAAAGAAAAAATAAAACGATTGAAAACCAATGTCGATGTATTGACTTTGACTGCTACGCCTATTCCAAGGACTCTTCATATGTCGATGCTGGGTGTTCGTGATTTATCCGTCATAGAGACACCTCCGGAAAATCGTTTTCCAATCCAGACCTATGTAATGGAGTATAACGGAGGCTTGGTCAAAGAAGCAATCGAACGTGAGTTAGCGAGAGATGGACAGGTTTACTTTTTATATAATAGGGTAGATGATATAGCAAGAAAAGCAGAAGAAATTTCCATGTTAGTACCGGATGCCCGCGTTACCTTTGCTCACGGACAAATGTCCGAGCAGGAGCTAGAAGCCGTCATGTTTGGTTTTCTAGAGGGAGAATATGATGTTTTAGTAAGCACAACCATCATAGAGACCGGTGTGGATATTCCCAATGTTAATACGCTCATCGTTAATGAAGCAGATAGAATGGGCCTTTCCCAGCTTTATCAGCTACGGGGACGAGTTGGACGTTCAAATCGGGTGGCCTATGCATTCTTTACTTATAGAAAAGATAAAGTGTTGACTGAAGTTGCCGAAAAACGTCTCCAATCTATTAAGGAATTCACCGAACTAGGATCAGGATTCAAAATTGCCATGCGGGATCTATCCATCAGGGGAGCAGGAAATATATTAGGTGCTCAACAGCATGGATTCATCGATTCAGTTGGTTTTGATTTATATTCTCAAATGTTACAAGAGGCTGTTGAGGCAAAACGTTCGGATAAACCAATCGAAGAAAAGTCTACACTTGAAATTGATGTTGAAATTGATGCATACATCCCAGATGCCTACATAATGGACGGACATCAGAAAATAGAAATGTATAAACGGTTCAGAGGCGTTGCTTCTCTAGAAGAAGTTGAGGAATTAAAAGAGGAGATGCTCGATCGATTTGGCGAGTACCCGGAAGAGGTTGCTTATCTATTTTTAATCGCTGAAATGAAGGTGTTTGCTAATACGGCTGGTATTGAGAGCATCAAACAGCTTAAACAGGAAATCACCATCCTCCTTAGGGAAGAAGTAAGCAGCATCGTGGACGGTCAAAAGGTCTTTGAGCTTGGCTCGAAATACGGCCGTATGGTTGGCTTCGGTATGGACGGTAATCGAATGAAACTTGTTCTGCACATAAAAGGTGTAGAACAAACCAAGTGGTTACCTATACTTTTCGAGATGACCAAAGGCCTCCAGTTCGTCAAAAAAGAAATACAAGCGACAAAAAATTAATGAGAAGATGGTTCTCTTGAAGAAGCCTTCTGGCACACTTATAAAAAATACATCAAAAAGAAATATTTTTTCAAAGTGTATAGAACTTACCATTAGAAAAATACTAAGTTCAATAGCTGGTGATGTTTTTGCTTTACAAAAGAGGATATATCAAATCAATTAGATGAAAGTGAGGCAACATTAGATGAAAGCAACTGGTATCGTTCGGCGAATTGATGATTTAGGTAGAGTTGTCATCCCAAAAGAAATTCGAAGGACTCTCCGCATCCGTGAAGGTGACCCATTAGAAATCTTCGTGGACAGAGATGGAGAAGTCATTCTAAAGAAATACTCCCCTATTAGTGAACTAGGTGATTTTGCAAGAGAATATGCAGAAGCAATATATGATAGCCTAGGAAATCCAGTTATGATATGTGATCGTGATACTTACATTGCTGTAGCGGGCGGGTCTAAAAAGGACTATTTAAATAAAAGCATCAGTGACTTGGTAGAAAAAATCATGGAGGAAAGAAATCCTGTCCTTGAATCACCGAATGGACAAATTTCCTTCGTGGATTCAAATGATGAAGAAGTTCAATCTTATGCAGCAGCTCCGATCATAGCCAGTGGTGACCCGATAGGTGCGGTTCTGATTTTCTCTAAAGATGGCGCATTAGGTGAAGTTGAACAGAAGTCGGTTGAAACAGCAGCTAGTTTCCTTGCAAGGCAAATGGAACAGTAAGTCAGGAAATGCAATTATATATATGGATGTGTAAAGGGCAGCGATCGCTGTCCTTTTTGTTCTTTTAAAAAAAGATCATAACAGGAAGTCCCATGAATAAATGGAATCGTGATTTTGGGTGGAGGATCGTGTTAAGAGGGGACCCTGTAAGTAAAATAACTTCAACAAATTGTGCTATAATAACAACCACATATAAGTGAAAAGGGGAAAAAGAATGGCTGAAAAGCCTTATAAAACTTCAAGGGATATCTTTCGAGGAGCCTTGATTTTAAGTGCTGCGGCCATTATCGTGAAAATTTTGAGTGCAGCCTATCGCATTCCATATCAAAATGTCGCCGGGGATATCGGGTTCTATATTTATCAACAGGTATATCCTTTTTACGGAGTGGCTTTGACACTCTCTACGCTTGGTTTTCCCGTGGTTATATCAAAACTCATTGCAGAACGGGGCTCTTCCGAAAATGACTACACGATAAAAGACATTCTGTCGACTGCTTTGGTTGTTTTAGGTTCCATCGGTTTATTGTTATTCATGGCTTTATTTCTCGGAGCGGATTGGATTGCGGAGATCATGAGAGACCCAGAGTTATCAGGGCTTTTGAAAATCATAGCATTTTCCTATTTACTCATGCCGTTTTCATCCGTTTTAAGAGGATTCTTTCAAGGGGAAAATGATATGATTCCAACGGCTGGCTCCCAGGTCGCTGAACAAAGTATCCGGGTTGTAACCATCCTTGTATTATCGACACTGTTTGTGCATATGGGCTATTCTCTGTATGATGTCGGTAAGGGCGCGGTCTTCGGTTCGATTACGGGAGGGATATCAGGGCTTGTGCTGTTGTTTGCCTTCGTGCTTTTGAGACGGGAGTGGAAGCTGTTTAAGCCAATGGGTGTTAAGTGGCCCCACTTCATCCGTATTTCCAGGAGCTTAATCTTTCAAGGTTTTGCCTTTTGTGCGACCGGCCTTATACTCATCCTGTTTCAATTCGTGGATTCCTTGCACCTCTACTCGTTATTGAGAGGGTCCGGGATGGGTGAAGGAGAAGCCAAAGGGTTGAAAGGGGTCTATGACCGGGGACAACCTTTGCTTCAGTTGGGGACCGTCGTGGCGAACTCTTTTGCATTGGCGCTTGTCCCTGTTATCTCCGGGTTTGCCCGGGACCGTAATGATCAAGAAATTCTAGGAAAGGTTAGATTGGTGTTGCGTGTGAGCGCAACGATTGGATTGGCTGCCGCCGTGGGTTTGATGGCAACGATGAGACCGGTCAATTACATGTTGTTCACAGACTCAAAAGGTACAGTCACCTTAGCCATCTATTCCATATCGATATTATTTACGTCACTAATCATGGCAAAAGCTGCGGTGATACAATGTCTGGGTCATTCGGTAGCCCCGGTAATCATCACGCTAATCGGGGTAGGGAGCAAGTGGCTATTAGATCTTGCCCTTATCCCTCGCTATCACATTGCAGGGGCGGCATGTGCTACCGTTCTGGCTTTCTTTATCATGACGATTTTGTTTTATATAGTAGTAAAGGTACATATCAAAAAGCCTTTATTTGAAAAGAGGCACCTGTATATTATTTTAGGAAGTACGGCTTGCATGGGATTGGCAGTCCTGCTATTCAATGAAGCATTCCGCTGGGTGATGTCACCTGAAGAAAGTAGGATGCTTGCTACATTCCAAGCATTAGGCGGAGTGGGCATGGGAGCAGTGATCTTTTTATTCATGATCATCCGTACTGGGTTGTTCACGGAAGAGGAGCTTGCCTTGATACCAGCAGGGTTAAAAGTTAAACGGCTTATTAAAAAGAAGAATCGAGGTACTGAAAATGTTGACGAATGAGATAACGATTATAGGTCTTGGTGCGGGCGATTTAGACCAGCTCCCATATGGAATCTATAAGAAACTGACTCAAACAAAGGAATGCTTCGTCCGGACAATGGACCACCCGGTCATCACGGATTTGACGGCGCTAGGAACTAAGTTCCTTTCTTTTGATTCAGTATATGAAAAACATGACCAGTTCGAAGCTGTATACGAGGAAATATCAGAGACGTTATTAAGCGAAGCCATGAATGGTCCTGTTCTATACGCTGTACCAGGCCACCCGATGGTTGCCGAGAAGACGGTCCAGCTCTTACTGGAGAAAGGACCGGACCGTGGAGTTGCCATCAAGCTTGAAGGTGGTCAAAGCTTCCTTGATCCTCTATTCCAGGCCGTGAAGATTGATCCGATTGAAGGATTTCAACTTCTGGATGGAACGGATCTTTCCCCGGACGACTTACATATCCGGCAACACATGATCATCGGGCAGGTATACGATGCCTTCAGTGCTTCTAACGTGAAATTGACGCTGATGGAGAAGCTTCCTGATGACTATACAGTGTATATCGTAACAGCGGCAGGAAGTAGCGAGGAAAAGGTTACCCAATGTGCGCTTTATGAGTTAGATCGGCAAATGGAACTGAGCAACCTAACGAGTGTTTATGTACCGCCCGTTAAAGAAGAGGCCTTGCAGTACCGGGAATTTTCCAAGCTTCGTCAAATCATTGCGCAGCTTAGAGGACCTGATGGATGTCCGTGGGATAAGAAACAAACACATGAGAGCCTAAAAAAATATTTAATAGAAGAGGCTTATGAACTGATAGACTCAATCGATGAAGAAGATGATGATGGAATGATTGGGGAATTGGGGGACGTGCTGCTACAAGTGATGCTTCACGCGCAAATTGGTGAAGATGAAGGCATGTTCACTATAGATGATATAATTGGCGGGATTTCGGCTAAAATGGTCCGGCGCCATCCTCATGTGTTCGGAGATGTAGAAGTGAGTGGCGAGGAAGACGTTTTAGTGAACTGGCAGAAAATCAAAGAAGAAGAAAACGGACAAGACGCAGACAGGGATGTCTCCCTTTTAGATGGTGTGGAGAAGTCACTGCCAAACTTGCTTCGTGCCGAGGATTATCAGAAAAGGGCAGCGAAGGTCGGGTTCGACTGGGGAGAGGTTTCCGAAGCATGGAAAAAGGTTATAGAAGAAGTGCAAGAATTTGAAGACGAAATGAAGGATCCTAACCCAAATAAAGATCGGATAAAGTCCGAATTGGGCGACCTCTTTTTTGCGCTTGTCAATGTTTCGCGCTATTATGACATACAAGCAGAAGAAGCTGTCCATAAGGCAAATCTTAAGTTTTATAAACGGTTTACATATATAGAAGAATGTATCAAAAAGGAGGAAAAGAATTTCTCTGATTATACACTGGAGGAATTGGATTCCTATTGGAATGAAGCCAAAGCAAAAGGACTTTAAATTATAAGGGGATGTAAACATGCCAATGAGATTAGATAAATTCCTTAAGGTATCAAGATTAATCAAGCGAAGGACCCTTGCAAAAGAAGTTGCGGATAAAGGTCGTATCACCATCAATGGGCAACAGGCAAAGGCGAGTTCAAATGTAAAAGAGGGTGACGAATTAACGGTGCGTTTTGGTCAAAAGTTGGTTACCGTCCGCGTAGAGAAAATCCAGGAAACGACGAAGAAAGAAGCAGCCGCCGAGATGTTTTCAATCATTAAGGAAGAAAAGCTGGCAGAAGAGTAGGGACAGGCTTGTTCTAATTCATCCCATCTGCACATACACTTGTACAAAATCAATGGTATTGTGAGGGATGGAAATGAGCCAATATATTGATCCAAATGCTGGTTATACAAAAGGAACGATTCAGGAACATGATGTCACGATGAAGGGCCGTCGTTTATTGGATATTACCGGGGTGAAACAAGTGGAAAGTTTCGATAACGAAGAGTTTCTGCTTGAAACATCCATGGGCTTCTTATCTATTCGTGGACAAAATTTACAAATGAAGAATCTAGATGTGGATAAAGGGATTGTTTCAATCAAGGGGAAGGTATTTGACCTCGTATACTTAGATGAACAATCTGGGGAGAAAGCTAAAGGCTTCTTTGGCAAATTGTTCAAATGACCCTGACGATTCAATTTTATACGTTGCTTGCGATGATTGGAATGGGCAGTTTGTTTGGTGCTGCCCTAGATACGTATAACCATTTCTTGAAGCGTTCAGAGAGGAATAAGTGGATTGTTTTCCTCCATGACTTTCTTTTCTGGATCATTCAAGGCCTAGTCATTTTTTATGTCCTGTTTTTAGTGAATGAGGGTGAGCTACGCCTCTATTTATTTTTGGCCTTATTATGCGGATTTTCTGCCTACCAAGCTCTTTTTAAAGATTTGTATCTTCGATTATTGTCATTTGTCATTTCTTTGGTGGTCAAGTTGTTTAGATTTCTAACAGAACTGGTCCGCCTGGTACTATTTGAGCCAATTAAATGGATCATCATGACCATGTTTGTATTCATCATGGGGATAGGCAAGGGTGTCGGAACGCTTTTAAAAGGGATAGGTAAAGTGATTCTCTTTGTATTAAATATATTCTGGAAGCCTCTAAAATGGATATTTTTAAAAATGTGGAATTTATTTCCGGTTTTTGTTACAAAAAATGGCGAGAAGTTTTATAATAAAGGCAAAGGGATTTTATTGAAAATGAAGAATTCTATTAGTGAGACAATCCATAAATGGAGAAAAAGAAGAAAATGAGGAGTGATAGGACCATGAGCAGCCTCAAGAAAAGGAATGTAGCAAAAATCGAAAATCCTTATGTCGCTCAACAAGAGAAAAAGGTACAAACAGTCAAAAAAAAGAAACGTGGTTTAGTCCGCCGACTAACGCTATATTCCGTTTTCGCTGCTATCTTTTTGATTGTGGCTGTGTCCACTCTCGTTACGCAGAATATTGCCTTAGATGAAAAAGTACAGCAAAAGGAAGAACTAGAAGGAAAGTTAGCGAAAATGGAAAAGAAAGAGTCACTTCTTAAAGAAGAGATCGTAAAACTGAATGATGAGGAGTACATCGCAAAGATCGCGAGAAGGGATTACTTCCTATCAGATAAGGGTGAAGTCATCTTCAACCTTCCAAAGGCGAAGGAAGATAGCGACTAATATTGACACTATTTTTTTACTTTAGCTATAATATAAGTGAAGAGATTTTTTAACATTTCTAAGGAGGAACATTTTTTTTATGTCAATCGAAGTAGGCAGCAAGTTACAAGGAAAAGTAACGGGCATTACTAATTTTGGTGCATTTGTAGAGTTAGCCGAGGGTTCTACGGGTCTTGTCCATATCAGTGAAGTAGCGGATAATTATGTCAAAGATATTAATGACCATTTGAAGGTTGGGGACATAGTTGAAGTGAAAGTCATCAATGTGGAAAAGGACGGTAAAATTGGCTTATCCATAAAAAAAGCAATAGACCGACCTGAGGGAGAGAGAAAACCTGCGTATACACCACGTCCGCGCCAGGGAAGAGGGAATGATAATCGTTCGAAAGACTCTCGTTCTAAAGGGAATGGTTTTCAACCTAAGGAAAACTTTGAGCAAAAAATGGCTAAATTCTTAAAGGATAGCGAAGACCGCTTAACGACACTCAAGCGAAGCACCGAAACAAAGCGTGGAGGGCGCGGAGGAAGACGCGGATAAACTTGCTGCTGAAATGGATTAGCAACGTTTCTGTTAATAATTCATAGTATGAATACAAATATAGATCATGGATAAAGGCAAGCCTACTAGGCTTGCCTTCTTTTAATATAGTGATAGGTTCAAAAAACTGATCTTAGCTATGGCAAAAAGACTTATGCCAACTAAAAAGCGCCTCGGTTTACTCTCCTAATGAAGAGGGAACCGAGGCGCTTTTTTTTATGGGATGACCCGTACGGGAATCGAACCCGTGTTACCGCCGTGAAAGGGCGGTGTCTTAACCGCTTGACCAACGGGCCAGAATTAGTAAAAAGATAGCGGCAGAGGGGATCGAACCCCCGACCTCACGGGTATGAACCGTACGCTCTAGCCAGCTGAGCTACGCCGCCATAATGATAAGTGCTACTGAAGCACAAGTTATATCTTACAGTCGTGCTAGAGGATTGTCAACAGAAAAAAGAAAAAATGTCACTTTCCAAATTTAACTTAAATATTCAGGGCATTTTCCACAAAAATAACCTAAAAACTTTGCTTTTCTTCAGAAATAAAAGAACGCCTGTTCCTCTATTTAAGAAAAGCGTTTAAAAACCTGTATACAAATGAACGTTCAAGAAGAATTTCGTCGAACGTTTTTTAGTATGACTTATAAAATTATGACAAAAAAATAGAGATGTCCTCTATATAATAAAAATCAATAATACGAATGGGGTGTTGAAATGGAGAAAATCGAAAGACCTATGATGGAACCGCTTGGAGATGTTCAGTTAAAGGAAGCGAAGGATGGGGCGATCAATTGGATTCAGACGCTTCAGGCAAAAACGGATGACATATTTATAAAGAAGGGAATTTCATTAGCCATTATCGGTTTTTTATTAGGACGAGCCTTGATTCTTTCACAATTATCACCATTTGCCCTTCCGTTTTTCGCTGCTGTGTTTCTCATGCGTCGTGATCGAGCGCCACTTGCACTATTCGGTTTAATCGCAGGGGGGCTGACCATTCATTACTCCAATAGTTTAGTGATCTTTGCATCCGCGTTCCTGCTCCTTCTTTTTAATAAGATTAAGAGACCGGGAGTTGAAGGACAGTTCAAGACGATGTCGATGTATGTGTTCGCTTCACTCTTCCTGGTCAACCTGGCCCAGCAATATCTGGTCTTCCGAACGATTCAGCTATACGACATGATGATGATCGGGGTGGAGGCGGGACTCGCAATGATTCTTACCCTAATATTCATACAGTCCATCCCGCTGCTATCCATACGTAAAAAATCGCAATCATTAAGGACGGAGGAAATCGTCAGTATAATCATCCTGCTTGCATCAGTGATGACCGGGACAATAGGCTGGATGATTTATGATTTATCTCTCGACCATATATTTTCACGATATCTGGTCCTCCTATTCGGGCTGGCAGGAGGGGCCGCCATAGGCTCCACTGTCGGCGTCGTCACCGGTTTAATATTTAGCCTGGCAAGCATCGCGAGTCTCTATCAAATGAGCCTCCTTGCCTTTTCGGGCTTGCTTGGGGGATTACTGAAGGAGGGAAGAAAGGTCGGCGTTGCCGCAGGCCTATTAATTGCAACGCTATTAATAGGCCTGTACGGAGAAGGAACCAACAATATCATGGTCACACTATATGAATCGCTTATTGCCGTCTTATTATTCGTATTAACACCGTCATCCATCATAAATAAAATTGCCAAGCATATACCCGGAACCGCTGAAAATTCAGATGAACAGCAGCAGTATGCCCGGAAAGTGAGGGACGTGACCGCCCAAAGGGTAGAACAGTTCTCACATGTATTCGAGGCGCTTTCCAATAGTTTCTCACAAGTCGATGAAAGAGGAAGAGTGGAGGAGGATGAAAAAGAGTTTGATTACTTTTTAAGCAATGTTACTGAAAAGACCTGTCAGATCTGTTTTAAGAAGGATCAATGCTGGGCCAAGAACTTTAATACAACCTATGATGGAATGCAGGAAATTATGATTCAATTGAGTGAAAATGATGGACAGCTTCCCCAAAAAACGTCAAAGGAGTGGGATAAGTACTGTACGAGAGGTCCGCAGGTCGTAGGGGCGATAGCCCAGGAACTTAATTATTACGAAGCCAATCAAAAACTGAAAAGGCAGGTGAAAGAGAGTAGGAGACTAGTAGCTGATCAGTTACGGGGTGTATCAGCCGTAATGGAGGACTTCGCCAAGGAAATTCAAAGGGAAAGGAAAAATCATCATCTGCATGAGGAATCTATAATGGAGGCCATTCAGGATTTTGGTCTAAATATTGGGTATGTGGAGATTTACAGCCTTGAACAGGGAGGTGTCGATATAGAAATGAGCGTCCCTTACTGTCAAGGAAGGGGGGAATGCGAGAAATTGATTGCTCCTATGCTTTCCGATATTTTAGGGGAAACGATTGTTGTTCATTCTGAGGAATGTGCCAAGTATCCACAAGGCCAATGTGAGGTGATATTCAGGTCGGCAAAAAAATTCACGGTTGAAACGGGTGTAGCACATGCTGCAAAGGGAGGAGGGCTTGTATCAGGGGATAGTTATACGACAATGGAAATTGGCGCCGGGAAATATGCGATTGCCATAAGCGACGGGATGGGCAATGGGGAGAGGGCTCATTATGAAAGCACGGAAACATTGAAGTTACTTCAGAAATTTTTACAATCCGGAATAGAAGAAAAGATAGCCATAAAATCTGTAAACTCCGTATTATCTCTGCGAACGACTGATGAAATATTTTCTACTCTTGACCTAGTAATGATTGACCTTCAAGATGCAAAGGCTAGATTTTTAAAAATCTGTTCCATACCAAGCTTTATTAAGAGGGGGGATAAAATCATTAAAATAGAATCCAGTAACCTGCCAATGGGCATTATTCAAGAAGTTGATGTAGATGTCGTATCCGAGGAACTGAGGGATGGCGATATATTGATCATGATGAGTGATGGAGTGTTCGATGGCCCATCTCATGTGGAAAACATTGAGTTTTGGCTTAAACGGAAAATCAAGGAAATGGAAACGGACGACCCACAGGAAATATCTGATCTAATCCTAGAAGAAGTCATACGGACAAAAGGAGTCATAGATGACGACATGACAGTGGTCACTTCGAAAATCAAGCATAATACACCGAAATGGGCATCGATTCCCGTTTCGGCCAAACGAAAAAAAGCCCAATAGAGGAGGAGTGCCTATAAAAACCATAAGGAGGAATCAATGTGCCAAGTTGGTACCTTTTCACCCGATATAACAAGTTCGCAGGAACTAAGATTTACATAGGCAACCAGTCATAGAATGTTGACTGGTTGCCTATGTATTTTATTGTATAAATTCCTCCCTTTTAGTCAAGTATGGTAACAGATTGAAAGGAAGGGAGAGCCAAACATGAAAGCAGGTACATTAAGACAGGTTTTGCTTATAACGGACGGCTGCTCGAATCATGGTGAGGAGCCTGCTTCAGTAGCTGCACTAGCAAGGGAGCAGGGCGTCACCATCAATGTCATAGGAGTATTGGAAAACGATGTAATAGATGAAAAGGGCCTGAAAGAGATCGAGAAAATTGCGGGTGCCGGGGGCGGCGTCAGCCAAATCGTTTATGCTCAACAATTATCACAAACCGTTCAGATGGTGACTCAAAAAGCCATGACGCAAACTATACAAGGAGTTATTAATCGTGAACTTCAACAAATATTAGGTGACTCTAGAACGATGGAAGATCTCCCGCCAGATAAAAGAGGAGAAGTGATGGAGGTGGTCGACGAGCTAGGAGAAACGAGCGAGCTTGAGGTGCTAATCCTTGTCGATACAAGTGCGAGTATGAAACATAAGCTTCCGACCGTGAAGGATTCCTTGTTAGACCTTTCCCTCAGTATGAATGCAAGAATGGGCGATAGCCGGTTTTCCGTCTTTGCATTTCCCGGGAAAAGGAATGATGTGGAAAAACTGCTTGATTGGACGCCGAACTTGGAAGCGTTGACGAAAATATTCTCCAAGCTTAGTACGGGAGGGCTCACACCAACAGGACCAGCAATACGGGAAGCACTTTCTTATTTCAATAAAAAACGTTCGTTGAGGGGATTGTTATCGAATGATGATGAACAATACTTTGAGGAATCTATGTAAGCTCCCCCCTGGAAGTATCATTACTGGAAAGTGGAATAAGAACCATTACACAATTATCAAGGAGTTGGGCTGCGGTGCTAACGGATTTGTTTATCTAGTAGAAAGCAAAAACCGTCATTATGCTCTGAAGCTCAGTGATAATGGGACATCGATCATTTCAGAGATGAATATTCTAAAATCCTTTTCCAAGGTCCAGGGGTCTACCCTTGGACCTTCATTTTTGGAAGCGGATGATTTTATGACCAAAGGAAAGCAACTCCCGTTTTATGTAATGGAGTATATTCACGGTCATGATTTCTTGTATTTCATTGAGAAGAAAGGGTTCTCGTGGATTGGGGTCTTGGCCCTTCAATTATTGACTAGTTTATCTGCCTTGCATGCAAATGGGTGGGTCTTTGGCGATCTAAAGCCAGAGAATTTGATCGTGACTTCCCAGGACTATAAAGTACGATGTGTAGATGTCGGCGGAACGACCTTGATTGGGAGATCGGTGAAGGAATTCACCGAATTCTTCGATAGGGGATACTGGGGGTTGGGGTCAAGAAAGGCTGACCTACAATATGATTTGTTCGCTGTTGCCATGATTATCATCAATTCGGCCTATCCAGCGCGTTTTCAGAAAAAAGGGGAAGGGTATAGTCAACTAACAGACGTGATTAAACAGAAAAAGGAATTGCAACCATATAGAAAGATGCTGGATAAGGCGCTTCTCGGGAAGTATGACTCCGCCTTACGGATGCGTGAGGACCTAGTTGTCTTACTTAGTGACAAGAATCATTCAAAGAAAAAGACGTCGAGTCAAGCTACTACGAGACAAGCAAGAAGAAGCCAGAGGCAGCCGAAGAAAAAGAAGGGGGGATTTGTAGAGACTTTTTTAGTGGTGGCCGTCATCTCGATAATCTATGTTCTTTACATATATGAACAGTTGTTATGATATAGTTAATAAAGTGTAGAGGTGGAATATTTGAAACCCATTACACTTTTTAAACGTAGAAACTAATACCTGTACATAAAGAAGGAAGATCCCATGTTAAAGGAAAAAGTTCTAAAGACCATTCATAGGAACCACTTGATTCAGGAAGGTTCGAAATTGCTCGTAGGTGTATCTGGAGGGCCTGACTCATTGGCACTTTTACATTTCCTTAAGGAAGCCCAACCTATTTTTCATTATGAGCTCATTGTTGCGAGTGTTGACCATATGTTTCGGGGCGACGAATCCCTTGCCGATTATCAGTATGTCAAACAAATGTGCGAACAGTGGGATATTGTTTTTGAAGGCAAAAGGATTGATGTGCCAGCATATATTGAAAAAACCGGTCAGAGTTCTCAATTGTCATCAAGAATGCTGCGTTTTGCTTTTTTTGAAGAAATGATGGATAAACATCAGGCAGATACGCTCGTTTTGGGACACCATGGCGATGATCAAGTCGAAACGATTCTCATGCGTTTGACTCGAGGGGCGACAGGTCAAGCGAGAGCAGGAATCTCCCTGAAAAGACCTTTCCATGGCGGTCAGCTAATCAGGCCTTTTTTGGAAGTTACCAAGGATGAAATCATCGAATACGCAACCGTTCATCATCTTGAGCCTAGATACGACCCAAGTAATGAAAAGAATGATTACCTGAGAAATCGTTTCAGGCACGAAGTCCTTCCGTTCCTAAAGAAAGAAAATAGGCTTGTTCATGAACACTTCCAGCGCTTTAGTGAAGAGGTAATGGAAGATGAGAAGTTCTTACAGGATCTGGTCAGGAAAGAAATGTCCGAGATATGGGTTCAACAGGATAGGAAACATTCTGTAATTCGGATAGATAAGGTACTTGCGATGCCTAAACCTTTACAAAGAAGATCTATTCAACTAATATTAAACTATCTTTATTTGAAGAGACCTTCATCGCTTTCGGCATTACATATCGATCAACTTTTAGCTTTGTTTTTAAATCCTCAACCTTCAGCAGAACTGCATCTCCCGGAAGGCCTTATTGTAGAAAAATCCTATCAAACATGCATCTTTAGTTTTTTTCGCCAAGAAAGCCAAGAATATTCTATTATAGTACAAATTCCCGGTGAGACTATTCTTCCGAATGGATATAAAATTAAAGCACACTATATAAAAGATGAAATTCCCTATAGTAAAGGAAATGATTCTTTTATACTCCCTGAATCGGCTGTTCGACTCCCATTGATTGCCCGCACAAGGCAGGAAGGCGATAGAATGGATGTTAAGGGATTGGGTGGAACGAAAAAGTTGAAGGGGATTTTTATCAATGAGAAAGTCCCGATGCTAGAAAGAAATGCATGGCCGATTATCATCGATCAAGCAGGGATGGTCATTTGGCTTCCCGGTTTAAAGAAATCGGATGTTGAGGCGGACCAGGTTTCTGATGAATCATCTTTAATCTACTTAGAATATAATAAAGCTTAATCTTCTTGGGGGGCAATTAATTACAATGACCATGCAAAATGACATTGAAAAAGTGTTAATATCTGAGGAAGAACTTCAACAGAAAATCAGAGAAGTGGGAGCACAGCTTGAGGCTGATTACAAAGATAAGTTCCCACTGGCTATCGGTGTTTTAAAAGGCGCTATGCCATTTATGTCAGATTTATTGAAACGTGTTGATACACACCTTGAAATGGACTTCATGGATGTTTCGAGCTATGGAAACTCCACTGTATCATCTGGTGAAGTGAAAATCATCAAAGACCTTGATACATCAGTAGAAGGCCGTGACGTACTAATCATTGAGGATATCATCGACAGTGGTTTAACTCTAAGCTATCTTGCAGAGCTCTTCCGCTACCGCAAAGCAAAATCCATTAAAATTGTTACATTGTTAGACAAACCAACAGGCAGGAAGGCTGACATTACTCCGGATTACGTTGGATTTATCGTCCCTGATGCATTTGTTGTAGGATATGGCCTGGATTATGCGGAAAGATATCGTAATCTCCCATACATCGGCATATTGAAACCTGAGATTTACACGAAATAATAGTATTCAGTTAAAAGAGATGGCCAGATAAAAACAGCGGTGTTAAATTATTGTAATTCATTAATTTTGTATGATAATATTTACTATAGTTTGTTTACCCGTGGGAGGAGGTAAGGGATGAATCGGATCTTCCGTAATACCATATTTTATTTACTGATATTTTTAGTCATCATTGGGATTGTGAGCATCTTTAACAATAACAATGAACCTCAGGAAAAATTGACCCAAGATCAATTCTATAAGCATTTGGAGAGTGGGGACGTCAAGTCATTAACGATGCAACCCGAAGGCAGTGTTTTTGAAATTACAGGGAAGCTGAAGGAATATGATGAAAACAAGTATTTTGTTGCATACGTTCCATTTAGTGAGTATGCACAGAGTCGCATTGGCGAAGCTGTAGAAAAACAAGGTACTGAAGTTGTTGATGTTTTACCTCCAAAACAAACAAGTGGCTGGGTTACATTCTTTACTTCGATCATTCCATTTGTAATCATTTTCATACTATTCTTCTTTTTACTTAACCAAGCACAAGGCGGCGGTGGCGGCCGAGTGATGAACTTCGGGAAAAGTAAGGCGAAGCTGTATAACGATGATAAGAAGAAAGTTCGTTTCAATGATGTTGCCGGGGCAGACGAAGAAAAGCAAGAGCTTGTAGAGGTCGTGGAATTCTTAAAAGACCCTCGCAAATTTGCTGAGCTTGGTGCCCGTATTCCTAAAGGGGTCCTATTGGTGGGTCCTCCAGGTACAGGTAAAACCTTACTTGCACGAGCGGTAGCTGGTGAAGCAGGCACGCCTTTCTTCTCAATCAGTGGATCTGATTTCGTAGAAATGTTCGTTGGTGTCGGTGCATCTCGTGTTCGTGACTTATTTGAAAATGCAAAGAAAAACGCACCATGTATCATCTTCATTGATGAAATCGATGCAGTAGGTCGTCAAAGGGGCGCAGGCCTTGGCGGCGGTCATGATGAACGTGAACAAACGTTGAACCAATTGCTTGTTGAAATGGACGGTTTCGGTGGAAATGAAGGCATTATCATCATCGCCGCAACAAACCGTGCAGATGTATTGGATCCAGCATTGCTACGACCTGGCCGCTTCGACCGTCAAATTACAGTTGGGCGCCCAGATGTAAAAGGCCGTGAAGAAGTATTGAAAGTTCATGCTCGTAACAAGCCTTTAGCAGAAAGCGTGGATTTAAAAGCAATCGCTCAACGTACACCTGGATTCTCGGGTGCCGATCTTGAAAACTTACTGAATGAGGCGGCTCTTGTTGCAGCCCGTCAAGATAAGAAAAAAATCGATATGTCCGATTTGGATGAAGCGTCGGATCGGGTAATTGCAGGTCCTGCAAAGAAAAATCGTGTGATATCGAAAAAAGAACGGAATATTGTTGCCTGGCATGAAGCGGGTCATACAATTATCGGTCTGGTCCTCGATGATGCAGAAGTGGTTCATAAAGTTACGATTGTCCCTCGTGGTCAAGCTGGTGGATATGCCGTCATGCTTCCGAAAGAAGACCGTTTCTTCATGACCGAGCCTGAACTAAAAGATAAGATCGTTGGTCTTTTAGGTGGTAGGGTAGCCGAAGAAGTTACTTTTGGTGAAGTGAGTACGGGTGCTCATAATGACTTCCAACGTGCGACAGGCATTGCCCGTAGTATGGTTATGGAATATGGAATGAGTAAACTTGGACCTCTTCAGTTTGGAAATTCACAAGGACAGGTGTTCTTGGGCCGCGACTTCAATAATGACCAAAACTATTCCGATGCAATCGCTTATGAGATTGATTTGGAAATACAACGCATCATTAGAGAAGCTTACGAAAGATGTAAGAAAATCCTTACTGAAAATCGTGAAAAACTTGATTTGGTTGCCAAGACCCTGCTAGAAGTGGAAACGCTGGATGCAGAACAAATCAAAGGGCTTTTCCAAGATGGTAAATTACCAGAACGGGATTATACAGCTCTTAATGGGAATTTGACTACTGATGAAAACGTAAAAGTTAACATCAATACGAAAAAGGAAAAAGAGGCTCTTTTAGATCCATTGGATAAAAGAGAACCTGAGGACCTTGAGATAACGGAGGAAGGATTGAATACACCTCCGATTGAAGAAGGTACACCTCAAGATAAGCCACTTTCTTTCCCAAAAGAAGATGACAATAAAAAGTTGTAAGTTGACTTGAAACCAAAAGGGTATTTCCTCCTCGGAAATACCCTTTTCTTTACACTATAAATATGAGAAAGCCTACAAAATTTTCAGCTGGCATATTTTTACCTTTTGAGAAGCGCGACTAATAGCATCGAAAATAACAGTATGGTATGATGTGGGAGAATAATTTAGCGGAGTGGTGAAAACAATGATTTTTGTACTAGATGTTGGGAATACGAATACTGTATTAGGCGTATACGATGAAGAAATACTGAAATATCATTGGCGAATTGAAACAAGCCGCAATAAAACAGAAGATGAGTATGGAATGGTCATAAAGTCTTTACTGCAACATGAAGGTCTCTCATTCGACCAATTTGACGGCATCATTATATCATCGGTTGTACCGCCTATAATGTTTGCGCTTGAACGCATGTGCAAAAAATACTTTGGAATCAAACCACTTATCGTTGGACCTGGTATTAAAACGGGATTGAATATAAAGTATGAAAACCCTCGCGAAGTGGGAGCGGACAGAATTGTGAATGCCGTAGCAGGCATACAGGAATTTGGAAGCCCTCTCATCATCGTCGATTTTGGAACCGCAACGACATATTGTTATATAAATGAGGAAAAGCAGTACATGGGGGGAGCAATCGCCCCGGGGATCGGAATTTCTACAGAAGCGCTTTACTCGAAAGCATCCAAGCTACCGAGAATTGAAATTAGCCGTCCAGACGGAATAATAGGTAAAAATACGGTTTCGGCCATGCAGTCAGGTATTTTATACGGGTATGTAGGCCAAGTCGAAGGAATCGTAAACCGCATGAAAG
Source organism: Peribacillus sp. NPDC097225 (assembly GCF_044761955.1). Lineage (NCBI taxonomy): Bacteria > Bacillati > Bacillota > Bacilli > Caryophanales > Bacillaceae > Peribacillus > Peribacillus sp. NPDC097225. The sequence goes on from NZ_JBIWDJ010000012.1 coordinate 44,949, forward strand.
CACAAAGTAATTTAGAGCCGACAGTCATTGCCACTGGTGGATTGGCCACGTTGATTGCCAATGAATCCACAGTTATCGATGTTGTGGAGCCCTTCTTAACATTAAAAGGCCTACAGCTAATTTACAAAAGGAACCGAGAGCAAGTAAAGAAGTAAACCTAAAAAAACAGCATGGGAGGACATATAAATGAAAGATTATTTAATAAAGGCGTTAGGATATGAAGGTCAAGTGCGAGCGTATGCGGTCTCCACAACAGAAACTGTAGGGGAAGCGCAACGGAGGCATTATACCTGGCCGACAGCATCGGCTGCACTTGGGCGTGCTATGACTGCCGGAGTAATGATGGGTGCCATGTTGAAAGGTGAAGAAAAGCTTACGATTAAAATCGAGGGCGGAGGACCTATAGGCTCCATCCTTGTTGATAGTAATGCAAAGGGGGAAGTGCGTGGATATGTAACGAACCCACAAACTCACTTTGATTTAAATGAACAAGGAAAATTGGATGTCAGAAGAGCGGTTGGAACCGAGGGGTTATTAACCGTCGTGAAAGACATTGGTTTACGTGATAATTTTTCTGGGCAGGTTCCTCTAGTTTCGGGAGAATTAGGTGAAGACTTCACGTATTATTTTGCAACATCAGAGCAGGTACCTTCCTCGGTGGGAGTGGGCGTATTAGTGAATCCTGATAACTCGATTCTAGCCGCAGGTGGTTTCATCATCCAACTAATGCCCGGTACTTCTGACGAAACAATTACGAAAATCGAACAACGTCTAAGCACCATCGTTCCTGTTTCTAAAATGATTCAAAATGGTTTAACTCCGGAAGAAATCCTAACAGAACTATTAGGGGAAGGAAATGTACAGGTTCTAGAAAAAATAGATGTAGAATTCTCATGCCCATGTTCAAGGGAAAGGATTTCTAATGCCTTAATAAGCCTCGGGCAAGAGGAAATCAGGGATATCATCGAGACGGAAGGACAGGCTGAGGCCCAATGCCATTTCTGTAATGAGACATACCAATTTTCCAAAGAGGACCTTGAAGAACTAGAAAAGGAAACACAAAAATAAAAAAAAGACGGGAGAAAAGGGTTTTGTCTAAACAAAAGCTTAGGGCAATCATTGCTGGTCTTGCCTTGTTGAACCTATTGACAATCCTAATCTTTGTCATCTGGCCATTCATCGCTTCCAAAATCACTTTAGGAGAGGAAACGGCAGCGAAGATTGGCTCTAAAGATATTTCCCGGGAAGCATGGATCAATGAACTTGAAAAACGATATGGTAAAGACGTGCTTGAGGAAATGGTTGATAAAGAAGTAGTGGGACAAGCAGCGAAAAAATACAAAGTGACCATATCCGAAGATGAAGTGGATCGGGAACTGAAGATGATGAAAACGATGTATGGAACTGCTGGTCAGAATCTAAGTAAAAGCAAAGCCCAATGGAAGCAGGAAATTCAATCGAATCTCCTGCTCGAGAAGCTGCTTACAAAGGATGTCACAGTTTCAGAAGCGACCATGGAGGACTATTATGAGAATAATAAGGACATCTATCGAATACCCACTACCTATCATATTTCTCAAATAACTACATCGACTAAGGCTCAAGCAGAGCAAATAATAAAAGAACTGAATAAAGGCGTTTCATTTCCTGTGTTAGCCATGGAGAAATCTCTTGATGAATTCACAGCAAATCAAGGGGGAGACATGGGGTATATATCGCAGGATAATGAACAAATCTCGAAAGCATATATTTCCGCTGCCGAAAAGTTAAAGGTGGGAAATTGGAGCCAACCGGTTGAGACGGATGAAGGATGGGCTGTTCTCTATTTACATGAGAAAATTGACGGTAGGCAATACTCGTATAAGGAAGTAAAAGAGCAAATACGCCGCCAAAAAGCCTTGGAACAAATCCAGGCGCCGGTATCCGGTAAGATTTTCTGGGATGAGTTTGATGTAGATTGGGTATATGGATCAGAAGATCAAAAGTAGGTAAAAGGATATAAAAGAAAATTTAGAAAATTGCAGATAAACATTGACAACGAACTAGTGAAACTGGTAACTTTAAATTAATAAAACCAATAAACATACTCGGTATTAATAAAAGGAGTGGAGAACATGGCACGTATAGTTAATTCAGTAACGGAATTAATCGGGCAAACGCCTATAGTAAAATTAAACAAGCTTCAAAACGAAAATAGTGCAGATATTTATTTGAAACTTGAATATTTTAACCCAGGGAGCAGCGTTAAAGACAGAATCGCTCTTGCTATGATCGAAGCCGCAGAAAAAAGTGGAGATCTTAAACAAGGCGATACGATCATTGAGCCTACAAGTGGTAACACTGGGATTGGCCTTGCGATGGTAGCTGCAGCAAAAGGGTATAAATCAATCCTTGTAATGCCTGAAACGATGAGCTTGGAACGTCGCAACTTGCTTCGTGCTTATGGAGCTGATTTAGTTCTAACGCCTGGACCTGAAGGAATGAAGGGTGCCATTGCTAAAGCGACTGAGTTATCTAAAGAACACGGATACTTCATTCCACAACAATTCGAAAATAAAGCGAACCCTGAAGTTCACCGTAATACTACCGGTCCAGAAATCATTGAAGCGTTTGGTGAAGATGGCCTGGATGCATTTATCGCAGGAATTGGAACGGGCGGTACGATTACTGGTGCAGGTGAAGTACTTCGTGAAAAATATCCTGATATTAAGATCTACGCTGTAGAGCCTGCCGATTCACCTGTATTGTCAGGAGGAAACCCCGGCCCACATAAAATTCAAGGAATCGGTGCAGGATTCGTTCCTAGCATTTTAAACACAGATCTTTATGATGAAGTTATTCAAGTAAACACGGATGAATCTTTTGAATACGCCCGTCGTGCTGCAAAAGAAGAAGGTATCCTAGGTGGTATTTCATCCGGTGGGGCTATCGCTGCCGCTGTTAAAGTTGCTGAGAAACTAGGAAAAGGCAAGAAAGTCCTTGTAATCATTCCAAGTAATGGTGAGCGTTACCTAAGTACACCTTTGTATAACTTTGAATAAGAGTAAAAGTTAACCGAGAAGCAAAGCACCTCTAGGGTGCTTTGCTTCTCTTTTTTGTGTAGTAATGAGGTTCTGGATTTTAAGGTGCTTGCGCTTTGCCTGGGTATATAGGTAAACTCATATATATACGTAGATTTTTTAATGAAGGAGAACGTCCTATGTCATTAGCTAGTACATCGAAGATCAAATGCGGTTCATTAGAATTGGATTACGGCAAAAAGACTTTAATTATGGGGATTTTAAATGTTACGCCTGATTCATTTTCCGATGGAGGAAAATATAATCGGGTAGATGCTGCATTAAGACATGCTGAGCAGATGGTTGAAGATGGTGCGGATATCTTGGACATCGGTGGTGAGTCGACCCGGCCTAATTATGAACGGATAACGGATGAGGAAGAGATAGAACGTGTCGTACCTATCATTGAAGCGATTTCCCGTACTTTTGAAATTCCTATCTCCGTTGATACGTACAAGTCCAAAGTTGCAGAAGCGGCATTGAAAGCAGGAGCGCACATCCTGAACGATATTTGGGGAGCAAAAGCAGATACACATATGGCAAAGGTAGCGGCTATGTACCAAGTTCCGATTATTTTAATGCACAACCGAGACAATATGGAGTACCAACAATTTATCCGTGATTCTTTGCAAGATCTATTCGAAAGCATTAGGATTGTGAAGAAAGAGGGAGTCTTGGATGAGAATATCATTCTAGATCCAGGTATCGGGTTTGCAAAAGATTTGACACTGAATTTGGAAATGATGAGGAATCTTGATAAGCTGGTATCATTAGGGTATCCAGTACTGCTCGCTACATCGAAAAAATCCATGATCGGACAAGTTCTTAATCTACCGGCACATGAACGTTTGGAAGGGACGGCAGCAACGATATGTCATGGGATTCTTCAGGGCTGCCAAATGGTCCGGGTGCATGATGTAAAGGAAATGGGACGTACAGCTAAAATGATGGATGCTCTTATAGGAAAAGGTGAGTTTAATGGATAAGATATTTGTGAATAAGATGGAATTCTACGGATACCATGGTGTATTTCCGGAAGAAACAAAGCTTGGCCAGCGATTTAGGGTGGATCTGACTGTAGAAGCGAATTTGGCCAAAGCGGGCATGAGCGATAATCTCGAAGACTCCATTAATTATGGTGAATTATATGAAGTCTGTAAAGGTATTGTTGAAGGGGAACCGTACAAGCTGGTGGAAGCTGTTGCAGAAAGGATTGCATCGGAGTTACTCACCAAGTTTCCGAAGATCATGGTGTGTACAGTGAAGATATATAAACCAGACCCTCCTATAGCAGGACACTATGAATCGGTTGCCATAGAGATTGTAAGGGGACGCTAAAATGAAAAATATATCGTATCTATCAATTGGTTCGAACATGGGGGAGAGCTTCGATACATTTCAAAGGGCTTTCCAATTATTGAGTGAAGATCCACATATTAAACTTGTCTCTTGTTCATCATTATATGAAACGGACCCTGTCGGATATACTGACCAGGATTGTTTTTTGAATGCTGTCATTAAGGTGGAAACCGATTTAACACCAGAGGACTTATTGCGAGCATGCATGCAAGTTGAACAAGAATTAGGAAGAAAAAGGAATGTTAGATGGGGTCCTCGTACGTTAGACCTTGACATTTTGTTATATAATCATGAAAATGTTGAGACGGAGATTCTTTCAATCCCTCATCCTCGGATGCATGAAAGAGCATTTGTGATTATTCCTTTAATGGAATTGGAATCAGATATAATTCTTCCGAAAATGAATACATCCTTGAGCGACCTGCTTGAAAAGATTCCGGATAAAGAAGGAGTTCGATTATGGAAGCTGAAAAATGGGGAAGGCGTATTCGCGCTTTTCGAAAGTTAAAAGGTTTTACCCAAGAGGAGTTCGCAAAAGAGATGGGTGTTTCTGTTTCTTTGTTGGGTGAAGTTGAAAGAGGGAACCGAAATCCCACAGAGGAATTTTTACTAGAAGTGGTGGATGTTCTTAAAGTTTCAATTGAGGATCTGCAACCACTTGAGGATAAATGAAAGAGTGGTATAGGGGGTCACGATGTGTTAAAAATAGGCGATATTGAAATGAAGAACCGGGTAGTTCTGGCTCCGATGGCGGGGGTATGTAATTCGGCTTTTCGTTTGACTGTCAAAGAGTTCGGTGCAGGATTGGTATGCGCAGAGATGGTAAGTGACAAGGGAATCGTTCTTCAAAATGCCAAAACGCTGAATATGCTTTATATAGATGAAAGAGAAAAACCGCTAAGCTTGCAAATCTTTGGTGGTGAAAAGAAAAATCTAGTTGAGGCAGCGAAGTTTGTAGATAAAAATACAACGGCAGACATCATTGATATCAACATGGGATGCCCTGTCCCGAAAATCACTAAATGTGATGCCGGTGCAAGATGGTTACTTGACCCAAATAAGATATATGAGATGGTTTCGGCAGTTGTGGATGCCGTAGATAAACCTGTTACTGTTAAAATGCGCATTGGCTGGGATGATGAACATGTATTTGCTGTTGAGAATGCCAAAGCGGTAGAACGTGCAGGGGGCAAGGCAATTTCCCTTCATGGCAGAACCCGGGTTCAATTGTATGAAGGGAAAGCTAATTGGGACATTATTCGAGAAGTGAAAAATTCCATTAACATTCCCTTGATTGGAAACGGTGATGTGGAAACCCCGCAAGATGCTGAAAGAATGCTAAAGGAAACTGGCGTTGATGGAGTCATGATTGGTCGGGCGGCCTTAGGGAACCCGTGGATGATATACAGGACAGTGAAGTATTTGGAAACTGGACAATTGATGGATGAGCCGACAGTCCGTGAAAAGATGGATGTATGCATTCTTCATATGGATCGTCTGATAGCGTTGAAAAATGAGCATGTTGCTGTCCGTGAAATGCGCAAGCATGCTGCCTGGTACCTTAAAGGTGTCAAAGGCAATGCAAAAGCACGTAAAGGTATTAATGAATGTGAGACTAGAGAAGATGTTACGCGACTTCTGTATGGACTCGTTGATGAATGTGAAGCGAGGGAACAAAACATCCAAATGGTTTGATGTTTGACATTACCTTCCTGTTTTTCTATAATACGTTTATCGAAAACTGCCAGTGAACCTGGCAGTTTTTATCTGTCCATATATTAGAATTTAAGATAAAAAGCTGTTGAAATCCTTTACTTTATGTAAGAATAAATAGGTATGCAATTAGAAAGTTCAAATAGTTATATGAGGCTTTGATTAATAGAGATGGAGATGATTTTCGTGAGTCATGAAGAATTGAATGACCAACTGCAGGTAAGACGCGACAAAATGCAGGCTATGATTGACAATGGACAAGACCCGTTCGGCAGTAGGTTCGAGCGTTCCCATACTTCGCAGGAGATTGTTGATGCATATGGTGCATTGGAAAAAGAAGAGTTAGAGGAGAAAGAAATAGAAGTTACCATTGCAGGTCGTGTCATGACCAAACGTGGTAAAGGGAAAGCTGGTTTTGCCAATATACAAGATATAAGTGGCCAAATCCAAATATACGTCCGCTTAGATAAGGTTGGAGAAGAGTCATACCAAATTTTCAATCAAACGGATCTTGGTGATATTGTGGGAATCACGGGTGTCATCTTTAAAACGAAAGTCGGCGAACTTTCCATTAAAGCTAAAGAATATGTGTTCCTTTCTAAAGCATTGCGCCCACTTCCCGATAAGTTCCACGGTTTGAAGGATGTAGAGGAGCGTTACCGGAAACGCTATGTTGACTTAATTACAAATGAAGAAAGTAAAAACACTTTAATCATGCGCAGTCGTATTGTGCAGGCTATGAGACGTTACTTAGACGATCAAGGATATTTGGAAGTGGAAACACCGCTATTGCACTCTGTAGCAGGTGGAGCGGCTGCACGCCCATTCCTGACTCACCATAATGCATTGGATATGCCCTTAAACTTAAGGATTGCCATTGAACTTCACTTGAAACGCCTGATTGTCGGCGGCTTAGAGAAAGTCTATGAAATCGGTAGAGTATTTAGGAATGAAGGGGTCTCCACTAGACATAACCCGGAATTCACTCTTATTGAATTATACGAGGCGTACGCGGATTATAAGGATATCATGAGCTTGACAGAGAACTTGGTTGCCCATATTGCACAAGAGGTTCTTGGAACCACAACTATCCAGTACGGAGAATATGAGATCGATTTAAAACCAGAGTGGAAAAGACTCCATATGGTTGATGCTGTAAAAGAATATACTGGTGTAGACTTTTGGACTACTATGAGCAAAGAAGAAGCGCAACAACTTGCGAAGGAAAATGGGATTGAAGTGAAAGAGTCCATGGAATTTGGTCATATCGTTAACGAATTCTTCGAACAAAAAGTAGAAGATAAGTTAATCCAACCTACATTCATCTATGGACACCCAGTAGAAATTTCACCTTTAGCGAAGAAAAACCCAGAGGATGATCGATTTACTGATCGATTTGAATTGTTCATAGTGGGAAGAGAGCATGCGAATGCATTCACGGAATTAAACGATCCAATTGATCAACGCCAACGCTTTGAGGCACAATTGAAAGAGCGTGAGCAAGGAAATGACGAAGCTCATGAAATGGATGAGGACTTCTTGGAGGCTTTAGAATATGGTATGCCGCCAACCGGAGGATTGGGAATTGGGGTCGACCGTCTGGTTATGTTGCTGACGAATTCGCCTTCGATTCGTGATGTTCTGTTATTCCCGTTAATGAGACATCGTTAAGCCATAAGGAAAACCGGTGAATCAGAACCGATTTAGGAAGTGTGTATATGAGCAGCGACTCATGGCACACTGTTCTAAATCGGTTTTTTGTTTTTTGATTATAATTTTGTTAGGTTGTTAGGGTTTGATTTTTAGCTTTTAAATAAAAACTTTTGCTATTTCAAAAAAACTTTAAAAAAGGTATTGCGCAGTTTGCGTAATGATGTTATATTTATATCTGTTGTTACGAACGAGTTTCACACGGATTACAAACTTCGAAAAAGTTTTAAAAAGTTCTTGACTCTGAGTTAACAAGATGTTATAATAAATAAGCTGTCGTAAGGCATTGCTCTTTGAAAACTGAACAAAACAAAGCGCCAACGTAAATTTTGAGTGAGCACACACTATAAAAAAGCAAAATGAGCAAGTCGAACATTTCTTCGGAGAGTTTGATCCTGGCTCAGGACGAACGCTGGCGGCGTGCCTAATACATGCAAGTCGAGCGAATCGATGGGAGCTTGCTCCC
>NZ_JBIWDJ010000013.1:0-48007 GCF_044761955.1 Peribacillus sp. NPDC097225
GTCTTCTTCTTTTTCAACCATGATTTCTGCATTTTGAGCTTCATCAGTTAACCCAACAAAGATATTTAAATGCTCTGTTAAAATCTTAGCTCCAAGTGCTACCGCTTCTTGCGGACCCGTACTGCCATCAGTCCAAACATCGAACGTTAACTTGTCAAAGTTAGACAACTGTCCTACACGTGTATTTTCCACTTGGAAAGCTACGCGTGAAACTGGAGTGTAAAGAGCATCAATTGGAATTACACCAATAGGTTGATCTTCTCTCTTGTTTTGAACAGCAGGAGTGTAGCCGCGGCCGCGACGTGCAGATAAGCGCATGCGCATATGACCGTTTTTACCGATTGTAGCAATATATAAATCCGGGTTAAGAATTTCTACATCACTATCATGAGTGATATCAGCAGCCGTAATGACTCCTTCACCCGAAACGTCAATTTCTAGCGTCTTTTCCTCATCGGAATAAATCTTTAGAGCTAGCTTTTTCACATTAAGGATGATTGAAGTTACATCTTCTACGACGCCTTCAATAGTTGAGAACTCATGTAGCACTCCATCAATTTGTATAGCTGTGACAGCAGCACCTGGGAGTGAGGATAATAGGATACGACGTAAGGAGTTACCCAATGTTGTACCATACCCACGCTCTAGTGGCTCTACGAGGAATTTACCGAATTTGGCATCGTCGTTGATTTCAACCGTTTCGATTTTTGGTTTTTCTATTTCGATCATCAACAAACCCTCCTTCAAAACGTCAAAACCCCGGTAAGTAAGCTTGTCACTTAACCGAAATTCCCCATGTATACGTTCCCGCTGTGCGCAACAACTGAAAAATTAATCTTCTGTAAGAACGCAAACTCAGTATTATATCCCATTATTGACAGGAATACAAAATCTATACAGAAAAATTAAACACGGCGACGTTTTGGCGGACGACATCCGTTATGTGGTACTGGAGTTACATCTTTAATTGCAGTTACTTCTAGTCCAGCAGCTTGAAGTGCACGAATAGCAGCTTCACGTCCTGCACCTGGTCCTTTAACTGTAACTTCAAGAGTTTTCATACCATGTTCAATAGATGTTTTAGCAGCAGTTTCTGCAGCCATTTGTGCAGCGAAAGGAGTAGATTTACGAGATCCACGGAATCCTAATGCTCCAGCACTTGACCAAGAAATAGCATTACCATGTGCATCAGTGATAGTAACGATAGTGTTGTTGAATGTTGAACGAATATGTGCAATACCAGTTTCTATATTCTTTTTCACACGACGTTTACGTGTATTAGTTTTGCGTGCCATGAAAAGTAACCTCCTTTACTAATTATTTTTTCTTGTTAGCTACTGTACGACGAGGTCCTTTACGCGTACGTGCATTGTTTTTTGTGTTTTGTCCACGAACAGGAAGACCACGACGGTGACGTAAACCACGGTATGAACCGATTTCCATTAAACGTTTGATGTTAAGGGAAATTTCACGACGTAGATCGCCTTCTACTTTTAACTTGTCAATGATATCACGAATTTTGTTTAATTCGTCTTCCGTTAAATCACGAACGCGAGTTTCTTCAGAGATACCAGCTTCTGCAAGAATTTTAATCGCTGTTTGTTTTCCAATACCATATATATATGTTAATGAGATAACAATTCGTTTGTCACGGGGAATATCTACTCCAGCAATACGTGCCATGCTTGAGTGCACCTCCTTCTATTTAGCCTTGTTTTTGTTTATGTTTAGGGTTTTCGCAAATAACCATAACTTTACCTTTTCTGCGGATAACTTTACACTTTTCGCAGATTGGTTTGACTGATGGTCTGACTTTCATTGCTATCTAACCTCCTTATACAGATCGGAGCGTAACCGGAATTATTTAAACCGGTATGTGATTCTGCCGCGAGTTAGATCATACGGGGAAAGCTCAACCGTAACTTTATCTCCAGGCAAAATGCGAATAAAGTGCATACGAATTTTACCGGATACATGAGCTAAAACAGTATGACCATTTTCTAATTCTACCTTAAACATTGCATTTGGCAAAGTCTCTTGTACTGTGCCTTCTACTTCAATTACATCGTCTTTCGCCATTAAAGTGATTCTCCCTTCTCTATGCGTGAACCTATTACAGGTACACATCTTTCCGTCAACTTTACTCCAGTCCAATTATCCTCAAAAGTCTTACAATTCTGCATCAAGTATTCACCATTTTTGTAGAACCAGGCTTTAACTGAGGACCTTATCAGCTGGACCGAAATGAGGATTTTATGGGTCCTCATGTAAGTCTTGACCGATTCCGTGACCGACATACTCTCAAAAAAAGAGAAGCAATTAGTCTCGACATAGGCTTGAATAGCATGGGAGATGTTTGAAAGGCGCACGCCTGGCATAGCTACTTTCTACCCTCTATATCACGACTCTTTAGGAAATCTACTAGAGTCGTTGCATTTCTTCAACAATTTTGCCGACCGGATATGTCCATGAAGATTACTTAAAACGTAATCGCCCAATTCAGGGAATACCAAGTGCAAGAACCTGATCGATAAATGTGTAAATGCCGTTGCGAAATCCATTATACCCTTTGTATGAAAGGAATGCACCATATTTAAACAGGAAGTTTTTAAATGGCAGGATTTCATAAATTATCAAGAATGATTATTTTTGCAATGGATCAAGTAGCACATCAATGTTTTCAAATACCTTATTAATATCTTGCTGTCCATTAATGTCGACCAAGTACCCTTTTTCTCCGTAGAAATCAAGAAGTGGCTTAGTTTGTTTCAAATTCACATCTAAGCGATTTTGAACCGTTTCTTCATTATCGTCAGCACGTTGATATAAGTCTCCGCCGCAACGGTCACATACATCTTCTTTTGTTGGAGGATTGAAAACAAGGTGATATGTCGAACCGCAAGATTTGCAAATGCGACGACCTGTCAATCTTTCCATTAAGATGCTTTTATCAACATTGATATTAATTACAAAATTAATTTTTCGATCTAAATCAGCAAGAATGTTTTCAAGAGCTTCTGCTTGTGCCACAGTACGTGGGAAACCATCAAGTAGAAATCCTTTTACGCAATCTTCCTTGCTTAAACGCTCACGAACAATGCCGATGGTTACTTCATCAGGAACCAATTCGCCCTTATCCATGAATGATTTAGCCTTTAGACCTAATTCTGTTCCATCTTTGATAGCTGTTCGGAACATATCTCCAGTAGAAATATGAGGGATGTTATATTTTTCTACGATTTTTTCGGCTTGAGTACCTTTACCAGCACCCGGTAGCCCCATTAAAACTAGATTCAATGTTCTTCCCCCTCAAACTCTATAATGGGTAAAGGGAACATATCGTTCCCAGAACTCATTACTTTATAAAGCCTTTATAGTGTCTCTTCACTAGTTGTGCTTCTAGCTGTTTCATCGTATCAAGGGCAACCCCGACTACGATTAGCAAACTAGTTCCGCCAATCTGAGCAGATTGTGGAAGATCAGCAAGCTTTATGAAGAATACCGGTAAAACGGCAATGGCTGCTAAGAATAAAGAGCCAACGAACGTTAAGCGATATAAAACACTAGTTAAATATTCTTGTGTACTCTTACCTGGACGAATCCCTGGCACATAGCCACCTTGCTTTTTCAGATTTTCAGACATTTGCTCAGGATTAACCTGAATGAACGCATAAAAATATGAGAAGGCAATAATAAGAGCAACATATATGATCATGCCAATTGGCTTAGTATAATCAAGGTTTGTTGAAATCCAAGTAGTCACGCTATTCTTCCCGAAGAAAGAGGCGATCGTTGTTGGAGTGATAATAAATGCAGTTGCGAAGATTACCGGGATAACACCCGCAGCATTTACTTTCAATGGTAAATGGGTAGATTGACCACCCATTTGCGTACGACCCACCGCAGCACGTTTGGCATATTGGATTGGAATCTTACGTAATGCTTGCTGAATGAAGATTACAGCAACCACGATTGCTAATACTGCTACTATGATAAGGATAATGGTTACAATTCGTAAGAATAGTTGGTCCCCAGCATTTTCAAACTGCTGTGCATAGATCTGGTTGGCCGTATTAGGCAAACTAGATACAATACCAGCAAAGATAATAATGGAAATCCCATTACCGACACCTTTAGCAGTAATCAACTCTCCTAACCACAAAAGAAAAGCTGTTCCTGCCGTTAAGACAGTCGCAATAAGCAAGTATGTTGCAACCCCAGGAGATTCAATTAACGAGCCACCCGACATATTGTTAAATCCATAAGACATACCCAAAGCTTGGATAAATCCAAGGACAATAGTGAAGTAACGTGTAAATTGAGCCAATTTACGGCGCCCTGCCTCCCCTTGTTTCGACCATTCAGTGAACTTTGGAACAACGTCCATCTGTAATAGCTGTACGATGATTGATGCCGTGATATACGGCATGATCCCCATCGCCAAAATAGAGAAGTTTTGCAGTGCTCCGCCGCCAAAGGTATTTAAAAGACCGATGACGCTCATTTGGTCCTGTTCAGCAAGAAAACCGGCATTCACATGCGGTACAGGAATAAATGTACCGATGCGATAGACGATTAACATGAGAAGGGTAAAAATTATCTTATTTCTTATTTCACCCACGCGCATAAAATTGGAGATCGTGCGAAACATTAGATCACCTCTGTGTTACCGCCAGCAGCTTCGATAGCTTCTTTTGCAGTAGAAGAGAATTTGTGAGCTTTAACAGTAAGCTTTTTCTCAATGTTTCCTTTAGCAAGAATCTTGATTCCTGCTTTTTCTTTACTTACGATACCAGTCTCAAGTAAAAGAGCTGGAGTTACTTCAGTACCGTCTTCGAAAAGATTTAACGTATCAAGATTTACGATAGCATAGTCTTTACGGTTAACGTTGGTAAATCCACGTTTAGGCAAACGTCTGAATAGAGGAGTTTGACCCCCTTCAAATCCAAGGCGTACACCGCCGCCAGAGCGAGCGTTTTGTCCTTTGTGTCCTTTACCTGCTGTTTTACCGTTACCAGATCCAATACCGCGACCTTTACGTTTACGTTCTTTACGAGAACCTTCTGCAGATTTTAACTCATGAAGTTTCATGTTGGCACCTCCTTGTTAAGTTAAAAATTATTTTATTGTTCTTTTACAGTAACAAGATGAGATACTTTGGTAATCATACCACGAATCGCAGGGTTGTCATCTTGAACAACCGTTTGATGCATTTTGTGTAAACCCAAAGTGTTAACTGTAACACGTTGATCTTCAGGACGACCGATCAAGCTGCGAGTGAGGGTAATTTCTAATTTATTAGCCATTATACGATTTCCCTCCTTATCCTAACAGTTCTTGTACTGATTTACCACGTAACTTAGCTACGTCCTCAGCACGTTTTAATTGCTTCAATCCTTCGATTGTTGCACGAACCATATTAATAGGTGTGTTAGTACCTAATGATTTAGACAAGATATCACTAATTCCGCCTAATTCAAGGACCGCACGAACAGGACCACCAGCAATAACTCCTGTACCTTCAGAAGCTGGTTTCAAAAGAATGTGACCAGCGCCAAAGTGACCATTCACAAGGTGAGGAATTGTAGTTCCTACCATTGGTACAGTAATTAGATTTTTCTTAGCATCCTCAATAGCTTTACGGATTGCATCCGGAACTTCTTGAGCTTTACCAGTACCAAATCCAACATGACCGTTTTTATCACCTACAACAACTAGTGCAGTGAAACGGAAACGACGTCCGCCTTTAACAACTTTAGCTACACGGTTTACGGTAACTACGCGTTCTTCAAGTTCTAATTTATTAGGATCAATGCTACGCATCTGTATATGTCCCTCCTTATCCATTAAAATTCTAAGCCGTTTTCACGAGCAGCGTCAGCTAATGCTTTAACACGACCATGGAAGAGGTAACCACCGCGGTCAAATACCACAGCTTTTAAACCTTTTTCAATAGCACGTTTCGCAATAAGTTCGCCAACTTTTTGAGCTGCTTCAGCGTTGCTACCAGCTTCAATGCTAATCTCTTTATCAAGAGTTGAAGCACTTGCTAATGTTACGCCTTTTGCATCGTCAATCAATTGTGCGTAAATGTGTTTGTTTGAACGGAACACATTTAAACGAGGACGAGCTTCCGTTCCAGAAATCTTTGCACGTACACGTGCATGGCGTTTCTGACGAGTAGCATTTTTATCAAGCTTCGTAATCATTTACGTCACTCCTTTCGTTTACTTAAGCAGCATTACTTACCAGTTTTACCTTCTTTACGACGAACGAATTCGCCAACGTAACGGATACCTTTACCTTTATACGGTTCAGGTGGGCGAGTATCACGAATGTTAGCTGCAAGAGCACCTACACGTTCTTTACTAGCACCTTTAACGATTACTTTTGTATTAGAAGGAACTTCGACTTCAACGCCTGCTTCTGGTTCTATTTCTACAGGGTGAGAATATCCTACGTTAAGGATAAGCTTAGTACCTTGCTTTTGAGCACGGTACCCAACCCCAATAAGTTCTAGTGACTTTTCGAATCCTTTTGAAACTCCTTCAATCATGTTAGCGATAAGAGCGCGAGTAGTACCGTGTAAAGAACGGTGAGCTTTCTCGTCAGACGGGCGTGTAACAGTTACCACGTTCTCTTCAACAACGATTGTAAGATCAGGATTAAATGATCTAGTTAATTCACCTTTAGGGCCTTTAACAGTTACTTCACTTCCGTTTACAGTAACTGTTACGCCTGCAGGGATTTCAACAGGTTTTTTACCTATACGAGACATATTGTGCACCTCCATTCTTGTGAAAATGTATTACCAAACGTATGCTAAAACTTCTCCGCCAACTTGTTTAGAGCGAGCTTCCTTGTCTGTTAAAACTCCGTGAGAAGTAGAAACAATTGCGATACCTAAACCGTTTAGAACGCGTGGTACCTCTCCAGTTTTTGCATATACACGCAAACCAGGTTTGCTGATACGTTTAAGACCAGTGATAACACGTTCGTTGTTTGCACCGTATTTTAAGAAGATACGGATGATACCTTGTTTGTTGTCTTCGATTAATTCAAAGTCACGTACGAAGCCCTCACGCTTTAAGATCTCAGCAATTTCCTTTTTGATCTTTGAAGCAGGAACTTCTAGCTTTTCGTGACGAACCATATTCGCATTACGGATGCGAGTAAGCATATCTGCAATAGGATCTGTCATGACCATTTTATTTTACCTCCTTCCCAAACTCGGGTTTTACCAGCTAGCTTTTTTAACGCCAGGAATTTGTCCTTTATGTGCAAGTTCGCGGAAACAAATACGACATAGTTTAAATTTACGTATTACAGAATGTGGACGGCCGCAACGTTCGCAACGTGTATATTCTTGTACTTTAAACTTTTGTTCGCGTTTTTGCTTTACGATCATAGACTTTTTAGCCACGATTTCGCCTCCCTTTATTTAGAGATTACTTTTGGAACGGCATTCCAACTTGAGTAAGTAGTTCACGAGCTTCTTCGTCAGTGTTGGCAGTCGTTACGATAACGATATCCATACCACGAACTTTGCTCACTTTATCGTAATCAATCTCAGGGAAGATAAGTTGTTCTTTAATACCTAATGTATAGTTCCCACGTCCGTCAAAAGATTTCTTTGAAACGCCGCGGAAATCACGTACACGTGGTAAAGATACAGATACTAGCTTATCAAGGAATTGATACATACGTTCTCCACGTAGTGTAACCTTCGCTCCGATAGGCATACCTTCACGCAAACGGAATCCTGCGATTGATTTTTTAGCTTTAGTTATTACTGGTTTTTGACCAGCGATAAGTGTTAATTCTTCAACTGCTGTATCTAAAGCTTTTGAGTTAGATACTGCGTCACCAACACCCATGTTAATAACGATCTTTTCAATAGTTGGTACTTGCATTACTGATTGATAGTTGAATTTACCCATTAATGATGGTGTAATTTCGCTGTTATATTTTTCTTTAAGGCGGCTCATTGCTTCGTGTACCTCCCTTCATTTATGACTTATTTATCTAAAGATTCACCTGATATTTTAGCTACGCGTACTTTCTTGCCGTTTTCAATCTTATATCCAACACGAGTCGGTTTACCTGTTTTCGGATCAAGAGGCATTACATTGGATGCGTGAATAGCAGCTTCTCGGCTGATAATTCCACCTTGTGGATTAACTTGAGATGGCTTAGAGTGCTTTTTCACAATATTAATTCCTTCAACAAGCACACGATTTTGTTTCGGATATGCTTCAAGAATTGTTCCTTGTTTGCCTTTGTCCTTACCAGAGATGACTACGACTTTGTCACCTTTTTTAACATGCATTAGCTTGGCACCTCCTTGAAAGGCTTTACGAAATTTAACTATTATAAAACTTCTGGAGCTAGAGAAACGATCTTCATGAAACTGTTATCACGTAATTCACGAGCAACAGGTCCAAAAATACGAGTTCCACGTGGGCTCTTATCGTCACGGATAATTACACATGCGTTCTCATCGAAACGAATGTAAGAACCGTCAGGACGACGCATACCACGTTTTGTACGAACAACAACAGCCTTAACGACTTCACCTTTTTTAACAACGCCTCCAGGTGTTGCTTGTTTAACGGTACAAACTATAACATCGCCGATATTAGCATATTTACGTCCAGAACCACCTAGTACTTTAATAGCTAGAACTTCACGTGCACCTGAATTGTCAGCGACTTTTAAACGAGATTCTTGTTGAATCATGTACGGTACCTCCCTTCGGAATTAACTTAATCCGAACAAAATTAAATGATTACTGATTTTTCTACTACTTCTAGAAGACGGAAACGTTTTGTAGCTGAAAGTGGACGAGTTTCCATGATACGTACTACATCGCCTGCTTTAGCTTCATTCAGCTCGTCATGAGCTTTTAACTTTTTAGAGTATTTTACGCGTTTACCGTATAAAGAATGCTTTTTATAGGTTTCTACAACGACTGTTACGGTTTTATCCATTTTGTCGGATACTACGCGGCCAGTGTAGACTTTGCGTTGGTTGCGTTCGCTCATTATGCAAACCTCCATTCATTATCGATTAGTGACACCGATCTCTCTTTGACGAACAACTGTTTTCATACGAGCGATCGATTTGCGAACTTCACGGATGCGAGCTGTATTTTCAAGTTGTCCAGTAGCTAACTGGAAACGAAGATTAAATAGTTCTTCTTTAAGAGATTTTAGTTTTTGTTCAATTTCAGCAGTGGTTAGATCTTTGATTTCATTAGCTTTCATTTGTTTCACCACCAATTTCCTCTCTTTTTACAAACTTACATTTGATTGGAAGTTTGTGTGCTGCAAGGCGCAATGCTTCTCTTGCCACCTCTTCAGATACACCAGAGATTTCAAACAATACTTTGCCCGGTTTAACGACTGCTACCCAACCTTCAGGAGCACCTTTACCGGAACCCATCCGTACTTCAAGCGGCTTAGCAGTGTAAGGTTTGCTTGGGAAGATCTTGATCCAAACTTTACCTCCACGCTTCATGTAACGAGTCATCGCTACACGAGCTGCTTCGATTTGACGGTTAGTGATCCAGGAAGCTTCTTGAGCTTGAAGTCCAAATTCTCCGAAATGAACTTCACGTCCGCCTTTAGCCATCCCTCTCATCTTACCGCGATGTTCACGACGGTATTTTACGCGTTTTGGCAATAACATATTATTTTCCTCCTTCCTCAGATTTCTTCTTAGTAGGAAGAACTTCTCCACGGTAGATCCAAACTTTCACGCCTAGCTTCCCGTAAGTAGTATCTGCTTCAGCATGAGCATAATCTATGTCAGCACGAAGTGTGTGAAGTGGAACTGTTCCCTCGCTGTAGTGTTCAGCACGAGCAATATCTGCACCGCCAAGACGACCAGAAACTTGAGTTTTGATTCCTTTAGCGCCTGAACGCATTGTACGTTGAATAGCTTGTTTTTGAGCACGACGGAATGAAACACGATTTTCTAATTGACGAGCGATGTTCTCAGCAACCAATTTCGCATCAAGATCTGCTCTTTTGATTTCGATGATATTGATGTGAACTCTTTTGCCAGTTAATTGGTTTAATGCTTTACGAAGTGCTTCAACTTCAGTGCCGCCCTTACCGATAACCATACCTGGTTTAGCAGTATGAACTGATACATTGATGCGGTTAGCTGCACGTTCGATTTCAACCTTGGATACAGAAGCATCACTTAGACGTTTCGCGATATACTCACGAACTCTAAGGTCTTCATGCAAAAGAACTGCGTAGTCTTTATCAGCGTACCATTTGGATTCCCAATCACGGATGATCCCGATACGCATACCGACTGGATTTACCTTTTGACCCACAGATTACCCCTCCTTCTTTTCTGATACAACGATTGTAATATGACTAGTACGTTTGTTAATTGCACTCGCACGACCTTGAGCGCGAGGACGGAAACGTTTTAATGTTGGTCCTTCGTTAACGTATGCCTCTGAAACGACTAGGTTATTGATATCCATTTCGTAGTTATGTTCTGCATTTGCGATAGCAGATTTCAGAATTTTTTCTACGACTGGAGAAGCAGATTTTGGTGTTAAGCGAAGAATCGCTACTGCTTCACCTACTTGTTTTCCTCGAATTAAGTCTGCGACTAAACGCACTTTACGAGGAGCAATACGAACTGTTCTAGCGACAGCTTTTGCTTGCATGAGATGCCCTCCTCTCATTAACGTCTTGTTTTCTTGTCATCACTTGCGTGACCTTTATAAGTGCGTGTAGGCGCGAATTCGCCTAGTTTGTGACCTACCATGTCTTCTGTTACATAAACCGGCACATGCTTACGACCGTCATAAACAGCGATTGTATGTCCGATGAATTGCGGGAAGATTGTTGAGCGACGAGACCAAGTTTTTACTACCTGTTTCTTGTCTGCTTCATTTAATTTTTCAACTTTTACCAATAAATGATCATCAACAAAAGGCCCTTTTTTTAAGCTACGACCCATGCGAGTACCTCCCTTCGTGATCGTTCTACGGTCCGATTAATGAACCGTAGCTCAACCCCGTTATTTTTTACGACGACGAACGATAAATTTATCGGATTTATTTTTCTTCTTACGTGTTTTGAATCCAAGAGTTGGTTTACCCCAAGGAGACATTGGTGATTTACGTCCGATTGGTGCTTTACCTTCACCACCACCGTGTGGGTGATCATTCGGGTTCATTACTGATCCACGTACAGTTGGGCGTTTACCTAACCAACGATTACGACCAGCTTTACCAATGTTGATAAGTTCATGTTGTTCGTTACCAACTTGACCGATTGTAGCACGGCAAGTAGCAAGAATCATACGAACCTCACCAGAATTTAAACGTACAAGAACATAACGACCTTCTTTACCAAGTACTTGTGCAGATGTACCTGCAGAACGGACTAATTGTCCACCTTTTCCTGGTTTTAATTCGATGTTATGAATTACTGTACCAACTGGGATGTTAATTAGAGGAAGTGCGTTACCCACTTTAATATCGGCTTCTGGGCCAGACATAACTTCCAAACCTACTTCTAGGTTTTTAGGAGCTAGGATATAACGTTTTTCTCCATCAACGTAATTAATTAATGCAATGTTTGCAGAACGATTTGGATCGTACTCAATAGTAGCAACGCGTCCTGGTATACCATCTTTATTCCGTTTGAAATCGATGATACGGTATTGACGCTTGTGGCCGCCACCTTGATGACGAACTGTTAACTTACCTTGGTTATTACGGCCGCCTTTATTGTGTAAAGGAGCAAGTAATGATTTTTCGGGTTTGTCTGTAGTAATCTCAGCAAAATCCGAAGTTGTCATATTACGTCGACCGTTAGAGGTAGGTTTATACTTCTTAATCGCCATTTGTATTTCCCTCCTTCTCTAATGAATTAAGCTTCGAATAGCTCGATTTCTTTGCTGTCAGCAGTTAATTTAACAATAGCTTTACGGCGCTTGTTAGTATAGCCTGCATGTTTGCCCATGCGTTTGAATTTACCTTTGTAGTTCATGATATTTACCTTTTCAACTTTTACGCCGAAAACTTCTTGAACCGCATCTTTAACTTGAGTTTTGTTAGCTCTAACATCAACTTCAAAAGTATACTTCTTTTCAGCCATAGCGTCTGAAGAAGCTTCTGTGATTACGGGGCGCTTAATGATATCGCGTGCATCCATTATGCAAGCACCTCCTCTACTTTTTCGACAGCTGATTTAGTCAAGATCAATTTGTTGTGTGAAACAACATCAAGAACATTAAGACCAACAGCTTCAACCACAGTAACACCTGGGATGTTACGTGCAGAAAGAGCAACCTTCTCATCTAAACCGTCAGTAACGATCAACGTTTTAGTATCTACAGAAAGATTTTTTAGTACAGCTACAAATTCTTTCGTTTTTGGAGCTTCGAAAGTCAAGCTTTCAAGTACTAAGATGTTTTCTTCCAATGCCTTTGCAGACAATGCAGATTTAATAGCTAAGCGACGTACCTTTTTAGGCAACTTGTAAGAGTATGATCTTGGAGTTGGTCCAAAAACGATACCACCGCCACGCCATTGTGGAGAACGGATAGAACCTTGACGCGCACGTCCAGTTCCTTTTTGTTTCCAAGGTTTACGTCCACCGCCTGCAACTTCAGAACGGTTTTTAACTTTATGAGTTCCTTGACGTAAGGAAGCTCGTTGCATGATGATTGCTTCAAATAATACATGATTATTAGGTTCGATACCAAAGATGGATTCGTTTAGCTCGATGTCGCCAACTTGTGAACCTGTTTGGTTGAACAATGTAACTTTTGGCATTCTATTGCTCCTCCTTTCTCAGAAATTACTTTGCTTTAACAGCAGTTTTAACTTTGATCAGCGCTTTTCTAGCACCAGGTACATTACCTTTGACCAATAGTAGATTACGTTCAACATCAACTTTAACGATAGCTAAGTTTTGAACAGTAACTTGTTCCCCACCCATACGTCCTGGTAATAGTTTACCTTTGAATACGCGGTTTGGAGCAACAGGACCCATTGAACCTGGGCGACGGTGGTAACGAGAACCATGAGTCATCGGTCCGCGAGATTGTCCGTGGCGTTTAATAGCACCTTGGAAACCTTTACCTTTTGAAATTCCTATTACATCTACTAAATCGCCTTCAGCGAAAATACTAACATTGACTTCTTGACCGATCTCGTATGAAGCAAGATCCGTTCCGCGGAATTCGCGAATGAAGCGCTTAGGAGTAGTATTTGCTTTTTCAACGTGTCCCTTTTCAGGTTTGTTAGAAAGCTTTTCGCGTTTGTTTTCAAAACCAACTTGAATTGCTTCATAACCGTCAGTTTCAACAGTTTTCTTTTGAAGTACTACATTGTTAGCAGCTTCGATTACTGTTACCGGGATAAGTTCGCCATTTTCAGCAAAAACTTGAGTCATACCGATTTTTCTTCCTAAGATTCCTTTGGTCATAAGTCACACCTCCTAGAGTAATTGTTCTTATTATATAAATTATAATTTAATTTCGATGTCAACGCCTGACGGTAAATCTAAACGCATCAATGAATCAACTGTTTGCGGAGTTGGATTAACGATATCGATTAGACGTTTATGCGTACGCATTTCGAATTGTTCGCGAGAGTCTTTGTATTTATGAACCGCACGAAGGACCGTATAGATAGATCTTTCAGTTGGCAATGGAATTGGACCAGCAACAGTCGCACCAGAACGTTTTGCAGTTTCAACAATTTTCTCAGCAGATTGATCAAGGATTCTGTGATCATATGCTTTCAAACGAATACGAATTTTTTGTTTTGCCATAATTTTCCCTCCTTTTCGCCTATTTTATAAAATAGACCTTCTCAATGGAAATTTCCCACACACTCGCCATGGCAAAGCGGCCGGGTGTGTCAGCAACCTTCCATATCATCGCAGTCAAAGACCAACATTGTCTATTATACATAACACACAAGTTAAATGCAAGTTAAACTTAAATCTTTCTTGTGCAACACACTTTTATTATTATACATACAATCTTTAGGATTTACAAGTAGATTCTATATCTCTATTTCTAACCAGTTTCTTCTATTATAATCCTAAAGGCAAAAAAAAGAAGCAGACGGCGTCCCATCTGCTTCTTCCGGAAGGCGTCCCTTCCAATATTCGATTTAGAATCGATTATTCTTGGATTGTAGCAACTACACCAGCGCCTACAGTACGTCCACCCTCACGGATAGAGAATTTAGTACCTTCTTCGATAGCGATAGGAGCGATAAGTTCTACTGACATTTCAATGTTATCTCCAGGCATAACCATTTCTACGCCTTCAGGAAGGTTACAAATACCAGTTACGTCAGTTGTACGGAAGTAGAACTGCGGACGGTAGTTTGTGAAGAATGGAGTATGACGTCCACCTTCTTCTTTAGAAAGAACATATACTTCAGCTTTGAATTTGCTGTGTGGAGTGATTGTATTTGGCTTAGCAAGTACTTGTCCACGTTGGATATCTTCACGAGCAACACCACGAAGTAGAGCTCCGATGTTGTCACCAGCTTCAGCATAATCAAGAAGTTTACGGAACATTTCAACACCAGTTACAGTTGTTGGTTTTGCTTCGTCGTTGAAACCGATGATGTCTACAACGTCACCGACTTTAACTTGTCCACGTTCAACACGTCCTGTAGCAACTGTTCCACGACCAGTGATTGAGAATACATCCTCAACTGGCATCATGAATGGTTTGTCAGTGTCACGAGTTGGTTCTGGAATGTACTCGTCAACAGCAGCCATTAATTCATGAATTTTTTCTTCCCAAGCAGCATCTCCTTCAAGAGCTTTAAGAGCAGAACCTTTGATAACTGGAACGTCATCGCCAGGGAAATCGTATTCAGAAAGAAGATCACGAATTTCCATTTCTACTAATTCAAGAAGTTCTTCGTCATCAACCATGTCGCATTTGTTCATGAATACAACTAGGAAAGGAACACCAACTTGTTTAGAAAGAAGGATGTGCTCACGAGTTTGAGGCATTGGGCCATCAGCAGCAGAAACTACTAAGATACCACCATCCATTTGTGCAGCACCAGTGATCATGTTTTTAACATAGTCAGCATGTCCTGGGCAGTCAACGTGTGCATAGTGACGAGTAGCTGTTTCGTACTCAACGTGTGCAGTAGAGATTGTGATACCACGTTCTCTTTCTTCTGGCGCACCATCAATTTGGTCATACGCGCGTGCTTCTGCTCCACCAGCTTTAGCAAGTACAGTAGTGATTGCAGCAGTTAGAGTTGTTTTACCATGGTCAACGTGTCCAATTGTTCCAACGTTAACATGCGGTTTTGAACGATCATATTTAGCTTTTCCCATTAGGAATTCCTCCTTAAAAATATAAAAATAGTTTAAGTATATAAGGGCTGTGAAAGAAGATAAATTCTTCCAACACAGCTTACATAAGTAGTTATACTTTAATAAGAGATGAAAATCAATTATTCACCTTTATTTTTTTTGATGATTTCTTCAGAAATGCTCTTAGGTACTTCTTCATAGTGATCGAAGTGCATAGAGAATGTTCCGCGTCCTTGAGTGTTTGAACGTAATGAAGTTGCATAACCGAACATTTCGGATAGTGGAACCATCGCTTTAACCATTTGAGTGTTTCCGCGAGCTTCCAAACCTTCTACGCGTCCACGACGAGATGTAATATCTCCCATGATATCGCCTAGGTAATCTTCAGGGATTACAACTTCCACTTTCATGATAGGTTCAAGGATAACCGGCTTACATTTTGAAGCAGCATTTTTAAGCGCCATTGATGCAGCGATTTTAAATGCCATTTCATTGGAGTCAACGTCATGGTAAGATCCGTCGAATAATTTTGCTTTAATATCAACTAATGGGTAACCAGCAAGTACTCCACGGTCAAGTGAATCAACTAATCCAGCTTGTACTGCAGGAATATACTCACGAGGTACTACACCACCGACGATAGCATTTTCAAATTCGAATCCTTTACCTTCTTCGTTTGGTCCAAATTCAATCCAAACGTGTCCGAATTGTCCACGTCCACCAGATTGACGAACGAATTTACCTTCAACTTTAGCTGAACCACGGAAAGTTTCACGGTAAGCAACTTGAGGAGCACCTACGTTAGCTTCCACTCTGAATTCACGACGCATACGGTCAACAAGGATGTCCAAGTGAAGTTCACCCATACCAGCGATAATTGTTTGACCAGTTTCTTGGTCAGTATGCGCACGGAATGTTGGATCTTCGTCTTGAAGCTTTTGTAAAGCTTGAGACATTTTGTCTTGGTCTGCTTTCGATTTTGGTTCAACAGAAAGTGAGATAACTGGTTCTGGGAATACCATTGATTCAAGGATAACTTGATCCTTATCATCACATAGTGTATCACCAGTAGTCGTATCTTTCAAACCAACAGCTGCAGCGATATCCCCAGCATATACTGTAGAAATCTCTTCACGGCTGTTTGCATGCATTTGAAGGATACGTCCAATACGTTCACGTTTACCTTTTGTTGAGTTGATTACATATGATCCAGATTCTAATGTACCAGAGTACACACGGAAGAATGTAAGCTTACCAACATAAGGGTCTGTCATAACTTTAAACGCTAAAGCAGAGAACGGTTCAGAATCATCTGAGTGACGTTCTACTTCTTCTTCAGTATCCGGAAGAGTACCTTTGATTGCAGGTACGTCTAATGGAGATGGAAGGAAGTCAATAACGTTATCAAGCATTAATTGAACACCTTTATTTTTGAACGCTGAACCACAGATAACTGGGAAGAATTCAACATTAACGGTTGCAGTACGGATAGCAGCTTTTAATTCAGCAATGCTGATTTCTTCGCCACCAAGGTATTTTTCCATTAAGTCTTCATTAACTTCAGCCACCGCTTCGATTAATTTCTCACGGTACTCTTCAGCTAATTCAAGGTGTTCTGCAGGAATTTCACCAACAGTGATATCAGTCCCTAAATCATTTGAGTAGAAATGAGCTTTCATTTCAATTAAGTCAATGATAGCGGAAAAATTATCTTCAGCACCAATTGGTAATTGGACCGGGTGAGCGTTTGCTTGCAAACGATCGTGGATAGTTCCTACTGAATAAAGGAAATCCGCACCGATTTTGTCCATTTTGTTAACGAATACGACACGTGGTACACCGTATGTTGTAGCTTGGCGCCAAACTGTTTCAGTTTGAGGCTCAACACCTGATTGGGCATCAAGTACAGCTACAGCTCCATCAAGTACACGTAGAGAACGTTCAACTTCAACTGTGAAGTCTACGTGTCCCGGTGTATCAATGATGTTTACGCGGTGACCTTTCCACTGTGCAGTTGTTGCAGCGGATGTGATCGTGATTCCACGTTCTTGTTCTTGCTCCATCCAGTCCATTTGTGAAGCACCTTCGTGTGTTTCACCAATTTTGTGGATTTTACCAGTATAGTAAAGAACGCGTTCTGTTGTAGTCGTTTTACCAGCATCAATATGTGCCATGATACCGATATTACGAGTATTTGCTAAGGAGAACTCTCTTGCCATTTGTCTTTCTCCTTCCTATTATAAGGATTTTATTGTTATTGATCTTACCAGCGATAGTGAGCAAATGCTTTGTTAGCTTCTGCCATTTTGTGCGTATCTTCACGTTTCTTAACAGCTGCTCCAGTGTTGTTTGCAGCATCCATGATTTCGAAAGCTAAACGCTCTTCCATCGTTTTTTCTCCACGAAGGCGAGAGTAGTTTACTAACCAACGAAGACCTAGAGTTGATTTACGGTCTGGACGTACCTCAACTGGTACTTGGTAGTTAGCTCCACCCACACGGCGTGCTTTTACTTCTAATACAGGCATGATGTTTTTAAGTGCTTGATCAAACACTTCGATTGGCTCATTGCCAGTACGTTCTTTAATTAACTCAAATGCAGAGTAAAGTATTTTTTGTGATTTTCCTCTTTGTCCATCAACCATTAATTTGTTGATTAAGCGAGTCACAAGTTTAGATTTATAAATTGGATCTGGTAATACATCTCTTTTTGTTACGGGTCCTTTACGAGGCATTATATTTCCTCCTTTCTCGGATTATTTTTTTGCTGCTTTCGGACGCTTAGTACCGTATTTAGAACGGCTTTGCATACGATTGTTAACTCCTGCTGTATCAAGAGCACCACGTACGATATGGTAACGTACCCCTGGTAAATCCTTTACACGTCCACCGCGGATTAGTACCACGCTGTGTTCTTGTAAGTTGTGACCGATACCTGGGATATAAGCTGTTACCTCGATACCGTTAGTTAAACGTACACGCGCATATTTACGTAAAGCGGAGTTTGGTTTTTTCGGTGTCATAGTTCCCACACGAGTACAAACACCACGTTTTTGCGGAGATGATACGTTAGTTTGTGCTTTCTTAAAGCTGTTGTAGCCTTTGTTAAGTGCTGGAGAGTTAGATTTAACCTCTTTAGACTCGCGTCCTTTACGCACTAATTGATTAATAGTAGGCATTACATTTTTCCTCCCTTCGCAATTTCATGTCTAGTACCACACATCCAGGTGGTTCATAAATGGGTAAAAACAAAGTCCTTGCAAATAGTATTGCAAAAACATTTTTACTTTTTAATGGCAACAGTTGCTGCTCCGACATCAATACCACATGCTTTTCCAAGCATTTTCATCGAATCAACATATGTGATAGGAACATCCACTAGTTTAGCGGTCTCAACAACACGCCCAGTCAAGTATATATCTGCATCATCAGCGATGATAACTTCTTGAATTAAATTGTTCTTCAAAGCTCTAACTGTTTGTTTCGTTCCTATAACCACTGACTTTGCCTGTATTACTTTTTCATAAGACATGGTCCATATCCTCCAAAGTTACAGGGTAACATAGGAGCACCTTTGCTATAGTATCATTTTTAGTCAGATGCTGTCAACTTGTTTCAAAAAATTATTTAAGCAAAAGGTTTTCCAGTTAAATCATTCTATAGGTTTTTAAGTCTACCAAATTGGTTCTATCATAACTAATTTTTTACTGATTACTCTTTATTAATAAAAAGAAACCAGCTCATTTAATCCGAACCTCAATCCCCCAATATCGTTAGGGGGATCAAGTTCTTCAGTATTTATATGAGCTGGGTCTAATTATCCTTTAGTCAACCGATACTGTCTCAGGATTCTCTACGACAACAGGGTTAGCTTTTCTGTAGCGAGGCATACCTGTTCCAGCTGGAACAAGTTTACCGATGATAACATTTTCTTTCAGTCCAAGCAATTCGTCGCGTTTTCCTTTAATTGCTGCATCAGTCAATACTCTAGTTGTTTCTTGGAATGATGCTGCAGACAAGAAGGAATCCGTTTCAAGTGATGCTTTTGTAATTCCTAGTAATACAGGACGACCTGTAGCAGGTAGCTTGCTGGTTAGCAATGCGTTTGTGTTTGCCACGGTGAACTGGTTAACATCCAATAGCGTACCTGGAAGAACTTCAGTTTCCCCTGCATCAA
This sequence comes from Peribacillus sp. NPDC097225, assembly GCF_044761955.1. Classification (NCBI taxonomy): domain Bacteria; kingdom Bacillati; phylum Bacillota; class Bacilli; order Caryophanales; family Bacillaceae; genus Peribacillus; species Peribacillus sp. NPDC097225. The sequence goes on from NZ_JBIWDJ010000013.1 coordinate 19,518, forward strand.
GAACACGAACTTTACGCATCATTTGTCTAACCATAACCTCGATATGTTTATCGCCGATTTCTACCCCTTGCATCCGGTATACTTTCTGTACTTCATGAAGTAGGTATTCCTGAACAGTAAGAACATCCGTAACTTTCAACAATTCTTTAGGATCGATAGAACCCTCTGTTAACTCCTCGCCTCGACGAACGAAAGTATCAACAGACACTCTTAAACGCGCTGTGTATGGCGCTGTATAAGTACGTGATTCAACCGCACCTTGGACCACGATTTCTTGTTGTTTATCGCGGATTTCATTGATTGAAACGATAGTTCCCTCAATTTCAGAAATAACTGCTTGACCTTTAGGGTTCCTCGCTTCAAATATTTCTTGGATACGAGGTAAACCTTGAGTAATATCGTCTCCGGCAACCCCACCTGTATGGAATGTACGCATTGTTAACTGAGTACCAGGTTCACCGATTGATTGGGCAGCAATGATACCAACTGCTTCTCCCACTTCAACTTCCTGACCGGTAGCCAAGTTACGTCCGTAACATTTCTTACATACACCATGGCTGGTGTTACATGTAAAGGCAGAGCGAATCCATGCAGTTTCAATACCTAGAGATGCAATATAAGCTGCTAGATCCTCAGTGATAAGGTCATTTTCAGCCACAATTACTTCATCTGTTTCTGGATGTCTAATGGCTTTTCTTGCATATCGGCCAATTAAACGTTCTTCAAGATGCTCGATTATTTCTGTTCCCTCTCTCAAGGCAGAAATTTTCAAGCCGCGGTCTGTTCCACAGTCATCATCACGGATGATAACATCTTGGGCTACGTCTACTAGACGACGTGTAAGGTAACCAGAATCGGCAGTTTTAAGGGCTGTATCGGCAAGACCTTTACGAGCACCATGTGTAGAGATAAAGTACTCTAACACAGTTAGACCTTCACGGAAACTTGATTTGATCGGTAATTCGATGATACGTCCAGCCGGGTTGGCCATCAGTCCACGCATACCCGCAAGCTGCGTGAAGTTGGAAGCATTACCACGGGCACCGGAGTCACTCATCATGAAGATCGGATTGCGTCGGTCAAGAGATTTCATCAGTTTAGACTGAATAGTATCTTTTGCTGCGCTCCAGATCGAAATGACGCGATCATAACGCTCATCTTCGGTAATTAGACCACGTCTAAATTGTTTTAGGACGTTATCCACTTTTGTTTGAGCTTCCGTAATGATTTCTTGTTTTTCTTTTAATACAACAATATCAGCTACACCAACAGTGATACCTGCTTTTGTCGAATATTTGAATCCAAGATTTTTCATCCGGTCAAGCATTTTAGATGTTTCGGTGATTTTGAAACGTTTAAACACTTCCGCAATGATATTACCAAGAATTTTCTTCTTGAACGGATCAATAGCTGGTTGTGCTTTAATCAATTCAGGGATATTAGCGCCTTTTTCCACGAAATATTTCTCTGGAGTTTTAGTTTCCAAGTTATAACGTGTAGGTTCGTTAATATATGGGAATGATTTTGGCAGAATTTCATTAAAGACCAATTTACCAACGGTAGTGATTAGAAGCTGGCTGTTTTGTTCTTCCGTGAACGTTTCATTATTCAGTGATGATGCATGCACTGCACAACGAGAATGTAAGTGAACATAACCATTTTGGTATGCAAGCAACGCTTCACTAGTATCTTTAAAGATCATACCTTCACCGATAGCGCCTTCTCTTTCTAATGTTAGGTAGTAGTTACCTAATACCATATCTTGAGAAGGAGTAACGACTGGTTTTCCATCTTTAGGATTCAAGATGTTCTGGGCAGCAAGCATTAGCATACGTGCTTCAGCTTGAGCTTCAGAAGATAAAGGAACGTGGACGGCCATTTGGTCACCATCAAAGTCAGCGTTATATGCTGTACATACTAACGGATGCAAACGAATTGCACGGCCTTCAACCAATGTTGGCTCAAACGCTTGAATGCCAAGTCTATGAAGAGTTGGTGCACGGTTAAGTAATACTGGATGCTCCCTAATGACTTCTTCAAGTACATCCCAAATCTCAGGAGATAGTCGTTCAATTTTTCGTTTTGCAGATTTGATGTTATGAGCTAATCCTCTTTGAACGAGTTCCTTCATAACGAATGGTTTGAATAATTCAATCGCCATCTCTTTCGGCAGACCACATTGGTACATTTTCAGGTTAGGACCAACTACGATTACAGAACGACCAGAGTAATCGACACGTTTACCAAGAAGGTTCTGACGGAAACGACCTTGTTTACCTTTTAACATGTGTGATAAAGATTTCAATGGGCGGTTACCCGGGCCAGTTACTGGGCGACCACGACGTCCATTATCGATTAAAGCGTCAACGGCTTCTTGAAGCATACGCTTTTCATTTTGGACGATAATGCTTGGAGCGCCAAGATCAAGCAATCTTTTCAAACGATTGTTACGGTTAATAACACGACGATATAGATCATTTAAGTCAGATGTCGCAAAACGACCGCCATCTAATTGAACCATTGGACGAAGTTCTGGTGGTATAACTGGAAGCACATCAAGAATCATCCATGAAGGCTCGTTACCAGAATTACGGAAGGCTTCTAATACTTCCAAGCGTTTGATTGCACGAGTTCTACGTTGTCCTTGAGCTGTCTTAAGCTCTTCTTTCAACGTTTCTACTTCTTTTTCCGTATCAATGTCTTGTAAAAGTTTTTTAATAGCTTCCGCACCCATTGCAGCTTGGAACTTCTTACCGTATTTTTCACGGTATGTACGATATTCTTTTTCAGAAAGAAGTTGTTTCTTTTCTAAAGTTGTATCGCCAGTTTCAGTTACCACATAAGATGCGAAGTAAATAACTTCTTCTAATGCCCGTGGAGACATATCCAGGACAAGACCCATACGACTCGGAATTCCTTTGAAATACCAAATATGTGAAACTGGTGCTGCCAGCTCAATATGACCCATTCGTTCACGACGGACTTTAGCACGCGTGACTTCAACCCCACAACGGTCACAAACTACGCCTTTATAACGAACACGTTTATATTTACCACAGTGACATTCCCAGTCCTTTTGAGGTCCGAAAATTCTCTCACAGAATAAACCGTCTTTTTCTGGTTTTAACGTACGATAGTTGATTGTTTCTGGTTTTTTAACTTCCCCATGAGACCAAGAACGAATCTTGTCTGGTGAAGCAAGACCAATTTTCATATACTCAAAATTATTAACATCTAACAAGGGGCCTACCTCCCTTTTAATCTCCAGGTTTTACCCTGATTGCCTTCATTCATTCGGGCAATCTAAACCGGATGATGGGTGATTGAATCAATAAGACTCCGACAAGGCAGCAGGATCTTTAAAGAAAAACCTTGCTGCCAGTCAGAGCTGATAATATATAGATTGATTTATTTAAATTATTTACTCTTTTGATGGTGCTCCTGCTTCAGTAGCAACCATATCTTTAGTTTCTGCATCTAGGCTTAATTTGTCTGACTGATTAGGGTCTTCTTCATCTTCTAAATCACGCATTTCAATTTCGCGGTCTTCAGCATTCATGATTTTAACATCTAATCCTAAGCTTTGAAGTTCCTTAATCAATACTTTGAATGATTCAGGGACACCAGGCTCAGGGACATTTTCGCCTTTGACAATCGCTTCGTATGTTTTCACACGGCCCACGACATCATCTGATTTAACGGTAAGGATTTCTTGTAATGTATAAGCAGCTCCATATGCTTCAAGTGCCCATACTTCCATCTCACCAAAACGTTGTCCACCGAATTGCGCTTTACCACCAAGTGGTTGTTGCGTAACAAGGGAGTAAGGTCCAGTTGAACGAGCATGAAGTTTATCATCAACCATATGTGCAAGTTTAATCATGTACATGACACCAACAGACACACGGTTATCGAATGCTTCACCTGAACGGCCATCGTAAAGTACCGTTTTTGCATCACGTGACATGCCAGCTTCTTCGATCGTACTCCAAACGTCTTCCTCAGTAGCTCCATCAAATACCGGTGATGCTACGTGAATGCCTAGTGCACGGGCTGCCATACCTAAGTGAAGCTCAAGTACCTGACCGATATTCATACGGGAAGGTACACCCAGTGGGTTTAACATGATGTCAACCGGTGTTCCATCAGGCATGTAAGGCATATCTTCTTCAGGAAGGATCCTTGAGATTACACCTTTGTTACCATGACGTCCGGCCATTTTATCGCCTTCATGTATTTTACGTTTTTGAACGATATATACACGTGCAAGTTGATTTACACCAGGTGGTAGCTCGTCGCCATCTTCTCTGTTAAACACCTTAACATCGAGGACGATTCCGCCGCCGCCGTGGGGAACACGCAATGATGTATCCCGTACTTCGCGCGCTTTTTCACCAAAGATTGCATGTAAGAGACGTTCTTCCGCCGTTAGTTCCGTTACCCCTTTAGGAGTTACTTTACCTACTAGAAGGTCACCGTCTTTTACTTCAGCACCGACACGGATTATTCCACGCTCATCAAGGTTGCGAAGCGCATCTTCTCCGACGTTCGGAATATCACGAGTGATTTCTTCAGGTCCCAATTTCGTATCGCGAGACTCAGATTCATATTCTTCAATATGGATGGAAGTGTACACATCATCTTTAACTAGACGTTCACTCATGATGATGGCATCTTCATAGTTGTATCCATCCCAAGTCATGAAGGCAACTAATACATTTCGTCCAAGTGCTAATTCACCTTTTTCCATTGAAGGACCATCGGCAAGAATTTCACCTTTGACAACATTGTCACCAACACTAACGATAGGACGTTGGTTATAACACGTTCCTTGGTTAGAACGAATGAATTTTAATAAACGGTATTTATCAAGGTTTCCTTTTACTTGTTGACCGTCAACCTCACTTACCCGGCGTACCCATACTTCACGTGATTCCACGTGTTCGACGATACCAGGGTGTTTACAGATGACAGCTGCCCCAGAGTCTTTCGCTGAAACATATTCCATACCTGTTCCAACTCTTGGTGCCTCTGGTTGTAATAAAGGTACTGCTTGACGTTGCATGTTCGCTCCCATTAGGGCACGGTTGGAGTCATCATTTTCCAAGAAAGGAATACATGCTGTCGCTGCAGATACGACTTGTTTAGGCGATACGTCCATATAATCTACGCGGTCACGCGGAACAACGGTATTTTCACCGCGGAAACGTGCAACAACCATATCATCAAGGAATGTTCCATCATCGGATAGACGAACATTCGCTTGGGCAACTACGTAGTTATCTTCTTCATCAGCCGTTAAGTAATCTATTTTGCTCGTAATTTTCCCTGTCTCATGGTCAACACGTCGGTATGGTGTTTCAATGAATCCATAAGGGTTAACCTTTGCAAAACTTGATAGGGAGTTAATCAATCCAATATTCGGTCCCTCAGGCGTTTCAATCGGACACATACGGCCATAGTGGGAGTAATGAACGTCACGTACTTCGAAACCAGCACGCTCACGAGTCAAACCACCAGGTCCCAATGCAGATAGACGACGTTTATGCGTCAATTCGGCCAATGGGTTCGTTTGGTCCATGAATTGTGAAAGCTGTGAGCTACCAAAGAATTCTTTAATGGATGCTATAACAGGACGAATGTTAATCAATTGCTGTGGAGTGATCGTATTCGTGTCTTGAATAGACATTCTTTCACGCACGACACGCTCCATACGAGATAAACCAATTCTGAATTGGTTTTGCAGCAATTCACCAACGGAACGCAGACGACGATTTCCTAGATGGTCAATATCATCTGTAATTCCCACGCCATGAAGCAAGTTAAAGAAATAGCTAATAGAAGAGATGATATCAGCTGGAGTAATGTTTTTAACCTGATCGGTTACATACGCATTACCAATGATATTGATCACTTTTTCGCCTTCAGCGTCATTTGGAGCAAAGACTTTGATTGGTTGAAGAAGGGTTTCTTCTTCTACTACGCCACCAGACGGGTGGAACGTTTTAAAACCGATTCCTGCTTCAAGATGAGGCAGAATTTTATCAAGTGTCCTTCTATCAAGCAAAGTACCCTTTTCGACAATGATTTCCCCTGTTTCAGGATCGATTAAAGTCTCGGCGATCTTTTGTCCGAATAGACGATTCTTGATATGCAGTTTTTTGTTGATTTTATAGCGTCCTACGTTAGCTAGATCATAACGTTTTGGATCGAAAAAGCGGGATACTAGTAGACTTTTCGCGTTATCGACTGTAGGTGGTTCACCCGGGCGAAGACGTTCATAGATTTCTAGCAATGCTTTTTCTACACTCTCCGTGTTGTCTTTTTCAAGAGTGTTGCGAAGATACTCATTATCACCGATTAAATCAATGATCTCTTGATCAGTTCCAAAGCCCAATGCACGCATCAATACCGTGATAGGTAATTTCCTAGTGCGGTCGATTCGAACATAAACTACATCCTTGGCATCTGTCTCATATTCAAGCCATGCACCACGGTTAGGAATAACGGTCGCAGAGAAACCTAGCTTACCGTTCTTATCCATTTTCCCATTATAGTAAACACTCGGTGAGCGTACTAATTGGGATACGATTACACGTTCAGCACCATTGATGACAAACGTGCCCGTTTCAGTCATAAGTGGGAAGTCACCCATGAATACATCTTGGTCTTTTACTTCCCCTGTTTCTTTGTTAACAAGGCGCACTTTCACACGAAGTGGTGCAGAATACGTAACATCGCGTTCTTTTGTTTCTTCAACAGAATACTTCGGTTCAGCAAGGCTGTAATCGATGAATTCTAATGACAAATTACCTGTAAAATCCTCAATAGGAGAAATGTCCTGGAACATTTCTTTTAAACCTACATCTAAAAACCATTGATAAGAAGCCGTTTGAATTTCAATCAGATTCGGAAGATCCAAAACCTCACTGATTCTTGCATAACTTCTACGTTGGCGGTGTCGTCCATACTGAACAAGTTGACCTGTCAACTGATTCACCCCTTAAATCAAGCGTTATAAGGATCTATTTGCCACGGAAAAAAGCAATCTAATCCATAGACAAAAAGAAAATGGTTTTTATTTTAAAAACCACTATTTCTCATAAAACGAACTATTATTTATATATTTTTCCCATATTATCCATTGGTTATACACCAATGGTATAAAAATTGCATAGTAACGGAATTATATATATGCATTTTATAATACTAACATAGCGAAAATTTAGAGTCAAACTTTTTTGGATAATAGTATGTAGTAGCCTTTTTTCTTTACAGCCACTTCGACATTACCAAATAACAGCTCTAGTTTATCCATGGCGGAAGGAGCGCCTTGCTTTTTTTGAATGACAACCCATAGTTCTCCACCAGTCACCAAACTTCGATAACTTTCTTCTAGAATTTCGTGGACTACACTTTTACCTGCGCGAATGGGAGGGTTCGTAAGAATTGCAGCGAATTGTTTAGATCCTACCTTTTCAAAACGGTCGCTTTCGTACACTTTAACATTAGCGATTCCGTTTGTAGCGGCATTTTCCTTCGATAATTCAACTGCCCGGCTATTTATATCTATCATTTCTACCGTTCTTTCGGGATAAGCCGCAGCAATTGATATTCCAATGGGGCCATAACCGCAACCAACATCAAGAATATTCCCTTTTACAGCTTTATTAAGATTGAAGGATTCTATCAAAAGACGAGAACCAAAATCAACTTCTTTTTTTGAAAAAACACCATTATCACTTTTAAAGTGGAATGTGCGTCCTTTTAATACAAAATCCCAAAATTTAGGATTGCTTTCGACATCCGGTTTTTGTGAGTAGTAATGCTCTGTCAGAGTCATCTCCCCCTATCAGAAAGGAATATTGAAGATTTAACGAGAGAAGAGATATGAAGAATGGATACTTACCTGTCATAAAGTTTGTACATCTTTACTAAATCGTCTACCATTTTTCTTTAAAAATGAAGAGAAAAAAGCTCGCCAGTGATAGCGAGCTTTTTGTTTATGCAAGATTACTTAACTTCAACGCCAGCTCCAACTTCTTCAAGTTTAGCTTTAAGTTCTTCAGCTTCCTCTTTAGAAACGCCTTCTTTGATTGCTTTTGGAGTGTTATCAACAACTTCTTTCGCTTCTTTAAGTCCAAGACCAGTTGCTTCACGAACAGCTTTGATAACTTTGATTTTTGAATCTCCAGCAGATGTAAGAACTACATCAAACTCAGTTTTTTCTTCAGCAGCAGCGCCACCAGCAGCAGCTACAGCTACAGGTGCAGCAGCAGTTACGCCAAATTCTTCTTCGATTGCTTTTACAAGGTCGTTTAATTCTAAAACAGTCATGTTTTTAACTGCTTCAATGATTTGATCTTTAGTCATTGTTATTTCCTCCTCGAAATGGTTGGTTTTTTTTTTGAATCAATAGGCAAGATAAGCGGTTAGCTTACGCGCCTTGTTCTTCTTTTTGTTCTGCAACTGCTTTTGTAGCAAGAGCAAGACCGCGCATAGGTGCTTGTAGCACACTTAGCAACATTGAAAGTAGGCCTTCGCGTGAAGGTAGTTCTGCAAGAGCTTTAATGTCTTCAGCAGATGCTACGTTTCCTTCGATAACTCCAGCTTTGATTTCTAACGCTTCATGTTTTTTCGCAAAATCGTTAAGGATTTTAGCTGGCGCAATAACATCTTCATTTGAGAATGCAATTGCGTTTGGTCCTGTTAAAGATTCGTTTAAAGAGCTAAGTTCAGCACTTTCAGCAGCACGACGAGTTAAAGAGTTTTTGTAAACCTTGAACTCAACGCCAGCATCACGAAGTTGCTTACGAAGTTCTGTTAATTCAGCAACAGTCAATCCACGGTAGTCAACAACAACTGTGGATTTGCTAGCTGTTAATTTACCAGTAATCTCAGCAACGATAGTTTGCTTTTGTTCAATAATTGCGTTCATCCTTACACCTCCTGTAGATTTGCTTGAAAACATTTATACCGTTTCAAAGAAAAAGCCTTCATCTCTAATACAGACATGAAGGCAGTAATTTCAAAGGTCATAGTCAACGACTATTTTTATCGAATTACCTCGGCAGGGAATTAAGCTCTTGTGGAGCACCTACTGTCTTCGGTACAAATGATATTCATTTATCACAACAAAACATATTATAACAACAATAGTTTTGGAATGTCAAATTATTTATTGAAAGAAGAAGAATCAACTTTCACACCAGGGCCCATTGTAGTCGTTACAGAAATATTCTTCATGTAAGTTCCTTTAGCAGCCGCAGGTTTAACTTTCATTAATGTATCAAAGATAGTAGTGAAGTTTTCCACTAGTTTAGCATCTTCGAAAGATACTTTACCGATTGGAGCATGGACGTTACCAGCTTTATCTACGCGGTATTCAACTTTACCTGCTTTGATCTCATTAACAGCTTTTGTTACATCAAATGTAACTGTGCCAGTTTTAGGGTTTGGCATTAAGCCTTTAGGTCCTAATACGCGACCAAGTTTACCAACTTCACCCATCATGTCAGGAGTCGCAACGATTACGTCGAATTCGAACCATCCTTGTTGGATTTTGTTGATGTAGTCAGATTCGCCAACGAAGTCAGCACCAGCAGCTTCAGCTTCTTTTGCTTTTTCGCCTTTTGCGAATACTAATACGCGTTGAGTTTTACCAGTTCCGTTCGGAAGCACAACTGCTCCACGAATTTGTTGGTCAGCTTTCTTAGGGTCTACACCCAAACGGAAAGCAACTTCAACAGTCGCATCGAATTTTGTGAAGTTTGCTTTTTTAACAACTTCAATCGCTTCAGTTACAGCGTATGCTTTTGAAACTTCAACAAGCTTAGCTGCTTCAAGATACTTTTTACCTTTTTTAGCCATGATATAAATCCTCCTAAATTGTGGTTTTAACGGAATTACCTCCCACGAATAAAGGTTGCGAGTATCAATCGCAACCCCGTAGAAACAAATAACAATTACATGGATTAGTCTTCGATGACAATACCCATGCTGCGAGCAGTACCTTCAACCATACGCATTGCAGCTTCAACGTTTGCAGCGTTTAGGTCAGGCATTTTAGTTTCAGCAATCTCGCGCACTTGATCACGCTTGACTGTAGCAACTTTTTTACGGTTAGGTTCACCAGAACCAGACTCGATACCTGCTGCTTTCTTAAGTAGTACTGCAGCGGGTGGAGTTTTTGTAATGAATGTAAATGAACGGTCTTCAAATACCGTGATTTCAACAGGAATAATTAGACCAGCTTGGTCTGCTGTACGAGCGTTGAACTCCTTACAGAATCCCATGATGTTTACACCAGCTTGACCTAATGCAGGACCAACCGGCGGTGCAGGATTCGCTTTACCAGCAGGAATTTGCAATTTAACCATTTTAATTACTTTTTTAGCCACGAGACACACCTCCTTATAAGTCCGTGATGTGGTAATAGGGATATACCCTCCCACTCATCTTGAATTCTTTATATGTTAATAAAGAATACTTGTATCGTTGAGGCCTAAAAATTTGAAACATACTGACCTTTGAAATTTTACCACTTCCAAAAGGCTTTTTCAAGTTTTTTTCCGTTTATAATTTTTCCACTTGATTAAAGTCTAGTTCTACCGGCGTATCGCGGCCGAACATATTAACAAGAACTCGGACTTTTCCTTTATCTGTATCAAGTTCTTCGATAGGCCCAGCAAATGTTGCAAATGGTCCTTCTTTCACTTGAACAGTGTCGCCGACTTCAAAGTCGATGTCAAATTTACTTTCGTCAACACCCATGCGTTTAAGGACAACTTCTATTTCTTCATCAAGCAGTGCTGTCGGTTTAGATCCCGCTCCTGATGAACCTACGAAACCTGTTACACCAGGTGTATTGCGGACAACATACCAAGAATCATCGGTCATGATAATTTCTACCAGTACATATCCTGGGAAAACCTTTTTCTTCGTTACTTTCGTTTTGCCATCTTTGACTTCGGTTTCTTCTTCTTCAGGAACTACTACGCGGAAGATTCTATCTTCCATCCCCATTGTTTCAACACGCTTCTCCAGATTGGCCTTTACCTTGTTTTCATAACCTGAATAGGTGTGAACTACATACCAATTCTTTTCCATTTTTTAGGACTGTGACGTCCTTCCCTCCCTGCAATCAATCATTTTCTTTATGAAACTTTATTTTCTAACGATCTAGCCAAAATTAACATCCTGCACTATCCCGACTTGTCTAAAGAATAACAGCAATGCTAGAGTTTGAACTTTTTCTTAAAAAAGACAAATTAAAAAACCCGTTTCCGGGCTTTTCTGCTGACACATATTATTCTATCACTATTATACCTTATTTTCGAATCTCTTATTCAATAACTAAGCGAATTAATTCGGAAATGCCCATATCGACCACTAAAAAGAATAAAGCCATAAATAACACAGTCGTCACTACAACGATTGTATATTTGGTTAATTCTTTACGTTTTGGCCAGCTTACTTTACGCATTTCACGAGTGACTCCGCTGAAAAATTCGGTTAAGCGTTTCATGAATGTATCCTCCAAGCATTAGACTGCTTCTGTCAATCTATTTATAAAACGGTTATTTTGTTTCCCTATGATTCGTATGTGAATTACAGGTGCTGCAAAATTTCTTTAATTCTAGTCGTTCAGCGTTGTTTGACTTATTGCTTTCATAATTATAATTTCTTGAACCACAATCGGTGCAAGCTAGTGTGATTTTCTTTTGCAATTGATACACCTATCCTATCTACTATTTCCATAAAACCTTATCACGGCTGGCTTTTATTGTCAATAACAAGGTGAGGCCACCTAAGTCCATGTCAACTCTATCAGCCTATGTCTACCATAAGTGAATGCATCATCCAAGTGGAGTTAGTGTCAGATGAAATAAAGCGGAAAAGGCGGAGGGACTATAAACTGATCTCCCTTACTTCCAGATAACGCTCGAGCTTTCTTTTCACCCTCTGGAGGGCATTATCGATTGACTTCACATGACGATTCAACTCTTCTGAGATTTCCTGATAGGTTTGCCCATCTAAATAAAGGGCTAATACCTTTCTTTCCAAATCGCTCAGCAGCTCGGCCATTTTCAATTCGATATCGTCAAACTCTTCTTTATTGATAATCAGTTCTTCTGGGTCTAATACCTTCGTACCCGATATAATATCCATGAGAGTACGGTCGGACTCCTCATCATAAATGGGCTTGTCCAGGGAAACATAGGAATTGAGCGGAATATGCTTTTGACGTGTTGCTGTTTTAATAGCGGTAATGATCTGTCTCGTAATACATAATTCGGCAAATGCTTTAAAAGAAGAAAGCTTATCGCCTTTAAAATCACGGACAGCCTTATACAAACCAATCATGCCTTCTTGAACGATGTCTTCCTTATCTGCACCTATTAAAAAATATGTCCTTGCCTTCGCTCTTACAAAATTACGATACTTTTGAATCAGATAATCCAGTGCTTCACTGTCTCCAGTGTGTACTAACTCAATTAATTCTTCATCATCGAACTGCAGATACTTTTCGTTCAGTTTCATACCGAAATTGAGACCCAAATTATATCCCCCTGACCTGACTCAGATAGAAATATTATACAGCAGGTAAAAAATACCCGTCAATGGTTCAAATTTTCCCCCGACGCCATTTTTCGAATATTTCCGCTACTTCTTCACTTAAAGGAATTTTAGCCGTAGGTTTTACCGCCGCTGTTTTTTGGACATCTTTTTTTATTTCTCCCTGAATTTCCTCCATATCCATTAGCAGTTCACGGGCAGATTTCCTTAGGGCCCCTTGGCCAAAGATGACCCATTGCTCCGTAAAGTCTGAAGTAGCCACTTGAATCTGCGTCTTGATATTATTCAGTTCAATCGCCATCTTTTCTATTCTCTCATCGGCTGTTTCATTTTCTTTCGTGAAAATTACGTCGACTTTATGATTCTTGAAAATACGGGCTATTCCCTGGACATATTGGGCATCGAATACGACAATGACCCGGGACCCAGTAAACGCCTGATATTCCGCCATCATTTCTATCAGTCTGTCTCTTGCTGCAGCAAGGTCTCTTTCTTTCAATTCTCTCAGTTCCGGCCAGGCTCCAATAATGTTGTAACCGTCCACTAACAGAATATTCATCTCATTATTGCCCTAGAGGGTTTCTTTTTCTGTAGACCTCATACATCAATAAACCTGCTGCCACCGATGCATTTAATGATGTTACTTTCCCGGCCATAGGAAGACGAATTAGAAAATCACATTTTTCTTTCATTAACCGTGCCATTCCCTTGCCTTCACTTCCAATAACAAGGCCAATAGGCATATTCCCGTCCATGTTCCGGTAATCATCGCTACCTTTCGCATCGGTACCCACAATCCAGACACCGCGTTCTTTTAACTCTTCGACTGCTCTTGCCAAATTCGTAACCCGTGCAACCGGAATATACTCAATGGCCCCTGTCGATGCTTTCGCAACCGTTGCCGTTAAACCAACTGCTCTACGCTTCGGAATGATGATTCCGTGAGCTCCGACCGCATCCGCTGTTCTCATGATTGACCCTAGATTATGTGGATCTTCTACTTCATCCAGAATCATGAAGAAGGGAGCCTCATCCCGTTCAGCTGCTTTGGCAAATAAATCGTCCAACTCTACATAATCGTAAGCTGCGACTTGCGCTACGACTCCTTGATGGATACCTTCTACCATTTGGTCTATTTTTTTCTTAGGTACGATTTGTACGAATACCTTTTTTTCTTTTGCAAGTCCGATTAGCGGAAGCATGGACCCTTTCTGTGAGCCCTCTGATATCCAAATTTTATTAATATCCCGTTCGGAGCGAAGTGCTTCCAAGACGGGGTTTCTTCCAATGATAAATTCTTCACTCATGGGTTATTTCCCCTTTTCTTCTTCAATGAATTGAATTGATTTTTCAACAAGGTCTTCCATTCTTTCTATTCGGCCGGATAAATACAGAAAGCCCATAAGCGCCTCAAAGGCAGTGCTATACCGATACGTTTGCACATCTGTATTCTTCGGAACCGACCCGGACTTCGCATTACGACCTCTACGGACGACAGCGGTCTCTTCTTCTGATAACCAACCTGACTCTAGAAAAAAGTGAATGATTTTGCTCTGCGCTTTAGCCGATACAAAAGATGTCGCTTTTTTATGAAGCAGATTAGGCTTAACTGCCCCGTTTTGAATAAGGTGATGCCGTATGTAGGTTTCGTATACGGCATCTCCCATATAGGCTAGAGCAAGACTATTTAACATTTTTTCGTCTACCTTATTATCATATTGAAGCATCTGTTACCCTCTTTTCCATCTTGTACCTTGAGGGGTATCCTCTAATATAATGTTCATGCTCTTTAGACGATCACGAATCTCATCAGACAACCCAAAGTTACGGTCTTTCCTAGCTTGAATCCTTTGTTGAATTAAACTCTCGATTTCCTCGTCCAGTAATCCCTCTTCCTCTTCAAGGGAAAAGCCCAGGACGGAGAGTAGATTTTGGAATTTACCAAGAAAAGCTTTAATGACTTCCTGGTTAGTATTCTTCTCCATCAAGTAATAATTCGCTTGCTTAGACAGTTCAAAAAGAATGGATATCGCGTTCGCCGTATTGAAATCATCGTCCATTTCCTTAATGAATTGTTCGTGCAGTTCATCGATTTTCTGCAACCATACCTCATTATTTTCTGTTAACCCATCGCTTACTTGAAGGCGATGTTTCAGGTTTTGATAGGATGTTTTCAAGCGATCGAGAGCAGCCGTTACATTTTCAAGCACTTCTTCACTATAATTGATTGGATGACGATAATGTACGGATAACATGAAGAAACGCAATACTTGTGGGTCATACTTCTGTATGATGTCATGAACAAGAATAAAATTGCCTAATGACTTCGACATTTTTTCATTATCAATATTGATGTATCCATTGTGCATCCAATAATTCGCAAAGGATTTTCCCGTTAACGCCTCGGATTGTGCAATTTCATTTTCATGATGGGGAAAAGCTAAATCCTGACCGCCTGCATGGATATCAATCGTATCACCAAGGTACTTCTTAACCATCGCTGAGCATTCTATATGCCAGCCAGGGCGCCCCATCCCCCATGGGCTTTCCCAAGAAATTTCGCCAGCCTTCGCCGCTTTCCAGAGGGCAAAGTCAAGTGCATCCTGCTTCTTCTCGCCGACTTCAATACGAGCTCCGACCCGCAGTTCATCAATGGATTGATGAGACAACTTCCCATACCCATCGAATTTACGAGTGCGAAAATACACATCCCCTTCAGATTCATACGCATAGCCTTTTTCAATCAACGTCGAAATGAATTCAATGATTGTATCCATGTTTTCCATTACGGTTGGATGTTCATCCGCTTTTTTGCAACCTAGAGCAGAAACATCTTCAAAATACGCTTGAATAAAACGCTCTGAGATGGTTGGGACATCCTCCCCTAGTTCTTTGGCAGCTCGAATTAGCTTATCATCAACATCCGTGAAATTCGAAACGAAATGCACATCGTATCCTCTATACTCCAAGTATCTTCTCACGGTATCGAATACGATTGCTGGCCTAGCATTCCCAATATGAATGTAGTTATAGACTGTAGGCCCGCATACATACATTTTCACTTTTCCTTCTTCCATCGGTACGAAGGTTTCCTTCTGTCTAGTCGCTGTGTTATATATTTTTATCGCCATTTTTATAAACTCCTTTCTTCCTGCTTCCATTTTGCTAACTCTGTTTTCAAAGCATGAATTTCCCTATCCATTTCCTTTAGACGGTCAGCAATTGGATCAGGAAGATCTGAATGATTAAAATCTTTCTTGATTTTTATGCCATCTTGAATGACGACTTTTCCAGGAATGCCAACCACCGTTGAATTAGCGGGCACTTCCTTTAAAACGACCGAGCCTGCACCAATTTTGGAATTTTCACCGACGGTAATCGAGCCAAGCACTTTGGCTCCCGTGGCAATCAATACGTTATCTTTTATCGTAGGATGACGTTTGCCTTTTTCCTTTCCCGTTCCTCCAAGTGTCACTCCTTGGAAGACAGAGACATTGTCACCAATCTCGCATGTCTCACCAATGACAATCCCCATCCCATGATCGATGAAGAAACGACGACCTATTGTAGCCCCGGGGTGAATCTCAACCCCGGTAAAAAACCGACTGATTTGTGATACACTTCTGGCCAGGAAAAAGAACTTTTTCTTGTATAGTACATGAGCCATCCGATGACTCCATATTGCATGCAACCCTGCATACGTTAAAATAACTTCTAAATAGCTACGCGCTGCAGGATCCTGTTCAAAAACCACTTCGATATCCTCTTTAAACATCTTTAACATGATGATTCCCCCCTATGCTATATCCTTTTAGTCATCCCTTATTTTAAAGCATATAAAAAAGCGCCTCTGTCCAAATAGACAGAGACGCTTTGAAGCGCGGTTCCACTCTGTTTGGAATGAATAGCAGGACCAAAGGCCAACTTGTTCCATTCCCAACTTTTATCCTGTAACGGAGGACATTCCGCCTATGCCTACTAGAGGTTAGTTCAGCAAAGGACTCAAGGGTGCATTTCGGAAAACGAGAGGCTTGAACCATTTTCAGCAGGTTATGGTTCTCTCTAATAAGCTTCGTTTACTTACTTCTCCCTATCTACGCGTTCTTTTGTAAGATTATTAATTACTATATTACATTTTTGTCTAATTGTTAATATTAAATACTTAGAATGCGTTGTTTAATTTTTTCTTTGCCCAGTAGGGAAATCGCTTTTGGTAGGTCAGGACCATGAGTTTGACCAGTCACCGCCGCACGGATTGGCATGAATAACTTTTTACCCTTATGTCCTGTGCTTTTTTGTACCGCTTTGATCGATTTCTTGATTTCGTCGGCTTTAAATTCCTCAAGCCCTTCTATTTCTTTAAGGAAGGCTTCCATGACTTCAGGTACTTGTTCCTCCGCTAGGACTTCTTTCGCTTCAGGCTCATATTCAAGATCATCTTTGAAGAATAGTTCGGAAAGTTCAACGATTTCCGCCCCATAACTCATCTGTTCTTGATAAAGAGAAACTAGACCACGCACCCACTCTTCTTCTTCCGGAGAACGTGTTTCAGAAATCTTGCCGGCCTTCACTAGGTGAGGGATGGACAATTGCACTGCACGTTCCTCATCCAATTGCTTCACATACTGATTATTCATCCAAGTGAGTTTTTGCTTATCGAATAGGGCCGGTGATTTGGATAGACGGTCCGCTTCGAAAAGTTTAATGAACTCTTCCTTAGGGAAGATCTCTTCCTCGCCGCCTGGTGACCATCCAAGTAAAGCAATGAAGTTGAATAAAGCTTCAGGCAAGTAACCCAACTCTTCATATTGTTCGATGAATTGGATAATTGATTCATCACGCTTACTTAATTTTTTCCGGCTTTCATTGACGATCAACGTCATGTGTCCGAACACAGGAGGCTCCCACCCGAATGCTTCATAAATCATTAATTGCTTAGGTGTATTAGAAATATGGTCATCACCGCGAAGTACATGCGAAATCTTCATTAGGTGGTCATCGACCGCTACCGCAAAGTTATACGTCGGGATTCCATCTTTTTTGATAATGACAAAATCGCCAAAGCCATCCGTCTCAAATGAAACATCATCCTTAACCATATCTTTGAAAGTAAGGACTCTGCCCGAAGGAACGGCGAATCGAATACTCGGTTTTCTGCCTTCAGCCTCTAGTTTTGCTTGATCTTCCGCTGTTAAATGACGACACTTACCGGAATACTTGGGTGTTTCGTTCCTTTCAACCTGTCCTTCACGTTCTGCTTCAAGCTCTTCTTCCGTACAATAGCATTTATAAGCCAACCCTTTGTCAAGAAGCTCTTGGTACAACCCTTGATAAATGTCGTTCCGCTCTGATTGACGATACGGTGCGAACTCCCCGCCAATATCAACGCCTTCATCCCAATCCATTCCAAGCCATTTTAAATACTTCAGTTGGCTTTCTTCGCCGCCCTCTATATTTCTTTTTTTGTCAGTATCTTCAATGCGGATAATGAATTTTCCACCATTATGACGTGCATACAGATAATTAAATAAAGCAGTCCTCGCATTTCCTATATGTAAATGTCCAGTCGGACTTGGTGCATAGCGAACTCGAATATCGCTGTTCATGATATATATAGACCTCCCAGTCTCTCTTTTCTTCGTTCTATTTTACCATTTAACCTCAAGGGAATAAAGGTTTCCACCTAAACGACAATCAGTTAGTTTTAACCAACAAGACAACAGCCTGTGCTGCGATTCCCTCGCTTCTGCCCGTGAATCCAAGTTTCTCGGTCGTAGTCGCCTTCACATTGATTTGATCCACTGAAGCATCTAAAAGCTCTGCTATCCTTACACGCATTTCTTCAATATACGGCGCCATTTTAGGGCTTTGGGCAATAATTGTACAGTCTGCATTACCCAACTCATAACCTTCTTTTTTGACGATTGCCCAAATATACTGCAATAACTTAGCGGAATCAGCATCCTTAAATTCCGGATCGGTATCCGGAAAATGCTTGCCGATATCACCTGCACCAATTGCACCCAAACAAGCATCTGCAACCGTATGTAGCAATACATCAGCATCTGAATGCCCAAGTAACCCTTTCTCATGCGGGATTGTTATCCCTCCAATTATTAAAGGCCTACCTTCAACTAGCTGATGTACGTCATATCCCTGGCCAATTCGAAACATCTCATTCTCCCCTATCTTCACTTTTCAAGTTGTTGTTTATGTAAAATCGCGTCCGCAAAATATAAATCTTCCTGAGTCGTAATCTTAATATTATCATAATTGCCTTCAATAATGACTACCTGTTCATCGATCCGTTCTAGCAAGCTTGAATCATCCGTACCTAAATACGACTCCGCTTCCGCTTTTTCATGGGCGTTAATTAATATGGATGCACGAAAAGCTTGTGGTGTCTGTACCGCCCACAAGCTTGATCGTTCCACTGTTTCCGTGACTGACCTGTCATTTGCTTTTTTAATCGTATCCTTTACGGGGACTGCAATGATGGCTCCACCATGGAGACTGGCTGCGGACGTTAATTCACTAATTTGCTCTTGGGCGATAAAAGGACGTGCCCCGTCATGGACTAGAATTATCTCTTCCCTCACATACTTCAATGCATTATGGACGCTCTGTTGACGTTCCTTACCACCTTCAACGAGTTTCTTGACCTTCTTAAATCCGAAGGAAGCCACCATTTCCTTGAAGTAATCCTCTTCTGTTGGGTTTATCGAAAGGAAAATACCCCGGCAGTTTGGATCCTCTTCAAAGACACGAAGGGTGTAGACAATGATCGGGGTACCCGATAGTTCAATAAAAAGCTTGTTCTTGCCGGCCTTCATTCTCTTTCCTTGTCCGGCTGCAGGTATCACTACTTCATAAAACATAACGGTTTCTCCTACTCTTCTTTATAATGCTTTTTCTAATAGTTTAGGTTTAGCAAAGATCATCCGACCCGCTGATGTTTGAAGAACGCTTGTCACAAGGACATCAATACGTTTTCCAATATAATCGCGTCCGCCTTCGACAACGATCATCGTCCCATCATCCAAATAGGCAACACCTTGATTTTGCTCTTTCCCATCCTTAATCACCTGTACATTCATTTCTTCCCCGGGTAGTACGACGGGTTTTACGGCGTTCGCTAAGTCATTTATATTGAGGACCGCTACATTTTGGAACTCGCATACTTTATTTAAATTGAAATCATTAGTGACCACCATGCCACCTGAAATCTTGGCAAGCTTCACTAATTTACTATCGACTTCCTGGATGTCTTCGAAATCCCCTTCGTACATCTCCACTTTAATCGGAAGGTCTCTTTGAATCCTATTCAGGATATCCAAGCCCCTTCGACCCCGGTTTCTTTTCAAGGCATCAGAGGAATCCGCAATGTGTTGAAGCTCATTTAATACAAACTGAGGTATCACGATGGTTCCTTCGAGGAAGCCGGTCTGACAAATATCCGCAATTCTCCCATCAATGATAACGCTTGTATCGAGGATCTTCAACCGTTTGCTGTAGCCTTCCTCATCCTCTTCGGCCATTTCCCCGTCAGAGGCTTTTTTCTTATTGTTTTTGGAGAAAAGATTCAGCAGTTCATCACGCTTTTTAAAACCGACCTGAAACCCTAGGTATCCAAATAAAAGCGTAAGAATAATAGGCACGACTGTATTTAAAATGGGGACTCGAATCGCACTGAAGGCCGACCCTACTAAAAACGCCGCAAGCAGACCAACTAAAAGGCCTACACTTCCAAAAATTATATCGGTAATTGGAAACTTAACCAGTTGTTCTTCTAACCACTTCATAAAATAGACCACATGATCTACTGCCCAAAAAGTAATAAGATAAAAGATAATAGCACCCAACAGTACACTAACATAAGGATTGTTTAATAAAGCAATATCATCTGCATGGACAACACTTAATAATTCAGGAATAAGTAGCATACCAAGTGTCCCACCAATTATTAAGAAACATGCCTGTATAATGCGTTTTAACATTCCCTTTCACCTCCCTCTTCTCATTATTGACCAATCCAAAAAAAATGAAACCATTGAAAATTCGTTTTCACTATATATCAAGAAATTCCCTGAAGGACTCCTGTGATGTATCCATATTGACCCTTCTCTTTTTCGTAATTTTAGCCTAGCATCCTGGGTTTTGGGTGTCAAAAATAAACACTATTCAATTTCAAGCTAAAATAGGAAAATTTAGAAAGTGATGGATCACTTTACATCCTTCGATTAGTGACAAGTTGATTTTTTAATATCCGAAGACCCTCTCTAATTTTATTCGCGCGAACTTCCCCAATTCCTTCCACTTCATCAAGTTGCTCAACCGTCGCCTTATTGATTTCTTTAAAGCAATCAAATTGTTTCACTAGATTATCGATGATCAGACCTGGTAATCGGGGGATTTTATGAAGGATTCGGTACCCCCTGGCATGGACAGGGGCATCTACATGAATATGACCCTGGTACCCCAGTATCTTCAGCAGGATGCTCTCATCTAGCTTTTCCTGCATGGCAAGTTCCTGAAGGCGAAGAATGGTTTCCTCCGGATTATCTTCCTTATTGGACGAGTAATCTTTGATAAGCCATTTTCCTTCTGTTTCGATATCTGCTAATATCTCATTCATCTGCAGGCGAATCAGCCTACCTTCTGTACCCAGTTCATTGAGGTATGTCAGTAACTCCGCTTTGATTCGAAGAACCATCACGTACCGGTGGAACACTTGCAAAAGATCCTCGTACGTTACTATTTCCTCGAATTCGAGGGCTCCCAATACCGAAATGCTCTGCTGTAGCACGACCTTATACTTTTCCAGGGTCTGGATGGCCAGATTGGCTTTCGCGAGGATGACTCCTATATCTTTAAGGGCATATCGAAAATTCCCCTGGTATAGGGTGATAACAGTCCTCCGCTGAGAAATGGCAATCACTAATGATTTCGTCTCCCTCGCTACCCTTTCCGCTGTTCGATGCCTCATGCCGGTCTCTGTAGATGGCGCACTATTATCCGGGACCAATTGTGCATTGGCAAAAATGATTTTGTCGGCCTTCTCGTTCAAAATGATGGCTCCATCCATTTTTGCCAACTCATATAATGTACTTGGGGTACAGGCACAGTTAATTTGGAAACCACCATCCACAATCGCTCGTACCTTTTCGTTGTACCCCACAACAATCAATCCACCCGTATTCGCCCTTAATACATTTTCAATTCCTTCTCGAAGAGGTGTGCCTGGGGCCACAATTTGCAAAATCTCCAACTTTGTTTTCTCATACCCTTTTTTCTCTGTCATCCTTAACCCCCTAGCGTATGGTGAAGCGCCTCAGAAACTGATGAAACCCCAATGATTTTGATGCCTTTTGGAGCAGTCCAGCCCCCTATATTATTGGCTGGGATGATGACCCGTTCAAATCCGAGCTTCGCTGCCTCCTGAACTCGTTGTTCAATCCGGGAGACCCTTCTAACTTCCCCCGTCAACCCCACTTCACCAATAATGCAATCAGCTGGATTCGTGGACTTGTCACGGAAACTTGATGCAATACTAATGGCAACTGCCAGATCTATGGCTGGTTCATCTAATTTAACGCCCCCCGCGACTTTTAGGTACGCATCTTGGTTTTGCAGGAGCAAACCGACTCTCTTTTCTAAAACTGCCATTAAAAGTGAAACTCGGTTATGGTCAATTCCAGTGGCCATTCTCCTTGGGTTTCCGAAACTAGTCGGTGATATCAGGGCTTGTATTTCGACAAGTACTGGTCTTGTCCCCTCCATCGAGGCGACAACGGTCGATCCTGAAGCACCTTGGGAACGCTCCTCAAGGAAGATTTCCGATGGATTCGCCACTTCTTCCAAACCATGTTCCTTCATCTCAAAAATGCCCATTTCATTTGTCGAACCGAATCGATTCTTGACTGCACGGATTATCCGATATGTATGGTGTCTTTCTCCCTCAAAATATAAAACGGTATCCACCATATGTTCAAGCAGACGAGGTCCGGCAATCGCCCCTTCTTTTGTAACATGTCCCACGATAAAAATGGCAATTCCATTGGTCTTGGCAATGCGCATTAAAGAAGATGTACATTCCCTCACTTGGGAAACGCTTCCCGGGGCTGAAGTCACTTCCGAATGGTACACGGTTTGAATGGAATCAATGATGACCAGGTCTGGCTTTACCTCTTGGATGGCCTGCTGGATATAGTCCATATCGGTCTCGGCATACACCAATAAGTTCTCCGACATCGCTCCTAACCGATCCGCTCTTAACTTCGTTTGTTTGATGGATTCTTCCCCAGAAATATATAATACTTTCTTCTGTTTATGAGCTAATTGTGCAGACACTTGCAAAAGGAGTGTTGATTTGCCTATCCCCGGGTCTCCGCCGATCAATACAAGTGATCCTTGGACAATACCACCGCCAAGTGCACGATTCAATTCTGCCAAATCCGTCGTAATGCGTGGTTCTTTGTCCGACTGAATGGTTGTGATGGGTGTCGCCTTCTCACGCTCTGCAGATCCCCTCACTTCTGAATGGGTAAATGCTCCCTTTCGAGCTGGCTTAACAATCTCCGTCTCTTCAACCATCTTGTTCCATTCCCCGCATCCAGGGCATTTTCCCATCCATTTTGCTGACTCATACCCACAAGATTGACACATGAATTTCGTTTTCTTTTTTGCTGCCATAGTAACTCCTCTTTCTCATAATACTCATGTAAAAGATATTATATATTGGTTTTATTTAATCCTTCTTATTTAAAGTTATTAAGAAATTTATTTTTACTCTCTATTCGATTCATCTTATAGAGTAGTTCCTCTAGGTACAATTTCGTCATGAATAAAAACAGAGGTACACTGCTGAGAAATCTGAGTGTACCTCGAAGTTAAAGAATGACTTTATTCACTTATGTTGACGGGATCGCCATTTCTGATCGCAAATTTATTGTCCACGACATCCATCACGACCGTTTGCCCTTTTTGCACATTTCCTTTGAGCAGTTCTTCAGATAGGTAATCTTCGACATGTTTTTGTAGTGCCCTGCGAATTGGACGTGCCCCATATTCCGGATCATATCCTTCAGATGCTACTTTTTCTCTAGCTGCATCTGTAAGCTCTAAGAAAATTTCCTGTTCCTTCAAACGGGAGATGAGCTGATTGGACATCAACGTAACGATTTGTTTCAAATGATCCTTTTCTAATGAATGGAAGACGATCGTCTCATCAATACGATTCAGGAATTCTGGACGGAAGGCACGTTTTAATTCTTCCATCACTTTCCCTTTCATATTTTTGTAGTCTTGACCAGTGTCCTGAATATTGAAGCCTACATACTTATCAGTCTTCAATGCAGAAGCTCCGACATTCGATGTCATAATCAGAATCGTGTTCCTGAAATCCACAGTACGGCCTTTTGAATCCGTCAATCTTCCGTCTTCAAGGACCTGTAGAAGAATGTTGAATACATCTGGATGTGCCTTTTCAATTTCATCAAGTAGAACGACGGAGTATGGCTTTCTACGTACTTTTTCAGTCAGTTGTCCGCCCTCCTCATATCCCACATAGCCTGGAGGAGAACCAACTAGGCGTGAAGTTGAATGTTTCTCCATATATTCCGACATGTCGATACGGATCATGGCATCTTCATCACCGAACATGGATTCAGCCAATGCACGACCAAGTTCCGTTTTACCGACTCCTGTTGGCCCTAGGAAGATGAATGAGCCGATTGGACGTTTAGGATCCTTCAGCCCCGCTCTTGCACGTCGTACTGCTTTGGAAACGGCTATAACAGCCTCTTCCTGACCAATTACACGATCATGGAGAATAGATTCCATATTTAGAAGTTTATCTGACTCCGTTTGTGCCAATTTAGTAACCGGGACTCCAGTCCAGCTGGATACGACATGTGCGATGTCTTCCACCGTCACTTCACTATTTTCTTGCCCTTGTTTCTCTTTCCACGTTTTCTTTGTTTCTTCCAATTGTTCTCTTAAGCGTTGCTCCGTATCACGAAGCGATGCAGCTTTTTCAAACTCCTGGCTTTGAACGGAAGCGTCCTTTTCTTTCCGGACTTCATCTAATTTCACTTCAAGTTCTTTTAAGTTTGGAGGTGTAGTATATGAACGCAACCGGACTTTCGAACCTGCTTCATCAATTAAATCGATTGCTTTATCCGGAAGGAAACGGTCGGAAATATATCGATCAGATAACTTAACAGCCGCATCGATAGCCTCATCAGTGATTGATACACGGTGATGGGCTTCATACCGGTCACGTAACCCTTTAAGAATTTGAATGGACTCTTCTGTTGTTGGTTCATCCACTTGGATGGGTTGGAAGCGGCGTTCGAGTGCAGCATCCTTTTCGATATATTTACGGTACTCATCCAATGTGGTTGCACCGATACATTGCAGTTCACCACGGGCCAATGATGGCTTAAGGATATTAGATGCATCGATGGCACCTTCCGCCCCACCAGCACCAATCAATGTATGCAATTCATCAATAAACAAGATGATATTTCCTGCTTGACGGATTTCGTCCATCACTTTCTTTAATCGATCCTCGAATTCACCACGGTATTTCGTCCCCGCTACGACCGTCCCCATATCAAGTGTCATGACACGTTTATCACGTAGGATTTCAGGAACCTCATTATTGATGATTTGCTGTGCTAGGCCTTCAGCAATAGCAGTTTTACCCACCCCTGGCTCACCAATTAATACAGGGTTATTCTTCGTGCGTCTGCTCAACACTTCGATGACACGCTGAATTTCCTTGCCTCTACCAATGACAGGGTCCAAGCTGTCTTCACGAGCGATGGCCGTTAAATCACGAGCAAGACTATCAAGGGTTGGAGTGCTTGCATTAGAGGCGGTTGAACCTTGATGTCCACCTGACTCATTGCTACCTAATAGTTGTAATACTTGCTGTCTTGCTTTATTTAAACTGACGCCAAGGTTATTTAACACACGGGCTGCTACACCTTCTCCTTCTCGAATAAGTCCAAGGAGTACATGTTCTGTGCCTACATATGAATGACCTAATTTCCTTGCTTCATCCATGGATAGTTCAATGACTTTCTTCGCTCTTGGCGTATAATGAATCGTTTGGGCTTTGTCCTGGCCACGGCCGATTAAGTTTTCCACTTCTTTCTGGATCTTTTCCGCACCTAATCCGAGAGCGTATAATGCTTTGGCTGCAATACCGTCTCCCTCGCGAACTAAACCTAAAAGGATGTGCTCAGTACCAATATTATTATGACCTAACCGGATAGCTTCTTCTTGGGCTAATGCTAATACTTTCTGGGCTCTTTCAGTAAAACGACCAAACATCATAGGGAATTCCTCCTTTAGAATTTTCGTTTTGAATAAAGCTTTTGACTCTGCATAAAATCTTGCAGATGCTTCGCTTTAACATGTATAGCAGATGATCGATTGACTTTTCTATGAGAAGGAGGATTCTGTGAAATCCAAGTGTTCTCGTATAAGAGCTGCTCGACGGATATCCCTTTCATGTGTCCTTAAAGGTCCACCTGCGTATTTTTGTAAAAAGCCTGGCTGAGTCAGAATCATTAACTCATTTAGGATGCTTTTTGAAATGTTTTTTATATATCCTATATCTATCCCTAACCTAACATCGGAGATACAGGTAGCTGCTTCCTTGGTCCCAATGATTCGGGCATTTGATAATATACCATAGGATCGGAAAACCCTATCCTCTAATTGTATGTGAGAGGTCTTCACTAATGCATCTCTGGCTGACCTTTCCTGGGCAATGATCTGCTGAACTACACTCGTTAGATCCTCCACGATATCCTTCTCGGATTTTCCGAGAGTGATCTGGTTGGAGATTTGAAAGATGTTTCCTAGAGCTTGACTGCCCTCTCCATAAATCCCGCGAACCACCAGTCCCAATTGATTAATGGCCGGTATAATATGATTCATTTGCTGAGTTAGTACAAGACCCGGGAGATGCATCATGACTGAGGCCCTCAATCCTGTTCCCACATTAGTCGGACAGCTAGTTAAGTATCCTCTTTCTTCATCATATGCATAGTCTATGGATTCTTCAATCCAATCGTCAAGAACATTTGCGAGTCTTAAGGTTTCCTTAAGTTGCAATCCTGACATCAAGCACTGGATTCGGAGATGGTCCTCTTCGTTAACCATGATGCTTATTTCTTCATTCTCGGAAAGAAGGCATGCCCCTTTTGCCGATTCTTCCACTAAATGTGGGCTGATCAAATGTTTTTCAACAAGCACTCTCTTTTCCAGTGACTGCATTTGATCAATTTCCAGAAGTTCCAGCTTGCCAATCTCTTGGGTAACTTCCTCTTCAATTCTTTTCTTCACTAATTCAATGATTTCTTTTGCCTCTTCATTGGAAAAGGCGGTAGGAAAGGTAAAGTCTTTAAAATTTCTGGCTAAACGAATTCGTGAACTTAATACAATATCCATTTCTGGACCTTCATGATTCATCCAGGAACTCAAAGCGTTCTCCATAAATTTCTCCAAACTCATGATTCATCGCCCCCCTCCTGTGCCTCATACCTTTTTTCAAGGGAACGAACCTTATCTCTTACTTCGGCCGCCTTCTCGAACTCTTCCTGTTCGATGTGTACCTTTAAATTCTCTTTTAAGTCAGAAATTTGTTTTCGAAGGTAAATACCGCCACCAATTCTTTTTGGGATTTTCCCAATGTGTGCAGTATTTCCGCTATGAACCCTCTTTAGAATCGGATTTAACTGATCATTGAACGTTTTATAACACTCGGCACATCCAAACTTTCCAATATGGACGAATTCCTTATATGAACGATGACAATGAGGACAGCGTTTTTCTTCTGTCATAGGAAATGAATTAGCCTTTGTCTGTTGAATATTCGACTCGATATTTAACAATCCTGCTAACAAATTATTTATTGAAAATCCATGCCCACCCGCATCCATGAACATCTCACCTTTTTCCTGAGCACATTTCTCACAAATCATGACTTCAGTCTTTTTTCCATTAATGATTTTGGTAAAGTGAAGAGTCGCAGGTCTTTGATGGCATTCTTGACAAATCATTCATTCATCACCTCTGCCAGTTTATTTATATTTTAAAGTTGTAAGCATGGCTGATAAAATTCGCGCCCTTAATTCATCACGATCAGGTAGGTCTATATAGATAACGGATCTATCAATGACACTCATCATGATTTTAGCTTCCCTTTCATTAATGACTTCCTCGCTCATCAGCCGAGCGATGACCCCTTCCGCCATAGATTGAGGCACTCTGGAACCAATAAGGGATAATAACTGGTTGATGAGTTGCACGTAATCCTGCGATTTCACCTTCATAATCCGAATATACCCGCCACCGCCACGCTTACTCTCAACAACATAGCCTCTTTCGATTGTAAACCTGGTATTAATTACGTAATTGATTTGAGAAGGAACACACTGAAATTTATCTGCTATTTCACTTCTTTTAATTTCTAGGATATCTTTCTGACTTATTTCTAGCACTTGCTTCAAATAAGTTTCGATAATATCAGATATGTTTCTCACTCAACCTCCTCCAATCTGACTTTGACTATATTTGACTATTATTATACAAGGAAAAATGCATATTGCAAATTAAAACGCACTAACTTCTTTTTGCATTACCTATTTTCTCCAAATTATATGTAGTTACATACCTATTGCACACGGTAAAATTAAAATATCTTTATAATTACCCCTAATGGATATATTCAAAACCACCTTAATCCTTTAATCGTACTTTTAGAACGCAAAAAAAGGCCAGCCTAATGGCTGACCTTTAAAATGGCTTGGCGGCGTCCTACTCTCACAGGGGGAAACCCCCAACTACCATCGGCGCTGAAGAGCTTAACTGCCGTGTTCGGAATGGGAACGGGT
>NZ_JBIWDJ010000014.1:0-36911 GCF_044761955.1 Peribacillus sp. NPDC097225
CGTTCCCATTCCGAACACGGCAGTTAAGCTCTTCAGCGCCGATGGTAGTTGGGGGTTTCCCCCTGTGAGAGTAGGACGCCGCCAAGCCATTTCAAGGTCAGCCATTAGGCTGGCCTTTTTTGTGTTAATTTTCCAAGACGTGAAAGATACATTTGAAAAATGAGAGTATTGCAGCAATATGATGATATCTCCTATCATTCTTTTTTAGCATGCGCATCCGGGCTTCTCACAGACGTTAGGAGATTAGGGGGCAGAATTCTTCGTTTCTATAAGGAAATATGTTAAACTTAACTTAGTTCTGAAACTGTCATTGGGGGAATAGCCTATGGATACCTCTGCTAAAGATGAAATGATTTCTTCATTTGCTGGATGGTTGGAAGACCAAGGGAAATCAGCTAATACGATTAAAACGTATACAGGTGTTCTTTCTCAGTTTTGTGAACAGACACAAAAGGTACTAAGGGAAATTAATTCTGAGGATGTTCAATTGTATCTTGATTATTTAGAAAATTGCAAGAAAAGTCCAGGGACAATAGAAAAGCATTATAATGCTTTGAATGTCTTCTTTAAATTTTTAGCGAAGCCACAAATTATGCTTTCTGTTGAGCGTAAGGTAAAGGAATCTAAAAATGAAGCACCTGAGTCACTAAGCATCAAAGATCAAGAAGCTCTTTTGAAGGATATAGAGGCAGAAGGAAATCCTAGGAATGTCGCCATTGTTTATCTTTTGTTACATACTGGCATTCGTGTTTCGGAGCTATGTGATTTAAATGGAAGTGATGTTATCATGGAGGGCAATCGGAATTATATTCTTGTCCGGAATGCAAAAGGTGAAATTGACAGAACCGTTCCGCTAACAGATTTAGCAGTGCAGTATGTGAGAACCTATCTCTGTTCACTGAAGGAAAAAGCAGACCCATTGTTTATCTCAAGCTATAATCAAAGAATCACGCCGAGGTCGGTACAATACATTTTAAAAAAATACAATGTACACCCACATAAATTACGTCATACATTTTGCCAGAGACTAGTGGATAATGGTATTGATATACAAACTGTTTCCAAGCTAGCAGGCCATAAGGACTTAAACGTGACGAAGCGTTACTTAAAAGAAAAATCATTGAACCTGGAAAACGCAATAGATCAAACCTTTACTAAAAACTAAATGTTCAATAAATCTTAAGGGAACGGGGAAACTCGTTTCTTTTTTTGTTTTCACTGCCTTCTCCCTTTTACCCAATTTCATGATTACTTCGTATACGACCGGAACGATAAGTAAGGTAAGCAATGTAAAGCTCACTAGTCCATCCATTACGGTAATGCCAACTCCTTGTGAAATAAGGTCGCTTCCTTCTGTGCCAATTGCGAGAGGAATCAATGCGCTAATCATGGACAAGGCTGTCATCAAGATCGGACGAAGACGGGTTGACCCAGCTTCGAGAGTCGAGAGGCCGTTTTCTTCGTTTTTAAGTACACGATCGACCAATACGATG
This sequence comes from Peribacillus sp. NPDC097225, assembly GCF_044761955.1. NCBI lineage: Bacteria > Bacillati > Bacillota > Bacilli > Caryophanales > Bacillaceae > Peribacillus > Peribacillus sp. NPDC097225. Next base: position 1,494 of record NZ_JBIWDJ010000014.1, read on the forward strand.
GCGTTGGTTACCATAATCCCCATTATCGGTATTACTGAAGAAGAAGCCAAAAACGTACTAAAAAAGGAACAATTCCTTGGTCTCTTAAACGTAAGCCCGTAATCAAATAACGCATATAAAACGCCAGGCACCTTCGGTACGATAAACGTATCAATCAAAGGAGGTGCCATCCTTATGTCCACAAACAAATTAACCATTGTTCCAGTAAAACTCGATCCTTTTCCAACTGAAACTACTTCGTTTCATTCTTCTGAATACACTGCTGTACTAGGCTGTGTTATTAAAACAGCTGAAGCTGAAATAACTTTCTTCAATGGCGTAGATGAGCACATTATCCAAACCATTATGAAGGAGCTGAAGAGTCGATAAAGCATGATTTTACGAGTGTGCAAAACATCTATATTATTTGTGGAAAGACTAATAACATTTGGTAATTGACTATAGGATGAATTTTTTGATTGGGTTGATCGCTCGCCTTTCTTCGGAAAAAATGCCATACATTCGCACTCATCGGGTCCTTATTTTGTATATGTTTTTTTGCTACGAATCGTAACAATAAAGTAAATAAATGTAGGTGGACGATTGCCTGTAAGTTTGTTGATAATATAATTTGGAGGTATGAAAAAAATGATTAATATGAATATTAAAGCATTGCGTATACAGCATCAACTTACACAAGAAGAAGTAGCAGAACGTTTAAATGTGTCTCGACAGGTGATAGCTAAATGGGAAAAAGGGGACTCTACACCCGATATCCAATATTGTATGGAGCTCGCGAAGCTTTACAATGTTACATTAGATAATCTTGTTCGTTTTAAACAACAAGAAAATGGCTTCGGTGTACCACCGAAAGGAAAGCATTTTTTTGGTACAGCCACACTAGGTGAACGAGGACAAATTGTTATACCTAAAAAAGCACGGGAACTGTTTCAATTAAATCCAGGAGATATGCTAATTATCTTGGGGGATGAAGAGCGTGGTCTTGCGATTGTACCTGAACAAATGTTGAGTAGCTTTTTCAATATGGTAAACCTAAATTTTAAACAGGAGGAAGATAAATGAACAACGCTATTACAATCAACTCCCTAACGAAAACATATGGTACTAAAAATGCTGTTGACCACGTCTCTTTATCAATTCAAGAAACGGAATTATTTGGCCTTCTTGGTGTTAATGGTGCAGGGAAAACGACATTGATTAAAATGCTTTCGTGTCTAACAAAGCCTTCGAGCGGAGATGCAACATTGTTAGGGAAAAGTATTATAAATGAGCCAGAGCAAGTACGTACTGCGATTGCGGTATCCCCACAAGAGACGGCGATTGCACCCAATCTAACGGTACGTGAAAATTTAGAGTTAATGGCTGGAGTACACGGCTTTAATAAAGAGAAAACAAAGATAATAATTGATGAAATGCTTGCTCAGTTTTCATTGCAGCCTTTTGAAAAGCAACGCAGCAAAACATTATCAGGTGGTTGGCAACGCAAATTGAGCATCTCTATGGCTTTAATTAGTGAGCCGCGGATTTTATTTTTAGATGAGCCGACACTTGGATTAGATATTATCGGACGCCATGAACTTTGGGCTTTAATAAAAAAACTGAAGGAAAAAACAACCATTATATTAACGACGCATTATTTAGAGGAAGCAGAGGCATTGTCTGACCGTATTTGCATTATGAAAGACGGGCAAATTAAAGCAATTGGTTCGGCTCAAGAGCTTATTGAAAAGGCTAACACAGTGAGCTTTGAGGATGCATTTGTGTATTTTGTAACGGAAGGTGATATCCAATGAGAATGCTCGTATTTGCAAACAGAACGACAAAGGAAATTTTAAGGGACCCACTATCACTCTTTTTTGGAATCGGCTTCCCGGTTGCGTTATTACTGCTGTTATCCGCAATTAATCGTAGCATTCCAGTTGATCTTTTTAATGTTGATTCACTAACTCCTGGTATCGCGGTATTTGGTCTATCCTTTATGGCTCTCTTTGCCGCACAAGTTTTATCGAAAGACCGAGCAAGCTCATTTTTAACAAGGCTTTTCACAACACCTATGACATCAACAGATTTTATTATGGGCTATTCTTTACCTTTACTAATGATGTCGATTGTACAGGGAATTTTTTGTTATATTGTTGCGATGTTTATGGGGTTAGCCATCTCTCTTTCTATGATTGTGGCACTAGCTTTACTCATTCCAACATCAATTATTTTTATAGGGATTGGGCTATTATGTGGAACGCTGTTAAGTGAAAGAGCAGCTGTAGGTATTTGTGGAGCACTACTGACCAATTTATCTGCATGGCTTTCGGGCGCATGGATTGACTTAAACCTGATTGGTGGCCTATTCAAAGACGTTGCATTTATTTTACCATTTGTTCATGCAGTCGAAATGGGAAAAGCTGCTCTTACTGGTGAATACGGTGATATTTCCCCTCATATCTGGTGGGTGCTTGGTTATGCCATCATCATATCGGTAGTAGCAATTGCAATGTTTAAAAAGAAAATGCAGGCAGAATAATTATAATAAAGAAAGCAAAGAACCCAGAAAAATTAATTTTCGGGTTTGTTTAGCACTTTCCTCCATGACAAACTGCCTCACTTTTTACATGGTATCTTAAAATTTACTTAAGAAAACCCTGCTCAAGCTTAAAGCAGTAATGAATGGAAGCAAAACCCATTATTGATGAATTTTTTGATTGGGTTGATTGCTCGCCTTTCTTCGGTATCAGTACCTGGTGAAGTTAATAACGGAATTACCTAATGTACCGTTTTATGAACATCTTAAACAGCTTTTTTTTGCTTATTATATCTATACCATCCAAATAACAAACCAAGTATAGCTGTTATTACACCATATTTAAGCAAGATAATTATGTATTCCATGGGAGACAAATAGGATGTTTCAGTCACATCAAAACTCACTCGTGTAACTTGTTCATACCTTACAAATAAAATTCCTATACCTATTCCCATAAAAAACTATATATAGCGCTTTTTCTAAGTATTTTTTCCATTTTAATATCCCCTTATAATTCATATACTAACTATTCAATTAGGAATGGAAAAACACCTTTTTTTAGCAACTTGCCAGGTAAACATTAACTATGAGGAAATAAACCCAGTTAACATAATCCCCATAAGCATAAGTATGTTGCCAATTTTCTTATTGAATTGGTTAGATTCAATCATTGAGGGGTTACTGAAGGGCGACGATCCTTTATTGAATCCAGTTACCTGGACCTGACTGTTCAGCGTATGTACTTGACCCTAAAGCGTAGATTGACCTGACGATAGATAAACTCTTAAGGATGAAGTCGGGGGATGGAGCAGGATATGGGACTGGTAAAGATACAGAGGCTTTAGAGGTGATTAGAGAGGTCTTTTTAAAAAAAGACCAAATGGTGTCATCTTGGAAGGTTTTTTGCTTTATCTGGAAAAGGACGAGACTAGAAGTACCCTTTGTTCCAAGCTCATCATATTAATGAAAGATCATTTGCATATACACTCATGACTTTTTGGAAGGGGCTGCCGCCACTTTTTTTTATTTTTTATACGTCTTTCTTCATATTTATAATTTAATTGCTTCAACTATTCATGATTGAGTTTTAAAAGGAGGAAAAAAGGAAAAAGTAAAGGGAAGCGTAGCGTAGCTATTCATTAAACGGGGGGGAACAGGATATGAGATGGAAAAAAGGAATGCTGATCTATAACGAATGTGCAGGAAATAGTAAGGTGGAAAAGGCATTAGAGGAATGTCTCCCTATTCTGACACCCCAAATTGATGAATTTCTTATTCTTCAGACCAAGGAAAAGGGTGATGCTGACAAGTTTTGTTCGGAATATGGAGAAGGTATGGACGTAGTATTCGTTCTGGGAGGAGATGGAACGGTGCATGAATGTGTGAATGGTCTTTCTCCACTCGAACATCGACCGCTTTTGGGAATATTACCTGGAGGGACGTGCAATGATTTCTCCAGAACCTTGGAAATACCTCAAAATATCCGTCGTGCGGCGGAAACTATAGTGAACGGAAATGTCCGTATGATCGATGTGGGGAAGGCGGACGATCATTACCTTTTGAATTTTTGGGGTATTGGACTGATTACCGATACGTCAAACAATATAGATGAACAAGAAAAAAGTAAATTCGGGAAGATTGGTTATTTTTTAAGTGCAATTAGAACGATAGGCGATCAAGAACCGTTTCCTTTTAGAGTCGAATATGATGAAACGTGTGTCGAAGGAAAAGCTGTCATGATTTTAGTCTTGAATGGTAATTTTATCGGAACGAATTCAATGCCTTTTTCAATGGTCCAGCCAGACGATGGGCTGTTTGATATCGTCATCGTGAAAGAATCGAGCCTAAGTGTATTTAGGGAGATCTTAGCCATGAAGAGTTCGTTGACTGAAAGTGTCAGCTCAGAGTCAGGTGTCATGTATGTCCAGGCAAGAAAATTGAAGGTGGAAACCGAATTACCTCTCGAAGTCGATATGGATGGAGAGATTTATAATCAGACGCCTACACAGATAGAAGTTCTGAAACATCATCTTGCTTTTTTGTCTCCTAGCTCAGGAGTATAACAGAATCAGACGCATTAAGAGTATATATTTATATTTATTCCTCCTTATTTCTGCATTTGTTTACAAAATAAGATAAAATATAAAATGATATTTCATTTTTTGCAGGAGGAACATACATGATATACCAGGTCCGATTGTTAAAGGGTATTTTTGAACCGCAAAGAAGCCGTTACCAATTGCAAAATGCGGAAGCGGTCACACGACTTTTCTGGAAATTAATAGGATTATATTTTCTTAGTGTCTTAGTTTTTTCAGTAAGTGGATATTTTGGAATTGGTTCAGAATCATTTTCTAAAAATATTACGAAGATGGATGTAAGTGAATTTGAAACGGGAAAATTACTGATTGTAATTGGAAATATGATTGCAGGATTGTTTTATCCTTCTATTTATATCTTTTTAGCTTCTTTATTCTTTTGGGTAGTATTGGATATCCCATACATAAAAACCGTGATTGTTCAAATGATTACGCTTAGTTTGCACTTACTGGAGAAGGTTTTGTTAATTCCCCTTTTTGTTTTGATGGATATTGGGCATGATGCCAACCCCTTTTCACTTGGAGTCATCAGCCAGTACTTCATTCGAAGCGATTACTTTATTCATTTTTTTAGTGAAATCACCATTTTTCAAATTTTAATCATTTCTTTACAATATTATTATTTGAAGGTATATACGGAACGAAGCAAGGCCTTTGTCTTATCAATGATCATTCTATTTTATATTGCCTCGTGGTTTGCTAAAGCATTTTTAGCATATCTACAAGTTGGCGTATTCGTATAAGGCGGTGAGAAAAATGAAAAAGTGGAAATTAGCAGCCCTATCAGTAGCATCTTTGGCCTTGATATCGGGTAATATTTACTTGATTGAAAAAAAAGACAGTAAAGTGGAACGGACCGTTTTTACCGAAAGATGGACACAAGTTAAGAAAGATACCATAACTGAAACATTTCAAACAAAGGGAATCTTTAAACCGGCAGAAGAATATGATGTTTATTTTGATGCTAAAAACAATGATTTTCAGAAATTCCTGGTTCACGAAGGGGACGAGGTAACGGATGGAACATCCCTATTTGAATACACTACAACCGAACTGGATGCACTAAAAGATAATTTGGAAGCGGAAAAGGCCGCAACCGAAGGAGAAATCGTCGGAATTGATGAGTACATAAATAAGTTGAAAGCTTATCAAAGTGGTCTGGCCCTGGATTCAAACAAAACGGTTATCGATGAGACAGTAGAAAAGAACCTAAATATAGACATCACCACTTCTTCCTCAGACTTAATTAAAAGTAATATTGAGCAGGAGATGTACAAGCAGGAACTTGAAAAAAGTAGCTTGAAGGAAAAAGTGGTCATGCTAGAAGCACAATTAAGCTCAATTGAGATGCAAACCAATGCCGTGGAGACGACAAGTGAAGCGGATGGTGTCGTGAAGAAGATCAATAAAAATTTAACGAATCCGATTATTTCAATTGCTTCGACAGAAATGGCCATCGAAGGTTCCTTCTCTGAAGAAGAGTTAAAGAAGGCAGAGGTAGGGATGGAGATAAAAGCTAGTTCTCCTGATTTGAAAAAGAGATTGGGCGGAACCATCAGCCGTATACATCCTTATCCCAAAGAGGAGCCAACCCTAAAGGATGAAAATCGCTATACATTCGAAGCGGAAATTGTAACGGAAGCAGAGAATAAGGAAGCGCTATTAGACGGTTCAAAGGTCGACCTTACCGTTATAACGAATGTGAAGACGGGAGTCCCGACTGTTCCAACAGAAGCGATACATGAACGGAAGCAGCCGCATGTCTATAAAATGACCAATAAAGGGCATTTGAACCGACAATACTTTACAAAAGGGGCTCAAGCAAAAGGGAAGCAAGAGATGCTTAAAGGTCCAGCAGTGGGAGATGTCATCCTTTTAGAACCGAAAAAGGTAGTGAAGAACCACTCTTACTTCATTACCCCGCTCAAATTGGACAAGGTTCACTCTGCAACTTTTAAGAAACTATCCAAAAGGGAAAAAGTTAGATACATTTTACTAGGATTTTTGGAAAAATAATTTTCAGTTAAATCAAAAATGGCCATAATTTTTTTACTGTTAAAACTAATTACCTATTTAAACAATAAGTGTAAACCCACGTAGCACTCAATATTCTTAATCCCCTCTGTACTTTCGGAGTGTGGGGAAAGAAAATATATTTACAGATTAATATTTTTAGTATAATATTTTAATATAAGTTAGCTCGCTTAATCTTATAAAAAAGAACGGGGGAACCAATTTTGCGGATTATATTCGCTAGGGGTGAATTCAGAGATGAAAGGGCCATTGTGTTTCCGATTCCTAACCCGACAGCTAACCCCGTAAGCGTCTTCGAGGGAACATGTGTGAATAACACGCCAATAGGGAAAATGACACGTAGGGTGTCTTTTTTTTAAGCGTAAGGATAGAAGTTTTTCAATATACAGAAAAATTTTTCTCTTTTTATTAGTATCTTGTTTCCCTTACCGAGACAAATGTTTTTACATCAAAGACTATATGGAAGGTGAGGAAATTAAATGAAGAAATTCAAACTGAGTTTAGCAAGCCAAATATTCATTGGTTTAATTCTAGGAATTATCGTAGGTGCTATATTTTATGGAAGTGAGACGGCACAAAGCTATCTACAACCATTAGGTGATATCTTCCTACGTATGATTAAAATGATCGTCGTTCCAATTATCGTTTCTAGCCTTATTGTTGCAGTTGCAGGCGTGGGCGATATTAAATCAGTAGGGAAATTAGGTGCCAAGTCACTATCCTACTTTATAGTAGTAACACTAGTTGCAATAGGCGTAGGTTTATTATCTGCCAATATTATTCAGCCTGGCGCGGGCGTAAATATGGGTGAGCTTGAACAAACGGATATTTCCACTTATGTTGACACAGCAGAAACTAAGCAACACGAATCCTTTATAGATACAATCGTTCATATTGTCCCATCTAATCCGATTAAAGCAATGGTAGAAGGCGATATGCTTGCAATCATTTTCTTCTCAGTCTTGTTTGGACTAAGCATTGCAGCTATCGGTGAAAAAGGAGTACCAGTATTCCGTTTCTTCCAAGGTGCGGCGGAAGGTATGTTCAATCTAACCAATATGGTTATGAAATTTGCTCCGATTGGGGTATTTGCACTAATCGGTGTGACAATCTCTAAATTCGGTTTATCATCACTAATCCCATTAGGAAAGTTAGCCCTTTCCGTATACGGAACGATGATTTTCTTCGTAGTTGTCATCCTGGGGCTCATTGCAAAATTTGTAGGCTTCAGTATCTTTAAGTTAATTGCCATTTTGAAAGAAGAATTAATCTTAGCATTTTCCACAGCAAGTTCAGAAGCGGTTCTTCCAAGAATCATGGAGAAGATGGAGAAAGCCGGTTGTCCAAAACATATTACGTCTTTTGTTATTCCGACTGGTTACTCATTCAACCTAGATGGTTCCACATTATACCAAGCTTTAGCAGCCATCTTCATTGCTCAAATGTACGGCATACATCTAAGTGCTTATGAGCAAATAACGCTAATGTTAGTGTTGATGATTACCTCTAAAGGAATTGCCGGTGTACCGGGCGTATCCTTCGTTGTACTTTTAGCAACATTAGGTACGGTGGGCATCCCAATTGAAGGACTTGCCTTCATAGCAGGTATTGACCGTATCCTTGATATGGGTCGTACTGTAGTAAACGTTATTGGTAACTCTTTAGCAGCCATCGTTATTTCCAAGTGGGAAGGTCAATTCAACCCTCCTGCCGAAAAAGGAAAACTCGAACAGGCTTCTTAATATAAGTCAAAACTCCAGGGTGATTGCACTCTGGAGTTTTTTTGTATTCAGATGAAAGTCGAAAACAACTTATTGATGGACGATCCAGAAATGGGAGTCAGGGGAAAAGTTCATAGCCATAACGCTTTCATTAAATGAATCTTGGTGAAAGGTTTCCAAAACAGTCAGTTGGGCTTCTTCTAGGCAATCAAGGACTTCCTGCTGACTCGGGATATGGAGATAGGCCTCTTCTTGGTGAGACTTTCCCTTTGTGAAGATATCACCGAACTCATATAGCCGTTCATCCTGTTTACTATCACACCAAATCATTTCTTCCTGTTCCCAAAAATTAAGATACCTTTCATTACTGTCGCGAATCGGTGTGGTGAATAGGAAACGGCCTCCTGGTCTAAGTATGCGTTTGATTTCTTTCAAAGCGAGAATGCGGTTTTTTCGTTGAGGGATTTTCATTAAACCATGAAAGGAAAAGAGTGCATGGTCGAATGACGAGTCGTTGAAAGGGATTTCCGTGGCATTCCCAAGAAAGAATGGAATCTCCATATTTTCATCTTGTGAAAACTTCCGGGCTTCTTGAATCTTGGAGGGTGAAGGGTCCAGTCCGGTTATATGATGAAACCCATTCTTGTATAGAGCAAAGGTCGTCCTCCCTGTACTGCATCCAATATCAAGGATGGAGTCGGCTTGATGAAAGTATTTATCGAATGCAAATTTTTCGAGTTCCCAAAGACCCCAATTTTTTGATGAATCGGCGACAGCGTCTTCCTGCAAGTGATTGATGAAATCGTCTTTTTCTATTTTATCCATCATTCATCCTCCAAGCTTTTATTTTTACTATAATATGGAAATTACTGCCTGTCTAGTTTCTTATTTTTACTACTATTTTATATACACTTCGTGAATATTAAAAAGTTTGATAAAATAGAACTATTGATGAAAGGCTCGGAGGGAATATAATCATGAAAAATGAAGGTAATGACATCTTATATATGCATATGCAGGCTTCCGAAAGATTTGTCCTTTTTAATGGCCTTAATTTTCGAGAATTCTCCTATTCCTTACCGCATAGCTTGAATTCCATCTTATTATTGAAACATCAATATGATGGTGGGGAGTACGATTTGAATGTCTTGCTGGAGAGCGTTTCATCTGAGAACGTTTATAAGCTACTTAAAGAGGATGTTCGTGCATATGGAGATTTCTGTTGGGTCGATTTTAAGGAAGCGGATTGTCTAGAAGAATTGGACGGCAGGGAATTAGCGGAACTCCTATATGTGGGGCATACCAAAAATCACTTAGAACCCCCTTTCTTTCACAAACTGAATAATCAATTTGTCTATCTGGCCCAAGATGATGGATGGTTTAATAAAATTTACTTTCGTTCGATTTCAACGTACTATAAGATGCTGGGAAATTTACTTCCGTTGAAGCTTGAACCATTGAAAGTCGAAAGAACATGGTTAGGAATGAGGAAGAAAAAAGAATTGCCTGCAATTCCTTTGGATATTATTTCTTCCCTGGCTCCTATATTGGCGGAAGGTATAGTTTTTTCTTTTAGACATGTGAAGATTACAAGGACCAAAATCGAGATCCCAGCATGGATCGTGGGAGATTATTTGAACATGGATGAGATGCATGATGATTTCTTAGATAGAAAAGAACAAGGACCTGATGCCTTCATTACTTTTCATCGTAAAGAAAAGGTTTGGGAGAGCGTTATCAACACGACGCTATATAAATAACTTCTTTAGCTAATTAAGGGTTTGGGTCGTAGGACTTGCAACTGGGTGCATAAACTTCTAATTATAGCTATAGAAGGGGGAACTTTCACTTTTCCCGTTTTAGTGTAAAGTGTTACAATGGAACATGGTTAAAAGAATATTGGAGGGTAATAACTCATGAAAACTAAACTTGGTTTGCTTTATGGTGGGAAATCTGCGGAACATGATGTTTCTTTGCAGACAGCTTTAGCAGTCATTAAAGCTCTCGACTTAGCAAAGTTTGACATATATCCGATTTACATAACAAAAGAAGGTTCTTGGGTAAATGGTCCAAAGTTGACTGGTCCGGCAAAATCCGTGGAGGAATTGGCTTTATCATCCGATAAATTGACTTCTCCTTTGTCATTGCAAGCCCATTTAACTGATGAAAATAGTGGGTCCACGGGTTATGATGTCATTTTCCCTCTTCTACATGGACCGAATGGCGAAGATGGAACAGTACAGGGGATGCTTGAGCTGTTGAATCTTCCTTATGTGGGAAATGGGGTACTGGCTTCATCCGCAGGGATGGATAAGGTCATCATGAAAAATATTTTTGCACAGGCGGGATTACCGCAAGTTAACTATACATGGTTCATCCGCTCGGAATGGGAGAGTAACACAGAACGGTCCATTGAGAAGGTGGAAGAAGTATGTGGGTACCCTTGTTTTGTAAAACCGGCTAATTTAGGCTCAAGCGTAGGAGTCAGCAAATGTAATAATGCTAATGAGTTGAAGAAGGCGGTCGCAGAAGCATTTCAATTCGATCGGAAAATCATCGTTGAAGAAGGAGTCATCGCCCGTGAAGTGGAGTTTGGCGTGATCGGGAATGATACCCCATCTTGTTCTGTGGCAGGAGAAATCATTCCTAAGACAGACTTTGACTTCTATGATTATTCAGCTAAATACGTCGACGGAAATTCAGCGATGGCCATACCTGCCGAAATAGAGGAAAGTCAATACAAAGCTTTATCTCAAATGGCAATCACAGCCTTCAAGTCATTGGACTGTTCCGGACTCGTCCGGGCCGATTTCTTTTTGACGAAAGATGGAAAGGTCTATATCAATGAAGTGAATACGATGCCTGGCTTTACGCCATTCAGCATGTTCCCGCTATTATGGAAGCACACGGGTCTTGAATATCCACAATTAATAGAAGAACTTGTGAAGCTTGCTTTAGAGCGCTATGAAGAAAAACAACAAATTAAATATACAGTGTAAGCGGTAATGTAAAGTGGGTTCCTGTATTTCAATTATACGCAGGACTTACTCTAGCAAGCAGGAATCGGTTCTCCATGCCGATTGCTGCTTAGTTTGGTTATAAAGAAAATGGAAGATTTAGTTTGATGAACGAAGGAGGAACGAAAGTGATAAAGAGAACGTTGAGACAAATATCTGAGATGGTAAATGGATTGAACGATAGTAAGGTATTTGAACCCATTGAAATTCATGGTGTAACCATCGATTCAAGAGCGGTTACGAAAGGATGCTTGTTCGTTCCGTTAAAGGGAGAGCAAGTCGATGGCCATCAATATGTCAGAAGTGCCATTGCGCAGGGAGCATCCGCTTCTTTTTGGCAGCAGGATATTCCGAATCCACCTACTGATTTACCAATCATCCTTGTGGAAAATACTGAAAAGGCATTACAGCAATTGGCACGCGCTTATCGGGACCAATTGAATATTAAAGTCATTGGAATAACGGGGAGCAATGGTAAAACCACTACGAAAGATATGACGGCTGCCCTGCTGGCCACTACCTATAAAGTCCATAAGACGAATGGTAACTTCAATAATCATCTTGGATTACCACTAACTATCCTATCCATGGATGAGGAAACAGAAGCAGCCGTTTTAGAAATGGGCATGAGTAGTCGTGGGGAAATCGAATTTTTATCCAAGCTAGCAAAACCAGATGTAGCCATTATTACAAATATAGGCGAATCGCATTTGTTGGATTTAGGCTCGCGAGAAGAAATCGCCAATGCGAAGCTAGAAATCGTGGAGGGATTGCCACAGGGCGGAACGCTTATTTACCATGGTGACGAACCTTTGCTGGAAAGCCGGATTCAAAAGCAATTCCCCCATTTACGTGTCCTATCCTTCGGACGTACGGAGCGGAATGACTTGTTCCCATTGACGATTACCCAAGAGGCAGACAGTACCTCGTTTACACTTGGTGGAGAGAATCAAGGTGACTATCAAATCCCGGTTTTGGGTCAGCATAACGTGCTCAATGCATTGGCTGCCATTCTTGCCGCAAAAGAACTGAATATAGGTAACGAATCCATCCATAAGGGCTTAGAAGCCATTCGCCTTACAAACATGAGGATGGAGATGGTCGAAGGCATAAATGGGCAGAAAATCATTAATGATGCTTACAATGCCAGCCCCACTTCCGTCAAGGCAGCAATTGAGCTGATTGAAGGTCTATCCGGTTTTAGGAATAAAATCCTTGTACTTGGAGATATGTTGGAGTTAGGAGCAAGCGAAAAAGATTTCCACTTGAGAATAGGTGAACTGATAGCGGTTGATCAAATTGATAAGGTCTTTACATATGGACCGCTTGCCGATTATATTGCTAAGGGTGCACGTAAAACATTTGCAGCTGAGAATGTTCAATCTTTTCAAGATAAACAACAATTAATAGAAGCGCTACAGACTTCTACTGATGCCCATGATTTAATTTTGGTCAAAGCTTCAAGAGGCATGAAGTTAGAAGAAGTCGTAAAAGCCTTGCAAAAATGATGAGAAATAGAGAAAGAGCCGATTTCATTATGAAATCGGCTCTTTCTCTATTGAAGGCTTAAAACAAGGTACCAGCAATGATGCAGATATCATCATTGATTTCGGAATGCTTCATCCTGGAGAGTAATAATTCATGAAGAAGATCTGATGTATCTAAGTGGACATTATCTATAAACTCCTGTTCAATCTTATCGAATCTATGAATGGTATGGTTACTGGGAGACTCAGAAAGTCCATCGGTATATATAACGAAACGACTCCCAGCTTCATAGTGAATGGACCCTTTTTCTATAGGCATATCTGGTACAAGACCTATAGGCATCGAGCCATTACTTAAAATTTGCAAATCATTATTGCAAGGGGAATACATCATTGCAGGAGGATGCCCATTGTTAACATATTCAATAATTCGAGCGGCCGTATCCACAAAAGCAATGAAGGCCGTAAAGTATGGGGCATTCGTATTTTCCTTTTGATACTCCTGGAACAGATGGCCCATATGCTTGTTCAGTTCTTTCGTAATGAAGGTGGGGTCTTTTACACGCTTGATAAGCCCAGGCATTAAAGAGCGGATAGACATGCTGATGAGTGCGGCTTGAATTCCTTTTCCACAAACATCGATGATGATGAACCCGTATTTCCCGTCCTCGACCTCCTGCCAGTAAAATAAATCCCCCGACAGCTCACTTGATGGCTGGAAAAGCCCCTGGATTTCGATATCTTTCTTTTGTATGGATGTAGGAAGGACAAGCTGTTGAAAGTTTTGAGCTACACGCAAGTTTTGCTTAACTTTAAGTCCGATATTTACTAGTTCCTGTTCCTTCATCTTCGTTGAGTATAACTGCATGCTAATATTCTGAAGAGCTTTCAATTTCAGCTTAATCTCCACTGGGTCTGCAGGGAAGGCCATCGACTCATAAATCGTTTTTTTGGGTAAGGTCTGTGGATCCTTTAACTTTTTTGAACGCTTATAAATGAATAGTATGGGTATCTCATAAGACTCGGCTAAAGCAAATAAGGCGGTTTGTTGGGAGGAGTCTCTCGAAAGGTATAAAGGTAGGATGAATAAGGATTGCAATAAGTCCGTCTTATTTCGAAACAGATGTTGTTGTCCTACCGGGTCTTCTAAAAAAATGACTTTCTTGTCTAGTGTTTGTAATACAAGGCTAAAGTCTCTACATTCTGGGATATCCAACGTATATATATTCATATAACCCCCTGATATTTGTTAGGTTGTGCATATGCAGGACTATTATACTATACAAAGACACATTTCATGCTTTTTTTGCACGAGAATTCATAATATTGTTGATATTACTGCACGTTTATTGGGTTATAATGTAAAATATAGTAGGTATAAAGTCTTAGTTAAGGGGAAGGGGAAATACAGTTGAGTGGGTGTCCATTTACATCATTATTTAGTTTGAAAAATAAGGAATCATTGAAGAAACAAGAGAAGCAGCCTACAGTCCCCATTAAAATAGGATCTACTCCGACTCGTGCACCTATATTCTCGGAAATTGAAAAGGGAAAGAATGCTCTTCAGCTTATGTTTGTGAATTTGGAAGAACAGGATATTACGACACTTATGAGTCTAAAGCCTATTATGGAAAAGAACGTTGAAAAGATAGTGGACGCTTTTTATGCTCGCATTTCGGAAATTCCCAACCTAACCATGATCATTCAGGAACATTCCACTATTCATAGGTTAAAGCAGACATTAGAGAAATATATTCTGGATATGGTTTCGGGGGTCGTCGGGGAGAAGTACGTGATACGACGTAAGGTTATTGGTAGTGTGCATAACCGGATAGGTCTTTTCCCAGAGTGGTATATCGGTGCCTTTACCATCATTCAGCATGAGGTCCTGCAGATGCTGACCCGTGAGTGTGATAGTTGGCAAGAAGCCCAGGATTATTATTACTCATTTCAAAAGCTTTGTTCATTCGATATGCAAATTGCGATCCAGACATATATAAAGTCTTATACATCCTCCATGATGAAGCTAAATGAGATTGAGGAGCTTCAATACCGTTTGAACGATTCTTCTTCCATATTGGCATCCAGTGCGAAACAAACCATGGCTTCGCTAGCCGAACGGGATACTCGGGTCCAAAGCATGCTCGAAGATATTGATGAAATTAATACTGGGTCAAAAGCGATGATCCATCATGTTGAAACAGGAAAAGGCAATGTCTCGAAGGCTTTGAAGAAAGTCGATGATGTCGTGGACTTAATCGAAAAAGTTAAGAACTTAACAGAGGAACTGAATGAGGACTCCTTACATATTGGGCAAGTGGTACAGACGATACGCACCCTATCTAATCAAACCAATATTCTATCGCTAAATGCAGGGATTGAAGCAGCTCGAGCAGGCCAACACGGAAAAGGTTTCTCTATAGTCGCACAAGAAGTTAGAAACCTTGCCCGCAAAACCGAGCTATCACTTGATTCCATTCAACAACAGGTGGCATCAGTCCAGAAGACGGTGATGAAATTTGATGAGAGTTTTCAAAGTATCGTGGATGAAGCGAGATTCTTTAGACATGTAAATAAAGAAATCATAGATATCCTGGATGATTCGGTAAGAAGCGTGAAAGAGAGCGACGGGAAAATCAGTCATTTGGGCGGAGAAATTGGAGAATTTAGATCAACGTTTGAGGAACTCACATCGGCTTCTTCCCAAATATCAGAGATGGCTGAGCAATTGAGTTCATTGAATATTGAACTATCGCAGAAGTTCAAGGGTTAATGGATACTAAATTAAAGAGGTGACCTATGATGAAAGGGTACCTGGAATTTGAAGGGAAAACGTATGCATCAACGTATGAAATGACACAAGTTCTTTTAGAACAGGCGAATGAAAAGATTATTCGAATTGACTTGGGGGAATTGCCAAACAGTCCCGAGGAAAGGCTTTCGATAAAGTTGTGGCTGTTGCAAATCGATCGATGCGTGGAAGAAAATACTTTAGAAACAAAAGCAATAATAGGTTCAGTCTGGAGCCAGTTTTACCGATTAGAACATCAGGAAGATTATATTCATCCATATCTTTCAAAAACTTTGGAGCAGATTCAAAATGCCAATAAAAAAAATCCAGGTTAGACAGTTGAATGTGAAAACGCTCGCCCAGACTGTAAATGAAATCATGCAGGAATTTGAAATGTTTAAGGTAAAGGATAGCTCTGAATTTTTGTTCTTTAATGTGAAATTAGTGATTTGGGAACTTTTATCGAACGTTATACAACATGAAGGTCAGGATAAAGCAGATCTAGAGATTGAGGAAGAAGCCTTCGAGCGAATCTCCATAAAAATTCATTCATTTGCTGGAGGGTTTAATTGGGAGAGCTATAGGAAGATGGAATGCCCCGATGTGAGTAATGAAGGGGGCAGGGGCTTATACTTGATCCAGCAATTATGTGAGTTTTCCTTTGATGAGGCAGGAAAAAGAGCTACAGCGGTATTTAATGTGAAAGAGGTGGTGGGCGCGCATGCTTCATGTCCATATTGATCAAAATACGTTTAATGTGCATATCTTAAGTGATATTCATTATGAGAACTCGTCCTATCTTGAAAGGCTATTGAATACCTTCCAGGTTCCGGATAATATAGATCGCCTTCAAATCGATTTATCACAAGTGAAATTTATTGATAGCACCGGCATTAGTTTCCTCGTTAAATGGTTATATCCATTATCCGCAAACTTGGAAATAGAAATGACGGGTGCAACGAAGCCTGTGAAAAAGATATTGTCCATTTGTAAAATCGAACAATTCGTTTTATTGGTCTAAATGGGAAGGAGTTCGGGTACCATATGGGTACCCGGATTTTTTTTATTTCGGAATCGGTTGGGCATCGTTCCTTATTTCACTTCTAGGAGAAAAACCCGATGAATGGGTATCAAGACTATTGTTTTTGGGGGAAATGGATATTTGACATGTCGGCTTCCCGCCGTATTCTTTATAAGTAACGATGGATACGAAAATATCCTTTATTGCAATAACAGTTTGAAAATGGTAATATGAAGTATGAGTTTAAATGTCTTATCATTGATGAATAATTAATTAGATTAATCAGGTTGAGGCAACATATTGTTTCTTCTTTCATGTTTTTCATGAGGTTTTTTGAGATTATTTTAGATTAAATAGGCCGCGCGTCTGGTCATATATAAAAGCTGCGTACCACAGTGGCTTTAGTAGCTAATAGGGAAATAAGCTGCATTTAGCGTCTTTCCACTTCTGCACATCCTCAACGCACCGGGCCTGTTTTGTATAAGAATCTTGGCGCTCGTCAAGTTTTATTCAGACAGACTTTTAAGTCTGTGGAATAATAGGTGCAGCAGCCCTCACCTGAAATAAAACGGTGAATAACCGTTTATGCTACTTTTAATTTTCCATTTTGAATTTAATTTTGGTTACATGCACTTTTAAAAAGATGGGCGTATGTTAAAAATAAGTCTACACGTGCGCAATGCATTAAATGCCAGTGAAACGCAAGTACTGGTATATTTCCTTTTTAAAAAATCATATTGAGTTCATTAGAGCTAAAAGGTAGATATTCTTTTAGGTGATAATGATAAACTTTTTCATAAGAATAAAGTAGAACATCTGTCATGATGATGAGGATTTGAACTAATCAATTCGTGCATTGAATGCACGTGTAAATTTACGATATAAAAAGGAGTACGAAAACATTGACATTGTTTAGCGAATTAGGTTTAGATAGAACGTCTATGAAATCAATAGAAAAAATGGGATTTGAAGAAGCGAGTCCGATTCAAGCCCAAACGATTCCTCTAGCACTTGAAGGTAAAGATATTATTGGTCAAGCGCAAACGGGAACAGGTAAAACAGCAGCATTCGGTATTCCATTGATGGAAAACATCGATATTGCCAACGAAAATGTGCAAGGGATTGTTATTGCACCTACTCGTGAGCTTGCCATTCAAGTTTCTGAAGAACTTTTCAAACTTGGTTACGGAAAGCGCGCTCGTGTATTAGCAGTGTACGGAGGACAAGACATCGACCGTCAAATCCGTGCCTTAAAGAAAAAACCACATATCATCGTTGGTACACCTGGTCGTCTGTTAGATCATATCAAACGTAAAAACATCAAATTAGGTGGAGTTCACACTGTAGTCCTTGATGAAGCGGATGAAATGCTTAACATGGGATTCATTGAGGATATCGAGTCTATCCTTTCAACGGTTCCTGATGAAAGACAAACATTGCTTTTCTCAGCTACAATGCCTGACCCAATCCGTAAAATTGCAGAACGTTTCATGCATGAACCAGTTCTTGTTCGTGTAAAAGCGAAAGAGATGACTGTTGACCGCATCGAACAATACTACTTGGAATTAAGAGAAAGTGAAAAATTCGATACATTAGCACGTCTTTTCGATATCCAAACACCAGAACTTGCCATCGTATTCGGACGTACAAAACGTCGCGTCGATGAATTGTCTTCTGCATTGAATATCCGTGGCTATAGTGCTGAAGGAATTCACGGTGACCTTAGCCAAGCGAAGCGTATTTCTGTATTGAAGAAATTCAAAGAAGGAAATCTTGATGTCCTTGTAGCTACGGACGTAGCCGCTCGTGGACTTGATATTTCCGGTGTAACGCATGTATACAACTTTGATATTCCTCAAGACCCAGAAAGTTACGTTCACCGCATCGGTCGTACAGGACGTGCCGGTAAACATGGTATTGCAATCACATTTGTAACACCAAGAGAAAGAGGGCAACTTCAAGCAGTTGAACATACAACTAGAAAACGTATGGAGAGAATGAAAACTCCTACTTCAACTGAAGCGTTGCAAGGGCAACAAAAAGCAGTAACGGAGAAAGTTCTTTCTGCAATCGAGAATGACGATTTATCGTTATACCTTGGTCAAGCTGAAGAGTTATTGAAACAACACAGTGCAGCTGATTTAGTTGCAGCTATGCTTAAGTCAATGACGAAAGAACCGGATCAAACTCCGATTAAATTAACTGAAGAATCTCCTTCAATGCGTCGTAACCGTGGTGGAAGCAGTTCGTCTAACAGACCGCGTAATGGACGTAGTTCTTCAGGCAGAAAAGATTACGGTAGCGGGGCAAATAAACGTCCTAGCTCGAACCGTAAATCTAATGGCTATGGCAACCGTAGCACAAGCCAAAAAAGAGAAAAATCTAGCAATTAATTGAAATGAATTTCGATAAATAAGTCGCTCATCTGAGCGGCTTATTTTTTATTCAATAAAGTGTTTAAGTGGATGTTTTTGTAATAAATAGAATTAAATGAATGAGGTAGTTGTAAGAAAAGTTTGAATTCTGTACAATGAGGTATATCAAATTGGATGCACACCAATGTGTGGAATAACAAGAGCATTCATTTTAAATCGGAAAAGGAGGGTACTATGGAACCTCAAAGCCTCATATCCGATAAGGCACTGACTGCTTGGAAATTCAGTGGGCTTATTGGCTGTTCAATCATTTGGGTTTTGAGCTTGGTCATTTTAGTGCTGACGATCATTCAAGGGTGGACTTATTGGATCTTTGGAGCGTTGCTTATCTTCTCTTTCGTTCAATGTTACCTGACCGTATTTTTGATTCCTTCTTTACGCTGGAAAAGATGGCGTTATGACGTGCGAAATACGGAGATTGATATCCAAAGTGGGATTTTTGTGATTAAAAGGACCCTCATCCCGATGATTCGGGTACAGCATGTTGAAACGAAGCAAGGCCCCTTATTAAGGAAGTATGATTTGGCATCCGTGGAAATATCCACAGCTGCAACGGTGCATATTATACCTGCTCTGGATTTAACGGAAGCGGATGAATTACGGCACTATATTTCCAGGATGGCCAGTGTGGAGGAAGAAGATGTTTGAACCGAAACGGCTTCACCCCATTGCTGTCCTTCTCAATATCATTAAATCGATAAAAGAGTTGGTTTTGCCATTCTTGATAGTGATCGTGTTACCAGGGCAAAATAATGATGTCCCGGGATGGGTCCAGCCATTAGTTATCGGCGTCGTCGTGCTCTTGCTCGTTATTCGTGCTTTCATACAATGGTTGCGCTTTACATATCGGTTAGAGTCCGGGGAGCTCAGGATAGAATCCGGCGTATTCATCAGGAAGAAGCGTTATATTAAGTTTGACCGGATACATAGTATCGATATTTCAGAGGGGATTATCCAACGCATATTCAGTCTTGTGAAAGTGAATATCGAAACGGCTGGTGGCACTCAGGCTGATGCCGTTTTGTCCGCCATTAGAAAAAGCGAAGCGAATCAGCTGAATACAATAATTATTGAGGAGAAAAAGAAAAAAACTTCTTCTGACATCCTTGAAGGGGAACGTACAGAAGAAGATTTACACGTCGTGGAAAAAGATAGGGCTTCCTCTACTTTTAAGCAAGCGTTGCCTCAACTTTTTGTTATGGCGGCAACGTCGGGGGCAATCGGTGTATTCTTATCCGGTGGAATCGCTTTTATATCACAGTTCGATGAAATCATTCCTTTTGAAAAAATCTTCAAGAATTATGAAGAGTATATCGGGCTCGGGTCAGTCATACTAACTGGTTTTGCCATTTTGGGCTTATTGGTCGTTTACGTGTTGGCCACTGTGAGTATGGTCATTAGATATGCCAACTTCACCGCTTTGAGGACAGGTGAGGAGCTTGTTATTACAAGGGGATTGTTGGAGAAAAAACAATTAACAATTCCCATCCGCAAGGTCCAGGGGATTCGGATCATGGAAAATCTCGTACGTAAGCCATTGGGATTGGCCACTGTGTATTTGGAGTATGCTGGGGGAAGTGCGGAAGATCGTGAAAGTCTTTCCATCATGCTCTTTCCGTTAATTAAAAAGAAACACTTGCCTGATAAAATCCAAGAATTTTTACCAGGCTATGAAACGGTAGTGGATATAAAGCCTTTGCCTAGACGTGCTTATTATCGTTATGTCATCCGCAAAGCAATCGTATTCATCCCGATTATCGCGGTCCTCATATGGTTCTTCAGAACATGGGGATTTTTCTCCTTATTACTGATTCCACTTGCCTTCCTTTGGTCCTATTTGCAGTTCATAGAGGCCGGGTGGAAGACCCAGGGGGACTTATTGATACTGAGCAGCCGTTTAATCTCCAAGCAGACTTTAATCATGCCAAGAAACAGGATTCAATCGCTTACATATAAAAAGGGATATTTCCAGAAGCGAAGCCATTTAGCGACGATATCAGCTTCCATAAAGTCAGGGATCAGCTCCCAAGTGGGTACAGTGGTTGATATAGAAGATAAGGATTGCCATCTAATTGAAAAGTGGTACCTGCACAATAAGTAGCCGACTCCGTATTTAGAGTCGGCTGTTCGGTTTACCATTTTTTTCTCCAGAAAAGGGGCGCTGTCAAAAAACCGGCAGCCAGTCCCGCTAAATGACCGACAATGTTTATTTGTGGCTGAATAAATGTCATAATTACTGCAATGCCTGTTAACGTATAAACCGTATTTCTTTCATTGGTGGAAAAGTTGCTTTTATGAAAGAGGACAAGATAGAGGTAGAAGCCTAGTATGCCAAAAATTGCGCCGCTTGCACCTACGTGTGTATATGTGAGTGGCAGTAACAAGTAAGTGGCGATATTGGCTAGGATACCGGTCATTAAAAAAAAGATGGCGAATTTAACAAAGCCAAGGTATTTTTCGAGGGCTGGACCGAAGATGGCAAGAGAAAACCCATTAAAAAGTAAATGTGTAAACGTCCCATGCAGAAAAATAGGTGTAATCAAACGCCACCATTGGCCCTCGGCAATGTACAGGTTCACGCCTGTACCATAATAAAAAAGAACATTACCAGGAAACAAAGGGAATAGGTTGAAAACAAACACGATCATCATCATGAACATGAGGCCGGTTACGGCGCGATAAGAAGACACGTATTCGCGAAAACTTTCTGTTCTTGTAAACATGGAATTCTCCTTAGTATTGGATTTCTATACATATAATATCATTTTTTAGGAGGTATCGTCCTCTGATAATATGCAAGAAAGTAACTTAGTAGAAGAGGTGTTGAAGTGATTAAAGGAATTGGTGTGGATATAACGGAGTTGGATAGGATTGAATTGCTGCTTAGTCGGCAGCCTCGCTTCAAGAATCGCATATTAACCGATACAGAAATTTTACTGTTTGATAAGTTGCAAGGCAGAAGGAAGATTGAGTATTTTGCTGGCCGTTTTGCTGCCAAGGAAGCCTTTTCAAAAGCTGTGGGGACTGGAATTGGGAAGCATCTATCTTTCTTGGATATAGAAATTGTTTCAGATGGAAATGGAAAGCCCATGATTATGAAGCCATTTTCTGTAGGTGTCCATCTTTCAATCAGTCATAGCCGTGACTATGCGATTGCACAAGTCGTAGTTGAAGGGGACTGATTGAGTTTGTCTTATCGGGTCATAAACCTCAAGGTTGTCTCATATACATTTAGTGCTATAGGGAGACAAGGCCCGGTAAAAGGTACATGGCAGAGTAGGTGCTCTCAAAAAGGTTTTGGCGGGACGGGAAAAGTCGTGTCTAAAATCTTGGGATGCAAGTCATCAGTCGAGCCAATGTCCGGATCCTGCCTTTTCCTCTCCCTTTTACGTTCAAATGACAAAAAGGGGTTGAAAAGATGAAGAAGATGGTAATGCTTTTTGCAGGGATCATGCTCTTGCTTGCTCTTTCTGCTTGCGGCCAAAAATCACAGGGTGATGTAGTGAGCGATTTAAATGAAAAGATTGGGGAAATGAAGGGGTATAAAGCAAACGCGAAAATGACGCTGAAGATGGGGACGGAGCCTCAAGTGTACACTGTGGAAATTTGGCATAAAAATCCTGCGTTTTACCGAGTGAATCTAAAAAATGAAGAGAAGGACCAGAGCCAAATGATTTTGAAAAACGATGATGGTGTGTATGTACTGACGCCTGCTTTGAACAAAAGCTTCAAGTTTCAAAGTGAATGGCCGGAAAACAGTAGCCAGGCCTATTTGTATGAATCATTGGTGAAAGATATCACGGAAGATAAAAGCGCAACATATAAAGAAACGGATAAGCATTATGTTTTCGAGACCAAAACACGCTACCAAAACAATAAGATGCTTCCTTTTCAAGAAATCACACTCAATAAAAAGGACCTATCCCCGGTAAGCGTTAAGGTCATGGATCCGGATAAAACAGCATTAGTCCTGGTGGAATTCTCTAAAGTGAAATTTGATACGACATTCGACAAGGATGCATTCGATATGAAAAAGAACATGACAAGTGCCCAACTTGAAGCTCCTGTCATGGCAGAAGTGAAGGATGAAGGATTTTCCGTTAAATATCCATCCAATCTTGATGATATGAATCTAACAGAAGAAAAGAAAATCGCAGCTGATGGGGGAGATCGTGTCATCCTGACCTATGAAGGGTCAACTAGTTTTACATTAGTGCAAGAAAAAGCAAAAGTAGTCCAAACCTCTGTTTCTACCAATGTCAATGGAGAGCCTGTCGACTTAGGTTTTACAGTGGGGGCGATGACGGGAAATACAGTAGCCTGGACCTTTGACGGTGTGGATTACATGTTAGCTTCGAAGGACTTAACACAGGAAAAGATGATAGAAATAGCCCGTTCTGTTGGTGGAGATTCTGTTAAGTAAGGCGAAGAATTCAATCAAGCTAGGCTTTCCCACAATTACATTGGGCTGGGAGGGCCTTGGCTTGCCATTGAATAGAAGAATATATCTTTACTGAAGTAATCGGGCGTTTAGTCGGTATATAAAATTTGGGTAAAAAAAGCACTTTATCTTTCTATCCGTTAGTAATAGAATGGGCTATAATAAAAAACAAACTTCTATAATGAGAAGAAATCGTTATTGGTGATGTCAGAAAGAAGGAACGGGTTTTGGAAACACAAGGGTTTCATCGTGATACTTGGGCAGAAGTGAACTTAGATAGTGTGTATGAAAATATTTCAACCATGAAGAACAGACTACCGTCCAGTGTTAGTCTGTTTGCTGTGGTCAAAGCAAATGCATATGGTCATGGAGATTACGAAGTGGCTCAAACTGCATTGCAAGCAGGTGCTGACTTTTTATGTGTCGCGTTTCTTGATGAGGCACTAGCATTAAGAGAAAAGGGAATAATCGCTCCCATTTTAGTTCTAGGGGCTTCGAGACCCGAAAGTGCTGGGATAGCTGCCGGACATGGCATATCGTTGACAGTTTTTGATCGTGATTGGTTAATAAAGGCAAGTCATATACTCAAGGCAGGGCAGGTTCTGGACGTTCATGTGAAAGTGGATAGTGGGATGGGCAGGATTGGTGTCCGTACGACAGAACAGCTAAAGGAATTGGAAAGTTCAATTCAACAGGAAGAATGCTTCAACTTTCAAGGGGTATTCACTCATTTTGCAACGGCAGATGAACTCGATACGGATTATTATGAAAAGCAACTTGAATTATTCAAAAAAATGCTATCGGTATTGAATAGGAAACCTCCTTACATTCATGCTGCTAATAGTGCAGCGTCCTTAAGGTTCCCTGAAGCCGATTTCAATGCAATCAGAATGGGAATCTCCATGTATGGGTTAAGCCCCTCCCAAGAAATGCTTGGTCTTTTACCATTTCCGTTGAAACAGGCGATCTCTTTAAAAACCAAGATCGTCGCCGTTAAGCAACTCGCTAAGGGCGATAGTGTCAGCTACGGAGCTACGTATACGGCTAGTGAGGATGAATGGATTGCTACTTTGCCGATCGGGTATGCCGATGGTTGGATCCGTAAGCTTCAAGGGCAGGAAGTTATTGTAGAAGGACAAAGGGTCCCCATCGTAGGCAGGATTTGCATGGATCAGTGTATGATCAAATTACCTCGTCCTTTCCCGGTGGGAACGGAAGTGACCCTAATTGGCGAGAATGGAAATGAGTCGATATCGGTGGATGAAATAGCGGCCAAGCTTGAAACGATCAATTATGAGGTAACATGCATGTTAGGAGCGAGAGTTCCACGGTTATATCTGAAAAACGGCATGTTTAGCCACGTACGCAATATACTATTAGGATAGACGGGATTGTAAGAAAATCCAAAGTTTGTGAATAAGAAATCCATTATTATGCTGATAATAGAATGGAGAAATGGAATATACTCTTTGCAGATAGGAATTTTAATGGTAATATTGAAAAGGATATATAATAAAGGTGTGTAGTGATGGTGGAGGTGTATGTTTGTGTCTGAATCCAGCGCAACAAGAGAGATATTAATTCGATTACCTCAAAATTTTTTAACTGAACTAGATGGGTATGCGAGTGAAGAAAATGTTAATCGCAGTGAATTTATTTATCGTGCCACAAAAATGTATCTTCGCGAACGTAAAAAGAAAGAATTTCGCGAATCAATGAAACGCGGTTATATCGAAATGGCGGCCATTAATTTGACGATTGCTTCTGAAGCTTTTCAAGCTGAGTTCGAGGCTGGGCATTGCGTTGAACGTTTAGTTAGCGGAGGCTGAGCCATTGATTGTTGTAAAGCGTGGTGACGTGTACTTCGCAGACCTTTCTCCGGTAGTAGGGTCAGAGCAAGGTGGAACCCGTCCGGTACTCATTCTACAAAATGATATTGGTAATCGCTTTAGTCCGACTGTGATAGTGGCAGCCATTACAGCTCAAATTCAAAAAGCGAAATTGCCTACACATGTTGAGATTAATGCGAAAAAGTACGGATTCGAACGTGATTCTGTCATTTTACTGGAACAGATCCGTACAATTGATAAGCAGCGTTTAACTGATAAAATAACACATCTTGACGATCCTATGATGCAAAAAGTCAATGAAGCTCTGCAAATTAGCTTAGGTCTGATTGAGTTTTAAAGAAAAAGTTTCCCGTCATTACGGGCGTTATTATAATTCGAATTCTATAAGGTAAAACTGGCGATTCCTTTTCTAAAGGAATCGTTTTTTTGCATACAAACTTTTGAGTGTATCGGTCAGTTTATCAAAAAATGATGGTGAAGCTATCGATTAAAGTTACTAAATAACCATTAAGCAGGAAATGGGAGGATTTTGACGAATAACAATTAGATAAGGGGTGTAAAGTGCTTGCAACGGCATTCCATTCCATTGATGTTTCTTGATGTGAATCTTGGGTAAAACGATGTGTTAGGACGATAAGGATCGATATATAGGATTGAAATAAAACTAAAATTGGAAAAGATTACAGTTCAGTAACATTGATGTGACGCAGAGGGTAAAACATAGTAATTGTGGTAAAATGGAGGGGTATTATGAATCAATTGGTTTACAATTTTATTAAACAAAACCAAGACTACATCCTAACTGAATGGATGAACATCATGAAGGAAAATACAGATGTGAGATTGATAAAAGTTGTCTCCGATAAGATGTTCACACAAACGAGTAGTGAATTTATAGATATGATAATCGCCCATGTCGATAGTAAGGACAGGGAGTTCACGTTGAAACTTTCAGATTTTGCCGAGAAAGTGGTCCAACTAGGGTGGCCCCTTACTTTCGTCAATGAAGGATTTCAAAAATTCTTGATTATCGTCATGCAAGGTATGGCTGATAAAGGTATTGTATCTCCAGATAATCAAATGGAGCTGGTTAATTATTTAAATAAATGGTCGACTCCGATAAGTAATGAAATCGTCAATATATATTCGCAAACCTGGGAAAGGACCGTCTCGTTGCAGAGAATGGCCTTACAGGAACTTTCGGCACCTTTAATTCCCGTATTGGAGGGCATCACGGTTATGCCTTTGGTCGGTACAATTGATACGGAACGTGCAAAGCAAATCATGGAAAATCTTTTGACGGGAGTGGTCAAGCACAGATCCGAAGTCGTTCTTATCGATATTACGGGTGTGCCGGTAGTCGATACCATGGTAGCCCATCATATTATTCAAGCAGGAGAAGCGGTTCGATTGGTGGGGGCAAGGTGCATATTATGCGGGATCCGGCCGGAAATTGCCCAAACGATCGTAAATCTAGGAATTAACTTGAATGAGGTAATTACAAAAAACACCTTGAAGAAGGGAATAGAGGTTGCGTTGGAATTAACGAGCCGAAAAATTGTAGAGGTGGAGAGAGACATATGAGGATTCCAATTTTAAAGCTTTATGACTGTTTGCTAGTCTCTATCCAATGGGAATTGGATGATATGACTGCCCTTCAGTTTCAAGAAGATTTATTGGATAAGATCCATGAAACCAGTGCCAATGGTGTGGTGATTGATATTACTTCCATTGATTTTATAGATTCCTTTATCGCAAAGGTATTGGGAGATGTTTTCAGTATGTCAAAGCTTATGGGGGCCAAGGTTGTCATTACAGGAATCCAGCCGGCAGTTGCTATCACCTTAATAGAATTGGGAATTAGTCTCGAAGATGTCCTAACAGCTTTAGATCTAGAGAAGGGCCTGGAAAAATTACAACAGGAATTGGGGGATTAGTGTATGGGGGTCCAATCCTGCGTAAAAATTATTAATGAGTGGGACATAGTAGCTGCAAGGCAGCTTGGAAGGAACTTCGCTAAAGAACTGGGCTTTGGCACGGTAGACCAGGCTAGAATCACAACCGCCATAAGCGAATTGGCACGGAATATATACTTATATGCAGGACAAGGAAATGTGAGTCTGGAAAAATTGCTTGTAAACGGCAAGTCGGGCTTGAAAATCATTGCAGAAGATAACGGACCAGGTATACAGGATATCCGTAGAGTAATGGAGGACGGTTTTACGACCTCAGGGGGGTTGGGGGCAGGCCTGCCTGGAGCAAAACGCTTAATGGATGATTTCGATATTGAGTCGATACCGGGTGAGGGGACTAAGATTTCCGCCATCAAGTGGCTCCGTTAGGAGGGAATATGGATATAAGAGAAAAAATGGATAAAAAGTACCAGGAGGCGCTTTCTACCTATTTAAAAGATCAAAATGAACAAGCTCTCTATCAGGGTCAAAAAATCAGCAGATTAAATATTAAATATAATATATCCCCTGAAGAGATCATCAGTATGCATAAAAATAATCTAATGGCATTGTATCCGGATCTGCCAACCAAAGTGGTGGATTCATTCGATTTTCTATTAGAAGTCATGATGGGGTATGGCATTGCTTATCGTGAACATCAGAGTCTAAGGCACCAACAGCAGGAGCTGAAATCTGAAATAGAGATTGCGGCAAAGGTACAACACACCCTTTTGGAAACGAAGATACCCGAAATCAAGAACTTGGATGTTGGCGTGATAAGTGTACCAGCCCGACAGATGAATGGGGATTACTATCACTTTGTTGAAGATGAACTTGGGTGTATTGGAATAGGCATTGCGGATGTAATCGGGAAAGGCATTCCTGCGGCCCTATGCATGTCGATGATCAAATACGCGATGGATAGCTTGCCGGAACACCGCCATGAACCGAAGAGTGTACTGGAAAGTTTAAATCGCGTCGTTGAACATAATGTGGATCCAAGCATGTTCATTACGATGTTTTATGGCTTATATAACCCTCATGATAAGCGGTTCACTTTTGCATCGGCCGGGCATGAGCCAGGGTTTTATTATGATGCGTCTGCCGGAACCTTCAGTGACTTGGATGCAAAAGGTTTACTGCTGGGCGTGGATAAAAAAACGAAATATAAACAATATGAAAAATTCGTAAAACCGGGTGACATGATTATCCTTTTATCCGATGGGGTAACGGAATGCCGTACGAGTGATGGTTTCATAGAGCGTGAAACCCTTATAGAATTCATTAAGAAGAACATGCACTTACAGCCGCAGGAAATAGTGAATAATCTTTATAAACAGTTGGAGAAAATGCAGAATTTTCAACTGCGGGACGATTTTACATTAATAATTTTCAAAGCGAATGTTTAGCTTTGAAAATCAAGGGTATATATAAATAAGAATTGATGAGGATGTAAAGAGGTGGGTCAAGGATGAATATAGCAGTAGATGTTAATGAGTTAAACACGGAATATACAGTTAAGCTTCAAGGCGAAATTGATGCCTATACAGCACCAAAGCTTAGAGAATCATTATTTCCACTATCAGAGCAAGAGAATGTTTCAATTATTATTGATTTAAAGGAAGTATCCTATATGGATAGCACGGGATTGGGCGTATTCGTTGGTGCTTTTAAAAACGTAAGAGCACATAATGGCGAATTCACTTTAATAGGACTATCGGAAAGGTTACGACGTTTATTTGATATTACAGGTCTTGCAGATATTATTGATATTAAAAGTGGTACAGAGGGTGGGTTAGAATGAGTCAAGTATATGATTACATCGAAATGAAAATACCTGCAAAACCGGAATTCATCGGTGTCATTCGTTTAACACTTTCTGGGATAGGTAGCCGAATGGGATTTGCGTACGACGAAATTGAAGATTTGAAAATTGCTACAAGTGAAGCCTGTACGAATGCGGTTCAGCATGCGTATAAAGATAAAGAAAATGGCGAAGTGAAAGTAAGTTTTGGGCTCTATCCTGATCGTTTGGAAGTAATGGTTTCTGATAGTGGTGAAAGCTGTAATTTCGAAGAGGTACGTCAAGGGCTTGGACCATATGAACATGGAGAAAAAGTCGAATTCTTAAGAGAAGGAGGCTTGGGCCTTTACCTCATTGAAACCTTGATGGATGATGTGAAAATTCACCAGCATGAAGGGGTTACGGTTTTTATGACTAAGTTTTTAGAAGGAGAGCAGGTGGAGATGGATGCAAAAACAGTCTCAACCTAATCAAGCGCAAAGAGAAAAGGTAAATGAATGGATCAGAGCCTATCAGTTGAATCAGGATGATGAAGCACAAAGTAACTTAGTCATTCATTACAAGGGTTTAGTGGAGACGATTTCCAGGAAATACGCAAAGGGGAAATCGTTTCAAGAAGATATCTCTCAGGTCGGAATGATTGGTTTATTAGGTGCCATTCGCCGATATGACGAATCTTTCGGTAAAAGCTTCGAAGCGTTTGCGGTTCCTACGATAATCGGCGAAATTAAAAGATTCTTGCGGGATAAAACATGGAGTGTCCATGTTCCGAGAAGAATTAAAGAACTTGGACCGAAAATTAGAGTGACCGTTGAGGAATTAACGACCACGTTGCATCGTTCGCCAAGAATTGATGAGATAGCGGACCATATTGGGGTAGCCGAAGAAGAAGTCTTGGAAGCAATGGAGATGGGAAAAAGTTATCAAGCTTTATCCGTTGACCATTCCATCGAGGCAGATTCTGATGGCGGTACGGTTACGTTACTCGATATATTTGGAAACGTTGACGAAGGTTTCGAGCGTGTCAACCAACGATTAGTACTTGAAAAGGTTCTCCATGTATTGAGTGACCGCGAAAAGTTGATCATTCAATACACGTATTTAGAGAACTTAAGCCAAAAAGAAGCGGGCGACAAGCTTGGGATATCGCAAATGCATGTTTCAAGACTTCAACGTCGTGCAATTAAAAAGCTTCAGGAGGCAATTAATGCTGAAAATTCGGAGTTAATTCCGTGATTAAAGAGATTTTGCGAGAAGAAAATATAGAAGTCCTTGTCTCTCAAACCTCTAAAAACAATATGGTTTTTTGTGGTGATGATTACTTCTTTCTTCATGAGGAAGATTACTTTATTTGTGTTTTGGCTGATGGTCTCGGTAGTGGGGAACATGCATATGAATCTTCCCACGCGGTTATAGAGCAAGTCAAAATGCATCATCATTTAGATGTAGAGTCACTTATGGATGTATGTAATCAGGTATTGATTGCTAAACGGGGGGCGGCCGTCGCCATCATGAAGATTTATTATGAAGAGAAGGAGTTTGTCTACAGTTCAGTAGGGAACATCCGCTTTTTCCTATATAATCCGATGGATGACAAGTTGGTATATCCTCTCCCTGTTACCGGGTATTTGTCAGGTAGAAAGCAAAAGTACAGGACACAGAGATTTAAATATGAACAGAACGCAAAATTTATTTTTCATTCAGATGGACTGGAACTCAAAGGAGCTAAATCGTTTCTAAAGAGGAAGGTTCCTATCGAAAAAAATGCTCGTTGTATTTTAGAAAGCTGTCCACAAACAGCGGATGATACAACTCTTATTTTAGGAAGCTTACTTTCGCCATAAACGGAAGTGGGCTTTTTTGTATGCGAATTCGCACAATGATCGTTCATTTGCTAGACTATACATAGAAGAACAAAAAGGGTGGAGGTTTTATGAATTGGTAATGGTAGAAGATTCTTTGAACGTATTGATTAAGCAAATATCCAATGAGCTAACCTTAAAGAACAATCAAGTACAGAATGTCATACAGATGCTCCAGGATGGTAATACCGTGCCTTTTATAGCTCGTTATCGTAAAGAAATGACGGGTTCGCTAGATGAGGTACAGATCCGTTCGATTATGGACAGATGGAATTACCTAGAGAACCTTGGTCAGAGAAAAGTGGAAGTCATCCGATCCATCAGTGAACAGGGTAAGATGACAGACGAATTGGCTTTACAAATCGATAAGGCAGGAAAGCTACAGGAAGTCGAAGATCTTTATAGACCTTATAAGCAAAAACGAAGGACTAAGGCTACGGTTGCTAAGGAAAAAGGCCTGGAACCTCTGGCATTATGGTTACTTGAATGTAAGGTTTATGCTTCCGTCCGTGAAAAAGCAGAGGGATTCATATCAGATGAAAAAGAAGTCTCTTCTATAGAAGAAGCAATAGCAGGTGCTCAGGATATTATTGCAGAATTACTTTCTGATGATGCGGAATTAAGAAAATGGATCAGGGATGAGATTTTTAAGGCAGGCAAGTTGACCTCGACCGTGAAAAATGCTGAAAAGGATGAGAAAGCGATTTTTGAGATGTACTATGAATATGAGGAGCCCATTCATAAAATCGTTCCGCATCGGGTTTTAGCCCTTAATAGAGGTGAAAAGGAAGACATTTTACGAATATCAATACAGCCGCGAACGGATATCATCATCAGTTACTTAGAACGGAAAGTGATTAAAAATAATCAGTCCGAAGTTGCTGAATTGCTTAAAGTCGCCATAGAAGACGGCTTCAAACGATTGATTTTACCTTCTATAGAGAGGGAAATCCGAAAAGAACTAACCGAAAAAGCGGAAGACCAAGCCATTCATATCTTTTCGGAAAACCTCCGGAATTTGCTTTTACAACCTCCGCTTAAAGGGAAAGTGGTGCTAGCTCTCGATCCGGCGTATCGAACGGGCTGTAAATTGGCTGTTATTGATGAGACAGGAAAGGTGATGGACATTAGTGTAATCTATCCACATCCTCCTGTAGGTAAGAAAGAAGCAGCCCGCACGAAAACGATAGAAATTCTTCAGCGCTTCAATGTAGAGATTGTTGCCATTGGAAACGGGACCGCATCTAGGGAGTCTGAGCAGTTCATTGCTGATATTCTAAAGGAAATGAAAGGGAACATCTCCTATATCATTGTCAATGAAGCGGGAGCGAGCGTGTATTCAGCTTCAGATATTGCCCGTGAGGAGTTTCCGGACCTTCAAGTCGAGCAAAGAAGTGCTGTGTCGATTGGTAGGAGGTTACAAGATCCACTTGCTGAACTTGTCAAAATAGATCCTAAATCTGTAGGAGTAGGGCAGTACCAACATGATGTTTCACAAAAAAAACTATCTGAATCTCTTACTTTCGTGGTTGAAACAGCCGTTAACCAAGTAGGGGTGAACGTCAATACCGCTTCTCCATCCCTATTACAATATGTAGCGGGGTTATCAAAATCTGTTGCACAAAATATCGTCAAAAAAAGAGAAGAAGAAGGAAAGTTCTCAAGTAGGAAGGAATTAAAAAAGATTCCTCGACTAGGCGCAAAAACATATGAGCAATGCATAGGCTTCTTACGCATTCTAAATGGCAAGGAACCGCTTGATCAAACAGCCATCCATCCGGAGAACTATGGAGCTGTGAATAAAATGCTAAAGAAAATCGGTTTCACTTCTGATGACCTTGGTAGTGATGAGTTGAATAAACAATTAGTCAGCTTAAATCCGAAAGAATTGGCTGATGAGTTGGATATCGGGGAAATAACGATTAAAGACATCATCGATGATTTGGTCAAACCGGGAAGAGATCCGAGAGACGAGCTTTCAAAACCCTTGCTTAAAAAGGACGTTTTGAAAATGGAAGATTTAAAGACCGGCATGGAACTACAAGGTACGGTGAGAAATGTTGTAGACTTCGGTGCTTTTGTGGACATTGGCGTCAAACAAGATGGACTCGTGCATATTTCCAAACTTAGTAACCGTTTTATAAAGAATCCGATGGACGTTGTGGCTGTCGGAGACGTAGTAACGGTTTGGGTGGAACAAGTTGATGCTCAAAAACAGAGAGTGTCGCTGACCATGTTACAACCTAAGGACCAAAATTAATGAATGAAAAGACTCCTTCTTTTTTAGAAGGGGTTTTTTTTATAGGAGAGCGAACACTACGTAAGTAGAATCATGATCATAAATGTAGCGTTTCTTTTTTTTGATAAAAAAACCAGCATTGATTCAACATTTTCACTTGATAATAATCCTTATCATAGAAAGCTCTTCTAATTTGGTTTTGAAACCATTTCGGCATAACGCTAACCTCCCCAAAGATTCCTGTTGTTTTATTAGTCTATGTTATAATAGGTTGTCTTGTTACCATGGAAGGAGTGTGGGAGATGGATAATCAACAATTGCAAAAATTGGTTGAGGAAATTTCGATGAATCACTTTCAAAGGAAGTTTAAGCATCAAGCTAGTTTTAACCCACGACTTCGCACAACAGGTGGAAGGTACTTGCTTGGTACTCATAATATAGAAATAAACAAGAAATATTTCGAGGAACGTGGTTTGGAAGAATTGATTGGGATCATAAAACATGAATTATGTCACTATCATCTCCATCTTGAGAAGAAAGGGTACCAGCACCGGGATGCAGACTTTAAGCATTTACTCAAAAAAACGGGAGCCCCAAGATTCTGTTCGCCTTTGCCTTCGAATCAAGTTAAGAGGAAAAGGAATACAATTCAATATATATGTGCACAATGTCAGCAGGTATATTTAAGAAAAAAAAGAATTGATACTTCGAGATTTGTCTGTGGAAAGTGCCGAGGAACGTTGATTTACCAAGGGATTAAAGAAAAAGAAATAAAAAAATAAAAAAAAGAAAAAGATGTCTTGACTTTAACTCTGAACCTCTTTATAATCATAAGAGTCGACAAGATAACAACTTGTTCTTCACGACAACCACTAAGGTCCTTGAGCATAAAAAGGGAACCAACTTTCACTATTCCGCAGTAGCTCAGTGGTAGAGCATTCGGCTGTTAACCGAACGGTCGTAGGTTCGAGTCCTACCTGCGGAGCCATTTTTTTGGGGAAGTACTCAAGAGGCTGAAGAGGCGCCCCTGCTAAGGGTGTAGGTCGCGCGAGCGGCGCGAGGGTTCAAATCCCTCCTTCTCCGCCAGAAACATTTTAATTAAGGCCCATTGGTCAAGCGGTTAAGACACCGCCCTTTCACGGCGGTAACACGGGTTCGAATCCCGTATGGGTCACTTTTTTCGTAACGTTATTTGCTGGTCCCGTGGTGTAGCGGTTAACATGCCTGCCTGTCACGCAGGAGATCGCGGGTTCGATTCCCGTCGGGACCGCCATTATTTTTTTAAAAATAAACTCTTGCTAAAGTGATGTTATAGTGATATAATATTAACCTAGCTGTTAATGAGTTTGATTGATGGGCTATAGCCAAGCGGTAAGGCAACGGATTTTGATTCCGTCATGCGAAGGTTCGATCCCTTCTAGCCCAGCCATTTTCATTTAGAGCCATTAGCTCAGTTGGTAGAGCATCTGACTTTTAATCAGAGGGTCGAAGGTTCGAATCCTTCATGGCTCACCATTTTCATTTTATTACGCGGGTGTGGCGGAATTGGCAGACGCACCAGACTTAGGATCTGGCGCCGCAAGGCGTGGGGGTTCAAGTCCCTTCACCCGCATAACTTTCTACTTGACAACAAGTTGAAAAGGTGTTAAACTTACGAAGTCGCTTTCGCGGTCGTGGCGGAATGGCAGACGCGCTAGGTTGAGGGCCTAGTGGGGGAAACCCCGTGGAGGTTCGACTCCTCTCGGCCGCACCAATAACATCATAGAAATTAGCGCCCGTAGCTCAATTGGATAGAGCATCTGACTACGAATCAGAAGGTTGTAGGTTCGACTCCCGCCGGGCGCACCATATTTTACGGGAAGTAGCTCAGCTTGGTAGAGCACTTGGTTTGGGACCAAGGGGTCGCAGGTTCGAATCCTGTCTTCCCGACCATTATTTCTCGGAATCATTCATAATTATATAATGCGGGTGTAGTTTAGTGGTAAAACCTCAGCCTTCCAAGCTGATGATGAGAGTTCGATTCTCTTCACCCGCTCCATTATTACCATTATTGCTCTTTGAAAACTGAACAAAACAAAGCGCCAACGTAAATTTTGAGTGAGCACACACTATAAAAAAGCAAAATGAGCAAGTCAAACATTTCT
>NZ_JBIWDJ010000015.1:0-13059 GCF_044761955.1 Peribacillus sp. NPDC097225
CGGCAGTTAAGCTCTTCAGCGCCGATGGTAGTTGGGGGTTTCCCCCTGTGAGAGTAGGACGCCGCCAAGCCATTTCGAAGGTCAGCCATTAGGCTTGGCCTTTTTTTGTGTGCAAAAAAGGGGTGTATACCCCTAGTGACTAATGATCTATCAGGAATTTCACCGACCAAGACTTCCAGGTTTAAGCCATTCGAAGACTAACAAAGGTATCTTGGCTTGGCTTATTTTAAGGAACTGTACAATAGAGGGGTAATCATCATTCGGCATCGTTTTCAGGAGTTCTGCCCACCATTCTGTTTCATAACGAGCTATTATACTAAGGTTGTATGAGATTAAATAATGAATCAGGAGTTCAGGTAGTGAAAAAGCCGGTGAATTCTTATTGATTGATAGCATAAAAAGTTCAGCCTCCATATTGAATCGCATAGGAGAGGGCCCATTCATGCCGAGTGGCCCATCTACTTTTAATGATAGCTTCCCCTTCATCTCTTTCAAGTCAGTTACTTCTTTCGTTTTACCCTTCATGAATTCGAAGAAACGGTCGGCCGTCATTTGGTAGCTATCGAGTATAGAAGAAGGTAGCTCAAAACCATCATGGATATAAACGGGCGTGATGAAATTTGTTTTGGAATGGGTCCACGCAATCGATTGCAATTCAGGAATTTCTGCCAATAAGGATTCCATCGAAAACTTCTCCCCTTCCAAATGTTTAATATGGAATAAGTTTTCGGCAACCGAAGTGAAAAGTCCATTTTTCTGTGTTTTTACTTCATCCTTTAAAAAATCATATTGCTGTTTTTTTCTTTTCCTTGTCGTGACTCCATGGGCAAGTAAAGAGGTAGACTCCGGATAGTTAGGATTAACGGTAAGGAGGCAGGCTTTTAATAAATGGGTAAACCCATAAAAGGATAATATTGGTTGTATGCAAAGAGGTGCTTTGGCTGATTGGTTATAGTAGATTTTAGAGTGCTCAATATAGTAAATGAATGGGTAACAGTTTTCATAACTTTTTTTTTCGGCATCTTCTATTTTTCCTTGGGTATAACGTTTTTGTAAAAAAAGTTGAGAAGAAGTAGCCGAAAAAAAGGGGGTGAATTTATCGAAATTATCATTGTTTTCAGGCATAATGAGTACTCCTTTTAATTAATAGAATAATCAAACATTTCATTCTTATCTTGACAGTAGTATAACCAATTGATAACCTACAAATAATATTTTTAAGTAGGAGGGGAAAAAAATGTGGGAAAATAAATTTGCAAAAGAGGGTTTAACTTTTGATGATGTCCTATTAATACCGGCAAAATCAGAGGTTTTACCGAAAGATGTTAATCTTCAGGTCAATCTAGCAGAAAATTTAAGGCTTAACCTTCCTATCATCAGTGCAGGAATGGATACCGTAACAGAAGCTGAAATGGCAATTGCGATGGCCCGTCAAGGTGGATTAGGTATCATTCATAAAAATATGTCGATTGAGGCTCAAGCTGAACTGGTTGATAAAGTAAAACGGTCAGAAAGTGGTGTCATTACGGATCCATTTTTCTTGACGCCCGATCATCAAGTGTTTGACGCAGAGCATTTAATGGGTAAATACCGGATCTCAGGTGTTCCTGTCGTTAATAATGAAGAGGAACAAAAGCTCGTTGGTATCATTACAAACCGTGACTTGCGATTTATTTCCGATTTCTCCTTGAAAATTTCCAGTGTAATGACTGTGGAGAATCTTGTGACGGCCCCGGTTGGAACAAACTTGGAACAAGCTGAAAAGATTCTTCAAAAGTATAAAATTGAAAAACTACCTCTTGTAAATGATCAAGGCGTATTAAAGGGCCTTATTACAATTAAAGATATTGAAAAAGTCATCGAGTTTCCTAATTCCGCTAAAGATAAGCAAGGTAGACTACTTGCAGGTGCAGCGGTGGGAGTAACCAAAGACACAATGAAACGTGTAGAAATGCTAGTGAAGTCTCAAGTAGATGCTATTGTACTAGATACGGCACATGGTCACTCTGCTGGGGTCCTTAACGTAGTAAAAGATATCCGTGAGGCTTATCCTAATTTAACAATCATCGCAGGAAACGTTGCAACTGCCGAAGGAACGAAAGCTTTAATCGAGGCAGGAGCCGATGTTGTTAAAGTGGGGATCGGACCAGGTTCAATTTGTACTACTCGGGTGGTTGCCGGTGTGGGTGTCCCACAAATCACCGCTGTTTACGATTGTGCTACAGAAGCAAGAAAGCATGGTAAAACGATTATCGCAGATGGAGGAATTAAATACTCGGGCGATATCGTCAAGGCACTTGCTGCAGGTGGTCATGCCGTTATGCTAGGTAGCATGTTAGCCGGAACAACTGAGAGCCCTGGAGAAACGGAAATTTTCCAAGGACGCCGTTTCAAAGTATATCGGGGAATGGGTTCCGTTGCTGCTATGGAAAAGGGTTCTAAAGATCGGTATTTCCAAGAAGATAATAAGAAATTCGTGCCAGAAGGAATTGAAGGCAGACTTCCTTATAAAGGGCCACTATCAGAAACCATCTATCAGTTAATTGGTGGAATCCGGTCCGGTATGGGTTATTGCGGAACTGGTTCATTAGAAGAGTTGAGAGATAATGCTCAGTTTGTTAAGATGACGGGTGCTGGATTAAGAGAAAGTCATCCACATGATGTACAAATTACCAAAGAAGCTCCCAATTACTCTATGTAATCAAATTAACATATGATTGTCATAAAAATTTATTGTAAAAATAGACAGGGTCTTCGATTACTCTGTCTATTTTTTTTATTTTTTCTGTGATAAACTAGACAAAGTGTCAAGGGGATTACATAGAATTCTTTGTATTCTATAGAGATAAGCTTAATAGTTGGAGGTATTGGAAATTGAAAAAAATCAGCAAGATTACTCTCGTTTTCACTTTTGTCTTTGTTCTTGTTATGTCACAATTTGCCTATCAACCACAGAAGGCTCAAGCTGAAACTGATTTAGGCTTAAAGGCAGAGGCTGCCATCATCATTGATGGAGTAACAGGGCAAATCGTCTACGAAAAAAATGCCGATAAAGTTTTAGGCATTGCTTCTATGTCAAAAATGATGACAGAGTATATCATCATGGAAGCGATTAAAAATGGGAAAATCACTTGGGATCAAAAGGTTAAAATAAATAAGTATGTTCACGATCTTTCAAAGGCACCGAACTTGTCGAATATTGGCTTAACTGAAGGAGAAGATTATACAGTTAAGGAACTATACCAAGCTATGGCTGTCTATTCAGGAAATGCTGCAACAGTAGCTCTTGCGCAGCTAATTTCTGGCAGCGAAAAGAATTTCGTGAAATTGATGAATGAAAAAGCTGGTAAATTAGGACTGAAGCATTATAAATTCGTTAACGCGAGTGGTTTAAATAACTCGGATCTTTTAGGGGAATACCCTACTGGTAAGGCTGATGAAGAGAACGTCATGACGGCTAAGGATACGGCACTTCTTGCTTATCGTCTAATTAACGACTATCCGGAAGTATTAGATTATGCCAGTATTTCTAAGCTGAAGTTCCGAGATGGAAAAGAGTATTCTAATTTCAACTGGATGTTACCTGGTCTAATTTTTGAATATGAGGGTGTAGATGGACTTAAAACAGGTTCTACAGACTACGCTGGTTACGCTCATACGGGCACAGTCATCCGAGATGGGCAGCGTTATATAACCGTAGTGATGAAATCCACTACTAAAAACGAACGTTTTGCCGATAGCACTAAGCTGATGAATTATGCATACAGTACATTTAAAAAAGAAAAAGTCCTTCCTGCTAATTACGAAGTAAAAGGTAACAAGAGCCTGGCTGTCGTGAAAGGGAAGGAAGACAGCATTAAAGTTCAATCTAAGAAAGCGATTGAAATGCTAGTCGAAAACGGCGAAAAAGATCAATATAATACTAAAGTTGTAGTTGATAAAAGCAAGTTGAATAAAGATGGTAAGTTAACAGCCCCAATCAAAAAAGGGGAGAAGCTGGGTTATATCGCTGTAACTCCTAAGCAGGGTGAAGATTATGGATTTATTAACAGTGATACAGCGAAAGTCGATTTAGTGGCTGCTGAAACTGTTGATAAAGCTAACTGGTTCGTATTATCAATGCGCGCAATCGGTGGATTCTTCGGTGATGTATGGAGCAGTGTAGCCTCTACGGTTAAAGGCTGGTTTTAATTTTCGTGTATAAAATGGTTGCGTAATGTGTAAAATTATAGTACATTATGGAAAACAATTTGATTTCGAGAAAACCATGACAGGAAAAAGTAATAAGTGCTTCTTTCTTAAGAGAGCCGGTGGCTGGTGCAAATCGGTGTGAGAGTCTTATGAATCCCTCCTGGAGTAAAGTATGGAACGCCTTTACTAGGTTAGTAATTACTTTCGGCTAAAAGCCGTTATCGTGATAAGTGGAAGGTGTTTTTTCGTACACCTTTAACTAGGGTGGCAACGCGGGTTAACTCTCGTCCCTTCTTCAGGGGACGGGAGTTTTTTGCGTTCTCGAGTAAAATCATCAGTAAATAAGGAGGAAATGTAATGTTGGACTTGAAATACGTAAGAAATAACTTTGAAGAGTTAAAGAATGTTTTGCAATTCAGGGGAGAAGATTTGACCGATTTGGGTAAATTCGAGGAACTGGACGTTAAACGCCGGTCTTTAATTGCGGATACAGAAAAGTTAAAAAGTAAACGAAATGAAGTATCTCAACAGGTAGCGGTTTTAAAACGGGAGAAGAAAGATGCAGACCAACTGATTACGGAGATGCGTCAGGTTGGCGATCAAATAAAGGGGTATGACGAAGAACTACGTGAAGTAGAAGCGCAATTAGAGAAGTTGCTCCTTTCTATACCGAATATTCCACATGAAAGTGTTCCAGTAGGAGAAACGGAAGACGATAACGTGGAAATTCGCAAATGGGGTGAATTGCCGGAATTCACATTCGAACCTAAGCCCCATTGGGATGTGGCTGGTGATCTAGGAATACTGGACTTCGAAAGAGCTGCGAAAGTGACGGGTAGTCGTTTTGTCTTTTATAGAGGTCTTGGTGCCCGTTTGGAACGTGCATTGATTAGCTTTATGCTGGATTTACATGTCGAAGAACATGGATATGAGGAAATGCTGCCTCCTTATATGGTCAATCGTGCAAGCATGACAGGTACAGGACAGCTGCCTAAGTTCGAGGAAGACGCATTCAGAATTGAAAGCGAGGATTATTTCTTGATTCCTACTGCGGAAGTACCGGTTACCAACTTCCATCGTGATGAAATCTTGAGTGCCGATGATCTGCCAATCAGCTATGCGGCATATAGTGCATCTTTCCGTTCAGAAGCAGGTTCTGCAGGCCGGGATACACGCGGGTTAATTCGCCAGCATCAATTCAACAAAGTGGAATTAGTTAAATTCGTGAAGCCGGAAGATTCATACGCAGAATTAGAAAAGCTTACAGGTCATGCCGAGAAAGTTCTTCAATTACTTGGATTGCCTTACCGAGTCCTGAGTATGTGTACGGGTGACCTTGGATTTACTGCCGCTAAAAAATATGACCTTGAAGTATGGATTCCAAGCTATGGAACCTACCGGGAAATCTCATCATGCAGTAACTTTGAGGCATTCCAGGCTAGACGGGCCAATATCCGATTCCGTCGTGAGGCGAAAGGCAAACCGGAACACGTTCATACATTGAATGGATCGGGTCTTGCCATTGGACGGACAGTAGCCGCTCTTTTGGAAAACTATCAACAGGAAGACGGCACGGTCATCATCCCTGAAGTATTACGCCCGTATATGCGTGGTGCGGAAGTCATCAAGCCAAAATAATGTTTAAAATCATAATGTGGACCAGACCCCGAAAAGGGTAATCTGGTCCACTAATAATTATTTTAAAAAAGTGTTCTAAGAGTGCTTGACTTCTTTTGTGAATCGGTGTAATATAATAAATGTTGATACGGAGGTATACCCAAGTTCGGCTGAAGGGA
This sequence comes from Peribacillus sp. NPDC097225, assembly GCF_044761955.1. Classification (NCBI taxonomy): domain Bacteria; kingdom Bacillati; phylum Bacillota; class Bacilli; order Caryophanales; family Bacillaceae; genus Peribacillus; species Peribacillus sp. NPDC097225. The sequence continues at coordinate 5,988 of NZ_JBIWDJ010000015.1, forward strand.
TCGGTCTTGAAAACCGACAGGGGAGTCAAATCCCGCGGGGGTTCGAATCCCTCTACCTCCTCCATAACTTATTAATAACCACAGCGCATAAATTGGATATCGTTGTCCCGTTACAGAAATGTAACGGGATTTTTGTTTTCTGATATAACATAAAAACCATTGGCACCAATGCCAATGGTTTTTATTTATTTATTACGTAGTAAACGGGTTTGTTCCATGTATTCAGCAATCCGTTTTATAAGAGGTTCGATGCTAGCTTCATCATGCATAAGATCATATTCATTAATGTTTAAACGAAGGACCGGACAGGCATTGAATTGATTGATCCATTCCTCGTAACGATTGTGCATTTCCTGCCAATATTCAATCGGTGTATGCTGTTCCATCGGACGTCCACGTACTTGGATTCGATTAAGGATATCATCGATTGAACCCTCAAGATAGATGACCAAATCGGGGTGGGGGAAGTAAGGTGTCAGCACCATGGCGTTGAACAGGCTGGTATACGTTTCGTAGTCCACTTCATTCATCGTGCCTTTTTCATAGTGCATTTTCGCAAAAATCCCCGTATCTTCATAAATGGATCGGTCCTGAATGAAGCCGCCGCCATACTCGAAAATCTTTTTCTGCTCTTTAAACCGTTCAGCGAGGAAATAGATTTGCAGGTGGAAACTCCAACGATCAAAATCATCATAGAATTTATCAAGATAAGGGTTGGCATCCACCTTTTCAAAAGATGTCCTGAATTGCAGGGCATCCGCCAAGGCGTTCGTCATCGTCGATTTACCTACGCCAACCGTACCGGCTATTGTAATGACAGCATTGTTCGGGATATTATACTTTTTACGCAAGTTCATGTGGTACTACTCCTTTTTGCAGGGCATTCTCTATTTGGTTAATCATCATATTTAGATCGTTCTTGTTCCCGACGAAGTCTAAATCATCCCCATTAAATGTGAGGACGGGTATGTCTGGGTGCTTTTGCTCGAACGTTTCCATGAATATTTGATAATCTGAGGATAGCTGTTGTAGGTAACTAGGACTGATATTTTTTTCGAATTCACGCCCTCTTTTGCTAATTCGAGTTAAGAGTGTGTCTAAACTAGCATTCAAATAAATGACCATATTTGGCTTCGGCATGTCTCGAGTTAAAATATTAAATATTTCAATGTATTTATTGTACTGTTCGTCCTTTAACGTTCGTTCTGCAAAAATCAAATTCTTGAATATATGATAATCAGCCACCACGGCTTGTTCATTGGTGAGAAACTTGGTTTCGATATCTTCTAATTGCTTATAACGGTTACATAGAAAAAACATCTCTGTTTGAAAGCTCCACTCATCGATATTATCGTAAAATTTCCCGAGAAATGGATTTTCATCAACGATTTCTTTCAATAAAGAAATGTTGAAGTGATCAGAAATTACTTTTGCAAGTGATGTTTTTCCCACACCAATTGGTCCTTCGACAGTGATAAATGGGATGGTTTTCATCCATTCTGTCCTCCTTCAATGAGGTATCGGACTGAAACTTCCAGTTTGTTATGTTTTTCAGCCAAAAGATATTGTAACACAACTGGGAGGATTCTGTGGTATTTTGTTGGTTCCAAATTGTAGAGAATGACTGGTAAGCACGAAGGAAAATACTCAAAAATCCAATGAACTTTTCTTTGTAGAAGCTTTAAGGACGTGGTTCATCATGGTCAGTGCATAATAGTTATCATCCTTTGAGGCAGAAGCGATACAATCTTCAGGAACCCATAATTCATATTCTCTCATATAAGCATCGTTGGCTGTGAAAAGGACACAGATGTTACCGGCAATCCCTGTGAGGATCAAACGTTTTACATGAAGTTGATGGAGAAGCGTGTTCAGCGCCGTTCCATAAAAAGCGGAATGCTTCGGTTTGATTAAGAAGAACTCATCTTGCTCTGGTTTGATTCTTTCTATTAGATTAGCATTTCTTTCATTTTTGCAGGTCTCGATGATTTTATTGTAATCGGCCTGCCATAACTTATAGTGATCGTTAATATAAATGATTGGATAGCCATTTTCTTTCATATATCTTTTTAATTCTATTATCGGTTTCATGATAGCTTTAGTATGTTGAAGGAGCATATCACCATTATCGAAATTAAAGTCATTGATCATATCGATAATCAGTAGGGCGATTGAAGGGGAATCAGGTCGGTTCATGTAGTATCCTCCTTAAGTATGCAAAATTACTTGCGACAGGTAGCTGCTTACGGTACTATTCATTAGAATAAGTAGTTGACCTTTATTTTGTCTTATATTTGTCTATTTACTCCTACTTAGTAAAAGGGGGTTTTTTCATGAAAGATGATATATATTATATGAATGTAGCCTTGGGTGAAGCCGAGAAAGCGCGTCAACTGAATGAAGTACCAATCGGGGCCGTAATAGTTATAGAAGACCGGATCGTTGCGAGAGGTCACAATTTACGGGAAACCGACCAAAACGCGATAGCCCATGCGGAGCTGCTTGCCATCAATGAAGCGTGTGTGGAACTTGGTAGTTGGAGACTTGAAGAGGCGACGCTTTATGTCACACTGGAGCCGTGCCCGATGTGTGCTGGCGCAATTCTGCAGTCAAGGGTGAAACGGGTCGTATTTGGTGCCCATGATCCAAAAGCAGGCTGTGCGGGAACCTTTATGGACTTACTTCAAGATCAGCGGTTCAATCATCAATGTGAGGTTACGAGCGGTGTGCTCGAAGAAGAGTGTGGCGGGATTTTAACAGCTTTCTTTAAACAACTGAGGAATCGAAAGAAAGCGCTGAAGCAAAAGAAAAGGGAAGAAAGCCAGGTAACAGAAAATTAATGACGTGAAACTAAGAGTCAGTTTTTCACCCCCTAAAAAATGGAGCATTGCCATTCCATGCCCAACACTTGCGTTTTTTTTATAACCTTAGTATAATAAGATATGCGTCGTAGTGACGCTATGAATATTGGTCTCACATTTGCCGTGCTAGACGGGGAGGTAGCGGTGCCCTGTACTCGCAATCCGCTCTAGCGAGGTTGAATTCCTTCTCGAGGTTAGCATTCTGTAGGGTCTGCCTTAAGTAAGTGGTGTTGACGCCCGGGTCCTGCGCAATGGGTCTCCATGAACCATGTCAGGTCCGGAAGGAAGCAGCATTAAGTGGAAGTTCTCATGTGCCGCAGGGTTGCCTGGGCTGAGCTAACTGCTTAAGTAACGCTTATGGTTGCTAATCGACGGAAGGTGCACGGCAGTTATTTTACATAATCAAAAAACTCATTCGTAAAGGGTGGGTTTTTTTGCGCGTTAAGAAGGTAATTCGGTTCATCGGAGCATTTTTCTTTAATGGATTTTGAAATTAAGGAAACCAGTACGGTATAATAGAAATGATGGAGAAAATAAGGAGGGATTTCCGTGGGGTATCAGGCATTATACCGAGTGTGGCGGCCACAACAGTTCATTGATGTTGTTGGACAGGGGCATGTGACGAAAACGTTGCAGAATGCTCTTGTCGGGCAAAAAGTTTCCCATGCCTATTTATTCTCGGGACCGCGTGGGACAGGGAAAACGAGTGCGGCCAAAATACTTGCAAAAGCAGTTAACTGCGAACATGCGCCTACAAGTGAACCCTGTAACGAATGTGCTACTTGCCGCGGAATCACCGATGGCTCCATATCAGATGTTATTGAAATAGATGCAGCATCCAATAATGGCGTCGAAGAAATCCGTGACATTCGTGATAAGGTCAAATATGCACCGAATGCGGTTACATATAAAGTTTATATTATTGATGAGGTACACATGCTTTCGCAGGGGGCGTTTAATGCCTTATTAAAAACATTGGAAGAACCACCAAAGCACGTCATTTTTATATTGGCGACGACTGAACCTCATAAAATTCCATTAACGATCATTTCCCGCTGTCAGCGATTTGATTTTAAAAGAATACAACCACAGGACATTGTCGGACGGATGTCACAAATCATCGCCGAGAGTGGGATTTCCTGTGATGAGCAGGCTCTTCACATCATTGCCAGAGCAGCCGAGGGCGGGATGCGTGATGCGCTTAGTCTACTTGACCAGGCCATTTCATTCAGTTCCGAAACGGTATCGGTGGAAGATGCTTTAACGGTAACGGGCTCCGTGTCTCAATCGTTCTTAAGTAGATTGGCGAAAGCGATATACGATAAGGAAGTTGCCGTGGCTCTTGAAGTCCTTGATGAATTATTGGCTATGGGAAAAGACCCAGCCCGCTTCATTGAAGATATGATTTATTATTTCCGTGACATGCTTCTGTTCCAGGCTGCCCCATCTCTTGCAGAATCCTTTGAAAGGGTGTTGATTGACCCGCAATTCAAGGAGTTGGCAGAAGTGATCCCTTCTAAATCGATCTATTCGATTATTGAAAGTTTCAACCAAACGCAACAAGATATGAGGTGGACGAACCATCCCCGTATATTCCTGGAAGTTTCCCTGGTGAAGCTATGTAATGAGCAAAAGCCTAATGAAATGGATAACGGGAAGGTCCAACAATTGCTTCAAAAGATAGAAGCGTTGGAAAAACAAATGATGGATTTACAGCAAAATGGAGTTGCTGCCGTTGTTTCTGAAAAACCGGCGGAACAGGCAAAACCCCAACGGTCGATGAAAAAGGCTTACAAGGCGCCGACGGGAAAGATAAACCAAGTATTGAAGCAAGCCACGAAACCTAATTTACAGGGTGTAAAGAGTAAATGGGGGGAAGTGCTTGAACAGTTAGGGCAGCAAAACCAAAAGTCACTCGCGGCTCTGTTGACGGAAGCGGAACCTGTTGCTGCGTCTACGGAAGCTTTTGTGGTAAAATTCAAATATGATATTCATTGCCAAATGGCGATGGAAAATAACCGTTTCATAGAAGTGATCGCCTCTATCATGCAGCAATTAACTGGTCATCGTATGGAGATAGCCGGAGTTCCGGAGAGTCAGTGGCAGAAGTTGCGGGAGGATTTTATTTCAACACAACAGTTTGAAGGCCCAGAAGAAACGGAATCAAAAGAAGAAGACCCTTTCATAGCCGAAGCAAGAAAGTTAGTCGGAGATGATTTGCTCGAAATTAAAGAATAATTGGAGGTAGGAAAAATGGGTATGCGTGGCGGTAATATGCAAAATATGATGAAACAAATGCAAAAAATGCAAAAGAAAATGGCAGAGGCACAAGAAGAGTTAGGTGAAAAGAAGATTGAAGGAACAGCTGGTGGCGGAATGGTAACGGTTATTGTAACCGGACATAAGGAAATCGTAGATGTCATTATCAAACCGGAAGTCGTTGACCCGGATGATATCGATATGCTGCAAGATCTAGTGTTGGCTGCTACCAATGATGCTTTGAAAAAGGCAGAAGAACTAACAAGCCAAACGATGGGACAATTCACCAAGGGAATGAACCTTCCAGGCATGTTTTAAGCAAGTTTAAAAGAAACTTCCTTTCAAGGGGGTTTCTTTTGAAATTTTAGGAGGAATTTGATGCATTATCCAGAACCGATTTCCAAGCTTATTGATAGCTTTATGAAATTGCCGGGGATAGGGCCGAAAACTGCGGCTCGATTAGCCTTTCATGTACTGAGCATGAAAGAAGATACTGTTTTGGATTTTGCGAAAGCGTTGGTGAATGCAAAGCGAAATCTCATGTACTGTACAGTATGCGGGCACATAACGGATCAGGATCCTTGCTATATTTGCGAGGATCAAAGAAGAGATAGGGACTTGATATGTGTCGTGCAGGACCCTAAGGATGTCATAGCCATGGAAAAGATGAGGGAATTCAATGGCCTGTATCATGTATTGCATGGCAGTATTTCGCCAATGGACGGTATTGGTCCGGAAGATATAAATATTCCTGATTTATTGAAGCGACTTCAAGATGAAACGGTACAGGAGGTCATATTGGCCACGAATCCTAATATCGAAGGAGAAGCGACGGCCATGTACATTTCCCGGTTGCTTAAACCATCGGGAATTAAAGTGACGCGGATTGCTCACGGACTTCCGGTTGGAGGGGACTTGGAGTATGCAGATGAAGTGACTCTATCAAAAGCAATAGAAGGAAGAAGAGAAATATAAGATAGCTTGGAGGACTCCGCGTGTTCTTTCGTAAAAAAAAACAGCTTCGAAACGAATATAATGAGGCGTTGATAGGGGAACTTGAACAGTTGAAAAGGAATTGGCATAACCAAAAATCCTTACTTGAAAAAAGTGTAGACCCATCTGTAGAAGTAATCGCACAAACGAGGTTAGCGGAAGTGAAGTATTTCTACTTATTTAGAGAAGTGAAAAGAAGAAATGTACGCATACAAAGATGATAGACCGTGGTTATAAGGGGTTTCCTTTATAACCATTTTTTTGGGCCGGTTCTTTATCTATATCATCCAACATATAAGTGTAATACAAGCTTGTGGGGAGGTATGAGATTGGAACCAATTGTTTTTGTGGCTGTAATTGGCGGTTTGATTCTTGTTCTTTTAATTATAGGAGCACCATTGAAACCCATTCGATTTATAGGACAAGGCATTATAAAAGTCATCATTGGGGCAGCTTTTTTATTCTTCCTTAATATGCTGGGTAATCAAGCGGGTATTCATGTCCCGATCAATTTAGTGACCTCTGCGGTTGCTGGACTGCTTGGGATACCGGGAGTTGCTGCTCTAGCGGCTATCGGATACTGGATAGTATAGAAGTGAAAGCGGAAGGTGTTGAAAGAAGCTTCAAGGAAAACTCCTTGAAGCTTCTATTGATTTAACGAAAGTGGAGGCAAGCCATGTATTTTTTATAAAATAGTAAAATATCTATTGACGAAAATAAAACAACCTGATAATATATTAGGAGTCGCAACAATGACAAACAAATTAATAAACATTCAATCAACAAAACAACATAAATAAATGTTGACAAGAGCTTGGATGCGTGGTAAGATAATAAAGTCGCTTACGAGGTAAGTGATTGAATAATTGCTCTTTGAAAACTGAACAAAACAAAGCGCCAACGTAAATTTTGAGTGAGCACACACTATAAAAAAAGCAAAATGAGCAAGTCAAACATTT
>NZ_JBIWDJ010000016.1:0-12795 GCF_044761955.1 Peribacillus sp. NPDC097225
CTTCTTTTCCTCATTATATAGTACTGATATCTTCTGGTTTTTTACTCACTATGTATTTAATGGCGTGCTTAAATACCGTAATAAGTTCTTCTTTGCCCTGTAACTCTAAGACAATATGATATCTAGAGAATTGATGAATCTTTCCGGTAATCGATTTACCATCTAAGAAAGCTACCTTTACTTCTTGTCCTTTTCTAAACTTGTATGGCTTCTCCCGTGTAGGAGCAACACTCTGTTTGGAAGATCTTTTTGTTTGTTCAGTCATCTTTTCCTACCTCCTTAATTATTTAGATTATCAAATATAAAGAAAGAATAACAAATAAACCATTTATTAGTTTAAGAGGATCATACATAAATCCATTATCCATCTAAACAAAACGAGCCTTTAGGCTAAAAGGCAGTCTTAAGACTGCCTCAAAACGCTAATCAGAAGGAAACGATCATCTTCCTAAGTCCCATGGTTGTTGTTTGCTTCTTTTCGATTTTTGCTGGTGAAGATTTTGACGCTGTTGTTCCATCTGCATATTACTTGCTGCCTGTTCTACACCCTTCATAATAGCTCCTAATAAGCCAAGACTTTTTTCTTGAGATTGAATCTGATCTTTAAAGGCAGGCACTCTAGCTTCCATTTTTCCTAAGGTATTACGCTGTTTTTCAAGGTCCTTCCTTCCAGAAACGCCTTCTTTTTTCATCGCCTCTTGATCTCGTTCCCAGGTAGAAATCGCTTGGTCATACTCCTGTTTAGCCGTTTTTGAAACAAGCAGTTTTCCTTTCAAAAATGGGTTGTTCTCGATTTTTTCAACAAGGGCCTGTTGTTTTTCAACTTGATTCAGATAGCCTTCTGCACGTTGCAGGCGTGACCTGTACTGATTCACACGATCGACTTCACCATGGAGCCTTTGAATTTCAGCTTGATGGGCATGGAACGTTTTTGGGATGGTCTCTAGAGGGACCACTTGATTGCCGTTCTCTTTCTTCCATTCCATAAGTCTGTTAGCCGTTTGTAGGCTTATGTGACCCATTTCAGATCGCTCTGGATAGTAAGAAGCTACTTGGCGTACATAAGCGTTCTGGTGGGCGATTTGAGCCTTTTCTAAGACCTTTCTTGCCTGCTGAATCTGTCCCCATACTTCTTGACTTTTCTTCAGAATGCCTGAATACGTGGAACGATGCTGCTCGTGCATCTGCTCAAATTCTTTCTCCGTATGGAATCCAAGCGTTTTCTGATATCCCTGAAGCGTTTTTTCCCGAGCCGTAATCTGTTGATCTACCCTAGCCATTTCAAGCTCGGCTTGCTCCTTGTTCATTCGGTTTTCCTTGATCTTAAAGGGATTCAGCCAATTGATTCGTTCCAATTGTTGTTGGGCATGCTGCAGCTGCCCTTTAAAAAGGCGAATCCATTGGTACGATTCTGAAGCTCCTTGGAAGATTTCATCCTTCGATCGAGTCTCATTGTCTTGCTGATTCACCCGGTGTTCCCACCGATTGAGTTCTTCCCGTTTTTTAGCTATGTCTTGAAGGCTAGGTACACCCTCCATATTCAAAAGCTTAGAGGCTTCTTCTAAGTGAATACGTTCTGTAGGAGTGGTGAATCGTTCGAATTTTTGTCTTTGTTCTTGCTTCCGGGCTTTTTCTTGTTCCAAGGCTTTCTTTTCTTCTCGGTAAGCCTGGAGATTCACGACCAGGCGATTGTATTCTTGACGATCACGGTTGATGCTCCCTCGGTCGGTTTGGACTCCACGCTTTTCCATTTCGTGAGCCACATGGCCAAGATGGACCGTAGGAAAAAGAATCAGATTGCGTTTTTCGTGGGATTCATGCGTAATCCGGTCTTCCATCCCTTCACGCTCTAACGATTGATTCGCATGAACGGCCCATTGCTCACGCCATTGCAGCAACCACTCTTTCTTGTTCCAATCCCGATTTTTAACGGTAAAGCCGTCTTCGGAAATTTTACGTGTGGCCAACATCACATGGGCATGGGGATTGTCTTGATCATCTCGGTGAATCGCGACATCGGCAATCATGCCTTGATCCACGAATTCTTTTTGAACATACCCACGAATTAACTCCGTTTGTTCTTGATGAGATAATTCTCTCGGCAAAGCAATATTGATTTCTCTCGCCACTTGAGAGTTTTTTCTTGTTTCAGCTTTCTCGACTTCATTCCAAAGTTGCTGCCGATCGTGTACCCATTCTGGAGAATGAGAAGGCGCCAAAATCATGGTTTCTGGTTCCACTTCTCTTTTATAGAATTTGGTTTCACCGGTTCGTTCATCGGTTAATCGTTCACCAGAACGATAAGCAGCCGCAGCAACAGCTGATTGACCTTTGCTTCTTGAAATGACTTGTGCAGAGAAATGGTAAATAGCCATGATCGAGCACCTCCTTTTAATGGGTTGTAATGGACCTAACGAAAAAGGGAAGAATCGAAGATGGTTCCTTTTTTCGTTAGGTTTCGCCGAAAGGCGATGGGGTTTTGTATTCGTCCAATAGGCGAATACGTTATGTATATTCGGCCTGTAGCCGAATGATGGGTTTGTGTTTTAGTATTCGCTCACGAGCGAATAGGCTTTTCCGTTGCGTAGCAACCGCACACAAACGTAGTTTGTATAAGTGCGCCCTCGAACTTCGTTCTTCGGGAACATTGCCACACCTCATTGTGGCGTTCTTGCTCTTTAGCTAGTATTCTATCACCTATTCCCTTATAATAAAAGAAAAATATGGTAATGAGGAGGCTCTTGATCTATGGCTCGCAAAACAGATAGGGAGAGATTACAGGAGTTAGAAGAAAAAATGGAGAAAATGAAGGCTCGTAAACTGCAAGTGGAGAGTCGGATGAAAGAAAAAGAGCGAAAAGAACGGACGAAACGATTGATTGAAATCGGGGCTATTTTTGAACGTCATTTTGAGATTACAAGTAAAGAAGAAGCTGAAAAAATTGCCTGGGGATTTAAAAAAGCGATCAACCATCGAAAAGAGGATTTAGCCAAGCTTTCCATAGACGAATTGAAAAAACAAGTAGAAAAAGAGCTTCAGAACAACTAAGACATCTCCCCCATCGAAAGGTAAACAACAAAAGGTGTTTTAAGCCCTTTAATAGACGCATAAAGCCCGATTATGCTAAAGACTCCCTTTGGTATGGAGAATACAAATAAACCCCGTTATACGGCTATATAGAGAGAAATTCAGCAGAGCTTAGCTTCAAGACGATCGAAATTTTCTTCTTTTTACCAGAATCGTTTCTGTTCTTGCATCCTGTTACATACTAGCCTGTCTGACCAGAGTCCTTATGGGACTCTTTTTGGGTTAATGAGTCGCAAACATACCATACATTTGCGATACCATCCGAGGGTGTGCTAACTACTCTCTTTAAAAAACGGATTAAAGAAGAAACGAATAATGTATTAAAAACATTTAGTGTTTTTAATTAGTTAGCAAAAAATCTAAAAGTAGCTTAGATTTTTCCGTTTTCCCTATCAACAAGTTCTCCGGTATCCATATCTAGTAATGTGCTCTTCGATTCACCTTCCTTGTAAAAAATACAACAATAAAAACCTTGTATTCATTGGCTTCACTAGGATTACAAGGGTTTTTAATGTAACAAGCTTCTTCTCCTATAATATTTTTATCTCAGGAGTTATCTCCTTTTGGTTGTCGGTAATTCCCCCAAAAAACAAACGATACAATTAAAATAAATATATCGAAATAAGAAATTACTATAAAATTTGGTTGTTTTTAACATAAATCTATTCTAAAATCTAATAGGTGTTTAGAAATAAAAGTATTCAAGGAGGATGAATCATATGAAAAATGTAAAGACAGTTTCAAAGATTTTAACAGGATTATTAGCATTGGCACTCGTTTTTAATATGAGCTTTATCAATAAAGCTGAGGCAGGTAGCTATTATACATACTGGAAGGTTGAATCTACTAAGAAGAACTATAAGAATGAAAATATAGGGTCTTGGACTTTAGTTTATAAGGGGACACCTGCTAAAAGAAGTGGAGAATATGATACAGTGTCAGCTAGTATTGGACGTTCAGCTACTGTTTCTGGAAGTGTTCAACTTTCTAAAAAAAGTATTGCTGGAGAAGTAGGCGTTTCTTTATCAAAAGAATATACAGTAGGTGGCAGCAAAAACTCTGCTTCATTAAAAAAGGGTGAGTATATTAAAGGTTATGCAAAACAAGTAGCTACTGTTTCTAAAGTAGTTCAAAGAAAATGGCAAAGTCTTGATGGTTCTAAGTATAAGACTGGCTCTACTGCAACTGCTTATGTGAAAAAGCCTACAGCTGTTACACTTAAAATTGAATACTATAAAGACGGTGTTAAAATTAAATCTATGTCTGCCATAGATGAAGAACCTATAAATGTTGAATATTACTATATTGATACTGAGACAAATGAAACTATTAAGTTGACTGAAGAAGAAGTAAATAGTTTAGAAAATACGACAGAAGAAACTGATATTAACGAGGGTATAGAAAACGAAGACTTTATTGATTATAATCCTGAAGAAGACGAAACATTAGGATTAGTCTTAGACGAGGAAGTCTACAAAGAAGAAGAAAATCAATAACAAATAAAAAAACGACAGCAATTTTAACTGTCGTTTTTTTTATTTGTTTGTTTTCTTAAACATAAGATATAGGCCAATAATTAGAGGTATTAGAACAAATAGATATGTAGGAAATGGTATGTAGTATATCCAGTGTTTAAAATGTGAAGATGTATTTTTTTCAATAGCTAATGATGCTACAGAAATCATCACAACTAATGATGAGGTTAGTAGAGTAAAGCCTATCATTAGTAATCCGGAAACTTTATTTGGTACCAATAGATTTCACCTTCTTTAAAATATAACTATTGCTAATTTAACATAGTTCAGAACTAAATTAATACATTTTTTCAATTTTATTATTAATAATATTTGCTCCTTTAGTACGGATTAACAGATCCTCTTTCTAAAAAGACAAGCAAAAACAACCTAAGTGATTAACTCCTGAATATCTATTTTATATGTACTTTCTTTTGAGATTTTAAAGGTATTTATCTAGCTACGAAACATTTAAAGTGTATTGTAAACGTATTGCACATACGGTTTTCTAGTCCCCACCATTTTGTTAGGCTTTGCCTAACAAAATGGTGGGGACAAAAATCCCTTATACTCTTCAGTTTTTTTCAAGAAATCCCTTGGAGAGATTACTTTTGATAAATCAAAGAGCCATTATCTTTCTAGATACACAATATCTGGATCATGAACGGTCCCGATATCTTCATCCTCCAAATCCAACTGGTGAACAATAAAACGATCGAGATCCATGCCAGTAAACTTCCCAAGCAGAGACAATTCTTTCATTCCAGCCTCTACATATACTTGTTCGTAATCCGGTAGAAACATCTCTTGAATGATTTGTTCTTTGCATTTCCCTTCCCAACTATAACTCAGTAAAAATTCGGCTGTTTTGCTGTTAGCCGAAGGATCATTTTTTGGATTCTCCATAGAAATTCATCCTCCTTTATTTTAAAAATAATCTGCGTTATAGGCCTAAGTCTCACATGCAAACAGGTAAGTTAAAAGAAAGATTGAAGAGCATAAGGGGTTTTTGTACCCACCAAGGGTGTGGAGTTAGGCAAAGCCTAACAAAACCGTGATATCACGAAAATTGCATGTGCCATACGATTGCCATACACAAGCCATACATTTGCCATACACTTTGGAGAGACTTGCCATACATTTGCCATACGCTTTTCGGTTGGTATGGCAAATGTATGGCACCAGTAAAACGACTATAAAACACATAAAAAAACGGATTTTCCGAAGAGCATTCCCCCGTTACTTTTAAGGTAAAATAGAAGGAGAGGTGATCCCATTGAAAGACTTAGAAACATTCAAAAAACAGTTTAATTCTGTGAAAAATTCCATGGCAGTAGAAGGCCTCATAGTGACTCCAGAAATAGAGGATCTTGTCTTCAAAAAGGCTACTGGAAAGATGACTCATGACGAATTTATTAGGGAAGCTTTACTCCTTGCAAACCAAGCAGGGAAAATCCTGAAGGTGCTTAAAACGCTATAAAGACCCTAATTTCCCGTTTTTGCATTTTTACTTATTTTAATACTCATGAAAAATTTAAATGTCTGAAAAAGCCGATTAAATGGCTCTAAGCTTGTAAATGGATATAAAGGACAGCTTAAATAGGTTAAAAAACATACACGAATCCCTTATATGGAGTCAATCCTTAATGATTAGCTGAAAAAAGGTCTAAAGGAAGCTCCGAATAGGTCCGATCCATGAGTTTCTTAAAGGTACCTGTGAAATAACGTACCAGGTTGGTTTTTACTTTCCCTCGTTTTAACCCTCTAATGGCTTGTTTAAAGGCGTTTATAGCCGTATATGTAATCGTATCTGGTTCAACTATGTCTGAAATGGCTTTTGTATCAAGGAAAACACTTTTCCAAAGGTCTTCAATCGTGGCTGCCTCATCAAAGAAAGGCTTAACCGCCTCGATAAATTCTTTAGGAACATAAGAAGCTGTAAAAGTAGAATCTAAAGGAACCTCTTTACGTGTATTTAATCTTTTAATCATACTAGTTTCTAAAAGAATACTAGTTTCCCCTTGAAAATTATCATCTTCATCCTTACTCTCACAAGGGTTTTCGTGACTCTCGCAATACGTCAATTTTCTCTTTTTTAATACATCAATTGTATTAAAAATATAGACATTATGACCTTTTCCACCTTTAGATTTTGCTGTGTTTTCGATAGATAAGATGCCTAAATCCTTCGCTTTTCGTAGCATCCGTTCAAAAGTGGATCGACTTACGCCTAATCCATTCAGTTTTTCATTGATGGCTTTTACTATCGTTCCGATCTTGGCGTTGGCCACACCTGCATATTTGGCGGAGAAACGGACCAGACGCTTAAATGCGACGAGTTCTCCTTTTGTGAAATCTTGTTTATGTTCGGCTAGGAACATTTCAATTGTGGTATTAAATTCTTTTATGCTGCTAAACTTGCTGAAGTCTTTGAAATTCTCGATTCTACCTGCGATTAACATGACATTTTCTCCTTAGAGGACCATAAAAAAGACACTGCTCCCGATAAAAATTAAGGGAAACAGTGTCTTTTTTATTGTGTCTAAAAGAAAGAAACAATTTTTTCACTTGAAACTAACCGTAAAATACACTAAAATGAATGTACTAATATGTTAGTTACAAAGAACTTTGACAGGTGTTTTCCCTAGCGCAATTAGGGGGAACGGTTTAAGGGTGTTGACGCACCACTTAGACACGTTGAGGTTCTTTTTCACGTCCGTATTTTATTAGGATTAATTATCCAACAATTCCTACCAAAAAACAAGTAAATTTGATAGTTTATAAGTTTTTACTCTATAACGTAAATAATAAACACTAAAAGTTTTGATCAAAACTAGATCCTAATTATCTAAATCATTATCAAGAAAGGATTTTTTTTGTTCCTTGATTTCATTTGTACCATATTTAGCATCCTTTTCTACGATTAAAAACAATATAATACCTATAATACCAGTAACTACACTAAGAACTATCAGTGAATAACCAACCTCAGATTGTCCACCAAAATTTAATTTAGAAATCGAAACTGAAATTACATTTGCACTGTATAAAATTGCTGACATTAAGATAAATATCTCTCCTATAAATGCTTTTTTCATCTAATTAAAACCTCCAGTAATAATTTACTTTTGATAAAACTGACTATACCACTGATTTTCTTTTATTTTAATAGATACAGTCTAATATTCAAGGTTCTTAGTGACTGATAAATTTTATTAATCAGTCACTAAACAAGTTAGATACTAGTCTCTTTTTCTAAGTTATTTGACGTTAGTCTTTACTTCAAACATCTAATAAAATAGCATCTTTTTTGCTAATCATAATTTACTAGTCGAAGGAGAAACGGAATACTCTGTAGTCATGTCCTTATTAAATGATGGCAGGGTAGATTCGTCCATCCATGTTTTGAATTGTCTTGGAAAAGGAAATATTGTAACTGTATCTAAGATACTTAATCACTTTTCTGTCCCTTATTCTATTCTTCATGATTCTGATAATCCTACTACTATGAGACAAGGTATTAAAATTAGAAATAGTGCTTGGACAAATAATGAGAAAATAAATGAAGAAGTAGAAATAGGACGTGAAAAAGGAATAAATATAAAAACCTTTGTATCAATACCTGATTTTGAAGGTGAGTTTTTAGAAGGCGTGAAAGGAAGTTCTAAGCCTTTTGAAGCATGGAAGTATTTCAAAGAAGACAATGTAAACACTGAAAGATTCATTAAGTTATTAAATTATATTATTGATGATTCTGTATTGTCTTGCCCCAATGAATATACAGAAATAACACAAATTATTACAAGGGTTGAACAACATATTATCGACAAAGACTTACATGAACATGAACTTTGGGACATTGAATATTTTTATGCAAATAGATGAATAGATTTCACCTTAATACCAGCGTCCTCTATAGGGCGTTTTTTTGTGTTAAAAGGTATATAAATTAAGCCTAAAACATGCAATAATAAGACTAAATTAACAATAAAATACCATTAAACCAATGAAGTAATTGCATATATATATTATCTAATATAAAAGTGTTTCAGATTAGTTTTAATCTCAATTGAGTCTAAATCAGAAAATTATTTCGTGGGAGGAATCCGAATGAGCGATATAAAGTGGGAATCTATAGGCCCGGTTGCTGAAAAATTTGGCATTGAAGTACCGAGATTACGAACTTGGTGTGACAAAGGCTTAATTAATTTTGATAAACGAACTACTGGTCGTTGGATTCCACATACAGAGTTCCCGAAGATTAAGACAATCATTGATGTCTTCAATCGTGGTGGAAATGTAACATTTGATGATGTGAAAGAAGAGTTAATTAAGGAGAACTTATATCATCAGTTGCAAACAGATAAGGAAAAAGAGGAAAAATCGAAAGAAATGGCGTTGTTGCTTGGACAAGCATTCGAACAAAGTGGCGCTAATGAAATGTTTATACAAATAGGTAATGAGTTTAAACGTATGCAGCAAGAAGTAAATCGATTATCCCAATTAGTAGAAAAACAAAATGAAACAAAATTACTTGAAGATAACAGGATAAGTAAACTCCAGGAGGATAATGAGGTTCTTAAGGGTTTAGTTAAAGATCTAATTAGTTCTGATAAAGATTTAAAAAATACTTTTAATGTCTACATGAAAGAACAAAAGAAGGAAGAAATAGATAAACAGACTGAATTAGAGGATAAAATAGAGTTAATTGAGTCTCAATTAACTAGCCAAAAGAAAGAAAAAAAGGGTTTTCTATCAAAGATTTTTCGATAATCTAATTCAAGCCTATTTATTCATACAACTAGCTCAGAAATTAAATTCAAGTAAATATTATAAAAAAAAATGCTCGATAAAAAGCAAATATTCGCTTGTTTTTATCAATTCCGAATGTATGATTATTGTAATTATCATACATTCAAAAACCTTGATTTCTTTAAAATTCCTTTTTTTATATCAATTCAGGATTAACAGAAAATAAAAAGAAGGAACCCTGTAAATCAGGGCTCCTTCTTTTTATTTTCTGTTAATCTTTTAGTTGTTACTATTCAAAATATATTTTCTGAATAAGAAGATTAATCCAACTAGAACTAAAACAGTAATAATAATTCCTGGAATTCCGAAACTACCTAACATTCTGGATTTCCCCCTTTTTTATAAATTCACTCTGGATTTATTGTAAAAGTACCACCTGAATGATTAACCGTAACAGTACACCATGTTGAAGCATAAGCTACAACCGCAGTATACTTCTTAGTTGCAGTTAATGTAGTATTTTTCCCAGAGGTAGAAAGAGATCCTGAATATACTTTACCAACGCCTCCACTACCTACTAATCCATAAGCATTATGATAAACTACAGTTTTTACAGAAGTTACTTTACTAGAACCTGCTGTTGTACTAGTTTTTAAGCTAGAAGCACTGAAACTTTGATTTAAAATATTTTGAATATCATCTTTAATAGTTCCACTAACTTTTACTGTAACACCATTGCTTGTTTTAGAGCCAGAAATAGATTTTGAAGCAAACAAAGTCATACCTGAAGGATTGGCTTTTTTTGCATACATTTCAACAAATGTTTGATCTTTTAATGAAAACTCTTCCCCAATATTGTATTCTTGGTCAATCTTTTCAAAATAAGCATCTATTTCTTCTTGAGTTAAATTTGAAAGCTCTTCTTTATACGCTTCTTTTTCTGTTTCCACAGTTTGACTTAAATAATCTTCTTCAGAAACATTTGAAGAAGCATTAGCCGTAATATTGAATGTAAAACCCAAAATTAAAACAAACGGCATAGCTAAAAATAAAAGTTTTTTCATCAAAATAATTTCCCCCTACCAATATGATCAATACCAAATCTACCATTTATTCCAACATAAGGAATGAGGCTTTAATAATAGGTAAAAATACTGTAAAAGTGTACCAGTTAGTTAAAAGGAATTTTTATCTAATTTTGAATGTATGATTATGTTAATTATCATACATTCAAAACCTTGATTTCATTGACTTTATTTGTTTTCTCTCTTTATACTGAAAAAAGAGAAAAAATCGTACATTCAAATCCTTGATATATAAGGGTTCAGAAGGCCGATTTTAAGAAGTGATAGAAAGGTCGATGAATCATGACAAAACAAAAAGATGTGCAGCCGATCCGTAATCGGCAGCAACTTGAAGATATGAAATGGGCGCTGAAGCGCCACTGTTCGGAGCGTGATTATATCCTGTTTGTCGTAGGATGCGAGACCGGCCTGCGTGTCGGGGACCTACTCAAGCTCACCACGAAACAAATCCTGGACCTCAAAGGCAAACAACACAAGATCCTTCGGGTTAAAGAAGGCAAAACGCAAAAAATCCGCGACATGTATATCGCGAATTGCTTCGAAGAGGTCTTTGCGTACGCCAAAAACGTCCAGAGTCCCTATTTATTCCCGTCCAGGAAGGGAGAACACCCCATTACCCCTACGCAGGCTTACAGGCAGCTAAACAAGGCCGCAGAGTTCGCTGGCGTGGAGCATGTCGGCAACCATACGTTACGGAAAACGTTTGGCTACTGGTTTTACAAAGCCACGAAGGACATTGCGATGTTGCAGCGAATCTTGCATCATTCCCATCCTTCCGTTACCCTGCGTTATATCGGCATTACCGAAGAAGAAACGAATAACGTATTGAAATCATTTAGTGTCTTTCACTAAGACTCCAATTTTATTCATGGTCTTTAACGAAAAGAAAAGGACCACTTTTTCTTGGTCCTTGAGATTTCTTCTTGACAATGTACCCGTTAGCTTAATAATTTCTATTCATTCAATTTCAATAGTTCAGCAATAACATCAGAACTACCTGGCATTAACAAAATAATTGCAAAAACGATAAAAAGAATACCAACAACAAACAAAAAGATTACAAATTTAACTGACCAAGATACACCTTTCCAAAGTGCTCCCGCAAAAAGAAGAACAACACCTATCAGAAGTAATAATAAATAATAAAACCCCACTCAACCACCTCCTAACACTAACCAGCTCTTATCCAGTATTTAATAGTGCCCTGTTAGTTAAAGAGAGGGCAAAAATAGCATCCAGTTAACATAAACCTTTATTATCGGCATGTTGTTTTCCACTATCTAAAAGAGAAATAGCATAAGGAAAACTGATATCACTTATGGTGATGGTATCACTACAGCTAAAAATAAGTTTCAAGAACGGACAAATTGACTCAGGGGACACGGGGAATGTACTTTTTGAGCTCCAGAGGTTTTATTTTGGCTATCCAGTGCTATAATATATATCAGACATACAGAAAATACGAAAATCAGAACCAAAAGGGGAGGAGAAACATATCATGGCTATCAAAGCACCCGAAAGGGGTCAGGAAGATATGTTAAAAGAAAAAATCACCCTTCGTAAAAGAGGGCAATTCACTTTGCCAAAAAACATGATGGATGAATTAAACTTAAAAGAAGGCGATGCATTTGATGCTATCCTAGAGGATGGGAAAATTGTTTTAGTTCCCTTAGTAGAAATTCCAGCTGATCAAGCGTGGTTTTGGACCGAGGAGTGGCAAACAGGCGAACGTGAAGCCGAGCAACATATTCGTGATGGGATTGTAAGTCACGAAATGGATTTGGACGATGTTATGGGGCATTTGGATAAATTGATGTCAGATTCGGAGTAAACGAAACGTGAAAATTTCTAAAATTCGATTTCAACCACAGTTTGATAAAGCATTTAGCAAGTTAGACAGAGAAAGTCAAACGATTATTAAAAAAGCGATTGCTTTAATGTACACTGATTTAAAACACCCATCTTTACGCTTTAAAAAAATACAAGGAACAAAGGGTATTTTTGAAATCAGTGGCAATATGGATTTGCGGATTACGTTACACTTCGAAAAACCTGAAACGGCGGTTTTGCGAAATTGCGGACGTCATGACAAAACATTGAAAAATCCTTAAAAGCCCTAATTGGGGCTTTTTTTGCGTGAGGCTCAACACGTGAAGGATGAATGTTACAATGTACAGAGCAACAAAGGATTTAAATCAAACTTTACGAAAAACATTAATGATACGGACAAAGAAAGAAGGAGAATCTTTTCGAGAGATTCTCCTTCTTTTCCTCATTATATAGTACTGATATCTTCTGGTTTTTTACTCACTATGTATTTAATGGCGTGCTTAAATACCGTAATAAGTTCTTCTTTG
>NZ_JBIWDJ010000017.1:0-10773 GCF_044761955.1 Peribacillus sp. NPDC097225
AAGAAGTGAAAGCGAAACTAGAAGAATTAGGCTTAGGTCTTCGTAAAGACGACTGATAACATGGCGGAATCATCCATTATGTTGTGAGCCTTGTACTAGACACACAATATAGAACTTCAACAAAGGAGGGAATCTCTAATGGGTTACAGAAAGTTAGGACGCACTAGCGCACAACGTAAAGCATTACTTCGTGATTTAGCTACGGATCTTATTATCCATGAGCGCATCGAAACTACTGAAGCACGTGCTAAAGAATTACGTTCTGTAGTAGATAAAATGATCACTCTTGGTAAACGTGGTGACTTGCATGCACGCCGTCAAGCTGCATCTTTCATCCGTAACGAAATCGCTGACGCTGAGAAAGGCACTGATGCCCTTCAAAAGCTATTCAGTGACGTTGCTCCACGTTATGAAGAACGTCAAGGCGGATACACTCGTATCATGAAAGTTGGTCCACGCCGCGGTGACGGTGCACCAGTCGTGGTTATTGAATTAGTTTAATAACAACGATGAAAAAGGGCAGGACAAAGGAATATACTCACTTGTTCTTTGCCCTTTTTCTTTTTTTATTTTTAATTCTGTATGTTAGAAATTCGCATTGAGTGTTACGATGGCTGGCGAAACCTTATATAAGGGAGCCTTCACGTCTAGCTCAAGCATCCCTTCCCGCTTTTGATAAGCGATTCAATAAGATAACCTGTTTTTCGTAACAGGACTGCTCTAAGCTGCTCTTAATTTACCGAAAATTCTTTCGGTGGAAGGGGTGCAGCGTTTTTTTATATGTTCAGAAATAAATATAGCTAGTTCATTGATGTTTTTAGTATTGAGCCGAGTTAGTAAGATGAGTGCAGTCGAGGATGAGGAGGGCCACATGAGTAAGAAGCTGGTTTCTTTAAATAATATTATATTCAAATATGAGGGGCAGTCTCGAAACGCCTTAGATGATGTTTCTTTTGATATTTATCAAGGGGAGTGGCTTGCAATTGTTGGTCATAACGGTTCCGGCAAGTCGACTTTAGCGAAATTGTTGAATGGACTTCAGTTCGCCCACTCAGGTGCAATTTTGATTAATGATCAAACATTGACAGAAGAAACAGTTTGGGACGTACGAAAAAAGATTGGTATGGTTTTTCAAAATCCCGATAATCAGTTTGTAGGCACTACAGTTCAGGATGATGTGGCTTTTGGTTTAGAAAACGCCGGTGTTTCTCAGCAGGTTATGGTGGAGCGTGTTCATGGTGCACTAAATAAGGTTAAAATGAATGCCTTTCTTAATCAAGAGCCGCACCATCTATCCGGCGGTCAAAAGCAGAGAGTGGCTATAGCCGGTGTTATTGCCTTGCAACCAGATATAATCATTTTAGATGAGGCAACTTCCATGCTTGACCCAAGAGGCCGTGAAGAAGTGCTTGAAACGGTTAGACAATTAAAGCAGGAAAATGAGATTACCGTCATATCCATTACCCATGACCTTGAGGAAGCTGCGAAAGCTGACAGGATGATAGTCATGAATCAAGGCCGGTTATTCCGTGAAGGGACTCCAGAGGACATCTTTAAACTAGAGGATGAATTGATTGCGCTTGGACTGGATATACCTTTTTCGGTGAAACTAAGCAAAGAACTGCAGAAAAATGGCATCCGTGTCGTGAATGGGCATTTGACAGAGGAAGAGTTGGTGAAGGATTTATGCGAATTACACTCGATGATGTAGAGTACCGCTACCAGGTGAATACTCCATTTGAACATTTGGCCCTTCATGATGTCAATATATCGATGGAATCGGGGACGTATACAGCAATCATCGGTCATACGGGTTCAGGTAAATCCACGCTACTGCAGCATCTAAATGCTCTCCTGAAACCGACTAAGGGGCAGGTCATCATTGGCGACCGTACGATAGAAGCTGGAAGAAAAGAAAAGCTTTTGAGACCAATTAGAAAAAAAGTAGGGATAGTCTTTCAGTTTCCCGAACATCAACTTTTTGATGAAACGGTCGAGAAGGATATATGTTTTGGGCCGATGAATTTTGGAGTTTCTGAAGCAGAGGCTAAAGAACTGGCCAAAAAAGCCATCGTTCAGGTAGGCCTTAGTGAAGATATCCTTGATAAGTCTCCTTTCGATTTATCCGGTGGACAAATGCGTCGAGTGGCGATTGCTGGTGTCTTAGCGATGGAACCTGAAGTATTAGTATTAGATGAGCCGACGGCTGGGCTTGACCCGCGTGGCAGGAAAGAAATCATGGATATGTTCTATCAATTGCATAAAGTGAGAGGCTTATCGACTATATTGGTGACCCATAGTATGGAAGATGCCGCTAAGTACGCGGACGATATCATCATTATGCATCAGGGAACCGTTTATCGGAAAGGAACGCCTCAAGAAATCTTTTCTCAACCGGAACAATTGATTGAGTTGGGATTAGATGTGCCGGACACGGTTCGCTTTCAACTTAAACTTCAGAAAGAGTTGGGTGTTCGCTTTGATCATCCCTGTCTCAACATCGAGGATTTGGCGATAGAAATCGATAAAGCCATGAAACGGGGGAACCGCTGATGCTTGATAAAATGATTATCGGGCGATATGTCCCTGCTGACTCTGTGGTGCATAAAATGGATCCGAGGGCAAAGCTATTGCTGGTGTTCCTTTTTGTCTGCGTGATTTTTTTGGCGAATAATGTAGTTTCTTACGCCCTTCTTGCAGCATTCACAGTATTGCTGATTGCCTTATCCAAGATTCCGCTTCGTTATCTTTATAATGGTTTAAAACCTATTCTATTCTTAATCATCTTCACCTTCCTTCTCCATATCTTTTTTACGAAGGAAGGGGAATTACTCTACGAATTTGGGTGGATTGAGATATACGAAGGCGGTTTAATTCAGGGCTTATTCATATCTGTAAGATTCACGTTATTGATATTGGTTACGTCGCTCCTAACTTTGACAACTACCCCTATCTCCATAACGGATGGAATGGAGGAACTTTTAGGACCTCTTAAGAAGTGGAAAATGCCCGTTCATGAGTTGGCATTGATGATGTCGATTGCCCTTCGGTTTATCCCGACACTTATGGAAGAAACGGACAAAATCATGAAGGCACAAACAGCAAGAGGGGTGGATTTCTCTTCAGGACCCATTAAGGATCGAGTTAAATCCATTGTGCCATTACTGGTCCCTTTGTTTGTCAGTTCCTTCAAACGGGCGGAAGAGTTAGCAACTGCCATGGAATCCAGGGGATACCGTGGCGGGGAGGGCCGTACGAAATACCGGCAATTAAATTGGAAAATCAGTGATAGCCTGTTAATGGTATCAATGGCTGTACTTACAGTCATGTTATTCATATTACGTTCATAAGAGGTAAGAGTAAATGCCAAAGTATAAATGTGTAATCGCCTATGATGGTACGGAATTTGCTGGTTATCAGGTACAGCCAGAGAAAAGAACGATACAACGTGAATTCGAGGCGGTATTAGCCCAAATCCACAAGGGGACAGTTGTCAAAGTGACTGCTTCGGGAAGGACAGATTCAGGGGTTCATGCCAAGGGGCAGGTTCTTCACTTCGATTCGCCTCTTGTCTTTCCTACGGATAATTGGGTGAAGGCATTCAGTGCCCTTCTTCCAGATGATATCATTGTGTTGGAAGTTGAGGTCGTTCCTGATGATTTCCATGCACGATTCCACACAACAGGCAAGGAATACCGGTATATCATTGACCGCTCTACCCTAAGAAATCCATTTCAGCGCAATTACGCCTATCATTACCCTTATCCAATAGATGAGGGTGCAATGACCGAAGCCATTTCGTATTTAGTGGGAACCCATGATTTTACAAGTTTTTGTTCGGCGAAGACGGAAGTGGTGGATAAAGTAAGGACCATTCAGGAGATTGATTTCCAAGAGACTGATGGATTTTTAGTTTTTCGCTTCGTTGGAGAAGGATTCTTGTATAATATGGTTCGTATCTTGGTCGGAACGCTGCTTGAAGTCGGCAGCGGGAAAATAGCACCTCGGGAAATGATAGATATTTTGAACAAAAAGGATCGCAGCTTCGCAGGTAAAACAGCACCCGGACATGGATTGTATTTATGGAAAGTATTTTACAAATAATTTTTTTCGTGCCAAACCAAGTTTTTTACAAGTAATGAAAAGACTTGAATCCGTGAATGGCGCTATGGTTATGGCCTAACGCCATGTAGAATCTTTTCGTGGAGTGATCGATTCTTTTTTTAAGACAACTTATCCTAGTGTAACATTCGCTTGACAATGAAACTGGGAGAAGTTAATATAATATGGTATGTATTTTAATCCCACGATAAGCCCCGGAAGTTTATTGTGATTGAAAATAAATATAAAAAATTAAAAGTTTTTTAGGAGGTTAACCATGCGTACGACATTTATGGCGAAAGCTAATGAAGTAGAACGTAAATGGTATGTGATTGACGCTGAAGGCAAAACTTTAGGTCGCCTTTCTACTGAAGTAGCATCCATCTTACGTGGTAAACATAAACCAACTTTTACACCGAACATCGACACTGGTGATCATGTAATCTTAATCAATGTAGAAAAAATCCACTTGACTGGTAAAAAATTGACTGACAAAATTTATTACCGTCACACTATGCACCCAGGCGGTCTTAAAACTAGAACTGCTCTTGAGATGCGTACAAACTACCCTGAGAGAATGCTTGAACTTGCTATCAAAGGTATGCTTCCAAAGAATTCTCTTGGTCGTCAAATCTACAAAAAATTACACGTATACGCTGGAGCTGAGCACCCACACGCTGCTCAACAACCAGAAGTTTACGAATTACGCGGATAATTACTAAGGAGGTTACTATCTTGGCACAAGTTCAATATTATGGTACTGGTCGCCGTAAGAGCTCAGTAGCTCGTGTACGTTTAGTACCAGGCGAAGGTCGCATCGTTATCAACGGTCGTGACATTAATGAATATATTCCTTTCGCAGCATTACGTGAAGTTGTAAACCAACCACTAGTTGCTACAGAAACTACTGGAAATTACGACGTTCTTGTAAACGTTAGCGGTGGTGGATACACTGGACAAGCTGGAGCAATCCGTCACGGTATCGCTCGTGCATTGCTTCATGTAGACCCAGAATTCCGTCCAGCTCTTAAAACTGCTGGATTACTAACACGTGACCCACGTATGAAAGAACGTAAAAAATACGGTCTTAAAGGCGCACGTCGTGCACCTCAGTTCTCAAAACGTTAATCGTTTGGAACTTCAAAAAGCTCCAGCCACTCTTATGTGGCTGGAGCTTTTTTTGTTATCTTGCCGAATTGGGATTACTCTCATTAAATATTTCCAAAGGAATCAATGAATCGTTCAGGGTGTTACGTCAAAAACTAATGGCATCATGGGAAGTAATTTGGGAAATGGGGTCTGACCCCGGAGGTGAATGGATGAGTGTGGTTATAGGTTTGCAGGAGATGCAACGAGAACGGCAGTTGAAGTTTGAACGTAGGTTACTTAGGGAGCTATCAATCGAGGATATGAGGGGGAGGATAAAACGGTACTTTGGAGAGGAATACCAGGACGTTCTGGAAGAGGGGTATTTTGATGTGGCTATAGAGGCGTATTTATTAGGGGCAAACTATAGCAAGTTTGGGTATTACGGAGAGTCGGAAGATGATGTGAGGGCCCGGTGCAGAAGGGAAGAAAAGTTTTTGATCGATACTCTCTTCAATTTTATCCTATATTGGCGTGAAGTCACGGTAAGCAATGCTATTGATGAAGGGGTATTTTATTGCTGTGAAGGGTTTGTAGGAGAATGGTGGAAGGATGGGTTTAAGACGGGTGAAAAGCGTTATAAGATGAAGCTTCATTAAGCTGAAGGAGATCCCTGAAAAGTATCAGTTCTTTTTCCGTGGGTTGTCCCATATTTTATAGATAAAGGGACTTGTGGGAGGAGAACGGTGATGCGTAGAAAACTGAAATATACAGGGATCTCTATCGGATTGTTTGTCCTTTTTTTGATTGTGACTTTCAAATTCGTTGAAGATGATTCTTGGGAGTCTTGGAACCTTCCGTTGACGGGTAAGGTCATCATTCTGGATGCGGGTCATGGGGGGATGGACGGAGGGGCGAATGTTCAGGATGTAATGGAAAAAGAAATTGCGCTTTCGGTTACGCTAAAGGTAAGGGACTATTTGCAGGAACAAGGTGCCCTTGTTATTTTGACACGGGAAAAAGATGTGGATTTGGCAACGGAAGATACACAAGGGATCCGTAAACGAAAACAGGAAGATCTCAGGAACCGGGTTGAAATGATCAATGATTCGGAAGCGGACTTATTTTTAACCATCCACCTGAACGCATTTCCATCTGCCTCCTCAAAAGGGGCTCAAACTTTTTATACAAACCGGTTCGAGGAAAATAAACAGGTGGCCAAGTTTATCCAGACCGAAATTATAAGAAACTTAGAAAATACAACACGGGATGCAAAAACGATCAACCATGTATATTTGATGAATTATGCCAAGAAACCTGGGGCGTTGGTGGAGATTGGGTTCCTCTCTAATACCGAGGAGCGCGAAAGGTTAATGAGTGACAAATACCAAGAGAAGATTGCAAGTTCGATATATATGGGTATTCTGCGGTATTTCACTGAGGAGAAGCTATCGGAACCGGATTGACACCTTGTAAGGTCTTGGTGGGTGTACAAGGCCTTTTTGTTATGGTGAAAAAGGGTTAACCCCCTGGTGCAGATAATAAGCTTTATTTCCGGATTATGTTATACTACAATTGGGAAAAGAAAACGAATACAAAGGGGTGCTCGACTTGTTAACTGAAGAGAAAGTACTAAATTTATTAAAGGATCTTAAGGACCCTTTTCTACATAAAAGCCTTGAAGAAACAAATGGAATTTTAGAAGTGAAAATAAAGCCTGAGAAAAGTCATGTGAGCGTTAAGCTTGCTATCGCAAAGACAGGAACTGCCGAGCAAATGGAAATGCAAACAGAAGTTGTCGGTCTCTTGAAAGGGAACGGGGCGGATTCGGTAGGAATACGTTTCGCAGAACTATCGGAAGAAGAATTGGCTAAACATCGTGACAGTATGCCTGAGGAAGAGAAAGACTTAGGGTTGCTTGGACCAAATAACAAAACACAATTCATCGCCATCGCAAGTGGTAAAGGTGGAGTGGGTAAATCCACGATTTCGGTTAACTTAGCCACATCCCTTGCTCGTCTTGGTAAAAAGGTTGGACTGGTTGATGCTGATATATATGGGTTCAGTGTACCGGATATGATGGGGATCACAAAAAGACCCGTCGTACGCGGGGAGAGAATCATCCCTGTCGAGCGTTTTGGCGTTCAGGTTATTTCGATGGGCTTCTTTGTGGAAGATAACGCGCCTATTATATGGAGAGGGCCAATGCTCGGAAAAATGTTAAACAGTTTCTTTAATGAAGTGGAATGGGGCGAATTGGACTATTTGGTACTGGATTTACCACCTGGTACAGGAGATGTCGCATTAGATGTTCATACGATGCTTCCTTCATGTAAAGAAATCATCGTCACAACTCCACATCCGACTGCGGCTTTTGTGGCAGCAAGGGCAGGAGCCATGGCCATTAAAACCGAACATGAGGTTATCGGTGTAATCGAAAATATGTCTTATTTCGAAAGCAAGACCACTGGTGAGAAGGAATTCGTATTTGGTAAAGGTGGAGGGGCGAAGCTTGCAGAAGAACTTCGTACAGAGGTCTTAGGACAACTACCTCTTCAACAACCAGATTGGAATGAAGAAGATTTCGCACCTTCTATATATGCGGCTGACCATAGATTAGGCAAGATTTATGAAGATATTGCGAATAAAGTCATTGAAAAATTGAAATAAAAATAAAGGCTACTTCCCATTGTATTTGGAAGTAGCCTTTATTTTTTTATTCCTTTGACTTATCCTCGGTTTTGGATTTCTCCGCCTTTTCTGTAGCCTTAGTAGCGGCCTTGTCTAAGCTTTCTTGCATTTTAGCTTGAACGAGAGGGCTTTCCATCGTCTCGATGATCGTCTTCTTATATACGGCTCTCATTTCTTTCGTTTTCAGTAACTTGTTCATTTCTTTTTCTAAATCGGGTTCTTGTAAGACCTCTATTAGCATTCCTCGATACTGTGGGTCTTTCATCAAGTCTTTTAATAGCCTTTTGTGTTCTTCTTTTAGAGCTTTGGCATAGGCTGCGGTGAATTCAGGATCTTTAAAGGCCTTTTTCCAGAACTCCTTTCCTTTATCAGAGGTAACAGTCTCTTCAATGGATTTTTTTATGATATCCGAGTTCATAATAAGTTCAGTTTTTGTTTTATCATCAGCAATGGTATCCTGGATGGCTTTTTTTCCCTCATCTGTTTTCAAGATATCGACGACCATCTTCTTTGTTTCCTCATAATCCATTTTTCCTTCACTCGTTCCATTCTGCGAACAGCCCGTACAAAAGAACAAGAATGAAGCAAGGAACAAAGTAAACCCCATTTTCATACGTAGAGCCCCCCTCTTTAATCTTCCATACTGTTAATATGGTTTCTTTGCAGGATATTATCCATTGGTATAATAAGTGGATTTTTCCAAATATGGTTGGTACAATTAATGAAAGAAATAGAAATGTATGGAGGAAAATGATGAACAGCCGTAATTTAGTTCGATTGTTTATGACAACATTACTTATAGGTGGAGTAACGGGAGGAGTTGTGGGATTTATAGCCCGGTGGAGTGAGTTTGAATCCTATTTCACATCGTTAGAAATTACATCCATACTTTCAACGTTTGTTTGGTTGTTTGGAGTGGGATTGATTTTCAGTGTAATAAGCCAAGCTGGCTTTTTTGCTTATTTAACGATACATCGTTTCGGTCTGGGAATTTTTAAAAGTGTGTACTTGTGGAATGCGGTGCAAATTGTACTGATTATCTTTGTTTTATTTGATTTAGTCTATTTACGGTATATTAAGTTTGAATCCGGTGAGGGGCTTGGCTCATATATCTCATCAGCTGTGGTAGTACTGTTGATCGGGTTGGTGACGGCCTACTTTAAAATGAAGCAAACGAATAGACAAGCTTTTATTCCTGCATTGTTCTTCATGGTGGTGGCGACAGTATTGGAGTGGGTGCCAGTCTTAAGGACCAATGATGACGGATGGCTCTATTTTATGTTGTTTCCCCTGCTTGTCTGTAATGCCTATCAATTAATGATTTTAAACAAATTGATCAATCAATCCCAAAAGGAGTTGGCAGGCAAAAAAGCGAGGATGCAAGTCCCTAAGAAGAATTTTAATACTGATGGAATAGGAGGTAAGTAAAACCGCTGAAAGCGGAGATGCTTGCCGACATAAAAAAACCTGACTATCCTATGGTCAGGTTTTTTATGTTCTTAAATTGTGCTTAGTCGATTACTTAATTTCCTCACTTCTTGCTGAAGAATTAGAAATCATCTCTGAAACATTAACGAAGTTCAGGTCTTTTGCACGAAGTTCCTTTATTAAATCAGGCAATGCCTTATTCGTTTGTTTTGCAGAATCCGAGGCATGCAATAAGATGATATCCCCTTTATGGGCTTTGTTAACATTTTGGACGATCTGTTCAACGCCTGGATTGGTCCAATCTTTTGAATCTATGCTCCAATGGACCACGGTATAACCGAAATTCTCACTGATTTTAAGAAGTCGCTTATCGAAGTGACCGGTGGGCGCACGTAAAAGCTCGATATTTTTAACATTTAGCTTTTTGAATACTTCCTGCGCTTTGGAAATATCCCGGATGATTTCCTGATCTTTGAGATCGGAGTAATCTTTATAGTCATAACCTAGGATTCCTATTTCATATCCTTCTTTTTCAATGGTGGCTACCATGTCTGGGTGGCGCTCAGCCCAAGAACCTGAAAGAAAAAAGGTGGCCGATTTAATTTTTTCCCTCTTTAACGTTTCTAATATAGGAGCGGCTTTCTCATCCCCCCAGCCAATATTGAATGTGATAGCAATATTCTTATCCCCTTTATAAACGGCTTTTGGCCCATCCTCTGTAGAGAAAACAGGGGCATGTATGATATTTTGCACGAAAAGAAACCAAGCGGTGAATAAAGCCGTAAGTATAATTAACGAATACTGTTTAATGTTTTTTGCCTGAAGCACCATGAAGAATTTCATTCACCCATCCCCTTGTCCAAATGCTCTTGTCACATATTTATGCGCGCATTGTAGAGATATGCAAAAAAATATAATATGAAACTTTATATAAACGGGGAGAGTGGGGAAAGATGGTTTGTGGAGGTGTTAGATATATGCTGGGTCTTCTAATCAATGAAAAGGAAAAGGAGGAATTGATGTATCTCCTTAAAAGAGAGATGGATGAAATTTTATTCGATTTACAGGATGGGAGGATTGACCATGTAGTGAAAAGGGCTATCAATGAGAAGTATAAGATCCTATTCAATCTGTTTAAAAGAATGGGGACGGAAAGAGAATGTCTAGCGTATGTGAGAGAAAAACAAAACACAGAAAAAAATTAAGAATAATATTTTGAAAATCTATTGACTATTAATTTATTCGCTGGTATATTATAAAAGTTGCTGCAAGACATTAGCTTTTAAAAAGAGTTTAAAAAACTTTTTAAAAAAAGTTATTGACGAAACAGTAATAACATGATAAGATATTAAAGTCGCTGAAACAGAGTGACACAAATTGCTCTTTGAAAACTGAACAAAACAAAGCGCCAACGTAAATTTTGAGTGAGCACACACTATAAAAAAGCAAAATGAGCAAGTCAAACAT
>NZ_JBIWDJ010000018.1:0-3017 GCF_044761955.1 Peribacillus sp. NPDC097225
AAAGCGTTGGTTAAGTCCTCGATCTATTAGTATCAGTCAGCTCCACATGTCGCCACGCTTCCACCTCTGACCTATCAACCTGATCATCTTTCAGGGATCTTACTAGCTTGCGCCATGGGAAATCTCATCTTGAGGGGGGCTTCATGCTTAGATGCTTTCAGCACTTATCCCTTCCGCACGTAGCTACCCAGCTATGCCTTTGGCAAGACAACTGGTACACCAGCGGTGCGTCCATCCCGGTCCTCTCGTACTAAGGACAGCTCCTCTCAAATTTCCTGCGCCCGCGACGGATAGGGACCGAACTGTCTCACGACGTTCTGAACCCAGCTCGCGTACCGCTTTAATGGGCGAACAGCCCAACCCTTGGGACCGACTACAGCCCCAGGATGCGATGAGCCGACATCGAGGTGCCAAACCTCCCCGTCGATGTGGACTCTTGGGGGAGATAAGCCTGTTATCCCCGGGGTAGCTTTTATCCGTTGAGCGATGGCCCTTCCATGCGGAACCACCGGATCACTAAGCCCGACTTTCGTCCCTGCTCGACTTGTAGGTCTCGCAGTCAAGCTCCCTTGTGCCTTTACACTCTGCGAATGATTTCCAACCATTCTGAGGGAACCTTTGGGCGCCTCCGTTACTCTTTAGGAGGCGACCGCCCCAGTCAAACTGCCCACCTGACACTGTCTCCCACCCCGATAAGGGGCGCGGGTTAGAATTTCAATACAGCCAGGGTAGTATCCCACCAACGCCTCCACCGAAGCTAGCGCTCCGGCTTCTCAGGCTCCTACCTATCCTGTACAAGCTGTAACAAAATTCAATATCAGGCTGCAGTAAAGCTCCACGGGGTCTTTCCGTCCTGTCGCGGGTAACCTGCATCTTCACAGGTACTATAATTTCACCGAGTCTCTCGTTGAGACAGTGCCCAGATCGTTACACCTTTCGTGCGGGTCGGAACTTACCCGACAAGGAATTTCGCTACCTTAGGACCGTTATAGTTACGGCCGCCGTTTACTGGGGCTTCGGTTCAAAGCTTCGCTTGCGCTAACCTCTCCCCTTAACCTTCCAGCACCGGGCAGGTGTCAGCCCCTATACTTCGCCTTGCGGCTTCGCAGAGACCTGTGTTTTTGCTAAACAGTCGCCTGGGCCTATTCACTGCGGCTTTTCTGGGCTATTCACCCTAAAAAGCACCCCTTCTCCCGAAGTTACGGGGTCATTTTGCCGAGTTCCTTAACGAGAGTTCTCTCGCACACCTTAGGATTCTCTCCTCGCCTACCTGTGTCGGTTTGCGGTACGGGCACCTTACATCTCACTAGAGGCTTTTCTTGGCAGTGTGGAATCAGGAACTTCGGTACTATATTTCCCTCGCCATCACAGCTCCGCCTTAATGGAAACGGGATTTGCCTCGTTTCCGGCCTAACTGCTTGGACGCGCATATCCAACAGCGCGCTTACCCTATCCTTCTGCGTCCCCCCATCGTTCAAACGATGTATAGGTGGTACAGGAATATCAACCTGTTGTCCATCGCCTACGCCTTTCGGCCTCGGCTTAGGTCCCGACTAACCCTGAGCGGACGAGCCTTCCTCAGGAAACCTTAGGCATTCGGTGGAAGGGATTCTCACCCTTCTTTCGCTACTCATACCGGCATTCTCACTTCTAAGCGCTCCACCAGTCCTTACGGTCTGACTTCAACGCCCTTAGAACGCTCTCCTACCATCGACACCATACGGTGTCAATCCACAGCTTCGGTGATACGTTTAGCCCCGGTACATTTTCGGCGCGGAGTCACTCGACCAGTGAGCTATTACGCACTCTTTAAATGGTGGCTGCTTCTGAGCCAACATCCTGGTTGTCTAAGCAACTCCACATCCTTTTCCACTTAACGTATACTTTGGGACCTTAGCTGGTGGTCTGGGCTGTTTCCCTTTCGACTACGGATCTTATCACTCGCAGTCTGACTCCCAAGAATAAGTATTTGGCATTCGGAGTTTGACTGAATTCGGTAACCCGTTGGGGGCCCCTAGTCCAATCAGTGCTCTACCTCCAATACTCTCATCTTGAGGCTAGCCCTAAAGCTATTTCGGAGAGAACCAGCTATCTCCAGGTTCGATTGGAATTTCTCCGCTACCCACACCTCATCCCCGCACTTTTCAACGTGCGTGGGTTCGGGCCTCCATTCAGTGTTACCTGAACTTCACCCTGGACATGGGTAGATCACCTGGTTTCGGGTCTACGACCTCATACTCATTCGCCCTATTCAGACTCGCTTTCGCTGCGGCTCCGTCTTATCAACTTAACCTCGCATGAAATCGTAACTCGCCGGTTCATTCTACAAAAGGCACGCCATTACCCATTAACGGGCTTTGACTACTTGTAGGCACACGGTTTCAGGATCTATTTCACTCCCCTTCCGGGGTGCTTTTCACCTTTCCCTCACGGTACTGGTTCACTATCGGTCACTAGGTAGTATTTAGCCTTGGGAGATGGTCCTCCCTGCTTCCGACGGGATTTCTCGTGTCCCGCCGTACTCAGGATCCACTCAGGAGGGAACGAAGTTTCAACTACAGGGTTTTTACCTTCTTTGACGGACCTTTCCAGGTCACTTCATTTACCCCGTTCCTTTGTAACTCCATATTGAGTGTCCTACAACCCCAAGAGGCAAGCCTCTTGGTTTGGGCTACATTCCGTTTCGCTCGCCGCTACTCAGGAAATCGCTATTGCTTTCTCTTCCTCCGGGTACTTAGATGTTTCAGTTCCCCGGGTCTGCCTTCAATACCCTATGTATTCAGGTAGAGATACTGTTCCATTACGAACAGTGGGTTTCCCCATTCGGAAATCTCCGGATCAAAGCTTACTTACAGCTCCCCGAAGCATATCGGTGTTAGTCCCGTCCTTCATCGGCTCCTAGTGCCAAGGCATCCACCGTGCGCCCTTTCTAACTTAACCGTTAAAAAGATCTTACTGATGCTTTGAAAAAAATTAATTGCCTTCTATCTATTATCTAGTTTTCAAGGAACAATGTA
>NZ_JBIWDJ010000019.1:0-2343 GCF_044761955.1 Peribacillus sp. NPDC097225
TCCGAACACGGCAGTTAAGCTCTTCAGCGCCGATGGTAGTTGGGGGTTTCCCCCTGTGAGAGTAGGACGCCGCCAAGCCATTTCAAGGTCAGCCACTAGGCTGGCCTTTTTTGTGTTCTCAATAAAAATGGAACATGGGTTACTTTTGTAGAGGGAAAGAGCTTTACCTATAAATAAAGAATTAAATTCATATCTTATTTTAGCAATAGTTTTACAAATTACGTTATAAGGTGGAGGGGACTTCCAAAGTTTTATCCCTTTCTACACACTCATATATTAAAAAAAACTTATTCTCATATTTAAAGTGCTGTGTTTTTTATAAACGATGGTCTATATTACATAACAAATTAAATATTATCTGTACCCCTTATACTGCGGGTTATTTTTTATTAATGAAGGTAGACTCAATAATGAAAGTAATGAGCATATAAACAGTAATTTATAACGCTCTATTCAACATGATATTAATTATAGATTTCAAAGACCTAACTCAAAATCTTCATGATTGGAATTTAAAATTAAAATAATAAATTGAGAGGAGCTGCGCGCAATAGTCAATAAAACTGGCTATTAGATCAGTTCCTTTTAGATTTTCTAAAAAAAGATCAACTCCAGGACTTATAACTTTAAAGCCTCTGCTAGTTCTATAAGAAGCAGAAAAGAAAATATTAAACAGTTGCTCGAACTATATAACAAGAAAATGTTATAGGTAAACCATCTTTTGTGGCATTTTGCTCGAAAATCTTAGATACTTCATACAAGTTTTTTTCTTTTAAAGTTTCATAAATGGAAGGGTGTTGACCGAAACAACGTAATTTTAAAACATCCAATGGGGAGTGAATATACTCTGTACTATTTATTGCTTCAATCTTAGAATGAGAGAACTTACTAATATCAATTCTATGATTAATGAGATTTAAGATTGGAGTTCCTATTGAAGAATCAAAGAGGTTAGGAAATAAAAGGGGTAATAATTTGTCTCATCTCCAGGATGGAGACCAATTATTTTGCCACCACTTTTTATAACTTTCTTAAGGTATGGATATGCGGATGTAGGACCTTTCCTTATGTATGCACAATCAAATTCATCCATCAAAAGGCAATCCATTTTTTATATTTCCTAAAACAAAAGATACATTTGGTTTTTTATCTTTTAGCCTAACTTGTAAGAACTTTTCTGTTACATCAAACCCTATTATTTCTTTTGCTACCGAGCCACATTCATTTGTTAGCTCGCCGTGTCCACATCCAACATCCAATACTTTCCTTCCAACTGTGATTTTAGTTACTTCTTTATCAAATATTGATTCTCCGTTAGGCTCTGTTAGTGTAGAATTCCAAGAA
The DNA here is from genome assembly GCF_044761955.1 of Peribacillus sp. NPDC097225. Lineage (NCBI taxonomy): Bacteria > Bacillati > Bacillota > Bacilli > Caryophanales > Bacillaceae > Peribacillus > Peribacillus sp. NPDC097225. The sequence goes on from NZ_JBIWDJ010000019.1 coordinate 1,345, forward strand.
TATATGTATTTACCCTGAATGTCACTAAGTTGTTTATACCATTCTATCGAATGTGGCTGCACCCATTCTGTAAAAGTTGTAGGGTCTGTTGATTGCATATACAATCCCCCTTAATAGATCTAAAATAATTATTATTCTTTAAGTTAATAAAAAGTCCTCCTTCTTCAACTAAACCGCCTCGTTAGTTTAAGCGTAACATTTCACAAACAATATTCCCTTACGAAAATCAACCCTTATCTTTAACACAGCCTATAACATAATACGAACCGTTTGTTATTAATTTCACCGTATCATGTAAATGGGTAATGCCCTCTGACTGTTTTAAGAGTTATATTTGAGTTAGAAGTAACTTAAATTCGCTTAATAAGTTAAGCTGTATAATCAGAGTGTAAGGATATTAAGCATTCACATTAGGAGAACTCGTTTCATTTACGCCCCTGGTGGTGCAGCTCTCTATCATAAGTTCAATAAGGGGATTCTCCATTAACCTTAGATATGGACCTTTAATATTAATATAGACTCATGTCAGCTTACTTGTTTCATAATTGTGATATTAGAATGATATCTGCAAGAGTAACAAGAGTGGTGTGTAATATCTGACTAAGGCTCTATATAGAAATTATTTGCTCCTTATTTAAAAGGCTATCCCTTTATGGTAGAAAGTAATAATTGTCCTTGATTAACATTGAAAGCTTATTGTGTATAAATGAAGAGTGGAGGGATAATCCTTCCCTTAAAGAGTACTGTCAGTGGTACTTGTTATCCAATGGAGGAGGAACATTATTATCCTAATAAATTATAATAAGGTATTTCACTTAAATGTGTTGACTTTGAAACTGAAAAGGATTAATATAAATAAGCACTAAGAAAACAAACGCAAAACTTCATTGCTTATAGCTGAATCGCTAGAAGAAATGACACAATAAAAACTATTGACTTCTTATAAAGAAAATGATAAGATGAAATGGTCGCTGAAAAACACAGCGATTAAAAATAAGT
>NZ_JBIWDJ010000020.1:0-1728 GCF_044761955.1 Peribacillus sp. NPDC097225
ACCGCCGAGCAGATCCTGGTGAAAGCTGACCGTAAAACAACTTCAAACTCGGGGCACTAGCTGGCCGATCGAGGCTAGACGGTATGAGGGTCGGCCCGTTTCGGGCCGGGGACTCGCTTGCAAGTTGCCGTGGGTTGCCGAGTAGGCGAAGCCTGGATCGGTAGTGCCTACATTTGCAGGAGGCCCCGGTGATGTATCAGCGTACGAGTGTCGGATTGGACGTGCACGCACTGTCTGTAGTGGCATGTGCGATCGACGGTCAAACCGGTGAAGTATGGAAACAACGATTATGTCCGGACTCCGGTGAGATCCTCGCCTGGTTGCGTTCGTTGCCGGGTCCGGTGAAAGCCGTCTACGAGGCCGGACCGACCGGATTCGGCCTGTACCGAGCTCTGAATCAAGCGGGTGTGGAGTGCGTGGTGGTTGCGCCGTCGAAATTGCAGAGACCTGCTGGTGACCGCGTCAAGACCGATGCTCGCGACGCGCTGCATCTGGCGCGGTTGCTCCGACTGGACGAGATCGTCGAGGTCACGGTCCCTTCGGTAGAACAAGAGGCAGCCCGAGATCTGGTCCGTGCCCGTGAGGATGCTCGCGGGGATCTGATGCGATGCCGACATCGCTTGTCGAAACTTCTTCTGCGGCAGGGCATTGTCTATTCTGGTGGTGCGGCGTGGACTGGTGCGCATGATGTGTGGCTACGAAGTCAGAGGTTCGAGCAGTCGGCGTTGCAGGCCACGTTCGACTCGAACTATGAAGCGATGCTGCTCACCCGAAGCCGCCGTGACCGACTGGATACGGCGATCGAGGAGATGGCGGAGAACAGTCCCTACACGCCGATGGTGCACCGTTTGGGATGTTTACGCGGAATCTCTACTTTGACCGGGTTCGGGTTGGCGGTCGAGATCGGCGACTGGCAGCGATTTACGGGGAGCACCATCGGTTCCTATGTCGGCCTGGTGCCGAGTGAATACTCTTCGGGGACATCACGATCACAGGGTTCGATCACCAAGACCGGCAACGGTCATGCACGTCGGTTGTTGGTCGAGGCAGCATGGCATCACCGCAAGATCTACCGCAACCCTGGATGTCAATGGCCACGAAGTTCTCCCCGTAGGCGGCCAGTAGTTCTCCCCGCTGGTGGCCACGGGTTCTCCCCGGTGGCGGCCAGTTGTTTTTCCCCACCCGCTTTCTGATTTGGGTTAGCTGAAGGGCTTCACCCCCTTGCCGGTGGTGGCTTCGGTGAGGCGGAAGGAGTCGCCGTCGGTGACGACGACGTGCGCATGGTGCAGGAGCCGGTCAACGGTGGCGGTGGCCAATGTTTTGGGCATGATCTCGTCGAAGCCGGAGGGGTGCAGGTTGCTCGAGACGGCAATCGCTCGGCGTTCGTAGGCAGCGTCGACGAGGCGATAGAATCCTTCGGCGGCGTCTTCAGAGACCGGGAGCAGACCGATGTCGTCGACGATGATCAGGTCGGAGCGGATGATCCTCGTCAGGGCTCGGGCGATGGAGTCGTCGGCACGGTGCCGGCGGACCAGGGCACCGAGGTCTTCGATGGTGAACCAAGACACCGCCAGCCCAGCTTCGACTGCGGCCTGCCCGAGTGCCTCGGTGAAGTGAGACTTGCCAGTTCCCGAAGGCCCACAGACGCAGAAACATTCACGCCGCCCGACCCACTCCAGGGTGCGGAGCGCGTCCTGGGTGGCGCGGGGAATCGACGATTTCGTTTCG
>NZ_JBIWDJ010000021.1:0-1705 GCF_044761955.1 Peribacillus sp. NPDC097225
CATCAGTAAGTTTCCGATCCCGGCCAACGATCGGCGAACGTGATCGCAAACGCGTTCAGAGCGGGCTTCCACCTCGTTATCCATCGTGCCTGGCCCTTGCCTGTCGGGTCGAGCGAACGTGTCACCAAATACAGACACTTCAGCGCAGCCGCCTCGGTAGGGAAATGGCCACGAGCTTTCACCGCCCTCCGATAGCGGGCATTGAGGGACTCAATCGCGTTGGTAGAGCAGAGCACTCGCCGTATCTCTGTGTCGTAATCGAGGAACGGAATGAACTCCTGCCAAGCGTTGGTCCACAATCGGATGATCGCCGGATACCTCTCACCCCAGTGCTCGGCGAGATCGTCCAGCCCCGCGTGAGCGGCAGCCTCGGTCGGTGCCGTGTAGATCGGTCTGAGATCGTGTTTGAGTGCGTCCCAGTGTTGACGTCCCGAGAGCCGAAAGGTGTTGCGGATCAAATGCACGACGCACGTTTGTACCGTCGTGGCCGGCCATACGTTCTCGACGACTTCCGGCAGGCCTTTCAATCCGTCGCAGACCAGGAAGAACACATCCCGAGTGCCGCGATTGCGAATGTCCGTCAGCACGGACATCCAGAATTTGGCGCCCTCACCGCCGGTGCCGGCCCACAATCCGAGCACGTCGCGCCGTCCGTCGAGACTGACGCCGATCGCCGCGTAGATCGGCCGGTTTGCGACCTGCCCGTCTCGAACTTTGACGACGATCGCATCGACGAAAACTGCCGCGTACACCTCGTCGAGCGGACGGGCAGACCAGTCCTGCATCTCCTCGAGGACCTTGTCGGTGATCCGCGAGATGGTCTCCTTCGAGACCGAGGCCCCGTAGATTTCAGCGAAATGCGAACTGATTTCACCAGTCGTTAATCCTTTGGCGTACAACGACAACACGATCTCATCGACCCCGTTCAATCGACGTTGGCGTTTCTTGACGATCTGCGGCTCGAACGTCCCTTCCCGATCACGAGGGACCTCGATCGGGACATGCCCACTGGCCTCGGTCAACACCGTTTTCGACCGAGTCCCGTTGCGAATATTCGTAGACTCCCGATCGGCCGGAGCTTGGTTCTTGTCGTGCCCGAGGTGCTCGGTCATCTCCTCGTTCAGTGCGGTTTCCAGAACGGTTTTAGTGAACTGCTTGAGCAAACCGTCCGGCCCGGTCAGCGACAGGCCCTGCTCCTTGGCCAGGCGCACCAACTCCGCGGCCGCCGCAGCTTCCGCGGAGGGCTCGGCCCTCTTCTTCGTCACATTCTCCAGTGTCGTCATCTCGGCACCTCCTCGCCGAGCATTCACTCAGCGTCTCGGGCCAAAACACCGATTACGAAACAGTCCCCGGACGCAGGCCTCGCAGTCCTGGTGGGCTGTAAACTACTCGCTGCGGCATCGCTGTTGGGGTATACGTGGTGGTCGTGGAACTCTTCCGCACCACGGCGGGCAGAAGACATGGCTGATGATTATGTGTTGACCCACGGGGGTTTCCGAGCCAATTCTGTTGTATTTGAGCGCTCTCGCCGCCGATCCCACGGCCAAAGGAACGGCGGCGCATCGGGACCCTGCCGATGGGTTGGCTCGAATGGAGGGAAAGGCTGCGGACACAGGGCGGTACCGCGTCGGTTTTGACGGTTCGGCTCGTGCTTGGTTCGTGTGAGGATTACTGCTGCCCGCCGGCCTTCTCGGGTGCGAGGGCA
>NZ_JBIWDJ010000022.1:0-1597 GCF_044761955.1 Peribacillus sp. NPDC097225
CAGCGCCGATGGTAGTTGGGGGTTTCCCCCTGTGAGAGTAGGACGCCGCCAAGCCATTTCGAAGGTCAGCCATTAGGCTGGTCTTTTTTTGTTTTTAGTAAATCCTTTTACCTTCTCAGCCAGACAGTAGAAGAAGACCGTAAGGTCTCGAAATCGCGGAGAATACATGGCTAATTCGTTTTCTTTATATATTTTCTAATAACTTATTGGCTTGTTTTTATAAATGGTATGGGAATGCGGTGGGATATCCGTTGATTTTTCCTGGAGAGTTAGCATTCAGAAATGGCTCCTAAACCATCATCCATTTAAAATGGTCTCTTCTTTCCTAATCATCGTGAAAAGCTGTGATCTCATTTGTGAATCATTTTTATTCAACAATAAAAAAGATGATTGGCTAGACTGAGCCAATCATCTTTTTAAGTATTAAAGTGGTTCGTGAATCTCCCAAGCAACTTTTAAAGAATCTACTATGAAATCTGCTACTTCATCAACATCCAAGTTATTTGTGTTCACTTTTGAATGATGATAGGAATAAACTTCTTGTCTGGTTTTAAAAAGGTCTTCAATTTCTTCTAGGCTTTTACTTTGCAAGACCGGTCTACTATCAATAAGTAAGCTAATTCTTTCTTTCCAATAGTCCCAAGATAAATCAAGGTAAAATACTATGCAATTGGAGAGGCATATATCTCTTATATCCTCTTGTAAAAAGGCCCCGCCTCCTAAAGAAAGTATTTTTAATTTTTGCTGGCTGAACCGTTCAATTACTTCCTTTTCTTTTTCACGAAAAGTCTTTTCCCCGAACCTCTTGAATATTTCAGTCGTGGGCATATTAAATTCTTTTTCGATTTCTTGGTCTATATCAATAAAGTCCCTATATAGTTTTTTAGCGACTTTTTGGCCTATTGTAGTTTTACCTACTCCCATAAAACCAATAAAAACGATACTTTGCAACCTCAAAGATGTATCTTTATTAACCACTTATGAATTCCTCTCCCCGCTAGATTACAATGATTTAAAGTAGTTTTCGATTTTTAAAAATAATTTCATTATAGTACATGTTGGTAGAAATGTAAAAATATTATTTAAATATTTGGAAAACTGATCAATTGATTTACCCTCATTCCTAATAATAGAAGGAATGGTCGATAATTAATAGTCCATGCTTTAATTTGTATCATTAATTTTATAATGAGAAGAGTAATGATAGGATCCAACTCAGGCTGCGCAATTGTGGATATTAATTAACGGATATGGTCATAAAAGAAAAAAACGAAAATACATTGACTTTGATGACAAAAAGGATTAATATAAATAAGCACCAAGTCAGTCAAACAAAAATTTCATCAACTTCTGGCAGATTGCTTGAAGAAATAAACAGTAAAAACTATTGACTTCTTATAATGAAAGTGATAAGATGAAATGGTCGCTGAAAAACACAGCGATTAAAAATAAGTTAAAAACTTCGTAGAAGTTGACAACTAATCGATAGTGTGTTATGATGGATTAACAAGTTGTTCTAACGAACAACGAGATAAATTGCTCTTTGAAAACTGAACAAAACAAAGCGCCAACGTAAATTTTGAGTGAGCACACACTA
>NZ_JBIWDJ010000023.1:0-1469 GCF_044761955.1 Peribacillus sp. NPDC097225
TAAAGTGTACCCTGTGTAAAGGACATTTTAAAAAAGCCTAAGCAATTTTTAAAAGATGATCTCTGTATTGAACAGGGGTCATCTTTTTTAGGTTCCATTGGTGTCTATAGTTGTTATAGTAAATCATATAATTTTTGATTTCTTTTTTTAACTCTTCAATTGTTTCACAAGATTTAATGTTAGCTTCATCTTTAAAGTGACCAAAGAAGGATTCTTGGGGAGCGTTATCCCAACAGTTCCCTCGTCTAGACATAGATTGTTGTAATCCTAGTTTCTTCACTAACTTTTGAAAGTATGGGTGTGTGTAGTGGATACCTTGATCCGAGTGTATTAATGCGCCTTCTCTCTTTTTAAATCTTCGATTTTTCTTTAGTTTTAGAAGGGTTTCTGTAGCTAAATCCATGGTCATGCGGTCTGATACTTGGTAGGCCAAGATTTCATTAGTCGAGCCATCTTTTATGGTAGACAAATAGGCTTTCTGGCCCCTTCCGTAAAATAAATAAGTGATATCGGTCAGGAGTACTTTTCCAGGAACCTCTTGCTTAAATTGACGCTTTAAGAGGTTTGGCATGACTCTATGTTCTTGAGTTGCTTTCAACATTCTCCGATAGGGATTTGCTTTTCTTATAGGGCAGACAATCTCATACTTCTTCATAATTCTACGTATACGTTTCAAGTTGAAGACAATTTTAAATTGACCTGCCAATGTCATTTTAATTTGGCGAGCCCCTTTTTTACGTTTTTTAAATTGATAGGCCTTCATAATAATTCCCCTTAACTGCTCGTCCCTTTCCTCTCGCTCCTGTCTACGCTTTTGGGAGGATGAATGAAAGTAATTATAATATCCCGAACGGGATATCTGAGAGACATTACATAAGTATTGAACCTTATTTTTAAGTTTATATTTAGTAATGATGGACCGAATTAATACATACTTTTGTTCGGCTGACAGGGTTATTTCTTTCTCATTAGCCTCCTTTCGGCTAAATCGATCTTTTTTAGCAACTCATTCTCTGCCTTCAATAGGTTAACTTGAGCTTTTAGCCGAGCATATTTTTCTTCTATAGATAGATCTCTTTCACGTGGACGTCCTGAATTTCCTTTGCGAGTATCATTTAAACCTTCTAAGCCATTCTTTCGATAGGCTGAACGCCACCTTTTACCGGCTGCCTGCACGCGATACATACCAACAACCTCTATATCAAAACCACTATCTTCAAAGATATCTCTTGGTAACTTACCTGCCTGATTTTGAGCAATAAAGTATCGCTTAAAATCATCTGTATATGTAATCCCCTTGGGGCTAACAGCCTTAACATTAGGATTCTTTAATAAGGACTTCATTTCTTTTTCTGTAAAAGTCTTTATGCTCATTGTGATGTATCTCCAATCCTATCTTTTCTTTATACAAATAAAAGTACCCTATAGAGAGACTTTTTTAAAGTGTCTACTCTATAGGGTACATTTTA
>NZ_JBIWDJ010000024.1:0-486 GCF_044761955.1 Peribacillus sp. NPDC097225
CGACGATTTCGTTTCGTCCCAGTCGCCGAAGGTCTTGCCGGTAGGGAAACCCGCGCGTTTGCGGCGAGTGTGCAGGTTCGCCCGGTCCCGGCCGGCGGCTTCCTCAGCGAGGAGAACCCGCACGACTTCGGCGGGGTCCCAGCGTTGGGCTTTCGCGGTCGGGATGATATCGCTCAAGGACCTGCGGATATGGGGCAGTTTCAGGCGTTTAGTCAGGTCGATCGCCTCGGCCAACGGGTCGCCGTTAGCGCTGGTAACAGTGCGCAAAGGGGTGCTCATCAGGCGTCATCGCTTTCATCGTCAGTAGTGGCTGGGCTGGCCGGCGCTGGTGTCTGGCCGAAGGTGGACCAGGCGGCGGTGCCCGGTTGCAGAGTGTGGTTCTCGCTGCGACGGACCGGATCAGCGTGTTCGTGGGTGACTTGGTAGTCGAGGATCGAGATCAGGTCCCGATCGGCGAACCGGCCGGTCATCGCCGCCGTCCCCAAC
>NZ_JBIWDJ010000024.1:496-1229 GCF_044761955.1 Peribacillus sp. NPDC097225
CCAACGCTCTGTCGACTGCGCCCGGGGAGTGCAGCTTCGAAAGGTCCACGGCCTCGGCCATCTTCGCCCTGATGCGGCGCGCTCCCGCGGCGGCAGCCTCGACCAGCCAGCTGTTGGCACCCTGGCCCAACTGTAGGAAGGCGAGCTCGGCGGCGGTACGAGGCTTGGGCACCCGGTCGGCGGCGTCGCGGTCTGGGCGGGGTGGGTAGTGGTCGTTGTCGAGGACCGGTGAACCGGGTTGGCCGCGGCGGTGCCGCGCGACTTCGACTGCACCGCCATCATTGTCGACGGCGGTCACGATCAGCTCCTCACCATGGAAGCGGGCCCAGACCCGAGTGTCGATCAACGTGTGCGGCACCGAATACCGCACCCCTTCCACCGAGATCGTCGACTCCCAGTTCACCCGCCGGGTAGTGCCGAACACCGCGGTGAACGGAGATTTCGGCAGCGGATGCAGCCGCTGCAACTCTTCGGCCAGCCGCTCGACCGGCCGCCGCCGAGTAGAGCTGTGGACGCGGGTGTTGACGTCGGTGCAGAACTGCCGGCAAGCCGACTCGAGCTCACCGAAAGAGTGATACTGCTCGCGCAGGTTCACCTCCTTCGGCAACAGGTCGGCTTTGGCGATCCGCACCGTCGCCTCACTTCCTCCCTTCGACTCCGGATCAGCAGGTAAACACGTCCGCAGCGTCGTGCCGTAATGCCGTGCCACCTCCACGATCTCCGGATTGCGGAC
>NZ_JBIWDJ010000025.1:0-1089 GCF_044761955.1 Peribacillus sp. NPDC097225
CTCTGCAGTGGCTCGTCGACCGGTTCAACGGCGCACCCGCCCCGAGTAACTGCGGAAAATTCGCCCCCGGAAATTCCCTCGCCCCGCAAACACTCGTCGCCCCCGGCCATCCCGCATCTGTCTCCCCGACAGGATCGGGGAGTGTTTCTTAAACGGTGTTTCGGCCCGACACGCTGGGTGAATGCCCGGCGAGAAGGGTGCCGTGATGACGACACTGGATGATGTGACGAAGAAGAAGTCGACACCACCGTCGGCCGAGGAGGCGGCGGCAGCGGAGCTCGTGCGCTTGGCGAGAGAGCAGGGCCTGTCGCTGACGGGCCCGGATGGGCTGCTCAAGCAGTTCACCAAGACGGTCCTGGAAACGGCATTGAACGAGGAGATGACCGAGCATCTCGGGCACGACAAGAACCAGGCCAACCCGGATCGGGCATCAACAAATATCCGCAACGGCACTCGGTCGAAGACGGTACTGACCGAGTCGACCGGGCAGGTCCCGATCGAAGTCCCCCGAGACCGCGAAGGGACGTTCGAACCGCAGATCGTCAAGAAGCGGCAGCGTCGGCTCAACGGCGTTGATGAGATCGTTTTATCGTTGTACGCCAAAGGGTTAACGACTGGGGAGATCAGCGCGCACTTCGCTGAAATCTACGGTGCATCGGTCTCGAAGGAGACGATTTCTCGGATCACCGACAAGGTGATCGAGGAGATGCAGGATTGGTCTGCACGTCCGCTCGATGAGGTGTACGCCGCGATCTTCATCGATGCCATCGTGGTCAAGATCCGCGACGGCCAGGTCGCGAACAGGCCGATCTACGCGGCCATCGGGGTGAGCCTGGACGGGCGCCGCGACGTGCTTGGTTTGTGGGCCGGCACGGGCGGCGAGGGCGCCAAGTTCTGGATGAGCGTGCTCACTGACATCCGTAACCGTGGCACCAAAGACGTTTTCTTTCTCGTCTGCGACGGTCTCAAGGGCCTGCCGGAGGTTGTCGAGCATGTGTGGCCGGCCACCACGGTCCAGACCTGTGTGGTGCACCTGATCCGCAACACCTTTCGGCTCTCGGCACGTCAGCACTGGGACGCACTGAAGCG
>NZ_JBIWDJ010000026.1:0-1013 GCF_044761955.1 Peribacillus sp. NPDC097225
GAAACGTCGCCGTTTCGGAATCTGGCGCGAGGAGCAGTTTTCGGCGCGGATACGCGTTGCTCGCGACGCTGAGCAGAAGCGTCAAGCGGAGCTGATGGCGAATCCCAGTGCTGAGCTTGTTGAGGCATATCGGGAGTTGCAGGCTGCGGAGGCGGCGTCCGGTGCGAGGATCGGTTGCGCGCGGGGCGGCGATATGACTGACCCGAAAACGGTTCGGGCTCTTGCTCGGCTGTTGAGTGATCCCGCCGAAAAGTTTCAGTAGGAGCAATTCACGGGCCGCATTTGTGCTGGTCAATCCGCTTTTGTTTGGAGTTTCAGTCGCGGCCGAGGTCGTGGGCGCGTTTCGGTGTCTGGGTCCGCGAGGTTTCCGGCTCGGTCGTCCCTGATTCCCGTGAACCCGTCGGTGGCTGTGACGGGTAGTCGAGTAGTCGGCTGCGCATGAGGTCGCTGAGTTCGTTGGGGTTGTACGGTTCGCGGTTTCCGCTGCGTAGATGCTCGATCATCGCTTTGTGGTGCTCGGCCACCTCGAGGTGGATGACGTTGCCTTGGGTGCTGGCGAGGGTGGGTGGTTCGGTGTTGTTGCGGTGTACGCCGACCGCGAGGACGTCGCGAAGTGGTGTGTGGGGTGCTTCCATGGCGACGTAGCGGGCTGCTTGTACTGCGGAGGCGTGGACTTTTTGCCAGTCGATGGTCCAGCCGGAGGATTTGAGGAGTTCGTCGAAGAAGACTCGTTGTGTGCGGGAGTTGCCGTCTCGGAATGGGTGCAGGACGAACTGCGAATTTTTCGATCCGATGCAACACAGCACGGAAGGCCTGCTCAGGCGAGTATAGCCGGTTTCCAACAGGTTCCAGTGTAGTTTCCGAGGCCAGCGAGACCCGCAGACGAGACCGGATTGGGGACCGATTGCAGCTCTGGACGGGCGCAGAACGGCCATTTTCGGCAATCGAAGAACGAACGAACCTCGACAAACTGATGCATCTAATGCAATTATATTGCAGTGGACACCGAGGAT
>NZ_JBIWDJ010000027.1:0-1008 GCF_044761955.1 Peribacillus sp. NPDC097225
TTGACGATCGGTGAGTCCTCTTCGACGCCAAACGAATCTCGCAGTGCGGGAGTGAACTGCCCGTCCTGAACCAAGTTCGCCGCACTGGTGAACGCTGGCGAGGTGACAACGCTCTCGAAGTGTTCGAGCGCCGGTGCCAGCGAAACGAGATGCGGAACTAGCAGTTCCCACGCCTTCGTTTCGGCCGGCGACAGTACCCGCTCGGGAGCGATCACATTCTTCGGCATGAAGCCGGTGCCACTTGCTAGGCCGCCCTGGTCGAAAAGCCCGAACGTCAGCTTGCTGCCGAGATCCTTCGCCTTGTCCCATGCGCTCGACAGCAGTTCGCCGAGGCCGAGCACCTTTTCCGCCAGGTAGCCCGAGACCATGTCCCGTCCCTTATCCAGGAACTTCGGCGGAATGCCGAGAACTTCAGGAGGCGGCGAACCAATCGCACCAGCGATCGAATCCTTGATCGGATTGAGGCCCTTGTCGAAAATCTCCGCAATCTTGCGCTGCAGGAAATCCTGCTTCTGCTGCGGACTCGGTCCACCCCCTCCGCCGCCTGACTCAAAGGCGCCGTCCGCACCGATAGCAAGGTGGTACTGCCCCGGGTTGACTCCGACGAATTGACCACTGTCGGCACCAGCAGCTGGTCCGCCATAGGCGACATACCCATGTCCGCCACCAGATTCGACATTGGTCGTCGAGTACGGTCCGACGCCGGTCAGTGTTCCGGCAGTGTGTCCACCACCCGGTCCACCCGGATTGTCATGAACACCTACTGAGAAGCCCTGACCAAGGCCGGGTACCCATGGCTGGCCGCCAGGGAAGGACCCTGTTGCCCATGACCACTTGCCGTCGCCGCCATTGATGATAGCGTCGGCAATCGCGGACATATAGCCCGAGCAATCCTCGAAGCCCCACGTGTACGGATTGCCGTTGCGCATCTTCGCTGCACGGTGACCGTTTTCGAGCTGTGACTCCCAGGCCGGGCGGATCTCGCCGCCGTCCTTGTACTTCGGAAGT